>MGBH01000001.1 GCA_001790095.1 Candidatus Roizmanbacteria bacterium RIFOXYA2_FULL_38_14 | reverse complement strand
ATGAATAACTCAAAAAAATACCTTGTCATTGCACTTTCCATACTCTTTATCCTTGTGATAGGTATATTTTTTATTCAATCTTTACTAAAGAGTAAGCCTGAGTCCTCCTCGATAACCTCTCCCTTTCCAACTCCCTTTCCAACAGCTGTACAAGTAGATAAGAGATACTCCTCATCTCTCTCTTCCTCCTCTTCTTCTAACTCCTCTTTTGTAGAGGAGGATAGAGAACAGAAGGCAAGGAAAGAGGCAGAACAGAAAACAGAACAGGAAGCACAACAAACACTGAAGGAAGTACAATCTTCCCTCTCTCTTCCTCTTGAAGAAGAGGACTTTATCCTTGACTATGCTCCCAACCTCTCTAAGCTTGTTGTCACCCGGAAGACTCCTCAGGCTGATGCCTCATTTGCTAAGTGGGCAAAGACTCAAGGATATCCTCGCCTTGTAGACAATATCAAGACCACCATCATCTCGGATAAGACCATGGAGGAAGTACAGACTCCCTATGTCACCAAGAGCCCTGAACAAGGTCTTACCGATCTGTTTACCTTGTTTGGTCTTATGATCCGTCCGCCGGTGATGGTTACGGGAGGAGTGACTCCGAGGGTGACGGAAAAACCAAAAAGTTCTTCCAGTTCTTCTTCTCCTAAATCATATGGAGGATATATTTACTATCCCCAATGTGATGGACCATATGATGATTATCCGCTGACTGAAAGCTGCAGTATTTGCAGAGGCGGATGTGGCCCAACGACTGTTGCTATGATCCTTTCAAGCTTTATCGATACAAAATACACTCCCCCTGAGGTGGTAGATATATATAAATCAGTGGGTGGTGCAGGTTGTGGCACAGGTCTTGGTGTAGCTAAGGGAACTTTAAGTAGTCATGGAGTAAAAACATCAGATTATATACTCCCCTATAGTGCTACAAAATATATTGCGGAGGATGTGATTGATGATTTTAGATCATACTTAGACAATGGGTGGACCATATTTGCACTTGCAAGTTATTGTGAAGCCGGGTGCGGACATTATTTCTGGATCACTGATATAGATGAGGAGGGCAACATATACGCTTTTGACCCCTACTATGGTAAAAACTCTACTCCACCCATAAATGAAAATAGTCGTTATCCATTTCCTAAATATATCGCAGCTTTTGGAGTAAAAAAATAATATGAACTCAAACATAAAACTCTATTACGTCGTTCCCTTTATATTTCTTCTTGTTTTGATAGTGATCATCCTTTTCATACCACAGACAAAAAAACAAACTCCATCCCAACCTAAACCTACTAAGCTTCCTCTTCCAACACTCATTGAACCAAAACAACCGTTAGAACTTAATATTACGCCTCATGAAGAACCTCAGGGACCCGATACGTTCCCAACCCTTCCCCCCCTTGCCCCCACCTTTACCGGCGGACTTGAAAAACAAAACATCCCTCAAGAAGAAACTGATCTTGCTGTCCAAAAAAGGGAGCTTCGACAAAAAACTCCCCTTAGCGAAGATTCTTTTACCATTACGTTTGACTATGCAAATGATATTTTTATCGTTACCCTTAAAGAGCCAAAGGATATTAACAAAAAAGACTTTGATCTGTGGCTTAATACTAATTACCCAAATATTCCGCTGGATAGATTTGGGTTTAAATGATGTAGAATAAAATATGATACCGATGGTAAAACAGTTATTTCGTTCATGTTTTAATTTTGGCAAAAAAGCTATAATTGTACTTATAGTCTACGCTTTTATTATTGGGATTTTTGCTTCATTTTTCTCTAAAAATAAACCACAATACAATCCAAAAAATGTCACTCAACTGGCAAGAAAACAGATTTATAAAGCGCTTAATAATAAGGAGCTTAATGCTAAGAAGAGTGGTAAAATCGCTCTTTTTATCTATCGCATGCATACCTGTTTTTTTAGCGGTGAAGCATGTACAGATAATCCTAGTGATGGTGATAAAAACGTCTCAAAAAGTGTTTCAGGATATCTCTCTAAACTTATCACTATACCTTTTGCGAACCCACCTGCATCAGGCATATACTGGGTATATACCAATCTTCAAGATGCTGGATTTGTACCCAAATCATATGCGTCTGAAGGTATGGGATTTGGAGCAATAAAGCCTCTTATGAATGTATGGAAAATATTTAGGGATATCGCATATCTTATCCTTGTCATTATCCTTGTTTCAATTGGTTTCATGATTATGTTTCGTACGAAAATTAATCCTCAAACAGTCATTTCTGTTGAGAATGCACTTCCCAAGATCGTAACTTCACTTCTGCTTATAACTTTTTCCTTTGCAATTGCCGGGTTCTTGATTGATCTAATGTATATATTAATCGCAATAATAATATCAATTTTAAGTAATGGAGGCGCCAATTACGATGTAGGTAGTATGCAAAATGAATATTTATCAGCAACGCCCTGGAACATATATCTTTCTTTCCAACCAATTAGAAAAAACTTAACTGGGATCTCAGGTGATGTATTTCTTGGAACTATCACTGATGTTGGAACTGCCTTTATGACTCTATTTCCAACATATGTAAATAATGTGTTTAGATTAGTGAGTGGAGCATTTGCAGGCTTTTTTTTAATAAAAGATTTCTCAATACTTCTCACATATCCTTTTAAAGTCATGGAATTAGTTGATAACATGGGTGCTGAGGCTGCCACATTTGGAATAAATTTAGGAAAACTTGTTGGTAGTACTTTATTGTCTGTTGGTTCAACGACTCTTTTTGCTGCAATATTTGCATATCTTATGTTATATGGTGCCGGAGTCATCATAGGACTAGTTATCTATTTTACTATTATTGCTCTGGTATTTCGTGTGTTTTTTATGTTGTTTCGTGCATATCTTCAAATATTATTTTTAATCGTAACCGCTCCACTTTTTATTCTTATTGATGCAATACCTGGAAAGTCCGGTTTTACTACTTGGTTTAAGAATCTTCTCGCTGAATTACTTACTTTTCCTGTGATTATTACTGTGTTTCTTGTTGGAAACGTCATTATGAACTCTCTTGCCTATCCTGGCGACTTCTGGTTTCCACCCTTTTTGCTAGGCATTGATCCTTTGGCATTTTCAACACTGTTGGGGTTAGGAATAATGTTTATGATACCTGATCTTGTAAAACTAGTTAAGGATTCACTCGGCATAAAGCCTCTTCCAATAAATCTTGGCTTAGGGACATTCTTTGGAGGCGCAGGTTCTGCGGCTGGTGGAGGACTGAGCTTGGTTGGCCAAATAAGTACTTTAAGTATGGGTCTCAGTGCGATTACTGGTAAAACAATTGGTCAGATGATAGGAACAAGCGGAATGCCTGCGCCTGATACGGCTCGATATAAAGCTAAATCGGATAATCCCACTGAACAAGGAGAGAAAAAATAAACTTCAACTTAGTTAAATCCGGGTATTCTTAGGATTGTGATTCCAATTAATCTGAGTATGAATACTGAAAATATAATAAGCATAAGACCTGTTATGCATGAAGTCATGAGTTGTTGAGCTTTTTTTACCACCTCTGCATTACCTCTGGATGTTTGCATCATGAAAGCCGCATAGAGGATACATAGCATAGATATTCCCCCAGCCAACCCTATACCCCAACCTAAAAGAGTATGTTGAATAAATCCATTTATATCACTATATACACAACCGATACCCGTCCATACACCTACCTTACGGTCAGAAGTATTTCCTTGCAAACAATTATTACATGCATCTCTCTCATTTGTATTTTTTATATTCTGACACAAATTAAGTATTGCAGATAAGGTGGCTGGAGTAGGTTCTAAACAAACACAGGCTGCATTTGAAAGATCTCCGGGGGTAGTAGGACTACCCATATTGATACACGGTTGCATAGTAACCTGCCTTTTATATTCAAGTATTGGATTTAATTTGTCTCTCAAAAAATCATCAACAACATCTTGAGCACCAGGAAGAACATTAAATATTCCAGGTATTGACGCGTGTACTGAAAAGGGTTGTTCGGCACAACATTTCGCACTACAGGGATTACTACTGTTTATTACGCCACAGTTAACACCCAACATCAGTGGTTCTGGTCCTCCATTAAACCCTGGACAGCTTGAAGTAGGAGACTGTGCTAAAACGTTTGATTTTAGAAGAAAAAACAAACAAAAAATGCTAATTAATGTTATGTTCCGTATCATACTTATATCATACAGGATTAATACTATTTTTTCTTTTTTCCTTCTGATTCATCGAGTGCATCTTTTATATATTTTAATAATAGCCATGCAATAACAAATGGTATGTATTTGTTTACCATATCGAAAGCGATATCTTTCCAATTTCCTCCAAATTTATCACGTAAATTCTTTATAGTCCATGCAAAGTCAGGTTTGCGCTTCCTAAAAAGTGGAATAGATCTTCCAAACATTTTGATTTCCATGGGAAGTTTGATTGGTTTTCCAAAAAAGTGCCGATTGATATAAATAGGAGCATACTCAGGCTTTGGATTCGATGGATTTCTACTGCTATTTGGCAGAACACTTCTTGATTCAAGTGCAACACAAAAACGATCTATATCAGTACTATCCCATTCCCATACTCTTGAACTTCCTCCTGCTCGCTCCGCTGCAAGAGAGTTTCTCCGTCCTATACCAAATAATCCATGTGCCCACCTGGCTACCGTATCTTTTTTAAAATAGTTTATAGTAGTTGCTGCTATGTGATGTACTAGTCTGTGAGCATAATCAGGACCGATGATACCCTCCATGGAGCCGTACACTTTTTCACAGATTTCAAGGATAGGAGAAAAGTCGTGCTTACCATCTATCGCTATCTTGTTCAAAGTCGCGGGTAGCTTCATGATTTCTCCTGCGACTGCTTTTTCTGTAACCGATATGTCTCCTATTGCACGCGGTAACATCCTGTTTCCGGCAGCTCTCCACGGGATAAAACTCATATCAAGCTCTTCAAGTCCAAATGTAAATTTGTATTCTTTAACAATAGTATCCCCTGCTTGTACAAATTTAAGAAGTGTCTTATCCAAGAAATTCGTATTATGGGTAAAATGAGTCTCGATCTTGCCAAGAAGAGTACATACTTTATCTATCTGTGCCTGATCAAATCCTTTTGCAGCAAGCAAAGCTCTTGCAGTCTCTTGGGTTAGTTCATATGAAATATGGCCAAACTTCCAGTGTTCACTTTCGGGTAGTTTTTTTATCTCTCTCATCTTTGCGCTTACTTCAGATCTAAGCAGTTGTTCAGCGAAAAGAAGATCTTTTATTACCATGTCAAACTTCTCAGATTGTTTATCTCCAACCTCCTTTTCAGGAAACATCTCCTCAGCGATGGTACGCCATCTGCTTTTTCCAGCTTCACTCATCCGGTCACGATCTATCCGAAGGATTTTAGAGGGAATTCGTTGAGCTACCAAGCGAGAAAGAGTCCGGTTAAGAAATGTCATAGTGACATGAGACTCTATCTCTGCCCTTACATCATTTGGAGCTGGCGCCTTGCCTTCCTTGATACTTCTCCATACTTCCGCCTCAGCGTTTTTTCTAATGTTTTTTAAATATGCATCTACTGTTGTTGTGTCTTTCTGATCAGTAAAATATCTGTCAAATATGTAGCTAAAAAGTGCCTTTTTTTGGTCTACGTATCGTTCGTTTGCTAAACCCGCGCCTCCTGCATATGCCCCCTTAAAATCAGGCTTCAGTTTTGTAACAAAGTCTTGTGCTATCTCATAACCGATATTTTCAAATCTTTGCCACGTATGTACATGATCAAAAATTTCACTTGTTTGTTCTCCCTCTGTTATACCCTTTTTATCCTTATAATAAAGAGGTTGTAATATGTAGGTAGTTCTCCAACCTTTCCGCTCCATAGGACCTCCTACTTTTCCGATATTCATAAGGTAGTCTGCAAACAATACCTCTCCTTCTTTTAAACCGGCACCTTTCCGACCGCTTATAAATGCATCCTTATATGCCATCATGTTTTTCCACATAGTTCGATGATCAGTAAAGACTGATCCTTGAAATTTATCTCCTTCAACAGGCATAAATAAGATAGGATCTGTGCTTCTGACTCCCTGAAAGCGCAAAAACGTATGCATAGGATTAAAAGCGTTAAGAGCTGAAGTGTCATTATTGTAATAGCTCGCATACGTTATGCTTCCATCTTCATTTACATGCGGATCGGCAAAAGCCGCTTTTTCTATCTCTGTCAAAAACATTCCTCTTGATGCTCCAACAGCCATGGTGACGGCGGCATCAAGTCGAGCATCACTCACATCTTTTCCATACATTTGTTTTAATCTATGCAATACGTCTTCTTCTAGCTGATTTCGATGACTTCCTGATTTTGGTTGAAACATGGTCGGAGCATGACGCCAATCATTTTTTGCAAACATCTCATCAACATGTTTATCATAAAGCAGAAGTGCGCTTTGAAAGATGTCGGCATCAGGAAGCAGAAACATTTGATCAAAATCAACGGTCGTCATCTGTTCGGCAAAACGGGCAAGTTGTGAATAAAAACCTTTTTCTGGATCAACTGGATGTAAAAAAATAGCTCGCGCATCGTGAGTATATTTGCGCGTATCAATATATGTGTCAATCTTTAAATCAAGATAGTGTATGAAGTCTGAGGTCGATGCCCTTTTTGCTTCAGGATATGGATGGATAAGAAGTCGTGGTTTAAGTCTTACTTTCCCCTCTTTGTCTTTAAAAGGTATATCTGAATTCTCAGACTTTATCTCTCCATCTTTAAATAAACCCAAATCTCCATCATGGTGAAGAGCTGTTGCCAACTTCTCCAGTCGCCGCTTCAGTGCATTTTTAGCAGGCAAGATACCTGACATTACGTCTTGTTGTTCTATCTGCTCAAAGAATTCACTTGCCCGTTCATGGTCAAGTCGTGTATATAGCTTACCAAATAGTTCAACCACACCCCGCTCTATATCTTTTGATACCTTTTTTCCAACATCATCATCGGTTTTTGCCAATCCCAACTGTCTTGCAACCTCTTCTTTAGCAGTCTCAACATATGATTTAAATTCTTCAGGGTCAAAGATGGCTTTTAAAAGGGGTTGGTCTGATACAGAAAAATAATCAGAAAAATAACGCCCCCATGAAGCATCAAACTCAGTTCTACCTTCTCCATGCATCTCTCTCGCCTGCATTTCTCTTGCTTTATTCATAAGTTCCCGTTGTTGATCAGGTGTTAATTCTTGCGGTGGCAGGTCTGCTGGTTTGTCAGGCGTGGGTTGGGTTTGTTCTACAGGTGGCTCTTCAACATTAAATTTCTGTTTTGCATCTTTTTCACTCACTCCTGTATCTTTTGCGACCTCAACAAATGATTCCTGTACCTCTTTATACAGGTCCGGATTCACAAGCTTAAGGTTGTTTAGCTTATCAAGCTCAATTTTCAGATCATCAGCGTTTGCTATCCCTCCGCTAAGTACCTTATCTATGATTTGATGTAGATAAGGGGCTGTCTGTTCTGATACATCATATTCCGGATCAATGCGACTACTTAACTGTTTGAGAAGTGAAGAAGCGATCGGTGTCACGACTTCTCTTTGTGCGTCCTCTCCAGGGATTGGCTTTAATTTATCAGGGAATCTTGCTGCCATTAAGATTTTTTTTACTGTTCGTTGCACGCTGTGAGCTCGACCTCGTGCAGTATCTTTATCTTGTTTGTCTCCTTCAAACGTGTCAGGAGCCTTTCTTGCAGCATCAACTGAAGCATCCACGGCGCGTTTGACTTCACCGGCCATCTTTCCTATCTTCTTTACTTCATCAACGAGCTGTGATGCGGACTGTCTTGCTACCTCAGCTTTTAATGTGTCGTTTTCTGTCGGTGCTCCTGTATGATGTTCCGGGTTTGTTGCTGCCATAGGTATATTGTAGCATTCTTGAGCAGAATTACACCATCTACTTTGTGACTTTTTTAGCGAAAAGCATCTGTACGGTTTGATTTAAAGTGTAAAAAGTGAGGGAAGAAGTCTTGATAAATTCACCCATATTTCCACATTGAAAACAGGTAGACCGAGTATACATATAATATACAACGTCAAATACAAATATCGCAGGAAGGAAAAGAATAAATATCGGATTAAACTTCTGTGCTTTCTGTTTTGGGTGCATTCTCTTTCAAGTCTATCACAAGTTTGCGGTCACGTCCTTCTCCAACTGAGTAGCTTGCAAGATCAGGATAGTTTGAAGTTATATATTGGTGAATAATCCGCCTTTCATATGAGGAAAGGTGAAACACATTTTCAGGTTGGCGGGACTCGTTGACTTTATCTGCGTATTGAGAAGCCATGTACTCAAGCCTTTCCTGCTGTTTTTCACGATAATCATTTACATTGATAAGGACATGTACTGATTCTTGAAGTTTTTTATATAAGATAACTTCAAGTATCTTTTGGATCGCTCGTATGGTCTCTCCGTGGCGTCCGATTATAGTTGGAGCTTCTTCAGTCTTGATAATGATCTGAAATGCGCCTTCCTGTTCGTTTACTTCTAAAGTGTATGCTTCCACTAATTTTTTTAATAGTTCTTCTGTCTCTGCTTTTACCACCGTTGTTTTATCCATATATTTGAATTAATTGATAAATTAAAAACTCTATTTATTATTTGCCTTCTTCTTATTAATTTGTTTGTACTGGATTATACTAAACAATGAAAAGATATTCCAGTAAAGCGATAAACCAATAGGCATTCTCATAGAAAACCATCCAATCATAAGAGGAAATATATATTTCATCTGAGTGTTCATTGCTTTTTGGAAATCTCCCCCATCGTTTTTCTTTGCTTCATCAGCCGAAGTCTTGGCGGAGGCGGATCCCTTTGAATCGTCAACTTTAACTGGAGAAACCATTGGCGTTGAGCTTTGCACCTGCAGATATTGTAATAGTGCGGTTATAACAGGTACAAGATAATAAAAGACGCTTCCGGCTTTTTCAGGAGTAGTCACCAGATTTATTCCAAAAAACCAAGGATCAATCGTTTTGAATTTTAAAAAAGAAAAATAAAGAGCCTTATTGATCTCCAGGACCGTTTTGACCATATGACCTTCTAAAAATTTACCCAATACTTGATATAAAGCGATAAAAACTGGCATTTGGATAATCATAAAAAGACAACCTGAGGCTGGATTGATCCCTGCTTGTTGATAAAGCTTCATCTGTTCCTCCTGTAATTTCTTGGGGTCTTTCTTATGTTTATCATTGAGTTTGTCAAGGTGAGGTTTAATATCTTGCATTTTTTTTGCCGTATCCATTTGTTGCTTAAAAAATGGATGAAGGAGAAGGCGTACAAATAAAGTAAGAGCAATTATCGAGAATCCAAAAGCTCCGGGTAGTTTAATGAGAGTAAATAGTTTATAGAAACCAACTAACAAATTGAGAATCGGATTGAAGAAGAGAGCATTGAAAACACTGCTTATATATTCCATATTAAGTAATAATAATCTAAAAGCTTAGACAACAATTAATTTTTTTCTTCCCTTTTGTCTTCTTCTTTTTAACACATTTCGCCCATCATGAGTGCTCATGCGCTTCATGAATCCGTGCTTTCGTATTCTCTTCTTTTTTTTAGGCTGATACGTTCGTTTGGTTGCCATATTAAGTAAATCCAATTTGTAACAAGGATGTTTGTTTGCCGTAAAATACCTGCCCCACTGCCTCAGTCATAAAAGGCATAAATGGATGAAGCATCTTAATGTTATCAAGATACACACATTTCAATGTATCAAGAACTTGTATGTTACCATTTTTGAGTTCTTCTTTCAACTGCTCGATATAATAATCAGCAAATCTGTGCCAGATGAACTCATGTAGGTCGTTTAGTGCCTGTGAAAAACGATATCTCTTCATATAATTCATGTATTTCTTTTTCAACTCAGTCGCTTCTTTTTCTAGCTCAACAATAATTTTTGATTGGGGGCTTGGAATTTGTTTGGAATTTGGATTTTGGGATTTGGAGTTTAGCTCAATAAATCGTCCTACATTCCATACTTTATTTGCAAAATTCCTCATGCCTTTTACTTTTTCTTCTGATAGCGATACATCTCCTCCTTCTTTTGTACCGAAAATGAGTGCAGCGCGTAATGCATCAGCGCCGTATTTATCTACCAATTGGATCGGATCCATTACATTACCTTTACTTTTGCTCATTTTTTGACCCTTAGCATCCCGTACCATCCCGTGAAGAAAAACAGTTTTAAAGGGAGGTTTGTTTGTGACGAAATCACCTATCATCATCATCCGAGCCACCCATGCTCGTAAAATGTCATGACCCGTCTCCATAACTGCGGTCGGATAAAAGTATTCATATGTTTTTTTTCCCTCAGTCATAAGGGTAGCAAAAGGCCATTGTGATGAAGAAAACCATGTATCAAACGTATCCTCATCCTGTATGAAATCACATTCACCACAAATCTGACATTTCTTAGGTTTTTCAATACTCACGAACCACTTTTGACTTTTGCTTGCCCCTCGAAGCTTTAGCGAAGTGGGGACATTTGACATTTTTTTACACCTATATGCCGGTATTCGTATCCCCCACACCACCTGTCTTGATATATTCCAATCGATAAATTCATCAAGGATGCGAATGAGTTGTTTTTCAAAACGTTTAGGAAACAGGGTTATTTCTTTCTTCTTCACCAATCCTTTTGCACGATCAGCCAAAGGTTTAACTTTTATAAACCATTGTTCCTTAGGTAGCGGTTCAAGGACTCGTCCGCATTTGTAGCAACTTTTTACCACCATGTTATTTTTTTCTTCTTTTACCCATAATCCTTTTTCTTTCAGTTCCTCAATGATTTTTTCCCGCGCAGCAAACACTTTCAAACCATCATATGATGTATTCGTGTTTTGTATCCGTCCAGCAAAGTTTATGATAGGCGGATACTGTAAATTGTTTTTTTTGCCAATTTCGAAATCATTGAAGTCATGATTTGGTGTTACTTTGACCGCGCCAGTACCAAATTCCGTGTCAACATATGTATCTGCGATTATGGGAACCTCTCTCCCTGAAACGGGTAAAATGACCGTTTTTCCAATTACCCCCCTATGTCTTTTATCTTTTGGATTCACCATGACAGCCACATCTCCCAGTATCGTCTCAGGTCTTGTCGTTGCAATTTGGATAAAACCACCCGTTTTAAGGGGGTAATTAATGTAGTGCAAAACCCCTACCTTTTCTACATTATTTACCTCTAAATCAGAAAGTGAGGTGCCGCAAAAAGTACAGTAGTTAATAAGTCTGTTTGCTCGATATACCAATCCCCGGTCAAACAGTTTCTTGAAAGTTCCATACACTATCTCTATGATTGCGGGATCCATAGTAAACTTTTCCCTACTCCAATCAAGAGCAAACCCTAGCCGCCGAAGCTGCCCTTTTATATTCTTCTTGTTTTCATTTACATAATCAAATATCATCCCAAAAAGCTCATCTCTTTGATAATCAAAACGGCTTTTCCCTTGTTTTTTAAGGTGTTTCTCAAATACATACTGTGTTTCAAACCCTGCATGGTCTAAACCCAAAAGCCACAATGTCTCTTCCTTCATCATCTTATGAAAGCGTATCATGATGTCTTCATAGGTAAACATCGCATGTCCTAGGTGTAGGCTTCCGTTTGCGTTTGGTGGAGGAAGAATTATACAAAACGGTTTTTTTGCCGGGTTTGTACGTGAAGCTTTAAATAAGCCGCTATTTTCCCAAAATGTATAAATAGGAGCCTCATGTAAAGACGGAATGAACTTGCTGTCCATTTTATTATTCTCTCATTTCAAAGCTAAAAAAGCAACCTGCGTCGTATTTTGTACTACATGCAATCCATTACCCGTTATAATAATGAGATATGGAGTGGATTTTAACGACTTTAAATTGGTATGTCTATCTATTTTTTCTTGGTATATTAGCGTATCCTATTACAAAGCGTATATTTGGTTCTTTTTTTGACAAGGGGTATCCTTTTGCAAAAACCATAGCTATTCTTTTTTTAAGCTATGTTGTTTTTATTCTTGGATTATATAAAATACTAAGCTTCACGCAGGCCAATCTGATATTGATTGCGGCTGTTTTTCTCATCGGTTATTTGTACGTTGTACGTACGAAAAAAGGGTACTTGCTCCCGCCTATATCGATAAACAAGAACTTCTTTATCTTTTTGTTTGAAGAAATCCTATTTCTTGCTGCTCTTTTTTTTCTTACTTATGTCAGGGGTCAAGAACCTTCTGTCAGAGGTTTAGAAAAGTTTATGGATTATGGATTTATGAACTCAATCCTACGTTCAAAGTTTTTTCCTCCTCTTGATATGTGGTTGGCAGGAAATAACCCCATCAACTATTATTACTTTGGTCATTTGACAGGAGCAGTCCTTATAAAGCTTACTGACATCCCATCTTCTATAGGATACAACCTTATTCTTGCAACCATCTTTGCGCAAGCAATCACAATGGTTTTTTCCCTTGCGGGAAACATCATATACTTGTTTTATAAATCGATGAAACATGCTGTTTTGGGCGGTATTATAGGTAGTTTTATCGTCAATCTTGCAGGAAATCTTCATACGATCTATCTTTTTACCTCAGGTTATAACGCAGATGCTCCTGTCCCATTCTGGAAGATTCTAACCGGGTATAATCCAACAAAATATTGGTATCCTAACGCAACAAGATTTATTCCTCTCACGATCCATGAATTTCCTTCTTATTCCTATGTGGTGGCAGATTTACATGGACATGTATTTGATATACCCTTTGTATTGCTGACACTCGCCATATTGTTTATTATGTTTATCAGACGGTCTCAAACAGATACACAGCATCAAAAACCACTCCCATTAAGTCACAAACACCAACCGCAGTCAATATTTCACTCTCTTACTACTAACTACCTACTCCTTTCTACTATCTTCCTGGGTTTCATGACCGCAATCCATTATATGACAAATGCCTTTGATGGGCCTATCTATATACTCTTGACTGGTTTTTTCTTGATTGTTATATTTGGTTTCAGCCGGAATCTATTTTTATACATGGGAGTTGTTGTTGGATCTTTTCTGCTGTTTTCATTTCCTTTCTCTTCTCATTTCTCTCCCTTTGTCTCAGGGATTGGAGTAAATTGCAGTCCTGATTTTCTTGTATCCATCGGTAAATTTGGTCCGTTTTTATTTGAAAAAGGTAATTGTCAACCGGATCCCATCTGGATGCTTTTTGTTTTATGGGGGTTTTTCTGGGTATGTTTTGCCTTGTTTCTTCTTCTAAAGTACTTCCAACAGAAACAAACTCTTAAACCATCTCTTCTTCAAACAGCCATTGATGATTTTGTATTTGTTTGTTTCACCTTTGGAACACTTCTTATTTTTATACCTGAGTTCTTCTATATCAAAGATATTTATCCTGCTCACTTCCGAGCAAATACGATGTTCAAGCTTGGCTATCAAGCTTTCATGATTATGGGTGTTGCGTCTTCCTATACTTTTATGAGAATTTTGCTTTTAAGAAAAAATGTCAGATTTATATTATCTCTCGTATTTGTGTTTTTTTTCGCATTAATCTTTATATATCCATTTTATTCATTTCCCGCCTATTACGGCAATCTCAAAAAAATACCTCAGCTCAATGGGATACGATGGCTTGAAGCATTCTATCCAGAAGATAAAGAGATTGTCGATTTCCTGAATGACAATATCAAACATCAACCAGTTATTTTGGAGGCGCAGGGCGACTCATATACTGATTTTGAAAGAATCTCTTCTTATACTGGGCTTCCAACTGTTGCGGGATGGTGGGTACATGAGTGGTTGTGGCGTGGATCATCAGATGTCGTTGGAAAACGTATTCCAGACATAATTGATCTTTATGAATCAAGAGATATACAAAAAACAAGAGAACTTATCGATAAATATGACATACAGTTTGTCGTTATTTCTCGTATGGAACGCGATAAATACAAAAAATTATATGAAGAGAAGTTCACAACTCTAGGAAATAAAATTTTTACTTCAACTAATGGATTTGGGGCTCTGTATCAAATAAAAAAACGGTAGCTCTTGACAAAAAAAACTATTTCTGATAATGTATGCAAAGGGCATTACTACTCGTCGTCCCCTTATACGAGCGGTAGTGATGCTCTTTTTTTTTCTTAATGCGATTTAAAGATGATAAAGCTTCATAGGTAAGCCAAGATTCTTACGGCTAAGCTCTCTAAACTGATCTCCAACAAATTGAATAAACTCTAACTTCTTGCTTTCTGATCTCTTATACATTGTTTTCTCTTTGTTAAAAAAGAATTTATTGATCTTCATGAGTACTAATATAAACCAACAAAAAAGAATTGTCAAGACCTATAGAAAAATACATATATATTATGAGATATCCTATATTTTTATATTATTAGAATGGATTGATATAAAGCCATAAAAAAATAGTAGATAATTTGTGGATAACTATTCCTTAATCGTCTTATTGGAGAAAGATCGTCTTGAAGAACCTCTTTGCTTCGTGCAGATACTCCTGTATTTTTTCTTCAAGCGGTTGATCTAGCTTTTTTTGGAAGTAGATATGCCCCCCCATTTGATATTCAATAATCTTTTTGTCAATTTTTCCTTTGATCAAATACTGAGCAGCGGTTAAAAGATACTGATAAAAAAGCTTTAGTTCTCCTTGTTTTTTCATCCGTCTCAGTGACATCTTTACCTTGATACCACGCATAAAACGCGCCTTTACTCCATATTTGAAAGCCGTCTGTATGATCTGATGATCTTCAGACATATATACTTTTTCTGAAAAACCTCCAATGAGTTGAAAAAAGCTCTTTTCAAACACCATCGATCCCCCGGATGAAAAAGGACGTCCAATGCTTTGAGACATCTCAACGATAAAATTGGCAAAGTTAAAAACCACTTTTGTCTGTGAGTTGACCTCAACCGGTGAAATGGCAGGAATAAATACCAAACCCTTCGTGTGAGAGATATAAGAAATTAGTTTTTGCGTGAATGTAATCGATATCTGAGCATCTGCATCAAGAAAGATAATATACTGTCCTTTTGCCTTTTGACTACCAAAGTTCCTCTGAAAGGAAACATTTCTCTTCTTTACTTCATAAAACCTCAAGGGCAAAACGCCTGAGAATTGATGAGCAATCTGCTTTGTTTTGTCTTCTGAAGTACCGTCAATGACAATAACCTCAAAGTTATGTGCCTTTTGTCGGACAAGACGGGAAAGAATGATGGGAAGAAATCTCTCTTCATTTAATGTTGGTATCACCACTGAGAAAAATGGCTTCATATACGGTACCTATGATTATACCATCTGATAAAATATAAGTATGAAAAATGTGAAAATATCGCTTATTATACCTACATATAACGAAGAGCGGTACATAAAAAACTGTCTTATAAGCACTGTCACCCAGACACGTAAACCTGATGAAATCATCATTGTCGATAACAATTCATCAGATAAAACAATCTCCATCGCCAAACAGTTCCCTGTGCGAATTGTTCAAGAAAAAAAACAAGGCATGATACAGGCTCGGAATAGGGGTTTTGATGAAGCTAAGGGTGATATTATAGCTCGTTGTGATGCTGATGTGCACTTAATGCCTCATTGGATTGATAGGATAAAACACGATTTTGAAGAAAACGAAATAGACGCTCTCACTGGTCCATTTATTTTTTATGATTTAAAACTCAAAACAACTTTTTTTACCACAGCATATCTTGACATATTTAAACCAATTCTAAACGGTAATGAAGTCCTTGTTGGACCCAATATGGCCATAACTAAAAAAATGTGGAAGAAAGTAAAACCCTATGTGTGTCTTGATAACAAAAAAGTACACGAAGATATTGATTTAGCAATCCATATCAACGATCTAGGGGGACACATCATGAGAGATGATGAACTTATTGTCCAAGTCTCAGGACGTCGGATAAGAAAAAATCCTATGTCTTTTTTTGGTGAATATCCGCTACGTTTTATCAAAACGCTAGCAAGGCACAAAAAAGATATCATCACACCTTTTCTTGCTCAATAAGCATCTTCTTCAGTTCTGATAAAGTAGTAGTATCAGTCTCTCTTTTATCATCACGAAACCGTTCAAGTCGCGGAAATCTTAAGGCTAAACCTGCCGTATGAACTGGTGATTTCGTTATTTCATCGGCGCGTATCTCAACGACGATAGACGGACTTATCCATACATCACATACCATCTGTTTATCTACATAATAATTGTCTGGTTTTATCTTTGATTCCAATTTCTTACTTCTTAATTCTAGTGTTCTCCATTCTTCATCAGTTAAACCTGTTCCTATCTTGGCAACAGTAGCATATTTTTCTTGCCTCTTGTCAAATATCCCAACCAAAAATGCCCCAATACCAAAATCTGTTCTTTTTCCTTTTCCAAAATCATATCCCATGACTAAACAATCGATTGTATCATTGATTTTGGAAGAATAACTACGTTTAAATTTGATCCAATTCCAACCACGGGCTCCTGGTTGATATGTGCCATTTAATTTTTTGGCGATTATCCCCTCAAGTCCTTGTGCAATTGCCGTATCGAAGTTCTTTTCTATTTTTACAGGGTCTTTCATCAGAATGTGTGGCGCAAGAACAACGATGTCTTTTAAGACGTCTCCTTTTGCCTGAATAACTGTTTCCAGCTGCTTTCTTCTTTCAACAAATGGTTCATGAATATAATTTATACCGTTAAGGTAAAGCAGATCAAATGAAAAAAGTTTTAGCGGTATTTCTTTTGCTTTTTGTATGATGTCATATTTTCGTTTCCGTTGTACTGTCTCTTGAAAAGGTAAAAAACTTCCGGTTGTCGGATCAAATCCAATAGCCTCCCCCTCAAATATTATTTCTTTTGCAATAATCTGTTTTTTTACCCCTTCAATGACATCCGGATACATATAGGTTACATCTTCTAGACTTCTTGAAAAAAGCCTCACCTCCGCTTTATTGTTTTCTTTTTTATAGTGGATTTGGAGTCTGAAACCATCATATTTTGGTTCGATAGCACACTCTCCAATCTGGTCAATGATCTCCTTACCTGATGATAACCGCTCAGCCCTCATCATAATAATCGGAGTACATATGACAGGTTGAATTTTTTGCATTTCTTTAATGCCTTTTTCTTTTAAAATTCGCCCTATATATCCTAAATCAGGCCTCACGTGATATGCATGTTCTATCAAAGGTCTTAAAGTCTTATCACCCCCAATCATCCAAGAATATGCATCAAGAACAGTCATATCTGAAAAACCTAACCGCATCAAAGCAAGCGGAATCCTCACTAAATATCTTGTTGATAATGGATCAAGTTGACGAATAAGGAAAGAGAGAGAGTTTATTTTATACTCCTGTGATTTGTCTCCACCTGCCACAGCGATTTTATACAGCTCTTTGTGTGTATCAAGAATAGTAAGAGCTTTTTCTTCGAATGAAATAAATTGTTTTTTAAAGAACTCAACCGCTTTTCCTAAATCACCCATTTTTTTTGATTCTTTCTCAAAATAAGATTTATCGATGTTGAGAGCTAAAACTATCGCCTTAATAACCGTTTTTTCTGCCATTCCAAACTCAATTTTTTGGAAGGAAGGCACCACCTTTCCTTGTAATAAATACACAGTCTTCTCCAGTTCTTCAGGAGACAGTTTATTAAAAAGTTCGGCAAGAAGAGAGGTAATAGTCAAACGCGAAGAGACATGTTCAATCTTTTCAAAATAAGCAGCCAATTCAACAAACTTCATTTATTAATTGTACTATATGCTGGTTTATTTTTTCATAACAATCCAATTACTTTTTTTGTAGCATATATGCGATGGTGTTGAAGAGAAAACTTACATATAGTGAAGAAGCATGCTCGCAAAAATATTGTCAGGGACTACGATTGGACTCGATGGTGTATTGATTGAAGTTGAGGTTGACGTAGCTTCCCGCGGATTCCCAACTTTTAATTTGGTCGGTCTTCCAAATAAAGCCGTAGAAGAAGCAAAAGACCGGGTGAGAACCGCAATAATTAATACCTCCTTTGAGATGCCAGATTCACGTATTACGGTGAATTTGGCTCCAGCAGATATACCAAAAGAAGGGGCGAGTTTTGACTTACCAATCGCAGTAGGCATATTAGCAGCATCGGGTATGATTAAAAAAGATATTCTGAAAGATTCCCTTTTTATCGGCGAACTATCTCTTGAAGGAAAAATAAGAGAAGTATCTGGAATCATATCTATTGCTGCAATGGCACAAAAGCAAGGGATCACTCATCTTTTTGTACCCGCACTAAATGCAAAAGAAGCCGCAATTATGGATAATCTTACGGTATTCCCGCTCAAAAACATTGAAGATTTGGTTCTGCATATAAGCGGGGAGAAACCAATACTCCCCCATCCTCACGTTGATCTTGAATCGTTTACGTGTCAAACCATGTGGGAGTTTGATTTTGAAGAGATAAAAGGACAAAATCAAGCTAAGCGTGTTCTTGAAATTGCTGCGGCTGGATTCCACAACCTCCATTTAAAAGGAGTACCCGGAGCCGGTAAAACTATGCTTTCTCGCGCATTCCCATCGATCCTTCCTCCTATGGATAAAGATGAGATACTGGATGTCTCAAAGATGTACTCAGCCGTTGGGCTTGTAAGCAATCACGGATTCATAGTTCAAAGACCCTTCAGGAGTCCACACCACACAACATCACGTATCGGGCTTATAGGAGGAGGAACAAATCCAAGACCAGGAGAAATCTCGCTTGCCCACCGAGGAGTTCTTTTTTTGGATGAATTTCCTGAATTCCCAAGATCAGTGCTTGAGTCACTTCGACAACCGCTCGAGGATGGATCTATTTCAATATCGCGAGCAATAGGCAACCTCACTTTTCCTTGCCGATTTCTTCTTCTTGCTGCATCAAATCCTTGTCAATGCGGATACCTTGGACACCCGACAAAAAAATGTCGTTGCATGCCTGGATCGGTGTTAAAATACAAAAAAAAATTATCAGGCCCCCTTCTTGACCGCATTGATCTCCATATAGATATTCCCCCTGTGTCACAGGAAAAACTCATGTCTCAAATCAACGGAGAGTCAAGCGAGACGATACGAAATCGTGTACTTAGAGCTCGCCTCCAGCAAAAAAAACGGTTTTTACAAACACCACGCATAAAGATGAATGGGGAGATGACTCCAAGAGATATAAAAAAATTATGTGTCTTAACAGACGAAGCAACTCAATTATTGAAACAGGCTATATCTAAACTATGTTTATCTGCAAGGTCATATTTTAAAATAATAAAAGTTGCCCAAACCATATCAGATCTTGCTCAACAAGAAAGCATCGAGCAAACTCATATAGCGGAGGCATTACAATATAGGATAAAAGAAGAGTTAGAATTTTAATGTATATATTTCAATTGACATTACTTTAGTACCTAGTACAATGTGGGTATTAATTCATTATCACTTTATATGAGCAAAGATATAAAAACCGATTCAAAAGATATAAAAAATCCAAAAACCGAAGCAATTAATCTTGCGATTGACCAAATACAAAGACAGTTCGGAAAAGGAGCAATCATGCGTCTGGGAGATCACCCCATAGTCGCGATAGATGTCATCAAGACAGGTATTTTACCACTTGATATTGCCCTTGGTGTCGGAGGTATTCCGAAGGGAAGAATAATTGAGATCTACGGACCAGAGTCGTCAGGAAAAACAACTCTTTGTCTATCTCTTATTGCTGAAGTACAAAAAAATGATGGAGTAGTTGCGTTCATTGACGCCGAACACGCGCTTGATCCTGCTTGGGCACGTAAAATCGGAGTAAAGGTCGAGAATCTCCTTGTTGCACAGCCTGATACGGGTGAACAGGCTCTTCAAATCACTGAACAACTCATTCGTTCAGGAGGAATAGATTTGCTCATTGTAGACTCAGTCGCCGCCCTTGTCCCACAAGCTGAAATCGAGGGAGAGATGGGAGATGCCCAAATGGGTTTACAAGCTAGACTGATGTCGCAAGCTCTTCGAAAATTAACAGGTATTGTCTCTAAATCAAAAACTACCATCATTTTTACCAATCAGCTTCGACTGAAAATCGGTATTATGTTTGGCAACCCTGAGACAACCTCAGGAGGACTTGCTCTTAAATTCTATGCATCGGTACGAATGGATGTCCGCAAAATTGAAACACTCAAAAAAAACAACATCCCCTACGGTACACGCGTTCGGGTAAAGATCGTCAAAAATAAAATAGCTCCTCCATTTCGCGACGCTGAGTTTACTATAACCGGAGATGGAATTGACAAATTAGAAGGAATAATCGATGCGGCTATCGCAAGCGGCGTCCTTACAAAAAGTGGATCATTTATTCGTTTTGAAGACCGCATGCTTGGACAGGGTAAAGAACAGGTAAAAGAAACACTCTTATCTGATGAAAAACTGAAAAATCATATCACAAAAGCAGTGCATGAAAAAACCGCGGTAAAGAAATGAACCAACAACAGATTTCTAAAGCTTTGAGTCTTGCCTATTTTTATCTCAAATTTCGTCCCCGTACCGAACAAGAAATTGTTCGTTATTTAGAAAAAAAATCTATACGTTTTCACTTTAGCGAGGTCGTCATAAAAACGACCATCGAAACGCTAAAAGAACAGGGATTTATCAACGATAAAAAATTTGTTGAATTGTATGTAGAAAACCGTATCCTATTAAAACCAAAGGGTATATTTCTTTTGAGATACGAACTTGCAAAACTTGGCATAGCAAAAGATCTTATTGAGGAATATTTTTCGACCTCTCAAACAGAGGATCTTACCCTTGCAGAAGATGTACTTCGTCGTAGAATCAATACATATGCTGCTCTTGATTCAAAAACCCGTTTTAAAAAAGCGGTATCATTTTTGTTAAGAAGAGGCTTCTCATACGATATTGCCAAAAAAGCGTATCAGACAGTATTTACAGTTTAATCAAAAAAAACAATTGAATGACTAGATAATAGGGAGTATAATAGAAAACAATTACCAATTGTTTCGAGGAGATCAAGGTAACAAATAAGTATTATTAATTGTCACCATGAGATATATAAATATAAAAGGATCTAATCTCGCGTATTCATAACGCTCCTCGAACATCTACAAGAGATGTTCATATGTTTGATTTTATTAAAAATCTTTTGTTTGGAACAAAGCAACGTGAAGCTGAGGCAGCTCAACTCACCAAAGTAGAACAACAGGCAAAAGAAATAACCTTTAAAGCTAATGAAGAGGCACTTCGCATAAAACAAGAAGCGCAAAAAACTCTCGCTGAAGCTCTTGAGTTGGAAAAAAAACTGGCTTCAAAAGAAGAACAGTATACTGAAAAAGAACAATTTTTCACCAAAGAAAAACAACAGATCGAAAGAGATAAACAGGGTCTCAATGACATAAAAAAGGATCTTGAAGAAAAACGTGATACTGTTTTGCAAAAGCTTGAAAAAATCGCACAACTTACCAAAGATCAGGCAAGAAATCTCTTACTTCAAGGATGGGAAGAAAAATTAAAAACAGACATTGCCAAACGTATCAAACAGTCTGAAGAGGAAATCAAACAGGTTGCTGACGAAAAAGCAAAACAAATCCTTATTGATGCCATGCGCTATGGCGCTACTGATTATGTTGCCGAATATACTCTATCTGTAGTACATATTCCAAGCGACGAGTATAAAGGACGTATCATTGGAAAGGAAGGAA
The DNA here is from genome assembly GCA_001790095.1 of Candidatus Roizmanbacteria bacterium RIFOXYA2_FULL_38_14. Classification (GTDB taxonomy): domain Bacteria; phylum Patescibacteriota; class Microgenomatia; order UBA1406; family GWC2-37-13; genus YC2-FULL-38-9. The sequence goes on along the minus strand of MGBH01000001.1, from coordinate 1,195,194 downwards.
GAAATATCCGTGCATTTGAGATTGCAACAGGAGTGGACGTTGATCTTGAAGAAGAAGGAGTTATTAAGCTCTCCTCATTTGATGCGGTTCGACGAGAAGTCGCTCGGGTTGCTCTTGAACGGCTTATTAAAGATGGGCGCATCCAACCAGCACGAATAGAAGAAATCGTATTAAAAACAAGGGAAGAGATAGAAAAAGTAATCTTTAAAGCGGGTGAAGAGCTTGCACATAAAGTAGGTGTATTTAATCTTCCCGCAGAAATCACACAGTTGTTGGGTAAATTTAAATATCGATATTCGTATGGACAAAATATGATTATCCATACGCTTGAAGAAACACGAATTGGCGTAGCGCTTGCACATGAATTAAACTCTGATGTAAATGTCGTCAAACTCGGATGTCTCCTCCATGATATTGGGAAGGTCATCGATACAAAAGAAGGCTCACATATTGACCTAGGAGTTGAGTTGGCAAAAAAATATCGTTTTCCACAAAAGGTCATTGACTGTATTGCTTCACACCATGAAGATACTCCTTTCACTTCTATAGAGGGAATCATCGTGTACATCGCTGATGCAGTATCAGGAGGAAGGCCTGGAGCCCGTCATGAAGATCTTGAAGAATATCTAAAGCGTATCAAAACCATTGAAGATGTCGCCAAGTCTAAAAAAGGCGTGCGGGAAGCATATGCTCTTCAAGCGGGACGCGAACTTCGAGTCATCGTTAAACCGGATGAAGTAGCTGATGAAGATACAACAGTGCTTGCAACTAAAATCAAACAAGAGCTTGAAGAAAAATTTGAAGTATTCCCCGGACAAATAAAGATTACAGTCATCCGCGAGTTCAGGACTGAGGAACGCACGAAAATTTAAATTCATCTGGAGAAAATTAAAGAATAAGAAGTAGATAAATGACCTTATAAAAAAACGGTTGTCCTTTCATAACAATCTAAATTTGATATAGATTGTTATAATAAGATATTCTTAATATAGATTGACAAGAGGCTTTAAACTTACTAAGCTATTGGTGTTTGATTGTCCCGACACTCTCGGGATACGTTAAACATTTTAGTCAACACGAAAGGTAGGTGAAAAACATATGACAAAAGCAGACCTCGTCGCTCAAGTAACAAAAAAAGCAGGACTTACCGCAAAAGCAGCCAAAGATGCAGTCAATGCAGTATTTGGTTCAGTCACTGATGCTCTCAAAAGAGGAGAGAAGGTAGTTGTTACTGGCTTTGGTACCTTTATGGTACGCAAAAGAGCATCAAGAAAAGGGAGAAATCCTCAAACTGGTGCAGAGATTCAAATCCCAGCAACAAAAACTCCAGGTTTTACAGCAGGAAAAAGCCTGAAAAGATTGGTGAAATGATTTTTGTATAAAAAGTCCGTCCCGATCATATCGAGGACGGGCTTTTTTGTAAACAGCTCTATTTTGTTTAATCTGCTATACTATTTGCAACATGACTATTTTCATAGCCTCTGATCACCGAGGCTTTGAGCTAAAAAATAAGATCATCGAATATCTTCAGGAAAAAAATATCCGTATTGAGGATTTAGGTAACTACCAGTATGATCCCGTAGATGACTACCCTATTTTTGCCCGTAAAGTAGTTCAGGCAGTATTGCAAAATACAACAGAGTATTTAGGAATAGTGATATGCGGGTCTGGAGTCGGAGTATCTATCGTAGCAAATCGATTCCCGGGTATTAGATGTGCTGTTGGATTCCAAAAAGAACAGGTTGTCCACACAAGAGAAAATGATAACGTCAATGTATTAGCATTACCATCTGATTATATTAATTTCGAAGAAACAAAAGAATTGATCGATGCATTTCTTCAGACACAAACCAAACAAGAAGAAAAGTACAAAAGAAGGATTGAAGAATTAGATACTATGTCACTTACCCATTGATGCCAGTTGATACTTGCTTTGCGCATCTTTTTTTATGATACCCTCCATCTCAAGAATCGATAAAGTATAGGAAAGATGAGATATAGGAGTTTTTATCTCAAGTAATAATTCGTCAACAGACTTCGGTTCAAGGGAAAGTATCTCAACAACTATTTTTTCTGAAGGAGAAAGCGTTGATATTATCGCTTCATTTTTTTTCCATTTTTTTATTCCAAATTCATCTAGAATATCCTCCGTTTGGGTAACAAATATTGCCCCCTGTTTAAGCAATATGTTTGGCGCCTCTGACATGATAGATGTAAGAGGGACCGGTGGTGCAAACACTTCCCTACCTTGTTGTGCTGCAAAACGTGCGGTAATAAGCGCTCCAGAGTCTTTTGTACCCTCAACAACAAGAACACCCATGGAAAGACCTGAGATAATACGATTTCTTGCTATAAACAAACCTCTTTTCACCATAAGACCAGGTGGAAACTCAGACATAACAAGACCTCCGTTGTCTACAATTTTCTCATATAAGAAACTATTCGATTGAGGGTAAATGATATCTACCCCACATCCAAGCACCGCGATGGTCTTGCTTCCCGCATGAAGTGCGGCTTTATGAGCTATAGTATCAACTCCAATTGCAAGGCCAGAGACAATAACAAAGCCTGCATCTGCAAGTTCTGAGGAAAAAGTATGAGCAATCTGACAACCATATGAAGTTGGTCTACGAGTACCCACAATGCCAAATAATTTCCCCTCTCTTAGATCAACTGTTTTGATATTCCCTTTTACATATATACAAATAGGTGCGTCGGAAATATTTTTGAGAGAAGTTGGGTAAAATTCATCATCAATCGTCAAAACAGTTATTTTTTTCTTGTTGAACTCTTCCCACTTTTTGTTTAGATCAATGTGATTTCGAAAATCAACAAATCGCTTCGCCCATAATGATCCAAGTACCGTTTCTAATTCATGAGTAGTGGCATAATATGCATGTTTTACTGACTCAAATCTATTCTTTAATGCGGCGAATTTTACCGGACCAATTCCATAAAAGTGAGAAAATCCGATATGGCAAAGTGTGTGCTCATTCATTCAATCCATGCTAAAAGCCGGGGGGAGAATTCGCAAGGGACAGTATGCTACAAAATACCTATTCCAGCTTGTTTTGACTGAAAAAAATTATCAAAAGCACCACCATGCGCTTTTTCTAACATCGTCAACCGCAAAAAAAAGGGGGGAATCTTTGAAGGTATCATATCGTATCCTTTGAACAATACACGATGAAGGATTAATTTTTTGTACCTTTATCATTGCTTGTTGATTTAAATCTTTATATCCTAATGTTGAAAAAATCCAAGCCAGATGAAGAAGGTCCAAGTAGTCTTCCTCATGAGTAATAAGAGACATTATTTTATCTTTATCCTGTCTTATATCTTTAAATTGGTTATCGTCAGTCATGATGACGATTGACTCATTAAGAAATACTATTTTCCACGACTGATCTTGCACTATCTGTGACAAAAACTCTCTCCCCCACGGCGTCATGTCTGTATGGGCAAAGAAAATGGTATGAATGTTGTTTTGCTTAAATACTTTTTTTCTCACCTCTTGATCTTGTTGGAGCTTGATATACGTGTTTTGGAAAAATGATGCCGGATATGCCTCTGGCCTGTTATCTACAAAAACATGATATGTCGGATATAGCTTATAGATCAGATATCCCCCAATATCAAAGTTGTTAAACATATGAGGAGGAAGTTTTGAACTTAACATAAAATCTGTAGCTTCTTTATAATTATCTATAAACCCGTATCCAAAAGATCGCTGTTTATCAAATATCTGATAATACCGGTTGTTTATAAAGAAAAAGGTGAAAAAAATACATATAACAAAAAAAATAAAGTAAATTCCATATGTAAAATGATACTTTTTGTTTTTTAATGATTTAAAAACAAGATAACCTGTCTGCGTGAAAGCATATGAAGTCGTTGGAATAACGACAAGCACAAAAAAAGGCAGATGACGTATTTGCCAAAAAGATAAAACGAAAAAAACAAAAAGTATGAATGACCATATAAACTTTCTGTTTATTAACAAAACTATAAAAGTAAACAGCACTATTGGTGTAAGAATGAAAAAGTAATGTATGAGTGGATTAAATATCATCGAGTTTAAAAAAAAGATGTTTTGATTTTCTACTATGCTATAGCCATAGTTGTTGAAAATAGTAAATGGATAAAGCGCTCCAGAAATACCGTTTGGATTTATACAAAGAACTACAGATGAAAGAACAAGAGGAAGAATAGAAATGTTTTTTGATTGGAAAACCTGCTGGATATAATACACCAGAAGCAAAAATAAACCAAATACAAACGATACATGCAAGTTGACCCACAACAGCATAATAATGGGAGCTGTATATGTGATCAGTTTTTTTCTTGGCTTTAAAAATAACATATAAAGAAAAAAGGAAAAAAAGACATACCCAAATAATTCTGGCCGCATATCAAGCCGATCAAGAAAAAGAGGTGTAAACAAAAGCGTTATGCTAAGCACGATGATATGGTTTTTTCTTTCAAATGCACCATCCACGCAGATCCCGATCGTTACCAAGAAAAGAAAAACTCTAAGTATTACAAGAGATGATAAGCCATAGGATGAGGCAAGCATATAGAAAATTACCTCAGACAGCCAATGATGATTGATAAAAGGAAATGATGAATGGGTATATGAAAAGAGGTTGACTTTGGGGATCTCCTTTTGAGCTACAATCATTTCTCCAAGCTTCAAATGTCTACCTAAATCTTGAGAAAAATCATTACCTTTAGTAAAGGTAATACTGAATATAAAAAGAAAGAGAAAAAAAATAGCCACATACTTCATAGCCTTTTCCATAATTGTTATTTATAATAATAATATATGCTGATCCAAAAGACTTTGTGTAGTAGTAAATGGGGTGCTGTTGTTTTCTTATGCAGTTTAACTTTTTTATGTACTTTTAAGTATGTTTATGCAGTCCCGGGACAGCTTAATTATGATTTCACACTACCACAAAAAACTATTCCCATAAAAGATACAAAAGAACTCGATGCATGTAAGAAAAAAAGTGAAGAAAAAGATGTATCTCTTAAGAATTGTCAACAGACTAACACCATCTTTCAAGACGCCATCAAAAAAGCTCAAGAAAAACAAAAAATTGTACCCATATATATACTTCTTAGTGGTATAAGCGGGTTTATACTTGGTCTCATCGTCTCAGTACTATTATGGCGTAAAAAGACTGCGCCAAAGACTGTGCTTAATTAGTTTGGTTTTTTTATAGAGATCTGTACTTTGTTCTGTTTATGATCTATTATTATCTTGTCTCCTAACTTAATCTTTCCCTCAACTATTCGAAGAGCAATCTCATCAACAATGCTCTCATTTATCACCCGCTTTAAAGGTCTTGCCCCATATATTGGATCAAAACCGACTGATAAGAGATAATTTTCCATATTTTCACTTAGAGTCAGAGCGAGACCCTGTTTGTGAAAGCGCTCTTTCAGATGACTCTCTTGAATACGAATAATTTGTTTCATCATCTCTTTGTTTAAACTGTGAAATATGATGATTGAATCAAGTCTGTTGATAAGTTCCGGCCGGAAAAACGCTCCCACTCTTTCAAGAATCTTATTATTCCTTGTCTCTGTCTCTTTCCCAGATTGAAATAGCTCACTACCAATATTTGAGGTCATGATCAGAATCGTATTTTTAAAGTTAACAGTCCTCCCCCGTCCGTCAGTCAGTCTTCCTTCATCCAGTATTTGCAAAAAGGCATTAAAAACTTGAGGATGAGCTTTCTCCACTTCATCAAATAGAATTACAGAGTATGGCTTTCTACGCACTGCTTCAGTAAGCTGCCCACCTTCTTCATATCCGACATAGCCTGGAGGAGCACCAATGAATCGTGCTATCGTATGGGATTCTTGATACTCACTCATATCAATACGAATAAGAGCTTTTTCATCATTGAACAAGCTGTATGCAAGAGCTTTTGCTGTTTCAGTCTTTCCAACACCCGTTGGTCCCAAAAATAAAAAAGAACCAATAGGCCTGTCTTCATCAGAAAGTCCAGCACGAGATCGCCTGACAGCTCTTGCGACTTGAGACAATGCATGATCTTGCCCGACTACTTTTGCCATCAATTCTTTTTCAAGATGTTGTAGCTTGCTAGATTCCGTCTCTAAAAGACGCGTAACTGGTATATGGGACCAGCGAGCAACAATGGTCGCAATATCTTCTTCCCTTACCTCTTCTTTTAATAAGCGCTTATCAGATGAGATAGCTCTCCATTGTTTTTCCAAGTCCTTTACTTTTTGTTCCTCCTGGGGAATGCTCCCATATTTAAGTTCTGCTGCTTTTTCAAGTAATATCTCGCGTTCAGCTTTTTCAAACTGTCCCTTCAAAACATCAAGTTTTAACCTATGTTTCTGTAGATCGCTTATGATTTGCTTTTCTTCACTCCATTGTTTGTAAAGTTTGTCAAATGTGCTTTTGAGTCTATTTTTCTCTTGTTCAAGGACTTTTTTTCGAACATCAAGTCCTTTTTCTTTTTTTAAAGCTGCGAGCTCAATATCAAGTTGAATGATTCTGCGCTTCATTTCATCAAGCTCCTCGGGTAATGAATCTATTTCTATCTTCGCCGATGCCGCCGCCTCATCAATAAGATCAATTGCCTTGTCTGGAAGATATCTATCAGTAATATATCTGACCGAAAGATTAACCGCTGCAATCACTGCGTTATCTGATATTTTAATACCGTGATGCACTTCATATTTTTCCTTAATCCCTCGTAGTATCGCAACAGTATCTTCAATGCTTGGTTCATTGATATAAACCGGTTGAAAGCGTCGTTCAAGAGCGGCATCTTTTTCAATATACTGACGGTATTCTCTGACCGTCGTTGCACCTATTGCATGAAGAAGCCCACGCGCTAAAGCAGGTTTTAACATATTGCCTGCATCTATTGCTCCCTCAGCTCCACCTGCCCCAACGATGGTATGAAGTTCGTCAATGAAAAGGATGTGTTTTCCATCACCTTTTTCTATCGTTTCAAGGATTTTCTTAAATCTGTTCTCAAACTCTCCCCGATATGCAGCTCCTGCCAATATACCAGCAATATCCAAGACCAAAAGCTCTTTATGTTTCAATGTATCTGGCACATCACCATCAACAATGCGTTGTGCAAGCCCCTCAGCAATTGCAGTTTTACCCACCCCTGGATCACCTAAAAGTACTGGATTATTTTTTGTTCGGCGCGACAGTATTTGTATGACACGACGGATCTCTTCATTTCTTCCAATTACTGGATCTATCTTCCCCTCCCTTGCTTTTGAAGTAAGATTGATGGTGTACTTTTCCAGTACATTTCCTTCATCCTCAGGTGACTGATATTGCATATTCATAATATTGGCACTTAAGTAGTAATTCTGCTAATTATAAATCCAATTCCAAAAAAAGTCAATACTATTGAAGAGGATCATGTCCACCCTTTGACCAAGGGTGGCATCGGACTATACGCCTTATACTTAACCACATACCCTTTCCTAACCCGTATGTATCAATCGCTTTATACGAATACTCCGAGCACGTAGGAGTAAAACGACAGACTTTATCTGTCATAAACAAAACCCTAGCTATATATCCATGAAAAAAAGAAGTTTTCTGATATAGACGAATAAGAGTGAGAATTAATCTTTTTATCATAGCTTGTTATAATAAGACATATCAATATTGTATATTATCATAGTATGAAGATATCTATTATCACTCTATTCCCTTCCATGATTAGCGGCTTTTTGCATGAAAGCATTTTACGTCGTGCACAGCAAAAAAAACTAGTTGAGATTGAAGTTGTTAATCTACGTAACTTTGCCATAGATGACTACGGCACCGTAGATGACCGACCATACGGCGGAGGAGCCGGTATGGTCTTGCGTGTTGATGTTGTTTTTAAAGCATTAGAACACCTCAAATCTACATCTAAAGACTTAAAACTTAAAACCATTCTTACCAGTGCTCGAGGAAAAACATACCATCAAAAAATGGCACAGGAATATAGCCTATTTGATCATATCATCATCATTGCCGGACATTACGAGGGAGTTGATGAAAGAATACTTAATTATGTCGATGAGGAAATATCTATCGGAGATTATGTTCTAACCGGTGGCGAACTTCCAGCCTGTATACTCGCTGATTCGATCACTCGTCTTATTCCTGGTGTCTTAAAAAAAGAGGAGGCAGTACAAAAAGAGAGTTTTTCAAAGATTGGTAAATATACTCTTTTGGAATATCCCCAGTATACGCGTCCTGAAAAATTTGATGGAAAAAAAGTCCCCTCTCTTCTTCTGTCAGGTGATCACAAAAAGATCGAAACATGGAGACATCAACAAGCCATCAAACAAACAAAGAAAAAAAGACCAGATCTTCTTCTCTAATCCCTCTTGACTTTCACAAGAAGATGGAGTTTAATTAAACTATTACAAATTTAGTAATAATATGATATATTCACCTATAGCTCAAAAACAGTTTGATGATGCTATCTTTTCCATGAATGGTATATCCAAAAAAACAGTAGAAGAACACCTGAAGCTTTACCAAGGCTATGTAAATAAATACAATGAAATAAATGAAAAACTAACGTCATTGGGGGACGACGAGTATGGTAAGGCAAATCAGGTTTTTTCTACGCTTCGTGAGTTAAAAGTTGAGCTATCTTTCGCGTGGGGAGGAGTTATAAATCATGAGATATATTTTACCCACCTTGGTGGAGATGGAAACCTGGCAAGAAAAGCTTTACGTACACAAATTGAAAAAGATTTTGGTTCTTTTGAGATGTATAAAAAAGACTTAAGAGCATCAGGTATCGCTGCTCGTGGATGGGTGTGGACAGCATGGAATACAAGAGAAAAAAGGCTTTTCAACTATATTGGAGATTCCCAAAACACCTATCTTGCTTGGGGGGTTACACCCATACTTGCTCTTGACACATACGAACACGCATATTTTTCAGACTATGGAGTAAATAGAGGGGGTTATATTGACGCTTTCTTTGAAAATGTAAACTGGGCCATAGTTGAAAAAAGTTTTGAAAATATAGTTTCCAACACATAAGATAGCGGCTTCCTCTATAATGAAAAAAGGATGAAAAAATACCTTGTCATTGCACTTTCCATACTCTTTATCCTTGTGATAGGTATATTTTTTATTCAATCTTTACTAAAGAGTAAGCCTGAGTCCTCCTCGATAACCTCTCCCTTTCCAACAGCTGTACAAGTAGATAAGAGATACTCCTCATCTCTCTCTTCCTCCTCTTCTTCTAACTCCTCTTTTGTAGAGGAGGATAGAGAACAGAAGGCAAGGAAAGAGGCAGAACAGAAAACAGAACAGGAAGCACAACAAACACTGAAGGAAGTACAATCTTCCCTCTCTCTTCCTCTTGAAGAAGAGGACTTTATCCTTGACTATGCTCCCAACCTCTCTAAGCTTGTTGTCACCCGGAAGACTCCTCAGGCTGATGCCTCATTTGCTAAGTGGGCAAAGACTCAAGGATATCCTCGCCTTGTAGACAATATCAAGACCACCATCATCTCGGATAAGACCATGGAGGAAGTACAGACTCCCTATGTCACCAAGAGCCCTGAACAAGGTCTTACCGATCTGTTTACCTTGTTTGGTCTTATGATCCGTCCGCCGGTGATGACAACGACCGGGGAACCGACTCCGCCGCCCCCGTCTGACTGCCGTGAACTTGATGAAAAGCTAGCCGAATATAATATTCATTATCCCAACCCCTACCTAGACACCCCTCGTACAAATAATCAAATATTTGACTTCACAGGGACAAAGAACTACTCCATCCCCTATCGTAATCCAAACTGTACTGTCGATGAAACAGTCATCAAAAAAGCATATGAGAAAATGAGGACATTTTATCCTACCTATTTCACATCCACTAAGCTTCTTGATCATTGGGAGCTTGTTCAAGAAAAGGCAAAACAATATAACTTTAATCCGCTTTTCGTCATATCGCTGTGGATTGAGGAATCTGCTGCGGGGGGAGCAACAAAAGCAACTCAGTTTGGATGTGATTATCTGAGAAATGCCAACGGATCATGGACGACATTGCGAGGAAAACCTTCAGACATATGTACACAAATGCAATGTTTGTTTGTCGTTGGGTCAGCTAATCCAAAAGACTTCGTTGAGTTTTCCTGTAGTTATCAATACGGATTTTCCCAATGTATCCCCAGTGGAGGAATTCGATGCCAGTCATGTCAAAAAAATCCAACCTTCATCAAAACAATTAATTTCTGGTATGAGTTCCTCTCTCAAGATCAACGAGCAGAATGCAAAGCAAAGTACTGCCGAGGAGAAGGATGTTCATTTGCCAATTAAGGAACGATATGTTATAACTTGTATTTATGATTTCTCTTCATAAGATAACCAAAAGATTTAACAATAAAGTAGCCCTCAATGACGTAACATTTGAGGCAAAAAGAGGCGAAATTGTAGGCTTTTTAGGACCAAACGGAGCAGGAAAAACAACCACCATGCGGCTTATCCTCGGATATCTCACCCCAAGTTCCGGAACAGTTAGAGTAAACGGATACAACCCTATTGAAGACAGAATAAAGGTACTAAAGACTGTAGGATACCTTCCTGAAAATAATCCGCTCTACCAAGACATGAAAGTGAATGAATATATTTCGTTTATTTCTTCGCTAAAACATGAAAAACATCCTGAACAAATTCTCAACATGACAGGACTTGAGGAAGTAAAAAACGTAAAGATCGAAGAACTTTCTCGCGGTTTTAAACAGAGAGTGGGACTTGCTAGTGCACTTTGCGGAAATCCTGATATCCTTATCTTAGATGAACCTACCTCTGGGCTTGACCCAATTGAGCAGGAAAAAATTCGTGATTTGATTAAAAAGCTTTCTAGGCAAAAATGTATTATCTTTTCAACACATATTCTCTCTGAAATCGAAGAAATCGCACACAAAGTCATCATTATCCATAAAGGAAAAAAAGTCTTTGATGGAATAAAGCCGAAGAATAAAGGTTCAATTGATAAGTTGTTTAAAAAGGTTGTCAGCTAATAAATATAATATTTTGAATATGAAACCAATGTTAACTTTGTTTAGAAAAGAACTAAATTATTATGTAAATAACGTCCTTGGTTATATTGTCATTATTTTGTTTGCCGTGTTTGCAAATTTTCTCTTTATGAAAGATGTATTTGTGGTTGGATCAGCATCTTTAAGGCCCTTTTTTTCAATTATTCCATGGCTTTTCCTTGTTTTCATCCCAGCCGTTGTCATGAGATCCTTTGCAGAGGAAAAAAAGCAAAATACCATTGAAGTCCTCCTTACCCTTCCCCTCACTGAGTCTCAAATCGTCATTGCAAAATTTGCTTCATATTTTATCCTCGTCCTCGCAAGTCTGCTTTTAACTTTCTCTCTCCCCGTTTCTTTTTCTTTTCTTGCTCGTCTCTATATACCTGAGATACTTATTGGTTATCTAGGCTGTCTCTTTTTAGCATCTTCATTTATCTCTGTATCAATGTATTTTTCTGTTCTGACCAAAAATCAAATCATCAGTTTTCTTGCATCAGCGTTTACCCTTTTTATACTGCTTGGAATATCAACAGAACTCATATCGTCCCTTCTTCCTAAGATGGTGCAAGACATACTCATTTATTTTAGCCCCATCTATCATTTTCAAAATTTTATAAAAGGTATTGTAGATCTGCGCTCCGTTTACTTTTTTCTAAGCATTACATTCCTTTTTGTGTTTTTAACAGTTGTTCATTTGGAAAAAAGAGACTAGATATGAAAAAGTTTGATAAACCGGTCATTGTCGCAATCTCCCTTGCCCTTCTTATCACTACCAACCTTCTTGTAAGTATATTCTCCATAAAAATTGATTTCTCAAGAGACAAAGCATACACACTTTCCCCATCAACAAAGAAAATATTGAGATCGCTTAATGATGTAGTAAACATGAAGTTCTATGTATCTTCCAATCTTCCATCCCGACTACTTCCCTTAAAAACAGAGGTGATTGACCTATTGAATGAGTATAAAAAAGAAAGTAACAACAAAGTCATCATCAAGGTCGTTGATCCCAAAAAGGATGAATCGACACTTGATGAGATTAAATCACTACAAATACCTGAGCTCCAATTCTCTCAACTTGAGAAAGATAAGTATCAGCTTGCAACTGCATATTTTGCAATGGGCCTATTTTTCGGTGAAAAAAGTGAAGCTCTCCCGCAGGTAACTGATCTGACAAGCTTGGAATATAATATAACATCCAACATATATCGCCTTACTCAAAAAGAACTGGGGAAAGTCGCAACAATTGGAATGGATAATATATCCGCAAATCCTCAAGAAGATCCCTATGGTTTTTTCAAAGGAATTTTGTCTCAACAATATGAGATTACTCCTCTTAATCTCGCAACAGAAACAGAGAGTTATATTGACAACTCGTATAAAACAGTAATTCTCACCAACGCAAACAAGGAGCAATACACAACTGATGAAGTTGAAAAAATAAAAAAATATATAAAAAAGGGGGGGAACATGATTTTTTTTGTTGACGGTGTATGGGTTAAAGATGACTTAACCACTGAAGATGCCGGTCATAATCTATTTTCACTCTTTAACGAATGGGGAGTTACTTTGCAGAAAAACCTTATTCTTTCCACATCTGCAGAGTACGTCAATTTTGGTAATAACCTTTATCAATTCCTTACTCCTTATCCGTTTTGGGTCAAAACAAATAATTTTAATTTAAATCAATACAACGAATATACAGGAAACGTAAGACAAACTACCTATCCCTGGACCTCTTCCATTACACTAAATAAAAAAAATAATAAAAATATTCAAACGCTTGTTTTATCTTCAAACACATCATGGGAGCAAAAAGATACATTTAAGCTTCTACCTCAACAGATAGAAGAACCAAACGCATCCAAACTAAAAAACCATATACTTGCTGTTCAGATCAAAACAAGTGATAACGGTCACGTATTACTTATCCCATCATCCCGCTTCCTTGATGGACGGTATTTAAGCAAAGATACAGGAAACATTGATTTTATTTTTAACATTGTAAATAATTACGCCTCAGAAGGGGCTCTTTCAGGTATCCGTTCTCGCTCGTTCAATTTCTATCCTCTTCCTGACATGTCTGATAGTCAAAAAGAAATGATGAGATATCTCAATATTTTTTTCCTTCCCTTGGTAGTTTTTCTATATGGAGGAATTCGTCTGATGAGAAGAAGATGATTTAAACGCTTACATAACGAGCAGATTTTGTGCTTCCCACTTTTTTCAAGATGCCTTTCTTAATCAGATCCTGAACATCTCTAAGCACAGAATCTTCTGATATGTCGGTAAAAAGACTGCTAAAGGATTTGTTTTGAAGATAGCCCACTTCTTGAATATATTCAACTATTTTAATCTGGCGCTCCGTCAAGAAAATCTGCTGACCACCCATCTTTTCTTTTAGTTTGACATCTTTTGAAAGCTTAAGTATCTTGTCTTTTGTCTTGGAAAACTCAATTGATGCCCCATAGGTAAAATATTCAAGCCACGCAGTAAGGTCGCCTGTAGTTGCTTTACCTAGGTTCTCATAATACACAACAGCGTCTTTGTCATAGTGCTCTTCAAGAGAAAAAAAACGCCTGATATCATACCCTCCCAAAAGAAGCATGAGGGTAGCAAGCACTCGCGCAACCCTTCCATTACCATCGATAAAGGGGTGGATGCGTACCAACTCATGATGAGCTATACCAGCACGCAGGACTGGATGGATATCGCTACTATCTGTTTTGTTATTGATCCAATAAATAAATTCCCGCATTAAAAATGGTACTTCCATGGGAGCGGGTGGTTTAAATGTAACCTCTCCTGTTGCAGAATTGCGAATAACTACTTGTTTAAGCCTATACTCCCCCGTTTGTTCGGCGGTAAGGATTTTGGTCGTAATGATCCTATGAAGTTTTTGTATAAGTTGCTCAGTGATTTTGTCGATTTTTTTATGAGCCTCATCATCAATAAACTCAATCACTTTTCGATAATTGATGATTTCCTGTATGTCTCGTGGTCTTCCCAAAACATCTTTACCCAACAACACATCTTTTGCTTCATCCTGACGCAACATGTTTCCTTCAATATGAGTCCCGTGATAGGCCGAACGAACGATTGCATCTTCCTTGAATTGCTTTTCCCAAAGGGGAAGAAGAGGCGAATGACGTATTACTTCCTCGGCTGCCTCAATCTTCGCTATATGATTTAAAGTTTTATTTGTTATGTTAAAAACTGGATTAAACATGTCTTTTTTCATTATACAGGAGACCTATCTGTTATTTGCCAAATCTTCGTTTCCGAAGCTTATATTCTTTTATACATTCTTCAAAATCCGCGACTTTGAAATCAGGGCAGTGTTTTTTTACAAACATATATTCTGCATATGCAGATTGCCACAACATAAATCCACTCATCCGTTCTTCACCGCTTGTTCTAATTATAAGATCAGGGTCTGGTTGTGGAAGATTTTTTGTATCCAAAAACCGAGAAATATCCTCTTCCTTCAAAACTAATTTATCAGATTTAACATTTGAGAGTTGGCTTACAGCCCGAAGAATCTCATCACGCCCTCCATAGTCAAGTGCTACTGCATAATAATATTCATTAAAATGCTTTGTCTTTTCTTCGGCGTTTACGATCTTATTAAGTAGAGTTTTCGGGATTCTATTTTTTCTTCCCATGTGAATAATTCGCGTTTTCTCCTTTAGAGCTACTTTTAATTGGGTATCAATAATTTGTTCATACAACTTCATAAGATATCCTACTTCCTCAACCGTACGTTTCCAGTTTTCAGTTGAAAAACCCCAGATGGTGAATATGTGAACTCCCATCTCACGCGCTCTTCTGCTTACTTTCATGATATTTTCAAATCCTCTTCTATGCCCTTCAAAGGTAGGTAGTCCGTGCTCCCTCGCCCATCTTCTATTTCCATCAGGGATTATTGCAACATGAAAGGGTACATGTGAATTTTCCATAACTTATATTATAGCAATTCTTTTAGCAAGACTGCTCTCTTGACATGAAAATACCTGTTCTATATAGTTAACATATGGTATATGCTATTAACTTCGCAGATAAGACGGTCAATCCTATTGCAGGCATCTCAAATCTTGGTTCCATTATAAATGTCCTTACGCCAATTCTGATGGTTGGAGCTGGCCTTGTCTTTCTGGTGATGCTTGTTATAGGCGCTTTCACTTGGATAACAAGCGGTGGAACTCCTGAAAACATGAAAAAAGCACAAGGCATCCTGACATCAGCCGCAATAGGACTTGTGATTGTATTGTGCAGTTATCTTATTGTAAAATTATTAGGATATGTATTTAATATTGAGATGATTATATGAATAACGATGTTAGACAGATCTTTGGCACAGTCAATGCCCCGCCTGGCAGCAGCTTTGTCGGTAATGATCCGGTCCAGGGAGTAGGTAATCTCATCACCTTTTTTATTCAGATATCTTTATTTGTCGGGGGGATCGCCACCCTCATCTATCTTTTATGGGGAGCGTTTGACTGGATCATGTCTGAAGGTCAAAAAGAAAAACTGCAAAAAGCTCAAAGTAAAATGATGAATGCGGTCATTGGACTTCTTATGATTGTGGTTGCTTTTACCATCTTTTCATTCGTGATGGGAACGGTGCTTGGAGGAAAATTTGGCATTGGTAAAGATTTTAAAATTACATTACCTCAAATCACCCCCGCGCCATAATTAGAATAGATGATCGCTGATAAGATGGGCTCCCTTAGATGCAATATTGACAATTATTCTTTTAACTTCTTTAATACTCTGTAATTTCTCCTTCACTCGTTCTTTATCTTTTGAGCGACAGATGATGTGAATATCCTGACCGGTATTTATAGTGAAATAACATTCGAGTCCCGTTTTTCTCCATGTTTGCACCTGCTTCATAAGAGAGACTGTTGTTGGAAGCCAATAGATGAGGGGTGGAGATGAGGTGATCATAATCGCATGCATCTCAAGAGCTTCTTTTTCGATAAGTTCTCCAAGTGCTGTGAAGTTTTTTTTGTGTAAAAACTTCTTACACTGTATAATTTTACTCTTTATATGTGTTAATCTTGTCTGGTAAAAAGGACTTGTTTGGGCCAGAGCATGACCTTCGGTCGTTGGAATCTCTTTCTTTTCATTGCTTACAATCGCAACTATATCAACTATATCAAAGTGACTTGCGGGCAAAAGAGATACTGCATAAGAACTGTTTGTATCCTCTCCTTCCAACCATTCTGTAAACCCATCAGGTATTGACCGACATGCGGATCCCGAACCTAAACGCGCCATAATGGAAAGTTCTTTTTCATTAAGAGACAATCCTGCAGAACAAGAAGCAGCAAGAGTAAGCGCTGCAAAGCTTGAGGCTGATGATGAAAGTCCTGTTGATGAAGGAAAGTTATTGCGCGATATCACTTTTGCATAAAGACTTATATGAGCAACGTTTCGTATCCTATCAAGGTGACGTACAACTTTTGATATCGCCTTTTCCTCCTGATTGTCTGTAATAGAGACTGCATCTGTCTTTAATGAAGGATCAAACTCCACTGTGGTAACAGTATTGAGATTGCTCAAATTCATCGAAATGTTTGCATTGGCCGGAAGACGTAATTTTTCATCTTTTTTACCCCAGTATTTTACGAATGCGATATTGGATGGAGCCTGCGCTGTTTTTTTCATATCCATCCTAGGATTTGGCATATTATGTTTCAATAGTAACACCATTTGTATTGACTTGTACTTCAATTATCTTTCCACCAACACTCCGTATCGCATCCTCAACGCTTCCCCTTAGAGTATCATCGACAAGCGCAATCATACAGTCTCCCCCCCCTGCTCCTGAGAGTTTTGCTCCCCAAGCACCGCTTTTTAAAGAAGCCTCCACCATAAGATCAAGCTTTTTTGTACTCACTCCTAGCTGTTGCAAAAGCATGTGATTTGCCGTAAGGCAGGTCCCGAAATTTTTCATATCGCCCCTCAAAACAGCTCCCCTTGCTTCCTCAACTATATTCTGCATGGAGGTAAATATGCGCTTCATCTCATCTTTTTTTAATCGAAAGGCCTCTGCAACTTGCCTTATATAAAAAGGAGTGTCAGCTTTAATCCCTGAATAACCAACCACTAAAGGAAGAGTTTTCATAGGTAATGTTTCAATCGTCTTGCCCCCACGAATATAGTATAGTGTCTCACCATACGTGGCAGCTGCAATATCAAATCCTGATCCAACTCCCTGGATAAGTAGAGTGACTTGATAGGCCATGTCAAACAACTCTTTTTTCGTAAGATCAATCTTAAAAAGTACGCTTAATGCTTTAAAAGTTGCGACCGTTACCGCCGATGATGATCCAAGACCGACCCGATGCGAAAAATCACCTTTTGTTCTTATGCGGATTGAAGAAACTATGTTATATTTCTTTTTGAAATGAGCAAGAGACTCCAAAACAAATCTGCTCTCTTTTACTTGAGGGGTAACTATATCATCCTTATCTGCCTCAATCACTCTTGCCTCAACGTACAGTCTTTTATCAACAGCGGTGACCAAACATGGATATCCATATACCACTGCATGATCTCCCAATAACAATAATTTACCAGGAGCTGATACTTTAACTTTATTCATATTTATTGCGTATATTTTTTATTTCCTTTTCGAATTTTTTTTCTTTGAGTACTTTTTTTATTTCCTCTATGAATACTCTTAACATCTCCTTTTCATGAACGGTTTTGACCACTCTACCCTGTTTTATTATCGCCGCTTGTTTTTTCCCCCCACATAATCCGATATCAGCAAAACTTGCTTCCCCCGGTCCGTTTACTACACATCCCATAACGGCTACTTTTATCGGGGCATCAACCAACTTAAGCATTGTATCAACCTTTGCAGCCAATCCGATGAGATCAATCTCTGTTCTTCCACATGTTGGACAAGAGATAATTTCTACTCCTTTTTGTCTTAATTTCAAGGTTTTCAATATTTCCCATCCAATCCGTACTTGCTCCTGTGGGTCGCCACTGATTGATACTCTTATTGTATCTCCAATTCCTTCAGAAAGTATCGATCCTATACCTACCGCGCTTTTTATCGTTCCGCTCCAAACCGGACCTGCTTCGGTGATACCCACATGTAACGGATAATTAAACCTACTCGCAAATAACAAATGCGCCTCTTTTGTTATATTGACATCAGAGCCTTTAAGCGATATAACAATGTCATAAAATTTTAGATCTTCAAGTATTTTTATGTGTCTGGTAGCCGACTCCAACATAACTCGTGGAACACCATATTTGCCATACTTCTCAAATAAATCCTTTTCAAGGGAACCCATATTTATACCAATCCGTATGGGAATGTTTTTATCTTTACATGCGTTGACAATCGCTTCAACTTTTTCCTTTGAACCAATATTTCCTGGATTGAATCTTATCTTATCAACACCTTGTTTTATAGCTTCAAGGGCACAGAGATATTGAAATTGAACATCTGCAACGAGCGGAATATGTATCTGTTTCTTTATCTCGCCGATTGCTTTAGCAGACTGCATGTCCGATGTTGCCACTCGAATGATTTCACACCCTGCATTTTCAAGAAGATGAATCTGTTTAACAGTAGAGTCAACATCATAAGTCTTTGTCTGTGTCATCGACTGTACTGAAACCAAATTACCTCCTCCAATTTTTATTTTTCCAATTTTAACTACCCTTGTTTCTTTCCTAGTCATTACCTTGTGTGTGTCCATATAGTTTGTTTATACTTAATTTTTAAATATTGAGAGGCCTCAAGCGACTTTTTTTTAGATAAATATAATCCAACAATAGTTGGTCCTGAGCCTGCAATAAATACTTTATCAGCTCCCATATTATATAATCTTTTTTCAATCTCCAAAGTTTCTTCATCCCCTTCCTTTACCAGCTGTTCAAAATCATTAAATACGGATTTAACTATCTTGCCCTTATTTTTTTTGTGAATGGCTTGTTTTAGTGCATCATACATAGCGAGATTCTTTCCTATTTTGGAAAGATTCAAGTTATGATACATCCATGCAGTTGATTGTTTTTGCTTTTCGGGATTTACTAATATCATCCATATCCGAGGAATTTGAGACAACTTGCATGTTTTATCAGTGTTATTAACCGATAAACATTTTCTTTTATGAAAAAAACAGTTTTTATTTACTTTAAAAATACAAGTATTTTCAGTTCCGTACCCACCAACCTCACAAACTCCTTCTTTATAAGAATAGAAAGTGTCTGTTCCTATCTTTTCCAACAAAAAATGGATTTGATTTTGATTTAATTTTATATTCCATAATCTTGATAAGTAATATAAAGTTGTCGCTGCATCACTGCTTCCTCCACCCAAGCCAGCTTTAACCGGAATATGTTTTTTGAGTAAAATTCTGATTCCTCGTTCCTTTTCATTGATGAGAGACTTTAAAAAAAATGCTGTTTTATAGACAAAATTATCTCCGTTTGAAAGCTCTTTATCGTCGCAAGTAAAATCAATTGTTCTTTTTTGCTCTTCAAAATATAGTTCGTCATGCAATTCCAAATTACAATTAATAAAACGAATTGGATAATAGCCCGTCTTTTGCTTATATTCTTGATCAGGCAGGACGTGAAGATTTAGATTTAATTTTGCATAAGCCTTTGCTTTTATCACTTTGTCATAAGACTAACTATTGAAAAACATTGGATGCCTTTTCCCTTTGCAAAACTAGTTAAACCATCACCGCTGGTTGAGGCAATTCCTATACTGTTTTTATCAAGATGTAGTATCGCGGAAAGCGATGCAACTATTTTCTTTCTGTAGGTTTCAAGTCGAGGATACCCTGCTTCGATCATGATTGAAATATTGCTAATCAAGTACCCTGCTTGTTTAATCTTGTTTGAAGCAATAAGGAGATATTCTTTACTGTCTGTGACTCCAGACCTACATAAAGGTCCAGCGTAAATATCAAATGATCCCAAACCTAGTGCGGTGTTTATCGCATTACACAAACTGTGGATAAGTATATCGCCATCCGAATCGGCCTTTACCTCTATGTTTTTATCTATGATTACACCGCCTAATATCAAAGGTTTTTTTGATTTTGTATGTTTTTGAATTTTATGGCTGTCTTGACCTATTCCAACTTTAAACATATGTTATGCTTTATAAACTTCTAATATTTTTTCTGCGATGAACACATCTTTGGGATGTGTGACTTTTATATTAACCTCATCTCCCTGAACAATTCTAACCTTAATTCCCATATTGGCAACCAACTCAGCATCGTCTGTCGGTATGTAAAATTTCTTTTTAATATTCTTTTTAAGTGCATTGATAATAATATTTCGCCTAAATCCTTGTGGGGTCTGTCCCATGTATGTATATTTTCTTGTGAGCGATTTTTGAATATAGGATCCAGTACTGTATTTGATACTTGTTGTTGGATGCACACCAACAGTCACTGCTGGATATTTTATGACCGCACTAATCACGTTTTCAATTACTCTTTTGGGGGGGAAAGGTCGACATCCGTCATGAGTGATAATAAAATCACCCTTTGAAGCCATAACACCATTATATTCGGAAATTATCCTTTCACTTCCTCCTTTAACTGTTTTTATTGAAATACCAGCGTCTTTTGCTATGGAATGTAGTTTCTCAAAGTCTTCCTGTTTGGCTACAACAATAGTTTCATCAACTCTCTCTACCCTACTAAAGTGTTTCAAGGTATACCATATCAAGGGTTTACCTTTAATCAACATAAGAATCTTATGAGCTCCTATTCTTGACCCATTACCAGCAGCGGTTAATATTACTGAGATTGTTTTATTCATTTTTCATTTGTGATATAAAAGATCTTGCATATGTTTGCGCCCATATCTCTGCTTCAAGAATATTTTTTAGTGTAGGGTTTTGTGTTACCTCATGAGAATCCATTGTGTTTTTTATGACCTGTGGTATGTCAACAAAGGCTATCTCTTCATCATAAAAAGATTTAACAGCGGCTTCATCCGCGCCGTGAAGTACTGCAGGCATTGTCCCTCCTTTTTTAATTGCATCAAATCCCAAGTGCAATCCGGGAAATTTTTCAAAAGGTGCTTTTTCAAAGCTAAGTTTTTTCCCAACTAAGTCTATTCCTTTCGTAACTCTCATCTCTTTCCTCTTAGGATAAAAAAGTGCATACTGAATATAACGTTTCATGTCGGGAGTACCTAGTTCTGTAATAATGCTTCCATCTTTATACTCAACAAGCGAGTGACAAATATATTCAGGATGAACAACAATGGAAATTTGTTCGGGAGAAACCTCAAACAACCAACGCGCCTCAATCACCTCAAAACTTTTGTTTAAGCAAGTAGCGCTATCTATCATTATTTTGCTTCCCATATCCCATACTGGTCGATTTCGGATGTCTTTGATTGTTACGTTACGTAACTCTTTCTTCTTCATCTTAGCAATCGGTCCTTTTCCCATGGTAAGAATAAGTCGTTTTATCTCGTTTTTTCTTCCACTTTGTAACGATTGAAATAGTGCCGAATGCTCTGAATCAATAGGAACGATATTAGCATTATGTTTTCTTGCCTCCTTCATAACCAGATCTCCTGCAACAACTAATACTTCTTTTGTGGCAAGGGCAATGTCTTTACCCTTCCTTATTGCGGCAAGTGTTGGAGCAAGCCCAGACATACCAACAACCGCAACAACTACCATGTCGGCTTGTTGCATTGAAGCTAAAGTAACTAAATCTTTTTCACCAACACCTACAGCTAGCGGCTTAAATTCTTGAATTTGTTCCCTAAGCAAATCTTTATTTTTATTTGTCGAGAGACCAATAATTTTAAATTCGTTTTTATAAGCCCTTACAATCTCCAAGACAGCTTTTCCAATTTTTCCCGTAGATCCCAACACAACTATATGTTTCATATGCTTTTTGGAAAGGGAAATGCAACTGTTTCCCGAATAGTTTCTATATCTTTAATAATCGTTTGATCACCTGAGAAGAAAGCTGTTACTCGTTTTACCAATTGTTCCGGCGCTGATGCCCCTGCGGTAATACCAACCGACTCAATGTTTTTAAACCATTTGATATTAATATCAGTTTCATCATCTATAAGGTATGCCTTAGCCCCTTCTTTTTCAGCAACATATCTCAGTTTATTACTGTTTGAACTAGCCTTTGATCCAATTACTATAATCGTTTTTGTTTTCCTTGCTAATGCTTTTACTGCATTTTGCCGGTTTTGGGTAGAAAAACATATATCAAATACTGGTGGAAGTATAACGAGTGGATACTTTTTTTGAATCTGTTCCACAAGAATTTTCGTATCATCAAAACTTAAGGTGGTTTGAGTGAGAATAATTTTCTTTTTATTTTTTGGGATCCTAGCTTTATCTAGATCCTCTATCCTTTCAATAAGAACTATGCTTTCCTTTGATACTTCTCCTAAAACCCCTATTGCTTCGGGATGATTTTTTTGTCCAATGTAGATAATAAAATAACCCATCATTGCATATCGTTTTGCTTCCAAATGAACTTTTATTACCAAGGGACATGTTGCATCATATAGGATCAGATTTTTTTTCTTTGCCATCGTATATAAGGATGGTGGACTACCATGTGAGCTAAAAACTACAACGGATTTATCAGGTACTTTTTCTAGCTCTTCGATAAAAATCACACCTTGACTCTCAAAGCCTTTCACTACATGCACGTTGTGTACGATATGATGTCTTATGTATATGGGAGCACCGTATTTTTTTAATACTGCTTCAACTATACCCACTGCTCTTTTTACACCAGCACAAAACCCCCTGGGAGATACTAAATATATTTGTTTAATATCCATTACTAATGTAGTCTAGAAAATATTATGAATCATTCGCGCGTCAAATGAAGGGAACCCGAAAAAGCTTGAAGTAATATAAGATAAGAGAAAGAGGAACAAAGATAAGAAGATAAAAAAGAAACATATATATGATTCGGTAAAGCCCCAGTCGCGAGGAAAAACGGATAGCAAAATAAACTAAAATGAGCTTCCAGACAAGCAGACTCACAGAATATGCAATAAAGAAGATGCTGAATCCTTTTCCTAAAAACGACATGGTGCGAGGAGGAGGAAGTACTATATATAAAATTAAATTTGTTATGAACCAAATAAGTGTTGGTAAAAGAGTATAGCTAAAGGCATGTATAAACTTCATGTATCTCATATCCGAACCAAACGCATGGGAAAACAGATAAAAAAAGAGTGTGGTTATGAAAAAGAGAAGGAGAAATACACCATAGACAAACCCTCCCCATATGACAGATCCACGCATCATATGGGCAAATAAGAAATATATAAAAACCATTAAAAAAATAGTTATTGTTTGATAATAGTCTCCATACATTGAAATTTTTCTCATTGTTTTATATGGGGTTATGATGAGAAAGATAAAGCGCCGGAGTACGATTATAAAAGAAGCAAATAGATTGAATACTACGTTTTTAGAATCCATATTGGAGCATGCTTGCCAAACGGACGACCAAGTATCCAAATAAAATATAAAGCGTTATTGCCAGGATAAAAGCCAACGGGATAACGATAACGAATGGCATTTTTTTAAAATATCTGTTTACTTTGCGGTAAAGAGAGGTCAACAAAGGTATTCCTAGATCGTTTGGTTCAACGAGATAAACTTCTCTTATCTTATTTCTTAGACCAGCATAATTTGATTTCATATGAGATTAATCTGTGTCAAACGCTTTTATAAATGCCCTTCGTGCCCTAAATAAAAGGCTTTCGGTGGCTTTGAATGGCAACGCCATTTTTTTTGCTATTTCTCTTACTCTTTCCCCATCCATATACTTTAGTCTTATGATAAGTTGATAATCATTCGGCAATTTTGTAATTACTCTCTCTATTTTTTGAGATAATTCTTTTCTTTCGATCCCATCATCCATAAAAACTGTCATTATGTTTTCAACCATTTGAAAAGGAAGAGCTGAAAAAAAGATCGTTTTGAGCTTTTTCTTTTTTATGTAGTCCACAATCTTATTTCTTGCTATCGAAAATAAATATGTTTTAAGAGAAGACTCCCCTCGGAAATCACGTAAATTTTCGATAAGGTCTATCAATGTGTCCTGAGCTAACTCTTCAGCAACATCTTTCTTTCCAATTTTTTTTTCAAAAAAATGAACAAGTAGTTTATGATGCGTTCGATAAAACAAAAGGAGAGTTCTTTCGTCCCGATTTGCAAGTTTCTTTATTATCTTTTCTTCATTACTATGCATAAGAATAGTATAATATTTTATCATTTATGGAAAAAAATCGCAAAAGACTCATTCTGCTTGCTGCCTGTCTCTTTATTATTACGCTACTTGTCATACGCACAAACACCTCTTTGTTTCTTCCCTCCAAACAGCCTTTCATTTTTACGCTTAATGAGCAGGACATCATCAGCCTTACTCTAACAGGAGAACAAAAAAAACAAACGGTTGTAAAGGATAAAACGAAATGGACCATAAAAAAAGATGGTCAGATCTATAATGCCGATTTGGAAAAAGTTCAAGCTTTGATCAAAACACTAAACGGAATCACGAAAGAAACCATTGTGTCAAAAAATATAAATAAACATATTGAACTTGGAATTGGAATACAAAGCATAGTTATAAAGACTCAAGATAAGAATGATACGATCTATGTCGGTAAAGAACATACTGGTGATATTTGTTATGCCAAACTCAATGATGAAGATGAGGTGTTTTTGGGAAATGGACTAGCAAATATATCTTTAGATGAAGATTTTCGCGACTTAAAAACACACCTCTTGAAAAATGAATCTCAAATTAAATCCATATCAATAAACAGCGATGAGGGAGATGTCTTGCTTGTCAAAAAGAAAAGTGACTGGATGATAGGTGATAAAAAAGCTTTGATAAATCCTGTCACTTATTTCCTGGACAACCTCAAAAACCTTACCGCATCAGATATCATCGGTTCTTCAGGAAATGCCTTGGACAGTCTACCCATACTTACGATTAGGATCGTGGAATCAAAACAAGAATATATGATCCAGTTTTACCAATATAAAGAAGGTGTATCCATAATACAATCATCAAAAGGTACTTCAGGCTATTATCTTATCCCCGATGTGTATGTATCTTCACTTCAAAAACAGGAAGCTGATTTTTTTGAATAACGGTTAAAGGTTGATTTTTCTTATCTTTGATTTGTTCAGGAGATATGCGGCTTCTTTGTAAACTACAAAATCATCTACCTCCGTAAGTTGTTTTGATTTGATCTGCTTTACATATGTACCATCTTTTGTAAAGATATATAAAATCCCCTCAGCTTTATCTAATGCATATATCTGATCACTATCTTTATTCGCAAATATTTTAATAGTGTTTGCTGCAGTATCGGGAAACTGTACAGTAAAATCCTGCTTTTCTCCAGCCAAATACTTTACAATAAAATTGTCAAACCCAACATATACTGATGAATCTATCGCTAGAGAACTTGCTTTGCTAAAATCTGTTGAACTACCTGAAAGCACATATGAATTCTTGTCAGAATATCCATTTTCCGCAACGAGATACTTGTAAATTTCGTCTTTTCCTTTATCTAAAAGATATATATTGCCGTTATATATATTCATGTCAATGACGTTACCCCAAGACGTGTCATTTTCAATGACTCTTTTTGGTTTATTTTCTTTATCAATCTTATAGATACCCGCTCCTGGTCGATAGAAAAAGACTGCATTTTCAAATGAAGCAATAAGTTGTGCATTGGCTATCTCTCCATGGATCTTTTTCTCAAAAGACTTGCTTTCAAGTGATAAAACATAAATTCTTCCTTCCTTGTTGAGTATGGATAAAAGTTCTTCAAAAAGATATGCACGGTCACCTTTCGCGCCTTTTTCTTCAACGGTCAAATCATAAAACTCTTCAGCGGTTTTTTCTTCTCTTTTGAGTACTTTTGATTCATATTCGCCTATAAGTTTCTCCAGTTCCTGTAGATCGGAGGGTTTTGTTTTGTTTGTTTTTTTTAACTCCTCAAGGCTTGCTTTGACTTCAGAGATCACTCCAAGAGATCGACTTACATCATCTGAAATATCTATAGACTTCAGTTGATCTTCTATTTTTTGCCTAACTGAATCAACTTTAACTTCATTGACAACTCTTTGTTTCTTACCAAACATATTGCCTGCATTGAAAAGAAGTATGAGAAAAACAACGATTATCCCAACCAACAATATTCTCTTTTTTTTATCGCTTTTTATAATATATAAAGCTTTTGTAAGAAAGCCCTTAACTAATGATTCTTTTTTTATCACTATTTTTTCTTGTTGCTCCTCTTTATCTTCATGTGGTTCAAATGAAACAAATAGCGCAACCGCTCCCCTTTCTTTTTGGTGCTCTGGTCTGTTTGAAAGACCATCCACTATCTCAGGTGGAGATTTCTTATGGTGTAATATATCCAGTATTCGCTTTTTCCCTTTTTCATTTTCCATAAAATACGACGTTGTCAAAACAAACAGATCATGTTCTGTTATATATCCTGAAGCATTAGTATCTCCTTCTATTATCTGTTCAAAATGAGTCTCTTTTTTTACATATATTTGACCTGTTCCAATCGTTTTTAAATACAAAATTGAGTCTGAACGATACCCTGCAGCAAGAGAAAAGTCGATGGGAAGATTGGTCTTTTGTATAAGGGAAGAGATCGTCTGGTCAAACGCCTCAAGATCGCTTGGTTTTTTTGATGCAACGGAGTCATAAATACTACGAAGTAGACTATCTCCTTCTTCTTGTGGATAGACGGATGGAATCTCTAAAATACAATAGAAATCAGGCCCAGATATGTGCCCGGCATATAAATTTCCTTTTGCCTTTTCCGAATATGTTGCCAAAACAGGATCTAGCATGTGATAAGCTTTTTAGACAAGTAATATCGAAAAAAATAACAAAAATATGCCAATAAATATCTGTAACAGTGATATAAGAATGATAAATTTATTGCGATCGTTCTGTACAGCTTTTGAGATCTCTTGAACCTGTTTATAAAGCACCACCGCATATGTGGTAAAAAGCAGAGAAAAAACAATACTAAATGATTTGATAAAAAAGAATCCAAGCGAAGTTCCTGAAATCAACGATCCTATATTGTCTATATTTATATTATCCATGAATATGCTTTTCGTTCTGAATCAACGTGTTAATAATCTTTGCAACACCTGATGGATGAGGAATATTGAGAAACTCCGTGTTTGTCTCTGTCCCAGCTGTTTGGACAAAGAGATTTCCAAAATTAAACAAAGACTCCAAAAACCCACCTGACTTTGCCGTTACATCTTGAACATGACTTAAAAGTGTATAAGTTATCTCTTTATAAAGCACAACGCTATAGTCCACATCTACTACCCTCTCATTTGTAATGATACCCACATTGAAGTACCAATTAAGGAATCCAAACCAAAGGTAGTTGCCCAAAAAAACAAGAAACATAAGATTGATAAAAAGAATTTGAGTTATGGTCAAAAACGAAGGAAGAAAAAAATTGAGGAAAAAAAGTATAAAAAACAGCGCAAGACTGTTGATAAAAGTAGGTATTAAGATAATAGGATGAGCTCTAATAACCAGTAACACCTCTTCTGTTTTGCTTTGCGAGTCAAAGCGGGTGGTTGGTCGAATACAGAATGAGTGAAACAGTTTATGAGATGTTTTGAGATCGTTCATCTCTATTATTATAGCCTACTTTACGTTTTTTCAAACACTTATTCCGCTCACCTGTTTATTTTCCTCTTGATAATTTGAGTACCGTTTTTTATAATATAAGCTGTCCTGGTTATTGAAGCGACTTGGCACCACCCTTTCCCATCCCGAACAAGGTCGTGAAACGAGTTAGCGCTTATGATACTTCTGCGTTTTCGCAGAGGGAAAGTAGGTCGTAGCCGGGGCTTTTTTTTGGCTATTTCTTCTTCTCTACAAACTTTATCCCCTTAGGCACCTCAAACACACGCCTATCCTCAATCTTTTGTTTCTTACATGATCCAATCATCTGTCTTATCTCACTTGTTGATAATGACGAAGTCTTAGGTATTACACCTGAATCAAGCAAGGTATCCGTTGATATTAACCCTGAAGACATAAGGGTGTCGGCAAGTTGAATGTATGTAGATAAACCACATAGTTTTTCACCGGTCTTTTTATCTCCCCATATATATGCACAGTCTTGAAGGACAACAACGTGGATCGTTTCTTTTGGTTTAATTATTAATCCAGCTATGATTTTATTTTCAATAAAAGCGCTCCAACTTGCGTCTTTTGTTTGAGTTTGGCACACAAGCGGTCCTTGAAGATTGAGAGAGGAAGTGGGGCTTGAATAAGAAGACTGTTTTGTATTTGATAAAGGCACCGATGGAAATGGTTTTTGTTTTGTCGGGTATGCACTTTGTTTATTCATCAATATGATGATAAGCATCACAAGCGGAAGAAAAAGTATCGCTTTGGAAGCATGTGTAAAAAAATCATATAGCTCCTCTTGTTTCATACATTACATGATACATGAGTTTTCTATGTCTTCGAAAACCATTTTTTTTCAAGAAAGACAATCTCTTTATGCGCTTGAATCATTAACTCTTTATGTACGTGCATTTTTTTCCAATTTCCGCGTTCTGATCTACCCAAAGCAACGGCAAATCTATCTCGGAAAAAACGACTAGCTCCAAAAGAAACATCAACACACCATTGTTTATTATTAAGGGAAAAGTAAAGATATCTACCATTTTTTTGATAGATTTTTTTTAAATCATCAAGTGAATCAATAGGAATTAAGTATTTCTCTCCCTCTGGTATGATTTTATATTCATTCCCGATGTATGGAAAATAGTGTACATGGGAATGATACACTGTCTGACCGATTTTGCCGTGTTCAAAAACCGCAAGACTACCATAAGTTTTCAAAATGAATGAAGAAATTTTCTTATGATGTTCTAAAAACTCCTTATAATACTCATTTGGATAATTTCCCATACAAGAAATGTGTTTTTTTGGCACTATGAGAATGTGTCCTTCTGTGAGAAGATGAACATCGCAAACGATCCAAAACCTCTCGGTTTCCTCAAGCTTGTTGGTTAATGCGAATGATTTTGGATCGCAATGTGGACAATCTTTATTTATTCTTTCTTCACTGAGCTCGTTATTCATTTGTCTCCGATGTTTCTTCAGATGGCTGCGAACCTTCTGACTTCATCTGTTCGATAAACTGCTGCAGTTTTTCCGCATCGATTGATGATGTGGATGATCCTTGATCTTCAAATAGATTGGATGCCGGACTCTCTTTTATAGGTGATGGCTCATCTATCGTAACGGTCTTGAACTCAAACATCGTTTCTGTAACAAGCCCCGATTTGTCTTCAATTCGCATCTTGCGCATAATATATTCTTGATCATCAAAATATACATATTCTTTTATATCTGTCACTAGGGGATTAATAATCTCATATTTAAAACAGGTTAGACTGCCGCACGATTCTTTACCTAATGATTTATAAGTCATCTTATCTTCCGTATCTTTTATAGTGTCTTTGAATCTGTTCTTCATCTCCTCAACATCAAAACTAAAAAGATTCTTGTCTCCTTGTTCTGATTTGAGGGTAAATTTAGTCCATTTATTATCACTGAGATCTTTAGTATATGTCGTATTCCCTATCACAATGATGTTTGACTGTTCTTTTCCGTTTTCCAAAGTCACAAAATGAGTCCTGTCATCCCTCATCTCCCATCTACTTTCTGACTTTTTGCCTGTTTTATCGGTAGTGGTTGAAGATCCAATAAATCCGGTCTTATAACTATCAGCCATTTTTATGCTTTTATCCATATACCGACAAAGTTCTGGATCGTTGAGTTTGCAGTTTGTATTCAACCCAATTCCCGAAGTACCGGGGATCTTAATGGCAGGAATAGCTCCTCCAGACTTACTTTTACTTAACATAAAAAAGCCGACAGCGCCAACGGCAACAACCGCTACAATTGCAATAATGATTGGTATAAATCCTTTATTTTGTTTCATAACTTAAGTGATAAATAATAATGTTTATAATATTATACTTTCCTTTTCCTTTTGTTGATTAAGATCTAATACATAGATATCTTCTCTATAGCTTCCAACTCCAACGTATTCTGCTTCACCCCGCAATACCGCCTCAAAAGGGCGACAAACATGACAACCTGTCTTGTGGGGACATTTAAATACATTTAGTTGCCTGGCAAGTTTTATTTTTTTGGCAATATCAAGAATCTGGCTTTCTTTTTCAACGAGATCCGGGATGGGTTTGTCAGTCAATTCAGTACTTTTCTCCAAGTACCAATAATGGACTCCTCTTACGGGTTTGCTTTGACAGTTTGTGGCAAGTAAACAATAGATTGGTAACTGAAGTGATTCATCATCTTCTTCATTTTTACTCGTTTTGAAATCAATGATATGGACGCTATCTGAACTCTCATCATATTCAAGCCAATCAAGTTTGCCGCATAAGATGATATTATCTTCTTTTGAGAGCCAATAATAAGGAAGGTTCATCTTGATTTTTACTGCTAACTTTCTTAAAGGACCAGGATTCTGCATGACCTTAAGCAACATCTCCTCTCCTCTTTTTTTGTAGGTATTTTCTGTTTGCTCATTTAAGAATCCTCCCTTTTTTCCGCTTACTTTACTCCATATCAGATGAAATTTTTCAACTAGCGACATCTTAAAACGCTCCTCAACCGGAAGAACTGATAAGGACTCAAGCACTTCATGGATGACTGACCCAAGAGCCAAGGGAGGAGTGACAAGTTTGATTTTATGTCTTGTCTTAGGATCACGATATACGTTTTTGAGATAATATGCGCGTGGACAGTCAATAAAATCCCTTATTGAGGTATGCGATACCCATGTGGCAGTATATTTATCTTCAGCCATACTGAAACTATTGTATCATATTAGCTTGATACACTTGATGAACTGCTCTGTTTAAAAAGCAGTCGCGCATCTTTTAAGTACTGAAGCGCTTCCTTCAACATCTCTCTTGCATCTTTCATCTGAGCTTTGTTGTCCGGATACCCATCTGGTGTTAGAGATATGACTGTTGTGATGGCTTCGTTTGCCTTTGCACTCGCTAAGTCTAATTTTGAAATCACATCCGCATTGGTCGTTTTCTCCTTCATCTCATCTATAACCGTCAGGATCCGATCTGCATGAGCCATGATCTGGATTTTAGGCATGAAGACTACGTATATTCTGTAGGAAAGGATAATTGATTTTTTAAGCTCAAGCAATTTTGCCGGATCGGTCTCTGATTCAATTTGAGTCTTAAGAGACGTAAGTTTGTCTATCTCCGCCTGCACTTGAGTCGTAAGAGTGGTTCTTTGTTCTGCGGTGATTCGTTTGATCGCATTTAATCTGTTGATGAGCCCATTTAGACTTGTGACTCTCCGATCGATTTCTTGATAAGCTCTATTTTTTTTGAGCTGAGTACGGGTAGTTTGAATCTCTGCCCTTCTTTCTTCTCGCAGTGCACCACGCGTGGGGTTAATAACCGCTTGCGCAAAAGCGGTATTGGTAAATAAAGCAAACCCTGCAATAAGGAAAAATCCTATGGTTGTTTTATATAAGGGTATTTTCATGGATATTGATTATAAATTAATAATGTATTCTCTCTCCCTATTCTGCCATAACGTCAATTGGAGCGTCATTAAGGCTTTTATCAATTTCATCAAGATCTTGTTCAAGTGTTGATATTTCACTATCTGTTTCTTGATCAGCAGTGCTCTCTGTGGAGGAGGCTGCATTTTGATCTTGTTGTTTGACCGTACCTGATACAAATAATCCGCCTTCTTTTTTCTCAGGTCCTTTTTTCATCAAGATCATAGCTCCAACCACTACAACTGCAATAATCATAAGGAGAAGTACGATAACAGAACTTCCTCCTTTTTCAAGTTTATTTTTCATATGATATATAAACTTATAATACTTATTATTATACACCCATATATAATTTTGTTTTGCAAATAACCAAATCATGATAAGAAGAGGAATATATAAAAAAAGCAGCTTGGGATGATATGGGAATTGCAAAGAAAATAGCATATTTCCAATAGCAAAAACTGCTAGTATTTCTTCTTTCTTTTTTTGCTTTGCAAACTCAAAAACCGCTAGTATGAATAAAATAAAAACAGGATAGGAGTATCGAAGGTTTGATACGTGCACCAAATAGGCATCGCCATTTGGCAACAAAGAATAAACCATAAGATTAAAAAGAGCAATTGTGATAAAGATCAAGGAAATCCCCCTCATATACAAAACAAGAATAGGCGACAATATAACTAACACTCCCCATCCCGTGTATTCGCTTATCAGAGCGCTTAACATACTTAAGGGATAAGAGATTGCTCCTTTCCATACTGGCGTCTCAAGGGCCCAATTCTCTACTCCCGGCCATGAAAAAAGAGCAATCGGGTAAACAGGATTGCCTTTTACCAGATAGTTACGGATATACCAAAAAAGTCCACATATACAAAACGGAATAAGAAACCATATTAATCGTTTGATGTCTAATTTTTCAATTAGTTTTTTTCCGTAAAAAAGTAGCAAAACGCTAAGAAACAAGGGGCCAGAATATTTAGTTCCAACTATCATCCCTGTCACAATACCTAACTTAAAAAAATAACCGGGTTTTTTTTCCGGTTTGAGAAACATAAAGATCAAACATGCATAAAATACTCCCATCCAAATATCTACAACCTGGACATTTGCCCATCGGACAATCCCATTGAGCGATGAGAAGCTGGTTGCAAATAACAAAGATAAATCTGTCCCTAACCCAGCACGTTTACCCAACGCAAAGCAAGCAAGAAAAAGACATAGTATCCCTAAAACATTGTATAGGTTTAGGGGAATATGCAGAAGCATAAAAAAAGCAAGTATACCCTCAGATGCGCCGGGAAAATACCGATGCATAAGTGGAGATGAGGGGGAAGAAAATATGCGACCGTTGAGGTAACTTTTAGCAATTGGTATATGATACATGACACTGTCTAATTCCGTTGGAGTAGTAACCACACCTGTGTAAAAGATATGAAGAAAGATAAATAAAAAAATTGATAAGGAAACCGTCGCAAGTAAATGGAGATTCTGTTTTTTCATCTGACAATATTATATCGCTCCCATAAAAAAAACACTACCCCCTCTCTACGCGGTCTTTATTTTAGACCCCAAGAAGCAAATAGTGTTTTTTTATTGGTTTAGTAAGGTCGTCTATTGTCCCTATCTCCTCCTCCTCGATAACCTCCGCCACCTCCTCGAGGCCTTTCCTCTCTAGGTTTTGCGACGTTAACGACGATTTTGCGGCCTTCCATATCTTTTCCAGCCATTTCTGCTTCAGCTTGTGCTGCAGCTTCTTCAGTTGCAAAAGTTACGAATCCGAAACCTTTTGATCTACCTGAATAACGATCTTTGATGACAACTGCCTCAACGACTTCTCCGTATTGTGCGAATAAATCTTTAAGTCCAGCATCCTCAATTGACCAAGGTAGATTTCCGACGTATAATTTCTTTTTGTCCATTGTATGTTTTCACCTCCTTTCATGAAGAAAACCAAGTATCCTTAAATGAAGTTGTTTTACCCTAATCTCCAAACCTAGACCCATTAAGTGACTGAAATTCTTCTATTAAGTAGTATATCATCATCTTTACCATTAAGCAAATTGAACTTCAATCGTACTAGAGAATCGTAAACCCATAAGGCATGTTTTTTTGGTAAAATAGAGCTTGCAAAACACTTGGGGAGTAGCCCGCCTCAGGCGGGCGCCTGACTTTGGATCAGTATCTTTAAATATTGAAAACAAGAATGGCATACACTGTATATGTTCTGAAAGATGAATTAAAAAACACATATACTGGTTATACCTCAGACCTTGAAAGGAGAATTTGGGAACATAATAATAAAATTACCCGATCAACCAGAAAAGGAAAGAATTGGAAGGTGGTTTATACTAAGGAATTCGAAATTAAAAGCGAAGCATTAAAATACGAACAATTTTTGAAAAGTGGTAAAGGAAGAGAACTTTTAAAATCATGGGGAGTAGTGTAACGGTAACACGCCTGACTTTGGATCAGCGCGATTCAAGGTTCGAATCCTTGCTCCCCAGCATAGTTCGACAAGCTCACCGCAAGGTGAGATTGACGAACTATTTTGAGCGAGGATGAGAAGTTTACCCTGAGGAGTAATGAAATGATATAAATCGACGAAGGGAATCCTTGCTCTCCAACAACAAGAACCAGATATGAAATATATTTTCTTTGGAAAAGTCTATCCTGAAAGAGCTCCAATCACAATTTCTTCTGTAAATGGGCGCGTTAAGAGTGACGATGCCTCTTTTGAGGCTAATATAAAAACATCGATATTACTTTCTCAAATCACTGTTGAAGTGGATACTGATTCCCAAATCCCTCTCGTGGATCTTAAAAATACGATAGAAAAAAACGTTCATACTTTTATGGATGTTTATGGATATCTCAAAGGATACACATACAATGTAGAAATTGCATCAGTTTATATTCCTGAAACAGGATATCATGAAGTTTTCGGAATGGATGTAGTTAAAATTACCCAGGACGAAAAAAATAGACCATTAAGCTACCAAGATACTCTTTTGCTCGCTTTGATAATCCCAGAACTTTCTATGGTACTGAAAGACCTCAGAGATGCAATTGGACGACCTCTTGATACATTTTTTCATTGTAGACGTGCAACTGAAACAATAGCTAAGTTTTTCACTAAATCTAATAATAAAGCAAGGGGGTGGCAAGAAGCTATAAAGATTTTAAATCTTAACCAATCTGACATAAATGAAATTAAGGAAACGGGGGGCGATCAACGACATGGCGTATATGGACCTGTAGTCGGAGAAAAACGCGTTGATATTATGATGAAAACCTGGAGAGTTGTTGACAAATTTGTTAAGTATCTTAAAGCTCAAGAATCAAATAAGAAACTATAAGGACCGAATGGGTCCCGACCGATATGCTCAACCTAGTTTTTTCCTCAAGACAACGACCATATAACTTCACTACTATGAGTGGACGACGGAACAACTTGGTAGAATATATTTATGAACATCGTTTGCTTAGCATCAGATCCAGCAATTGACGCATATTTAAAACCTTTACATAATTCTCATAATCTAACAATTTATCACGTTCAGAACCTATCCCCAAAAGAGGTTATTGAAAAAGTAGCTGATGCTGAAGTTTTAATAACAGGTCCCGAAGTTACAATTTTGAGAAGAGAATTATTGTTGAAATTACCTTCTCTTAAGTTACTGTCGGTGTTAACTATTGGAACAGATTGGCTTGATTTAGATTATTGCCGAGAAAAAGGTATTGTTGTTAGTAACATACACGGGGCAACTGCAGAATCTGTTGCGGAGCATACCTGGGCTATGATTTTAAATCTTGCAAAGAGAGTCAATGAATTCGACCGGGAAGCCCGGTTAAATAGTGCTTACAACTTTTCTTTATACAAAGGAAAGGAAATCTATGGGAAAACATTAGGAGTCCTCGGGTTAGGAAGCATTGGCTCACAAGTGGTTAGAATTGCCAAATGTTTTAATATGCGGATATTAGGTATAAACAAATCTCAAAAACCGATGCTTGGTGTGGAATTAGTAGATAAAATAACTCTTTTAAAAGAATCTGATGTAATCACTATTTGCATCCCATTAAATTCGAAAACAGAGAACTATATAAGTAGCGAGGAAATTGAATTAGTAAAACATGGAGTGATAATTGTAAACTGTGCTAGAGAGAAAATTGTTAATAAAATGGCGTTGTTGGAAGGTATTAAGTCTGGGAAAATATTTGGTTATGGAGTTGAAACTCCGATAATGCAAGTAATTGATCAAAATGATGAATACTATAAGTATCCCAACATAATCGTCGTCCCCCACAATGCATTTAATACCGAGGATGCTGACGCAAAAACTTATAACTTAGTAGTTGAAAACATTGAAGCATTCAATATCGGTAAACCACAAAACGTGGTGTAATAAGTTCCTACATAGTCAACCAGAGCCAACATAGTTCGACAAGCTCACCGCAAGGTGAGATTGACGAACTATTTTGAGCGAGGATGAGAAGTTTACCCTGAGGAGTAATGAAATGATATAAATCGACGAAGGGAATCCTTGCTCTCCAGCACTAGATACAAAAAACATTACCCACCTAAGATGTTTGAACTTTTATATTTCTTGATATACTAATTTTATTATCAATAGGTATTTGACTATGGAATTATTAACCAAGCATGGCACTCATAATAACCCCGTAATAAAAGTTATAGCTGCAATTCTTTTTATTCTTTTTCCTATTATTGGATTTGCTATGGGAATACAGTATCAGTCAATTCAGAGTATTACTAACATTGATCAAATAAAGACTAATGCCGATTCTATTAATAAAACAGAGTCAAATTTAAATATTCAGATAGATTCCAATTTAAAATATATAAGATTGGGTAACAAATATTTCGATTTAAATAAAACTCCTGATAGTTCTATTGGTCAAATTCCTAACACAAAATGGTTTACTATCCTTGAATCAAATAAGGAATTTGGTAAAACAGCCAAAATGTTTGATTACAAAATATTCCCAAATACATCTGTTCTTATTTTCACTTTAGCTTTAGATCCAACATTAAGTACCAACGAAGGAATGATTCTATATAAAACCTACTTTTATAATGGTAATAAATCTATATTGGTTTATGAGTCTGTCTGGTCATATTCACATCATCCATCAGTACCTCGTATCGGCGAGATAAGTAAAGACGGTCAATATCTGACTTTATATATTTATGGATGTTGGAACTGTGGTGGTAGTGCTCCAGAAACCCACATTATAGATTTAAAAAATTCCGACAATAATTATAAAAATCTAGGACCAATAGAAAAAATTACTTGGGGTAATAGTGGAGCTTACTCTTATGTAGACAAAACAGGAAAAACAATCAGTGGAAGTTTAAAATATCCCGTTGATTAAATTGTTTACATATTAATAAATTAGTTTCTAACTTGATCCATTAACCTCAGCACTGTCTTACTTCAAATCATTTCACTCACTCAGCGTAAACACCTTGGTTTCCTTCCAATAAACTCAGGATATAAACCTGGAAAAGTAGTAAAATGAGATTGAGATTGCATTACTGAGAGGGTCTGAACCGACACACACAGCAATTAAGACGTATGCCGCGGGACTCTCAACATTCTGATTCGATATCTTTGTTATAATCACGACATGAAGAAACTATTCACTTCAGACAAAGTATATATTGGCCAATCGAGAATTCTTAATGC
The DNA here is from genome assembly GCA_001790095.1 of Candidatus Roizmanbacteria bacterium RIFOXYA2_FULL_38_14. Taxonomy (GTDB): domain Bacteria; phylum Patescibacteriota; class Microgenomatia; order UBA1406; family GWC2-37-13; genus YC2-FULL-38-9. The sequence continues at coordinate 1,157,764 of MGBH01000001.1, read as the reverse complement.
TGACAGAGGGGTCTTCGCTAAGTGCGATATTAAAAAGGGAAAAATTATTGAAATATGTCCAGTTATTTTAGTTTCAAGACACGACATGTCCAATTTAAATGAGAGTATCCTTGTTACCTACTTTTTTTATTTTGGCAAAAACAAAGAACGTTTGGCAATCACATTAGGTTTTGGGTCAATATATAACCACTCTTATGAACCAAACGCAACCTACAAGATAAAACTAAGGAAAAAAACAATCAAATTTTCTGCCTTAAAAGATATAAAGAAAGATGAGGAAATAACATTTAATTACAATTATGGAAACCCAAAAGACAAGAATCCTTTATGGTTTGAGACGTAATACTAGTTATGGGATAATTGAGTTCAAGACCGTTTTAAAATATTAAAACAATCCTTCTTAACAGGAAGATTCAGGTATGTCTATTGAGATTTGAGTAAATCCCAAAGTAGACAAAAATGCAGTTAGTTGTTTTCTGGCGTTGTCGGATGCTTGTTTTAAAATATCCCCCTTGCAGGCGGCTTCTTTTATTGAATTTTGTGCCGCTTCCCGGACTTTGGACTCTAAATTATTATCTCCCGGATTTAAGATTCCCCTCGTTCTGTCATATACTCTCGTTTGAGTATTATCCAAGGTGGTGATTAACACTTGTGGCTTAGGTAAAGTTATCCTGATATTTTTGTCTTTTACCACTATATCTTTTTCTGAAATTTGGGATAGATCAAATCCTGCTATTACTTGCCCGTGGGCAATAAGTAATATTTTGTCTCCAAAAAGAAGTTGCTGAAAAACATTTCCACTGGTCCCTCCGTCTATTATTTTTTCAATAGTAAAAGAGGCCGTTTCAATTCTTTGTAAATTTCTGATTTCTTTAATAACCGCAGTACGACTGGTATTAATATTTGTATCGGTGGGATTTTTAAATACTAAAAACCACCCCGTTAGCAATACTATAAAAAACAGGGATACAGATATCAAAAAAAGACTTATTTTTTTTATATCCATGATGTAAGTCTAACATATACAGAAATCCTTTGGGGCGCTCTGAGTCATGACCAACATGCTCAACACAATTAGATTTGGTTCTCGAGATGAGAAGTGTGTAAAATAAAAAGTTATAATAAGATTGTATTATGTCTATCTGGAAAATCATACTTTTTATAATTATTGCTTTTATTTTTTTTAATATCTTTCGATTTATGTTATTCCCTACTATAGATTTTGTATTAACTTCTATTATGCATAAAACTGAAGTCACTAATTTTCGAGAATTTCAAACAAAAGAAGAATGTGTTAAAAATGGCGGCGATTGGCGACGACCAGGACCTTGGCCAAAGGAAATTTGTCGAAAGAAAATGGATGATAGCGGAAAAATATGTATTGCCGGGTTTCAATGTAAAGCAGGATCGTGTTTGGCAGAAGGCTCACTTCGTAAGGAAGCACTGTTTGCCGTAGGTAAATGCCCAGCATATACTCTATTTTTCGGATGTATACAGAAGGTTCATTTCGGTTTTACTAGTAATACAATATGTCTTGATTAAATCAAGTATCTCGACAGACATGTTCAGCTAATTTTTAGCTTCTTTTTCCATTTTCAGTAAACGAATATAGTAATCTGAAAATTCATTGAGATGAGCGAGTGCAATTTTACCTGTAATTAACAAGTCGTCATTGCTGACATTTGTCAAAGGATTAACAGTCCCGTGTTCCAATTCCACCTTCATGCCCATTTTAAATTGATGAACATCAAATTTATTCCATTTAATGCCTAACTGCTCACCGATACGTTTTGCATCTTTGTCCATAATGAGATTTTTGGTTGTCATATCTGAATTTATTTGCACCTGCTGAGCGACTATACTGTACTTGTTTCCTGTGAGGTGTTTAATTTCTCTTCGGAAATCTTTTTCAAAGCAGCGTCGGCTGACCTTTCATTAAGCTTTCCTTTTATCTCCTCAACCTTACCGCCCATGATATTTAGAATATTTCCACTTTGCTTCATTTCTTGTGCTGTCATTTGTTGTTGCCGACCTTTAAGTTTTTTTTTGAGTGCCAACGATTCCGTATCGTTTAAATCATTAAAATTATCATTATTGTCATTCATATATTTTTCACCTCCTTTGTTTTATGTTTCTAGACTTAATTATAAGAAGATTCTCTATGTTGGTATGTAATTACCCTTGTGTTTTTATTGTAATTTGGATTGCTTGATAAGAAGGGCCTATATTACTGAATCTTAATACCACTGAGATTATACTTTTGCCAGATATGTCTACTAAACAAAGCCATTTAACGTATGTACCGATTGCAGAAAAAAGAGGAAATAGAGAAGAATCAAAAGAACACAAAGTTGTGAAAAACAATGATGATAGATTGAATGTCATTTCCGTTTTTCATAATCCTTTGATTGTTTTTTTAGTAAGTCCGGTATTAGCATATAAGTTTTTTGTCGATCTTATGCCATCGGTGCTTTTGTCTTCAACCATTTTTGGCCTAATTATATTTTCCATATCATTTTTTTTCCTATTGATTCTCTTATTCGGAATTCTCATGATCATGAAAAATGGCAGTATCTTTTTATACAATATATGTTTTCATAAAAGAGCAATTGTAGAATGACAAAATATCCTCGATCTTGACCTGTATGCTCAACCAACTCCGTACTAAATGGCTATTCTAAATGGACTATATGAAAACTGCTTTGATATAATCATTTCACAACATGGTAGACTATTTTTAAATATAATTCTTCTGAAAAAATATATTTTATGGCCCTGTCGCCAAATTGTTTATTTTCCAAATACCATCTTCTTTAACAATTTCTATCCATCGAATATTCGGATTATCCCCCCAACCATAGTAAGGAATTGGCGCGTTGGCAGCACTTGACGATACATAAACTTCAAGAGTAACTTTATAAATATGGCTATTTTCGCTCCAACTATTAGGTATCGACTGTTCAATTTTTTGGACGTTTATTGATTTTATGTCGTTGAACTGAACACCCCAGGCCTGCTTGATTGAATCATTGCCGACCATATTTTTTGACATTAAAGAAACCGCTTCGGGAATTTTTCTTTCGTTAATAAGACCAAAAAAATTCTGGACGATAGCTTCTTCCTGCGGTAAGGAAACAGTTTTTTTTGTTTCTGGTGTTTTATTGGTTTGCGTTTTGCCGTTTTTTAAAAAGTCTACTAGTCTCGCGGAAAAATCAACAATCTCTTCTTCGGAAATAAGCTTACCATTTGGCCTGTTAATAGAAACGAACTCGCTATCATTAAAAATAAGGTAGATCTCATTAATGAGCCCATTTTCCTGGATAATAATAGCATGTTCCATATCGATTTCTTTGTTAGTAGTAATTGTTCTGTCTAAAGTCTCGTGACCTTTGAGTTTGCTTGCGACGTTAGTCAAGTCATGATTGATAACGAGAGCATGGGTCTCATCCAAATAGTATTGACAACTCTGAAGAGTAATGTCGGTAATAGACTCTGTCCTAACTATAGTTTTACCTAAAAATAAAGCGACGGTTTCCATTGGTAACGAATGGCAAAGATCGGTTTGGTCCTTAAATATACCCGTTGAAACCTGACTGGATTGTTTCGTAGTTGTCTCTATCTCATCTGAACTCCCTTTATTGAAAAAAATTAAAGTTGTCAATACACCAGCTCCTCCGATAACTAAAACAATTAATAAAACTAAGACAGATGCAATTCCTTTTCTCATATTTATTGAGTAAATGAGTAAATTTGTAATCAGGTATTTTTTTCGGCGAAAGACTCTTTTTTTCTTTTTTCAGTTTATCTCCGATTTTTATGTAATTTATAATTAATCAATACAGATAACTTTTACTTTTCCTTTTTCCATCATTCCAAAACACCCCAATTCAACCACCCAAATAGAACACTGGCCTATCTTTTTGCCAGTTTTCAGTTCTCCGCGCATTCCCTGATTCAACTCATCTCTTGTTAAATCAACCTGGCACCACCCCTCACATTCGTTATTATCACGGCAAGGATTACCGCGGTCAATCGTTTTCCTGTCACAAGTCTCATAAGGTTCCGGGCCTTGTTTTTCCCAAACTCCTCCCTGAGCAAGGCAATCTTCTTTTGTTTTGCCAAGCGGCTTTGTCCCGCTGCAGGGTATAACAGGACTTGGGTAAGAAGGATTGCCGTGTTTTATCCACCTTGCCGCTCCGGACCCTCCAACGGAAGTAGGTGTCTTTTCGCAGATCCAAGTATCCTCATCTCCACCAATAGCAAAGCGGAGTAAAAAAACTATAAAAATAATCGCAGCGATGGTGAATAATATTTTTTTCATAACTTATTTTTTCTTGTTTTTGCTGGTTTTTTTAATTAACCCAATAATCAACTGACTAAGAATTTTGAGCCCTTTCCAAATCAATACGGATATTTTTTTAACAAGAATCCAGGTCCAGATGAGAATTACTTTCATAACTTGCAGGATTCTTTTTCCGAGAAGAGTCTTTCTCTTTATGAAAAGCAAAATGCCGGCTGACAAAAGCCAAATCAATCCGACAACCCGGTAGACTACTATACTTATAAACAGTGATTTTTTAATATTGTTTTTCCCGTCTATCGTAATTTGATTATTGCCTGATACCTTTTCTTCAATATTCTTACCTTTTACTGCAACATCTCCCGAATCAACTGCAACATTGATGCTATTGGCCTCGTTTTTTATGGTAAATCTCGTATGGATATTTTGAATGATGAAATACTCGTCCTCCGGCAACATATGATGCATAAAATCCTCGAGTTTAACCTTAAAATTACCTGTCCAATAACGGTCAAACTTGATCGCATAGATAGTTACCGGGGAACCGAAGTTAGCCGTCATCTGACCTTTAATAAGAATTGGATTATAGTTGTAATTAACAGAAAATATTGTGTCTTTGGTTATTGATAAAGTACCAAGATTAACGCTGGAAAATGGTTTAATTATGGACATTTGGATATTTTTGTCCGCCCGATACATCACTCCGGGATCAAGGCTGGCAAAAGTATTATCGCGCGATGGGAAAAATTGCCCTTGTGAGTAATATGAAAGCCCGTCAAACCATTGAGGAATAACAGTTGGAGTTAGATCGGGCGGTCGATATTCGTTGTCATATTCACCGATTTTATAAAGTTCGATTCGATTTGAAACCAATTGGGTAAAAAACAAACCCTTGTCGTTGGCGAAAACGAACCTGACGTGTTTATAGGGGAAATCCGGCGTTTTATCACCGCCAGTTCTGTCGAAAACTTTGAGTTTTAATGAGCCACCACTACCTTCCGTGACAATTGTATACATTCCACCCGGACTGACAGCAATGCTCTTATAGGAATTATCACTTCTTAATTCCTTGCTCCAATTCGACTGGCCGAAATAATAAAGTGTTTTATGGGTACGGGCGACGACTGTACTGTCATCAAAGGTCGAGTCATATTTTGTCACCGTTGTAATATTGGTAATATCACCGATAACTCTCACTTGATTGTGAGAAATAGTTTCTTCACACAAGCCGTCTTTACAGTTTGTTACTCGATGATTGTTTCTTAAAAAATAGTCAGGACAGGTTGCTGGATTTCTTTTAAAATCATCATCACCTTTGCCTTCAATCTCATATCCGGTGTATTTATGGAGGCCTTTATCTAATAACAGATAGGAACAGACATAGAAACCATCAGGTGAAACGTCCATTGATGCTGATAAGTCTCTATCAAATGTGGTTGAGCCGATTTCATTACCGGTAGCATCAAATAATTTCAAAATCGACTCTCTGGTTTTACCCGAACCGGTATTGATAAAAAATCCGACTGTCCCACCGTCGTAAGAAGCGTCAAGTCCGATGTAACGTTGTTCCTCAACCGACCAGGGAACCGATACTTCCCTGGTTTGATTCCCTGTCAAAAGGTCAAGAAAAAACAATTTTCTGGTTTTATTGTGATTATCAGCAACACTTATTACTAAAAGCTGGCCGTTTTTTGTTCCGGTCATATTACCAATTTCCTTACCACTTCCTAAGCCAAAAGTTTTTTGCCATAAAAGACGTGGCGTAATTAAATGAAGGCCGGTGTCATCAGGGCGACCATTCAATTTTTCCAGGATAAATTCCAAGTTAACATTTTGCGGTACGGCATTGATATCCTGCCGGATTGTTTTATAACCAGAGGCAGAAATAGTAAATAAATATTTCCCCGGCTGCATACCGGGTAATGGACCGGTTCCATTAATCGTTTCATAAAAGCGCCAATCCGAATTTACTGCTAATATGTTAGCTATTATTGGATTTCCTGATTGATCTTTAACAGTTACTGTAAAAAGGACGTCCTGGTCCTTGAGGACAAGATCGATATTATAAAAATTTAAATTACCTACATCGCAGGCATCAAATTCGTTTACGTATTTAAGCTCCACTTCTTGTGTTCCTGGTCTGGAAAATTCGGAGTGGGTGGCGGTAATAACAATCTTTCCCAATGACGCAATTCCCTTTAAAGAGTAGGAACCGTATTTATTAGTAGTTGTTTCCTGTCCGGTTGAAGCCTTGACAGTCGCCCCGACGACCGGTTTTCCAAAAAGATCCTCAACGTTTCCATTAACCGACCCGATATAGATCGGCAGGGAAAAACTTCTTTCTGTCTTATTTCCCTCTTCATCGGTAACGACGATCGTATATTCCTTGTGTTTGCCACAATAGGGACTGGACTCTCCGGACAAATTAACATCAATGGTCGCTTCGAAATTTTTATCACTCTTACCCATAATATTTTCTTCCGATTGGTAAATAGGTGTTTTTCCCTCCTGAAATTTCCCTTCATATATTTTTGCTTGTGCCAGGCCGCTTTCCTCACCGGTATTTTTTACCTGGAAATTTATCAAAAAGGAGTTTAAAGTTTGATCAATAATTTGTTGGGTAAATGTTGCGATAGTATATCGCGCCGGGGTTGGTCGTAGATCAAGGTCAAAAATAAATGTATTATTACTTTCACTATATTCAGGAATGAGTTTGCTACCGTCAACGTTGAAAATAACCCGGTTAAGTTCGCCCGGGACAGGATTGAAAGGAACAGCTTTTATCCAATAGTTGGGGACGTTGTAGTTTTTCGAATCGGAATGCAGATCGGCTTTGTCAACCAACCAGCTCTTAAAATCATGGAGATATTGACCGTTTAATGATTCCTCAATCAGAAAGTCGCCCACCGTGTCGGAAAAAGACTTGGGTGGACCGTTTCTGGCTCCCAAATAAATTAAATGCTCGACCTTTTCCTTGAAAAGCTGGGTTCCTCCTTGGATTTTTCCATCACGGTTAGGCGTATGACCTGAGCTTGCATCAACATCAATATCCCATGCATAACCCATACCGTTATTGACGAGCTTAAAATAAAGTCGATTGAATCTTTCATCGAAATATACACCATGAAAACTGCTGTCCGGGTGGCCGACTGACAGGTCAGGCGCATAGACATACTGATCAAGATTGCAGGTTTGCCGACAATTCTGTTGATGGGGAACAATACAGTTTTCAATTAATGGCTTGCAGACAAACCAAGCAGTAAAGACGGTGTCAATACCGTCACCGCTTTTTAAAGTATTAAAAACATCTTTAAGAAACGCAATTGTTTTTTTAAATGTGCTACCACTATCTTCTGTGCAATGATATTCAAACTCATCAAAACAATGTGTACCCTGCCAAACAAATTTGTAGGCAAGACACTGAGAGTAACAAACATCAGGAGTTTGGGCAGCTTGAACTGATTTTGAGGAAAAAAAGGAGAGCGTGACAAGAAGAATAAGAAAGCTAGTAATAATTGATGTTTTTTTCGTACAAGCCAATTATATACTATTTTCAATTAATATATAGGCAAAATGTAAGAAAATATGCCCCCAGTAATTAGAATTACTACCAATGTTTATTTGTCTTAAATGTCCCTTCCAGCCTTGAGTTGGTACAATGTTATAGGAACGATGAAGGTCCAAGACCGGCTCACTCAACCAAGAAAGTAGGCTAAGTGAACTATGTAGGAATTCAATATTGCCATAATCTTTTTGGTTAGTAAGAAAATTCTTGTTTTCACTACTTGACTTGTGATATACTTCTTCATATCATAGCCTTATGACAAGCAAATCTGATAGCTCCAATAAAGGGAACCAATTCTCCAGTTGGGTAACCGTTTCTCACAAAGGACAAGTTGCTATTCCCGTAGATATAAGAAAGAGATTGAATATCAATGTTGGCGATAGGTTATTAGTGGTCGTCCGAAAAGATAAAGATGGTATTAATCTTATCAAATCAGAAGCACTAAGCAAGGTATTTGATACATTTACAAAATAGAAATCCGCCTTCGCATAAAGCTTCGGCGGACAAAAGGAGGTGAAAACATATGAGTCAGAAATTTTATTCAGTCATCTGTCAAAGTTGCGGAATGCCAATGAAGATAGATAGTGATTTCGGAACTAATACAGATAAAAGTAAAAACGAGGAATATTGCACATATTGTTATCAACAAGGTGCATTCACCAATCCAAATATCACAATAGATCAAATGATTACTGCCTGTGTTGGTATGATGGTCAAATTCGGAACGCCTGAGGATGAGGCAAAAAAAATGATGCAAGAACTGATCCCAACATTAAAAAGGTGGAAAAAATAAATAGTATGAAAATACTTGATGAAATCAAAAAATCAGATAAAAAACCAAAAGAACTAAATGCTTTTATCGCCAAGCTTATCCTGGAAAAGAAACCATCGGCAGACGATTTCACCGAAGCACTATCTTACGGAGATGATGCCGAACGAGGCACCTGTATTGAAGCTCTTGAATATGCGACCCAAACAAATGCCGGTATTGCAAAGATCTATCTATCTGATGTAATAAAATGTTTAAGTGATAAGTCTCCGAGAGTTAAATGGGAGGCATCTCGGGTTATAGGTAACATAGCCAAAGCATTACCAAAAGAAACCGAGAAGGCGTTAGATGCTCTATTTAAAAATACAACTGATAAAGGAACGGTCGTCCGTTGGAGTACCGCTTTTGCTCTTGGAGAAATCCTGAAACACAATCAAACCATAAGAACCACTTTGCTAAGCAAGATAAATGCGATTGTAAAAAAAGAAGAAAACAACGGAGTGAAAAATGTATATGTAAAGGCTTTAAGGGTGATCGGCAAATAGTAATATGAACAATAATTATAATGAGTTGTTTACTACTCTCTCCAAGAGTGTTGAGGAATTTATTCATGAAATAAAAAATAAAAAATCTGGTTTAATGACGACTGATGAGTGGACTGTCAAAGACCAACTTTGCCATATCGTTTTTTGGCACGAAAATTATGCTGCCAACTATAAAGCTCTAGCGGAATATAAAAATCCTCCCCTACCTGAAGGAATGTCCACCATAAACATAGCAGGAGTTTTATCCCTAAGAAAATGCTCCATTAGGGAGCTTGTAGGCAGATTGCGAGAGGCTAATATGTCATTATATACTAACATCGTTGTGAAGAAAGTTCCCCGAATGACTTACAGTAAAGGTGGTCGCACTTATGAGACTGCCTACTTTTTGGAAATGATTGCAGGACATATAAACACTCACGCAAGACTGGTTAAAAAGGCTAAATAATTTCTGGGGTTAAAAAATCTATCGTTAATGATCAATAGAAAATTAGAATTAACTCATCGAATGTAATCGATAGAACAAAAGAGACAACTCCTAAAACAAATTAGAATTTTTTGTCTTGATATACTTAAGCTATGGGATTGGTTGAAAGATACTATACTTACTTTGTCATTATCTATTTGTTTCATTCGCAAGAAGAGATTTATACTCACTTTGAAAAAGTATGGCCTCTCTGGAAAATGTCGAGAAGGTTTTTTATTACAATGGAAATTCTTCTTTCCACCTTATTGATCTCAGCTATTTTTATAACAAATTATCCTTACAGAATCGGTTTAATGTCAATATTTAACCTCGTTATGTTTGCTAATGGCATATGGCATATTACTGGAGCTATTTTAGCTAAGAGATACATACCTGGTCTTGTCAGTTCTCCTTTTGCCGTGATTCTTTTTTTAATTTACTATTTTCAATTACTGACACAGTAGATCTTCATTTGTTTCCTTGACGCAAAAAAGAAGGATGTTAAACTTCCTGATATAATAACCATTATTATAACTCACTATGAAAATATTACTAACTGGTGCAAACAGACGCTTGTGAAAAAATCATTGATTGCATTCATTGGGATAGTGTCTGGATTATATTTATTTAATCCGGGATTTGGAATATTTGAGTTTATACCTGATACAGTTCCGTTCATAGGAAATATGGATGAGGCAACTGCATCTTTTTTATTGTTATCTTCACTTGCTTATTTTGGGCTTGATTTGAGAGATGTATTTGGAGACTGGTGGAAACGGAAATAAGTCCGAAAATTACTTATCCTCGCTACTATTTTTTTTAATTTGTTCTTTAATCCTATACCAGCGTTGTGTGGTGTTTTCTAAAAATCGGTAATGAAATAAATAGCCTAAAAAAAGAAATATCAGCGGTATACAGAAAATCAGTAGGTCTGGTTTTTTCGTCATTATGATGATGAAAGAAGAGGCTGACATAATACTTCCAACAAACATAGTTACTAACAAATGGATAAGTCTCTCGTGCTGAATAATACCAATCATTTCTTTATGATCATCCAATACCCGTTTCCAATCAGTATCTGGGGTCTTTGCAGATAATAATTTTTTGATTTTTAGATCATACTCATTAAACATACGTTAATATTAACATAAGGAAATAATTAGAAATTATTCCAAAGCATCTGATTATATACTTCATGATGATATAGCACCTCACCATTTTTAACTCTTATCCCAAGCTCTGTCGGACTTCGATCTGCTGCCGTTAACTTTAAACTCACAAATTTCTTCTTAAACTCCTCTCCCAAAAGTTTCGTGACAACGTCGCTTTGACGAAATAATTGTAGAGCGGTATGGATATGACCTGGCAGAAACTTTACTCTTTGTCGCTTGTCCTTTCTTGCTTTTTGTATATCCCCCTCCAAACCAACTTTAATCAAAGCATACATCATGAGATATGGATTTGCGTCAGGACCAATACTTCGTATCTCGATACGAGAAGATCGCTCGTTGAAAAGAGGTACTCGAATCATAGCTCCACGATCTACCTCAGATACCTTTATCTCATTTGGCGCCTCAAAGTGAGGATCAAGTCTTCTATAAGCGTTTACACTGCTGTTTAATATAAGACAAATATCACCCGCACTGCCTAAAATCCTATTTACTACATCCCATGCAAACGATGAAAGCTTGCCTCTACCCTTTTTGTCATAAAACAGATTCTTACCATCTTTCATGACTGAAAGATTAGTATGCATACCGCTTCCATTCACACCTACGATAGGTTTTGGCAGAAACGTTGCCGTCATACCCATATTCCGTGCGATTTGCCGCGCCACTAATTTGTAGATTTGTATCTGATCTGCCGCATTAACTATCTCAGAATATGAATAGTTGAGTTCAAACTGCGAGGGAGCGACTTCAGGATGATCTTTTTCGTTTTCAAATCCCATAGCTCTCTGAGCCTCAGCTGTTCGATCTATAAAGACACGAAGCATGTCATTAGGTAGAGAGTGATAATATCCACCCTTAGATGCAATCTCAAAACCAATACGTTCATCGAAGTTTTTCTCTGCATCTTCCCCCTTTAGTAAAAATCCCTCTACTTCGCTTGCGGCATAAAAAACATAACCCTTCTCTTTTTTTAAAGTTGCAGCATACTTTTTGAGAAGTCCTCTTGTATCCATTTCGTATGGTTTTTCATCTTGGTTAAATACTTCACCCATGATGAGAACTTTGCCCGGACCAAATACATCACTTGGCAGCCACCAGAAAGCAAACCAATCAATCTTAAGACGCAAATCTGACTCTGCCTGTCTTGAAAATCCGCGGATAGATGAACCATCAAAGGTAAGGTTCTCAAAGTTTGATAAAAAAAACTTTTTATCGTAATCCAGCATATGGAATCTACCCTCAAGATCTGAAAAACCTACAGTCACCGCCTTAATTCGCTTCTCCTTTTTTAAATAATTGATATATCTCTCCTTTACTTTGAGTTCATGTTCTCTTGACTCTCGCTCCTTTTTTGCCTCAAGGTTCATTTGCTCTAACTCATCGTAAGGTATCTCAAGAAAATTTCGTAGGTTATCACCTTGTATGCTCATATTTTAATTTAAAAATAAATTTTTATAATATAAAGTAATTATATTTTATATTAAAAAATTAGTCAAATAAATATTCTTAGTGTTTCTCTTATTCAAGAAATAAGCCACATCATCAAAATGCTATAATATGCTACATGCGAAAATATCTAATCTTATTCCTGTTTTTTGTTGGGATAATTTTCTTATTTTCAAAATTAGTAAGTAAAAAACCCCTCACCTTTCTTCTTATAAGGGAAAATGGAGATGTATTTTATAAACAGCTACCCGGTGACTACCAAAAAGTAACTACTGATGAAATGTCCTTGCCGAATAAAAGTCATGTAAAAACTCTTGAAGGCCAAGCACATCTAATATTACCTGACAACTCACTTGTCTCCTTAGATAAAAACACAGAGCTTCAGGTAGAGATACAAGATAATTCGACATATATAACTCAGCTTCTCGGTAATACGTGGCATCGAATTGAACATATAACTAAAGGAAAAGCTTACCAGGTTGAAACACCAAATACTGTTGCAGCGGTACGTGGAACCACGTTTGCGGTTGAAATAAGTAGGGGCGCTCTTGCTGAAACCAAGGTGCTGGCAATTGAAAATACCATAGAAGTAAAAAATTATAAGGAAGAAAATAAAAAACGGATATATATCAGTAAACAATTATTAACTCAAGGAAAGATCGCACGCATACCTTTAAGAAAACAGTCAGGCTTAGATGGAAAATTCGCCTCCCCTCCTCCTCCAGGTTCTCAGAAAGGATTAACAACAGAAAATATTTCCTCAGAGATAATGAATTCTGTATGGTTCAAAACAAATCGAACATTGGACTCTCAGTTAAAAACTAAGTTCCGATTAGATATACTGCGTAAAAGAAAAATACCCTCACCAACCGTCACGATTGCGCCTACCATAATTACTCCAACCATCACAACCATCATATTTCAAAACATTATCAAAACCACTCCTATTTCATCTACTATTACTATTGCCCCTACTCCTACTCCTTCCCCAAAACCCTCAATTTCTCTCTTGCAGTTGCCTCTTTTCCCTTTAAGAAAATTGATCTTGTCGCCTACTCCAACTTTTATCAGACTTAGATGATATATAAACGACTATTTAGTAAAACTACTTTTATCTTCCTTGGTATCATGTTTTTGTTTTTTTTAATAAAAATTGCCTCTTTTGATTTTTTTTCGCAGTTAAACACTATTTTTACAGATCAACTTCAAGGATTTTTAACTCCCCGTAAAGAAATTATGATAGTTGAGATCGATGAAAAAAGCCTACAGCAGATTGGTCCTTGGCCATGGTCAAGACAAGTATTTGCACAAGTATTAGCTAACCTGAACCCTGAAAAACCAAGGATCGTAGGAATAGACGTCTTATTTTTGGATAAAAGAGAAGAAGATGAAGAAGTTATGTATCAGTTATCCAAAAATAATTATCCATTAACTCTGGCTGGAAAAATTGATAATGAAACATTTCTTCAGCCCGTATATACATCAAATTTGATCACCTCAGGATTTATCAATTTGAACAGTCAATCAGACGGCAAAATCCGTCAGTTTCAAAACAAGTTAAATATTTCCAACACTTGTGTGACGAGTTTTGCTTCGTCAGTTTTTGAACAGTATCTTGGTAAGAAACTGGCAGGATGTATAAACGAATCAACTCCTCTGTATTATAATTACACACGTCAAGCTTTTAGTCATATCAGTTTTATTGATGTATATAACCGCCAATTTCCGAAAGATTCTTTTCGTAACAAAATAGTTCTTGTCGGCTTTACCACAAAAGATTTAAAAAGTCAGATCGATGATAATTTCACTGATATCTTTGGCGCACAAACTCCTGGTATAAAGATACATGCACAGATTATCAATTCACTCTTACATAACCGTTTTCAAAGAGATATTCCACAAATATATTTTTATATTATTTGCCTTTTTATTTCCGTCATTACACTCGCATTCTTTATTCTATCTCAAAAAAAACTAAGCTTTCGTTTTCTAACCGTTGGTCTTATATGGCTTTTTACACAAATCGTTGGAGTCATGCTTTTTGAATTTGGAATTAATTGGTTTTTTGTGCAGTTTTCATTTATTTGGTTAGGGATAATTTTCTATATTTTGGTTTTTGACAATCTCAAACAGAGTAAGGAAAGACAGTTTTTAAAACAAGCTTTTCAACAATATATTAGTCCTAAATTATTACCCACCCTTCTCAAACATCCTGAAAAACTAGCCCTTGGAGGAGAAAAAAGACAGATGACGGTTTTATTTTGTGATATTAGATCATTTACTAGTTACTCGGAAAAAGTCCCACCTGAAAAACTCGTTGAGTCACTCAATCAATACCTTGAATTAATGTCCAGCCTTATTTTAGATGAACAAGGAACTATTGATAAGTTCATAGGGGATGCAATTATGGCTTTCTGGAATGCACCGCTTTTTGAAAAACAACATGAGTTAAAGGCGGTAAAAACAGCTCTCAAAATGCTTGAAGCATTACACAAACTGCATACTGATTGGCAGATTGGAATAGGTATTAATAGTGGTGAAATGATCGTAGGGAATATTGGAGGAAGCAAGCGTTTTGATTATACCGTACTTGGAGATAATGTAAACCTAGCTTCTCGGGTTGAGGGGTTAACAAAAAAATATGGAGTAAACATATTGATTACGGAGGCAGTAAAAAATAAAGTCAAAGATCCAACAATTATGTATCGATTGATCGATGAGGTCGTCGTGAAGGGTAAAAACCAGGCTGTTAAGTTATATCAACCACTGCTCTGTACTCGAGAAAATCAGATACTAAAAAATGAGTATGAAAAAGGTTTTACCCTGTACCAGCAAGGTAAATTTACCAAAGCTCTACAGACTTGGGATA
Organism: Candidatus Roizmanbacteria bacterium RIFOXYA2_FULL_38_14; assembly: GCA_001790095.1. Taxonomy (GTDB): domain Bacteria; phylum Patescibacteriota; class Microgenomatia; order UBA1406; family GWC2-37-13; genus YC2-FULL-38-9. Next base: position 1,142,635 of record MGBH01000001.1, on the reverse strand, counting down.
GATTAATCAACGATCCTGTGGTCTACATAATGCAAAAAAGAATAGTTGAGCTTCAAAAGGATCAGAATCGGCTATGGGATGGTATATGGAGATGGGAGCATAAATAACCGTGTTATAATGGGCAATGGACCTTACTAATGTCGCTCTTCCTTTTATGCTCACCGTCCTTGCAGGATTATCAACCGTTGTGGGAAGCCTTATCTTCTTATCTCACAGATTCAGCAAGAAAAAATATCTTGGTTTTTTCCTTGGACTGTCAGCGGGCGTAATGATCTATCTATCTTTCATGGAGCTTTTACCTATTGCAATAAAAAGGGTGGGGTTTTTCAATGCAAACATATTCTTTTTTCTTGGTATTTTTATCATCACCCTTATTGATTTTTTTCTACCCCATCATTACCTTGAAGAAAGAATGTGTAGAAAACAGTCTGTAACTGACAAAAAACTTCTTGCAACAGGATACATCGTTGCGCTTGGGCTTCTTATCCATAACTTTCCGGAAGGAATGGCTGTTTTTTTAAGTTCATTTACCGATCTAAAACTCGGTGTCCTCTTAGCTATTGCAATAGCAATCCACAATATCCCCGAGGGCATTGCTGTTGCAGCACCCATATATCATGCAACCTTAGACAAAAGAAAGGCCATTAAATATGCATTTATTTCGGGTTCAGCTGAGCCTATTGGAGCTATTATCGCTTATTTTCTTTTAAAACCACATCTTAATCAAAATATACTTGCCTATGTTTTCTCTCTTGTTGCGGGTATTATGGTATATATAAGCTTTGATGAACTTCTTCCTGCCTGTTTCCGAGATGGTCAAGGACATAAAGCCATCTTAGGAGTGATTAGTGGAATGATAATGGTTTTTTTTAGCTTATTATTTCTATGAGTCGGCATGAACCAAGTCTTAATAAAAGTAAAGGTGCAGCCTCAGTCAAGCAAGGATTTTTTGATTAAAAAGTCAGAAGATCAGTTTGAAATCGGAGTAAAAGAAAAACCAGAACAAGGAGCTGCCAATCAAAAAGTAAAAATGATCTTATCTGCTTATTTCCATGTTTCTCCCCAAGCAATACGATTACTTAAGGGAGGTAAAAAACCAAGTAAAATATTTGAAATATCAAAATATACATAATCCCTCTACTTGACATATTGCAAATGGTTTGCAATAATAATCGCAGTGAAAACAATCGCTGTTATAAAACAAAGAGGAAATCGTTTAACTAAACCAAGAAAAGCAATATCTACAATATTACTTCAAACTAAATTTCCTCTCACCATAAAAGAGATCATGAATCAGCTGAAAAAAAATGATGTATACACTGACACCGTCTCTATATACCGAACAGTAAAATTATTATTAAATCTGAGATGTATCCAACAGATTGAGTTTGGTGACGGAAAAAAAAGATTTGAAGCGGTGAAAGAAAACAATCACCACCACCACATCATATGTGATAAATGCGGGAAAGTGGAAGAAATATTTTTTAAAGATGAAAACTACTTTGCCTTGCAGTTGAAAAAGAAAACCCAATATAAAATACATCGTCATTCACTTGAGTTTTTCGGCCTTTGTCAAAACTGTTACTAATTATTTTTTAAATGAATATTTTATTTTCAATAATCTTAGCAAACTTGGTTGTCAGCGCTGGGTCTTTGATTGGAGTGATAACTCTTGTCATGAAAGAAAAAACCCTGCACAAAATCCTCATCCTTCTTGTCTCTCTGTCAGCCGGAGCACTGATTGGCGGAGCTTTTCTACATCTCCTTCCTGAAGCGCAGGAACTATATCAAGATGGAAATCTATTTTTGTTTGTCTTACTCTCCTTCATTTTTTTCTTTATCCTTGAAAAATTATTGCACTGGAGACACTGTCACAAAGGAGTATGTAAAGTTCATACGTTTGGTTTGATGAATCTGATCGGTGATAGTATCCATAATTTTATCGACGGTCTTGTCATAGCGGCAAGTTTTTTAACAAGTTTTCATCTTGGTGTAGTGACTACTTTAGCGGTAGCCCTCCATGAAATTCCCCAGGAAATTGGAGATTTTGGTGTACTTCTATATGCAGGCTTCGGGAGAAAAAAAGCATTATTTGCCAACTTCATGACAGCCTTAACTGCGGTATTTGGAGGAGTGATTGGTTACTTTGCAGCGTCCAGAGTTGAACATTTTACCTTTTACCTGCTTCCTGTTGCGGCAGGCGGGTTTATCTATATTGCCACAACCGATCTTATCCCAGAGATGAGAAAAGAAACTAATTTATATAAGTCTTTCTTATCATTTTTGTTTTTTATACTCGGAATTATCATTATGTACTTGGCAAAGTTTATTGAAGTGTAATAGAATAAAGATATATGAAGAATTTTTTTGTTGGTTTCTTAACAGCAAGTATTATTTTAGGAGTCGGCATAACTGCTTATAAGCTAGGAACTATGCGTGCAAATCCTGCTAGTTCCTTAATCCCCACGACTTCCCCCGCAATTACTCAAACACCTATCAACTCTTCTTCATCTTCAATCGCTCCAACAATCACTACTTCTACCATAGATGATAGTGAGGCAATAAAACAAGCACTTATCCAAAAGAATAAATGGGAAAATATGGAGATTGAAGTCACTATAAGTAAAAATGATGGAACCTATGCATCAGGAGGAGTCAGAGAAAAATCAAGCGAGACAGGTGGAGGGTACTTCTTTGCAATAAAACAGGAAGGGGTATGGAAGATAGTTGCTGACGGCAATGGTACCATCTCCTGTTCATCTCTTGCCCCTTATCCTTCATATCCCATAAGTCTCATCCCTGAATGTTATGATGAGACAAATGGTGGCAAGGTAGTGAAAAGATAACTGTTAGTTCTCCCTTCTGCTATTTATTGGATTTAGTTGTATGTTTTGGGCGCTCATACTTCCATCTGTGTTCATATTTCCAAATACTGCTACCTTTACTCCTAACTTCAAATCCTCCCTAGATGCAGTTTCAGCCTTATTAATTATGGTTTTATCATTTATAAACACAATCCGACTACTACCATCTGGCATTTTTACTGTTATAGATTTATCATCCGTACTGATGATCTCTCCGTTTACTGGACGAAAACCTACTCTGTTACCGTTTTGACCTGTAGTGCGTCCAAGCATACCAGGCGCTCCCCCTCCTTTTAAATTATTAAGGAAATTATTTCTTTGGTTGCTTTCCTGATATTTCATTCCGCCATAAAATGCAATTGCTCCAACAATAATGAATAAAGAGAGAAATAGAAAGATTTGATTAGTTTTCATAATAAAAAAATAAATTTATAATTTTTACTCATACCGAAGTGCTTCTATAGGTTGAAGTCCTGCTGCTTTTTGAGCTGGATACCAACCAAATACAATACCAATGCCTGCAGATACCATAAACGCAAGCAATATTGAACTAAGCGAAACAACAAACGGTGAACTGGTCAAACGGGAGATAACATATGAAGCAAAAACTCCCAATCCTACTCCAACAATACCACCAGTAAATGTAAGAATAATTGACTCAAGTAAAAACTGTGTTGTTATAATTTTCTTTTTTGCACCTAAAGCTTTCCGGAGACCAATCTCCCGTGTCCGTTCAGTCACGGTCACCAACATAATATTCATTATTCCAATTCCTCCAACAAGCAAAGATATGGCAGCGATACCAGCAAGAAGTGTCGTAAAAGTACCAGTGGTTGAAGTCACCGTATTTAATATGTCCTGCTGTGAAAAAATGGAAAAGTCCGCCTGTGTTGGATCTGTAAGCTTGTGGCGGTTTAAGAGAAAATAGCCTACTTCATTTTGAGCATTACTCATCACCTCGGCGCTTTTGGCTTCAAGAGCAATTGATCCTAAATAATTCACTCCAAAAAGTTGTTTTTGTGCTGTTGTTAATGGCACATAAATAACATCGTCTTGGTTCTGAAAACCAGTCCCCCCTTTAGCCTCGGTTATTCCAATGATCCTCAATGTCTGACCCTCAATTCTTATATTTTGACCAATAGGGTTTGCCCCGTCTCCGTAGAGATCAGATACCACCTGCGGACCCACAACAGCCACCTTATTCATAATGTCAACATCCCGCTGTGAAATAAAGCTACCGGATGACATGTTTACTTTATGAACTTCAGAATAAACCACAGTTACGCCGATTATCTGAGTGTTTGTATTACTTCCTCCTGTGGTCACTTGAGCTCTTCGAGAAAACTCAGGCGATACTTTATCTATCGTTGTAATCTGTGGAGATGATGCAATCGCCTTAGCATCATCAAGACTCAGAGAGGTTCTTCCTCCTGCTGCCCCTACTACCCCTCCTTGCCGTATTGATCCAGGTTGAATGGTTAATAGATTTGATCCTAACGACTCAATGCGTGATTCAATTGCTTGTTGACTTGCTTGTCCCAAAGAAACAAGAGCAATCACACTACCAATTCCAATGACAATACCTAAGATCGCCAGTCCTGTACGAGTTTTGTTTAGAGTGAGAGTACCTAAACTCTCAATAAATAGCTCAAATAAATCCATATTTATTTCTTTGAAGCAATAACTTTTTTTTGCTTGTGATTTATATCATCGCCAATGATGGTACCGTCTTTCACATGAATAATGCGTTTGGCATGGGCGGCAATATCTTGTTCATGAGTGATCATAACAACCGTATGACCCTCTTCGTTTAATTTTTGAAACAGAGACATTACTTCTTCGGCCTGAACGGACGCAATATTCCCCGTTGGTTCATCAGCAAGCAAAATGGTGGGATTCATAACAAGAGCGCGTGCGATTGCAACTCTTTGCTGTTGACCACCTGATAGTTGATTTGATGTGTGTTCTAACCTATCGCCTAGTCCAACCAACTCAAGAAATTTTCTTGCTTTTTCTTGTCTTTCCTCATACACAACACCAGCATATCTCATCGGCAACATGACATTTTTCATTGCAGTCGTACGAGGAAGAAGGTTATAGGCTTGAAATACAAATCCAATTTTCTTATTTCTTATATCTGCCAACTCTTCATCTTTGAGTTTATTTACTATTTCCCCATCTAGTAAATACTCTCCAGAAGTTGGAAGATCAAGAGCGCCTAAAATATGCATAAGAGTAGATTTACCACTCCCAGATGGACCCATAATAGCCACAAATTCACCCCTGTTTATTTGAAAAGAAACATCAGAGAGAGCAATCGTCTCAACAACATCAGTTTTATAAATTTTACAAAGATGTTTTGTCTGGATAATAGGTTTGTTATTCATAGCAAATTATCGGCCTCCAAATCCTCCTACCCTAACTCCTCCGCTTCCACTGCCAAAGTTGCTAAAAGGAGATTGTGAGGTATTTGAACCCTGACCGCCTTTTGTTGTGACCGGTGTAGTACCAATAATTATTACGTCCCCTTTAGAGATTCCTGACAAAATCTCTGTCTGAGTATCAGACGATAACCCTACCTCAACCGTTATATCAACAGGTTTGCCATTTTTCATGACCTGTACATAAGCTTCACCGTCTGTCTGTGTCTTTACGCCTGAGGAAGGGATAAGAAGTACATCGTCTCTCGTGGCTGTTATTATGTTGGCTGAAGCTGCCATATTGGGTAAAATTGAGTCTGACTCAACATCAAGTTTGATTACGGCGGGGTAGGTAGTCACTCCTGAGGAAACTATTCCTGCAGTATCGATGCTGATGACTGTACCCGTATATGTTTTGTCGGAAAAAGCATCGAATGTCACTGTTGCCTTGTCGCCAAGATCAATTTTAGGCACATCAATCTCAGTTAAATTAATAGATACGGTCGGCAGCGCTTTTGTTTTAACTGAGGCAATCTTTGTTGCACTTTGAGCACTATTTGAAGTACTGGTATTTGCGACAATCACAGACCCGCTCTGCAAGGAAAGACCAGAGACTGTGCCTGAAATGGGAGCATATATGATTGGTGAGGTCTGTTGATAAGAAGACCATGCAGCGCTTAATGCAATTTGAGATTGGTTTACCACATTTTGCTGTATTTTATATTTAGCCTCTGCAGCCAACCAATTGTCATTTGCGATATGAAACTCGGGAAGAGCTCTGTTTATGTTGTTTGGACTTCCGTCTTCATACTGATACGTACCGTTTTGCGCGATTTTCATGAATGCATCCCAGTTGGTAAACATAGTAGATTGTAATGAGTACATATTGGCCTTTGCAGTATCGAGGTTGTTTTTTGCGCTTTGATAACTTGACAGGGCTGTCTGAGCGTTTTGTTGACCTTGCAAATCCAAATCAACCTCTGCAATCTTGTCTCCCGCCTTTACCTCGTCTCCATCTTTGACATATACTTTTGAGACTACTCCTGTAGCTAATGTTGATACTGTTCCATTGTTGGATGTTGAAACCTGTCCTGAACCTGTGACGCTTACAATAAGAGTTCCTTTTATTGCTTTTTCCGTCTGATATTGCAGTGTTGTTTTTTTACTGTTAGTAAAAGAAGTGACCATAAATCCTCCCGCCGCAATCATTATTATGAGGAAAAAAAGTTTGATGATGAGGGGTTGTTTTATCAAAAAAAATTTAACTCTTATAAGAAGCGAAAAATTCATATATAAAAAATAATAAATAATAGAACTGAAAACTAACTGAAATAATTAAACGGTCACAAATTGCATGACAACTTTTGTGCCTTTTGCAAAAGTGCTTTCTATGTGAATTGAGCCTTGATGACAATCTATGATCTTTTTTGCGATTGATAACCCTAAACCATAACCACCTTCATTTGTTTTTGTCCGTGCCGTATCTGCACGATAAAATCTATCGAAAATATGGGGAAGATCTTTTTTCTTAATACCAATTCCGCTGTCTTGTATTGAAATAACGCTGTATTTGTCTTTTTGTTTGCTGTGTATATCTACGCGGCTTTTTGAAGGACTGTATTTGATGGCATTATCAAGTATTACAACAAATAAATCTAAAAGCGCATAGATGTTTCCTTTTATATGTATATCGAGCAAACGAGATGAAATAATTATGTTCTTTTTTTTAGCTAATGGCTCGACTTTTTTTATAGCCTGTTTTACTACCTCAGACAATGAAATTGTTTCTTGTTTCATATGTCCGTTTGGTTTTTCGTACTGGGTAAGCTGCAATAGTTCTTCAGACAATGCCTGAAGCCTGTTTACTTCTTCTATGCTCTCTGAAATGAGAAGATTTGCATCTTTTAATACTGCTTTTTTATTCCGAAGGTGTACCTCCATCGCTGTCTTTAAAAATGTAAGCGGAGTCCTAAACTCATGCGACGCATCGCTTATAAAACGGTTCTGCTCATCCATCATTTGTTTTATTGGATTGAGCGTTTTACCAGCCAAAACATATCCAAATCCTCCCGCTATGAAAAATATTGAGCCGTTGATTATGAAAAGAATCGTAAGTATCCTCATTTTTATCTCTCGAACAAGGTCCACGTCTTGAATCTCAATCGTCTGGATAAATGCAGGGTCAAAGGGTCCGTTATCAAATACGCGTCTTTCCATCCGTACCTGCTGCATGCGCGCAAATCTCTCTACCTCTTTGACCATCCCCCTATACAACACAATGCTAAATGAGAGACTTATGACCATAATGATGAGAAGATACCATGCAGTTAGTGTGACGCGTGCGTTTTGAAACATATTAAGTTGTAATTTTGTACCCAAAGCCTCGAACAGTCTGAATTAGCTGCATTTTGTCTGGAAAGGGAAGATCTATCTTGTTGCGGAGCTTACGAATATATACTTCTATGGTGTTGGGCAGTATGTCGGCATCATAGTTCCATACATGAGCTATTATCTGGTCTTTAGTCAGAATCTTATCTGCGTTCCTCATCAAATATTCCAGAAGTGCAAATTCTTTGTTTGATATATGTAAAGAAATGTCTCCCCGTTTAACCTGGAATGAAGTTGGATTCAATTCAAGGTCATGAACTTTTAATGTATCATTGATAGAAGCTCTTGGTCTACGAGTAAGCGCACGGATACGAGCCAGAAGTTCTTCAAACGCAAACGGTTTGGTCAGATAATCATCAGCTCCCGCATTTAAACCTATTACTTTGTCTTGGATCTGTCCTTTTGCGGTTAATACTAAAATTGGTATATGGATACTATCTTTTCGAAGCTGCTTGCATATGGTTATCCCATCCATCCCCGGAAGCATAAGGTCAAGGATTATTAGATCATAATCCTCGGTTGAAGCAAGATCATATCCGTCATTCCCCGAATATACTACATCCACCGCATACGTTTCTTGTTCCAGGCCTTTTTTGATTGCGTTTGCGATCCTGTGTTCATCCTCCACAACAAGTATTCTCATGAATCCCATTATACCGATTAGGCTGAAAATAAACTGAATAAAAGAAGTATACATAATCTGCTACAATACATAACATGACAAAGACAAAAACCAAACAGGGCAAGATATTACTTATTGGTAGGCCTAATGTTGGCAAATCTACTTTCTTAAACAACTTGATAGGAACAAAGGTAGCAATCACCTCACCCAAACCTCAAACTACCCGCTTTCCTATAAAAGCTCTGTATGAAAACGAAAAAGGTACCATCATTTTTATTGATACTCCGGGTATTTTTGGTAAAGCAGAAGACAGTCTCTCAAAAAGAATAAATCAAAATACATTTCAAGCGCTCCATGAAGAAATTGATCTTGTTATCTATATGGTTGATCATTCCAGAAAACGCGACTTTGAGGAAGCAAAGGTTCTCGGAATTGTTCGAAAAATAGATAAACCTAAAATTCTTGTCATTAATAAGATTGATGAGCCCGAACCTACCTATCTTCCTCAATATAAATTTATGGAAGATGAATTTAAAGACGTCTTTCTTATATCTGCACTTAATCAAACTCATGTCAAACCACTTATCCAGCGAATCTTTGAACTTATTCCTGAAAAAAATCGGCAAGAAGGGGGGGTCTTGTCTGAAGAGCAACAAAAGGGAGTCTATCCTCTTCTTAACATTGACAGTAAAATATTTGTCGCAGAACTCATCCGGGAAAAGGTCTTTCTTATGATGGGTGAGGAAATCCCTTATACGACAACCGCAATTGTTGACGAAATAATTGAACGGAAAAATGGAACTAAATTTATCAAAGCCAGAATACTCACTACAGATAATCGCTATAAAAAAATGCTTATTGGAACTCAAGGAAGAAAGATAAAAGAGATCGGAAGCTATGCAAGAAAAGAAATTGCACTGGCAGTTGGAAAAAAAGTATTTCTCGATTTAACGGTCCAAACCGACCCTCATTGGCAAAAAACTTACTATTAAGATTTTCTTTATCGGAGTTTTTGAAGTCTCAATAGACATTCTTCTTTCCCTAATAACTCCATGGACTCATTAAGAGGTGGGGAGATTTTTTTACCTGTCATAGCAGCGCGCAAAACCATAAAAAATTCGCTGTTTTTGACCCCTTTATCTTTTGCAAGTTCACCCATTGCCGCTCCAATTATAAGCGCCTTCCAATCAGCAACCAACATTAATGATTGATGCATAGAGATAAGCAGGTCTTTATATTTTCCAAAATCAACTTCATAAACTTGCGGAGTGGAAAATAAAAATTCGCACATCGGCTCGTAATCTGAAAGTTTTTTTATTCGCTCCCTTATAAGGGGAATAGTTTTTTCTATCATTTCCTCCGAATATTTTCCTTTATAAAATTCATAGATTTGAGATTTAAGATTTGAGGTCTGAGATTGTCTTATATACATGCCGTTCATCCATTCAAGCTTTATTGGATCAAATACCGGAGCAGTCGTCTGTACATCTTTTATATCAAATACTTTGATGTATTCTTCAAGCGTAAAAACTTCTTTTCCCTCCGGATGACTCCATCCCATCAAAGACAAATAATTAAGAAGCGCTTCTTTGAGAATCCCTTTTTCAATATATTCGCTTGTCCACACAGGATTCTTCCTTTTTGAAAGTTTGGATTTATCAGGATTGCGAAGGACTGAAACATGGGCAAACTCAGGAGCTTTCCAACCAAACGCCTCAAACAAAATGATATGTTTTGGTGTTGAAGGAAGCCACTCTTCTCCTCTTATGATGTGAGTAATTTCCATGAGATGATCGTCAACCACAACGCCAAGATGATATGTTGGAAAGCCGTCTGATTTCAAAAGCACCTGATCGTCAAGATTATTCGTATCAATAGTTATATCACCTCTTATGAGATCGTGAAATGTGATTATTTTCTCAGGCATAAGTAGCCGTATGACGTGGGGTACTCCTTTTTCAATCTTTTGTATTACTTCTTTTTGATGAGTTAAACAATGCCTATCGTATTTAGGCATCTGCTTTAATGATTGCTGTTTTTGGCGCATTTCACCAAGTCTTTCAGGTGTACATATACAATAATACGCTTTATTTGTCAATATAAGATCTTGAGCGAATTTCTTGTAGATTGAGAGTCTTTCGGATTGTCTGTATGGAGCAAATGGTCCACCCATAATAGGCGACTCATCCGCGTGCAGTCCAATGGATTCCAATGTCTCAAGCATCTTCTTTTCTCCGCCCAAAACCAATCTGCTTTGGTCAGTGTCTTCAATGCGAACAATAAACTGTCCGTTATGCTTTTTGGCCCATGCAAAATTCATGAGAGCTGTTGCGACCGATCCAACATGTACATCCTTTCCTGTTGGAGACGGGGCAATGCGGGTTCGTATCTTCATATGGCAGATATTATAATATATTATTCGATAAGTCCTCGCTCTTCATCTGATGCAATTGCGCGAAAACCCACGTGAGATTGACCAGCAAAGAAAAGTCCCTCGCCTACTCCGGCTGAAAGAAGAAAGTGTTTTTCTCCTCCGGTGAGATAGAAGGTCTCGGTAATCTTATCCACTGCGGCTGTGGACTGTTTTAGTATGATCTGTAAACTTGAGTTGGTAACTATGGCTTTACCCTCCTCTGTTGCAAGAAAATCTTCAACGTCTTGAGTGATAGTCGTCAAACCGAGATGATATTTACGTGCTCGCTTTGCAAAATTATGCAGATATGCGCCTGAGTCCTTGTGTTTAATGAGATACCATGCCTCATCCACAATAAGTACTCTCTTCTTTACTTCTCCTCGCCTCACTGTATTCCAAATATAATCAAGTACGATATACATGGCAACCGGACGAAGGTTCTCCTCAAGATCCCGTATGCCAAAAACCGTGAAGTGGTTTTTTATATCAAAGTTAGATTTTTGGTTAAAAATACCAGCAGCAGACCCCATGACAAATTTTTCTAATCGACCAGCCATTTCTTTTGCCTCAGGAGTCTCCATACCCATGAAAATCTTATATAAATCTTCAAGAAGAGGAGCATCGTTTTTGAAAGTTGTGGGATCTTGTGTAATACCAGCTTCACGATATGTCAAAACCAGAGCGCGGTCCAGAAGAGCGTCTTGAGCTGGAGTAAGATCGCCCATGATAACCTTCATGAGTGAGTGAAGATCTAATATTTTGTTGGAAAGCTCATCCGGTTCGGGATGATCGGTCGTAAGATCAAAGGGGTTTATCTTGTATTGAGATGTTGTTGAGAATACGACAAATTCTCCACCCATCGTCTCGGTCAGCTTGCGATATTCGTTTTCTGGATCAACGATGATAACATCAACATCCATCATAAGAAGCCTTAAGGCCTCAAGTTTTACAAAGAAGCTCTTTCCACCTCCGGACTTACCCAGTATGACTGAATTTGCATTTTCTAAAGTAAAACGATCAAAGATGATAAGACTGCCATCGTGTTGATTAATACCGTATAAAATGCCTTCATTTCGAGTAAGAGAAGCTGTTGCAAAAGGAAATGTTGTAGCAAGAGATGTCGTATCCATGTTGCGCCAAACGCTTAGTTTGTCGCAAAACATCGGCATAGTTGACTTAAATCCTTCCTCCATCTCAAGTATGGCCAGCCTTGCTGTCACAAGAATTGAGGAAAGTGCAGAGTCAACCTCTTTTGTAACAGATTCCAGCTCTTCTTTCGTGTCGGCGGGAATCGTGATATAAAGACCAAATTGGAAAAATCGTTCTGCCCCCTTGGCAAGTTCAGCCTGAAGAGCAAGAGCGTCATCAAGAGCTACTTGGACTGTCGGATCAACTACCTTACCCGCTTTAACCTCAGCTTCAATAGTTGCCTCCATCTCCGCGATCTTTCTCTTTAATTCATCAAGAATAGATTTTGATTCTGTTGGGTATATATACATAGATAAATACAGAGGATGATCAAAGGTAATGAGAGAATATAGCCAGTTGGCAGAGACATATCGCGGATATCCAGTTACATATAACGTCCGGTAATACTTTTCATCGATCTTTAGATGAGTGAAATCTACCTCAACAAATGACGGAGCAATAAGGTCTTTTACTGTTACTGTCCCTTTTGCCATAACCGAGGCAACGTTTTGTGTACCGCTTGGAGGAGTGACTTTTGAATTTGCCATATTAGTTACTTGTCATGATAACGTCAGTATAACTATCAATCGGAGCAAGCATCCGACCGGTTGATGATGGATTGTATAGATTATAGAAAAGTTCGACAAGTTCTTGTTTTTGCATGACGGTTGCCCTCAAACCTATCTTTGCCAAAAGACGAAGTAGATGGTCCCGTTTGGGATAAAGAGCTGTTTTGGCCCGAGCAATGACGTATTCTTTTTTGAGGCCTGATGAAACCCCAGATATACCAAGCTCAAGAGGAGAAAACGGCACAACAAAATAGAATTTCTTTTCCAATACGCTATTCTTTTTGACAATCGTTTTGATGAATTCTTTATAACTCTCAAGCCTTACTCTCATAAGATCGTCTTTCTTCATCTTTATCTTCGTTTCTAGATACTCAAGGTATGAAGATATATCCATTTTTTTTGAAAGAATAAGGATCTGGGTTGGAAATGAAAGAGAGTTGATAAGGCTTGCGTATGCATATATAGTCGATGTCTGTTCCTCAGCTGACAAAAGCCAAAAGTTGACAGCACCAACCTCAATCACAATTGCTGCTGAAAAATCCTTAAGTAATAATACATCGTCTTTTACATCTTCGACCTCAATAAAGCTTTGAGTAGATGCTTTGACTGGTGAAACGGGTTTTGTAACGGGCATATAATACAAATTACAATTTACAAATAACAAATTACAAACAAATTCCAAATCACAAGAAATACAATTTAATCAATTTTTATAGCATTTCCCTAGACATAATTTCAATATTGTCTTTGTTTGTGTTTTTGATCTGTATTTTCATTGTATCAAAAAAATAGATGTTCTTTGGATCCTTCATCTCAAATGAATACTCTCCCATAGGGAGTGGATTATAGGTTGCAAATATACCATGCGGATTTGTCTTAAGAAGCCTCACAGGAGTATTATTTATATCTTTTACATATATCAGTATGCCGGGAAGAGAGATATGTTTGTTGTTTTTTATCTCTCCTACAAAAAAAGGCTTTTTTTCTCCTGAGCTAGATCCTACCGGCTGAGTGAGCGCCGCAGGATTTACAAGCATTGGTTTTGAAGTACTCCCTGAGCCTTTGGACGGAGGGAAAACACGAAGAGTGTTGAGGGGACTTATGACTGTTTTTTGTATCTGCTGTTTCCTCATATTTGGGATCATTACCTGCTTTGTTGAAGCTAGATATTTTGACAGCATTTTTGCAGATTCAACATGAGCAACGACTCTATGAGGATCTGCAACAAAGTAAAGATTTTGAAAAATAGAGATGGGAGGGTTGTTTTTGTGATAAAAATACTGCGTAGGCGAAGTCAAGCGTCTCCAAAAATTTCTTATCCATACATCAAGCGGTCTGTCGTTGATTGGAACAAAGGCAAGACCTATCCCAAGCAAACCAACACCTATTGCTAAAAGTATGTTGAGAAGCGGTATGGGAAAAACTGCATATACAGTATACGCTAAGAGTATAAATATGACCAGATATATAAACTGTTTTAGCGTCATAAAACCAATCAGTTTATACTCAAAAGAAGTGATTTGTCTGGGGATCGGATGCTGCTCCATACAATCAGTATAGAGTATTAAGTATAAAGTATAAAGAATGAAAAAACTTTATCTATATGTTACCGGCTTTTCCTTTTGTGTAAGAATAAGACTCATCTTCCTTGACCTTTTATCTGCCTTTTCAATAAAGGCTTTGATTGTTGACCCGAGCTTAAGATCTTCTTTGCCGGTGAGCTTACTTATGTGAACAAGACCTTCTATTCCTGGCTCAAGTCGAACAAAATATCCATATCTTTCTTGTCTTACTACTTCTCCCTTAACTTCTTTGTCTTTGGGATATTTTTCATCGATGCTTTCCCATGGATCTTGACTTAAGCGTTTGATTGACAGGTTTAATTTGAGATCATTTATATTTTTTTCAACAACCACGACGTCAATTTTATCACCGATTTTTGCAAATACGGAAGGGTCTGACACTTTCTCCCAAGAGATTTCCGAAATATGGATAAGTCCCTCTACTCCAACCACTTCACAAAAGATACCAAACTCAGAAACTCCAAGCACGCTTGCTTTATATGTCTTTCCTACCTCAATCTTTTCAAATCCCTCAAGAAGTTCTTTTTGAGATATTTTAAGAGCTGCTATTTTTTGCGAGACAACAAGGCGGTTCTTTTTTTCGTCAACCTCTAAAATTTTTACTTTGATCTTTTGGCCATTAAGCTTCTCGGGACTCTGGAGAAAGTCTTCGGTAAGCTGAATTTTAGGAATTACACCTCGAATACCCATAAAATCGACAAATACTCCTCCCTTGCCATATTCACCACATACTACTTCTATTTCTTCTTCTTTTTCTTTTTTTATCTTAAGTATCTCCCACTTTCCTTTTTCAAAAAACTTCCGCAGCGATAGAACGGGGAAGCCTTCTTTTGATTCCTCTGATATGATACGTGCCTGCACCTTTTCGCCTGCTTTAAGATAAGGTAAATAGGTTGAGATTTCTTTTAATTCTTTTTCTCCCAGAACTGCATATGCTTTTGCTCCTATATCAAAAAGGGCTCCTTTTTTAGAGATTGATATGATTGAAGCTTCTATCTCGTTTCCTTTCTTTAGTTTGATAGATTTTGTCTTTTGAAGCAGCAACTCCATCGGATGAACTCCGCTTGGTATGACCTCCTTTTCTTTGGTTGATTTGGTTTTTGTTTTTTTAGGCATGTGGTTCTCCTTTTAGAAGAAATAATATATCAAACAATTGCACAAAATACAATTCTTTATAACGTATCAAGCTGTTTTCTTATTTTATTGTTCAAATCAAAGATTATACCCATCTCCTTTTCCTTGCCTTGCGGCAGGTTCTTGATGAGCTCTTCTATCACTTCTCGATGTTTTACATTGCTGAGTTTTAGTCGATATACAAATCCTTCTTTAGGACCAACTCCTTGTTTTTTTGAACTTGTTATAAGGCCTGGAATCCGCAGAGACTGCTCTTCTGCTTGAGTCAAAGTATCAATCATCAGTTTGCTTTTACCTTTTTTAGCAAGAAGAAGAGCCATGTGTATCTTTTTATCTGAAGATAAGAGAAGTATTTCCGCTTTTTTCATCTGATCTCTTGTGGACAGCTCAATCACAATATCACGCATCTGTTTCAAAATATAAAACGGATTATCAGGAAGTATCCCTGCATAAGGCAGATCATATATTACTTTTTTTTCAGACAAAGTGATCGATTGTGAATATGAAGTAGTAATAATGTAAAAAAAGGCCGGAACAATAAAGAGAAATGCCAACAACAATATAGCTAACTTTTTTATCATACGTACGCTTATTATAACAAAAAAAGCGCATTTGGCTCTTGTGAAATAAAAAAAGGTATATTATGATGAGGATATGGTGAAAAAACTAGGAGTGTCTTTATTTTTTATAATAGCTTTTTTTGTATCAGCTCCATCTGCTTTCGCAGTACGATTTGAGCTCGTTCCTCCATCAGGAGAACTTTCACGCGGACAAGAAGTCACCTTTACCGTAAACATGGATACACAGGGGGCAACTATAAACACCATCCAAACAGGAATGACCTATGATACGCAGTTCCTTGAATATGTAAGCTCGGCTCCAGGAGCTGCTATGAACAGCGTTACGGTCGACACATCACAGGGCACAGGAAAACTTCTGTTTACCGGCACTAATACTGCTGGATTTACCGGCACAGGTATATATGCAACTGTGGTATTCAAAATAATAGCGGCTGAGTCTGGATCAACGGAGTTGTGTACATTGTGGACACCAACTCCAAGCCCAACCCCCGTCCCTGTCTGTAACAACACCTGTACCAGTTCTTCAGAATGTCCGAGTGGTTTATATTGTTATATCGCAAGCGGACAAACATCTGGCTACTGCCGCGCACAAACATGTCCTGAAGAGGTTTCATGTGTATGTCCTGTTGCTCCAACCTCTCCCCCCCCTCCTCCTCCAACCGCATTGCCGCAATCCGGTTTTGATATTCCAAAAAATATTGGTTCTATAGCAGGAGGCCTTTTTTTACTTACTGCAGCAGCTGTCTTGATTTACTCAAAAAAGAATACCTATTTTACTCATAAAAAAACCCACGGTAAACACCCCCATCACTCATAAGTTTTTATTGTTTACCACTTTGAAGTATAGGATTGTTTATTCTTCATATAGAGAAGTATTCCCATTGCCACTCCACTTAAAAGAATTATGAGAAGAATAAAAATAAGAATAAGAGGGTTTGCATTACTTTTACTTGGATTAAAAGATGCAATATTTTTTTGACTTTGACTAGACATATTGTTACCGCTTCCACTTTTTTGAAGGTTCAAAGAGGTTAAATCCTTTCCAGCAGTTTCTGATTGTTTTTTCGTACGGTTTGATGAGGGTGCCTCACCATACAGACTGATCTTATTTGAGGTAATGAATGATTGATTTTGCGTAATAAACTTTGAAGTTGTAGAAGTTACCACCGAACCGTTTGAAGATTTATACTGTATCTCATATGGTATGTTGGGAAGGTATTGTTTTTCGATTTTAAAATATCCCTTATCGTCTGCTGTAGTCCATGTATATGGCTGTTTTGAGAACCCAACGTGAATCTCTATCTTTGCATTCGGTATTATTTTACCGCTCTCATCATAAGCATAACCCTCAAGATATGTAGGAAGAGGCTCAAATGATTGTTTTTTAGCATTTACGATACTAAAGGATTTTGTTTGATAGTTATATTTACTCAGTTCCAATTCTCCGAAGAACTCATCTTGCGCAAAGTCGTTTTGGTTTATAATCAGTTTAAACTTACCTATTTTATCAGCTTGAACTGAACCAACTGGCCGATAAGATATTTTACTGTTTGGATTATCTTTACCCACTTTATATGAATGGGCAATCACTTTCGTAAGAGGGTGAGAAACAGTACCCTCAACAATCAATGAGCCATCTATCCCGTTGCTTCGGGTTGTTGTTCCCATTAAAATAGGATCGCGAATCTCTTTTCTTGTTGCAGAAAAAAGGGGAATATCCCTATGTTGTATTTTCCCCCTCTGAATAATCTCTACTCCTGTTTGGCTTGGGTATAGATTCCAGTATGCTTGAAGATAGGCGGGATTTACATATGATGTTTCTGTCGGAAATGAATATCCGTTAGGTGGATACATTATTAGTTTATAGTCGCCATCCGGAACAAGGTATGTAAATGCCCCATCAGCGCTTGTTATCTGAGGATTAATAAAGTTAAGATTAACGAAATCGTCTCTCGTCATAAATCTATATAGACCGTCTTTCTGTTTAACATGAAGCTCCACTCTAGCTCCTTTTATGGGTTCAAGAGTCTGAGCATCAAAAATACGCCCCTCCGGATCCCACGATATACTTACACAATCTGCTGAATCTGGAGCAAGAACAAGTTTCTCAAAATCTAATCCTCCAAGTTTTTGTGAAGCGTCAATTCCTGGCCCTGCGCCTGGAATTTGAGTAGGTTGTGGATCTGTCTCATATGCCCGATACCACATATGGGTTGGTGTTTTCTCGTTTCCCTCTGCATCTTGACCTGAGTTTGTCGGAATGAAATCTTCCCATTGCCAGACTCCGATAGTGCCGCCTGAGGCGATGATCGGTTCACCGGAACAATCGCTTTCAGAACATTTTCTTGTTGATCCATCCTCAGTCCATAACCCATGTCGTATCTTTGTATTGCCATACCTTGTCGGTGGATCCGGGTCAAGGTCTTCTATCTTTTCAAAATCATACCCATTAACTCTATTCTTAATATCACTTAGGTTGTCCTGATTAAAAAAAGCAATATCCTTTGCAGAATTACCTGTCGTACACATCGTCCGCGTACCGT
The DNA here is from genome assembly GCA_001790095.1 of Candidatus Roizmanbacteria bacterium RIFOXYA2_FULL_38_14. GTDB lineage: Bacteria > Patescibacteriota > Microgenomatia > UBA1406 > GWC2-37-13 > YC2-FULL-38-9. The sequence goes on along the minus strand of MGBH01000001.1, from coordinate 1,124,330 downwards.
CTGGGGCTGGTTTTAAATCGCTTAGACATAGAATAATATATGTTTCTTTTCCGTCAGGAACAGTGTCTCCTGTTTTTAAACTAATTTTTTCCCTGTGATATTTTACTCCCGGACCTTGACAATCAGCACCATCAGAGTCGCAATAGATACCAGTCAAACATTTCATATCAATCCCTTGTATTGTCTCTGCCTTAACAGGTGGAATATTGAGTGATAAAACTAAAATATAAAAAATTGAGGCTATAAATAAAATCGTTTTGTTTTTCATTATATTCATAATGCTTAATATAAATAATATCTTTATTACATTCTATTGTCAATTAATCTGATTTCAATTATCATGAATATATGAGGAGATTTTTTCCCGTTTTTTTTTGCGTGATGCTTGTTCTTTCTCTCATGCTTAAAGTCATACCATATACAAATCATGTTGTTCAAGCAGCCACGTGTGGAGATTGGAATGAATGCCATACTATAGGAGGAGGACAGTGTGGACGTGGACGCGTATGTGGCACTTGTGCGGATGGCGCTGATGGTTGTACAGAAACAGATGATATAAACGAATTGTGTGAATGTGATGGTGGAGGTGGAGATGACGATGATGATGGAGGTGGTGGTGGTGGAGGTGGTGGTGGTGGCGGTGGTGGTTCTTCTTCAAGTACTGCTGCTATCCAAGGCGCCTATGATCCGCTTCCTTGTTCAACAGCTTCTCATCTTGGCAACTGTCCAACCGGACTAAAAGATGCATATACAAGCTTCAATGAGACCTGCGTAACAAGTTATTCTGAGTTCATGAAAAACCCTCTCAAAAATCATTACTGGGCGCTTGATGAGGAAGTGACAACTCAAGGAAAATCAAATGAAAGAGCCCGCCAGTTTATCTACTGGGCCATAAGTAAAAGCGCAATAGATAATCACCCAACCATTCGTGTCATATGGGATGCAACAAAAAATGTGGCGCTTTTTCTATTTATACTCGTATCTGCTCTCTTTGGCATAGGACTTATCATCGGACAACAGGCAAACTTCCAATTAAGAGTACAGGTTTGGCCTATCATATCAAAGATCGTGATGGGACTCCTGTATATTTTATTTTCTTATGCTCTGACTATCTTTATCATTCAGATGTCAGAGATCATCATGAAGTTCTTTGTTGAGACCTTAGGAGGAGACAAGCTTTTTAATATTTACTTTACCGGGTCAGTCTCACAAGAACAAAGTTATGTTGATTTTGTAGGATGCCGCGATCTAAATTACAAAGTACGTGAAGCGGTGGGTTCTGAAATCGTACTTCTTAAGATAACCAATGTTACCTACTACGTCATGGGAATCATGCTTATTTTAAGAAAAATCCTTCTGTGGTTTCTTGTATTTGTCGCTCCGTTCCTGGCTCTTCTTATGCCGTTTGTATTTATCCGCAATATCGGTTGGATCTGGATTGGCGTATTTTTCCAGTGGGTTTTTTACGGACCTCTCTTTGCCCTTTTTTTGGGAGGTCTTGCCACTATCTGGAAACGAGGCATTCCATTTCCTTTTGATTTTTCGCGCGTGAACAATCTTGTCGGATATATCTACCCTACGGGTATCAATATCACTTATGGAGGACCTGCCCAGGTCAATCTACAAAAGTTGTCTGCTTTAAATAACGGAAACTATGTCGATACATTTGCAGAATACATCATTACACTCATCATGCTGTGGGCTGTGACCTTTTTCCCATGGTGGCTTCTTCGTATCTTCCGTGATTATTGCTGTGATGGAATATATGCTATGAAAAATATCCTTATGTCTATGTATGATCAGACAAGGGGTGCTCCCGGACCAAAACCGCCACCTTCCTCCCCCATGCCCTCTCCATCTTCAACTGGTACAGCACTCAAATTACCTCATGAAGTAGAAGTACCAATAAAAGTACGTCTTGAGACTATGGAGGAAATCAAAAAAACAAAAACAGAGGAAATAAGTAAATCTTTGAATCTCTCTATGAATAAGATCACTGATATCGCCCGTTTTGAGACAAATAAACAATCAAATGAAACTATTCGAAAAAATTTAGATTTCCTTTCTCAACCAACCAAAGCAGAGACTCCAACCGAAAGACAGAAATTCATGAATATCCGCACCGAACTCTTCAACCGTACCATAAAAGAAGACCGCATGGCAAAACAGATCCTCTCCTCCATCTCATCATCCCACATCGAACAGACTACGCGCCGAGAAGAACTATTGCGGACAGTACCTCAAACCTCATCCCTTACACAGGTTGTATCATACAAAGCAAATGTTTCACAAGACAAAATATCTTCAGTAAACAATTCGTTTTTCTCCTCTGTTGCTGCAAATAGTAGCCTTGTCAACACAGTGTCAAAAAATACCAACGTCTCCTCTCCTCAAATACAGTCAGTCATTAGCTCACTCAATCAAAATGTCCAAAATGTTGCCCAAGCAACTAAAAGCATCAACACCGTCTCTGCATACTCACCATCCATATCCTCTTCTCAATCAGTAAATAGTTCATTTGTCAGTTCAGTTGCATCAAACAGCAACATGGTCAATACCATTGCAAAAAATACCAGCGCATCCTCCTCTCAGGTACAAACAGTTCTCGCCTCATATAAAAACTCTATCTCTGCATCCGCCCCATCTACCACCTCATCTTCTTCGTTTAAAACACAGACAATAAATCAGATTTATCAAGCCACGGGGATAAGTAGAGAAAAAGTTGAGTCGGTGATAAAAGAGGTTGACCGTGTTGCCAATACACCGATACTCAACCAACAAGTAGCTACCCCTGCTGAGATCATAACCAATGTCTGTAAAGAAACAGGTATTGAAAAAACAAAAGTGATTACCGTCATCAAGGAAGTTGCAAAAGTAGCAGTTGCAGATAAAGACACCATCAAGAAAATTGCAGAAAAAGAAAACCTCAAAGAAGAGCAGGTAAAGAAAATCATCTCAACTCAAACTCCGCTCGTAACCGAACCGGAAAAACATATTGAACAAACTCTTTCTATTCCGCCTAGCGTATCTATAGAAGACTATGAAGAGGTGAAGAAAATGTGGACTTCACAGTATGAAAAAGGAGAGGTGCCGGTATCAGAAAATCTTTCTTCTCGTGAGGAATGGGTCGATCAAGACATCGTCTTTATCACCAACACCCTTAACAAACTCATGTCACCTGATGAAAAATTAAAGGCTCAAGGAGTTGATGACCTGGGATATATCTTACCTATCTTCCTTATCAATAATCTAAAGGGAGAAGAGCTTGCTGTATATCTTAAAGCAAAACTTGAAGCAGCAAAACACGTTAAAGAGATGAAAGAGATGGAAAGACAGATTACAGAAAAATTGAAAGAAAAATCAAAAGATGACGAAGAGTTGGTCGAACTCAAAAAGGCAAAACCTAAAGAAGAAGAGAAACATTTTGAAGCTGCACAAGAGATGAAAATTGAAGATAATAAACCTAAAGAAGACATAGCTCCTTCGGATACCTCGTCAAAACCAGAATCTGATCACTCGTCTCAATAGCCACAGTATCTTCTATCCTCATACCCCATCTGCCTGGTATATAAATACCCGGCTCAATGGTAAAGACGCTACCTACCTTCAAAACATCTTGAGAAAGGGATGAAATTTTGGGGTACTCATGCACTTCAAGGCCTATTCCATGACCAGTTGAATGTGAATAGTCTGATACTGTAACTTTATTCCGGCAAAACACATCAATCTCAGATAATTTTTTTGCTTTTGAGATATGTTGAATTGTTTTTACTTGAGCATCAAGAAGTGTTTGATAAACACGTCTGACTTCATCGGGTTGGCTCCCCATGAAAAACATGCGAGTTATATCTGAGTTATAGCCCTGATACTTTACCCCCATATCAATGAGGATAATAGAGCGATTTTTGACATAACCATTACCACTTTGTGTGTCGTAATGAGGGAGGGCGCTACTTGCATCTATAGCCACTATGGGGTCAAAAGCAACTTCATACCCTTTCTCTCGTATCCATTTTTCAATCTTCCACGCTATCTCTTTCTCAGTTATTCCCACTTTAATAAGTGGAACTATATCTTTTAAACACATATCTCCCCCTCTGCATGCTTTCTCTATATACTCAATTTCTCTCCTTTGTTTAACCATCCTCATTTTAAGTATTGTTTTATCTTGTGGCACTAGCTCAACAGATAAAGATTTTTGAAAAACTTCATACTCATAAAACTTAAGGTCCTCTCTCTCAAATCCAAGCTTTGTGATTCCTTCTTCGTATACAATCTCCTCTAAATGTTTTTTCAATGACTTTTCTGAGGTAAGCAATCTATATTCGATGCTATCTGAATTTTGAGCTTTAAAATTTTCATGATATCTTCCATCACTAAAAAGGTAAGCATTTTTTTGGGTAATAAGAAGAAACGCTTCACGCTCATGAGGTGAAAGTGTCTTAAAACCCGTCAGATATAAAATATTATAAAAATTCGATATAAACAAAGCGTCAATCCCACATTCTTTATTATGTTTTTGAACAAAATCAATTAAGTTATTCATATATCATGGCATAATAAGTTGGGTCATCAATCGCGCCAAGGTCATGAGTTGAGAAATACTAATCCTTTCATTTGTAGTATGAGGATGTTCTGTGCCGTCTCCAAGATTAAAACAGATAAGTCCCCTTTCATTAAAAATGTTTGCATCCGACACTCCCCATACGCTTTCTATCTTTGGCTTCAGACCACAAAGACTCATCTTTTTTTCTATGTTTTTGATCGCCCTCAACGATTCTTTATCTGTGTGTTTGTATCCGGGGTTTTCTCTTACAAATTCGCAGACTATCTGCATATTATATTTTTTTACCAGCTGGTGTATTTTTTTTAATACAATCTCCTTATGATGAAGAAGCGATGATTCGACAAAACTCCGTATCTCTCCTTTAAAAGTGAGTTCTCCTGGAATAGTATTTCTTACATGTCCACTTTGCAAAACACCTATGTTCAAAATAGTGTCTTCATCCAGTTGCCCAAGAGGTACTTCTTTTAATAACGAAGCGAGAAAAAACAATACATTATTGGCCTGTTCCGGTAATGAAGCATGAGCTGCTTTCCCTTTTATGATTATGTCAAACCTTTCATAAAAAGGGGAAGCATCTACGATCGTCCCAACAGGCCTTGACGTATCAAAACAGTAACCTAATTTTGATCGGAGCATGCTATAGTCAAAATTAATCGCTCCATAATTTCCAACTTCTTCAGATAATGTAAACAGAAACTCAACTGGCCGGTGTAAGACTTTACTCTTCTTTATCAACCTTGCTATTTCCAACATGCCTGCAATAGCAACTTTATTGTCGGCGCCAAGGATCGTAGTTCCATCTGAAACAATATATCCTTTTTTTATCTTCGGCTTAATGCCCCTACCTGGCTCAACTGTATCCATATGAGAAGCAAAAAAAATAGGCTTTCCTTCTCCATCTATTCGTGCATACACATTACCATAGCTATCTTTCTTCACTATATCAACCATTCCCTTGAGATAAGAGACTAAAAAGTCAGTTATTTTCTTTTCATATCCTGTCACAGAATCAATTTGCACGAGCTTAATAAATACATCTACTAAATTATTGTTCATAGTTCATATTTTATACGATGTTTCCATCCTTCTGTAGCTGATTTCCCATTTGACGCATTATAGTATTTGTAATAACCCCCTCATACTGACCTCCTTCAAAGCTTTCCATCATTCTCTCTTCAAATGTATCTATTGCCGATGATTCATGAACAAGGAGAGAACAGGGAATTTTTTTTACATCAGTTCCATTTGGGATAGTAATAGGTACAAATTCATATCCTATACCACCCATGCCTATACTATGCTTCTCGCCATTTTCTGGACCTCTTCTGTGTAAACAAGCATTGCAACCAAAGTGTTCTGACGACGTTGCACATGAACAGGTCAACGCAGTAGTATAAGGCCTCTTATGAAAGCTATCTACTATAAAGCCAAGATGCTGTAAGCCTTTTAAACTATTTTGTCTTTTGACTGTTGCGATTATCACTGGTTGAACTTCATCGTGCTGACAGTTTAGCTGGGTTTGTTCTATCGCTGAAAGACCAACGGTTTCGCCGATCGTCATACCATTTAATCGGTGATGCCGATATTCATCTTTTACATACCACCCTCCAAATTCATACACTCGCAAGTTGTCTGTTGCATAAAGAGGAACGCATGATGCATGTCCAACCGGTATCACTTCATTTTGCTCATCAGCTGCAAAAAAGATAGCACTATTACCAGCAAAAAAAGTATCTTCAAGTTCAAAAGCTTCTTTTGGTAACATTTCACTGTGTGTTTTTGATGCATAACCTGTAATATCTTGACTTAATGAATCAAAAAAGGGTTTTAACTTATCTCTAAACAATGGATTTATCATTTCACTTGTCAAGACACAACCAACAATATCTCCACCCATGTCTCCGATCTCTGCTTTTTGTATGTATTTTGTAAACTCTTTCTGTGAGACCATATCTCTATAAAATTATGAAGTTACTATTGTAAGGCGATAATCTCTATTTGTACAATTTTTCATAAAAATTGACAAAATCTATATAAAATGTTAAGATTTGAACACCACTTCGTCCTGCTAAACTGGACTCAGAGGTACAAAGCATTATGATTACGATCAGTGAGGTTGTTGAAGAACTTATCAAAAAATCAACTCTTCTTGAAGAAGGAATGATGAGGGGAATAATAAACTATTCATCCCTTGCTCGCTTAATGAAAGGGGATATAGAAAAAAAAGTATATAAGAGTATTCAAACAGGCGCAATTATCATGGCTTTAAAACGGTATGCTGCAAAGATAAAGCGGGTACGAAAAAAAACATGGGTTTTTAAACAGATGCCCGACATGATCGTCCGATCCAATCTTATGGAGATAACCTATGCCAACTCAGATTCTTTTATAAAAAAGCGGGACCATTTTTTTGAAAAAATGAGAAATGAACAAAAATATTTTCTCATCATTACTCAAGGAGTCTTTGAAACCACTCTTATCGTAAGCAAAGATCTGCAACCATCAATTGAAAAAAGTTTTAAAGATGAGAAGCATGTCGCCTCTTTCGATCGTCTTTCCTCTATCACCATAAGACTACCTGTTGAGACTGTCGATACCCCGGGCGTCTACGGACATATCTTAAAAACATTGGAGTGGGAGGGTATCAATGTAGTTGAGGTCGCATCGACCTACACTGAATTTACCATCATTTTAAACGATTATGAGATAGACCGTGCTTTTTCATCATTGAAAAAAGTTTTGACTCCCCTACCATGATTAGATCTTCCTGTGTTTGTAGAAAAAAATCATTATTTAACGAATATATCCTGTATAAAAATGAGACTGTGTTTAAAGATTATGAAGGCACCATCATTGGTATATGTGAGCGTTGTAAATTATTAAAGACATTTCCTTCAAAAAAAAATAAAAAATTTGATCCCTCTATTACAAAGATCCAAGACTACGAATCACGAAAAAAAGAATTTAAAAGACTGTTTGAACCGCTTGTCAAAACCGTTCAATCTTATGCACCAAAAAAGGGATCTGTACTTGACGTAGGGTGTTCATCGGGTATTTTATTAGCGCTTCTTAAGAGTAAAGGTTTTAATGTATTTGGAATTGAACCAAACAAAAAAGCATATCTTGCAGCAAAGAGAAAATTGAAAAAAAATATATATCACGGGACTTTACGATCACGTATAGTCAAATATCATAAGACATATGACTGTATCATCTATAATCATGTCCTTGAACATATACCTGATATAAACAAAGAGTTTGTCTTGATACGTAAGATGCTGAAAAAAGGTGGAACTCTCATCGTCGGCACCCCCAATACCGACAATATCATCTTTAAAATACGTAAGAAGTACTGGGAGTCACTTCTTCCCAATGAACATGTATGGCATTTCAACACAAAATACCTCATGCAATATCTATATGAGAATAAATATGAGGTCGTATTTTTACGGTTTGAGGATGATGAGAGAAAACAGTATCCGCTGATCAAAAAAATATACTTTAATATCCTCTCTCTTCTAAACAAAATCTTTTTTACCGGTGAAGCGGTCTTGATAATTGCAAAAAAAAAGGAATAATATAGATTGAGTTATTATATTTTTTTATATTCTTATGAAAGGATTTGTAGAGTTTATCAGAGAACGGGGAGTTGTTGGGTTTGCTGTCGGATTTATCTTGGGAGGTTCGGTCACCAAGGTCGTCTCATCATTTCTCACTGATATTATAAATCCATTCCTCGGTCTTATATTGGGAAGCACTAGGGGTTTAGAAAACGCATATATTCCCTTTTTTAAAGCAAAGATTATGTATGGACATTTTTTAAGTGTTCTTATTGATTTTTTTGTCATTGCATTTATCGTCTATTTCGGAGTCAAAGGTTTGGGTCTTGATAAGCTTGATCGAAAGAATGAGAAGAAATAAGCGGCTTATCTGTCCATATGTGGATGTGTCGATATTGGGGTACTGCCGCACGTATGTACTCTGTCGCTGAGAGGTCGTTTGATCGCTCAAACATGATAAGCCTGTCTGGAGATGCTTCCGATAGACCCAATATCTGTGCGATACATTCTGCAATAAGATCATCTGACGTTGACCTGTTAGCGATCCAAAGCACGTACTGAAAAACGCCTCCTGGCAGATTTGACGGATATAGTTCATTGACAAGAGCCATCGGTTCTCCGTGCAAATAATGATCGGTGACAATTTGAACAAACGTTTCGTGGGTCATTTGTTCGTATTCTGTTTGTACCTCATCTGCTCTTTTTGGTACAAGTATTAGATCTCGAATAGCCTGTCTATCCCGAAGAAGCGTTTCAAAATCTGGGTATTTATCCGGCGTGATAATGCGCTTATCGCGATTTGGTTGACTCAAAATAGAAGCGGGCGTCATAAGATTAAGAATCTGATTTTTTGTCTGTATCTCCGAGACAATACCTCTTGATTGACTCTGCGAGACTATTTCGCGAAAAGACACTGCACGCGATGCGGCAACAAACGCTAGATTATCAGGATACTTGCGAGGAAATTCACTCATATATTAAATCCGTATAATGATCGCTGTATTTGATGACGTGTCATAGACCGCACAGCTTACTCCTTGGATTTGCTCTCTTGTATAGGCAATGAGTGTTCCAGGATTTAAGGAAAGTGTTTTACCGATTGTTTTGTTTGTTGCTATATGGGTGTGACCGTGGAAAACCGCATCATATATATTAGATCGTACCAACGATTCCGTAATAGCATCGTCTTCACCGTGATATACAAAGATCTTTCTACCCGAAACAGTAAGTGAAAGGGTTGTACCGGCAAATTCGATGTTATGTTTCATTTTTTTAGCAAAAACAGTATGGTAGTATTTGTCTCCGTCATTGTTACCGAAGATACCCCTGATTGGACACTTTAAATCTTGATAAAACCGTTGAGTAAATGGAGATACCCAGTCGCCGCAATGAACTGTAAGAGCAACTTTGTGTTTGTTTAATATTTTGACAGCAGCAGCAATATTATCTCGCTGATCATGAGTGTCAGATAATACTCCAATTTTCATAAAGGTATTGTAACAAATTTTTCTCCGATTTGGATATTATCCTATAGTTATGATATAATATATACATGCCAAAGGAATTTCCTGGTCGAATACATGGTGATGGTCGCGTAATCATGGATGATTCTTTCTATTCTCCTGTAACCAAAAAACAAAAACCTTTTTATATAAAAACTCTTCAAAAGATTTTGAGTAATGCACATATTGAAGTGCCTATTGATAACCAAAATCCTATACTTCCTGATACTTTATTAGCTTTAAAACAGCGCTTTATGATAGGATTTTCTAATGGTTGTCCATGGCCTGAAAAAGCAATAAGTGAGTATTTGTTGGAGCAAGCAACAAAACCCCAGACTCTTGAAGATTTAACTACCCAAATCAAAGAAAGCGCACATGGCGACGGTAAACACAGTTTCCTTTTTCAAGGACTTCTTCGCCACGCTTCTCCCGAACTAAGAAATGAGTTATTGAGTTACCATCCTTGGCAACGATTAGAAAGACAAGAGGATCATAATCTGCCACAAGATATCACAGATGATTCGGGAAAAGGAGCATATGGACTAGCCTATAACCCGCCTTACTTTGATGTACTTATTCCTCTTTATAAGTATATAGACGATGATACAAAAGGCGACACAAAACAGGACCGTTTTTTTGCTGTTTTAAACTTTTTTGAAAAAGGTGCTGCAAAAGCTCAAACAATAACCGATCTTGTGAATCAAGCAGGGGCGTTTTTGAGTAATCCTCAAGCATATCTTAAGCATTCAAAAGCTATATAATAAGATATGGGTTTAGCAATTATTTTAGCACTCATTACTTTTTTCGGTTGGGGTACGGGAGATTTATTTACCATCATCGCAACGAGAAAAATCGGTGCGAATCTCACAACATTTTGGGTCTTCTTTTTTAGTTTCTTTTTATCCTTGTTGATCATTCCATTTGCCCCTCATAATATCGACGCGATCACCTTGCCGATGTTGACATTTAATATCTTTTTGGGGGTGCTTTACGTCCTCGGAAATGTACTTGTCAGCGAAGCATTTCGTCTTTCAAGCGCTCCCCTAGTTGGGATCATTATCCAGGCTTTTCCTGCTGTTGTATTGGTTTTATCGGTGTTTGTATATGGGGACAAGATTACACTTATCCAAACTGTTTTTATTGCAATTATTTTTCTAGGGGTGTCTCTCTGCACTGTTGACTTTAAAAAGATTCTTGGATCAAAAAAAATATTGGACAGGGGGGTAATGTTTGCCCTCATCGCAATGGTTTTCTTATCAATCTATTTCACCTTTTCAAGGATTTTGATTGAAAAATATAATTGGTTTTTACCAAGCTTTATTGCAACGGCATGTTTTCCCATAATCTATTTATTCATCAAAAAACGAGGAGAGAGGTTTGCTTTTCCAAAAGATAAACGAGTGATATTTGCTGTCTTTATGGTTGGTTTGCTTATACGTGCAGGCGACTTTGCCCTTAACTATGGTTTATCTCTCCCAAATGCAAGCAGTATTGTGGCTCCCATCGCAAGCGCTGCTCCTATTCTGTTTGTCATTATGTCTTATATCATCTTCAAAGATCCGTTGACCAAACAACAGATATATGGAATCGTAACCGCACTTCTTGGGATAGTCCTCCTCACGACTTCACCCGATATTTCATGGTTGTTTTAACAGGCAGATTGGTCAGAACAACGGAGATTATGATAAAGAGTATTCCAATCAATTCAAAGTTCGTTGGGAACTCTTTGAAAAATATAATACCAACAAAAATGGTAAAGACTATCTCAAGTGAAAGTATAATTGACCCCAGATACAGATCGAAGTTCCTAAAACCTAAGATGGTCAAGTACTCGGCCGATAGAGCCACAGCTACAAATAAAAAAAGATTTATCAAAGTTATAGATGAAATCTGAACAGGTAAAGCTTCTTTATTGACGAATGATAAAATCTGCATAAAGACTGCTGTAGAAGTAGATAAGATCAAAAGAACTTCTTCTTTTGAGAATTTACCCGAATTCTTTTTAATAAAGTTAGCCATTCCATAGGCGACTCCTGAGATAAGTCCCCAGATCAAACCAATATTGGTAATCTCTTGAAGATTTAGGTTGTTTAATAAGATAAATGCAAATACGATAAATATAAACCCCATTAAACCATTGTGAGTAATTTTTTCTTTTAAGAAAAAATACCCAATAAAGAGAGAGCTTAAAATGGTACCCGCGTAAAATCCGGAGATTGAGACCGATAGCTTTGATTCAAGGAAAGCCTTAATAAAAAAATAAAAGGATATCGGAATGAGGAGAGCAAAAAAACCTATTTTTAGGTTAAAGAATTTTTTGATATGAAATGACTGTTTTTTAATGAAAAAGATGATGACGAGGATCATCACAATACCGATACTGTATCTGAATGAAAGCTGTTGAAAAACAGTTAATTGCTTGCTGAGAAAACGGCTGAAAATACCGTAAGTACTGAATAAAACGCTGGTGATAAACAACGAAATAAATCCAAGCTTTTTGTTCATAGTTTATTATACCTTCTTCTATCTATTTAGGCTATTTATCATATATATCTAATCTATGTAGATACTATCAAATCAGAAAGTGTATCTATGCATATCGCTTTATTATTCATAAACTCTTCCTTTGAGGTAAGACCGTTTGGGATAGCAACAAAAGCTAAACCTGCGCCCATTGCAGCTTGCATGTCGCGAATATCATCACCCACATACAACGTCTCATCCCGTTTGATATTGATTCTTTCTAGTTTCCTGATCAGATAATCAAATACCCGAGGGTCTGGTTTATGATGATCTGAGTCTTTTGACCCTTGTATATAATCAAAGTTTTTATATGGCATCTCCGACTCTTGCATGTCTTGAATAACTGATTCCTTCGTCATCGAAGTAACCAAACCCAACCAGTATGACTTTGTGTGTAAAAAATCAAGGACAGAGATCGCATCCTTATAAGGTTTTTTGTGATAAAGCTTATCAAGTGAGTGGTAATTTTTCATCATATTCTCTGCCGCGTCTTTATGTTCATAAAAAATACTTATCATCGGCTCAAATGGCATACCCCAATATTTCCGGATCTTTTCTTCCGTCAAATGTACCCCATAAAACCTTTTTGCAGTCTCTTGATGCTGCGCCCATTTTACCTTATAAGACGCAACGAGCGTCTCGTCAAAATCAAATATTATTGCTTTATATTTTGATATATACATAATTTGGCTCAATAAGGATTCAAAAAATAATTATAGCAATAATCGTCTCTGAAATACGATTATTTGTGAAATCAATAGATCAACATAATTTTACATATAGTTAAGAAAGAGTATAATGACAGCATATATGAAGGTATATTTCACTGCATCAATTGTTGGAAAAAAACAGTATCTTCATAATTACTTAAAAATCATTAAAATTCTTCTTGATAAGAATCATCAAGTCTTATCAGACCACATCGTCAAATCTACAGAAGAAGAAATCCGTCTTGAAAAAAGAGAGGACAGGATGAAATTTCATGACAATCTAGAAAAATGGATAGGCGGCTGTGATTTTATGGTAGTTGAGGCTTCATTTCCTAGCATCAGTGTAGGATATGAGATTTCTCTTGCGCTACAGTTTAATAAAACGGTGCTTATTCTTTACTCTGAAGGAGATCCTCCATCATTATTAGTACACCATTCAAGTGAAAAAGTTATCTGCGAGAAGTATTCTTTGACAACGCTACAAGATATTATTGAAGATTTTATAAACTATGCACAGGGGTCAGCTGATAGTAGGTTCACCTTTTATATCACCTCAGAAATCGCATCTTATCTTGAAAAAGTATCACGTAAAAAAAAGCTTCCTAAATCAGTATATTTAAGACATCTTATTCAGAGCGATATGGAAAAACATGCATAACGGTGATGCATAACGCTTTCTATCAAACTCCCCTACAATATTTGTATTACTTCTTTACTACTTAAACAACAAAATGGTTGAGAGAAATACTCGTCAACGTGTGAAGATTCAAGGGGCAAATGGAATAACCGATGAAATTTACGTACCATTCACTCCTGAAGATCGTATTCATTTAGATGCTCTTTTTCCTTATGCCATGATTATGCTCAACTATGCCCAACAAAAAATTGCAGTTTATCCTCATGGAACAGATGAAGAAACTATTATATATGAAGGGAAATTAGGACAACCCCGATAATTAATTTGCAGCAAACTCTACACTGACAGTAGCACGGATGGTTTTGCGGATCGAATAGGTATCAAAGTTTCCGTAGTCTGATACGCTGTTGTCATTTGCTCCATTGACTTGAAATACTCCTTGCTCTGCACTTAAGATCTTCCCGATTGATGTTCGCGATACTCCTTTTGTCGCATTGACCAGAGCGTGTGCTCTTTTTTGTGCATCCTCAATCGCCTTTTGTAAAAGGGGGATCTTCTCTGATTCAAAATTTAAATAAGTGTAATCCGGGGATGCATCAGCAAGTTCGATATTATTTTCCTCACAAAATCTCCGAAGAAGATTGGTTCCTTCATCAACCTTATATACTTTATTTGTTCTTACGTATACTGTTGATTTCGTTTCATATGAAGAGACCTCATCGGTCACTCCGTAACCGTTTGGATTCTGTTTATAAATAGTTGACACCGATATCTTTGATGATGAGATCTCATCTTTTGTAAATCCTTTATCTTTGAGAAATGCTTGAATCACTTTTTCATCTTCGGTCAGTTTTCTAACATTTTCAGACCGGTCCAGGCTTTTTCGAGAAACAGATATCCTCCATACCGCATAATCTGAGACAACATCTTTTGTCGCAACACCTATGACTGAGACCGTATTTTTATATGTTTTTATCTCCTTGGTAAAAAAAGCATAGGACCAAAGAGCTGTGCTAATAAATACAACTATGCCGATAAATAGGAGGTTTGGTGAAACATTTTTAAGCAATCTCATAATAGTAGTATAACATGCAGTTATATATCTCAACATTAAAGATTGAAGAAAGATTATTGCAAAATGGTCTGTTATAATATGTTTATATGTTCGCAGCAGCCTCCCTACTGACTTTTGGAGTCCTTTTCTCTTTTTTATTTAGTATTATTATACTTGTTCTTCAAGTCACTCAAAATCTCAACATCTTTCTTGCCATCGGACTTACTGTCGTTGTCAATGTCATCTTGTGGTTGATAAGCCCGTGGCTTACCGATCTCATGAATAGATTTTTTTATAAAGTCCGCTTTCTAAAAAAGGAGGAGATGGATGAGCTATATCCAGAACTGTCACAGTTTATCCAATCTATAAGTGCAAAACATCGTTTTCCTTACCCTAAGATAGGCATTATCGATGATCAAAACCCGACAGCTTTTACCTATGGCTCCGGGCGTTACAATGCCCGTATCGTTCTCACTGAGGGACTTTTCACTTATCTATCACCCCAAGAAACAAAAGCAGTAGTCGCCCACGAACTGGGACACATAGTAAATCGTGATTTTGTGGTCATGATGATCGCAAGTACTATCGTACAGATTTTGTACGAAATATACGCTCATCTCATAAGAGTAAAGGGTAAAAAATCAGGCAATATCAAATTAGTCGCGCTTCTTGCATATGCTTTCTATACCATTGGCATTTATCTTATTCTTTTTTTGAGCCGAACAAGAGAGTATATGGCAGATACATTTGCTGCACAAACCGCATCTGCACAAGATCTATCCAATGCACTCATAAAAATCGCATATGGCATAGTGGCTGCCCCTGATACGGACGCATCCAAAAGACTTCTTCATAGCACCAGACATTTGGGTATCATAGATGTAAATAATGCAAAACATCTTGGAGTAACCGCCTATATAACCCACCAGAATCCTGAAAGGATCGCTGAAGTTATGGTCTTTGATCGAGTGAACCCTTGGGCTAAAATAATTGAGCTTAATTCGACTCACCCCCTAACAGGCAAACGCATCGATAACCTCTCAACTATCTCAAAAAAACAGGGGAAACCTTTCAGCTATGATGTAGACGCCGCAACTTCAAAGATGAAAATCAATAAATCTGTTATGTATATGGACTTTATGCAAGGGGTCGTCATCTATTATGCGCCCCTATTATTAAGCATTCTCTTAATGGTTCTGTTTGGTTTTGTCTGGATACCCGCTGGTATCGGTATCGGCATACTTATACAAACCATGTACCGATTCCCCCAAGAACCTGAAAAACAAACAACCATATTGGATCAAATGCGTAACCCCTACGCTTCACCAATTCGCGGAACAAGTATCCGCTTAACGGGTAATGCGATTGGTCGTGGAATGCCGGGTTATATCTTCTCAGAGGATGTGATGTATCAAGACAGTACCGGACTTATCTTTCTTGACTATAGCTCTCTTTTTGGATTTATAGGCAACTTATTTTTTGCCATCAATCAAGTAAAGAAGATCATTGGGACTCCTTCAACCGTGGATGCATGGTTTTTCCGCGGGATGGGCCCTTATGCTGTCATGAAAAAAATGAAGACAACCTCAGAAACAATCGTAAGCCACCCCATACTTTGGTCTATCCTCAAAGGCTTATTCTTCATCGGTATTTCTCTTTTTATCTACTATCGAGGTATATAAAATAAACAACTCTCTCGGATAAAACAATTCTTTTCTTCCTTAGATAGTTCCTAGTTAAAACGTATGATTGTCTGCAGTATATTTCCTACAAGATTAACCGAAGGTTGCCAACGATAGGACTCACAAAGATCCTTTACGATAGCTAGTCCAAATCCATGCCCTTTTACCTCACCGCAATTCTCCCCCCGGTATCCTCTTTGAAAAAATGACGTGGTACGGATTGATAAGGGATCCTCAACAGTATTTTGGATAAGTAGGCTTTTTTCGTCCAGTTTGAGGAAAATCTGGCTATTATATGGCGAGTAATTAATCGCGTTTTCTATGAGATTACGAAATATAATCTTGACGCTGTTTCTTTCTATGTTTTTATAGATATCCCTTTTTATTCCATCAGTATTAATACTTATATTTTTTTCTTGGGCTCTTTGTCTGAATGATTCTGTCAACTCTTTAAGCATTTGCGACATATTGGTTGGATGAGATTGCAAAGCGTTGCTTTCAAGGGTCGCCTGTTGATTCAATGTTTGAAGCGAATGATATACACCACGCAGATCTTCCTCAACCGAATCAATTCCGCTTTTATATTTTTTTGAACTTTTTGTTGCCTCAATCGTCGTCATCGCAACCGTTATGGGAGTAAGCAATTCATGATAGCAGTTTTCTGCAAACTGCCTTGTTTGTCTGGTGACTTTTTCCAGAGGTTTCAACAGCTTTCCGGCTACTTTCAAACTCAAAAAATAGGTAAAGACAAGGAGTACTAATGTCGTAAGAATGATTTTCTTAAAAAGAGACCTTTGTTGAGAAGACGAAAAAGAACAGTATTGAGCAACCTGTACAATACTTCCCGCCTGTTCCCCTGTTGTTATGGAAGAGCTAATTGCGTTGATGCACAAAGAGCCGATATCAATCGTCATAAACCCTTTCTGTTCGGGACTCAAGTTATAGTCTTCAAAAAGATCAGAACTGTATAGGATGTCGCCATTCTTTAAAATGACGCGTGAATATACCTGCTTATTATCCTTAAGTACCATAAGCCCGTTATCGGGTGACATATCCGCTTCTTTTTCCTTAACCACTTGCTCCTTGGTGGTTTTATCGCTCAAGAATTCTTTCTTGTCTTTAAAAATGTTGGTCATGCTTTTTGCTCTCCCTTGATACTGCATGTTCACTTCCTTCAAATTCTCACTTTGATAATCGCTTATTACATTACGTATTGCTTTTTCTAGTTTGAGCCGGGCTTGATTGGTTGCTTCAATGTTTATAAGAAGTATTGTAAGTAATGTCATTACGACGATAAGGGTTCCACCAAGGAATAAGATATAAAAAGCTATTTTTCGGCGGGCAGATGTAAAGATATGCATCCCCTTATTGTACGATATAACCAAATCCTGTAACGGTTTGTATGAGATCCTCGCCTACTTTTTTTCTCAATCTGAAAATATGGGTTTTGAGTGTTGATGAAAAATCAAGGTCTGGACTGTTTCCCCAAACACTTTCATAGATTTCCCCCGAAGTTTTCACCTCACCCCGGTTTAAAACCAAGTATTCAAGCAACCGTTTTTCAATCGGGGTTAAATTAATTAATTTCCTGTTTTTATGGATTAACTTAGACGAAAGGTCAAATGTTATATTTTGTATATTAACCACACTGCTTTTTTGATGAGAAAGCCTTCGAGACAAAGCACGAATCCGCGCCAGAAGCTCCTCCATAAGAAACGGTTTGGTAAGATAGTCATCGGCTCCGCAATCTAACCCTTCAACCTTTGACTCAAGATTAATCTTGGCAGTCAACATAAGAATGGGAGATACAAACCCTTCCTCCCTCAACTTCCGACACACATCTTTCCCCTCGATATCAGGAAGGGCAAGATCCAGGATGATCAAATCAAAAGTAGTATCATACGATTTCTCAAGCGCCTCTTTTCCCTGAGTTACGTATTCGATGAGATAGCCGTTGTTTTTCAAAACTGTGACGATATTGCGAGCAAGCTTTACGTTGTCCTCAACTAAAAGAATACGCATGGGTTTTACTTATTATACAATTTGTCGTATTGTACCGCTTGATTTTCTTTTTTAAACAATCTCCCGCTTACACTGTCTTTGACTGAGGAGTCTCCAAGATTCTGTACGTAGTCTTGTTTATTTTTTAGATCTTTTACTTCATCATCATATACTCCGTTAAGTCGGGTATTTGCTTGTTCTGCTTCACGAAGAAGTGAGGTTATGATTGAAACGGCTTCGAAATTTTTCACTTTATCTAATCTCTCATCAACCTGCCACAGTCCTTGTGCCAAATAAATGTCCATATATTCCTGATACACACGATCATCCTGCAGCGGATTCACCTCTTCACCTACATAGGCAACATTCACCGGTACCACTATCATCTCTCTTTTTCCACTTTTCACGCTGTTGAAGCTCACCTTTATTTTTGCCAATTCACTTTTTTGAGGCGTTATGTTTTCTGAGGCAATCTCAAACAAATAATTTGAGGTTTTACCAACATACATGTCATGGGGTAAAAACGTACGCGAGCTTTTCATCTTATATCCTATGGCTCTTTTTAATTCAAGGCCTGAATTAAAATCGAGTTCGACATCGATATCTGTGGCAACCGTCTTTACCAATCCTTCAAATTCTTCGGCAAATATCTCATCGGCCTCATATGCATCCCTCATAAAATAATAGTTGCCTCCTCCGGCAATGGCTACTTTCGTCATAAGATTCTCATCATAATCCGAACCTACTCCGATTGTGGATACGACTATATCTGTCCCCACACTGTCTTCAACTATCCTCCCCAGTTTGTCAGGAGAAGTAACTCCTACATTCGCCAGCCCATCAGACAAAAGGATAACGCGAGAAAGATATTTGGGAGAGTTCAAAAATCGAACTCTCTGAGTATTTTTTAAGCCTTCCCTTAACCCACCCTCTAAATAAGTTGATCCTCCGCTTTCGATTTCTGAAACTATACCGGTAAATTTTCGGTAATCAAAATGGTCGCTATAGAGTGTTTGAACATTAGTATCATAAATCACCAGTGACACAAAATCTCCTTCCTCAAGAAGCTTTGCTGCTTGAAGAATTGCTTTTTTGACATTCTCCAGTTTTTCACCACTCATGGAACCGCTTCGATCAATGACGATTGATAGGTTAAGCGGCAGCCGTTTTGTTCCAAGAGACGTTCCGCCCATGTCATCCCCTTTCAAAGAAACAAGAAGATAGTCTATCCCCTTGTTGGAATTTATTTTGTCATTTCCTAACTTTGCCTCAACAGTCAGCCCCGCATACGCTCCGGTAAACAATGTAGACAACCCTTGCTTAATCGTTTTATGAACGGGAGGAGATAGCTGTTGAACTTTTATGTGATATATAAAAGGCTTAAACTTTGAAAAGATAAAAAAAAATCCAAGCACTATTAAAATTAATGCCATTTTCTTTCTGTTTTGCATAAAGTTGTTAAGATAATTTGTAATAAATGGAGTATAAAACAGGCGAGGTAAACAACCGGTAACAACATGGTATAAAAACTAAAATAACCCCGGGGTTTGTTTAAATAAGTCTTTTATTTCTGAAGGCAAAACCTGATGAGGTTTTGAGATATTTTTCGAAATCAGTTGCTTTTTTCTGGGTTAAAAAAGCTGAATAATGAACTAGTGAAACCGGTCGATAGTTCTTCGTCGAAGGCACCAATCCTTGATCATGATAAATAATTCTATTTTTAAGGTTTGAAGTAAACCCAATATAAAAAGATCCGTCTTTTAACTGTAAAACATATACATAATACATTGAATCAAAATAATGTGAATGAAATATTTTGTCAATGGACTATATGCTACAAAGTGAAATAATTAAGGCCCCACTTCGTTCCGTCAAGACGGAACTACGTTAGGGGCACACTCCTATATTGAAAATCAAAGCGCTTGATTATCTTAGAGTATGGTTTACCACGCGAAGTCCCGACAGTTTGTCGGGACGGAGTGTGGAGATGCCGGGAATTGGACCCGGGTCCGGGGAAACACCCTTATAAACGTTTAGCGAGAGATAAAGTGTCTTTACTCCAGTCCGAAACGTAGAACACATAGACGTTTTCGAACTGTCAGTTTAAGGGTTTATTCGAACTCCCCGGCTGACTGAAAAAGCCAGTTTGCTCTATCCCGGTTGGTTTAACCCTCTTTTATAGTTGAACCAGGAGAAACTACAAAGAGGTTAGCAAACCTTTTGCAAACTTATGCATTCATTGCGAACGCATATTTTGAAGGTGCAAACATTGCTGCCTGCATTTCCTCAAAAACGTCGGCTAAAGGTTGCATTGCTTTTTTCATATTAAATGAATTAGCAGTTATCTTTTTTCTATTTGACGACCCACTTCGCCCTTGCGGGCTACGAGGGTCAAGGTATAGATACCTCTCTCGCCGTTTGTAAAAGTGCAATTTCCTCGTCGATGCCTTGCATCCCCGCTAGAACACGTTAGCTTTTTAGGTTTTTTATAAAAAGCTTACGTGTACTTGCGTCCTTCCAAAGCAAAGATTCGACTGCGTGGACGTAGACCACGAGACGAACCTGAGCGAAGGAGGACTAAATTTTCATATACTCTTTCATCTCTCTTTTCTGATTCCGTTCTATGTCTCTTCCTTTTTCAATCTTTCTTTTTTCAAGATCTTTCCTTGGTCGTGCCAATGCTATCTCTAGCTTGATATGACGACCTCTATTATAACAAGAAATGGGTGCCATTGTCAATCTGCCTCCCTGTCCCAACTTAATCTGTAGTTTTAAAATCTCTTTGCGGTGTAGAAGCAGTTTTCGTGTTTTTTTGGGATCATAGTCTTTATTATCCGCATACTCATATCCTGGTATGTTTGCGTTGATAAGATATACTTCATCACCCATCATCTTTACGAATGCTGCATCAAGTTGCATGTGACCCTCACGGATGGACTTAACTTCATTGCCGGTTAGTACAATACCCGCCTCAAATTTCTCAAGTTCTTCATAGTTGCGATGGAATGCACGATTGATGATTTTCATAAAAAGATTGTATCAGATGAAAGGAGAAGAATTATTTCAAACTATTTCCAACCGTTTGTATTAGCTGCTTTATGAAATTTAAAGATGTGTCTATGATCGTTATCTTTCTCATAGCAACGTTGCGTAACTCAAGCCGCCCATTGGTGATAATCTCTCCTCCATCATAGGTATGAGGATAGGCGGTGCGTATCTTTTCATCAAGGCTAGCTATATTAAAAAACGGTTCATACCCTTCTTTTTCCAGAATGAGTTTATAGGTTCCGTTTGGTACATAAAAGGCATATGTTCCATCTTCTTTGGTCATCATTGGATTCTCTAAGCCTCCAAATATATCCTTGCTATTAACCGGTGCAAATACGTTGGTCGTGTCTTTGCGAAGCAGTGTCACTTTGACTCCTGATATTGGTTTTAAGTCGGCAAGGTTATAGATTGTACCATGCGGATCCCATTTGATCATAACACATATCGTCTCCGCTTCTTCCTCAATGTCGCCAAACGTACCAAGTTTTTGAGTCTTTTGTTTACCATATATGTCTTCCCCATCAAGAAGCGACTGCATCGACATCATGACTCGCCCAACCTGGATTGAGGTATAGCTTTCCCATTCTAAGGGCCCAATATTTCCTTCGCTGTCGCTTTTTATCACCTGTTCTGGCACAGATTGAAGAATGGACTGATTTTGTGTATCGGTATATGCGATAAATTGATACCCATAAGTGCTTGACAGATCGGGTAGGTAGTCTGCACCAATAAGTTCTTGATCAAGCGCTCTATTGCCTGTTGTGCATCGATATCCTTGAGGAGTTTCTAAACATTCAAAAATATACGTTTCTTTATTTGGAACAAGCTTATTTTCTTCTTTGTTTGCGATTCTTACACGGTGTTGTGGGTCACCTCCTGAACAGGTAATCCCTCCGGTTGCACACGGTATAGTATCAAGACAGATCCAGCTTTGGGCGTCTTGTCTTGTTATGGGGTCTTTTGCCTTTTGAGAGAAGACCGTTGGAGATGGAAGTGGAAATTCGATGATCTCTGTTGGTTGTATGGGAGTCGGAGAAGGAGGAGGAGTGCTTGTTGGAGGCGGAGTTTCTGTAGGTGGAGACGTCACGGTCGGAGGCTGAGTGGGAGGAGGAGTATTGGATGGCCCCGTATACTTTTTGCAAACAGTTTCTGCATTCCCGCATGTACACTCAAATGATTTATCGTAGCAATTGCTCTCACCTGGTCCACACGCACCCTCATCCCAACCAGGAGGACAATCCCCAGGTATACATCGAGGACACGCAATATTTTCACATACTCCCATTTCATTTGCTAACTCATCTTCACACTTACACCCATCACCGCATCCCACATAATATCCTGATCCAGGTACGCTGGGATCACAACAAGGTTCGCTTCTACAACTTTCTGTCGCATATGTTTTTTTAGGATTAGACAAAACACTTACTACAACAAAGAGAACAGAAAAAAATAGTGTGATAATAATTCCTTTTTTTATAGTCATCATGAGTTATGTTCTATTATAACGCAACAAGTAATCCTGCCAGTAACGCATTAGTTGCAGTATCATACACCATCCAACCATCTTGAAGAAAACGAACGCTTCCTCTCCCTGTCACATAGCCCTCTATACCTTCTCTATCAAAATAATTATCATACATATATGATGCTCGTTCTTTTTGCTTATCTAGAGTCTCTGGCTTTTTTTCTATTGCGTGCATCTGACGATACGCAAACATACTTAAAACACAGCTTTTTGGATCATCACACGGCTTAGTATCGATGTGATTTTTAAATAGGATTTCCGCAAAGCCTAGATACCGTTTATCGCTTGTCATGCGATACATATCAATCGTTGCAACAGTAAGGTACGGCGCCTGCATGGATAGATCAGCCCCGCTTTTTTTATTTTCGGCATATTCCTCAAGAGCTGTGAGATACATGACAAAAGCATCTTCATAAAAATTCTTTTTCGGTTCATAGAGATACATTGCAGCAAACTCAGATGTTTGTGTTGCGAAGTTGGTCAAAAGCTTTGGATTATAATGAAAGCCATCTGCATATAGGAGTGGTTCTTTGCCCTGTGATAGATTGGCTATTATCTCTTGTATTGTTTGTTCTGTCTTTGAACTAAACTGTCTCGTGATTACCCCATACCTTCCCCTATCACAAAGCTTGTTAAGCTTATCTTTTTCTGGAAGCCACAATGGATCGTCAGCCATATCAAGCAAAAAACGACAGTGCCACAGATACGGTTGAATTGTCAAAACTTTTTTTGGATCCAAATAAATATCCATGTCATTATTCATTCTTTCTCTTAAAGTCTCGTTTTTTGTCTTTTTGTATAGCTCGGCTTCTGCCCAGATGACCAGTGCTCCAAGACGATGGTCTTTATATAGCTTTCTACAATTGCCTTTTGTGTCACATGCTTGTCTTTCTGCATAGGTTTTATTTTCCTCAATCCGCTCCGTATCAAGCCATGAGATGATTGACTCGGCTTGCTGAATATATGAAAGCGGAATAGCTTTCTTTTTGGAAGATCCTGATGTGTCTTTTTTACTGTTTATATTCTGTCGAAGTAGTAACACCACAACTCCAATAATAAGAAGTGTGACGGTAATTGGAACGAGATACTTTCTCATATCTATACTATATCAGATAGCAAAAAGTTCTCCAATAGCTCTTCGTTTGAAGAATTCCTCTATCCATGGGGCAGGTTTTGCTGTCAGCTCATAAATTCGTTTTTTTATCTCTTTTTTTGCGACTAACTCATATCCATATGCAAATTGAAGGTTGGGATGCGGAACATCTTTAAGTTCTGCAAGAAAAATATAATCTATCTCATGTTCTATGTAGTTGCTTTTTGGGTCATGCGCTTCGTAATAGATCTTATCGATAAGCCTTGGTTTGCTAACGATCTCCTTCATATCCACCCCCCATTCCCGCAACAACCCATCCTTTAAAGCATCTTCATCGCTTTGTAAAGAATCACTTTGATACAACTGATGTGAAGAAAAGGTCATATCAAACACACCGTTAAATAAGGGATGCTTGCGGTGTTGAAGAACTACGTCGTTATGATAAGTCAAAATTGCAGTATAACCTCTGTGGAGAACTCCTTTTTTATGCGCTTCCCATTTTTCTTGCTTACCGATGATGTTATCATTTCGATCTACTATGGCAAGAAACTGCTTCTCGCGATAATATGTATTCATTATTTTCTTTTCATCGGAATAACATCTGACTTGTCTCCCTCCAGATTAAGGACGTTTACGATGTCTGAAGATGTAGGGATGACAAACTTCGCATTATTTGCAAGCACAACCGATGCCACCTCGAGTTTCTTCCAAATCTGGGCTTTTTCATCAAAGTATTTATTTGCTGCTTCGGCAAGTTTTTGTATTGCGGTTGCCTCAGCATTGGCGCGAAGAATCTTTGCTTGTGCATCACCTTCTGCTCTTAAGATCTCAGCGCTCTTGCGTCCGTCTGCTTCCAGAATTTGACTTTGTTTTATACCTTCAGATTGTAAGATCGAAGCTCTTTTTTCCCGTTCAGCCTTCATTTGAAGACTCATTGCCTCGGTAATCTCAGCTGGAGGATCTATTTTTTGCACCTCAACTCGCGTTACCTTTACGCCCCAGTTATGAGTAACCTCATCAAGCACATCTCTTAAGTTCGTGTTGATGATGTCTCGTGCTGTTAATGTCTCATCAAGTGATTTATCACCCACTACGTTTCGCAGATTGGTCTGGGCAAGGGTCGTTGCCGCCGTATCAAAATCTTCCACCTCAAACTCTGCTTTTACCGGATCAACGACTTTGTAATAGATGACCGCATCAACAGTCACGGTTACGTTGTCTTTGGTGATGACTTTTTGAGGTTCAACATTGATTACCCTTTCACGCACATCTACCTTGATCATCGTTTCGATATAAGGAAGAATGAGATTTAAGCCCGGTTCAGCAACCGCCTTGAATTTACCCAGTCGCAATACTACGGCTTTTTCTCCTTGATTGATGACCTTAACTGAAGAAATGAGAGTGATAAATGCAAAGACAACCCCTATGATGAAAATAAAAGTAATCATATATGTGCCTGTTTTACACAGGAATAACTTTTAAAGTAATACCGGTCACTGATTGAATCATTACCTCGGTATGAACATCTATATTTTTATCAGCTTCTGCTCGCCAAGTTTCACCCTCTACCTTTACTTGACCTGGATGATGTATCTGGATTTTTTTTACTACAACTCCCCGTTTGCCAATGATGCTGTCAATATTTGTTTTCTTCGTATCTATGGCAAGGGAGTTTTTGACGTATTTCCGTCCAATAAATATATAAAGAAATGAGAGAAAAATGACACAGCCAAGGGCAAAAAGAAACGAATGAAAAACTATTCCCAATACTCCCGATATGATACATATAATCCCGATGATAAGAAGATCAAACCCCGTAGCCGCACCTAGAAGCAGTTCAATAATGATTGCGATTATACCCGCTATAACAAGAAGATAGCTGTTTGTATCCATAGGATATATTGTATCATATGCTAAAATAACTCTATGCAAATCATTGCAGACCTGCATATTCACTCGAAATACTCCCGCGCCGTGTCACAAAAAATGGATCTTCATGGTATTGGCATGTGGGCTTCTTTAAAAGGAATAGGACTTGTGTCAACAGGTGACTGGACACATCCTATTTGGTTTAGAGAGATTAGCAACCATCTATACCAAACATCTGAAGGGATCTATGAGCTAAAAAAACCTCTTCCCGAACAAAAACATAAAGTCCGCTTTATGCTTACAACCGAGATCTCAAGCATCTACTCTCAAGGTGGCACAACACGCAGAGTTCACAATGTGGTATTCTCTCCCTCTATCCAAGTCGCTGAAAAAGTAAACAAGGAGTTTATTCGCCGCGGTGCAAACCTTATGGCTGATGGTCGACCTATCACTGGAATATCTTCACTTAATCTGCTTGAAATGCTTCTTGCAATCGACAACCAGATCATGCTTATTCCCGCTCATATCTGGACACCATGGTTCTCTCTTTTCGGATCAAAATCGGGTTTTAACTCCGTTGAAGAATGTTTTGGAGTTGAGGGGGCCAAACATATCTATGGTATAGAAACAGGATTGTCCAGTGACCCCATTATGAACTGGCAGATCAAAGAACTTGAAACGCGATCCATACTGTCTTTTTCCGATGCTCATTCTGGACCTAAGCTTGCAAGAGAGGCAACGGTATTTATATCAACCAATAATCAGTCCATTACAGACTATTCATATAGTGATATAACTGATGCAATAAAACAAAGACCCGAAAGTAAATTAAAAATTGGCTACACAATCGAATTTTTCCCTGAAGAGGGTAAATATCACTGGACCGGACACCGAGCATGTAATGTAAAGTACAGCCCGCTTGAGGAAGCTGAAAAAGGGACGGTCTGTCCTGTATGCGGCAAACCGCTCACAGTCGGTGTTGAGAGTCGTGTAAAAGATTTATCCAACCGTACTCTGTCATCCAGCGACCTTCTTTTTGCACAAAACAAGAGCGGACTCACCTTTGTTGATGATAAGGAAAAAAGGCGCAAGCCCTTCGTCTCCATCATTCCTCTCCTTGAGATTATGGCGGAGCTTGAAGGTGGAGCTGGGGTAAAAGCTGAAAGAGCTTATCATAGAGCTCTGGGCGAGCTAGGGACTGAGTTTGACATTCTCCTCAAAATTCCCTTTGAAGCAATTGAGAAATTTGGCGGGAAAAGATTAAGACAAGCTATAGAGATTATCCGTTCCCGCAAAGCACATGTTGATCCGGGGTATGACGGTGTGTTCGGAACTGTTAAAATATTTAAAGATGAAGAAAACAAAAAACAGACCACGCTTTTTTGACAACATTATACCCTCCCTTTTTTTTCTTCTTTCTTTTTTACTACCTTCTCAGCTAGGAAAACACTTTTTTCTTGGCTTCTCATATCTGTCTGGCATACGTATAGATTATCTTGCCCCGACTCTTTATCTTACTGATATCCTTATATGCCTTCTTGCAGTTCTTTATTTTAAGACCGTGTTCTCCTTTTTTCGTTCAAAACGCGTTCTTTTCTTTTTGTTTATCATTTCTTTCACCGGAATATATGCCATCTCAGTCCCTCTTTTTTTATATCGTATATTGAAGCTTGTTGAACTATGTACGATATGCGCTATCTTTCAAGAGGGATATGCAAAAAACAAAAAAAGCATAATTGCCGGATTTGCTTGCTCGGTTTTTTTCCAAGCTCCCCTTGTTATAACGCAGTTTATCACTAAGCATTCTCTTCAGGGCATGTGGTATTTTTTTGGTGAGAGATATATGTCGCTTTCCATGTTTGGTATAGCAAAAGCGACGATGCAGGATATAACGATACTTCGACCATACGGGACCTTTTCTCACCCAAACTCCCTGGCTGGTTTTTTTCTTTTAATCTACGTTTTTTTCCTTACTAATAAACAGATTACAAATACTGTTCTTAAATATGCCGTTATATTTTTTTGTTCTCTGTTTATTTTTCTTTCATTTTCAAAAAATGCCATTCTCACCTATGTTTTACTGACTGTTTGGTATACGATCCGGGAAAGGTTTTCATGTAAAATCTGTAGTCTTGCACGTTTGAGTCTCCCCATTTTTCTTGCCGCTGTTTTTATGTTTGCTCAAACCGATCCTGCAAGTTTGGAAAAACGTGTTACTCTTTTAAAAGAATCTCTTATCATCATTGCAAAATCACCCCTAACCGGTGTAGGCCTAGGCAACTATCTTTTAGCATCTCACTCTTTTCCCATCAAATATCCTTATTTTTTTCTGCAGCCCGTACACAATATTTTTCTTCTTTTTGCCGCAGAGACTGGTTTGGTTATATTTGTAATAGCGTTGTTCTTTTTTATACGCTTCATTAAAAAATATAAACAGGATGCATCAGCGCTCTTTGTTGTCCTTGCGATTTGTCTTACAGGACTAAACGATCACTATTGGATCACGCTGCAGCAAAATTGGCTTCTCATGGGAGTTATATTTGGCATAATAGTATCATGGCATCCGAAAAAGACGGCAACCGTTTGAGTGTAATTGATGATATTCGAGGTATATCGATTATCGTGATGATCCTTATCCATACCAATACATATTTTTTAAAAGATAGGGTCGCATTTACCCTTCTTGAATTAAGTCAGTTTGCTGTTGTTGCATTTATATTTTGCTCTTCTTATCTCTTTTACCAAAAAAGTAATACGGTAACCTTGACTGAGTTTTGGGAATATCTTAAAAAAAGAACCTATCGATTACTTATGCCTTATTATGTTTTTTTAGTCGGACATTTCTTTTTACTGCTTTTAAACCAACCCAAAAAAGTAACATATACTTATCTATTCCAAAATCTTGCACTTACCGGAGGAATCGAATTTAATTGGTTGGTTCTTTTATTTGTCCAGCTTACGATACTCATGCCGTGGTTTGGTTATCTTCATAAAAACCATAAAACAGTATTGTATATATATACAATAGTTGCGATAGCCTTTTCTTTTATATTCCTCAAATACACACCTCTTTCTTACTTTCGCTTGATCATGTGGCTACCGTGGTCGCTTGTCATGATCTATACTCTTTTTGTCGACCGTATTGGTCAAAACAAAGGAATGTTTTTAGGCATAACGGTATTATTTTTTGTTTCATTTATGGTTTCTCGCCAATACCTTGAAAACTCACTCCACCATACCCTCCGTATGTATGGAAATAAGTATCCACCTAACATATATCATCTTGCATACAGTCTCTTTTGCGTGAACATATTGTATGTTCTATCGAAATCAAACATTTTCTCAGTTATCGGCTCAATTGTTCATTTTTTTAGCAAGTACTCATACACGATTTATTTTATCCATATACTTGTAATCTATGTATTACGGGCATTTATCAAAGTACAGTTTGACTGGATAGGATTTTTTATCCTAACAATCGGGGTGACAAGTACACTGCAGTTGGGATACAACCGACTTACCTCTTCTCAACATTAAACAGTGGTCCAACAATCTGGATGTTTGCTGGAGCGCGAAGATTAAAGAAATTTTTAAATTCTGAACCATCAAAACTCTGTGAACCTGCGTCTCCGGAAAATGTGATACCTGTTGTACGTCCTCCTCCAACGTCAGCTGATATAGATACTTCACTTATAGAATTAAATGGTGTCCCTCCTCGATTGCGCAACTCGCTTTTCACTTTTTCATGATCCCATGTTTCTTTACCTGCAGGGTTTGGTTTATCCACTTGGTAAAGATTCTCTGCGGTTGAAGAATCACGCCGTGCAAGCATAATAATATTTGCCATATCTGCCGCTTCCCCTGATGTAAGCCATGCTGTTTTATTATATTCAGATCGTGATCCCCAATCACAATAAAACCAGGGTGAAGCTTTGTCATAAGCTTTATCACTATCTCGAAGGTCCGCTATGTTGCCTGCTGACTCACGTGTGTCTGATGCATGTTTGGTCCAACTTGTTCCTGACCAGCCGATTTCTCCAGTTGAAAATACGATACCCCCGTGTGTTGATGAAAACCATGCTTTGATGGGATTGCCCCCTTGCACCATAACCCAGCCTCGTGTTGCTTCAACCGCCTCATTCCATTTCCCTCCTTTTTCGTTATCTAAAAATACTTGACAATGATCTGTCCCACAGATTGAACCTGCTCCATTATTAGTATATGCAAGAGCATATGAACGCGCAGCAACGGCTTGAGCTTTAAGAGCTTCAAAACCCCCATCATTACCCCATGCTTCAGGCATCTCTCCTAAATGTTTGAGATAATCCTCAATGTTGAGAGATTGTTTTCCTTCAACATTTATGGTGATGTTCTGGTCATAATCTTTCTTCAATTCGTAGTTGTCATAATATGCTCGTAAAATATCTTCAACATTCTGTCCTGCTTTTGAACGACCATATGCCCCATACTGATTTAAACCCACTCTGTTTGGAACACCAAAAGTGAAAAATGCAAATCGTGGACTAAACCCCGGATCTTTTTCTCGATCATCTACACACCCACCCATACTTGTTCCAGCAGCGCGCGGAATATTGAGTGCAGCTTGGCGTTGCGCAATAAGGTCTTGTTGTCTTGAGGTCAGTTGGGCGATTTTGCTTTGTAGTTCACCCAAGACAGCCTTTGTTTTTTCCACCTCACCTGAGAGAAACTGCGACTGTTTGTCTACATCCTCCTTTAATACTGCCAGACGCTTTGTCTCACTCTCAAGAGAGATTTTTTTGTCTTCAATATTTTTTATATACATAACTATTTTTATGATTGATTTTCTATCCTCATCTACAAGAGTTTTCTGGTAGAAAAAATTCTGCAGGGAAACAGAAAGGTTGTCAGACAATAAAAGAGCCATGAAAGAAAAGGTGTTTTTGCCTGCATTTTTATAATATGTCCGCGCCCGTTCATCAAGTAATTTTTTCTGGTAGGTTAATATTTTTTCCCCCTCATCGACCTCTTCTTGTTTTTTTGCGATTTCACGTTCAAGGGTATTTATTTTGCCTTTAATACTTGTTAACTGTTTGTTTAAATTATTTAAGGTCGCCTCATTTGTCTGGTTTGCGCTATTTATTTCATTAAATGTTTTCTTTACATCTTCAAGCTCTTTGGTAACATCATCAAGTTGGTCAGCCTGCGCAACAACGGAGACCATAAAAAGAGATATAAAGATTATGAAAAAAATAATGAGGGCCTTTTTCATATAAGTATTATACGAATTTACGTCGCACCTTACCACATGAACAAATGGTTTGATATACTGAAAAATATATATGAAACGCATCTTCATCATTATGGCCTTTTTTCTTTTATCTGTATTTTATATACCTTCTTTATTTACATTAACGCATGCTGCCCGATATGTCACTTGTGATGCATGTGGTTATTGTCCAGACATAGTAAATGGGGACGATCCATCCTGTATTGAAGGAACGGTAAATAAAGCCCCTGGTAACTGGAAAGCGTGTGTAAAATGTCTGTATCCCAGTCTATATCCAACAGGCACCATACCTGAACCAACAGGATGTGAGACAGTGTTGGTTAGTGAAGACACCAAAATGCCTCCTACCCCGTTTGTCGGACGACAGTACACGATGCTTGGCTGTCTCAATGCACGAGGAGACGTATTTGAAGATACAAGAGCAACTGGCGCGTCCAGTTTTGTACAGGCACTATTTGACCTGATTGTGTTTCGCATAACAGGAGGAATTGCATTTTTATATCTTTTATATGGATCATTTCTTGTCTTGACTTCTCAAGCTGATCCTGAACGATTAAACTATGGGAGACGTGTAATTATAGGTTCTGTTGTAGGACTTATTTTTGCCTTAAGCTCTGTCTTTATAGTAAACCTTATTGGATCAAAAATCCTCAGGATACCTGGGTTTAATTAGAACAGGCTTATTTCTTTTTTCCCATTCTGCGAAGGAAAGATCCTCCAAGAAGTGACGATACGGCAAGTGGCAATAAAAGAGCTGGACCCGTGCTTGGTATAGTTGAGGGAGTGGTCGTGTTATATCTACGATTAAAGGCGTCTGAAGATGGTTTTGTCGTTGGAATAACGTTATTTTTTTGTGTGTAGCTTGTCTGACCCGAGAGGGGGGCTTTTGGAGATGGAGTTACAATAGATTTTCCTGTTGGAGTCGCTCCTTTTGAAAAAGGAAGTTTTGTGCCTTTTAGGTTAATTTTTCCGGTTGCAACAGCAAGGAAGATAACAACGACGATTAAACCTAAGACAAATGAGATCGCTTTATTGAATTGTTCCATGTTGATATTATAACATTATAGGATAGAAAATTCAACTCTATTTGACTTTTAACATCAAATAAAGAAAAATAGATATATGGAAGGCAGTTCAAATATTACTAAAGAAAATCCTCAAAGGCTCTTTTCTTGGAAGGCGCCACTTCGTGCATATAAAAAGCGAAGTAAGAATATCTTACGATTCTATGTTGCCTTATCTCTTCTTATTTCGCTTATTGTTTTTTTCTTTGGCGATCGAATTTTACTTATACCTATTCTTACTTTGGTTTTCCTGTTTTATGTTTTGACCGTTACTCCACCTCCTGAGGTCGAACACTATGTGACGACTTTCGGGATCGAAACAACAGGGATAACTCTCCGATGGGAGGTCTTATCTCATTTTTACTTTACTAAAAAGTTTGGGTTTGATGTCTTGACAGTAGTAAGCCATGCTCCTTATTTTTATCACGCATATTTAATTGTGCCAAATGAAAATATTAAACAACAGGTTGTTGAGTTATTTACTAAGCACTTAATGTATATGGAGAAGCCTCCCAGAAGATTTACTGACAAAGTCGTTGATTTTTTATCCAGTCTTGTCCCGGATGAAGAAGATCATGTCAAAAAGGCAGTTTCTCCCTCATCTTTGAACCAAACGCACGCGCAGGCATCTCTTTGACACCAAATATTCGCCCCCAGTGTAAAACGCCTTCATCTGTTGATACCAAAACTCCATTTATCTCTTTTGCAAGCATGATGATGTCAAGGTCTGCGAGGCTGTCCAAGAACCCGACTCGTGTCGCTTGACGATATCTTTCTCGAAATTTCTTTACTACCTCACCTATGGTCATTTCAAATTCTTTCTTTGAAAGAGTTCCCCTTCCTTGCATGAGAATCCCCGCTTTCTGTATCTCTTCTTCCCCGACACGAAGCCCCCGATAGCTTCTCCCCCGTATGTCATCTATTAAAAGATAGAAAACCTGTGCTGGGAAAAGAAGTGTGTTTATAGTCGGTGATTGGATTATGATCTGGGCAAGGAACTCTTTGAGAAATGGTTGTTCTTTGTTTTCAAAAAAACTCAGGAATTCTTCAACGATTCGAGGTGTCATATAAAACTGGGTTTGTTGATTTTTTTTCAACTCTTTTGCAGCTTTAGTTATATAGACAACGACCTCTTCTGTCTTACCACCCAAATCCATTCCCTCTTCCATATTGAAAAAAAGGTTTGTGTCAAGTATATAAGCATCCATAATCTATATGATAACAGAAAACTCCACGTACAAAGCTTCATACATAATATAAAACGCTCATCAATTAAGCAAAAATTTTTGACTGATCATCAAGAATATTGTGGTCTTTCTATTTTTTTTTACTTCTGTATAGGTCGGTCCTCTCTTTATCGTTCAATTTATTTATTGATAAACACTTTGCTTTTTTGTTTTGAGGCTACCATAGTAACTTGATATATTTTGTTTATATTTTGACCTCTTGTAAACCTATCAGTGGTGTTCTAAAGTTTTAATGGCACAACCTATATGTTTTGTATTTTTTGCAAACACACCGACACCGAAGTCATCGAAACAAGACCATCTGAGGATGGAACGGCGATAAGAAGACGAAGAAGTTGTCCCAATTGTTTAAAGCGTTTTACGACCTATGAAAGGCTTGAAGAGTTGCCCATTTTTGTTATCAAGCATGATGGTCGTCGCGAACGATTTGATCGGGATAAATTAAGAAGGGGGCTTTTTAAAGCGTGTGAAAAAACGACAATTACTGCTGCACAGATAGAACAGATCGTCCTTGGGGTTGAGGAAGAGCTGAAAAATATGGACAAGACCGAAGTTGAAAGCAACCAGATTGGAAAATGGGTTGCAAAAAAACTAAAAGAACTTGATAAAATTGCATACATCAGATTTGCATCGGTCTTTAAAAGATTTGTAGATATCGACGATGTTGAGAAAGAGGTTAAAAAATTGATGTAAAGTTGGATACATTATTAGTTCATTATTTATATGAAGCTCGCCGGCATATCAGAAAAGGTTTTTCTTGATCGTTATTCACTTAAGGATAAAAAAGGCGCTCCTTTGGAAAAATCGCCTGGTGAGATGTGGAAAAGAATCGCAAAAGCAGTCTCGGTTAAGGAAAAAAAAGAACATCAGAAAAAGTGGGAGAGAGAATTCTATGAGGCAATGAAGGATTTCAAATATATTCCAGGTGGCCGAATTCTTGCTGGAGCAGGTACTGGTTTTGAAGTAACATTTTACAATTGTTTTGTGATACCAAGCCCTAAAGATTCTCGAGGTGGTATTTTGGAAACCTTAAAACGGATGGTTGAAATCATGGCCAGAGGTGGCGGTGTCGGAATAAATCTCTCATCCCTTCGTCCCCGAGGATCACGAGTCCGTAAAGTAAATGGGTTTTCTTCAGGCCCCATAAACTGGGCTGAACTTTTTTCTGTAGCGACAAAAGACATTATTCAACAAGGAGGCACCCGTCGTGGAGCTCTCATGCTTATGCTTTGGGACTGGCATCCTGATATTGAGGAGTTTATAACCGTCAAGCAAGACTTAAACCGTATCAATGGAGCTAATCTGTCTCTTTGCATATCTGATACGTTTATGGAGGCGGTAGATAAAGATGCTGATTGGCCGCTTGTTTTTCCTGACACCAGCGATCCTGAATACGATGACAAATGGAATGGTGATCTTGAAGAGTGGAAAAAACTAGGGAAAAAGATCGTTGTACGTAAGGTTGTAAAGGCACGAAAAATCTGGGATTTAATAGCAGAGGCAGCATGGAAATCAGCGGAACCGGGTGTGGTTTTTATGGAACGTTATAATAAAATGAATAATAACTGGTATTGGAACAGGATAAACTGTGTGAATCCTTGCGGTGAAGAAGGTCTTCCTCCATGGGGCGTATGTAATCTCGGATCTGTCAACCTTTCAGCTCTGGTAAAAGGCAATAATATAGACAAAAAAGGAAAGTTTGACTTTTCAGGCTTAAAGAAAGTCGTGCGTGCAGGAGTGCGTTTCCAGGATAATGTAATTGATATGGACCAATATTTCTTTGAGGGAATACGCCAGACACAACTTGAGGGTGAAAGACGAATCGGTCTTGGCACCATGGGGCTTGGTGATACGCTTATCAAACTTCACATGCGTTATGGTTCTAAAGAATCCATCACCTTTATCAATAAAGTCTACAAACTTATTCGAGACGAGGCTTACCGAACATCTGTTGAGGTAGCGTCGGAGAAAGGAAGCTTCCCTAAACTTGAAAAAAATAAATATATAAAAGGTAAATTTATCGAACAACTTCCCGAAGATATCAAAAAAGGAATCACGCAAACAGGGATTCGTAACTCTATCCTTCTTATGCAGGCGCCAACTGGGTCAACCTCTCTTATGGCCGATACCACATCCGGTATTGAACCGGTATTTGAATTTGAATTTATAAGAAAAGATCGCCTTGGTGAACACGTACTACGTCACCACTTATATGATAAATGGTTAAAAAAACATGAGAAGGAAGTAAAGGAAGGCAAATTGAAAAAGCCAGAATGGTTTGTGTCTGCCAACGAACTTACCCCCGAGGATCATATTCTTGTACAAGCCGCAATACAACAATATGTCGATGCCTCTATCTCAAAAACTGTTAACGCCCCAAAGTCACACACGGTTGAAGACGTAAAACGTTTATATAGTATTGCATATAAACAAGGCCTCAAAGGTATAGCATATATGAGAGAAGGATCACGCGCAGGGGTTTTGGAACGCATAGATAAAAAAGAAGAAGAGAAAAAGCCCACTACGCCACAATATAGTGTAAAACCGCGCCCCATGGTAGTGCATGGTTCTACCTACCGCATCAATACTCCTGTTGGTGTTGCATTTATAACCATCAATACCAATGGAGGAACTCCCCCTGAGCCGCTTGAAGTATTTATCAACATCAGCAAGCCCGGATCAGATATATCTGCCATGGCTGAGGGTTTGGGAAGAACGATATCTCTTGCTCTACGATTTGCCTCTCATCTTCCAGCTATGCAAAGAGTTCAGGAAATAGTCTCCCAACTTGAAGGTATAGGTGGAGCAAGAACACTTGGTTTTGGAAAAGATAAAATTAGGAGTCTTCCAGATGCAGTAGCCAAAGTACTTTCCATGCATTATGGGATAGGAAACCACGCAAAAAAAGAGGAAAAAAAGGAAGAACCACGTCTTATCACAGAAGTCACTCAAGCCTCTCTTATCCAACAACCCCCCATCTCAAAGGGTTTGTTTGATCTGTGTCCCTCCTGCGGTGAGGCATCTCTTGCCCATGAAGAAGGGTGTAAAAAATGTTATGGATGCGGTTACTCTGAGTGTTAAAATGTCTATATATACCCGTACTGGCGATGATGGCACAACCTCTCTTTATGGAGGCAAGCGGGTGTCTAAAGCCAATCCGCAAGTAGAGGCTTATGGTTCGCTTGATGAGCTTTCTTCAGTTTTAGGAATAGTAATTTCTTTTCACCCAAACAAGCAACACGTGGCCTTTCTGAGTAATATTCAAGGTCAGCTACACGGAATTATGGCATATGTAAGTGGTGCCCGAATCGACTTGACCCGATATAATATAAAAACTTCCCTTATTGAGAAAAAAATAGATGAAATAACAAAAACGCTTCCTCCTCTTTCGAAGTTCATACTCCCTCAAGGAACTCAAATATCTGTCTTTTTTCATCTTGCCCGTACTGTGTGTCGAAGAGCTGAACGACACATTGTTGCGTATATGCAAAATCAACCTAAAATAAATAAGAAACTACTTATTGTTGTTGGCTATCTTAACCGCCTATCAGATCTTTTGTTCATGCTTGCACGTACATATAATACGAAGCACGAGGAAACCGTATAAATTTTGGAAAAAAGTATATAATGGTCACGGATCAAAATCAAAGTTAGATAGTTTAAAGCTTGAGAAAACGGGAACGCTGTGTAAATCAGCGACTGTGCCGCAACGGTAAAGTCCGACACCTTTCTCTTGCCTTACCCCGAGCAGGGATTTTTATGAGACAAGAAACAGGTTATTACCCGCGAGAAATTGATACTTCTTGGCTTGCACGATATGAGGGCCGACCTGACTCTATCTTTAAATATTATTCTATAGAAAACGAGGTCCAATTCCTCAAGCAGGCAGAAAAAATACCAGATGAAGAAAAAGTCTATTATCTAGAGGAAAATGTAAAACGTTTCTTAGGAGAGTTCGTCGGAAAGGTTCCCTATACAACTATTCCCTACTCCCTTAAACCGGATGGGTTTGATTATGCCGGAATGCATATGATGGATTCATATACAAAGGCAGCAAGTTTGGGTAATGATCGGGAAAAAGCTGAAACAGAGGGATTTGGGAAGATTGAAGAAGTATTCAAGAGAACGTATTGGGACAAGCAACCAACCGCAGTATGGATCTCTCCCCCAAAGGATGCAGATTATGGATTTATGTTTGTGCTGGCACCTCAACAAAACGGAAAAGTAAAAGAATACATTTTGAGATATGATGAAAAAAGGGGGAGCTTAAGAAAAAGCCAGCAAATCGCACAAGATATTGGAGTACTGCCGCCTTTAGAGTTTAACACTGCTGAGACCTTTCTTAGAACTCCATTATTTATTAGCCCATCTCAACCAGAAGATAGTCTACGCTTGCTTCTTAAATCTGTTGGAATAGATCAACATAAAATCCAGCAATCAATGATGTTTGAAAAAGAGATTGAAGTGTATCTTACCTCATGGATCTCTGTATACACTTCACTCATGCTTACCTTAACTCGGATTCCTCCTAATACTTTCGATTATTTAGATAAGACACGACAAGCAGAGGCGATACTTCTTATTATTTATTTATATGCTCAAAAGATTAAAACAAAAACATATAGCTTTTCTCCTTTTTCAAATGAGCACATGCAGTATGCATACCAACAGATCCAACAGAATAGCCCCCTTGTTGAAGGAGGAGGCAGCTGTCCGGTAGTTGAAAACCATAACCATACACTTCCTGGAGACGTAAAAGAAACCTATATTTCAAATACTGACCTTATAAATGCGATATTAAAAGGAACCCCGCTTGAGAAATACGCAAGTGAAGAAAAAAGCAATTCTTTCCCTTGTCCAAAATGCGGTCGTCCTATCCCCTCAGGTGAAGGACGTACCTCTTGCCCCCACTGCGGAGTCACCAAAGAACAGTATGCCAGAGAAGTGGGTGGACAAACATGCGCTTAAATTTTCCTTTATAATGGAATTATGACCGCAAAGAACTATACCTCAATTGACGATCTCATCAAGAAATGGAAACAGTCTTCTATTGGCCTGCCTAAGGAGGTTGAACCTGTTTCTATTCCAACCGAATCCCTACAGATGCAGGAATCGAGTGAACACCAAGTCTCCCCTGAAGTCAAGCCGTATGTACAACAAAGACATGAGACAATCAAACTTCCACCCGACCTGACTATGCTTGGGCTTCAACCTACTACCGCCTCCCAGTTCTCTTCGTATAAAAATGTCAAACTGCCAATCTCCGATGAAAAAGTCATAAAAGGATTGCATGACCCGATAAATTCATCGAGCCGTTGGCTTTCTGAGTTTGCCATTTTTATCTTGAGACAGGCTCATTTAACCTTACGGATAGTTGGTGGAAAGGTTATACGAGTAATAAGAAGATAGTGGGATTAAGCACCTGTTACCTGTTTTATTTCTTTTACAAAGCCCTCTTTTCCTAAGGCGCCTGAAAACTGCGCAACCACTTCTCCCCCTTTGAAAATAACGAAGGTTGGAATGGAAAACACTGAGTATTGAGAAGCAAGCTCACTGTTTTCATCTACGTTTACTTTATAAAACTTTATGTCTTTATACTCATCGGCTAAACTGTCAATGATGGGAGAAGTTAACTTACATGGACCACACCACTCTGCGTAGAAATCAACAAATACATAACCTTTTGAGGCTAATACTTCTCTCGGAAAAGCATCTTTTGTAAGAGTTACCACATTCATAGATTTTATGATAAAGAAAAACAGATTAAACTATACCCCTTGTAAAATGAGAAGTCAAGAGATATTTTCATCCTCTTGCTTTTTTTGGAAAAAAAAGTAAAATAGATTGATATGAGAATACAAAAAGGGGTGTTTGTCTTGCTGCTTATTTTTAATTTTCTTTCACTACGAAGCTATGTATATGCAGATATTTGGGATCTCAAATTCCCTCTCCTTTTCCCAACTAGTACGCCAAAACCAACCTCTTTTTTTATAAAAAAAATTCCTCCGCTTTTTTTCTTACCCACCAATACTCCAACCATTACTCCTTCTCCAACTGACGCTCCAACATCTACCCCAGCACCAACTGAAACACCGTTTCCCACTCCATCTATTGAATTATCCCCTAGCACAACCCCTACAGCGCCCCCAATTACTCCCAGTCCAAAATCATCGACCCCATCCACAAAAGAAATTATTATGCTGATAGTCATAGGAATTCTTGTTTTTGGCATATTCTTTCAACTGTGGCCTAAAATAAAGACATGGATCCACGAAAAAACGAAATGAGGAAACGGTATGTTTTTCTTATTCTTTTTTTGTACATTGTTTTTTTTATAGCAATCCCTCCCTTTCAACTCAATGATGAACCGGATCATTTTCAATATGTTTATTATCTCGCTCAGGGTATCTATCCCAAAACACCTCTAAAATCCGGACTGTATGTATTTGACCCTTCCATCAAGCAAATATATGATGTTGTTGAGGTTGCAAGCAACGATCACAATATTCCAAACTTCCAAAAAATCCAAAATGCCGTAAAACAAATGAAAGGCTTTACCACTTTTCAAAACAACCCGCCCCTTACATATCAAGCTCATCACCCCCCCCTATACTTTATAAGCGCCCTCCCTTTTTTTATCCCCGTATATCGTCTAACAGGGGGGGTTATTCCAACTTATTATGCTACTCGTCTTGCGTCTACTTTTTTTTATTTTTTGGCAATATACTTTGCGTGGCTTGTAATAAATAAGGTCATAAAAAATAAAAAAGTGTGTGAGTATCTGGTCTTTGTATTTGCCGTAAACCCTGTCACCTTAAAGATGGGAATTGCAGTGAATCCGGATATTGCATCAACTGCCCTTGCGCTTGGTATTTTATTTACATTTCTTACAATTACAGCAAACAAAATGCTGTCAAGGAAAACAATCTTTTTCATAAGTATTTTGGTGGTTGTTGCCACTTATATTAAATTCCAAAACATTGTTTTCCTTCTGTTTGCCTTTTTATTCTTTATTGCACGAGGAATGAGAACAAAAAAGTTAAAGCAAAACTTTTTTTATGCTGCGCAGACCATTGTTTTCTCCCTCGTTCTTCTTTTTCCCTGGTTTTACTATTCTCTTACCACCTATCACAGTATTACACCGTCATACATAGTTTATGCACTGTTTTGTACAGCCAACCTCTCTTCTATACCGCTTTTGAGACTACCATTTGAGATCGTATTTGAGTTTCGGCATGCTTTTTTTCATTTTGCGGGGTTTTTGGGGTGGGGTGAACCATACCCTTTCAAACCCTTTTTCTGGTTTTATTCTTCAACCTTTATTGTTCTTATCATTATGGGATTTGTCCATTATCTAAAAACAAAAAAAAAGGTTGAATGGCAAAATGTCCTCCTATACTGTCTGTGTGTTTTTCTTTTTTTCTTGGGGGTAAGTGCAACATATAAAATCAACCGGTACTCTTGCGATATTCAGGGTAGGTATCTTTTGGCAATTCTTTTACCTTTTATTATGTTTGGATGGAGAGGACTCACCTATCTTACAAAAAAAGACGGAGAACAAGTCGCATATGGATTATTTTTGTTTTCACTTTGGCAGTATTTTTTTATTTTGTGTTATGTACTTTTACCAAGATATTATGTATAAAAAGATTGCCCTTATACTTCTATGTCTCAGCCCGCTCCTTTTTGCAATATCAATTGGCTATCCTATAAAAACATATTCACAGATAAAAAAAGGAGGGTTTGCAGAAACAAGACGCTGCTTTAAAGTTGGAGAGTTGGAACAATTTGTGAAGTGTTTAACGACACATGAACGCATCTATGGAACACGTCTTATGAGAGATGTCAATCGCCAACTGTTTTTACTTTTTCCTTTTGGAAATATTATCTTCTTTGCAGCCCTTTTTGGTGCAGTTTTAATACTCGGACTGGTGATTTTCTTTTTTTGATTATTTTTTTGTACCAAGAAAGCCATTTTTCATCAACTGCTTTTTCTATATTGATCGTATTTGAATGAGCAAGCAGCAACACATGGCAAAACACATCAGCAAGTTCTTTTTCGAAGTCTGACCTGATTTCTCGTTTGGATTTGTTTTTGCTCCTAGCCTTTCCTTTCATCATGAGGTAGCTTTGAGTTAGTTCCCCCATCTCTTCCTGAAGTTTAAGAATAAACCAAGAGGGATTTCGTTTTATCTTATATTGTTTAGCATATTTCTGTGAAACAGCTTCGATTTTTGAAATGAGTTCTTTTATCTCCATATCCTATATTATAGCATAATAGCCATCCGTTGACAAATGCGCAAAGTCCGTGTTAGACTCTTTTCAAAGAAAGGAGTCACTATGAAAAAATCAAAAATTGATAGAGAAATCGTATATTCATTATTACGACAAATTCCACGAGGCAAAGTTACTACTTATAAAATACTTGCCAACCACTTACATACAAAGGCCTACCGAGCTATTGGCCAAATCCTTAAAAAGAACCCCCATGCTCCCCTTGTACCCTGCCATCGGGTTGTAAAGAGTGATGGATCAATTGGAGGATATTCTGGTGAAATGACAGGTAGGGCAATCACAAAAAAAAGATATCTTCTTAAAGCAGAAGGAATCTTTTTTTCTGGAAATAAGGTCCGTGACTTTAAAGAGGTATTATTTCTATTTTCATCTTTTCTTATTTTATTCCTAGGGTAAAAAGATACACAATAAATAAAAGTATCAATACTGCTCCAAGCCGCTTAGGAATAAATATTCCTTTATAGCGTCTTAATATATAGGCAAAACCTACCGTTGATATGATAAGCCAAATCCAATTAATTGATGCTATCACCAAGCCCGTAGTAAAAATCATAGTTAGACCACCAACTAACAATAGATTATAAATATTACTTCCAATGATGTTACCTATTGTCATTTTTTCTTGATGCTCTTCCTGTGCTATGACTGTTGTCAATAGCTCTGGCAAAGATGTAGCAACGGCAGTCAAGGACAACCCCAGTATGGTGGTTGAATAGCCCGTGATTCTCGAAATACTTTCTATGGAAGAAACAACCAGAATACCTCCCATGATTATTCCAACGATAGACAAAACAGCTATTATCACCGCAAGAATTGTTATTCTGTTATGATTCTTTTTATTAAACCGCAATGAGTCTTCGTGGTTGCGCCCAAACACACCTTGTTCAAACTCTAAAACAGTGACAAGCAAAGCTAGGATGATAAGAAATAGACCTGAAGCTATGGGTACAGGTTTTAAAAACTGTATAAATATAAAGATAAGGGTTATTCCAACCATAATAAGTGCGTTACGCTGGGTCTTGTTTGTACCAATGCGCAGTTTTCCTGTGAAAATAGCTACAGGAAGTACCAAAAAAATATTTACTATGTTTGAACCAATTATATTCCCCATGGCCAAACCCGTATCTTTCTGTAACACCGCGGTCATAGACACCACAAGCTCTGGCAAAGAAGTTCCTATTGCAACGAAAGTTGCACCGATTATCAGAGGTGAGATT
Organism: Candidatus Roizmanbacteria bacterium RIFOXYA2_FULL_38_14; assembly: GCA_001790095.1. GTDB lineage: Bacteria > Patescibacteriota > Microgenomatia > UBA1406 > GWC2-37-13 > YC2-FULL-38-9. Next base: position 1,081,464 of record MGBH01000001.1, on the reverse strand, counting down.
TTAACGATATGTGACATTTTTTTAGCTATCTGAATAAACACTTGAGTAGAAAAAAGAAGAACGATAACACCGAGACACAGTTTTACTAACAAATCATACATATAATCCATTATACGATACTATTTTTGTGCTACAATGAAAAACCGCCCTATTAATATTTATTAAAATAAATATGAAAAAAATCCTCATCACAGGTGCCTTTGGCTTGGTTGGAACAGATTTAAGAAAAGCTCTTCAAAAAAAGTATTCATCAAAAGCAATCGTTGCTCTTAATCATAAGACATCCGGAATAAACTATGGAGAGATTGTAGAACATGGTGACGTGAGGGACAAAAATGTTTTATCAAAAATAATAAAGAAGCACCATGTAACTGAGATCTATCATCTGGCAGGTCTTCTGTCTGTTTCAAGCGAGAAAAATCCATCCCTCGCATGGGAAGTAAACTTAGGCGGCTTAAAAAACATTCTTGATCTGGGAGTAATGCATAAGATTAAAATCTTTTGGCCAAGTTCAATTGCCGCATTTGGACCATCAACACCTAAAGACCATACTCCTCAACACACAATTTTAGAACCAACCACCATGTATGGAGTCAATAAGGTGGCTGGAGAGCTTCTTTGTCAGTATTACTTTTTAAAACACGGGCTTGATGTGAGAAGTCTGCGATATCCTGGCCTTATCGGGTATAATGCTCCTCCTGGCGATGGCACTACAGAATATTCTGTTCATATTTTTTATGGAGCTATACGGAATAAAAACTACAGTATTTTTTTAAAGAAAGATGCCCGCCTTCCCATGATGTATATCGATGATGCGATAGAAGGCACTATTAACCTTATGAATGCGCCATCAAAAAAAATCACCATTAGAACAAGCTATAATTTCGCCGCCGTCAGCTTCACGCCTGAGGAATTGGTAAAGGAAATCATTAAGTTTGTACCTGGATTTACCCATGACTACAAACCGGATCATCGCCAGCGCATCGCCGATAGTTGGCCCAGATCAATCGATGACAGAGAAGCCAGAAAAGACTGGGGCTGGAAACCAAAATATAATTTATCAAAAATGACAAAAGTTATGTATGAGGGGTTAAAGAAAAAGTTGGAACAATCAAAATAGTTATAAATAATTTTTTCCTATGAAAAGAAATTTATTTCATTCGGTTTTACAAAAAGAAATTGAACGAATTGACCATTCCCATACGGCAAAAAGGGGTGAAAAAATCATAGAAGGTTTTACAGATGATCCATCCCCGCGCGCGATCATAAAAAAAAAGAGATACCTTATCTTTAACTCAAACGATTACCTCGGACTGAGGTTTGAGAGTGCCTTAAGAAAAGGGGAGGAAAACGCTTCTCAAACATTTGGTACTGGACCAGGAGCTGTTAGATTTATATCAGGTACTTTTAAAGTGTACAAGGATCTTGAAAAAGCTTTGGCCACATTTCACAAACGGGAAGATGCAATGATTTTTTCCTCAGCTTTTGCCGCTAATCTGGCTGTTCTTTTTTGCATGATCAAGGGACAAAGCAAGGATTCTCTTGTCTCAGGTGATACGTTAGTCGTTTCAGACAGCCTTAATCATAGAAGCATCATTGACGGAATCCGAATAGCCAACCTTCCCAAAGAACAAAGACTTATCTATAAGCACCTTGATTATGCAAACCTTAAAGAAATTATTGTGAGTAATACAGCAAGATATAAACGGGTTCTTATCGTAACAGATGGGATTTTCAGCATGCTTGGTGAGTATGTTAATCTGGATAAAATAAGAAAGATTATCGAAACTCACGAAAGCAAGTATGAAGAAGGCGTCCATCTTGTCGTTGATGATAGTCATGGAGTTGCATCTCTTGGCGCAAACGGTCAGGGTGTAGAAGAGGTTACTCGTGCAAAAGCAGACATACTTGTCGGTACTATGGGAAAAGGATTTGGTGCAGATGGCGGATATGTGGTAGCGGACAAAATCGTCATCGATTATCTTCGGGAGTCTGCAGCAAGTTATATCTATTCAAACTCGATCTCTCCAGGTGTGGCTGGAGCTGCTTTGAGTGCTGTTAATTTGGTCAAATCATCAAAAGGTAAAAAGCTGCTGCGTAAATCAAAAGACAATATTAAGCTGTTTAAACAATTGATGAAAAAGGCAGGGTTTCAGTTTGCAGCAGACTCTATACACCCAATCCAACCAGTATGGATTGGTGACACGAAAAAAACAAAGGCTCTAACGGAAGACCTCTTTAAAGAAGGGATTCTTGTAACCAATATCAATTATCCTGTTGTTCCTCAAGGAAAAGATGAGATAAGAGTTCAAATAAGTGCAAGCCATGAGGTAAAAGATATCGAATATTTTGTCAAAGTTATAACTAAGTCAGGAAAAAAGTTGGCGATAATATAAACTATTTTTTGTTACACTAAATTGTAGTTATACATTATTATCAACCTATGATCTTAGTTGTATCCTACTTTGTACTTTTTGCGGTAAACAGCTTCATCTTTTTTTTATCAAATCTTCTTTTTCCCTACTATGTGGTGCTGGGTACTTCACATATCCCCAAACTGTGGGCGATTGCCCATAGCACAGGAGTACTTGCCCTTTTAAACACGTTTGCAATACCCTTTGTCAGGGTGTATGAGAAAAATAAGGGTAAGGTCTTTACTACTCAGCAATGGATGATCTATTATTTACTACTAAACGGAGTTGGAATATGGATTATATCCCGATTTCCAACCCAGTTTGGTCTTGGTGTCAGGGCCTGGTGGGTAATAGTGCTTCTTGCGGCTGTATTGGATGTAGTTCAGGGGATCGTCATGATGAAGCTTGAAAAATTCAGAGCAAAGCACGGTAATCGATCTTGATTTCATGCGGTGTGTAAAACAGACATTGTTTTGCCAGTTCATTGGCAAATCTTCCGGCTTCTTTTATATCATGTGTCACCTTGTATCGATATGCAAATCCTGCGCTAAAAATATCTCCTGAACCGACTGAGTCTATGATTTTATGCTCAGGGACAGAACTGGTCGGTAACTGAATTTCCTCATTTTCTTTGATAGCAACCGCACCTTTTTCTCCCAAAGTAACAAGTACTATTATCTTGTGTCTTTGAGCCCATTTTCTGGCAAGGTCTTGCATATTGGGATGATCCTGTTCAGAGACAATCACGATATCTATAAGTGACAATACCTCATCCGATTCCATAAACTCCCTTGCTGAGACGTTGTTTTCCGCGTCAAAGTTTCGATAATACCCTTGAGGCAAAAGTACTTTTAATGTACTTGGGGCCGTCAAAGACAGAGATTTGCGTAGATATGGTCCAGACAGATTAGGCAATATAGGCGCCACAAACACAATATTGGAAGATGAAAGTATCTCTTCTAGTCCTGTATCTATGACAACAGGTATTGCGAATTCTCGATTAAATGCTTTTTGACTTCTCATTCCCCCCTGGGTTTTATTTTCGTAGATAAGTGTTTTGTTTCCTTGAGGAGTATACGGATATAGCTTAGCGTTTCCTTTATGTTCCAAAAAATCTGTACCATGGGATGCAACGATAGTCGCCTCTACATCTGGCAACTGTTTAAATATTTTATTCATAAACATCGCGGGACTTCCCGGCGCTGTGTAAGATGAATTCTCGGAGATATTACGATCGATGCACACATGCCCAAGTATGGTGATGTTCATGGCCAAGGATAAGAAATTATATCGTTCAGCTCTACTTCTTTTGTCTCATTAAATCCGTTGACAAGTATAATCAAAAGCGGCAATTTTGACCTACGACTGCTTTCATAGAGCAGTTGTTTGCACATATGACACGGATTGCAAAATATTCCCCCTCTTCCTTCTTCGTTGCTTGTCGCTGCAATTGCGATGATGTTCCCCTCTCCGTGGGATGCGGCATGAGCAAGAGCTGCTTGCTCTGCGTGGAGAGTAAGAGAATAAGTGTCTGAAAAATACTGAGCCGATGAGTAGATATTTCCCTTATCTGTAAGCACCGCACATGAATAGACTGTTTTTGTGTCTTTAGGATATGGATTTGAGAGAGCTTTTTTTGCTTCCTTGATAAGTTCATCCTTTTGTGTTTGAGAGATCATGAAAAAATGATATCATATTTACTTTAAATGTTTATCAAAAAATTCAATTGATCGTTGAAGCGCCAGATTTAGATTATTTGAAAGATTATGATCGTCTCCTTCATAAGCATGAAGCTTAACAGATTTGTCAACGCCCTTTAGGGCATCATCTAGCTTCTGACTAAATAAAAGTGGAACTTCTGTGTCTCCTGTCCCATGTTGAAGCTGTATTGGGCCTGATATGTCTTTGACAAAAGATATAGGCGAGACCGATATCCAAAAGGTGGGATTTGTATCAAAGCTTCCATATTTGTCAATAAATGATTGTCTGCCTGGCCGCCTTGCTGCCTGTTCTCTTTGGGATGGTATAAACGGCCGAGGGTTGAGATCTGGGTGATGCCAGTTATTTGCCAGATCTTCATATGACGCGACAACTCCTGCCCAAATATCACCTGCTTTTATATCTTGTGCTATCACCATTGCACGAAGCGTTATCATTCCCCCCATCGAATGTCCCCACATACCGATACGTTTTTTATCGGCATCCTTATATTTTTTTATCGAAGAGACAGCGTTAAGTATATCGATAGTATAGGCAGGGGAATAATATGCACCCTCCGGTTTTCCTTCAGAGCTACCATGACCACGGTAATCTGATTTGAACACAATGTATCCATTTCTTGAAAAAGCGTCTATATATGCTAGATATTTCTCGGTTGTCCTATATTGCTCCGGTGCAATATAGCCATGATTGAAGATAATAACCGGCCAGCCGGTCTTTGGTTTTGCGCCTTGTGGAACGGTCAAAAGCGCAAAAATTTTTAATCCGTCTGATTTATATGAAGTGATATATCTATCATAATTTGACCCTTGCGGAAGTGTTTGTTCAATCACAACATCGCTCCCGGGATATTCTTGACTTCGCATATACTCTATAGAAAGAGGGTGAAGTTCTTTTATCAAACCGCCTCCTTCTTCTACCTGTTTCTTTGGGGCTAAAGCCTTGAATCTAAACCAAACAAAAATAATAAAACCTATACTTATTCCTAAAACAATAATAGAGATTAGACTTAAACGTTTGTTCATAGGACAAAAAAAGAACTGTTTCTTTTTTTATCAGTGCTTTCTGAAAAAAAGCTGAAATCTTTTGTATATAAATCGTATTGATATAAAGGATATTTGTTATATACTTAATTTACATGAATAAGCAAATGGCCGTTTTAAGTTGCACTTGTACCACCTTTCTTTAGGAGGGGTATAATCTTGTACTTTAAAACCCCTCCTAACAGGAGGGTTTTTTTGTGAACCCCATACATATGAAAAAAATAATACTTAATATATGCTGTACTACCACCCGTTTTTATGGGCGGTAGTTAATTTGTGTATTAAACAATTAAAACCCCGCCCATGAGCGGGGTTTTGCTTTTATTTATGAAAGGAGGTGAAAAAAATGGCAGAAAAAGTAGTCTCGAAAGAATCACGCGTTAAAGGAATAGCCTTGTTTGATCTGTGGCGACGGATAAATATTGATGGCACTTTAGTGCAGGGCCGAGAATGGCCACCAAAGACGATTATCAAATCGTGGCACAATGTTGGTTCTGTGGCTGAGAAAAGGATTGCCAGTGCAGTACAGAACAGTATAGGAATTCCACTTGTTGGTTTTTGGGGAGCAGGAGGAAAAACTGTTCCTGACTTATATGATGATGTTTTTTTGGACCAACTTCAGGCATTAGACGACACAACAAGAAACATTTATAGTCCTGGTATCGAAACGACCCTGCTTTTGGCAGATACTCATGCTGATTTTAACGGGTATACCCAGGCAGATAACTACCTGCAAGAGATTGGATATAGGGCAAGTCAGCGCGGGATTGCAACACTTATGTTGAGCGATCTATATACAGAGTGGAGTCTTCAAAGGCCCGATACACACGAACAAATAGATGAGTATTCAGAAATGTATGAGGCGTGGAACGATCCAAGATACAGCCGTCAACACAGTCAACTTGTTGAGTCAGCAGGAAAACATCACCGAAACGGAGCAAGTCCGGAACAAGCAGCTTATTGGTATTTTATTATGCGCATGCAAGAAAAAGAACCGCTTTCCGCAAGCTTTCCAAATGCCATATTGTTTGCCAACACAAGCCCAGACCTCGGAGGATGGCTCCTTCCCAAACAAACCATGCCAATTATGTACATGCACGCACATGCGCCTTGGTTTCAAAGCGCTCATTAATAATTATTATTTTCTATGAAAAAATTATCATCGTATTGGTTACAAGAGTTATCCTGGAAAGATGTAGAAACGTATTTAAAGAAGGAGTCTATTGTCATCATCCCTGTTGGCAGCACAGAAGAACATGGGTTGGCAGGACCGTTGGGGCTAGATAGTTATGCCGCAATTGCACTAGCTGAAGACGTAGCTAAAAAAACAGGGGTACTTGTCGCTCCACCATTATGGTATGGCGACTCAAGTCACCATCTGGGATTTGCCGGAACTATATCTTTGAAGACTTCAACGTTGGTGTCAGTGATTGAAGACATGAGCGAAAGCCTTGCACGAAACGGGGTAAAAAAGATACTTATCATAAATGGCCATAAAAGTGCTAATTTGCCTGCAATTTTATCTGCAGTAAAGAATCTGCATGAATATAGATTGCCGGGAGTATTTTTCGCTGTTGCAGACCCCATGAAGATAGCAAAAGGCGTCGCCTCCAAGATAAAAGTCAATGTAGAGCATCATGTAGGGGAGCTTGAGGTGTCACATGTTTGGTATAAATATCCCCACCTTATTAAAAAAGAAAAATTGACCAATAAGGGAATCGACTATGAAAAGATCTTTTCTCAATATTCCCAGTACGATCTGTTGGGTAAATCAAAAGAGGTAATTGATATACCGTGGAACAGCTATGAACAAAAGGCCTTTGCACCGGACGGTTCCTTTTCCAACTCTTCACAAGCGTCGCCTGAAAAGGGAAAAGAATATCATGACTATATGGTCAATGTTCTTGTTGATTTTATAGAGTGGCTTAAAAAATACAAAGGCCCAATTGGTTCAATAAAGAAATAAGAAATCGATTTTGATACACTTATACAATTATGAGGTTTGCAATCATTAATGACGTTCATCTTGGTCCTCTTGATGTTGGATATAAAAATGGTGTTCAAAGGAAATTGATGGGTCAGGCGGAGCAGTTGATACTCAAGTTTGTCAAAAAAATAAATACGGACAAACGCTTGGTATTTGTTGTAAATCTAGGCGACTCTATCGAAGATGTAAACAGTAGAGAGATAGATATACGAACCTATAAAAAGTTCCTTTCTCTTCTCTCTCCTTTAAAAATACCAATACATCACCTTATAGGCAATCATGATGTGCGCACCCTAAACCCTGAAGAGGTCGCAAAAATACTGAAGTATAAACAGATGTATTATTCATTTGATTATGGACTTTTTCACTTTATCGCCTTGAGTTTTGTCATGACCGAAGATTACACTCATAATCTAAGCGCAATATCAGCGAAAATACCTGATAATCAGATAGACTGGTTAAAGATTGACCTGTCAAAGACTAATAAACCAACGATTGTATTTTCTCATTATGGACTAGCTGATGATGATATGAAAGGTAATTTTTGGTTTGAAAAAGATCCATATCATGCGATGTTAAGTAATAGAAAACAGATACGACATATTCTTGAAAAGTCGGGGCGTGTAAGGGCGGTTATATCCGCTCATCAGCACTGGAATAAAATGCTTATCCATCAGGGAATCCCCTATTTTACCCTTACTTCATTGATTGAAAATACTAATAATGACGGATTAGCATCAAAAGCCCATACTGTCGTTGACTTGGATATAAAAAAAATAATTGTGAAGGTCAAGGGAAATGATCCGGCGAGGTTTGAATATGCTTTCAAAACCACCTCCGAAGTGTACTAAGGCGTCAAAAGAGCCTGAAATCAACACTAAACCAATTAGAGAACGCGTAGAAAAGTAGTAGGAGTGAAACAAAAAACATCTACAGTTGATATAATTATTTAATATGGATGTTGTTCTAATATTTGCTCTTATTGCTTTAAATGGCTTTTTCGCCATGGCTGAGATCGCTATTATTTCTTCAAGAAAAAGCAAGCTAAAAAATATGGAGCTTGGCGGTAATCAAAGAGGAAAAGCCGCTCTTCATTTGGCAGAAAAACCCAATACATTTCTCTCAAGTGTCCAGATTGGTATCACTCTCATCACCATTCTGGCAGGAGCGTTGGGGGAAGACAGATTTGTATCGAAGATCTCCCCATTTATTAAAAACGTGCCTTTTATCGGATCATTTTATGAAGAAATTTCTTTTGTAATTGTTGTGATTTGTATAACCTATTTGTCTGTTGTCCTGGGAGAACTTGTACCAAAGCGTATAGCACTTTCCAATCCTGAACGGATAGCTTCGCTGGTTGCCCCGTTTATGCTGACTTTTTCCAAAATCACCTCTCCCATTGTGCGACTACTTAGCATCTCAACAGAGTTTATCTTCAAGCTTATTGGACTTAGATCAGGAGTTCCCTCACAAGTGACTGAGGATGAAATCCGCATCCTCATACGTGAAGGAACCGATATGGGTATCTTTAGTAAAACCGAAAAAAAACTTATAGAGAGGGCTTTTATGCTTGATGACTTAAAAGTTGGGATGCTTATGACCCCAAAACATAAAATGACGGTGGTCGATATTGAAAAATTCGTCGAAAAACCAAAACAATATTTATTAAACTATCCACATTCGCGCCTGATTCTTACTGAGGAAAAAAAAGATAAAATATTTGGAGTTATTCATGTAAAGGATTTGCTTGGTTATTCTTTTGAAGATGATAAGTTTGAGATAGAAAAACTTAAACACATAACTGACAAACCGCACCTTGTACCTGAGTCAATGAAGGCTATAAAAGTGCTTGAGATGTTTCGACACTCCCCAGTCCATATCGCCCTTGTGTTAGATGAGTTTGGCAGTATCCAAGGCCTCATCACCCTAAACGATATCCTTGAAGCTTTAGTGGGTGAGATCAAGTCTCAATCTATTCAAGAACCGCTGATTATAGTTCGCGATGATGGATCGCTACTTATCGATGGAACAGTGTCCATATACGACTTAAAAAAAAGACTTCACTTGCATGAATTAAGCAATAGAGACTTAAGTACTTATCAAACCGCTGCCGGATTTGTAATCTCTCATCTTGAGAAAATTCCAAAAACCGGAGACGTCTTTGAAAAATATAAGTATCGGTTTGAAGTTGTTGATATGGATCACAATCGGGTAGATAAAATAATGGTGAAAAGAAGCGCGTAAGCGCCTTTAACATTAGAGATAAGTCTGGCTTAGTTCTTTGAGCCAGCCATGGAACTCTTCGTGCTTTCCGGCTCCAATTACATTTTTTTCAAACCTCTCAAACTCTTTTGCCATTTTTTCTTGTATTTTTGTGGGCAGTTCTTTATCCGCTATAGGGAAAAGTATGGTATTCTCTTTTCTTATATGTTCTGTCAAAAGTTGAACATAGCCCTCTATGTTTACTGCTATATGGATCGCATCAGGGTTACCAGCCTTATATTTCTTAAAAGACTCAACAATACCGCGGATAAAGTCTCGTCCTGTCTTATGTTCGCCTACCAACATGTTGACTAGTTTTTTATTTGACGTTGTTTTAACTAATTTTGGGAAAAATATATCCTCCTCTTTGCCATGGTGACACTTGTCAGCAAAGTTCACCAAAAATTCAACGACCTTGGAGAGATCTTCTCTTCTTACTTCCTTTCCATCAAGTAACCTTATAGCTATTTTTTTCATTATTTGCATCATAAGCATGATGCCGCCATGCTCTTCTCCTAGATCCAGTGTAGGTTTTTTATACATGTTTATCACCTCCTTCATAAAAAGACTGTGGCCGGTTAAACTTCCATGGTTTTTTTACATTACATTTATATACTTCTATTGTCTTCCACACTTTACCCTTCACATATGGCTCATTTTTTAACCATGTTTGAAACTCACTCTCAGATGGAAAATCCATAACAGCCATCGATCCAATCATCTGTCCATTATCATCCAATATCACACATCCATACCATCTATTTCCCGACGCCTCCATCTTGTCTCCCAGTGCTAGGTGCGCTTTTCTTGCAGCCAATCTGCGATCAGTCGCTTTTTCATCTGTTCCATCTTTACCAATGACTAGAAACTGCATAAGTAAATATTAATAGGTAATTTAGGAAAATTAAACCAATACTTTTAGTATTTCAAATTTTTCCTCTTCAATAAGTAGAAGAGGTGTTTGAGGATCCTTTTCTTTTAACATAGCTATCTTCTTATCTTTGTTTGTCTCTATATCCCAGTGACAAAGTATGTTATATGGAACTAAACCCAATCCACTATATACTGCATCGGTGTTTTGACTATCAAGTGATAAAACATAATGTTTTGAGGCAAGAAATGCCCCCATTGAACTTCCGATAAATACTTTGTTATCTAGTGCATCTTTTAAAAACGGTAACTGTAATTTGTATGGCCCCATATGCTCCTCTTCTCCACCGGAGAAATATAATACGTCTGCTTCTTTCAATTGCACATGTAAAGCTTCTATTGTCTCAATTAAATCAATATCTGTTTTTTTATTTGTCTGCATTAGAATTCTGATCCTGTCTTTTTCAAATAACTCATTCCATCTTCCTCTTTCTCTAGCCCAATAACAAAGGAGGATTTTTACACGGTTTTTTGAAACGGTATCCGTGAATTGTTTAAAGAATAAATTATTATCTACAGAATCTATTTTTGTTCTTCCTCCATGAAGAACGAAAGTGGTCATAATATGAAAATTATATCAAAGACTAATAACATCTCTGATTTGGATATGCGATATTAAAAATAAAGATTATATTTTAAAATATATAGTGATTATTTGTTAATATATTTTTATGAAATATTTAGGAAAACCCACCGGGATAATTCTTGTCATTCTTGGATCAATGCTGTTTGGTCACGAATTAACTGACAGTTTCAAACTTCTAGACCTCATAGTCTATGGAGTATTTATTATCTTTGGTGTAAGCCTTTTGCTAAAAAAGAACTGATATCCTTAACTCGTTTGCTACCGGATGCATTATTTTAGGAGTGAACTCATCTGACCTATAAACCAAGATGTAAAGATGTTAATGTCAGTCCATGCATTATTAAAAAATAATGGGCTGTTTCCGCTTGCTATACTGCTATATAAAACATCTATTCCTTTCTCGCCTCCTACTGTTCTCGCATCTGTTGCTAATAAAGTAAGCCTTATAAGTTTATTATCAGCAAGATCTGCCGGCAATTCAATGCCGTTTCCCCAAAACGCATCTCTTGTTATTAAGTCTGTAGTTCCTTCTCTAAATAGCAAGAGTGTGTCGTTTGTTAAAAGATATTGAAGATCTGCTGTTAAATCATTTATCTCATTCCCTGTTCTCGCTGGACGAGAAATAAACAGACCATCACTCCAACCATTCATTTGCTGGATTTCATGAATAAATTCATGAGTTGAGGTGCGTGTATAGTTAATAACTTTAAAATCTTGAGAATATGCAACAATTCTTATATTAACTGAGGTGAGATATACACCAAGGTCATCAACTCCAACATCAGAAATCCTCCCCATATTGGTAGTAAAATACACTGGGGAAGTAGGATCACGCTGGAATCTGTTTTTTAGCCAGCCATATACTAATCCCATTTGTCGATTATATTCTGGAAGATCCTCAAGAGAGAGAGCTTCATCTACGGTCCAAAGCGGTATTCTTTGACCTTTGTATTCCAATACCCTGCTAGGCCCTCTATTATTAATAATTTCATTTTCAAAACCAGAAAAATCATCTATATAATTTGGGGAAACTCTTTGCGCGGTCGCTTCAGGCAGATTAATAACGGGTATCTGGGTGCTAGCAATAAAAAAGATACACATATCTGACTGCGGATTGTCTATACACGATGCGCCTCCTCCTAAAGTAAAGATAAGATTACCGTATCTATTTAAAAATAGAAGCAATTTATTAGCTACGGGATTACTCTGTAAACTGCTTAATATATCTGCGACCGCTATATCGGTATTTACAGCAGCGGCGTTTCTCAAGCTTACGTAACTAATAGGACCACTTGCTATTGCAGTTTGAACAATGCGCTCAAGCCCTGAAGCCCCTAGGGGAAGTGTAGCTAAAGATAAACCTTCAATAGTCGCATCAATGCATTTTTGACGATCTGCTGATCCACCACCTTGGTTACAATAATCAAGTCCACATTGCAGCTCTCTTAAATAGTTTGTCTCTCCCCATATAAAAGAAATGATTGCTTTATTAGTTTCGTCTATTACGCTTTGATTGCTTAAAATCTGTCTTTTTTCATCTTCAGTAAATTCAATACAACCCCAAGCACCAACAACTGGGCTAACTGGAGCTGGAATTGGACTGGGTGCCTGAGGATTTAAACTCGTATCATATCCTCTATTTTTTAAAAATCTAGCGGGAGCTTTTGTGATGACGACGCGAGCAAAAGAAGAAAGAGAAGTACGTATATTTGCGGATTTACTAGAATAGGTAAAGTAAACTAAAATTGCCAGTATCACAAGAGCAACAACCAATAGATTTTTTTTAATACAAAATTTTTCTTTCACAAAAAAGAATTATAAATATTAATAATTCATGCTAACTAAAATAGAAGCGGTTGTCAAAGACAATAAATACTTTGTTAGCTTTTTGATTACACCCATCAAATATATGATACTAAAATGCAGCTTGTTATATATAGATGCTTTGTACTGGGGTCCTTATGTTATATGATAATATTTAAAGGATGAATCTTAAAAATGACAGCTTTGTAATTTTTATCGGTACAAAGAATTTCACAGAAAAGTACTACAAAGACAAGAAGGGATGGTTAAAGATTTCTGCAAAAGGCAAAAGATTCCGCATGACAGCAGAACAAGTACTTAATCATCTTTTACCAGCATTGGCAGGTGTAAAACCCCATTTGATCATAAGAGTTGAACACAAAGATCAGGCTTAGACGCTGATCTTAATAACTATATTAAACGGACCCTTGTTGTTTCGTAATATAGAGATTGCTTTACTCACTTCACTTATGGAAAAAACTTGTGTTAATGCTCTAATATTTTTCTTTTCAGCAAATAATAATAATTCTTTCATCTCTTTTCTGCTTCCTATATAGCTACCAGAAACAGTTCTCCGTGCATAGTCGGCAAGTAAAATCGCTGGGAAAGAAATGTTTTTATTGGGTAATCCAATAAAGTGGAGATTGCCTTCTGGCTTTAGAAGTTCAATAAATTTTGACCAATCATAATCATGATAAGTAGTAACTAAAATATAATCAAATGTACCTTTATTTTTATCTAGATCCTTTTCATTTAATGGATTTATAAAGCGACGAATACCAATTTTTTTAAGTTGAGTGGTTTTCTCTTCTGTATGAGTAAAGGCAGTCACTGTATGGTTTTTACTAACCAGTATTTGAGCTGCAATATGTCCAAGATTACCCAAACCAACGACACCAACTGCCATTCCTTTTTTAAGATTTGCGTGTTTTATGGCAGAATATGAAGTCAAGCCGTATCCTAGAAGTGAAACATACTCTGGTTTTTGAAGATTTGAAGGGATAAGATAAACAAAGTTGCTATTTACAATAATGTGTTTAGCTAAACCGCCATTTTCATGAATAGCGATTACTCTTTGTTTGTTACAAAACTGTTCTTTTCCTTCTCTGCATGATGTACATTTCAAACAAGCATCCGTTTGATAGCCTACTCCAACATAATCTCCTATTTTAATATTATTTACTTTTTTACCTTTCTTTACGACAACACCAAACATCTCGGAACTTGGAACTAATGGGTACTTTGTATCACCCCAAAAATTATCAATAAAAAATATGTCTGCTTTTAATAGACTGCAGTACTTTATTTGAATCAATACGTCATTCTCGCCCACATTTTTTTCATACGTATACTTTGTTAACCCTTGTTTGTATTGTTTTATCGCCCAGGCTTTTATTTCCATGAAAAAATTATATCAGACAGTGTATGTTGAATATAATACTACTCCGAGAGGTGTTATTTATTATTGAAGATTAAATGTGAGATTACCTCATCTACTGACCCTTTTTTATCAGAATAAAATCCCGGATTTCCAAATATATACAGTATATATTTGTCATCTATCTGTACAAAAACTTCGTCGATGTTTGAACTTTCCCCGACCTGAATACCGGGCAGTTGATCTTTTGAAACATGCGCGACAAATCGAATACCTGGTTTCCCACTCACCTCAATCTTCTTATATAAAATGATGTCATATCTTATATCTCCGCCGTATCCGTATGGGTCATAAATAGGTTCAATTCTATTACCTACTATATTATATTTGCTTTTTATATAAGCTTCTAAGTCATCATTCTTACCCATCGGCTCCTGATCTATCCTAACCTCATGATCTTGAAAACCCTGTACTTGGACTGCGGTAGAGCTTGACTTGAATATAGGTTTTACATCATCAACTGAGGCATCATATACCCTCCACGACGAGGAAAGTGTTAAGGTATAGTGAGATAATTCGTTGATGTAGTTTTTTGGAGACTCTGTAATACTATTTTGTTTGGTTTGATTAGGTGTTTGGCGTCTTAGGCTATAGTTATTTAAGTATCGATATTTGTATGCGACCAAAGAAACAGCAATAATACTAAAGAATAGGAGTAAATATAATACCCTTTTATGGTGCTGGATTTTTGATAAACCGGTAATAACAATTATAATCAAACTTGCACCAATCAAAGAAAGTGAGCCACCAAACAAAACCTGAAATAAGGGCGGATCATTTTCAAAAGAAAACCAATGATAACACGGACCATCACAAGTATTTGTTTCAGGCGGTGAAAACCATGGTTTGTCCATATAATTCCAATATAGCCCTACAGAGACGGTCAGAAGTATTACAAATAAACCAGCAGTCGTTATGCTTTTAATCTTTGAACGATGTGAAAAGAAAACTAATAGGGCCGGACTCATGAACGCAGGTAAGATAAAGATGTCTCCAATGTTTTGAATATATCCATGCGTCTGATAGTTTATACCAATTCTGCATGCGATATATGCAAAAGATAAGATAAATATCAATATGGTATTTTTCATAGATACATACTCGACGTACCTAACCATATTATACATTAGAAGGCTTTAAGTGATTTTATTATAATAATAAATAATGATAGTGATGAAAGAAGGTTCTGACTTAACAGATAATGAATTGGTCCAAATAAACACAGCATTATTCAGAGAGTTTAAGGTTTTGTTACCCTCAAAGAACCAATTAAACAATAAATTATTCTTTCTCCTAAAAAATGATGATGTGATATTTGCAATGGGTGCATTGTTGGAAGTTAAACATGTAGTTTTTGATGGGAAAGAATATACCATATATGGGTTCGTGAATGTTGTAGCGAAGGAAAAAGGCAAAGGATATGGTAGACAAGTTGTTCAAGCAATGAAGGAGTCTCTAACCATTCATGATAAAACTGGATTGGGATTTTGTATGCTAAAGAATAAGAGATTTTACGAAAAGTGTGGATTTAACATAAACACTTCATCTACTCAACGGTTTGTCTATAGAAAAGGAACCAAAAGAATCACCAATCAAGATGGACAAATTATCTTTTATCAAGATTCCTCTGATGGCTTTATGAAAAAATTCCTATTCAATACAAAAAAGGAGGTGTTAATTCCTACACAAAATCTTTGGTAGTAATAAAACGGATTATCATAACTGGGTTATACACAAACATACGATAAGGTTATAATATTATATGCACCATAAAAAATCATCGGAAAGCAATCTGATTATCAAAAAAGATTATTCAAAACAAGTCATATTTTCTCTGAAAGATTTCAGAGAAAAAGGACACTTGATGCAGGTGGTTACCATTCCTCCTCATACAAGACAAAGACTCCACGCTCATCATGTCCAAACAGAGGTCTATTATGTTTTAGAGGGAGAAACGTTGGTTAGTATCGATGGTAAAGAACATGTCGCAAAACCCGGCGATGCTTTTATGACACATCCTGATGACAGACACTACTTATGGAATAAGTCTGATAGGGATTTTAAGCTCCTTGTTTTTAAGATTAATTATCCAGAAGACTCCGATGATACTGATTGGCTTGAAGAATAACCAACCTCCCGAGAATGAGGCGATTTGGAGCTATTTTAGGAGTCTTGTTTTGCGTTTCCCTTTAATACTTCATTAATCAAAAACACTTGGTTCTTTCTTAGTAAAGGAAGTTTGTCTTGAGCAAAAAAACCATACTCTGATACTTCATGTGTTGGCGCAAAATCACCACCTATGAATATTCCGGTATAACACAGATCCAAACGCGCCGTCTCACGATCAGTACGGGTTTTAAGCGATTCATCAACACTTACTACTAAGCCCGATTCTTCTTTGATCTCTCTTTCCAGGGCTTCTCGCGGGTGTTCGCCGGATTTTAAATAACCACCCGGAAGACTCCACGCATGTGGTCGATATGTATGTTTAAAAAGTAGTATTTCTTTACGTTCATTTAAAATGATGCCAGTTACACCAACTAAAAATTGATCTTGGAAGAAACGCATGAGAAATAATTGGATTCCTTTAGGAAGACGGAGTGTTTTCCAAATTTTTACAAGTATGGTTTTCATAAGGCATTGGAGTCTCTTGGTTCAATACCTGAGTCTTTCTTAAGTTTTTCTTTTTCTATTTCAAGCTGATGAACTCTCTTGGTTAATTCTAAGATTTCTTCTTTATTTTTTTTAATTTCATTATTTTTACCTCGAAGTACAAAGGAATTGGAAATTGCATTTACCAAATAGACAAGATACGATAATACTAACCCTATCAATAAAGATCCAACCATAACATAAAAAAGAGGAATCCCCTGAAAAACCGTAAACCCCAGATTCACTGAAACCGGTTGGAAGTTAAACCTTGAGACATATACTAATATGGATCCTAATATTAATAGTAATATTATTACTAACATAAAAGATTTATATTAATTATTAATACATGCAAAAGGCCAGAGTTATCTTATTAAACCTAATCCTAGTATCCCTACAACGATAAGATATCCCGCGATGAGATAGTTGAGGAATTTTGGAAATACTAAAATAAGTATACCAAATATTAGTGACGCTAAAGGACTTAGGTTTGATGTGGAAATATTCATATTATTTGTTTCGTATAATACGACCAATGTATATAACAACAACTGCACCAATCACAGCTACCACAAGACTATAGAGATTAAATCCCGTAACCCCTGACTGACCAAAGAGATTCATAATAAAGCCTCCGACAATAGCACCAATCACCCCCATAATGATATCTGAGATAGTGCCCTGACTACCGTTTGTTTTCATAATTATTGAAGCAATCCATCCAGCGAGTGCTCCAAATATTATCCAGAGTAAAATTTCCATAATTAATATGTCTAAAATTTATAATTTGATCACTTATCTTGATTTACATTGACGTTGATCTTGTCTGGTATAACTACTTGAGGAGCTGGTACATTTACTTTAACTGGCCCCATCTGTTTGATAGCAGGAATACCAAAATACAAAAGCACTGCAACAAATCCCACCAAGATTATTATGCCTATTAAAAAACTATTTCCTTCTTTTTCTGCAGCTACTGGAGCTGGATTGTTTACTACTGTTGTCATATGTTCTCACCTCCTTCAATCTGATCTGAATACCGAAGATAATTCTGCTTTTTATAAGTAGCGTTATGGTTTTATGGTTATGTTTTGATTTTCTTGATTATTGTTTCGATCGGTAGATATTTTATCAATGCTTTTTCCACAAGTTCTGTCAGTGTTCTATCCTCAACTACTGCCTGTGCTTTTGCATGTGTCAATAAGTCGGGCCGAAGAAATAAAGTAACTCGTTGCTTACCTATAGTTATCATACTTCATATGATACAACTAGTTGTAGTACTTGTCAAGTGCAAATAATACCCATTCTTTTAGGTTAAAACAATATATTGGAAATACAAACATAAACCCCTGAAGGCTAAATTGTTTTAAATGCTATTATTAATTGATAATCCAGAGAGGTCTTTTCTGATATATTAAGATGAAGATGAAAGCTAAGAGATATGTCATACAAATCGGGCTGAATATGGTCGTAGGTTGTGCGTTTGTTGTTTTTGCTTATGTGTATATACAAAGACAGAATCCTAATCCACGGGTAATAAAAAAACAAACCAATAAAAAGCATAAAAGATACATTAGTAAATCTCTTAAAACATGTGCGCTTATAGATTATGGTTGCGGTAAGAATGAGGAACTATTCCAAGACAGTATCGGCTGTGGTTGTCAAAGTAAATAATAACCTGCTCCCCTCTCCCAAGTAACAATATTGTAATTAAACCTATAGTATGTTATACTAGACACATCAATGCAGTTTACATATCTGACAAAAATTATTATTGCTATCCTTTTGGGTACAGCCGTTGGCTTTGAACGTGAATCTTATATCTCTCAAAACAATAAAACTCTGTCAGGGCGGGGAAATTTAGGCGTTCGCAGTTATGCTCTTATCTCTCTTCTTGGTGTTTTATCAGGATTGCTTTATAAAACACATGTCTTTTTGTTTTTGTTTATTGGTTTAGTATTTATATTACTGCTTTTTGGTTATTACATTTTTACCTCATTGTTTCACAAAGATGCCGGATTAACCACGGAAATGGCAATTCTTTTAAACTTTCTTTTTAGTGTATTTATTGGACTTGGTCTTTTTCCCATACAACTAATTATTGCCCTAACTATTGTTTTGATATTAATCATGTCTTTGAAATCAGAAATTAAAGTATTTATCGCCAACATTAAACATTATGAAGTAGATGCGTTTATCGCATATGCTTTAATCGCATTAGTAATCTTACCATTTCTTCCTAATAAAGCAATTAGCCTCTCATCTTTTCCAGGAATTGTTTCTCTTTTTAAATCTTTAAACTGGCACATGAACAGTTTTATTAATATTGAAATTGTTAATCCATTTAACCTATGGAAGATTGTCGTAATTATTACCGGTATTGATGTAGCCGGTTATATTTTTGAAAAGGCTATAGGACAAAAAAGTAGCTGGCTTTTAACGAGTATTGCTGGCGGATTCATTTCCTCAACCTCAACCACGCAGTCTTTAGCTATCCGTAGTAAAAAGTCAAAGAATATTAACGGTCTTGTCGCAGCTGCAATATTTGCCAATTTTTCAAGCTTTATACAACATTTTCTTCTTATTGCTGCAATCAACACGACTCTCCTTATCGCTGGAATCCCATATCTATTTTCAATCATTATGTCAGGATTGGTGGTTGGATTACTATTTTATGTAAAGAGTAAGAAACTTGTTGGGAGGGAAATAAATGAAACGAAGAAAGAAATGAGAGCAATTAAGATTTTCAGTTTAAAACCCGCTATTCAGTTTGCTCTTGTTTTTACTATTATTAAAATTTTCTCTAAAGTTTCGCTTGTCTTTTTTGGACAAGGTGGTTTTCTGATAACGTCTGCAATTGCTTCTTTTACCGGTCTTGATGTTGTTACTTTAAACGTTGGCGAGATTGCTGGTAAACTCATTAGTTATAAAACCGGGGTTTTAACTCTCATTTTTGCCAACGCGATTAATCTTTTGGCAAAAACTTTTTACAGTTTTATTCAAGGAAGTAGACTATTCGCTTTTAAATTTTTTCTAGCTTCAATTGCTATTATCATAGCAAGCCTCATCTCTTTAGTATTTATTCATTAAGGTCTCGCTGGAGAACCCTAGGGGTTTGTTTACAACTACTTGATATATAATTAAACTATTCTTATGTCCAAGTTTAACGATCAAAACCTCATACCTCTCCACGACCCAGTAGCATTTCGACGCCGATTCAAGAGTAGAAAAAGAACAATTGAAAGTTTTGAAGCACATGCCAACATTGACAGGTCGCCGACTGAAAAACTTGCTGATTTGATGACATCCCGCTTGGGAAGCATGGGATTTCTTATCATCAATGTAATATGGTTTTCTAGTTGGATACTAATCAACACCGGGCATGTTCCAAGTATTCGTATCTTTGACCCCTTTCCATTTGGTTTATTGACAATGATTGTTTCACTCGAGGCGATTTTTTTAGCCATTATCGTATTAATATCTCAAAATCGTGCTGCAAAGATCGATGACTTACGGGATGAAATTGACTTACATATAAACACAATAGCTGAAGAAGAAATCACAAAAACTATTGAGTTGTTAATTTTGTTACTCAAAAAAAACAATATTGATGTTTCAAAAGATCTCGAGCTTAAACAAATGTTGGAGCCAACAAACACAGAGAACATACAACAAACACTTAAAAAACAGGTTGGCTAATTCGCGTTTTTATATTACGATAGAGATTAGTTAAGTAACAACTTTTTGACTTTTGGATAAATTACTTTTTCCCATTTCATATACCCTGCTTTAGAAGGATGAATTCCGTCTGATATAAAATCTTTCTCTTCGGTCATAGTTTGGCTAACCGGATAAATATCTGCCAGAAATAAATCTCGTTTTATAGATTCTTGTTTTATTATCTCGTTGTATGAGGAAATAAGATGAGGAAGATTGTTGTTTTTATACTGTTTTAAACCAGGAAATTGCGAATAATCGGGGATAGTAATCAACACAATTTTTTTTGGGTTTACTAGCAGTTTTTGGAGCTTATCAAGAAGTTTTTTATAATCAGACTCAAAAAGCTTAACATCTGTACGGGAAAAACTATCATTTGTACCGATAAAAACTGTGACAAAATCAGGTTTTAAGGTCTCTAATACCGGCAGTTCAAATTGAATCACATCGTCAACGGTATAACCGGACACCGCGGGATTTTCAAGAATCCCAATATTAATTCCTTCTTTGGCAAAATGCTCAACCATAAGGTTTGGCAGGCGATGAGATTCTGGTACCCCTAAACCGATAGTAAATGAGTCGCCAAAAGGAATATAGCTTATATGGGCATCGTTTACTTGATTTCTTTCCTTCTTGTTATAATTTTTAAACACAAAAAAACCACTTATTATCAAAACGATTACCAATATTATCAATATAATAGGAAGAGTTTGAATCTTATTCTTTTGCATTATTTATCACCTTTATTATACTAATATAAAACTTTTATCAGAGTAGTTCTGTATTCAATTTTATTAAATAGTTAAGGGGTTTTTCACTATATTTCCCAGTAATGTTTTATTTAATTTTCTTCATGAGCCCAATTTCTCTTTCAGAAAATCCAATTGATTTATATAATCGAAGTGCTGGTTTATTAAAGCTATTTGTATCTACCCATATCGCATCACAATTATTAGAAATAAGATATTCTTCCATGCGTTTCATGAGTTTTTCTCCTATCTTTTTACCCCTATATTCCGGAATAAGATAAATATCGCTGATAATTCCGAGTTTAGACGGAACAACCTCTAACAGATTTTCCGTAGACTGTTTATCAGCAACAAAACCTCCGATAAAGCCTATTGGTTTTCCTTCAAATTCAGAGATATAGATTTTGCCTTGGTTGTTTTTAATATTGTTGACAAACTTTTCAAAAAAAACTTCGAGATATCCGGGCATTTTCCGTATCCTTTTTATCGGGTCTATTGAAACTACATAATCATGAAGGTTTTCAAATGAAGACTTAACAAACAACAAATCTTTTTCTGTATATTCTCTTATGTCTATATCCATATGGTGATTATATCAAGAGTACCGAACGCTGTTTGAAGTTGAAAATAAAGTAATGGTGATCTATTAGCTTCCCCATAACCGAAGTAATAAGGAGCGTATGGTTATGTCGCAGGTAGTTTTTCAAGCTTATAAACATTAATTACTGGTTCTTCGTAAGGATGAACGCTCTTTATCGCTTGGATTATTTTTTTAAGATCTTTTTTATAACACCATGTTTCAATTCTATCTTCTATCACGCTTTCAATTTTTCCTATCTCTCCGATTGTCGGATGGGCCCCTGATAATGGTTTAAAGTGACCAACGGTTTTGGTTACTGAACTACAGTGTGAGTAGTTGCCAATCTTACCAGCTCCCGCGCTTCCGAGCACATCCAATACCTTCCTCGTATGACTTTCAGGAACTCCAACTACAATTTTATAGGTAATTGTGTTCATGAAGTAATTATAACACCGTGGGATATTTATTGAAGTAGGCTTATGTGACAGCATAGAATGAGGATGGCTCCCCCAAGCAGAGGCAATAAGAAGATGTTTTGAACAACCTCGGGGGTTTGTTTATTAAGCTATCGTATATTATAAAATATTTGAAGGTTTTAGGCTCGTTCAGCAAATACGAAAATAGGTTGAAAAATGTAGCCTGATTCTCAAGTGATAAAAGTTAATGAATGGAAGATTTCGCGAGCATTTTTGTGTTATTTGTCTCAATGTTCGTTTGAATGATTAAGTCGTAAATATACAAGATAAGGAACGATTGCAATAAGGTTGACTAAAGATGCTAAGAAAAATAATAACTTAAATCCATATTCAGCGGCAATAAAGCCACCCAAGGTTGCAGATAATGCCATCCCTGTAAAACTTATTGCGTCATGAAAACTCCATTCGAGTGCTTCTTTTCCTTTGTCTAAATGACAAGAAAAAAGAGAATATTTGGCTGGAGCACTCATCCCCATACCTATTCCAATCGTTCCGAAAAATATAAATAATGGTAAAACTGTATTGGATAAACTAAAACCAATAAAAGAAACCGCTATGATAAAAGTCCCAATAACTGTGTCTATTATTTTCTCAGCATCCTTCTTGTCTAATAAATATTTACCCGCTATTAATTCAGTGATAACCCTAACAATTAAGTAGGTACTATAAGCGGAAGCAGCAATTTTGACATTGCCACCCTGTATTTCATTTGTTGCAAAAATTGCAAAAATTGGAATAACAAAATTCCACGCAGACCATAAAAACATTTCAGAAAGAATAAACGCTTTTACTAAAGGATTAACGCTGAAGTGCGATGGTCGTCTAGCAATGAAAAATTCTTTAGACATCTTCTATAAGATTACCATTAATGGAAATCTACAACAAGTATAATTATTTCGTTAGAACAATGACCACCTTGTTTAAGCGTGTCCGTTTAGAACCGTTTAATCCTGTAATTAAGTAGGTTATAATAACATTCTCCAAACTCCCTCAAGCTCATGCAATTAGAAAGTGTTTTATTTAATTTTTTTCATGAGTCCAATTTCTCTTTCTGAAAATCCAATTGATTTATATAGTCGAAGCGCTGAAGTATTAAAGCCATTTGTATTTATCCATATTGCATCACAATTTTTAGACACTAAATATTCTTCTATTTGTTTTATCAATCGCCCTCCAATTTTTTTTCCCCTATATTCCGGAATAGTGTAGATGTCACTAATAATTCCTAACTGTGATGGAATAACTTCCAACAAATTTTCCTCGGACTGTTTATCGGCAACAAAACCTCCAACAAAACCTATCGGTTTTCCTTCAAATTCAGAGATATAGATTTTGCCTTGGTTGTTTTTAATATTGTTGACAAACTTTCCAAAAAAAACTTCGAGATATCCGGGCATTTTCCGTATCCTTTTTATCGGGTCTATTGAAACTACATAATCATGAAGGTTTTCAAATGAAGACTTAACAAACAACAAATCTTTTTCTGTATATTCTCTTATTTTTATATCCATATGAAAATTATATCAAGCGAACATCGTGTTGTTTTAAGATGAAAATTCAATCCTTGAATTAACTTAATTATTGTTTTGAATTGTCTGTCGAACCCCCGAAGTTGTTTGTTAAAATACATCTGTGAGATATCGTTCCGTAATATTTCGTAAAATATTTTTAATTGTATTCCTATTGGTATTAGTCGTTGTCATTGTATTGGTATTCATTGTCGAAGGAATACCACCTTCAAATCCTGAGAATAATCCCCAAATAGTAGAATGTCGTATAAATAATAAACAAAAAATTACCCCCAATGAAACAGATCATCAAAAAGTTTTACGTCTTAAAGATTTCAAAAGATGTCTAAATTTAAGCTGGTCAATTCCAATATGGAGAAAGTTTCATTGTGATGTTTATTACAAAACAGGAGGAAAAATGGAAGATTGGTGTTATGGTTTTAATTTGCCTTAATTTGCTTGTATCACTTATCTCTCCTCCTTGTCCCTCGAAGCATGCGCAAGATGGCTATAGCAAAGGATAATCTGATTTTAGTCTTGTAGCTCAAAAGCTCTCCTAATTAAAGAAAAGAAGTGCTTAATACTAACTCTTTCTTGGCAATGGAATGGTCATTTTTATCACTTTTTGTTTTTACCTTTACCTTGCCCTGGATTGTTTAGTTGGTTTTGTGGTGGTTGAGTTAATGTTGGTGAAACAGAAAAGTTAGATGTTACACTAGGGATAATAACTGATACACTGGGAC
Organism: Candidatus Roizmanbacteria bacterium RIFOXYA2_FULL_38_14; assembly: GCA_001790095.1. Taxonomy (GTDB): domain Bacteria; phylum Patescibacteriota; class Microgenomatia; order UBA1406; family GWC2-37-13; genus YC2-FULL-38-9. The sequence continues at coordinate 1,056,857 of MGBH01000001.1, read as the reverse complement.
TACTGGTAACATTTAACATGTTAAGGTTATTAATATAATCATATATTTTTTTCTCTAAGCTTAAGGCCGTTTTAAATTCTGATCCTATAGGAGAAATTTTTACATAAATCTCCGCCGCATCAGATTTTTTTAAAGTATCCATTTTTGACGAAAAATCATTTATGATAGAATCGAATTTTGCTTTCATGTTTGGATCTTGAGATTGAATAAGCTGTGCTAAAGTAGCAAATGTATCAGCTTGAAGCCTGTGTTGTTTAATAACATTGGCAAAAATGGCTTTTTCGGCTTCTGGAAGGGAATAAGAATCCATATCTCGTATTACTTTTTGTGCTAGAGGATTTATTTCTAGAATTAGATTGACAAATTCCGCACCATCTTTAACGCTGGAGAGTCGATCTAATAATTGATTATATCTCTCTGTAGATAATCCAAGCAGCTTTTCCTGTGTCTGCTCGTGAATAAGGAGTTTTTCAAGTGCGGAATGAATGGTAATATGATATTCGTCAAGGTTTTGGGCCAAAACCTCAAGTTCTTTAGGTGGATTTACCTGCTTGCGTTTGGACTGAAGCTGCTCAATTTGATGAAGAAGGTTTTGTATATCTCGTATGTCTTTTTTTGTGTCCTTAACAGATTCAAAGTAAGTGCGACTGGTAGTTATTTCATAAAAGGCCGTTTGTGTCTCACCAAATAACTTTCCAACTTTTGCAAAGCTGTTTTGGTAAAAATGAATTTTGCCAACAATGCTATTTAAATCGTTGTTGGTTTGTTCCATGAACTCTTTGGCAGAAACAGTACGAACAGAGTTCTTTTTGACAACAGCAATTACCATGATGGTAAATACTAAAAGCAAAGCACCAAGTTTAAGAAGTTTTAAAAACATAGTTTTAAATTAATATTAATATATTTTACCACAACCATGAAAATAGAATCCTGTGAGGCTCTTAATCTAGTGCAGCTCGAGAATCGTAACTATAATATAACCATGAGTTAATCACATATTATCAAGGCTTTCTCCGGCTTTAGGCTTGTAGCTCAAATCAGGGATGAAATAGAAAAAGTTAAACCAATTCTGTTAATTACTACTTATGGAATTTGAAACATTTCTTTCACTCTTTCCCCTCTATCTTTTGGCATGTCTTTAAAAAATTCATGCTTATAACCACATTTAGTACAAATATAAGCTATCCCTAAGCCTCTTTTTGTCATCATATTAAATACTTCTAAATCAAATATTGCGAAGAATCTTCTATTTAAGAGCGTTTTTGCTTTGATAAATGTATTGTTCCCGCAATACAAACACCTCAATTCTTTTTTACCAATGGCAACATTTTCTTCTGTCATGATATTATCACCTCCAATAAATATAATAACATAATTTGGGTATATTAAGTACCAACTGGCTCGAGAAGCGTAGCTTTAATATAACCAAGTATTTAGGGCATATCATTAAGGTATTTGAAGATTTCAAACTTGTTCAGCAGATACGAGAAGAGGTGGAGAAAGTGAATGTTTGTTCATTTAATTAGTCAACGTTGATTAGGTTTTTAAATAGCCATTCTGGTATTTTGTATCGTGCATTTGGATTATTAAAAAAACCTCCAACTCTGTGTCTATATATAAAATCATCTTGGTCTTCTTCAATACTCTTGAAAGTCAGTAAAACACCAGAAATTGATTTACTATTTTTCATTGCAATATCTATTACTTTTTTTAAATCTTCAAGAGAACATTTTTTTAGCTGCTCTTCGCTTGTATCAATAGTAATAAGTCCCGCATATGATTTTGAAAACTGTTTACGAGCAATTTGAGTGCTATTATAAATACTTTTAACATAGTCTTTTGATATTTCATTTGGATTCTTGTGTTTACACTCTATCTCACAGCTTTCGTTAAATTGAGTCACAAGTATGTCAGGTGTCTGCTTTATTTCTTCCTCGATAAAATTAATTTTGTAACCTTTATTTAACAACATTTCACCTACCTGAAGTTGATATTTAGATTCGTAGTATTTATTTAAATCCTGAGAGATAAGAGTGTTTAACCTACTATCTAATCCCTTAACGTTGGCTTTTTTTAATCGGTTTGCTTTAACAGCGAGTTCATACAATTCAAGTATTTCAGGAGTAACTGCAAAAACTTTTTTTTCAATAAAACTCTGTATTTGTTTATGGGCTTTATATGCCGCCATAACGAACGGATGTATATTCTTAGAATCGCCCTTCTCAATTCTTTGCCACTCTTCTTTGAGCCTATTCTTATTTAATAAATTATGAAGTAAGCTGTCTATTTCATTTATAATGTGACTAGTATCTTCAACTCTATTTATGTATTGACCTTTTTGAGTAGCATTCATAGTGAAAGTGGACTTTGGTTATATTAAGTACATTATTGCTTCCACGTTAGATCAAATAGGGGGCTCTATTATTTAATTTTTTTCGATGGACCCCCTCCGTCTCCACCTTTTCCAACTCTCTTAGCCATATCCTCCGTGATTCCAAATTTTTCAGAAATCTCTTTGAATTTCTCAGGATATTCCTCCATAAGAACGTGCAATGGTCCACGTCCACCCTTACCCCCTCGCTTTTTCTGTCCTGCCTCGCCCCCCTCTCCACCCATAGAAAAACTACCCTCGCCTATTGATGTAGCGCCACCTCCATCACCGCCCTTACCTATACCACCTCTTCCGCCGCGTCCTCCAATAGCTTGTCCTCCCTTGATACCTAACGCATTACCTCCTTTCCCACCCATCCCTCGTTGATTTGCGAATTTGTCCAATCCAAGAAATTTAGACACTCCTGTTGTAAGTAGCCAGGTAATAATGTTTGTGAGAATTTGCTTTATCATAATTTGCGTATATTAATTTTCTCTAACTTTGAGCTTATAACTTAAATCAGAACTGCTTTAATATTTTTATGTCCATATTTGCATTAGGTTTTGAAGCTAAGTGATTTAACGATTTTTTTAATATCAATAATAGGTTGATAGCGCAGTTTATTACATTTCTTATTTAATTTATCGGTCATATCATGACATTTTTCACAGTTGTCTTGGATAATGTCCATGTTTTGAGGTTGTTTGTCCAAAGATTTGTGTAAGAATGAGTTCATCTGAGGATAATTAATTAGTCGCATGATATCCTGTGATAGTTCTTTATCTACGTCTTCTATTTTAAAAATGTCAAGATAAAGTTGATTGGCAATGGCAGGTGGTAAGGGTCGTTCGAAGTTTCTTAATTTTAACCAACTGCTCCATGTTAGGACTCTTTCTGCAATACCTCTTACTTCCAAATTCCTTTTTATTAGATTATTATCAATTGCATATAATAGAATCCTTTTGATAATTTCAAATAAACCAAGGGCAGTAATAATATTACTTATCAAACTCCAGTTCATGTTACGTTATAAATTTTGGTTATATTAAGTACGTTATGGCTCCCCCGACTGGACTCGGACCAGTAACCTTGTCGTTACATTAACCCCTAAATTACTTTAAGGAATGGACTATTTCTTCCCCACTTCATCCTCCGACTCGGAGGACTCTTGAGGGGTCGGGTGTATAGTCTCTACACGTTTAGTCGATATTAGTCGAAATTTAGCTCGAGATTAACCTCCGATTCGGAGGTCTTCCTCGAATTAGCCCGATTTTCACCTTAATATTTCTACTAAGGGCTGCGTCTTTTCACAGCGACCTGCTCTACCAATTGAGCTACAGGGGAAACGTTAATTATTATACATTAAAGACTCCGGATATCCAACCTAAAATACGCCTCAATAGATTAACATCACTTATTGAAATTCGACAAATTCCATATATATATTTTGTTTTTCGAAATGTTTTTTTTGTATTTGAAACTCTATATGTTTTTCTAAACTGATCGAGAGGAATCTTTGTTGTTTTGAGCCAATAATTCCTTGCGTTTTTTTCATCCAAATTCTCGTGTAAATATATATAACACCTCATTTTATCGCTCTTAACTTTGCAAAAATCTCTAAACCAGTTTGCCATAAATTTAATAGCTTCTGGGTCAGAATTGGTAAATGCCACATTGTGACCTTTTTTATCGCCTTCTGCAAAATATAGGGCAAGCCCGAAGAAAAACTTCTCTTTCTGTGTTAATGTCCCAATTTCTTTATTCGCTTTAAGGGTTATTTCTTTAATCTGCTTTTCCTTATTTATTATTTTTCTTTTTGCAGCAAGGATCGATCCTTTTTTCCCTCCTGCCCTTTTACTATTTAAGAGCTGTTGGGTTTGCTTATCGCTTAACATAATGTTGCGAACCCAAAGCGAAACAGAAGATTTTGCTACACCAAGTTTTTTTTGAATTGTGCGGACTGAGTATCCTTTTAGTCGAAGTTCCCTCGCTTTTTCATGAAGAAATAGTTTACCTGAGTATCCCATACTTTATGGTATCTCATCAAACCAAGGATTTCAATGCGTAAAAAACGGTCTTAAAACGGCAGGGTCATGGCGGTTTCGTTTTTTCCCTGATCCTCCATATACTTGCCCCAGTCAACCCGTATGACAGCTTTTCCGTTTTCTGTTAGATAGTTTATCTCCTTGTATTTTAGACCATATTCAAAGAGCTGTTTGGTGATCATGGTGTCATCAAGGCAATATTTTTTCAGTTCCTCCCATTTGCCTTCTTTATAGTATTCTATCGCCATAAGACCGTGTCCTGATTTCTTTACGCCAAGAGTGGTGCTTGCAACATCATTTAGAGCAAGTCTTCGGCCTATTTTATCCTTTATATATCCTAGTATGTCTAAAGTGGCAAAGTGGGTGATATCACCGGGATAATATGCCTGTAAAACAGGCAGATCAAAGCTATCTATGTTGTATCCGATGAGGTACGATGCCTTCTCAAATACCGGAAACACCATGGCGAGCTCCCCCTCCGTATATGTTTTACCTACTCCTGTAGCATAATCATAGACAGACAGGACGGTTATTCCCAGTTTTTTCGGTTCGGCGTATTCGCGAAATGTATATTTTGTTTCCAAATCAAATACAACAGGAAATTTTTTCACGTATGTTTGGCTAATTATTAATTAAGTTTTTTCTTTTTCTGCCTGTCTTTGTAGATCTCCATCTCCAATACTGGAGCTTTCCCTTCACGACGCTCTTGTTTTAAATTGAGCCTGTTTAGGTCTTCCTGGAACTTCTTATGCAATGAATCAAAATAGCTATAAAAAGACGCCCTCTCTTTTTCGCTTAACTGCCGATACTGTGCCTGAAAAAACTCATCAAGCTTACCCAGACTCCACAAGGTCTCTATAAACAGGCTGTTATAAAAATTGATACCAGAGAGGTCTCCCTGAAGCGGTTTAACCCTAAACCTCATCATGTGTATCTCAGCTATCATTTCCTTAATGTCTGGTTTTTTCAACAGAACATCTTTTTGGAACATCCCCAGAAGCACAAGTGCGTCTCGTTGAATCTTTTTTTTCATAGGATATAATTATGGAATGATAAAACAAAAATTACAAGCTGATCAGTTAACTGCTCAAAAAGCAAAAGACCAAATCAAGCTTGATACGATCAGATACATTGTATCACAGGTTAAGAATAAAGAAATAGCACTCCAGCGCGAACTGACCGATGAAGAAGCCATATCTGTTCTTCAAAAAATAAAGAAAGAGCTTAACGAATCAATACAGTCTTTTGCACAGGGCAAAAGACTCGATCTTGTGACAGAGTATCAAAAACAGCTTGCGATCGTCCTTACCTATCTTCCCCTTGAGCTGACAGATGAGGAGTTGAAAAAAGAAGTTGAAACGGTCGTTGAGAAAAATAAAGATCTCTATGCGACTAGCCCCAAAGCTCTCATTGGTATATGTATAAAAGAACTTAAAACAAAGGCCGACTCTTCTCGCATCATAAAGACGCTGCAAAACATGAAGAGGGAATGATGTTATACTTTCTATTATGTGGCTACTAAAGCGCTTATTCTTTGCTTTTCTTTTTTTATTTCTTATGCTTTCTCTTTATAAAAATTTGACCGGCTTTCGAAAAAACCTATCCTTTTATAAAAGCTATAAAGAAGAAGTCGCCTCAGAAGAGAAAAAAAACATAGCTCTTAAAACCCAAAAACTTCGTAAAACAAGCGTCTATGAGGTAGAAAAAACAATTCGAAACAAATTAGGACTCCTTAGACCCGATGAAATCGCAATCATAATCCCCCTTCCCTCACCCTCACCAACACCCATCATCACCCCAGCCCTGCCTGTCTATCGCCAATGGTTGAATGTATTTTTTCAGGTTGATTAGCTTCTTTGAACTGAGTATAATAAGATAGCTTAAATACGGGGTAGTGTACGGCTGCACAGGAGGCTCATAATCTCCTAGACCATGGTTCGACTCCTGGCCCCGTAACAAATTGGTTTTAAATCGTTAGCTTTTAGCTATTAGAAATGCAAAATAATTTTTTACTTTCTGTCATCATTCCTGTTTTTAACGAGGAAAAAAACATAAAACCTCTTCTTGACCGCGTTCTTCCCATTGTCCGCACATACAACTTCGAAATCATCTTTGTAAATGATGGATCATCAGATAAAACGGCAAAGACTATAAAAGAAGCGGGTGAAAATGATAAAAACATTAAGCTCATCTCTTTTTACCGCAACTTTGGTCATCAGATGGCATTGTCTGCCGGTTATAAACACGCTCATGGCAACTGCGTGGTCACAATCGATTCTGACCTGCAAGACCCGCCTGAGATCATTCCCCAGATGGTTGAGGAATGGGAAAAAGGATCCAAAATCGTATATGCACGCCGTGAAAAAAGAGACGTAGATTCGTTTTTCAAAAAGACTACCGCTTCGATTTTTTACAAAATCATAAACTTCCTTTCTGATTCCCCAATCCCTCAAGAAGTCGGTGACTACCGATTACTTGATCAAGAGATCGTCACGTTTTTAAACGATCTTCCCGAACGCGCACGATTTTTACGTGGCTTGGTCGCTTGGGGAGGATATCCTGCCTCGTATGTATATTTCAAACGGGAGCGTCGGCATGCAGGAGAAACCCATTATACCTTTTCAAAGATGCTCAATTTTGCGCTGGAGGGTATCACCACCTTTTCCACCAAACCTCTTCGTCTTGCCTCATATGCGGGTTTCTTTTCAGCAACCGTTGGGTTTTTGGGTATTTTATACGCAATTGTCGGCAAAATACTTCTTCCTGATTACTGGATTACAGGATGGACCGCTCTTTTTGTGGGAATCATGTTCTTGGGAGGAGTACAACTTATCACCATCGGTATTATTGGCGAATATATAAGTAAGATATATACTGAGGTCCAAAAAAGACCCCCCTATCTCATTGAGGAAAAAATTAATTTATAGATATTATGAGAGCAATAGGTGTTGTGCTTATTGGAGTAGGTCTCGCACTTCTTCTTTTCACTTTATTTGGTTTTTTTTATGAATCGGGTAAGATCATATCACCGATCCCCGAAAACAAGGGTGTAAAAGTTATATTTGTCAGCCCGACAAAGTAAGTTTATTCTCCAATCTTAAACTGAAAGATCTCTCCGTTTCCTCCTAAGAAAAGCAGGTCGATTATTTTGAGGATAAGAAATGAGCTCACAAAAAGCACAAACCCTACGAGTGCGTACTTAAGTGTACCTTGTGCTTTTTTGATCTTTTCAGGATTACCAAGAGATGTCAGATAGTTAAAAGACCCCATAACAAACATGATAAAGAGCACGAGTACTATGAGGGCTGAAGCCATGAAGAGAATGTTGCCAAACACTACCTCAAAACATTTGAGGGTTGGAACACCATCCACCATACATCCAGAATCATTCCACTCTTGAATCCCTTGGGCATATACTGCAAATAAAGGAAGCATAAAGATTTAAAGACTGATTATTTCAACAATATGTATTGTGAGAAATTGACCGGACAAGATATGCCAAGACAAAATTTCTTGTTAAATACAAATTGTTCTAGGGTTACCATAAGGGCAAGCACTACGACGATCACCACAAGACCAACCACCGCGGCCTGGATTTTGTCTTGAGCTTTTTTCACAGCTTCTTTGTCTCCAGATGAGGTCACCCAACCAAATGCACCTAGTAAAAGATAGAGAAGGGCTGCAAGACCTGCAAGAAAGAAAAAGAATTTAATAAAGAAAGAGATTACATCGGGAAGGGAGGGAATCTGAAATGTGGTTGACACGTTTGCTTCTCCACTCCAATTTGCCGCATATACGGTAAAAAAGGGTAAAAATACATACTGAAGTTTGGATCCAAGGGCTTTAATTGTTTTCATATTGATTTATTGTAAAAGAATGGGTGCGTGTTTGTCAAGTGCTACAGGACGTAGATAAGTAAAACGATAGTCGTCACCCACAGTATTATTGTTATTACAAGTGGCTTGTCTTGTGTAATTATCTTTTCTGGCCTTTCTCCTTCATCTCTTTCATAAAGAAGCTGTGCATAGCGAGCCACTCCATAGACAACAAGTGGCACCGTAACCATCATCCATTTACGTACTTCAAGGGCTGGAATGAGGGTTTCGGTGAAGCTTGAAAGAACTGTTTTTACCTGCGGGATCCGTTCGACATATGTATAGGTAGCATATGCAATGATTGTGGCTGTCGCAAAGGTGTTTGTCAAAAAATCTAGATAGTGCTCTTTGTATCGATACAGAGATTCACGTGTTTCTCGCCCGTGATTGACTAATTCCGCATGTCTTTTTATGGTTGCCATAAAAAGAGAGATAAAAAATATCGTCAAAGTAAGCCATATGGGGATATGAAACCCCGTCACTACTTCTCCGGCATAGGCTCGTATCATAAAAGAAAAAGAGATGGAAAAAATATCAACAGTTGGAAATTTTTTAAGATAAAGAGAATAAAAAAAATGAAGCAAGATGAAGAGAAGCGACAAAAAGAAAAAAGGAAGCGACACAAAAAGAGAGGTAAGAAGTGAGATTACGGTCAAAAAGAAAACAAGGAAGGTTGCATGCTGTATGCTTATCTTTCCTGAGGCAATAGGTCTATTCTTTTTCACCGGATGTTTGATGTCGTAGGGATAATCAATGATGTCGTTCAGAAGATATGATGTGGAAGAAAGCAGACAAAAAATAAAGAAGGCAGAAAGAGTTTGTAAAAAAAGAGGTAGCTCAAACAGTGTCCCTGAAAAAATAATAGCGGTAAAAACAATAAAGTTTTTAATCCACTGATTTACGCGAAGCGCTTTCAGATAAACATATGTTCTTCCTTTTTTTTCCACTCTTGTATTATACAAAATATTAGGATAGTATAATAAAACCTTTTGTATGTTTTCAAGAAGAAAACCATATCTTATCATCTCCAAACTCATCCCCCAGCCCACATGGGGAGGTACCTATATTATTACTTTGAAGGGTTTTTCACATCTTCCTTTTTTAAGTAACCAAAAAATCGGGCAAGGATATGAACTGTTTAGCGGAACAAAACTGCTTCTCAATATTAATGATTCAAGCGATCCGCATTTTGTACCTGAGATCGGCTCTGCAGATGAGACATTAACAAACAAGGATTTTTTTCCATATAAGGAAGGTGTTGACTATGTAGAGCTGTCTAACGTGTTTGACAAAACAACAACAATCCCCCTGATAAAAATTACACAGTCGTTTGGCAACTCTTTTCAGATTCATCTCAGACAAGGACAAACACATCCTCACTGGATTCCTAAGGCTGAGTCTTGGTATTATCTTGAACCAGGCCTTCTTTCATATGGTATCAAACAAGGAGCAAACATGGAAGAATACAAAGCGGCTTGTTTAAAAATTGATAAAGAGATGTTGGTTTTAAGTCAACGTATTAAGTTGGGTGAAATCGATGTCGCATCTGCCCGAAGCACAGCCCACGCCTTTATTTCACAGCTTAACCCTTGGAAATATGTAAATATCCACTCCATTGAAAAACACACTCTTGTTGATTTAAGTACCGGCGGGATACATCATTCATGGGAAGAGGACAAAAAAAACAATCCTCTTGGCAACGTTCTTCTTGAGGTGCAGCAAGACCGAATGGATCCCATCTCAACAATCCGCGCGTTTGATCGCGGAAAGATCAAGGATGACGGATCAATAAGGAAAATCCACGTTGAGGACTATTTCCGCCTTATTGACACTGACCCCAAGCGAAATAATCTGTTATTTGCACTAAAAAAACCACAGGGTAAAAAATTGCTCTTTACTCCTCTTTACTCCTTAGAGATTGTTGAGATTGAAGGTCCTCAAAAAGAAACACAGGTGGGTCCTTTTTCCCATCTTTATGTTCGCGCTGGGAGGGTGAATGTCTCAGCCCCTGATGGGAATGTGACATTGGCACAGGGACATTCGTGTTTCGTTTTTAAAGAGGCTGGTGACTACACCATCACACCTCTTGTTACTAATTCTGTAATCATTAAGACATTTATAAATTAACATAAAGTATATGAATGTTGATTTTTCTTTTGTTTCCAAACACTATGCCGCCCGGACTCATGAAAAAATGAAGGAGGTGTTGATGGACCCCTCAGGAATTGGTCCAAGCATCCATTACTATATGATTCGCGGTGGGTCTTCTCAGCGCAACATCACTGTCTGGGAACCAGGCACCATATCTAACGAATACATAAAAACGTATGGACACTATCACGTGGGAAAACTCGATGAAACATATTGGATTATACATGGGGAAGGTGTCGCTCTTTTACAAAAACTTGCGCTTGATAGTACTGGTAAAATGATCCCTGACGCTGTTGAAGAGTTCAGGGCGATTGTAGTTAAGACAGGAGATAAGATATATATGCCTGAAGGATATGGCCACCTTGTGGCAAATACCGGCGCAACCTATTTTGCAACAGCCGATGATAGTCCGGTCAACTTTGAAGAAAAAGACCCTGTTAGTTTACCTGGACACGCAGACTATCAATTAGTAAGACAAATGAGAGGGTTTGCTTATTATGTGATTGAACATGAAGGAAAACCCGCCCTGAAAAAAAACACACGTTATAAGGACATAAAAGTTGCTGATTTTGGTGGGCTCCCTGTTTTATAGGGAGTAAAGAGTGGCAACATCGTCCTCATATATTTTTTTAAATTTTTGAAACGGGTTTTTCATCTCATCTCGCTGGCCAAACAACACCCTTAGTTTTTTCTCGATCTGTGACCAAAAGCCCTTTGTGGAAGAGGGAGGGGTCGGATACAAGACATATGCAATATGATATTTATTAACCGCTTTTTCAAACGGTATTTTTTGATTCAATAAATCTAAATACTCACCATAGGCAAAATCGCTATATCTTGGATCTTTTTGTTTCCACGCCCATACGGGCATTCTTCCATCAATAAACGTTTTTACTCCTGGCACTTTCCATAAAAGGTATCCTCCCCAACCATAGAGAGAAAACACATTTCCCCTTATGTTTTTATCTTTCATATATAGGATAGCTTTTGTTGGATAGATTTTTTCTTCTTTTGATGAGTAGCTACTTGATATATATATCGCGCTTTGTATCGTAGAGATAAGGATAAGTACAATCATAAAGACCTTTTGTGCTTTGTTAAACAAGACGGCGTTTTTTTTGTTTTTAAATATATCTTTGATAAGAAGGCTTGTAGAGTAATCCCAAAGAACAAACGAAGAAATCATCCATAGAGGTATGTTTCTTATGCTTATGAATGCGCTTATAAACAAAAAAGTGTTTATTAGAGCGGTAAAGGGGTTTAATTTTTTCACATATAAAATAAACAGGGCTGTACAAAGCCCTGTGTAAAACCAGAAGGGCAAATGGATAAAATATATAGCAGGAAGCCATTCGCGTATTGAAAAATGTAGCGGAATACTGCCAACCGTTGAAAACACCTCCCTCCAAATACCTATTCCATATGGGTTAAACATCGTGATAAAAACAACAACAAATAAAAGAAGTGTGTAGTAAAAGAAAGCCCCCCTTCTTTTTACTATGAACCATATCGTATATACGACATAGGTTATAATCCCCAAAGAAAAACCCCCATGCATGTTTACCCACAAAAACGTGAGGGGTACGAGATAAAGAAGATTGTTTTTATCTTTAATCCCTCGATATAAAAATATGAGCTCTAATGAAAAAAACAACCAGGTAAATACCTGCGACCTTATTCCCGAAAAGGAAAGCATTACAAATAATGAGAAAAAAAGCGGCAAAAAACTTTTGTTTTTTGATGCTCGGTGTTGGATAAGAACCGCCGCAACAGCAACCAAAGCAAAAAAGAAAGAAAGACCCCTTAACCTCACAGATATAAACAACAGATATATCACAACGCTCGACAGCCAACTATGATTGATATATGGATAGTTGGACATGGTGAAGGAAAACGGATCGGTTTTTGGAATTCCGTATTTTAAAATATACTCCCCTGTTTTTATGTGCCAGCCCAGATCAGGATCAGGTACCATAAAGCCCTTGGTCCAATAAACAACCACAAAAAACAAAATAAGAAATATTGACAACTGTTTGGGTTTTATCTTCATACGCTTAACCTAAAAAGTGCCAGTTGATAAAAAATAACGATGTAAAAAATAACAATATAAGCTCTATGGTAAACAAAAAAATAAACCATAGCCTATTTAATTTTTTCCCAACAAAATAAAAGAGAGGGAATATTACAATCATATATCTTCCCCAACCCCACACTGCGCCTGTTGAAAACAACACTCCTCCCACAAGACAGAGCCAAATCCACCACAATGATTGATTTATTGTTTTTTTTGAGATGACCAATAATAATAGATTGCTAAGTAGTAGAATCGATCCAACGCTTTGTAGTAAAAACTTTGGAGGAGTGATGATTTGAAGAAACTGAAGTGAGACAAAATAAAGGGGCGCAAGTAAAGAAACGGTTTTTTTGTCTTGATAATAGGCGCTTCGAACAGTAAGAAAGTAAAGGGGGTTGCCTGTTTGCTGCATGTTATAGATTGCCCATATTGCAAACGGAAGGATAAGAATTCCACATATAACTATGGTTTTTTTTATCGGTATTTTGCGTTTAACACATATATACAAAAAATACAGACTGACAAGAAATCCAACCCCCCGAGTTATATTAGCAAGTGAAAGCGAAACAGCCGCTTTTACGTGTTCTTTTTTTGTTAGAAAATATACAAATATCAGTAAAAATAGTAAATACAGGTTCTCGGCATAGTACCCCCTAAAATATATCGAAAAAGGGAAAAAAAACAACAAAAGACCTGTTTTGAAAGCTACCCCCTCCCCCTCCAACCTAGCTATTAGTTTATATAAAAAAATATAATCAATGAGTAGCAATGTGTTTGCTACAATAAAAGCAGTTAGTTCGCTATTGCCCATAAGCCAGTTGATCATATAAAGCACAAGGGGGTAAAGGGGAAAAAAACCATAAGCTAACCCATCCATTACGTCTTTTCTATTAAGACTTGTTATGCGAGGATTTTTTGGGTAACCTTTTTCCGCAATACGGATGTACCATTGTCCGTCATATTGATTAAGCGCCCTTATAAAATCAAAGCGTTTTCCATCTATTCTTGTATCCTGAAGATAATGGTGAGCGTCTCTGAAATAACCAACTCTATTGAGGGGTATTTTGTGGTAAAACAAAAACATAAAGACGTAGAGAACACAGTTGAGAAGAATAAACAAACCGACAGCTTGAATAAGAAGACTATTTTGGGGTGCTTTCATACCTTCTCTTTTCTTGTCGGAGCGGCGAGACTTGAACTCGCGACCTTACGCTCCCAAAGCGTACGTTCTAGCCATCTGAACTACGCTCCGTTCAAATGTGTTATTTATTATACCATACACGAGGCCGCCTTTTTTCCAAGTTGTACCGCATAATTAGTCCCTCGATCAAACGGATACGTCATATCAAGATTGGCAATAAAAAGATTTTTGACCGGTGTCTCAAGCGTTGGCATGTTTTTGGGAAACTCCCTATTATAAATAGGCTGTGCAAAAGGAGCTCGGAAAAGAAACGAATTTGAGAATGAAAATCCCGCCTTAATCTTTTGTAAATACGGAACGTGATAATCCTCTACCTCTTTCTGTGTCATTTGTAAAAGAGGATTCTCCTCTTCTACATAGTTTGCTATATAAAGTATGTGGTGATTATTATAGTTTTTTTTGTCAATAAAGTTTGTGTGTTGTACTAACACCATCATGGGTGCTTTTTTATCACACATGCTCACCCAATACTCTGTGTCAAAGAGGGGTCTCTCTGCTTCAAGTATAAGGCTTACCGCATGTAAATACGTTATACCGGCAAGACGCCTCACATAGTTGTCTGGTAGCTGGTGGCGGCTTATGTTTAAAAAAACAGGCGTTGGAAGGGTTGAAAGAACCGCGTCAAAACTCCCCCTCTCTTCCCCTTTTTCACGGCTACTAAATGAAACCTCGAATTTGGTGCTTTTGTGAATTTTATGTATAGTTGACCCCGTCTTTATTACCACACCCCGCTCTATGTTTTTTTTTCTTAAGAATTCAACAAAGGCTTGAAATCCCCCCTCTACATAGCAAAGGTTCTTTGTCCTTTTTTTTATTCTTGCCCAGATAAATGAGGCTAATATATTTTCCGCATTTTTACCGAACTTTTTCCGAAAAAGCTCTTCCCACAACACACTCCAAACACGCTCCCCCATAGATTTTTTTAAGAACTCAGCGGCTGTTTGTCTTTCAAATGATGAAAGAGCGGGTGAGAGTTTTAAAAACGCCAACACTGCACCCGACCTAATCTTCTCGGGAATGCTTAGAAGGGGGAACCTAAGAAAGTCTTGCGGTGTATCTACGGAAAATGTGCGGTAATTATTTTTATCATTGTAGAGCGAAACCGTCTGGGGACTTTTAGTAAAAAAACCGGTAAATCCTACTTTTTTTGCAAACCCCAAGATGTCTGTATCGTTTGAAAATACGTGGTGATAGGTCCTTTCTAAAAACCAATTCCAACCCCCTCCCTTAAAGCCCGATGCCAGGCCGCCAAGCATGTTTTCTTTTTCTAATAAGACAACCTCGTGTTTACTCGAAAGTTCATAGGCCGCAGTTAACCCCGTGAGACCGCCGCCTAAAATGACAATTTTCATATTTTTAAGCTGTTTGTTGTTTTGTGTTTAAAACCTCAACAAGGAGGGTTTCAAGAAAGAGGGTGAGAGGGATTGACAATATGATCCCCAAGATTCCAAAAAGCTGCCCCCCAACAATAAGGGAGATGAGAGTAACTATTGGATTGAGGCCAATAGCTTTTTTCATAACGTAGGGGACAATAAGATTGTTTTCTAGTTGTTGAATAATAAAATAGAGGGCAATTGAAGCAAACCCAAGAAAGTATGACTGGGCTATTGCAACAATGAAGGCTGGGATAGTTGATACGGTTGGACCGATGTTTGGCACCACCTCAAGTAGGCCTGCGATAATAGAAAGGGGGAGTGCATATCGCACACCGATAAGTGTCAATCCAATATAAGTTAGAAAGCCAACAATCAACATCAAAAACAACTCACCTAAAAGCCAAGAACCAAGTCTTTTTTCTGTTTTTTTCAATATGACAGAAACCGAGCGCGCTTCTTTTTCCGAAAAAAACTGAAGAAGTGTTTTTTCAACAAAGCCATCTTCAATAGTTAAATAAATGCTAAAAAATAGAGTGGTCATTACAAACATGACGTTTGAAAAAAGTGTTTGTATGATTTGTATTGCTTGGGTTGTTATGTTGGGGACATACTGGGAAAGAGAATCAAGGTTTACATACTCTATAATTGCGGGGTTTACTGCACCTATCATTGAGGGAAGATGACGAAGTAAAAGAACTGTTTCACTCACAATGGGCGGGATAACCCAAACAAGCAAAAAGCTAAAAAACAGTATAAGAAGAATAAATATACCAAGCACGCCCAACCGCCGAGGAACCTTCCTTTGTTCTAAAAACAAAACTGGCGGTTTTACAGCGCTCATAATAATGAATGCTATAAACAAAGAAAGCATAAGGTTGCGCACCACCCAAAGCAATGCTAGCAAAAGGAGAAAAAAGACAGCAAAAACAATCGTTTTTGCTGATACTTCCACTTTGTATATTTTTTGCTCCTGCGCCATACGCACATGATATCAACTTATCTAACCTTTCGCAATCGAGAAGACATATACTTTCTTTGCTCCTGCCCGTTTTAAAACCCTTGCCGCTTCTTTTACTGTGGCACCGCTTGTTACAACGTCGTCAACAATCAAAATATTGTCGTGTGCTTTTTTACCTTTATCTATATAAAAGGCCCCCTTTATATTTTTAAACCTGTTTTCTCTTTTTATCTGAGCTTGTGGGGGAGAATCCTGTTTTCTTTTGAGGAGGGAGGTTGTTTTAATCTGTAAAAGAAGGGACAGTGTGTTTGTTATTATTTTTGCTTGGTTAAACCCCCGCTTTTTTTCTTTTCCCTCAGAAAGAGGAATGGGTTGAGCTCTTAACCTGGCTATATTTTTATAAAACAAAAGCTCGTACCTTCCTTGCTTGGTGATAATGTGAAGCATGTCGGCCCACGCATCGGTTGTGAGAGAGTATTTTATTCCTTTGATGATTTTTTTTAGCGTGTTGTCATAATAAAAAAGTGTTATGTGCCCATCAACACCCCCTCTTCTTTTACATATAGGGTGTGTTAGACCGTAAAGGCTTGATTTCTTGCAGTAAATACAGGCTTGGGTATTAACGGTATGTAGTTTTTTTTCACAACAGGGACAGATATATACACCTAAGTAGCCGCACCCTAAACAGCGCACCGGAAAAAGAATATCCAGTACAAACATATAATAATACTATCAAAAGACATCTCTATACCCCTTGTAAAAGAGTGTTTATATGTTTATTATTTGTGGATAAGTTATCCACAATAAAGAATTGTCCCTATGTTACAATCCGTCTGGGTGGGTTTTTTGGAAAGCCTTGAAAAAGACAAAGATAAATCGCCGGTTATTCCATCTCTTTTAAAACAACTCTACCCTCTTGAGCTAACTGACGAAGCGTTTGTTTTGGGTTGTGAAAATATAGGAGTTAAGCTTTACCTTGAAAAAAAGATAAAAGAAATAGAAAGGGGTCTTTCTGCCCATCTTCATAAAAAAACATCTATCAAGATTGTTGTAAAGCAAAAGAAACTAAAAAAAGAGCATCAAGAACCCCTCCTTACCTTTCAACCAACCATGGAAGATGTCTTTGTAAGGGCCGGCCTTCATGCTAAATACCGTTTTGAAAACTTTGCGGTTTCTTCAACCAACAATGTTGCCTTCGCCGCGGCACAGGCCGTATCAAAAAGCCCGGGAAGCTCTTATAACCCTTTGTTTTTATACGGAGGCGTGGGTGTTGGAAAAACCCACCTTGCCCAATCTATAGCGCGTGTGGTGTTGGAGAAAAAACCCCAAAACAAAGTATATTTCTGTCCGGGAGACCGTTTTACCAATGAGCTTATTGAAGCTATACAGGAAAAAAATACCGCCCGCTTTCGAAAAAAATACCGATATCTTAATATTTTAGTGGTTGATGATATTCAGTTTATTGCGGGAAAACAAACCATTCAAGAAGAGTTTTTTCATACGTTTAATACGATTGTGTCCTCGGGCGGGCAAGTTATCCTAACCTCAGACCGACCACCTAGTGAAATTAAAAACCTTGAAGATCGTCTTCGGTCTCGTTTTTCCGGTGGCCTTATTGTAGACATCCAATCGCCTGATTTTGAACTCCGCACAGCGATCCTTCTTATAAAAGCCAAGGAAAAAGAAATTGAGCTATCTATGGAGGCGGCAAAAATTGTCGCTGAACAGGTAGGAGATACACGCGCTCTTGAGGGTACGCTCCTCTCCATATATGCAAAAACGCTTGGTAAAAAAGAAGGAATTGATCTTGAGGATATTGAAAAATTCTTTCGTTCCAAAAACGAACAAAAAAAAACTAAAATAACCCCACAAGACATAATTAAGGCGGTCTGCTCCTATTATAACGTTAAACAATCCCATATCAAGGGGCCCGATCGGTCGGAAAACATCGCCTTCCCCCGACAAATAGTTATGTTTTTATTAAGACGCGAGCTAGGACTTAAATATGAAGAAATAGCTTATATGCTTAAAAAAAAGGATCACACCACTGTTCTTCATGGAAGCGAAAAAATAGCGGGTCTTCTTATTAAGAACCCCGCCTTTAAGGAAGAGGTTGATAGAATAACAAATTCTCTAACCCTATCAGCATAGTATCCACACGCTATGAACAGGGCTTTTTTCGTTTTTATTGCGTGTTGAAAATGTGATCTCTATCTTATACACTTATACACACGCTCTAATACTACTATATAGATAGTAATATAAGATAAGAAGTATGAAAAACACAATACAAAAGGGGTTGTTTTTGGAAAAACTCACCATAGCTTCTCGTTTCACATTAAACAAACTCGGTTTAAACGAAACACTTCGGGGAATTTTACTAAAAGGGGATGGTGAAAATATCCACATATATTCAACCAACCTTAACTCATATTATCACTCACACCTCCCCTTTAAAACAAACGGGGGGTTTAGTGCAATTATTGATACAAAAAAGATAGTTGAGTTTTTAATCCTCCTTGAAGGGGAAAGCGTAGATATTGAGATTGAGAAAAGCCAGATCCGTTTTTCCCAAGGAAAAACAGTTGGTACCTTTCCCTATATAAAGCAAGAGGAGTTTCCACTCCCCCCAGAGATAAAAGAAAGTGGGCAGCAGATAAAGACAGGGTTTTTCCTTAATAATCTCCCTCTTGTGTTGTTTTCAGCATCAAAAGACGAGTCTCGCCCCGCACTAAATGCAGTTAATTTTATAGATATGGAGGGAGAGCTGGGAATCGTTTCAACAGACGGCTTCAGGCTCTCACTCCTAAAAACAAAAAAAGAAGACACAATTCCTTCAATGCTTATTCCAAGCGGTTTTTTTTATGAAATACTGAAGTATTTTAAGGGAGAAGAAACGGTCTCATTCTTTTATTCGGAAAAAGAAAAAACCGTTTTATTTAAGATAAAGGAAGATAGCTTTTATTCCCGGCTTATAGATGGAGAGTTTCCTCCTTTTGAAAAGGTGATTCCTATCGAAAAGAAGACGACGTGTGTACTAGATAGGGAAGAGCTACTGATAAAAATTAAACTTGTCTCAATATTTGCCAGAGAGGCATCAAACATCGTGGTCTGTGAGTTTTCAAAAAACGGTCTTATTATGAGACCAAAGGTAGAGGGGGGGAGAGATAATAGCACTCAGTTGGAAACAAGTATAAATGGTGAAGAGCAGACGGTCGCGTTCAATTACCGATTTATCTTAGATCTTTTAAACAACATAACAGACAAAAGAATAGTAATAGAGATTTTAAGACCAGACGCTCCTGTTGTTTTTAGAGTTGATGGGCGGAAAGACTTTATCTATATAATTATGCCCGTCCGCATTCAGGAGTAAAGAACCTCTTTTACTAAAAAATCCGCCTCCTCGTTTTTTTCTCTTGGGATATGATGATATGAGGGAACAATACCAAGCTCCATCTCAAGAAGCTTAATTCTTACATTGAGCTTCTTCATCTCAGGGTGTTTAATTTTGTACACACCTCTTAGTTGTTGAACCATAAGGTTTGAGTCAGCGTAGCACGTAATGGTTTTTATTGATTCTTTTTTTTGAATGTCTTTTACCTTTTCAAGAGCAAGGATGAGCGCTGTATACTCTGCTACGTTATTTGACGCAATACCAATATGTTTAGCCCCCCTATCAAGAAGTTTTTTACCGTTATATATTAGGAAGGAGGACGCCGCTTTTCCTGGATTATGAAGCGAGCCGCCGTCTGTAAAAATGATGAGATTCATCTTTTTATTATACAAGACGCTGGTTTTATAGCTCTCCAAGTTTTTCTTTTTTCCTCACCTCTTCTTTTACGAGGTTGAGAAAACGCTCGGTTGAGGAGAGGCGCTTATGTCCAACAATCTTAGCTATATATTCAAGAGAGGCACCATTAAGAAGCTGCTGGGCGATAAAGGTGTTTCGAAGGTCGTTGACAGTTGCATTTTCTATCTCTACTTCTCGAAAACAACGGTTGATAATCTGTCTAATGTTTCGAATAAGAATAGGTTTACCACTTCGTGTAATAAAAAGATGGCTGTCTTTTGCATTGTTTCCTCTCACTTTTAAATAGTCTGCAATTGCTTTCCGAATAGACTTATTAAGAGGAACCTCTCTTTTTGGGTTTTTCCCATATGGTCTTATATCAAGCTGGTTGTCTCCCACATCTTCAAGATGGATACTTGAGAGCTCTCCTATCTTAATACCTGTTTGAAGGAGAATCTCGATAAGAGCATAGGTTCGAGGATCGTCTTTGGAAAAATCCCGCAAAGCATGATACTCAAGCTTGCTTAGTATGCGAGGGGGGGTGGATGTATATTTAGGGTGAGAGACGTCAAGTGAGGGGTTTTGTTCGATAACTCTCTGATTTTTAAGATAGCGAAAAAAGGTTCTAATAGAATTTAGCTTACGAGAGGCAGATTTTTTGGTATAGTTGTCGCTCAAAAGTCTCGCTATAAAGCCATCAATGTCTTCTTTTTTAACCTCCCGTATATCAGCTTTTTCTTTAGTGGTTAAAAAGCCAACAAACTGCTCAAGATCCTTCTTGTAAGCAATGATGGTAAAGGCAGACTTGCCCTGGCTTTTTAGGTACGAAATGAATTCGTTTATAAGAGAATGGGGGATGTAATTTATCATAACAGCCTATAATATATCATACTATACGGAGAAATGCAAGTGAACTAAAACACCTGGTTAGTAGCGTTCAAAAAAAATGAGCTTTTTATCAATGTTTTGGCTTTCTAAAAACCCTCTCATAGACTCAACCATCTCACGCCTCCCGCAGGAGTAATATTCAAGGCTGTTTTGAGGCTGGGTAGTGGCAAGCCCCCGAGCCGCGTCGTTTATATGTCCGAGGCTAAAATAAACCCGGTCGTTTTTATCTATAAAATCAAGCGAGTCCTCTTTTGAAAGGCAAATCTTTATATGAAAAAGAGGGTCTTTTTGCGCTCTGCTCTTTAACTCATCAAACAAATAAACATCTTTAAATAAAGGGAGCCCCCAAAATAGATAGTAGTGCTCTGTGTGTTTTTCATGAGAAAGGAGAAAGCTGCGGACAGGAGCAAGCCCAGTACCCGTTGCAAGGAAAACCTTGCTAAGGGGGGTATTGGATAAGCAGAAAACACCAGCTGGGCCCTGAAACTCAACCTTTTGTCCAATGGTTAAACCACAAAGATAAAGAGAGGCAATGCCGCCAGGAATACACTTAACCAAAAGTTCAAAAGACTGGTTTATAGAAGAAGAGCTCGCTATAGAATAAAGTCTTTTCACAAACGCATCTTTGTGTGGAATGGTAAGAACGACATATTGACCTGGGGAAAAGACTATTTCTTGAGAACCCTCAATAGTAAACTTAAGTAAAAGGACACCTCCAGGGAAAGAGTGGATGTTGATAAGTGTCGTTTGGTAGGTTTGCAGCATAATAGTATATTATAGGCGAGAGCGTTGAGAAATCTCCGCCTCTACAAGCTCTTTCGGTCGACCGTATTTGAGGCGGGAAAGTTGAATAATAGCTTGGGCTATTTTTTCACTTGACTCGGCCTTAAGTTTTTTCATGTCTTTGGTCATGTCTACGGAAAACGGTGCAACCGGCTCGTTTCTTACAATCGTTTTCATATATGAATGGAAGCGTTCAACATTGATAAGGTCAGATTCGCCGAAGATTGGTTGAAACTCACGCTGAATATAGGAAGCATCGGTTACACCAACACGAAAGGAAATAAGCGTTCCCACATTACCAAAGACGGCGTTTTTTACCTCCTCATCCATTTGTCCAATAAACTGATTTGCAACAGTTAGGGCAAGGTGATATTTGCGGGCCTCTGAGAGAATAACTGCAAAATCAGGTGTGGCAAAATTTTGAAACTCATCAACATAAAGATAAAAGTCTCGGCGTTTGTCTTCAGACACCTCTTGTCGACTCATGGCAGACATAAGTATTTTTGGGATAATAACAAGACCTAAGAAGCTTGAGTTTTCTTCTCCCAATTTTCCCTTTGAAAGGTTGATAAGAAGGATTTTCCCCTCATCCATAACCTTTCTAAAATCAAAAGCAGAGGTTGATTGACCAATGATGTTTCTCATGGTTTTATTTGTCACAAAGCGACCAAACTTAGAGACGATGTAATCAAGAACTTCTGACTTGTGGAAGTCTGAGGTCTGAGCAATTTGATCTGTCCAGTAACGACGAACAATGGGGTCTTGAACCTTTGGGAGAAGTTCTTGCACGTATTTTGGATCGGTTAATATACGAACGATCTCAATAAACGTTGAACCCGGCTCACACATGATGGTAAGCATGGCGTTACGTACCGCGTGCTCAAATCGTGGGCCAATAATACCTGTTCTCTGGGGGTCATAGAGCTTATACATGAGGTTGATGATGGCTGTTGTAATAAAGTGTTTTTGTTCTTCAGTCTTTGCCTCAAGCAAATTGAGCCCCATTGGTCGCTCTGTGTCTGAAGGATCAAAATAGATGACGTCTTCAGCCCGCTCTGGTGGAAGGTGACGAAGTGTGTCATCAATCAAGTCTCCATGAGGATCCATAACACACACACCATAACCTGCGCGTATGTCTTGTTTAATCATTTCCTTGAGAAGTTCTGATTTACCAACACCGGTTTTCCCAATGATATAGGTATGTCTCATGCGATCAGCTGGATCGATGTGTACGGGCCTTTTGACACCTCGATAATACCCAAATCCCATAAAAGTACCACCACTACTTGGTACATCTGCCGCAACAGGCGCGGTCTTTGCTTTAAGCCACTGGATGTGGGGAGTTTCGATGGTTTTGTTTGGAAAATGAAAAAGTGTTGCCAGCTCGTCGGTTGAGAATACAGAAACAGATTTGAAAAACGAAGGCTCTACAACAGGAAAAAACTTATAAATGAAGTTGATCATAAACGCACCCTTAAACCAGAGGCGTGGTTTTTTTAAGGAGTTTAGATCAGAGTTAAACTGTGAAAAACCCGAAGATATGTTTCGCGCATGAATCCCCGCAAGGTCGCTGGTTTTTGCAGAGACCACATAGCGTATAGTCGTCTCAAAACCAGAGCGAGAACATTTATCATCGATCTTTTCAAGCATTTTGGGATCAGTTTTAAAGGTTGCTTTTTCAGGATTTGCCTCATTTTTTTTGGTTGATGCAACATAAGATTTACCAGCCTTTTTCCATGTTGGTTTTGCGGGACGAATAAGAAACTGCACGATCGCACCCTCCCCCTCATCCATCTTTGAAAGTGCGGAGGTAACAGCAGCAAGAGGATCGGTTGGAAGATCTTTATACGTTTTAATAGGCATATAGGGAAAATCCTTTTGGACAAATGATCCGTATGCAACCTTACCTCTCTCAGAAAAAATATTTGGTTCATCGACTCGACCGATATCAGCCTGAGGATAGTATCCATAAATGGTTTTTTCAATGAGATCTGTAATCTTGGCGGGAATCGATACATAAAAACGAATATCAGCCTTACGGCCAACGATCTCAAATGCGACAACATCATCAACGTCTAAAAAAGAGAAAAAACCGCCTTTTTTAAGAGTGGTTAGAGCAGCAAACATCTGTTCTGCAGCATCAATCTTTATCTCATTGTCTTTTTGCAACTTTACTTCAAGCGTGATCATCTCAAGAGACATAATCTCTCTTTTTTTCAAACGAAGAAAGATTGAAAGAAGATAAATAAACAACCAGGTAAGAAGAGCGCCAAAAACAGCAGCGGCAAGAGCAAGACCAAGAGTAATTGTACGGTCAATCAATGTTTGAACGATGGTTTGGTCCATAGAAAAATTATATAATAACCATATCTGTAATTGGAGCTCAAAAATGTCACCCACTTATAAAACAAACAAAAAAAGAGTAAAAAAAATCATAGGTATCACTACGACCTTGGTCGTTTCTCTTGTCCTAATTGCGAATATTATTCTTTCCCAGACTATCCCGGAGCTTTATTTTCGCTTTATTAACGAGGAAAGGGATGTGGTTGTTTCGTATCTTACATCTATCAAACCTCTTCCAATCTTTCATCAAGAGCTTATTCGTTTTAAAAACAAGTATGGGGGTGGGGTAGAAAAAAAGGTGTTTTCAGTTGAAGAGGCGCGTAAAAAACAGATTACGAAGATGGAAGAGGCGCTACAAAAAAATCCACAGTCACGAGACTTACTTTACGGACTCGCGGCCCTTTATGGTAATGAAGGCAATAGCACAAGAGCTGAAGAATATTTAAAACAGGCAAAAGAAATTGACCCAACGTTAAAATAAATAATCACAAATTACAAATTTCAAACAAATTACAAAATCCAAACAATATTCAAACTTCAGTCCTCAAACGATTTGAGACTTAGGTGTTGGAATTTGTTTGTGATTTGTAATTTAGAATTTGGACTTTTTTAATATGCTAAAACAGGCTCACACATATATAAAAGGAGACGTTATCGGGGTTGGCTTTCGTGCATGGACTAAAATTCAAGCAAAGATAAATGGTGCACACGGATGGGTTCGCAACGTGTTTAACAAAGAACACGTATTTGGAAGATCAGGAGGCGTAGAGGCTCTGATTCAAGGAGACGAAGAAAAAGTAAACAACATGATAGATCTTATTAAACAAGGACCACCTGTTGCTCGGGTGGATGACGTTGAAGTATATTGGCAAGAACCAAGTGAAATATTTGAGGTGTTTGAGATACGTAAGTAAATATTCTATAATATGGGGTTTATCCTGAGGAGCTTAAGGTGACGAAGGGCCCATGGCGTAACGGCTATCGCGCTTCCATGGCATGGAAGAGATTAGGGGTTCAAATCCCCTTGGGTCCACACACAAACACCCCCTATCCCACAAAATAACCCTGGATAAAAAAACCAAGAAGAACCACATGAAGGAAAGCAAACAAAACAGCCACAGATATTCTTACAAATTTGTTCTTCATCTCTCCAAGATACAGAAACAAAGAAAGGGACAAAAGCGCATATCTGGGAATAGATGAAAAGGTGCCGGTGAGGGTGGGTAAAACAAGATTAATCATGGAAAAAAGATTAAGGGCGAGCCGATCAAGGTTTTCAATTTTCAATTTCCAACCCTCAACAAACTTGACGGTTTTTAACAAATCTAAAATAAGAACGATAAATATAAAGGTGAAAAAAACAAACTCAACAAGAGAAGTAAAATACTGGAAGTTCCAAGCGGCTGTTACAAATATTTTTAAATAACGAAAGTATACCTGAGGGAGAAAGACAAGATGTGTTGATCTATTTGCTCCAAATGACGGTTGTGCACTAAAAAAATATAAAGGATCACCGGTTGTTTTCCACAAATAAATCGAATAACAAATAAATCCAATAAGAGGCGAAACCACAAACAATATTTGCCCCGCCCATCGAAGCTTTTTGACTCGGAGGGCGAAGTTGGGATTTTTGACATTTAAGATTTGAGATAGAATAAAGGGAATAATTAAAAAAACTCCCATAAGCCTTGTTGCAGAAGATAGGGCAGCCACAAACCCCGCAAGCAAGTAATTTTTTTTCTTTAGAAAATAAAAAGAAGATACAACAAGGAAAAAAAACAACCCCTCAGTATATACGGCGCCAAAGAAAAAGGAGGTGGGAAATAAAAGAAGAAAACTCAAAACCCACATAATTTTATTATCTTTCAATGTAAGGATATGCAAATATTTTTTAAATAACACAAACCCCAAAGCAAAAAATATATTTGAAATAAGCAGTCCAGATACTAGTCGGTTGTGGGTTATAAACGTTACTGCCTTTATAAATAAAGGATAAAAGGGGAAAAACGCCTGTTCATGTACCGCATATCCATTGTCAGCAATCTGTGTATAGTGAACTCCGTCAAAACTTGCGAGATTTGTCAAAAAATCAGGAAGACGGTATTGGTTTAGTACACCTCGATAGGGAAAAAAACCAAGATAAGGAATAAAACGTGGGGTAATAAAAGCAATTAAAAAATCAAACAGCCGCCAAATAACAAAAAAGAAACACATATATAGACATATTGTAACAAGTTCGCCCCTGATAAAAGCCCTTGATTTTAATAAGAGAAGTTGTATACTTAAATATGGAACGGTATAAGAAAAAGAAGTTTATTCAAATTTACACCCGCGCATAGCGCGGGATTTTTTGTTATGGGTATAGAATTAAGACAATTAGTAGGACCTGAGGGGCCACGAAATCTTGCATCTGCGCTTGCTCGACCACAAGAAGCGCTTGAGCGGGTGAAACATATTGATCTTGCAGCGGGCGCGAGAAAAGCGGAGTTTCTTAACGCAGAGCTTACCCATTTTTTTGTTGGTGATTGTCCTGTTGACGTCGGCGTGGTTAAATCTCAATGGAATGAAGACGCTCACAAACACAAATATATGGTGCCAGGGCTTTCACCTGCATTGAAAATAGGCGTTCAGCCTGAAGTAGCGGAGGGGGGAAGCATGACGCATGAGCCGACAATTATTCTTGCAACAGATGTGACGCTTGAAGTTGCCGAAGGGACGATTCACAAGCGAGAAAATGGATTCACCAGAGAGCAAGTAGAAGAAGATTTGGTAGAACTTCTTACCGCTCAAAGACAGTTCCGCGCAACATCAAGCATGGCCGGGATGCGTAACGATCTTCAAGAAGGTCTTGTTGTTAATTCTTCGCTTGAGTTTACCGTTTCACCTCTTACTCAAGAGGAAGTACATGAGTATGTGGTGTCTCTTTCAGACGTCCAACTTTTACGATCCCCTGGCGGTTTGTTATGGCCCCACAAAATTCTTCAAAACCACATAGTTGAAATAGGTGGAGTTGGTCACGACAACGGATCATTCGATCAGAGAAAAATGGATTTATTTGCAACCCTCTTGGGAGTGCCCAGGGAACTTGATGTTTTAGTAAGGGTGCTTGATTCAGAAAAACTCATGTCTATAGTGCAGGGGGATAATGATTTGTTTCAAACTCTCCAAAGAGAGCATATGCTTCCTTTTGATGAGGGGTTTAAGCTTACTGGAACCTGGGCGGAGTTGATTATTGTTGGAGACGATGTATATTTTCTGGTTGATGCACTTCCAAGCCACTATGAGGGTATGAGTGCTTTGGCTCACGACAATTTTAGAAATGCTCCAAATTATAGATACTTAAGGGAGCCAGAAAATGCTGAGGAGCTAGAAAAATATATTGCAGCAAATACTCCGGAGAAAGTTGCCGACACTTGTGACAGACCAAACAAGCTTTCAAATCTTGTTTTGCTTGACAGCAATGGAGACGTTGTTGGATTTCGTATTGTTCGGAAAGAAGGAGACGTTGCCGACGGAAGAAGAATCCACGTAAGTCGTCATCTTACAGGTAAGGGTCTCGGCGGTCTTTTGTTAACAAGATCAGAGCAGTATGCAAAACAAGCAGGTTGTGTCCGTATGGATGTGCACGCAACCGGTGAATCAGTGGGGTTTTTTGAGGGGTTGGGTTATGTAAACCACGGTCAAGTTTCCAACGGGAGAGGTGTTTTTAAGGACAAGCCATCGAAATTTTCACTTATGAAAAAAAACCTTTAATAATGTAAACTTTCTCTATGGCGCTATTTACTAAATCCATCCAAGCTAAATTATTAAAGAAAGACGGCATCCGCATTTGTATTATGAGAAGACCAGATTCATGGGTAAAGTATGATGTTTGGATGCCAACTCTTGCTCCCTCACACAAACTACTGGATGATGCGCATGCTAAAATTATTGACTGGAACGGATACGAGAAAAGATTTCACAAAGAAGTAATTGTTGGGAAGAGAGAATATTTAAAATTTTTGTGCGAAATAGCGCAGAAGCGGGACATTACGATTCTTTGCTGGGAAAAAACACCAGAACACTGTCATCGTCGGTTGGTGGCTGAGGCGTGTCAGAAAATAAACAAAAAGCTAAAGGTCTTATTAAAATAAATCAGTTATTACAAGATAGCTCTTAGTAAGATCTTCATTTTTTTACTTCCTTTTTCCGCCTCTTTCAACACCTCTTTATGATCGTGTTTTACAAAAGCAAGGTTTGTCACAAATGCAAGTCCTAATACTTTTACCCCTAAAGATCGAGCAACAAGAGTTTCAGGCACCGTACTCATGCCGCATACATCAGCGCCCAGTATCTTCATCGCTCGCTTATCAGCGGGTGTTTCAAAATTGGGTCCGTGATAATAAATATACGAACCCTCGTGATAGCGAATATGATTTTTCTTGATGACTGCGACTGCTTTTGCCCGGAAGCAAGGATCAAAAACACAGGATGTGTCGATGAATTGTGGACCAACAAGAGGACTGTCGGGAGATAGTAGCAGTGTAATTATATCGTTGAGAACGACAAAATCTCCTATGCGATATGTGGTGTTTAGGGCTCCACAAGCCGCGGTTAAGATGAGGCTTTTCATTCCAGCTTTTGCAAATACCCTGATGAAAGAGGTTGCTTGAAGCGCAGTAAATCCTTCAAACATGTGAAATCTGCCAGACATTACTGTCACAGGCTTATTATTTATTTTTCCAACGATAAGTTTTCCTTTATGTCCCGGCACTGTAGAGGATACTCCAAATAGCTTTTCATATCCAATCTCGATCCTTTCCTCCATCATGTTTACAACACTGTTCCATCCAGATCCAAGCACCATAACCGTATCGGGGAAGCGGGGAATTGCTTTATGGAGAATAGAATAGGATTTCTCGTCGGTTAACACAGATTATTTAGTCATATATAAATCAATATATTTTTCAGGCATTTTTAGTGTACGTAGTTTCTCACGAATCTTTTCTTTTGTTGCTCCCTCTTTTTTCATGAGTTTGGATAGATCTTGGATGGTTTCTCGAATCTCAAATGGTTGTACTATCCAACGATCAGTCTTAGCAATGTAGTAGTCTGGAACAAAAGAAGTCCAGGTTTTGATAAATACGGAAGCGGTGACGATACTGGCACCCCCCATTTCCTTTATATGTTCAATTCCACGTATAAATGTTTTCCCAGTATCGGAAATATCATCAACCAATAAAATCTTTTTGTCTTGAAGTGATCCCCCGACCCCATAGGAGATTTGAGACATTTTTGTTTGTTTAAGGTCTTTATAGCTAGATATGGTAAAAGTAGCTATGGGAAGATGGAGAAAGTCTGAAAGAATATGCGCAACACTCATACCTCCACGGGCTATCGCAACCATAATCTCTAGGTCTTTTTCCGAGGATGAGATATTGGTTGCAAGACGATGGATTTTGTTCTCAAACGTTTTCCAGGAAACCGTTAAAAACTTCATGTGATCTTATTGTCTAATATGTGGCCGGCTTTCATCCGCGGCTGATGAAGACACAAGGGTAAATAATGCTTTTTTACTAAATTCTTGGAGCGAGCTGGCTCCCGCATAGGACATGGCGCTTCTTATCCCTCCTGCTATCTGATTTATTACGTTTTGAACCGGACCCTTTGTTGGGACGTACGTCTCAATACCCTCAGCGGCGCGATACTCACCTGGGGCAACATGATTATCTCTCATATATGATTCGGACGCTTGACCGCGAACTCTTTTTTTACCATTTACTATCTTTCCGGGTGTTTCATCACATCCAGCAAACAAAGAACCGATCATAATTATACTTGCTCCGGCTGCCAGTGCTTTTGCTGCATCTCCGGGGTGACGAATTCCTCCATCTGCAATAACGGGAATTTTTGTTGTGGTTGTCTCAAACACTGCAGAGAGTTGAGGGAAACCTGACCCTGCCACAAGACGAGTACTGCAAAGGCCTCCTGGTCCTACCCCAACACGAGCAATATCTACACCGTTTTTCTTATACCACAGGGCTTGTTCGTATGTTGCTATATTGCCAGCGATCACCCACATATTTTTAACGCTTTTTTTGATAGCAGTTACTGCTCCAATCATCTGTTTCATTCCGCCGTGTGCAACATCAAGAAGAACTATTTTTGCACCGTTTTTCTTAAGTGTTTGGGCGTCTTGAAGAGCGTTTTTTAATCCTATGGCATATACACAAGGGACACCTTCCTCGGTAAATTTTTTACATTGGCTCACATTTTCAGCGAAGTTTTTGTTTCTTGGTAGAGTTCCAATTGCGCCAAGCTCTGCCAAGGCACGAATCATTTTTTCTCCAACTATTGTGTCCATTGGGGCAGCTATAATGGGGACTCTAAGCTTATACGGTCCAAACTGAGTTGTAAGATTGGCAGATTCGCGCGATTTGAGAAATGTATTTGTTTGTGGAACAAGAAGCACGTCGCCGTATGTTAATGAAGATGCCCTAATGCCTGTGAGATTGGGCCAAGCCTCTTTTTTTCCAAGTGATTTGTAAAATCGTTTTGACATTGCAAGAAACTTTATACTATATTATGCGCATGCAATTTACAAGTGAAAATGAGAGAGAACGAAAATATATATGAGTAGAGTATAATAAAGTCACAAAACGGGGTGTAGTTCAGATGGCTAGAACGTGCGGCTGGGGGTCGCAAGGTCGGCAGTTCAAGTCTGCCCACCCCGACATAAGTGCGAAGTTTTATGAAAAGCAAACTCGTTATTCTAACTCTATTTTTAGTATTTTTTTTGATTGGGTTTGTTGTGGGTGATAAATCATTTTCAGAGCAAAGTGAAGACCTGCTTGAGATGAGAGAAACAGGGTATAAATATATAAGCCCGCTCCTTGACTGTCAAATAAAGGACTCATCACAACAAAAACAAACAGTTTTGTTAAAAAATAAACTAGAAGAGTATATTACTACTCAAAAAGAAAAACAAAACGCAACCCATGTCTCGGTATACTTTCGTGATCTGGCAAACGGTCCCTGGATGGGTATTGACGAAAAGGAACTTTTTACCCCAGCGAGCCTTCTCAAGATCCCTATAATGATGGCAGTCTTAAAGACGGCGGAAAAAGACCCTACTATTTTGTCACAAACCATTATCAGTAGATTCATAGATGACGGAGTAGTGCAAGACGTAGTGCCAAGTAAACATCTGATTGAAGGGCAAAAATATACAATATTCGAGCTTCTTGAACGTATGATTGTCTACTCAGACAACCAGGCAAAAAACCTATTGTTAACAAATATGACCCAAGAGAGCATTAACAGAATATATACGGATTTAGGATTGGATGTTCCGGGCGTGTTTACACCTGATGATTTTATGACGGTCAAAGGATATGCTTCTTTCTTTCGTATACTTTATAACGCATCCTATTTGAATAAAGAAATGTCAAATAAAGCCCTAGAGTTGTTATCAAAAGCAGAGTTTGCCAAGGGTTTAACTGCGGGTGTTCCAAAAGATATTGTTGTTGCACATAAGTTTGGTGAGCGAACACATGGACCAGAAAAACAATTGCACGACTGTGGGATTATATATTTTCCCCATAGATCCTATATTCTGTGTGTAATGACACGGGGAGACAGATGGGAAAATCTTACAAGTATAATTCGTACGGTTTCGCGCATAGTATATGACGAGGTTGAACCGTAATAAAGGGGTAATCCTGGTATAATATCTTGGTATATGGGTTACATAAAGAGCGCTCTGACAGCCCTCATGATTTTTTCTTTCGTATTTATGCGTCCTTCATGGGCGTCTCAAGCGCTTAACAACAAATATGGCATTTCTCTTCTGCAACCATCTCAAACAGATATAAAAAACACGGCAGAGTTAGTGAACTCACAAGGAGGAGATTATGGCTATGTAACGCTTGTTATTCAGGAGGACGATAGGGACAAGTCAAAATGGCAAGACATATTTGATGAGCTTCGCAAGCACCACCTTGTTCCAATAGTCCGTTTAGCCACAAAACCAGAGGGTGAGAACTGGAAAAAACCCACAAAAGACGAAGCGATTGGGTGGGCGGATTTTCTCAACTCACTAAACTGGGTAGTAAAAAACAGATATATTGTTCTTTTTAATGAGCCCAACCATGCAACCGAGTGGGGTGGAGAAGTAAACCCGCAAGACTATGCTCAGGTCGCGTTTGAGTTTGCAAAAGTACTCAAGCAAACAAACAGAGAATTTTTTATTATGCTTGCAGGATTTGACGCATCAGCACCACACTATCCCAATCAATACGAAGACGAAGAAATATTTCTTCAAGGCATATTTCAAGACTCAGACCTGAAGATTCAAGATTATATTGACGGGTGGGCAACGCACTCATACCCAAATCCGGGATTTTCAGGTAGCCCATGGGACACGGGACGGAAAAGCATCCGCGGATACGAATGGGAGCTTGGTCTTCTTGAAAGGTTGGGAGTCTTAAAAGAGATGCCTGTTTTTATCACAGAGACTGGGTGGGTTGACACTAAGCTCTCTCGAGAGACTGTTGCCTCCTATTATAGAGTCGCATTTGAGCAGATTTGGGGTCCAGACACACGCATAGTTGCAGTTACTCCATTTGTATTTAGCTACCAAAGCGCTCCTTTTTCCGGTTTTTCCTGGAAAAAGATAGGAGGAGATGAGTTTTATCCACAATACGGTGAAGTACTTGGAATATCAAAGGTGAGGGGATCTGTAGAACAAATAGAGTCTGGTGTTTTATCTATGCAACTTCCCCTTGAGCTTGTAGCAAACTCAAACTATCAATTTTCAATGAAGCTAAAAAACACAGGGCAGGCGATATGGGATGAAAAAGATGGTTATAAGATGTCTATCATAGACAATGATTCTTTGCCGTTTGAGTATATATTTTCTGATATAAAAGGGGTTGAGCCTTATAGAGAGATAAATGTTATTCTTTATCTTAAGACACATAAAATCGAGGGACAACGAAGAGTACAACTTGCCCTCATAAAAGACAATGAAGCAATTATAAAATCCAAAGTATGGAAGTTTGCAGTGCTCCCAATCCCAAAACTTGAGATTAAGGCTTCTTTATTTCCCAAGATAGAACAAAGAGGAAGCGGTTTTGAGGTGCAGATTTTTGATGAAGATGAAAAACTCGTCTACAAAAAAAAGGGGCTTGAGCTGAGATCAAAAACAGTAACAATTGATGAGGTCCAAAATGTCGCCTTGGGAAAAAAATATCGCGTTGTTTTACTCAAAAAGAACTATCTCCCGCGCCAGGCCTACATAACCTTTCGTAAAGACAATAATATACTTAAGCTTAAACAGATGCTCCCCTTTGATTTAAGCAATGATGGCAGTTTGGGCTTTGATGACCTGGGAGCTTTTTTCAAAGACCTATCTCAAACAAAACTGCTTATTCCCTAGTTTGAATACTAGCATTTTTAATGCAGGACTGCAGTTTGGAAACTCTATTTTCAAGATCTGTACTCCTTGTCAGATAGCTTCCTATGCAAAGGACATCTGGTCTATATGTTTTAGTCATGATAAGTGCAAGAGTTTCTTCATTTACACTCCCGTCAAGAAATATTTTACCCCTATAGCCCGCCCTTTTTAACTGTTCTATCTTTTTTAACACTTGGGCTATAAAGGGGTTACCTTGTGATCCAATATGAACAGTCATAAACTGGATAAAAGGAAACGTATTTATGTCATAGCTCTCCATAACCTCATATACGTTGTCTTCGGAGTTGATGACAGGCCCAAAGGAAAAGTTGGGAAAAGTGTTCATCAATAGGCGATAATTGGGCGACAGATCAATATGCACAAGGATGTTTCGTATATGTATATATTTACTTAAGGCTCCAATACGATCTATCTCTTTTTCAAAATCTTCAGTCATAAGGTGGAAATCAAAAATTAAGTTATTAGTTAGTAGTTGGAAGCCGGTTTGCTTTAAGTTTTGCTTAATGGTGTCTAGTAGTTCTGCCACAGATGGAGTTTTGTTCGGTGCAAATATACCATCAATAATGTCGATTTGAAAGGTGTCAAAATATGGGGATAAGCGAGTGATTTGGTTAATGATGTCTTGAGAGGAAGATTCAAGTATTGTAGGGATAATCTGCATATATTTATAAAGCGTCATTCCGGCGAAGGCCGGAATCTAGACTAAAATGTCAATAAAAGTGTTTATAGACTGGGACTGGATCCCCTCCTATGAGGGGATGACAAACATAATCTTGTACATGCTTGTCATTTCTTCGCTTGATTTTTTATGCTTTCAATAACACGATTAACTTCTTCATTCGGTGCAAGATAATAATGCTTTATTACTTTTAAGTTATTGTCTAATTCATATACGAGCGGTATACCATAAGGTACATTTACCTTCATGATTTCTTGAGGTGAAAGATTTTCTAGATGTTTAATAAGGGCCCTTAATGTATTGCTGTGAAGGGAAAGAATAATTTTTTTCCCTGCTTTAATCATGGGTTCAACCTCTTCTTTCCAAAAGGGAAGAAAGCGATCGATTGTGTCTTTGAGTGACTCGCCGGTTGGAAGCAATGTCGGATCAACCGCCCGATATTTGATATCGTTTGAAGGGTGTCGCTTGTCAGAAGCTTCAAGTTTTGGCGGTGAGGTGTCGTAGCTTCTCCTCCAGATGAGCACCTGGTCTTCTCCATATTTTGCAGCAGTTTCGGCTTTGTTCAAACCCTGCAACGCTCCATAATGGCGTTCGTTTAGGCGCCAGTGTTTTATCATAGGGATCCATAGGAGGTCCATTTCATCCAACACTACCCAAAGAGTTCGAATAGCGCGCTTAAGATATGAAGTATAGGCAAGGTCAAAGGCATATCCAAGTTCTTTTAATCTTTTTCCGTATTTCTTTGTGTCTTCAAGTCCCGAAGGCATAACATCAATATCTGTCCATCCGGTGAATCTTGTCGCCCATTCGGTTATACCATGACGAACAAGAACAATTTTGTACATGGTTTGATTATAATCAATAAAAGTAAAAAAATGAAACGCCTTTTCCCAAGAAGAATTCATACAGATCAGTCAGCCCATAGGGCCAATATCAATTTTGGCCGGGCAACACAGATTCATAACGCCGTCTACCTTTATATTTTTTTATTTATCATATGTTTTTCTTTTCTTGTCTTGGGACTACGGCTTTTTCAGTTGACTGTTGTCTCAGGTTCTTATTACAGAAGACTTTCTGAGGAAAATAGAATAAAGGAGATCGTCATAGAACCAAAACGAGGTACAATCCTTGACAGAAAAGGATTTGTTTTGGCCGAAAACAAAGAAGGAAACATAGACTCTAAAGAGGAAAGGATAGAGTCAAAACGTACCTATCTTATAAGGGAGGAGGTGGCGCATTTGGTCGGATACCGTCAGCTTGCAGACAAAGAAAATATACAAAATGACAACTGTGTAAACAAACTACGGCTTGGAGATCGTGTAGGAAAAAAAGGAATAGAGAAAATGTATGACTGCGACCTGCGGGGAGTACCGGGAAAGAAACTTACCGAGGTTGATGCAAAGGGGAAATCTCTTAAAACATTGTCTGTTATCCCTCCAAAAGACGGCGTAACAGTACGCCTTGCAATTGATCTTGATCTGCAAAAGAAAGCATACGAAGCGATAAAAAAAACAAAAGCTGCGGTGGTTGGGCTTGTGCCGGCAACGGGTGAGGTCTTGGTATTTGTGTCTTCCCCCTCTTATGACCCGCAGAAGTTTGAAGATGGAGACCGGGGCGTTGAGTCATATTTCAAGGATGAGGAGAAGCCCCTTTTCAATCGAGTTGCTGAAGGGTCATATCCTCCCGGCTCGCTTTTTAAGCTCTTTGTAGCAACGGGCGCACTTGAGGAGAAAAAAATAACAAGCAAAACAATTATAGAAGACACAGGGACAATAAAAGCGGGTCCATTATCATTTGGAAATTGGTATTTTCTCCAATATGGCAAAACAGAAGGACTTGTAGACATTACAAAAGCCTTGAGAAGATCAAACGACATCTACTTTTACAAAGCAGGTGAAGCCTTGGGGGCTGAGGGGATAAAAAAATGGGCGGGGATTTTTGGCTTAGGCAAACAGACACACGTGTGGATTGATGAGGCAGAAGGAGTACTTCCTTCTCCTTTTTGGAAAGAAGAGACCCTACATGAAAAATGGTATTTAGGAGATACATATAACTACTCCATTGGTCAAGGTTATACGCTATTGTCACCCATTCAAATAGCACAAGGAGCGCTGCCGTTTGCCAATGGGGGAAAACTATGCCAACCAAAGCTACTCAAGGGTGAAAAACCCAGCTGTCAGACTCTTGATATCTCAAAAGAAACACAAAATATTGTAAAAGAAGGCATGAAGCAAGCCTGTGAACCAGGAGGTACGGGATGGCCTTTGTTTGATTTTAAGGTTAAAAATACAGAGATGCGCATGAAAAAATTACAAGAGACACCCGATGATAAAAAAGCATCGGTTGAAGCATCTTTAGATCGCAACCCCGCCTTTTATAAATCTATTCAGACCGGTTGCAAAACAGGGACGGCTGAATCCCACGCCAAATCAGGCGCTCCCCATGCTTGGTTTACGGTGTTTGCGCCCTATGACAATCCTGAGATAATGTTGACGGTATTGGTTGAGGAGGGGGGGCAGGGGTCTGATATAGCGGCTCCAATTGCGAAAGACATATTAAAGGCGTATTTTGAAAGGGGCGAATAATGATTGACTTTTGCCCCTCTCGGCCCTACACTTAAAACATATGGGAAACGTAAACAAAATCCTTCTTGTCGTCTTCTTTATACTTCTTACTATTACACTCGGTGAGGTGGGATGGTATTATTATACCTCTACAAAGACCATAACGTTACCTGCAAAAACTGAAGAAACAAAAGGATATCTAAACAAAGACCCAAACAGCTATGTGTGTCAAACTTATTTGACTCCTTTTCCAAACAAAAAACTCGGCGCAATACATCCAAAATATATTACTATGCTCTCAAAGTACAACGCCTCAACAGGGCGAACAGCTCGTCTTTTATTTGAGGAAAAGGGTCGGGCGAAAGATCTATCTGTTCAAGGAAAGACAAAGAATGGGAAGGCGTATGAGATTGCTTTTAATTTAGTGTATGAAGATGGCAAAACCTCAACACGGTATTATTATGCAAAAGATAGTAAATTCACTGTCCAAAACGGGAAGGGAGAGCAAATTGATGCTTCTACCATTAAAGAAGATGATCATATTACCATTACTACTGAGGAGAACCCGTTTGAGGATCCTACCATTACGCAGGCTATTGTAAAGATAATAATTACTGTTGATCGATGAAAAAACATAGATATTATAAACCAATAATAAAAAAGAAATCTGCTTCCACTTTATTTCTTACGAGAAGGTTTTCTTTAAATTCAGAAGAACTACTTGCTGCGTGTAACTGTGGGGGGGGTACAACATCTTGTTGTTCGGGGACTTATTGTTTTGGATCATTATGTTCAGAGTAGTTCGCATACAAAATAAATGACCCTATCATCCATACGCTCGTTAGGTATGAGCATGTATCCTCTTATTAAAACTAAAGATACTATCTTCTATGACCCTCGGGAAAAAATCAATATCAAAATAAACGACATACTAATCACAAGAAAACAAGCAACTCTTTTTGCCCATAGGGTTATATACAAAGACAGACATAAGAAATACCTTATTACCAAAGGCGACAACAATCTCAAGTCAGATGGAAAGATAAGAGCAGATCAAGTGGTTGCAAAAGTTAAAAGCATAAAAAGAAACGGAGAGATTGTCCAAATTCAAGACCTTTATCTTGTACAATCAACTCTCTATTTCCAGCAAATAGTGATCCTTGCGGAAAAATTCAAAAAAGAAAAAATAGAGTTTGTAATCCTTAAAGGGCTACCTCTTCATCTACACTTTGAAAAAACCCACCCTCAAAGGATATATATGGACTGTGATTTTTTGGTAAAAAAAGAAGATTTTTTAAAAGCAGAAGAGGTCCTGTTAAGTACAGGATATAAAAAATCAGACACAGCGCTCTCTCAAACCCAGAAAAAACTCCAAGGTAAAACAGTAGAAAACGCATATTATAAAATCATCAACGGAATGTTCGTAGTATTTGATCTTCATAGAGAGGCAGTGTTTATGATGACGCAACTTAGTCGATCTGAAAATCTATATCCACAGAGCCTCATAGACGTATTTACTGATATGTGTCTCAATGAAAAAAGGACCATAATAATTCAGGAGTATTCGATTCCCATCCTTTCTACCGAAAATCTTATTATCTATCTTGCACTTCACTTTTTTCACCATAACTATAGAGGAGTTTTTCGACTAGAGTTATTACGTAAAATAGTTAGAAGTAAAAAAAGCGAGCGATACGTTCATTCAATACAAGAAAAAATTAAAACACTGAGAATGCAAAACTATATATATGCTACTTTTCTTCTACTTAAAAAATATTTTCCCGAAACGGCCCCTTTTTTAAGTTCTCTCATAAAAGGAATTCCTATAGAAAAGCAGTACAAAATATATTTTAATAAAAAGATTTTGCACACAGTAGTATTTGATGATCAAACACGAATCAAAGCTGGTATAGAAAGGTTTATGTATCTGTATCACCTATCACCAAACCATTGGAGCAAAAAGGTGCAAATCTTTGCGGATCCGCAAGTTATTTATGCTGCATATTGGGTGATATTCCAAAATATACGGGTCATTCTTATTTCTTTAGTGAGACGATTTTTTCCTTTTTCAAGAGCTGTATAAATTCTTCTAAATCCTTCTCAGCCTGTATTTTATCTATCTGATAGCGTTTCATCATTCGTTTTACCAATTCTTTGTCATCAAACCCCCTTTTAAGGCAATTAAAAATATAAAGAGCGGTTTCATTGAAGGTAAAAAAAGTTAAATTTTTTGAGTCAAAGACAGTCATCCTTTTTGTTGTGCGTTGTGCAATTAAACCCTTTTCTATTTTATATCGCATGAGTGGTCATAAATTCAATAAATTTTCTTTTATCTTTCGCAAAAGAAAGTATATAAAACTCATCAAACCCTTTTACAAAGTCAAAAAGGTAGTCTGTCTGTTTTTTTGCATGCTCTTGTTCAGTAAAAAATTGCCGCATTAACAGATGTAAAACATCATGTTTATCAGCAATCTTTTTCAGATGAAAGGATTTGGATTTGCGCAAGAAACACAGTTTCCCTAAAGCAAGCCCTCGCCATCCTTTTTTTATCCAATGCTCTTTTTCAACAAAAGGAGTTTGAAAGAAAAGATAATCATTGTTTATTTTCCTTATAAATCCCGTATCATCAGCAAGAGGCGGATAACTACTTTTTAGGAGCTTCATTGAGGTTGATTTGCCAGCATAAGGCTTTCCCAAAAAAAGATATGCTAAGCGATTAATCTTTACCGCAGACGTATGTAAAAGGAACCCGTCATGTTTTGCCAAAAGAGCAAGAAGGATTTTTCTAAAAAGTGTTTGAAGTTGAGAGGAGCTTATATGATGAAAAGTAGTACAGCGATTTTCTTTCATATTTTTTACATATAAAATAAACTCTAGGTTTTCCTTCTTACGGAATAATGTAATCAAGTTTTTTGCATGAATAATTCGAAGTAAATAATCAGTTTTTGGTATGGGTCCTTTGATGATGAATCCTGCATACATAGTGAGAAAGTCTTTCATAAACTGTTGTTGGCCGTATAGGAATTCAAATGGTTCAAAAATAATCCTGATATAAAACCCAGCAATAAAAAGTATCACTTCAGATTGAGGCAATAGGGTTTGAGATTTGTGTTTCATTTGCTATATTATACGCATATGAAGACAAAAAGGAACAAAAGAGCTATTAAGAAACTTCTTCATTTATTTTACAAAAACTATATCGTTGGGATCTTTATCCTTTGCATACTGTCTGTAGGATTAGTTTCTCTATATAAACTGTTT
The DNA here is from genome assembly GCA_001790095.1 of Candidatus Roizmanbacteria bacterium RIFOXYA2_FULL_38_14. Classification (GTDB taxonomy): domain Bacteria; phylum Patescibacteriota; class Microgenomatia; order UBA1406; family GWC2-37-13; genus YC2-FULL-38-9. Next base: position 1,017,041 of record MGBH01000001.1, on the reverse strand, counting down.
GTGACAAAGCCAACCTATATATATGCAAGAGTCAAGCTTGGACAGGGTATGTGGTGGGCTTCAACTGCAAAAGCTCCTGTCTGGTTTGTCAAAGCTATAAAAAATAATGTTCTCGAGAAAGACATAATTGGCAAACCAGTTGCAGAGATTTTGTCGGTGCGTTATTATCCATGGGGATCAATAAACGGAATCACCAACCAGTTTGATGTATATATCACAACCCGTCTCAAAGTGACAAGCATGGGAAGATCCGGAAGCTATAGTTTTAAAAGATCTCCCATAAGTGTGGGGATGCCGATTGAGTTGGATCTTTCATCATCTTTTATAAGCGGCACGGTTACGCAGATAGATACGGTTCCTTTTCGTGAGGTTTACGAACACAAAACAGTTACTTTAGAAAAAAAATATGCCCATCCGTGGGAGTATGAAAGCATACGTGTGGGAGATACCTATTTTGATGGTACAGATGCGGTATTTAAAATTACTGAAAAAGCCGTGGGGGACGATACGCAGGCTTTTGCTGTCGAGCAGGGTCGTTTTATTGACCCCTCTGTTTCATCCCAAAGAATAAGCATCACCGTAAAAGCCAAGGTTATGGTGGAGCAAAAAGACGGCAATCTTATCTTTGCCCAAGAGCAGACACTGATTCCGGGAAAATACCTGACTATCACTACCCCACACTACTCTTTCTATGATTTTGTGATCAAGGGGATTGAATGATTTTTAGAATAAATAACTCCTCTTAAAAACCAAAACCATCCAGATATATACAGTGTATGAGATGGGTTGAAAAGAAAAGTTAAGAATATAATCCACGAACAAAACGAAAGCACCATCTTTATGTCTTTACCTTTTCGCCACATCTCTACGTCTTTTCTGATAAACCAGAAAATGAGGAAAACAAACGATCCCAAACCAACAATTCCTGTCTCAGCACCAACTTGAGCAAATATATTGTGTGGTGAGGCTGGAACAGCTTTGTCATATCTGTTTTGAGCTGATTTGCCAAATTCATATGGTGGGACATATCTATGTATTGCTGGATATAGGGGGTAGTTTCCAAGACCAACCCCCAGCAAGGGAGAAGATTGAAGAAGTAAAGCAGAGTGTTTGATCGAATCGATACGGAAAATAATCGTTTCATAATCAGAGGACTCAGAGGGAGCAAAAATTCTTTCAAACATTGCTCTTGGAGGAAATAGAATAAATACAAAGACAAAAGCAGCTATAAGAGTAAAGACAATATTAGCAGATCTTCCCTTATGATTTATGAAACGAAGATGGAAAAAAGAAACTATAAAAAATATCAACGCACCCATAAGCGAAATGAGTCGAGTGCGATTTGATGAATAAAACGATAAAGCGATCAATACTACGCTTATGATCAGGCCAACGAATCTCCTTTTTTTGGACAAGGAAGTAAAAGAAACAAACAACAAAACAAGAAGTAAAAATTCATTATGAGACTCAAATGAAAATCTGTTGCGGTCAAGATTAACGATAAAGGCATCAAGGATTTCGCTCTGAAAAGGCAAGAGTCTGAATAGATCTTTGGGGACAAGATATAGAGCCACTTCAAGCCCTGTCGTTATAATGGCAACTAAAAATAAAAAACGGACAATAAGATTTCTTCTTTTTCCAAACAACAGCGCAGCCTTAAAAAAGATAAGGATGCTGATAAGTAAATTATGGTAACTTTTCCAAAACAATCCAACATCTTTCGCACATATGACTGAGATTGATTGCGAAAACAAGAAAAGGATAATTGGCATGTTTGACAAAACTGCTCGCCCTGCCGCTCTTCGAATTTTTTCATCGTACAACATATACATAGCAATAAGCACGACCCCTATTTTTACTAGGGAGTGGCTTGTAAATAGGGAAGATGAGGAAGGCAGAAAGTAAAATGAGGGAAGTTTAAGAACAAGGATTAAAAGTAGAAATATTATATGCATAAGATCAACGATTTGTATTATACAATGATTTACACATGATGGTCCTTACTATTACAAAAAGTGTAAGTGGCGGTACTGGAACGTTTATCTTAGAGCTTACAAACATAAAAAGCATGGAGTTTCATACTGTATGTCTGGAGCCTTCTCCGTCACCTGTTGAAAGCAAAATAAAGCACAATATCACCTATATTTCAAAAAAGAGTCTTCCGTCCTTCTATGCACTGACCCCCTCCAACCTCTTTTTGCTATGTAAAGAAATAGTATTAATAAGTGCGCTTGTTAAAAAGAAGAAGCCGGATAAAGTACTCTGTGTTGATTTTCATGCAGGCTTATTATGGAGATTGGTTAAGCTTATAAATTGGTTTCCTCAACAGAGCATTTTTACTTTTCATAATAATGTAGAGATGGTTTTTAAGACAAAATCGAATTCTGTATTAATACCTTTATTAAAGGTGGCCGGGAGACTTATATTTCACGACAAGAGCGATATCTATATAGCGGTTTCCCAGGGGGTTAAAAGCGGTTTGGAGAAGTACTTTTATCCAAAACATGAGATTAAAGTTATATATAACGGTACAAAAAGAATACCTACGAGAAAAAAATCACCTTCAAGGAACTTTATATTTATCACCATTTCACGCTTCTCCCCTCAAAAAGACATAGCAACGATTTTAAAGGCGTTTTCTACCATAACAAAAAAGTACTCCAGAGCATATTTATATCTTGTAGGAGATGGAGAAGACAAAAACAAGATACTTAAAGAAATCAACGAGCTAAACATCTCATCACGCATAGTTGTTTATGGTTGGCAGCATGATGTAGGACGACTGCTAAAAAAGGCTGACTGTTTTGTCTATTCTTCACTCTGGGATGGGTACCCTTATGCCATACTTGAGGCGATGTCCTACGGTTTGCCAGTCATAAGTTCAGATACTCCTTATGGTCCAGGGGAGATCCTGGGAAAAAATAAATATGGTTTGTTGTTTCCCATGCAAAACAGTAAGAGCTTGGCCAAACACATGTCAACTATTATTTCAGACAGACATATCCGCGATTATTATGCGGATCAATCTTTGAGACGGATAAAAAACTACCACGCAAAACACATGTTATATCATTATCAAAATCTCCTGGCTCATAAAGGCTCTATGGTATACAATAATAACTATGCAAGTAGTAGAGACAGGACTACAAGGAGATCCATCCCCACAAAGAAAACGCTCCAAGGTCTATGACCCTTTTCAAACAAAAGGTTTTTTTTCTTGGCAAGAAAAAAGAACTGCAGAAGGGTGGTTTGGCACACTCGCCTCAATTGACAGGTCAGGCAAAATGCAGGATGAATTTTATACTTACTCTCTTCCAACCATAAAAGAATTACGTAGTCAATATAAAAAAACCGCGATAAAACAAGAAAAACGACAAAAAGTGACGGAAAGATTAAGGGAAGGATGGAAAAGTATTCCAAAAGGGGGAGAAAAAGAGCTCCAATGGGCTGAAGATACAACTGCCTATATGGCTGCTTTGTATGAGCAGCATGCCGCTGAAAGGGGAAAGAAGTTTGTGTTTCGCGACAACCAGCTTTGTTATATGACGCAGATGCTTTTGAATAAGGGTGAGTATATATTCGGCAAACTTGAGACAGATAACAGGGGTATCCAGCTTGATACGGGAGAGGGAAAAACAGAAGCCAATGCGCTTATCGCAGCAATGTTTGCCCTTCAGGGAGAAAAAGTTCATATCCTTGAACAATCTTATGCAAAAGCTTTGGAGCATGCAGAAAACATAGGAGATTTTTATTCAAAAAAACTCGGGATAAGAGTAGGTGTGGCTACAGATCTATCTGTTGAAGAAAATGAGAGGGGAGGAGATCCTGTGGGGACAAGGTTGGAGTATATATATAAAAACGGTAAACTAGTCCCCCAAAAAGGCAAGAAAGCTCATCAGGAAGTTTGGGACAGCACCATACTATATGCAACCACTGATGCTGTCGGTTTTACTTATCTTGATCATGCGTCTCAATACTATCAACCAGGTAAAACTGTGACAGCCATTGACCCGGGTTTTTACAGCAAACAGGGGAGAATAGCGCTTGTGCAGGAAGCAGATGATGAGATGCTTGATCGTGCCCATGAGACATGGATCCAAAGTGAGACGATCCAGGGAGCAAAAGCATGGGAATATATTGATAAATGGATGGGAATAAGAGAGGTTCAAAGAGAACAAGACATAATGCCTGTTGAGGAACGAAATAGGCTTGCGCAAGAAATAAGAAAATCTAGAAAAAAACGAAAACCCTCCTCTTTAAGAGATAGAACCATGCAAGAAATAAAGGGTTTCGAAAGAAAGACAATGCCTTCTGATTTAAGACAAGAGATTACACAAGAAATACTTATTAGTTTTTGGGATGCTCTATATGAATATAAGGATCTTTTTGAAGAAGGTGAGGGTAGGGACTATTTTAAAGCAGGAGATCACATAAAACTATCAGAAAGAGCATATAACAGAGCCTCAGCTATTCTTCAGGATGTATTAAGCAAGATTAATCAATCATATTTTAAGTTTTCAACCGACCCGCAAAGTGGAGGTACACAAACAAGACACGTGATAGTTGAGCAGGACGCAGACATGATCAGATGTGCCCTTGAAACCGTTTTTGCATCAGAGGAGCAGAAGCAGTATCTGGGCGGTAAAGAAGCAACGCTCCTTGATGAGAGCGGCTTTCCTCTTCAAAAGAGACAACTTGAGGGTTTACATGAAGTCTTTTTGCGGTTAAAAAACATATGGGAGCAGGACGAAAAAAAAGAAAGGGGGATTGACAATGCGCAGTTTCAACTCCTTTACGACCGAGTTGTTAATGAGATGAAGGTGTCGCGTACGACCAATAGTGTAGCGCCTATTGAGCTCTTTAAACAATATAAAAAGCTGAGATTTACCTCAGGTTCTCTTATCCCTGTAGCATCCTCTTATGCGGATATTTATGAGGCTGAGGTGTTGAGAATAGAAAGGCATGAACAGGTAAGACAGCCAAAACACAAAATCGACACCCTTCAAACCACCTGTCTAGATGGAGGATTGGCTGATGTGATGTTTGTATCTGAGGAAAGAAAAATGCTTAGGCTTTTTCAAGAGGCAAAACGTATCCAAAGAGAAGGAAGAGTTGGTCTTTTTATCATGCGCGATGCACAGGAGGCACATCTTTTAGAACAAGCGATCAAAATGTTAAATGAATCTGGATCAATACTCATTAATCAAGAAAGTATGGAGGCAAGGGAGGAAGAAATCTTAAAACACCTTTTACTTCTTAGTAAGGGTAAGGGTAAGGAAGACACAGTGGAGCAGAGAGTAGTTAGTATGGAAGAAGCAGAACGTGAAATTAGTGGGCCGAGAGCACTTCGGGTGCTTCGTCAAATAAAACTAGGAGATAGCTCACAAGTAGCTCTTCCTATAGAGAGGCCACCATGGCTTCGGGTCGTGACTGCATCTGAAGAGCTTGAAGAGCGTGGTTCGCTTCAAAAGGCCTTAACAGGTTGTACCGCAGGCACGATCGTCATCACGAGCCAAATGACGCGTCGGGATTTTCAATTGGACAATCTGGAAGAGGCTGTGATTGATCGGGGAGGGCCTGAGGTATTTGTGTCAGGAGCCACAACTGAGCGCGAGCTTTGGCAAGAATTGCAGCGTGTAGGCAGGGGCGATATTCCAGGATTACGACACTTGATATTATCAGAAAAAGATATAAGAGATCCTGCTAATGCTTATTTAATAGATAGGATATCTATACCGCCCCTGACACAATGGGCCTATGGAGCAGATATGCTCCACGAAAAACGCCTCAAACGATTTGAATATCTTTGGAAACAGGCTATCAAGGGAGACAATGAAGCGCAAACAGAGCTGTTTCAAGAGCACCTCATTCACCTTCGTGCTCAAGAGGAAGAAAGAAAAAGGGCATTGCTTGACATAGGTATCAAAGATGTACGGCTTCGTGAGTGGCAGATGGCATTTATGGGGAAGTTGGACCAATATGTGAGAGTTATGACGGAGCTGTCAGAACGCTCGGTTAAAAAGACAATAGATCCGCACAAGGGGCAAATTCTTATTGAACCCGCTCCTCCACAAGGAGGGTCAGAAAGTCTTATAAAAGCGGGTCTAAAATTACCTCAAATCACCTTTGCAGGATCATGGCTTGATGAGTTTTTACCAGCTCGCGTGCGCGAATCTCATGGCATCCATATGGCTGAGGGTCGAACTCCATTAGGACTTGCAGTAGCCAAGCTAGGAACAGCTCAGGTTCAGCTCCCGCCTCATGTCCGAGGAAAGATTCAGGTTTTACCTTCAGGTGTTCTTGCTGTGACAGAGGCAGCCTCGAATCTACCAGACAGGATGAGAGCGGGGAAAGAAGCTATGGCTGATGAAATGAAGCGGGAAATGTGGAGTGATTTCCAGGACGTGTTGGATGAAGCGTATTATTTTTTCAGACTGGAAGATATTGAAGGAAAAGTCGCCAGTCTAACCCCCGCACAACAAGGCGCTATTTGGAATGAAAGAGTCATGGAGATGTTACAAAAAATGCAGTTTCAGAACGTGATGTAGCATATACATATTTGTTATGTATAGACCGTTGGAAAGCGAAAAATCATTGACAGCTTGACAAAACTATGAGATAATATACTATTAATATAGGTTATATTTTCCGATCTCAAAAATATGGGTGAGTTGCATACGCGTCATTCAAAAAACCTTGATAAAAGTGCAATTAGTAACGTAAACGGAGCTGGTGTAAAGCCAGCTGTTTATGGTGGACAGATAATGAGATCTCCTATTGCAAGAGTGGCAATGCCTGCTGCAGCATCATTGGTGTTGGCAGGATGCGGAAGTCCAGGAGCACCCGAAACTGAGACAGCTACAGCTACATCTACATCTACAGCTACTGATACTGCTACTCCCACAGTTACAGCGTCAGCTACTTCAACTCAAGAAAGGGCTACGCCTACTTTACACGCTACTAATACCCAAGAATCTACAGCTACTTCAACTGTAACAAATACTCCAGAAAGCCAACTTGTTTATGCATATCCAGCAAGCTCAAGCAATTTTGCACCGATTCCTGATGGGGTAAATGTGAGCAGGATGGGATCACACATAGATAGTTCTGATACGTATTATGATCCTGATAGACCGCACATTTTTGATTCCTCGGACCCAGAATATTCTGCCGACAGAGCACAGCTGGCAACACAATATCTACAGCTGATGACCAATAAGCTGGTACAGGATTGGAATATCGCTCACCCAAACGAACAGGTTGATCCTGCCTCAGATGATGCGATCCAGAGTTGGTTTGATCAGCACTATTATTACATAACCCGTTCAGTGCCTCAGGATGGATGGTCAATGGCTTTTTTTGAAAGAGGTACAAATAATTTTATCCTACCGCAAGTTTGGGATGAAAGCGCACAAACATTTTTTCCATTTCAATCACTTTTACCTCAGGGCTTAAGTGCCACAGATTATGATCTACTTGAGCTTGCTGTGGTTGAGGCGCCGCCAGGCACTCATCCTTATTTAACCTATGACAATTTAGGAGACGGTGATCCTTCCACTACTCAAATCATACTTGGATATTATAACAATGATGGAGCTTTGGTGAGTTGGGTCAATGTCACCCGTATAAATCCTGATATCATGCTCGTTGCCGCAGATCAGCCAGTAGCAGGGCAACCGACACAAGAATCAACACAAGAGTCAGGAGAAGTAGCTGAAACGATGACAAGCACAGGTACACTACGTATATATGACATGCCTGACTCTTTTGCAAACTCACTTAACTCACCAGCAGAGGGAGTAGTCATACAAGCAACAGGTGTTATCAGTGACACGTTTGTTGTAGTAACCTATGAAAATGATGGAGTACAGCATGCAGCATATATGCCGATAAGTGAGTATACGGGTAATTTGGATGGAGTCCCTCAGATTGATGCGCCATCGGTCGTTGAGCAGCAGCTTATCGGGGAGTCAACTATCTATAGAGAAAGTGCAGGGGTTGGTAGTTTTACTGTTGATGCAAATCCAAACAGAGCTTTGCATGCACAGATGGAAGTGCAAACAGAAGGATCCTATGAAAGCGGTTTGGTATTTATATCATCTCAAGACGGATCATCGGGCAATAAGCTGTATCTCTTGCAAAGAGACGGAAACTGGATATTGCAAAGCGAAGGGTTTATCAGCAAAAGAGGGGGCAGTGTGGATAGGACAGAGCTTGCGAGTTTTTCTTCCTCTGCCGGAGGCGCGGTATTTGATGGATCAATACGTATCTCAGAAGATGGACTTTCTGTAACTATTATTCAAGAAGGAGAAGCAGACATAACCATTGGTCTTAGTAACCCCTTTTTCGTAGATCAAAATCGTGATGTATCAGTCTGGGTGCAAACTCCTAAAGATACATCTCAGATAGCTCTATCAGATTTATCGGTTGTTAGAGAAGCTGACGCAAAGCTATGGGAAACAAGAGTGCAAGAAATGGCAGAAGAGCAGGGTATGGATTCTCTTGAAAATGTCTTTATCTCCTCTCAAGAAAGCGGAGACAACAGAACAGATTGGTATAATATACGTGCTTTTTATCATGGAGCAGAATATGGGGCAGAACCTCTATATTTAAACGAGGAAAGAGTAGGAGACTCACTGGTTAGATTTCAAGGTAGTTATGTTATAGATGGACAGGTTGTCAATTTTGCGCAAAACCTTGTTGTGAGAGCTTCTGATGGCACAATATATATCAATGGACAGACGATAGAAGCCACAACGACATTTATGAGTCAGGCGGGTATAACTTTTGCTCCCACCCCTGAACAGTTACAAGATTTTAATTGGTGGAAAAGCTTTATTGAAGAATCACATCCTTTTACTTCAAACGCTCAACGAGGAGACGTAATGATCTTACTACAATTTACCAGTCTTAGAGGTATGGATTCTAGCTGGACTTTCAATCAAAATTTTATGGCATCCTTCTTAAATGATGAAACTTATCATGCCTCATTAATGAACTTTCTAGAAAATGGTGTCTTGGATCCTAATCTATTGCTGTTTAGTCAATTGGGTAGAATGATCGAATAAATTGTTTATTTTGAGTAGATGAAGAAAGGATAACAGGGATCAATCCAGGTAGGATAAAGTATATACAATATAAAGAATAGAATGTGTAGCTCCAATTTGTAAGAAAATTAATGAAAAGGTTGATCCAGAGATAGAAAAAAACACTTCTTTTATCTGATTTGACAAATATAACTACATGAAGTAATACAAAAGCAAAAAAACTTAACAAACCCTGTTTTGCGATGATGTCGACTATCAGACTATGGGATGGCCACCCAATATTTGTATGGAGAGTATATGATTGAGAGTATATAAGAGGTTTGCCGAGCCCTAATAAGTATTTTCCTTCAGCTCTTTGTAACATGTCAGAGAACATTAAGAATCTTCCTGAGAGAAAACTTTTTCCACCGAGACCTGCATATTTTTGTAACCATACATGAAGAGAAGATATAATCGGAATACTTTTTACTTCTTCTACAGTGATAAAAAACATAAGCAAAACAATGATTCCAAACAAAATAATAAAAACGATCTTTTTCTTAGAAAAAAAATTGTTTGAAAAAAGAATTTTTCTATTATAGAACAACATCAGGATAAAGGTCCAAAATACGGAATTGTAACTCGAGCGGGAATAAGAAAAAATAAAAAAAGGAAAGTAAAAGAGTATAAGTAATATATGTTTTTTTGTAAGAAGCCACGACATTGTCTTTTTGATAAACGACTCACTTGTTGGTGTCTTTACAGAAGGTGCAGTAAAAAAGAGATAAAAAAAACATGTAATTATTGGAAGAGTTAAAAAAGTCCCAAGCTGATTATGGTTTGGATAAAAAGAGTAAAAAAACTGAAATGCTGATAAAGTAAGTAGACCTCCAAAATCAATTGGTATTAATCGGTACAAAACATGACGACTGATAAAAACAAATGACAAAATCATTATCATAGCAAGGACTATGTTTTGTAATTCGTCTCTATGGTATGAAGAATAAATAAAAAGTGAGACGACTGCAATTGTAAGTAATACGCCCTCAATAGAGACGTTTATTTGTTTAGAGGAAAGAGCAGACAACGAAACAAACACAATATAAAGGGCGCTGACAAACCCCACAAACGGGCTTAATTTTATTCTATTTTTAAACATAAAATGAAGGTAAAATAAAAAAGACGGCATACACAAAATAAGTACATATGAGATCTCTCTTCCTTTTTTAAAAGATAGGCCCTCAAGTAAAAAAATAAGGGTAAAAAACAAAACAAAGATGGTTTTTGGAAGATAACTAACCATGGTTTTATTATAGTATTTTTTAGCTTTGATTTTTCTGCAGTTGCGTTATAATGAATATATGGTTGTAAATCACCCGCTTCATAATGATATTTCTCGCACCGCTAGGCGTAAAAAACCAAGTCCTATTTTCTTTTTATTCTTCTTTATCTTTTTTATCGAATTTGTCTTTATTATGATACTGCTTGTTCAGTATATCCGCGAAAAGGAAGAAGAAAAAAAGTTCACATTATTGCCATTAAACAAACAGATTGAAATAAAGGTTGGTTCTAAATATAAAGATGTTTTCGCCTCGTCTACCAAAAGCGGAGACAACAGAACAGATTGGTATAATATACGTGCTTTTTATCATGGAGCAGAATATGGGGCAGAACCTCTATATTTAAACGAGGAAAGAGTAGGAGACTCACTGGTTAGATTTCAAGGTAGTTATGTTATAGATGGACAGGTTGTCAATTTTGCGCAAAACCTTGTTGTGAGAGCTTCTGATGGCACAATATATATCAATGGACAGACGATAGAAGCCACAACGACATTTATGAGTCAGGCGGGTATAACTTTTGCTCCCACCCCTGAACAGTTACAAGATTTTAATTGGTGGAAAAGCTTTATTGAAGAATCACATCCTTTTACTTCAAACGCTCAACGAGGAGACGTAATGATCTTACTACAATTTACCAGTCTTAGAGGTATGGATTCTAATTGGGTTTTCTATCAAAACGTAATGAAGCCTTTTTTAGAAGATCCAAATTATCATACTTCGTTAATGAACTTTCTAGAAAATGGTGTCTTGGATCCTAATCTATTGCTGTTTAGTACTGTAAATAGAATTGATTGAATTTAATATATGAACATCTTAAGTGTTAAAAACAAGAGCAATAAACAAATAATGCTATTCATTATAGTGAACATATTTGTTTTCAGTTTTTTTGTGATAAAACCAACACTATTACATGCTGCTTATGATTGTCCAGTGGGTTATTGTGGAGTAGGAGGAGGACCTAGTTGTAGTGGTGATAGCTGGAACCATCCTGGAGATATATGCTGCGAATCATGTCAATGGATAGGGCCTGTTGATACTGGATATTGTGCAAATGTGACTCATGGATGTGACTCTCCAATACTTTGCTCTTCAGTTTGTGAAGTAACTGTTCCAGGGGGACTGTGTAATTGTGCAACTAAATATAGTACCTATTATCCATGTATAGGTGGATCGGGAGATAATTCGGTAGTTGGTTGTTGTGATGCATGTGTGAGTCCTACTGAAGAGCCTGGAGATACTCCAGTTCCTACAGTTCCTCCCAGCTCTACTCCCGTCCCTACAGTTTTTTCTCCCAGCTCTACTCCCATCCCCACATCTACTCCCATCCCCACATCCACTCCCATCCCCACATCTACTCCCATCCCCACATCCACTCCCACTCCAACCCCACTTCCCTGTACAAGCAACGTGGTTGTTTCCTGTTCTACAAGGGGAGCAAATGCTGCCATATCTTGGAATACATTAGCTGGGGCTGCTGCATACGCTGTTCGATTAAACAAAAGCCCACTTGGTGATTGGAATTCACCCGCTGCAGGAGATCAGTTTATTGCTCCGGTGGCGCAACCGAGCATCTACGTGAGCGTAAGTCCTGACACTTATTATGAACAAGCTCTTCAGGGTATAAAGTCAGGAGAAAGTTATCCGTATAGCGGATGCCAAACAAGCTGGGCTGGGTTTACCTGTACGGGTCAGCATGTCGGATGCACTGGTGCATCATGCGGATGGATACCTGGTTATAATGGAGGAGTTGATACATGTACTCCTGCTGGTACGACCCGTACTGCAAGCTGGGGAAGCTGGGGTTCTTGTAGTGTTGCATGTGGGACCGGCAATGAAGAGCGAACCTGTAATCCTGGAGCTGAGAATAACTGTGCTTGTTCATGTAGCTCTCCTTCAGTTGCATGTGGAGGAACTGATTCACGTTCTTGCTGTATTGATTCATCACCCCTGCAACCCGTAGTAAGTTCAGTGACATTATATACTGCGGCTGGTTGTACTCAACGGTATGATGTTGACTGGACCTTTCCCAATAACAACAACGGGTGTAGTCAAGGATGGGGATACGTATGTGGAACCCGTACCAACCAATTCCGTTTGTTGATCAACGGGGTGGAAGTAAAAACAGGAATTCTCTATACGGCAAGGACGGATAATACTATATCGCTAAGCGCATGGAGTGGGACAGCTCAAATATGTGCTTCAAACGGAGCAGCAGAGACCTGTTCGACAGTATATAACTATAATCTTATAGCTCCAACCTGTGGAGTAAGCGGACAGTCGCCAGCATCAGGTTGCTATAATAATATTCCCGCTCTTTCAGCCTCATATGATACTTGTTCAGACCAGATACAGTTTGGAGTAGATACTGATACTGGTTTTGGTAGTCCGTGGAGTTGTAACAGCGGATGGCTTGCAAGCGCAAATCCTGTTAGCTATGCCTCATGTAGCGTAACTGGTACAGGTACTTATTACTGGGGCGCACGAGGACGTTCAACAGCTGCTCCAATCAAATGTACGACACCTGCTATTCCTGCACCAAGCCGCGCTCTTTCAATAGATCAAACAGCTCCAACTCCCCCAGGTGGAGCAGCATTTGTTAGCATTTATCCGGATCCTGACTGCCGAGAAAATTATTTTGCCTCTTATAAATGGAACACAACTACCGATGGAGGATGTGGTGGTTTAAATGCTCTTCCATATCAATCAGAGGTATCAACAGAAAGTGACTATAGTCCTCTTGCTTCAGGTTGGAGTAATAGTTGGGTCAATACGACACAGCAGGCACTTCAGCAATCATATCCAGGAGGAACTACTTTTTATGGGAGAGTAAGGGCGCGGGATAGTTTTACCAATACCTCAGGCTGGACTACTACTATCTATACCATACCTACTCCATCTCCCTATCCAACTATCAATATCCAAGGAAAATATATTGAAGATTTAGGTACAAGTTGTAGTACAAGTATGAATATTGATCCGGACCAGCTTGATCTACAAGTCACCGTACCTCCTGGTGTCACATCTACTTGTACAAAAACACCCTCCAACTATAGTTGCAACCTTATTGTTGATAATCAAGGAGGAGATTGTATACCGCCATGCTTTGACATGACTCTTTCTGCTACTTATGGCGATTATGGTAATGTTGATTGGCGTCAAAGTAATCAATGTGGAGGGGAGTATCTTGAGATAATAACAATCTGTCTTTTGAGTCCTACTCCGTCTCCTTCTATAACTCCTGGCGGTCCGACTCTGACACCGACCCCAACTAACGCTCCAACTTCAACGCCAACTTTAACTCCAACACCCGTTGGCCCTACATCAACGCCAACCCCAACCATAACTCCGGGCGGACCAACTCTGACCCCGACTCCAACCATAACTCCGGGCGGACCAACTCTGACCCCGACTCCAACCATAACTCCGGGCGGTCCAACTCTAACTCCGATCCCAACTGTTACTCCTGGCGGTCCGACTCTAACTCCGATCCCAACAGGAGAAGTGAGTCCAACCAGTACACCCATTCCAACCGCAACACCGCTTCCTCCCACCCCTACACCGTTTGGAGGGAGTATTACTCCAACCCCCATTGTGCCACCCGGCGTAGTCCCAACGATTCCTGTATTTTTCTCTGTTCCCTCATCGTGGCTTAAGATGGGTAACGTTTCTTATGACAATCTTAGATCTGGCAGGTCAAGCATCATCCCCAACAACATGCTTAAATATACAGACTCAGATACGGACGATACGCTTGACAAATATCTTATTGTGAATAATGCAGGTGGCATCTTAAGTGCTGGCAATCTAAGACTTGGTCCAAATGCGACTCAATACTCAGAGCCTAACTGGTATAACACATCCTATATACAGCTTCATAGCTTTACTCCAACAAAATACGCAGAGTATATGAAGTCACGTAAGGAATACAAGACTATTACGCAGCTTGCAGATATTGTGGGAGATGGAATCTATTATGTGGGAAGTGACATAGACATAAACGACTCATCTTATTTTGTTAACAAAAAAATTGTTCTTGTAGCTGATCAGAATAGGATTGGAATCAATATTGATTTAAACAGCGCATCGGTTGGTAATGCTGCAATAGCGATCGTTGCAAGAGATATTACCATCTCCTCAACTGTCACTGAGGTGCAAGCGATTTTGATTGGCAACAATGTAACAACAGGCAATACTGAAGACCTTGCCCTTAAAATAAAAGGGGGTCTTGTTCATCAATCAGGTACGCCTACCTTTGAAAACGGAAGGCAACTTCAAAATTTACAAAGACCATCATTGTTTATCGCTATGGATCAACGTCAATATCTTGATTTGTTGCCATATTTGTCAATAAGTATGTATGATTGGAAACAGATACAATAAAATTGTATATCGATTTGTCATCCCCGTGAAGACGGGGATCCAGTCTATAAATACATTAGTTGACATTTTAGTCTAGATTCCGGCCTTCGCCGGAATGACAAAAAAACTTATGAAAAAAGCTAAACAAAAAGGTCAAATATTACTTATAACCGTCATGTTGTTGGCAACTGCTATAACGGTTGTGATGACTATTGCCTTTACCTCAACGACCGAAACCCAGATGACCAAGCTAGAAGAGGAATCACAAAAAGCCCTTGCTGCGGCTGAAGCTGCTCTTGAGGCAGCAATTCAGGCAAAAGCAACAGTAGCCTTAAGCTCGCTTCCTGCATTTGATGGAACCGGTATTACAGGCCAGGCGGATGTGATTGAAAGGGGCGGAGATGAGTTTGTCACCCCTCTTTTACAACGGGGAGAGCAGTATATGTTTTATCTAACCGATTATGATCAGGAGACCAATACTTTTTCCAATCCCTGGTCAGGTGGGAATCTTGAGTTATTCGTACAAACAGAAGGAGAAAGTACCTGTCCAGCTCTTGAGCTGACTTTTATAGCTGATACGACCAATGCCTTGACAAGACATGTTGCCAATAGTTGTGATACCATTTTTTCATATCCTGATACTACGCTGACACCGACAGGAGAAACTGTCAAAGGCGTTGAGTTCGGCTATAAAACTATTCTAAGCGGTATATCTTTGCAAAAAATCCTGCTAGTTCGGGTGGTAAACAGCCCAAGCAGACTTGGATTTAAAGGAGCAGCTCTTAAGCCGCAAGGAAGGACCATATCTTCTGAAGCAAAGACCACATCCGGTGTTACGAAGAAAATAGAGCTGTTTCAGTCTTATCCGCAGATACCAGCTGACTTTTTTGTGACAACGTTTTAATATGTCAAATTTCAAATGGTAGATCTCAAATAGACATTTCAAATATAAAATATTTGTTATCTACTATGTAGATTTGACTTTTGACATTTGAGATTTGATATTCTTCAAAATATGCTCTGCTATTTTTTTCATCTCATCTGGTGCAATCTTTTTTACTGCGCTTAGCCGAATACCGTCGGTGTGGCCATCATTATCAAAACGGGGGATGATACGGATATGCGCATGAGGTACTTCGTATCCAAGCGTTAAAAAGTTGATAGAGTGTGCCCCAACGGCTTTTTGGGCGGCGATTCCTATTTTTCTTGCTACTTCAAAATACTTCCCCATATTTGGCGCATCGTACACCCAGTGGTAGTGTGTTTTGGGGATAAGAAGCACGTTTCCTGGATTAAGAGGAGCAATGTCTAAAAATCCCATAAAATCGTTATCCTCGTAGACCTTGTAGCTTGGAATTTTCCCAGTTACTATTTTGCAAAACACACAGTCTTTCATTCCGTATATTATAACACGATGGAATTATTCATGTGTTTTTTTATACCGCGTCACCCTCAGGGCAAACCAACGCGATCGTATAAAAAGTCGCATTTTGCAATTATATTCAAATAAATACATGTTCTTTGGCGACAAGATACATAAATCTTACATACTTGCACAATCTTATAAATATGGCATAATGAGGGAGTAAGTGTTATAAATTCGCAACATAACACCTATGGATATTGACTCTCTCATTTATCAAGCGATTTTCTCTCCGGATGATACGTTAAAAAATGGGGCGCGAGATAGCATACGCAGTCTAGCAAAAGAAAAAGGTATTTATCCTGCCTCAATTCATGATTTATATATCGCAATTGGTCAAGGAAAGGTGGGTGGATTCACAGTGCCGGCCATAAATATACGGGCTATGACGTACGACACCGCACGAGTTATCTTCAAACTTGTTACCCAAAATAATATTGGCCCGTTTATTTTGGAGATCGCACGTAGCGAGCAAAGCTATACCGATCAAAAGCCAGACGAATATGCGGTTGTAGTGTTGGCAGCGGCTATAAAAGAGAGCTATAAAGGCCCTGTTTTTTTACAAGGCGATCACTATCAATTCAAACGAAGCGTTTATTCAAGCGATCCTCAAAAAGAAATTGATACCCTTAAAACGCTTGTCAAAGCATCGGTTGAGGCAGGGTTCTACAATATCGACATTGATGCCTCAACATTAGTTGACCTTGATCGACCAACGGTCGATGAGCAACAAAAAAATAATTATGAGATGACCGTGCTATTGCACGACTATATACGTCAAATACAGCCTTTGAATGTGATGGTCTCAGTCGGCGGAGAGATAGGTCATATTGGCGGAAAAAACAGTAATGTGGAAGAATTTAGGGCATTCATGAACGGATTTAAACAGAGTTCAAAGGCAAAGGGGGGAATCAGTAAAGTAAGTGTTCAGACAGGAACGAGTCACGGAGGTATTCCACTCCCCGATGGAAAAATTGCAGATGTAAAACTTGATTTTAGAGTGCTTGAAACGGTTGGTGAAGCGGGGAGGAAAGAGTATGCTATCGGTGGAGCAGTACAGCATGGCGCATCTACTTTACCCGAGGCTTTATTCGGAAAATTCCCTGAGACCAGGACTCTTGAGATACATTTGGCAACCGGATTCCAAAATACAATATACGAACACTTACCCACGATCCTTAAAGACAAGACGTATACGTGGTTAAAAGAAAATTGTGCTAAAGAGAGAAAAGAAGGACAGACCGATGAACAATTTATATATACAACCCGTAAAAAAGCATGCGGACCCTTTAAAAAAGAGTTATGGGGTTTGAGCGAGGAAGAAAAAAAACCGATTCGCGAGGCACTAGAAAAACAATTTCTCTCAATGTTTACCAAACTCCAGGTGTTACAAACAAAAGAAAAAATCCAATCCTATGTATAGACATATTACAACCCTAACAGAATTTGTCGTAGCTCAGGAGAAAAAAAATCCCCACGCAACAGGTTCCTTCACTCTTCTTTTGACCCACATAGAAAACGCAGTAAAAATCATCGCAAGCCATGTGAAACGATCAGGATTAGTAGATATTCTCGGCAAGACAGGAGCAACAAATGCTTATGATGAAGAGGTTATGAAACTGGATGATTTTTCAGACAAACTCTTATTTGATATGCTCAAAGACAGCGGGCAGGTAGGGTATGTTGCAAGCGAGGAAAAAGAAGAGCCGGTATGTGTTGATAAAAAAGGTAAATACAACGTATTCTTTGATCCTCTTGATGGCTCTTCCAACATTGATGTAAATATTAACATTGGTACGATCTTTTCCATTTATCAAAACAAAGGCGACGTTTTGCAAGAAGGGAGAAAGCAGGTTGCCGCAGGATATGTCTTATATGGGTCAAGCGTCATGTTCGTCTACTCTTCAGGCCAAGGAGTACACGGGTTTACTCTTGATCCAACGATTGGTAGCTTTCTTCATTCGCATGAAAATATAAGAGTGCCCGAAACAAAGAATTATTATTCCATCAACGATGGCAATGTCGAACTGTTTGAAGACAGCATGCAGCGTTATTTGACCAGTATTAAAAAGGAAGAGAAACCATATCAATCGCGTTATGTTGGATCAATGGTGGCTGATGTGCATCGCACCCTTTTAAAGGGTGGGATTTTTATGAATCCCGCAAATAAAAAACGCCCGACAGGAAAGTTACGACTTATGTATGAGGTAAATCCGATGTCATATCTTATTGAGCAGGCTGGTGGATCGGCCGTATCATCACAGGGTAAAAGTCCGCTTGATATAGAGCCCCAGAACTTGACCCAGAGGGTGCCGATTGTGTTGGGGAGCAAAAAAGAGATAGAGAAATATTTAACATTTTTATAAGTTATTTTAGATCTTAAATGTCAAATGGCAAATCTACATTTCAAATCGTAAATCTATAACAAGATTTGAGTTTTGAGATTTGACATTTGCGATTGATTCATTATTATGAAAAAAATTAAAGTCGGACTAAATGGTTTCGGAAGAATAGGAAGAGCAGTTACCCGCATTGTAAGTGAGCGGAATACGTTTGATATCGTAGCTATCAATACCCGCAAAACCTCTCCTGATATGTTGGCATATCTTTTGCAATACGACTCAGTGTATAGAAGATTCGGGAAAAAAGTTGAAGCGGTTGAGGATGGCATAACCATTGATGGAACAAAGATCCCTGCCTCAATGATCGCTGATATTGACGCTATCCCATGGGAGTCAAGGGGGGTTGATGTGGTAATCGATGCAACAGGCGCCTTCACCAAAAAAGAGGATCTGATGAAACATATAAAAGGAACGGTGAAAAAAGTGCTTCTGACCGCTCCGTCAAAGGACAAAGAGACGACTCATGTAGTTTTGGGAGTAAACGATGATAAGATCGATTGGAAGAGTGAACAAGTGATCTCAAACGCATCCTGTACGACCAACTGTGCAGCTCCTATGTTTAAAGTAATTGAAAAGGAGTTTGGCGTTGAGATGGGATATCTAACCACCGTACATTCTTACACCGCAACCCAGTCTCTTTTGGATGAAGCAAATAAAAAACCTGACAGATCCCGTGCTGCAGCTCTCAACATAGGCCCATCCACAACCGGAGCGGCAAAAGCAGTAGGCAAAGTTATCCCAGAACTTGCTGGTAAACTTGATGGTATGGCTGTGCGAGTGCCTACTCCAACAGTCTCATTCACTGATATCTCAGCTGTCATGAAAAAAGATGTAACGGCTGAAGAAGTGAACTCAGCTTTTAAAACATATGCTGCAGGTGTAATGAAGGGTATTTTGTCTTATGAAACCGCCCCGCTTGTGTCAAGTGATTTTATTGGTGATTCACACTCATGTATATTTGACTCCAATTACACAAAGGTTATTGGTGGAAAATTGCTCAAGATATTTGGATGGTATGACAATGAATGGGGTTATGCCACAAGAATTGTTGATTTGGTGGAAAGAGTGTCTGATTTTTGTTAAAAAAATGCGTCATTCCGGCGAAGGCCGGAATCTAGACTAAAATGTCAACCAATGTATTTATAGACTGGATCCCCGTCTTCACGGGGATGACATCAGAAACACTTTATTTATTAGTTTGAAGTAAATTACTATGAAAGCAATCCAATATATCGATGAGGTTGAGATAAAAAACAAACGTGTTTTATTACGGGTTGACTTCAACGTATCACTCAATCCCAATGCTACTATAGCTGATGATGCCCGTATCCGTCAGTCTCTTCCAACTATCAATCGTTTATTGGAAAATAATAATACGCTTATTCTCATCTCCCACCTTGGACGACCAAAGGGTATAGATAAAAAATATACTCTCAAACCAGTTGCCAAAAGGTTACAGGAATACCTGGGTCAGAAAGTGACACTTGTTGATCATTTTGAGACTCCTGATTTTATTAAGGAAAAAGGAGTCTACATGCTTGAAAACATCCGCTTTTTTCCTAAGGAAAAAGACTTTTCGACTTTATTTGCCAAAAAGCTTGCGGGCCTTGCCGATGTGTACGTGAATGACGCTTTTGCGGTGTGTCATCGGACTGATACCTCAGTTGTGGGGCCACCCAATTTTATTCCGGGTTACGGTGGGCTTCTTTTAAAAAAAGAGTTAGATATGTTGGGTCAGGTCATCAAACAGCCGAAAAAGCCCATGGTTGCGATCATCGGAGGAGCTAAAGTATCTACTAAAGTAGGCTTAGTAAATAAACTGGTAAAAATGGTGGATTACCTTATCATAGGGGGAGGACTGGCAAATACTTTTGTATGCGCTCAGGGGCGAGAGGTGGGGACGAGCTTTTGCGAATACGAATCAGTGCAGCTGGCAAGAAAACTTTTGGCTCTTGCTAAAGGAAACAGGGCTCACATCTTGCTTCCGGTGGATGTATTGGTGGGGGAACATAAGGACAGTAAAACAAGTGAGGTTGTAAAGATAGATAGCATTCCTCAAAACAAGTCAATTTTTGATATAGGCCCTGAGACAAAGGCTCAGATCGGCTGCATTTTGGCAAAAGCAAAGACTATCATCTGGAATGGGCCTGTAGGATATTTTGAAAACCCCGTATTTCGACAGGGAACAGACTTCATTTATTACTCAATTGCCAATAATGAAGGGGTGACTTCGGTTGTGGGGGGAGGAGATACGTTGGCTGCCATCTCAAAAAAGGAATATCTTGATAAGATAACCCATATCTCAACAGGTGGAGGAGCGATGCTTGAATTTATTGAAAAAGGCACGCTGCCGGGGATAGAGGCTCTAAAGAGATAATATATGGTTATGACGAAAAAAGTTTTTTTCTTTACTCTTCTTATTTTATTGGTCGCACTTTCCTTTTTTTTTATGCGGGTAAAAAGTGTTCAAAAACCTCTCCCATCAATAAAAAAAGCAAAAACAATTTCCCCTTCAGTCCTAGATAGACCCCCACTTTTGTATGTAAAAGGAAATAAGATACGTAGAAAAGACACAGACGAAATAGTCCAACTAAAAGGAGTTACAAGTATGATATTGACCAATGGGCTTACTTCAAAAAATAAGTTCATGAAACGTTTGGATAGGGTGAAGGAGTGGAACATAAATCTTCTGGGTATATATATAAACCCCTACCAGACACAAGGCAAAGATGCTTTATTAGATGAGATTGTGGCTTGGTCAAGACAAAATAGTATATATCTCTATGTAATGCCGGCGATAAATGTTAAAGACACCTCTCATGATGGCTTAACGCAAGTGGCACGGTTTCCCCAGATGTTGGAACATGTTGCAAAGAGGTATAAGGCAGAACAGCATATTATGTATGGATTATGGGCTGAGCCGCGCGATATTCCATGGGTTGTATGGGAAAAGGTTGCACGATCAACCTCAGCATATGTTCGAGCACATAACCCCAATGCCATTATACTCATGACAGGCGTTCAGTATGGTCGTATTTTCGATGAAAAGAATCCACTTTCCATTGATAATGTGATATGTGATTTCCATGATTATCCTTGGATGAATGCTCAGGAAGCTCAAGATAGTAGTGGTCATCTTGTATATGGGGTTTTGTGGGAGAAGGTGATGTACGATTGTCCAGTACTGGTTGGTGAGTTTGGAGGAGTATATAGAGAAGATTTCGGATCAAAAGAAGATACTGATTATATCGCCAAAATCATTGGTCTTGTTAATAAAGACAAGCTTCATTACAGTGCGTATACGATAGATGATGAGGGTGAGCTTGGAATTTATGATTGGAATCTGAACAAACCTACTCAAAAAGGGAGGATAATCCTTGAAGACTTATCTATCTATCCACCAACAGTATTTAAAATAGTTAAAAAATAAAACAGAGATAGATCTTGTAAAAGCACTGCTTTGTCTATATCATGAATTTATATGAATAAACTATGTTTTTCAAAACAATATCTCACTTTTTTATCTATCGGTCTTATCTTGGCGATCGTTTTGTGGGTAAGCCTCTCTTTAGGTAAAATAAAGAACATATCATCTAATCCCAAAGCTTCTTCTAACCCCGTTTTTTTTACAAAAATATTTGCAAAAGATCTTGATCAGTACATCGAAACAACAGACAGATTTAGTGTATATATTCAAAAAAAGGAAGATTGCTGGGGCCAAACATTCTTTAAACCAGGAGATAATGACGGGGATTATTATTATGAAAACGTAACTCCAAGAATTACTGACTCTTTAACCTCGTGTAAAGAAGGGATCGATTATCCTTGTTTTGTAGTGTCATTTCCAAAAGTAAATACAACCGGAAGAGCAACAGAAATATTTAAAGGTGTGTGTCGACTTGGGGAATCAACAGTATTCAAAAAAGAACCGGTATTGAATCTTGCTACTTGGTGCAATCAAAATAAAGGATCTTTGTGTAATGGCAATTGGCTTTCCGGAGGCGTGTTTAATATGTGCGATGAACTCTCACCGGCTTATTTTAAGATATCAACAATGGAACAAATAGATGCATTGCATCAGAATCGGTCAGTTTCTTCAGAAATGCAGCAGTATGTAAATCAAAATGGATATGGATATAGGGACACTGTTTGCTGCAATAAACCCTGCGAGATGAATCTTCACGCTTGTGAAAAGGTAGATGCAAAAGTGTTTTATAGTTCTGTTCCTGATTGTTTTGATGCGTGCAATGATCAAAACAAGCGTTGTAAAACATGTGGTAATTATGAGTATAAGGGTTCAGGGCTAAATCTAAAAGATATACAATGGTACTGCGGTATAGATAATTAAGGAAGAGTAATTAGTATAATAAGCTTGTATACTATAAGATAGTATAGTATACTATCTTGCATGAAAGAAATACATACTTCATATGTAGAAAAGCAGGGCAGAAAACATCACCACCCATCTTTGAACCATGTGTTATTCTTTATGGTTTTAAACTATTTGTTGGTTGGGTGTGCAGGTCAACCTTCTCAGGTTGAGCAAATACAAAGACTCCCGGAAAGTATTGAGGCGCCAGTTTTTCCTGAGGGAGTAGATATGAGGGAAGCGCTTGCTTTGGTCTATGGAGCATATTGTTCTGGTTTAGCTGGTAACTGTAATCCGGATGATCTTGTAAGTAGGACAGACCTAAATATGCAGCCAGATCCTCTGGGGAAGTATTCAATGACTACGGAGTATGATTATTCAACTAATGAGCATAGAACCACTATCTATGGAGGACCCGCAAGGGCAGAACTTACTCAAGGAGCAATAGATCATGAAGCTACTCATTTAAATGTTACACGAGCACCTGTTCCTCCAGAGGTTCTTGCTTCAATTGGTGTGCCAGAAGAAGATGAGGTTTTCTATGATGGATTTTCAATGGTTGTACCTTCACTAGCTGAGGAGGGAAGAGAGGCACTTCCTGCCTATGGCGAAGCACTTGCCGATGCTGTAGAACTTTATAAAGGTCAACAATTAGGTGTGCGCAGACGTACGTCATATGGACAAGGAGGATATTTAATGATCGCTCTTGCTGAAGAGTACGGAATATCAATGGATGAGTTAATTGTTATGCATCAAAATTCAGATTTACTTGGATTTATGCAAAAGATAACAGGACAGAATGATAGTGCACATAATATATCTGCCTACATGTATTATTATCCTCTTATTGATGCTGTAAATAGTGGAACAGTGCCATATGAAGATGCACTTGATACCATAAGACACAATCGCGATCAAGGAGCGGATTATTCTCCAAAAGAGAATCAGTTTGTGGATCTTTTAGAAGAATATGGAGTATCAGAAGCGGCTATGATGAGCGCCAGAGACGTTCAGAAAGAATCATTTGCAAGAATGATGCAAAAAAAACGTCCCTCACCTGAAGCAACATGGATGTCGTTTTTAGCTGGAAGAGTCGGATTGATTATAGATCCAACAGAACTTGAAGCATCATTTCCAAAAAGAAAACAAAAAGCAAAATTTAACCCATCGAAAGGATCAAATAAAGGAATAAGTAAGCCACACCCTATGAAATCAAGAGCTCATGAGAGAGTAAATAATGGAACAGGTTGGTTAAAATAGTGTTTATTATTGGATAATCTCAATCACCGCATTGACTTCAGATGACGAAGTTGTGATGATCGTATCTTTTGATTTTTCGATAGAGGGGAGCATGGTTGTTCCCGCGATTTTATCATCATTCATCCAATATATATCAAGATCAATAAACGTATTTTTATTCCAAAAAGATCTTTTTTTGCTATCCGGAAACATAAATATCATACCATCATATCCTCCAATATCTTCTCTGTTTTGTACATACATAAGGCCCTTTTCCCACTTTTGGGGAGTATCGGCGATAAGAAGGTGGTAATTAGTAGTCTGTAGTTGGTAGTTAGTAGTTTGGTAGTTTGAAAAATCCAGTTGAGGGTTTTGAATTTTGTTATTTGTAATTTGTTTGTCATTTGTGATTTGTAATTTGGAATTTGAAACTTTTTTATATATTCTGATGACCGGGTGATCAAACACACTCCATGTTTCCTCAGCTCCCTCATCCGGCAGTTCAAGGATAGTCTTTCCAAACAGGCTGATCTTTGGGTAAGAGGTGAACTCTGCTACTTTTTCATATCCCAGGCCTCCCGAATACAGATCTTGGTAATACTTGTTGAGGAGGGGATACTGAAGTTTGGGATGATTTGCAAATATGCGTCTGGATGGAATAAAAATATAATCAGCGGTTTTAACAAACTGGTTTAGTTGAGGAGGGAGGGTTGGATTCTGGTCAAGATTGTAGAAATCAAAAGATACGATTTGGTAGTTAGCAATTGGCGGGTGGTAGTTTGGTGGAGGAATGGGGATATCTATCACGTTGGCTGTCTCAGAAAGGATCTTTGAGCCCGGGGAGATATATTTATAGATCCACTTCGAAGCCCTAAAACGGACATCAGGTGTTTGGTAGATAGAAAGGTATGCGATACCGGGGAGAATTACTATAGTGATTAATATAAAAACTATAGAATGATCAATTTTCAATTTCCAATTTTCAATACACCTCCAACGTTCAATTTTCAGTTTTCGATAAATGATTGAAAATTGATCATTGATAATTGAGAATTTGTTTTGGAAAACTTTAAGAAGTTTGCAAAGTGTGAGAATTGTAAATAAGCTTAAAATCGGGAAAATAGGCGTCATAAATCGTGTCCATTTTGCAAATACAAACGCATTCGGAAGAAAAAAAACGATAAAAGCAAATCGAAGCACGTTTATCCTTTTATCTCTCCATGATAAGACAAGAAGACCAAGGACAGACAATATAAATTGAGGCCAACCCAATACAAAAGGGAAAATCTTAGTCAGTTGAAATATAAGGGGGGGAGCATTGACAAACTGTTTGGTGTAAAAGGCAACATAGCTTCCGATTGCCACCGCTGATTCATAGTTCATCGAGCCCGCAAACTCTTCAAGGGAGATGATGTTGTGGGGAGAAAAGATGATAGAGACGAGCATGGTAAGAAGAATAAAGCGGGAAAGAGTAAAGAGTACAGTTAGACTTCTCAAACCTGTTTTTATACCTATAAACACGACAGGTACGGCTAAAAACAGTACGGAGGAAACTTTTGTGGCGATTGCAATTCCTGAAATAGTAGCTAGTAGATAGTAGTTAGTGTTTAGGTTTTTGTTCTGAATGAGCTTGATGCATTCGTAAATGATGAAAGAATAAAAGAGCATAAGAAGTGACTCGGTGGTACCAAAATGGGAGAATTGGATGAAGTAAGGAGAGAATATCAAGACCAGGAATGAACCAATTTTCAATAACCAATTTTCATTCAATTTTTTATTTTTTGAATTTTTAGAATGAGATTTGTTTGAAAATTGAAAATCTAAAATTGAAAATTCGATGATACGAAACAATACAAAAGCATTTGCTACTGAGGCTAATGCCGAGATTGTTCGCAAAGCCATCGTAGCCTCAATAAAACCAGGAGGAGCTTTTATGCCTTGCAAAAAATGGAATATGAGTATGCCAAAATATGCAAGATAGATCGGAAACTGTCCATACGCAAAAAAGTGAGGATTCAGACATTCGGTTAGCGGTTGGAGATAGGCGATTGGCCCCAACCCTTTACAGGTAAGTTGCTGAACTGCGACGGCCATATTGCGTTCATCAGGATGCATAGGGTATGGCAACCCCCAGTCTAGACCAACAAAGCGGGTATAAAAGAGAAGTACACACAAAAAAATAAGGGGGAACTTTTTAAACATAGAGATATTGTACAAAATATGAATATATCTAGTATATAACTTGGTAACTTGACGGTTTTAAACTTTTGTAATACTATTAGTGAAACAATATGACTGTTCAAAACGAAGTTTCTCCTTCTAATCTAGTAGATCGATCTCAGATGGGTCCTCAAGCTTTGAAAATAGAGACTCAGCGTAGATTGCATCTAGGTCTTGAAGTAAATATTCCTCCTTCATTAAGTAGAGAACTGCATGGGTGGCAGTATATGCCAGAGGACAATCCAGCAAATCAACGAGTAGGTGACGCAGAGACAAGTAAAACCTCTCTGTCACAAGAGCAATGGTTGGCAAAACTTCAAGTATATGCAACGAAGAAGGAGACAGAACTACCTTATCTCTCAAGAAACTTTATCTCCGCAATTCCTGCCTTGGATAAATATGGGTGGAAAATCGGATGGTCACCTCCCCCAGTAGAAATAACTTACCTTCAAGCACTATTTGGAGCTGCCGGACATGGATATTCAGACTCTTATTCTGATAAACTGATTCCTCAAGCAGCAGGACATGTGATAGAACATCTTTTTCCTAAGGGGTTTCAAGGAGATAAGTTATTAGATACAAAGGCTGTAGGGAAAGATGTGGTGTCAAAGATAGTTGAATCAGAAAAACAGAATTGTCATTATGCAATTGACGCAGCCATTTTAACCGCTGTTGCCTATAAAGATTATGGTGTTATTGTTGATATTGTAGCGGAAGCTGTCAAACGTAATGTGGGGACTGTGGATAGGTATTTTAATATTCTTGAACAGACACTTGATAAGTTGGATAGAGAGGGGCTTCTTCAAGACAGCGACAAAGAAAAGATGACTGCCACTTTTAGCTGTATAGGCGAGGGTCGTTTTGCAGAAATGGCAAATTATGGAGGTGTGGATAGCATTAAGACACAATATGATAAAAAATTGGCCGGTATAGTACGAGCGAGGAGAGATAGATGGATTGCTTCTCAGCGGATAAGCGATACACAATCCAGAAAAAATGAACTAGAAGATCAGGCTCTTGAACAAATGGTCGATAATATGGTTGAAAGCAGATCTTTAACACGGGAAAATGTAGCAGAAAGCATAGATACTCGTATAGGAAATGTATTTCAGGCAGAGGTTGCTAATTCTATTGCTGGAGAATTGACTCGTCGTATGTATTCAGAATTTTCAGTAGGAAGTTATACTTCAGAGCTTAAACAAAAAGCGCTTGGAACTTATGATTTTTGGAAAAATCAAAGACATGGTGACATTGCTGAATGGAACGAATTTGAAAATTTAGGCCTAGCAACAAAAGGAGTAGACATGAGTTTTGATGCTAAAAGAGCAAAGATAGATAATACTCAATTGTTTCAAATGGATCGCGCTTTAACCGATGACCCAAACTCTTTTAATTTTATCCATTTGGTCAAAATCATTGAAAATCCTCAAGGAGGAATTCTTGGATCTATGGCAACCGCATGGGCAAGTAAATTTAGAGAACCTGGCCAATTAACAAGACATAAATCACGACTTGCTACAAAATTATTGCCTGCTTATTACTATATTGAATCACTTGTTTCGGGCGACAATAAAGAAGGCTATACGTTAACCGATAAAGAAAGTTACTACAAAAAAGTGTTATCTCAAGAATTTGGCATAAAAGAAGAGTATCTTGCGGAAGAAAATATGGAAAGAGTCCATAAGGCGATTAAAGCCTTTTTTGATGAAGATCCTGAATCATTTCTTGAAGGAAATTATGAACTCCAACGAGGAGAAGATCTTCGGGTTCAAGGAAGAATTTATGAAGGAGTACAAGAAGAGACAAGAAAATTAGATGGAGAAAAAAGAAACGTAGTTGACGCAATAATAACCGCTCAAAAAGAAAGCACAGATTCCACTTTAAGTAAACAAGCGGAGGAACGTAGTGTAAAAACAGAGCAACAGAATAATCTTTCAGGTCAAATTGCAGAACAGGCGGCCGTTCTTGAGCAATTAAAAGAACAGCTTAAGACTGTAGAATCAGCCCAGGTTGGAAGAAGATTTTTGGGTATTCAAACGGGATTAAGTCTCGAGCAAAAAACAAGACAAATACAGGAAGCCCAACTTGCAATAGATGAAGTAGATAGGGCAATTACAAAATTACAAGGCAGTATAGCTAATCTAGGTAGTATTCCTGAGGAAGGTCAACTTGATGCGTTAAGGACAAAACTTGAATCACTTTCATCATACTAATTCCGCTTGCATTTTATTCGCCTCCAGAGTATTATATACGAATACAATTTAAGATTGTTAGTACGACTTAAACACTTTTTATGACATACGAATTCACCTTTCTTCTAAACGAAGAAAAAGAACTAAGCGTTATCAAAGAACTAATCGTGGCACAAGGCGGCAAGGTAAATGAAGAAAGCGCATGGGGAAAAAAAAGCCTTATCTACCCTATCAAAAAGCATTACTCAGCCTCTTTTTACCACTGGAAACTAGATATAAAAAAGACAAAAGTTGCGGAACTCCGCAAGAAATTAAATTATAACGAGAAACTAATCAGATATCTATTATTAGTTTCTGAATAAGAGCAATATGGCAAGTAGATCTTTGAACCGTGTGATCCTCATCGGCAATCTCACTCGCGATCCAGAACTCAAATACACTCCCAATGGGACAGCTGTTTGTACTTTTGGAGTTGCAACCAACAGAAGCTGGACCACGCAGGACGGTCAAACAAAAGAAGACGTCCAATATCATCGCATAGTCGCTTGGCAGAAGTTGGCTGAACTTTGTGGCAAATTGCTTTCCAAAGGAAGAAAAATCTATCTTGAAGGCAGGATTACGTATCGTAGTTTTATTGGAAAAGATAATCAACAACGAACCGTTGCAGAAATAGTGATGGATGACTTTATCGTATTTGGTGATGGAAAGAGGATGGGTGTAGTTGAAGGGGCAAAAGCTCCTCCAGAGACTGTTTCAGAGCAAGTTGCGGCTCCACCTCAAGAAGAAACAAAACAAGACGAATCAGTTAATCCAGAAGATATACCATTTTAAGTTATAAAGTTATAAGGTTGAAAGTTATAAAATATAGACTATGACAAAATGTTTTTTTTGCGAATTCAAGGCCACGCCAAGCTATAAGGAAGTTGACAATCTTGAGAAGTTCCTGTCTCCACGAAAAAAGATCATAAACCGTGAGAGGTCAGGAGTCTGTGCAAAACACCAGCGTCTGCTTACCAAGCACATAAAGTATGCACGCTTCCTTTCTCTTTTACCCTTTGTGTCTTACCAGGGAATGCGCTAAGACTAGTAGTTAGTATAAGGTATAAAGTAGTAAGTATAGACGATCACTCTTTTTTTAAAAACTTTATACTTGCTACTTTCTACTTACTACTTATATTAAGATACCGTATAATAAATACATGATTCTTTCTATCCCGCTTCCGGGTACTGGTAAACCGCTTATCAAACAAGGTCAAAAAGTGGATTTTGATACACCACTTTTTGGAGAAAAAATACAGAAAGAGATAAAAATATTCATAAGTCAAAAAATTGATGTATCACCAAAGAAGATTTTCCAGTATCTAAAAAAATTAGTTGGGGAGTCGGTCACGGCAGGAGAAGTAATCGCTGAAAAAAAATCCTTTATGTCAGGCCGTCGTTATAAAAGCGAGCACAGCGGGGTGCTCAAGGAAGTAAATCATATAGACGGCTCAATACTTATTGAGGTTTCAACACAAGATGAAATGGTGACGAAATCTTATTTTAAAGGTGAAGTAACAGAGCTTAAAAAGGAAGAGGTTTTACTTAAGGTGGGGAGTGGGAAGGAGTATGAAGGAAAAGAGATGACTTCTTCTTTTGGAGGTAAAGTATTTTATATGGAACATAGTGAGACTCTATATGAAGAGCTTGTGAATGGTTACATCATAGTAGCTGAGACCATATCAGGATACGGTCAGATTAAGCTTGAAGCGCTTGGAGCGAAAGGATTTGTTACTTTGCACCAATTACTGGAGCATACCGATAGTCCACATGCTCTATTTAAACAGATTAAAGAATACAAAGACGCAGTGAAACTCAAACTTCCCTATTGTTTTGTTGATAACAAAACAGGTAAAATAGTGTTTTATCATTAAGGCCATAATTCATGACAAGACCAAAAATAACAAACATCCTTCTTATTTTATCTGCCATCATCTTTCTTTTTGGTTCAGGATATAAACTAGGCGAGTATCAGACAGCAAAGGGAAAAATCGAAAGACCAAGCTACAGTATTTTAAACAGCACGCCGGGAGCAACCAAAAATGAAAAAAATCTCAAAAACATCGACTTCACCCTTTTTTGGGATACATGGAATCAACTAGAGGAGAAATATGTAGATCGGAAAAAACTTGACCCCCAAAAAATGTTTTATGGTGCGATAAAAGGAATGGTGGCATCAATTGAAGATCCATACACGTTCTTTCTTACGCCTGAAGAAAATAAACAGTCAAAAGACGATTTGGGAGGCAGATTTGAAGGAATCGGAGCCCAGCTTGGTCTTACCTCAGGGCGGATTACGATAGTTGCCCCTTTGAAAAACTCTCCAGCAGAGCTAGCCGGAGTAAAGACAGGCGATTTTATCAATAAGGTTAACGGCGAATCAACCAAAGGTTGGGTACTGCCTCAAGCGGTATCAAAGATTAGGGGAGAAAAAGGAACTAAGGTAAAACTGACGCTTGAAAGATCTGGCAATGAGCTTGAAGTAGAAATAGTACGGGATACGATCAAGGTCGACTCGGTTGAGGTAAAGCTTGATGAAAAAAATAAAAACTGCGGGACCATCTGTGGTACAGTTGCGTATCTTAAACTCAACCAGTTTGGAGAAAATACGGTTGATGAATGGGAGGCAAAGGTGGCGGAAATAAAGGCAGCATGGGATAAAAAAGAGATAAAAGGCATGGTCTTAGATCTTCGTGATAATCCTGGAGGCTATCTTGAAAGCTCTGTATATCTGGCTGGTGAGTTTTTGCCAAAAGGTACCTTGGTTGTCAGACAGGAGTCAAAAGTATTTGGTGACAAAGACTACAACGTTGCAAGGACAGGAAGTTTGATGGACATTCCGCTTGTCATATTGGTCAACAAAGGATCTGCCTCAGCTGCCGAAATCTTGTCTGGGGCGCTACGCGATCACAAACGCGCTAAACTTATCGGAGAAAAGACCTTTGGAAAAGGATCAGTACAGGAAGCACTTGATCTTCGGGAGGGAGCAGGTATTCATGTTACGGTTGCAAAATGGGTACTGCCAAGCGGAGAGTGGATAAACAGCAAGGGTATTGAGCCGGAAATAAAGATAGAGATGAAGATTCCGGATGGCAATACGCTTACTCGTGAGATGGATACACAGCTTGATCGAGCGATCGAGGAAGTGACAAAATAGATATTGTTATTGTCATTATAGACTGAGTCCCCTTCACGGTGAACCGAAGTTCAGGGTGAACCCGATCTTCACGGGGATGACAGAAAAAGGCTTTTCAGCTTTTTTTCAGAAATATTTGTAATATATAGATCTATAAAACTAATCGTTATTGAATTAATCTATAAAATACGTATGAAAAAAGTTTTTTTTCTTCTTGCAGCGCTTTTATTAGTCGTTGCGGTTGGTCAGACATATCATCTTTTGCCCAGTATCAATCTTGACCAGTTAAGCCGCGGTTCCAAAAAGAACACTCTTCCTTTTAGCTTGAATACAGAGAAACAGACAGTCGTATATGAAGAATCTGTCATTACAAAGGTTGTTGAAGAGGCACTTCCATCAGTTGTGACGATCGGTATCATGAAGACCACGACAGACCAGGGATTTATTGAGATTGACCCATTCAATCCGTTTGGGGGATTTCGCCAAACACCAGGAAAACAGCGTAAGATTGACCGGAATATAGGAAGCGGGTTCATAGTCTCTGAAGATGGACTCATCATCACCAACAAACACGTCGTGTCAGATACAGAAGCAACGTATAAAGTATTGACAGAGGGTGACAAGACTTACAATGTGGAAAAGATATACCGTGACCCTTTGAATGATTTGGCAATTTTAAAAATTAACGCATCCGGATTAAAGGCTTTGCCTATGGGGGACTCAGGCAAATTAAAACTAGGACAGATGGCAATTGCCATAGGTACGCCCTTGGGGGAGTTCCAAAACACGGTGACAACAGGAATTGTGTCAGGTTTAGGACGAGGGATCACAGCAGGATCCCCTTATGAAGGGTTTGTGGAAAAGCTTGACGGTGTTATTCAGACAGATGCTGCCATAAGTCCAGGTAATTCAGGGGGCCCGCTTCTTAGTTCAAAAGGAGAGGTGATTGGGGTGAATGCAGCCATAGCTCAAGAGGGGCAAAACATCGGTTTTGCAATTCCGGTTAACGTGGTAAAAGAACTCCTTGCAAATTTTCAAAAAAGAGGAGGAAGCTTTGAACGGCCCTATCTTGGGATTCGTTATCAGATGATTGATCGCAAAACTGCCATTATGAACAGTCTTCCTGAGGGAGCATATGTGGAGTCATTGGTAGATGGTTCACCTGCCCAAAAAGCAGGCATAGAGGTAGAAGACATAATCGTTGAGCTAAACGGTCAGAAACTTGCAAGCACTGATAAACAAGATCTTGCAACACGTATCGCACAGATGCGGGTGGATGAAGTGGTGAAACTAAAAATATGGAGAAATGAAGAAGTAAGGGAGATTACGGTGACGCTTGAAGCTTATCAATAAACGTTTTTTAAAACGTAAACAGTGTTAGAAAATCGTAAAATGGTGAGAGCTTGATCTCGATAAGTCCTCCGGTATCTGCCGCAACGTATACATCTTTAGGTACGGTGATGGGGATAACCCATAAAAGTCTCTCTTGCTTATTTGCACGTATTCGGTATTGAAGCTGGTTATTTCTGGACTCAAGGATGATATCTTGTGGAACTCCGCTTTTATCAACGACCTTTAGCTGTCGTATGATGCTTAGTGCATCATCAGGCATGATAGATACTTTCATAGGGCCACTTTTTGTATCAACAGTCAAAATATTGGTTGTTGGATTGATGGATATGGGCATAGTTATACGTGCTTTTGTGTCGTTTTTTTCGATGGTAAGAGTGCCTTGACGTTGTTCATTGGTTGAGATGATGACAGTTTGCATACCTCTTTGAATCACAAATTCCTGCTGTTGAATCGCAATATCATCACCCCGCTTACGTTCGATTGTAATGTCAAGATTACTATTACTAATAGATGGATTTTCAGGGTTTGATGTTTTTACCTCTTCTTTAGGAAGATCAATCTTGATAGTTCTCATTTCTTCTCCCTTGAGGATGATGGATGTGGGAGCAGGTACAATCGTAAAAGGCGATCTTTGAGCAGGGGCTGGCGTAGGCATCTCAATAACGATAGTTGATGATTTACCACGCAATATCTCAGGTATGGGAGTGGGTGTTGGGAGGGATGAGGTGCTTCCTGATGGCACACTATTAATAAAAGCCATTTTTTTTGGTGCTTGAGTGGGATAAGGCATGTGGGTTGGGACGCTGGTTAATGTGGGCGGCATGAATGCTACGTTATTTTGCGAACTGCTTGATAGCATTTGAGCTGGGGCAGAAAAACCCTCCCCTGCTGGTCGATTATATGGGGTAGCTGTTGGAAACACGATGATAGATATCGAAGAGCTAGAATCAAACGAACCAAATGAGTTTTGAGACTGATTCGATGAAGATGAGGAT
The DNA here is from genome assembly GCA_001790095.1 of Candidatus Roizmanbacteria bacterium RIFOXYA2_FULL_38_14. Lineage (GTDB taxonomy): Bacteria > Patescibacteriota > Microgenomatia > UBA1406 > GWC2-37-13 > YC2-FULL-38-9. Next base: position 982,945 of record MGBH01000001.1, on the reverse strand, counting down.
GAAAATGAAGATAAAGATAAAGACGAAAACGACGAAGATGATGAGGTTGATGAATGAGTCTGACTATTGTTTTTATTTGGGAGAAGATTTGGTTTTTGTCCTTGCCCGGCAAAATTTTGTAACGCAGCAACTTCTATTATAGTAGGAGAAGGAGTAAGAGGGAAAGTAAAAGCAAGAGTAGGAGCGGGGGTAAGAGCAAGAGTAGGCAGAGTATTGGAGGGAGAAGTGGCACCGGTTGGAGCAATCTTTAGCTTCGCCCTTACTACGTAGGTATAGGCTGTTTTGTCTTCAATCCCCAAAACCTGTCCGTTATACCACATCAACCGGTCATTTTGGCTTACCCAATAAGCATGAGCAGCACCATTGAGAGAGATATTCAAAAAAAGCACTCCGACAGAAAAAAAGATGAACAAACGTGTGGGTTGCATCATCTATAATGATAGGCAATAGAACTTAGAATTGCAATATGTTTGATACCCACTGTCATCTAAATTTCTCCCGCTTTAAAGATATAGCATCTGATGTGGTTTTGCGTGCAGAACAATCCGGTGTGAAAGGTATGCTTATACCCGGTACAGACTTTGTTACCTCAAAAAAGGCTATAGAGATAGCACATAATTACAAAAATATATATGTTGCCATAGGCATACATCCTCATCATGCGTTTGCTTTACAGGAAAAAGGCCATGAAGGGATAAGCGAAAATATAGAAATGCTTGAGTCTTTAATCACTGAACAAAAAGTCGTAGCCATTGGTGAGATAGGTCTAGATAAACACATCTATCTCAAAACAAAGTATGGAATAAGGCAAGTGGATAGGGAGCTTCTTGCTCTGCAGAAAGAACTACTTGTTGCTCAGATGGATTTGGCTCTTACGTATAAAAAAAGCCTTATTCTTCACAACTGGGAGGCAAAGGAAGAGATACTTGCAATTCTAAGCAATCGATGGGATAGAAGATTTGAGAGGAGGAGCGTTTTTCATTGTTGTGAGCCTGATATGGACCTTCTTGAGTTTGCACATGACCATAAGATGTTTATTGGAGTAGATGGCGATGTGACCTACGATAAAAAAAAGGAAGAGTTTATAAAAAAAGTTCCCCTAGACTCTCTTGTCTTGGAGACAGACTCTCCATATTTGTTGCCCGAACCGCTTCGGTCCCAAAAAAAATATCCCAATGAACCATCAAATCTTTTTGTTATTGCTCAGTACATTGCTAAAGTATTATCGATTGACGTAGATGAAATAATACGTAAAACAACTGAAAATGCACAGATACTTTTTTCCTTATCAAGCTGATTGTACTGTTTCCAAAAAATCCTTCTTAAATTTTTGCATGGAGAAAAGTTTAGATCTTTCTAGTGCCAAAGCACCAAATTCAGAGCGAAGTTCAGGTGAGAGTACAAATGATTTGATTATCTGGGCGATCTCTTCAGGATTTATAGGATTGACAAACCGAGCAGAATCTTTGGATATCTCATGAAAGAGGTGAGAATCCGAAAGAAGTGAAGGACACGCCTGCGAAGCTGCTTCAAGGTAAGAAAAACCAAACCCTTCATCTTTTGACACCAATATATTCACATAAGCTTGTTGATACAAATTGATCAGCCTCTCATCTGAGACAAATCCCGGAAAAATAAAACGCTTATCATTTTTTGCCAACTCATTAAATTCATTTAGTTCTTTGCGCCACATATTATCTGTCGCTATTTTATCGCTTAAGACTTTGTCGCCAAACACTTTTCCTACAAATATACAGGGAATATCTGCGAGTTTGATAGCTTTTGCGATATTTACTAAGTTTTTATTCCATGTAGCATCTCCAACATAGAGACAATAATCAGTCATAGTCTGTAGATTTGAAATCTGCGTTGTAGTTTTGACATTTTCATCCGTAAATATTTTTGGTAGACACGGATAAACTACTTTTATCTTATTATCAGGAAGCCCTAAAATGTCCATAATATCTTTTTTACTAGATGATGAATCGGTGATGATGAGATCATAACTATGGAGGTCTAATCTGTTCAAAAAAACGTTTAACTTTCCCTTAAATCCAATGGGGAAGTGGGTTGGGTATTTGAGCGGGATAAGATCGTGTATGATCGCGACCTGTCTTTTTGCAATTTTTCTGATTGAAAGAGGAGATTGAAGCATGTTAAAAAAAGGGTTTATGAAGATGGTGGACGACTTACTTTTGGATGGAAATGTGTCGGAAAAAATAAATTTATCTGAAAAACTTTCACGAAGTATCTGCAGATATCGTCCAACCCCCCGAACCTTGCTTTGTAGATCTTTTATCGTCGGATCGTATACATATATTTGAGGACTCATAATTTTATTGTATCACGATTATCTTCTTCTTCGTTTTTTTAATAAAGGAAAAATCTTAATAAAAGCACGGACTATGAAAGATAGTAGTTTGATAAGTAGCACGAGACAAACAAGACCTATGAGGACTTGAGCAATCATGACAATAACAGGTATGATCTTTATCATGATCCTTTGTCCGTAATCTGGGAGCCGCTGGCTTACTTCCTGCAATATTTGCATAAGCCAGAGGGAAATATGATTCAGGACATTCTCAAACGTCTTTTTAAGAAAAGTTATGAAAGCTTGAAACAATGATTCACTATACGTTTTGACAGCCTTATTGAGCTCATTTGTCACATTTTTCATGATTGCGCTGCTTGTTGCTTGTATCAGTGAGGATACCTCTGTCATCTTCTTATGATAGATGAGTTGTTTTATCTTTGCCAACGAAACGCAGTTTACCGGCCAACTTATTTAGGTATAATGTGAAATCTATGCAAAAGATCTTACTTTCCAAAGAGCAGATTTTTCATCTGGCACGGGAAAACAAGTATGAAGTAAAGGAAGACGGGCAGTATAGAAGTCGCTGCATAGATGGGAGATATGGGGATACTCCTAATCTGCCGGGCCTGGCTATACCGGGCGCTGACGCAGGAGAGCTTGTTCTTATCATCGCAGCATCAAATGAGTACGGGTTTGAGCTTGATAAAGACAAAGCCTATCGCACACTTGTTGAAATCATAGGAGGAGAAAACAACCTAGGATTTCACACAGATATCCATACTCAAAAGGGGAACGTATTTGAAGGATGCGGGCACATGAGCCAAATACTACTTACCCCAAAAGACTATGGTGTTACTTCAGAAGATCTTCAATTTGTTACGAATACCTTTACCAAAGCGAAAATACAAGGAGCAAAAGAACAGATCCTTAGAGAAGATCACATAGAGGGAGCGGTTGTTTTGGTAAAAGGAGAATATAGTATATATCCTCAGTATGATGCACTGGTTGAGGGTCATCGCAAACACACACAGGTATTTGTGTATCATACAGATCTGGTAAACAAACGCCACAGATTGCTGGCAAAGTCTCTCTATGAAAACAAAGCAGTCACATTGCCTCAGGGGTGTGATGATGAGTATCTGTATGAGGTGCTTTCAGAGACTGGAGAGGCCCATCTTATGGAAACGTTAAAATGTTTAGGCGCGGCTTTACCGATCTATGAAGTTACTTTCGATAAGGATGGCGGGGTTGATCTGGAAGAGATGGGAGTCGTGTAAGTATTATAATTTTTTATCACACATATGATCCTTGGTCCGGAGTTACTATTAAAATTGGTTAAAGAAAAAAAACTGGTTGAAGGATTAGGAGAGCGGGATTTAAAGACTCCTGAGGGGGCGGGGTTTGATATGCGACTGGGAGAAGTTTATAAGATATCAGGCCATGCATTTTTAGGAATAACCGAGAGAGAAACGCCAACAATTGAACTTGTAACAAAGTATGAAGAAGGAAAGAAAAACACCATTACGATTAAGCCAGGTGATTACTTCTTGGTTACGACAATTGAAAAAGTCAATCTTCCCCTTGATATTACGGTGAATTTCAAGCCTCGTACTACTACCTTTAGGTCAGGTCTTAATTTGCGCACAGGCAACGGAGCGCCAGGATACTGTGGTAAGCTTACCTTTGGTCTTAAAAACGAAGGGCAGGTAGAAGTTGTTATTGAGATGGGAGCACGTTTTGTACATGCGCAGTTTGAGTGGGTAGATGGGGGAGGAAATCAATATAAAGGACAATGGCAGGGTGGGCGTGTGACAACTTCAAAAAGGGAAACACAGATTTAACGGTTAAGATCAGTTGAGATAAGTCTTAAGAATTCATCGAAATTTGCAGCCACATAGTCTGCTTTTGATATGACGCTTTCCCGTCTCACGTTTTCAGTAAATGCGACAAAAACATGAGCTAGTTCTTCTTTTCTTATTTCATAATCAGTATAGCCGTCGCCAACAACGATAAGTTTACCTTTTAAATCCAATGCTTGTACGGCTTTTACTTTTCCAAATTTGTGAGAAAGTGTATTCTGAAGGTCTATTCCTATGATGTTGTCTCTGTCATCAAAGACAAATGTATTTGCAAGTACATGACTATCAGATATCTCAAATAGTTTTGTTATGGGTGTTATACATTCTTTAAATGCGCCGGATATAACATAAATTTGTTCTTTGTTCTTTTTAAAAAATTCTTTATGTATCAATATGGAGGGAGTAATGTTTTTTTTCAATACATCACGGACTTTTTTTAAATCCTCTTTATTGGCATGCAATAAAGTTAATCTTCTAGTAAGACTTTCTTCAAAGGGGAGAGCGCCCTCCATACCAAGATTACAGATCGCAACAATTTCTTTAAGAATAATTTTTTTATCCGGGTTGTCATGAAGAGATATCTTTGCTATCTCTTCCAATACTTCACATCTTACAAAGGTGCTGTCAAAATCAATAATATAGTAATTTTTTTTGTGCATGGATTTAGGAAAAAATGGATAAAAAGGTTAGAAAGATTCAGGTAGTGTGGGGAGAATAGTTGTTGAGCACATTTACTCGTGGATTCATGGGTGGTGTCTATTTATAGATTAAAAACATGATACCATACAAGTATGGAATTACCACCACAATTCTCAGATAAATATGTTGGGGATAGGATACGCGAACTTGTGACAGAAAAAGACTCTACAGGGTATTTTTTACGGATCGTATCTGATGAAGAATATAGATTAATCAAAGAGGGTAAATTAGGGATGCCAATGCGGTGGTTTATGATGCCGGAATATGTAGTTCCACCGCAGGCAGCAAACTGGATGGTGCTAAAAGACACAGACACATACACTCACGCACTTCTTTTAACTTCTCAAGTGGTTGAACGAAATGGTGTTGCTATCTATGAACTTGATAGCAATAGGATAGATAGATGGTATCCTGCGGTTCGTTTAAACAGCAAACAACCATTACAACCACAAGATTACAGGGACGCAACAGAATTAGTAAGAGCACAAACAAATGGATTGAACGCTCAACCTTCATCCCTTGACCTCATGCGGCAACTACTTATAAATAGACCCAATCCTTCTATCCTTGATTCCTGCCCTTTATTAACTTCTAAAACCTCTCGATCATAACTTGGCTTAATCTTCTTTTTTGCTCTTGATAAAACTCAAAAATAATTCTATATTGATGGGGATATGAAGTACAGACACCCCGAATATCAATATCTTGATCTTCTTCAAGACATACTTGATCATGGAGTCAAAAAAGTTGACAGGGGTACAGGAGATGTGTCTCAGAGCGTGTTTGGGCGCCAGATACGATTTGATTTATCCCAGGGCTTTCCTCTTCTGACCACTAAAAAGGTGTATTGGAAAGGAGTACTGCATGAATTGAATTGGTTTATGAAGGGTATGTTAAATATTAAATATTTAGTCGATAATAATGTACATATATGGGACGATTATCCGTATAGGATTTACGTGGAAAAGAGTAAGAAGAAAGTAGAAAGTATAAAGTATAAAGAATTATTATCAAAAGAGGAATTTATAAACAATATTGCAGCTGATGAAAAGTTTGCAAAGAAATGGGGAGAGCTTCCAAGAATTTATGGTGAGATGTGGAGACGTTGGCCATGTAAATCTAAAGATTTACAGGGTAAACCCAGGACTATTGATCAGCTTAAATGGGTAATTCAGGAGATTAAAGAAGACCCAGCAGCGCATAATCTTATCGTCAACTCATGGAATCCCGAGTATCTTTATACGATGGCTCTCAAAAAAGATGCATCCCGCTTTCCCATATGTCACAACATGTACCAGATCAATATCATTGATGGTAAATTAAGCCTTCAGCTTTATCAGCGAAGTGCTGACATATTTTTAGGAGTACCTTTTAATATCGCAAGCTATGCTTTACTTGCATTGATTCTGGCAAAAGTAACAGGATATGAACCCGGAGAATTTATCCATACGTTTGGGGATGTGCACATCTATGAACTGCACGTAACCCAAGTCCAAGAACAGCTAAAAAGAAAACCAAAAGTATTTCCCACGATACATTTCAATCATTCTTTTAAAACGGTTGACGACTTTGAACCATCATATGTTGATTTGGTAGGATACAATCCACATCTACCAATCAAAGCATCGCTGAGTGTAACGGGTGGATTATATGATGAAAATTTAAAGCTATTAAAAAAACTTAGGGCGATCTAACAGCCCACTTTTAACCTCGTAGGTTAAACAGTGGTTAAGCATAATTAGTATGAACAATCCGAAACTTAGCATCATCTGTGCCCTGTCTGAAAACAGAGTCATCGGCAAGGGCGACCTCATACCGTGGCATATACGCGCTGACCTTGTCCGTTTTAAAGAAAAAACGCTTCATCATACCGTCATCATGGGGAGAGGCACCTTTGACTCGCTTCTTGGATACTATCAAAGAAGTGGAAAACCCATGCCAGAGCGAAATACAATCATCATAACCCGCGACACTGCCTATGATCCAAAACAGGAGCGGTGCTTTGTGGTTTCATCAATCGATGGGGCTTTACAGAAAGCTAAAGAGATAGAAACAGAAGAAGTATTTATATCAGGAGGAGAGCAGATATTTAAGCAGACGATCCACCTTGTAGATAGACTCTATTTAACTATTGTAAAGGGAGAATTTGATGGTGATAAGTTTTTTCCTGATTATTCGGCATTTACAAAAGTTGTCTCAAAAGAAGAGAGAGAAGAAAAGGGAGCAAGGTTTACGTTTCTTGATTTGGAGAAAGAATAAGTGAAATCTGTTAATCCTTTAACCCGTTAATTTATTAATTATTAATTATATGAAGCAACCAATGAAACAACCAACAGATTTGGACAGCGCGTTTGAGGAGATATGTGGTGAGTTAAAAACACTGTTTATAAAAAAACACAGAGATTATGGTAAGGGTAATATCCTTGATACGGGCGAGATGGGGATTGCATACAGGATAAGTGATAAATTAAACAGACTGAAAAATCTGTTATTGGTGAACAAAAATCCAAAACACGAATCAATAGATGACAGCTGGATGGATATTGGAGTGTATGCAGTGATCGCTATGATGTTTCGCCGCAAATGGTTTCAAAAACTTGAGTTGAAAAAGAAAAAAAAGTAATATTAGGTTAATACTATTTAATGTGCTTGATTCATATGGGAGAAGGTGGTGATGTTACAGGTTTTTCAGCAACACATGCAAAAGCGGTTCCTCAAACAGAACCTTTGATCAAACCTGGACAGGAAAAAGATCGATTTGGACGACCACGAATTTGTGACATGAGTCCGGAGAAAGACAAAATTGATCTGAGAGCACAAGAACCTAGTGGAAAACTAAGCTGGGATGGAGTCACTTATACAAGAACAGTGGAGGGTAAGAGCAAAGCATCTGGAAAACCATTGACTAAGGAAGCTGTTGAGGTTAGGTTCTGGGGACCTGATGAAAAACCATACTCTTTGAAGGAAACGCAAGAAACTGGATCAATAACACCTGGGCGTAATGTATCTGATTTTGGCATGAAACTTACTTGTTGGGAAAAAGGAGATGGCGGAGAGGGAAAATGGGTAGATGCTCCTGAGTTTAAAGATCTCGAATACGGTACTCAATTGCCACCGAGCGAACAGGCTCAGGACGTGCTTCAGGTTGCTAGGCTTTCTCTACAAGATTCAATAGACAGCCTTAATCCAGCTAATGCTGATTTAGCAGATATGGCTATAATGCTAAAAAAGTCTATGGGTGATCTCAGTCACTTTGGATTGCGAGTTGTTCCTATGGCTGGTGCTACAAAATAATTTTTGTTTTTTTTACTTCTGAATTCTTCTTTAACTTCATTTTCAAACTAATAACAGCGGCATGCACAAAATGAGTCATTAGATGGTTAAATATACATATTTGATACATATACACTATGGGTGTGATATAATACTATAAGATATAAACAAAGCAGAGATAAGCATTCTGCAGTAGTTGTATGGATTTTTTTGTTTTTTAACCATTTTTGATACAAGCAAATCAAAAAACAGGTTAAAAAGCTCTTTGAAAAAACATCGGTTGGAATTATTCTAAAGTGATGAACTCCGTTTTAAGCGCATGATTATTCTATGTGTTTAAATAGGAGTTCATCATTGAATTGATGAAGAAAGGAGACAAGTATAAGATGATATAAGATAAAAAACTGCATGTATTTCTATCAACCCATCAAACGAAGTATAAGGAGTTAATTATGAAGAAACTGTATAATGTTGCTTGCTTGCTACTTATTGCTACGCTGATAAGCGCATGCTTTGGTAGCCCCGTATCAACTCCGGAACCGCAACCGTCGGTCCCGACCAATGAATCAACTCCGCAGCCACAACCCACAGCCATTCCGTCCACCCCTCAACCCCCCGCTCCGTCAATCACGCCTGAATGTCACCCTCCCATGATCTGTTCTTCCCCCGAATACGCGCTATCAACTGTTGTTGAGAAGCGCGAGTTAACGATGGAGAGGTCGCCCTATAAGGTAGAGTATACAAACGCCTGTATTGATGCTGGGTGGTTGTATGACGTTACAATCATTATCTACGTTGATGAAAGACCAACGCAGAATAATGTTGGGGAATGGGAAATAACCCTCACGGGAGAAGTTTATCACCAGGGTGATCAATACCTCGTCAGCGGTTGTAACGATGAAGATGAGATGAGTGTGGGCTTTATCAGTTTTGAGTCGGGCAAGGCCTATCTCAATTTGTATGACTGGTGGGCTCGCGTCAAGTAAAATTCCATCCGATGTAGGGTGTTGTGTGTGGCACAGTGCCATGGATTGAGTCTCGCATCTTGCGAGACTAGCCCAACCATGGCTCAAAATCTGATTCCAACTACCACAACACCCTCATCTCTGAGATGATACATATCTTATCGTCTAGGAGATGAGGGTGAATCTGATCTGTAATCATAGTCTGGATCCCCGGGCCAAGCCCGAGGATGACAAAGAAATATATGATGGTTATCATATACCTCGTAGCTTACAACGTTACTTATTTGCATTGTCATTCCCGCGAAGGCGGGAATCCAGACTAAATATACAAATCTTTCCACTCAGGATTCTTTTCTTCTATCAATCTGATTTTCCATAGACGATTCCATTTCTTTATTTGTTTTTCTCGCTGTATTGCCGATTCTGGATTATCATGTATTTCATAGTAAACCAAATGGTGAATTTCATATTTTTTAGTAAACCCATCAACCAATTTATTTTTATGTTCCCAAATGCGCTTCATAAGATTGTTTGTTACTCCAACATACAGTGTTCCATTTTTTTGAGAAGATAGGATGTAAACATAAAACGTTTTTTCAAACATATTAAGGTTATTATAGACTGGATCCCCGTCTTTCCCAAAGGGAAGTCCTTGACTCACGGGGATGACTTATCTCTATTAAAGATATTAAATATAGACTTAATCCACTCTAACGCGGGGATGACAGAAAACAATAAAATATTTTACTGAGCTCAAATGACTTACTTTGGTATTCTTATACCGTTATTCCCGCAAAGGCGGGAATCCATGCTACCATTTCAATACTTATGGGGATGACAGATTTAACTCTCTTGATTCTTTAGTACAAATCTTCTATCATGAAAATATGAAAAAAATAATGTTTTTTGTCGCAACCTTTTTGTTAGTATGCATTTTTACTCCCTTTGCTCATGCTCAGTCTGCGCAAACAGAACGCTGGGTGTGTCTAGAATCTGAACATTGTTGGAAAGACCCAAACTCTTGTTCTGTTTCTGACGGTCATAGAGCAAGGCTCACCGCCAAATCAGGTTTTGAACCGCTGACAGGTACTCCTACCTATATTGTAGAGTGCGTATCCACAGCAACCTCTCAAATCTGTACTACAGGCAGCGAAGCACAAGACATGGTGGTATATAAACAATCAAACATTGCTACCCTTCAAACGGATTTGCAATATGTTTTTGAAGGGTTATTCGAATCAAATGGATCCACCCCAGCCTCCAATCCCACAGAATGGGGAGGCGCTTACGAATGGAAAGATTCCACACCTGAAGGGCACGACAGAAGATGGTATGCGATGAACTACTGGGATCCGACCACTGCTCCGATTGGCGCGGCAGGGGGACAACAGCAAGGTACCTTTGATTTTGAGACCGCAGAAAAAGACTGCGCAAAGATCGCATGGGATCCATACGGGCGAGTGTTTGACGCAGGTACTCTTGAACCAGTACGAGGCTCCAAGGTCACGCTCCAGATTAAAAAGGGAGGTACCTTTGTTGATATGACAGCCTTAGATCTGCCGGGAGGCAATATCCAAAACCCCCAGACCGTCAAAGAAGATGGTGCATTTAGTTTTGTGGTGCCGGACGGGGAGTACAGACTTCTTTCAAATCCGGTCCCACTTGTTGATGCAAACATCATAGATCCAAATTATGCAAAGGCTTATTCAGATATATATCTTGTACAAAATGAAGAGTTAATCGAGCAGCAAGGGGAGATCGTACACAGAGATATTGCGGTAGCTACTCTAAACACCAACAACCCAGTGAAGATGATGGAATATTTTTATCGTTCTACCCCTCAGGGCCTTATCATTATAGACGGTCAGGTTTCTCATCCGTTGACCAAACTCAATGCAAAGATGAATTTTGTATCAACAGGACTGCCAAGCTCTGTTTTGAAGTTTCAAAGTGATGCATTTGGCAGATTCAATATTGAGATAGATCAAAATTCATTTAAAAAAGATCCCAAAAACATGGAGATATTTTCTGAACTTGAACTTGTCAAGGTGGATCTTCGCCAACCAATCACTAAAAAAAACGGTATTGTCAAGTCAGTAAGCGCTGCACAACGTGATAATTCTATTGTAAAATTTGAACCGATCCCTCAATACCTTGAAGGAGTGGCCTATGATGCAGGCGGAAAGGTGATACCGAATGCGGCAGTTGGAGTATATCTGCAGTTTTCAAACAAAGCATATTCACAAAAGACCGCAGACAACAATGGTTTTTTTAAGTTCTCATCAGAGTATCTTCCCTCATTTCCGTATGAGATACGGTATACGACCGCTGACGGAAAAGTAATAAATACAAAACCATCGGTGTTTCTTGCACAGAATCAAAAATATATTGCAGAGCAACAAATCAATCCATTTGTCGGAAAAGATGCAAAAAATAATATCGCACCCACCCTGTCTCCAAAGAAAAACACCCCAAGCATTACGAAAGAAACAAGCGATACGATAGACACAACCGGCGCAGGTGCAGGGGCAAAAGTGACTCAAAAAGATACCAAAATCACAGAATTAACCAACAAAATATTTATCCAAGCGATTTTTCTTATCCTTGCCCTTGTCATTCTCATTGGGGTTTCGGTTTGGTTGGTAATTCATTTTAAGAAAACTCACGGTCCACCAAGCACGATGTGACGGTATGATAGAATAAGCGGTATGCTTGACATAACAGACTATCAGTATGATTTACCTACTGATTTTATTGCTACAAAACCTGCAGAGCCGCGTGATAACAGCCGTATGCTGATCTACGATACGCATAAAGATAAAGTAACATGCGATTATTTCTATCATCTTGACCGTTTTCTTCCGAAGCAATCTTTTCTGGTTTTGAATGAGACAAAAGTACTTCCGTCCCGCGTAACTCTTTACAAAAAGCCAAGCGGTAAAGCAAAGGCTTTATTTTTAGTAAACGAACAAACGGCAAATCCATATGTAATGCGCTTTTTTATAGATAGAAAGATCAGGATCGGTGATAAACTCTATTTTAATGATGATGAATTTGTAGAGGTTATAGATCAAGATGTACACATATTTACCGTTACTTTTTCTTTTTCCAAAGCCCGCCTCTTTGAACTCTTAAAAGAAAAGGGGACCATGCCGATACCCCTTTATATTAAAAATACACCCCTCAAAGACAAGGAGCTGAGGGAAAAATATCAGGCAATATTTGCCCGCTATGAGGGTTCATCCGCTGCTCCCACCGCATCGCTTCATTTTACAAAACAGGTATTTAAAAAGCTTGAAAAGAAGAAAATCCCGCATACTTTTGTTACCCTGCATGTGGGTATGGGGACATTTGCTCCCCTGACAAAGCAAAATTTCACAGAAAAAAAGCTGCATGAAGAATGGTATGAAATATCGGCTAAAACAGCCAAGTCTATCGATAGATTAAAAGAAGAAGGAAAAAAGCTGGTAGCCGTGGGAACGACAGTCGCGCGGACACTTGAAACGTATGCAAATCTCAAATCTCAAATGTCAAATGTCCCAACTTCGCCCTCCGAATCAAAGGGCTTCGATGGGCGAGGCAAAACGGATTTGTTTATTTACCCACCGTACAGGTTCCAGATGGTTGACCATCTTATTACCAACTTTCATCTTCCGGGCTCCTCCCTTATGATGTTAGTCCAAGCATTTCTTCAACATAAAGGGGTGAAGAGGAGCTTGGTAGATCTCTATAACATTGCGATGCAGAAAGACTTTCGGTTCTATTCATTCGGGGATGCGATGCTGATTATATAGGCTTATGTCCATGCTAAACAATGCTATTTGACAAAAGAAGAAATCTTTGATTATAATGAAATGATTACCAATTATTACGTTATTTTAACTAACGGCTTTTTATGACAACCAATAAACTCTGCTTTCAAAAAACATTTTTTGTCGCTATCTGCATCATTCTTTTTTGTATCGCAAGCGTAGTTGTATTTCAGTCGATAAGCGGAAAGACAATATCATTAAATAGCAGAGCGGGTTTTGGAAAATCAGGAGATAATGCTACCATTCTTGAAAGGGTGAAGTCATATACCAATCCACAAGATACAGATGGACCAGCAGGCAATGTTACCACATGGGTAATAGAAAGCGGTCAAGCTTGCGGAACCTATTGTATCAGTCTTCAAAAAGACCCCAATGGGGGAGATGACCCAATCGTTATAGTATATGGTGATGACAATGCAAATTATGATTCAGCGATTAGTTATCCAAATTCAGGTAGATATAACTTCCCTTTTGATGAAGAAATAACGCACTTTAGTGTTGTCAGTGGAGACATAGACAACACCTTTGTCATTGATGAAGGATTAAAAGACATTTGGAGAGTAAGTACTGAAAGATCTCTTCTGAATACTTTCTGGATTGAAAAAGTACCATCATCAGGAGAATCAAGCTCATCTAGTAGTTCAGTTTCAGATTCTGGGGTGCCACCAGGAGATGAGAATCCTAATCCTACTAGAAAAGCACCTAGTGCCACTCCAGGAGCAAGAGATAAGTATAGATAATCACCCATTGACATTCCTCATTTTGTGGCCTATCATCAAGATAGCGCAACACACCATTATCATTGTTGCTAATATATAAATCATATGGCAGATCAAGCCAAGTCTAAAGATTATAAATCATATTTAAGTGATATTGAAAAAGTCTGCGAGGAATACCTTGTTAAAAAAGCTCCGAGTCTTCCAGATGGTGTAAAAGAGGCTATCGTGAAATTTGGTCCATGGATCACTCTTATTCTCATGATTATGGCAGCTCCTATTATCCTTGGAGCCCTGGGGTTAGGAACTATACTTATGCCTCTTGGCTTTCTTGGGGGTTTAGGATCAGGGCTTAATTATTCTCTATCGATGATTTTTACTGCTGTTATCCTGGTTATGGAGCTTATTGCGCTCCCTGGGCTTTTCAAACGTTTGAAAAGCGCCTGGAATATCATGTTTTATGTCACTCTTATCCAAGCAGTGCATAGTCTCATATCTTTTAACCTAGGAGGGTTGATCATAGGGACACTTTTAAGCTTGTATATTCTTTTCCAAATAAAAAGCTACTATAAATAATTCTTAATATTTGAAATAAGATGGGCGCGCGAGATTAATCCGCGCCCTTTTTTGTGATATCATATCTTTTATGTCTTTTTATACAGTAAACAAACGATCAAAAAAATCCGCATCTCGTACAGGGACCATCACCACAGCCCACGGTACTGTTTTAACCCCCGCATTTGTACCTGTTGGGACAAAAGGTACGATCAAAGCACTGCCTCAACCTTTTATAAAAGAAATAGGCATACAGATGTCATTTGTAAATACTTATCATCTCATCACTCACCCGGGAATGGAGTTGCTTCAAAAGGTTGGAGGAATTCATAATCTTGCCAAATACGAGATTCCTCTTATGTCTGATTCCGGTGGTTTTCAGGTTTTTTCTCTTGCACAAAGTTCAAAACGCAAGGCTCATGTGAGAGGGGATGAGGATCCTCTTATGCTTAAGATATCAGAGGATGGAGTAAGGTTTCGATCGGTCTATGATGGAGAAATCATTGAGTTTACCCCGGAAAAATCTATGGAGTATCAAAAAGCAATTGGAGCAGATCTTATGATGGCGTTTGATGAATGTACTTATTATCCTGCGACTCATGAATATGCAGAAAAAGCAATGAAGCGGACGCATGAATGGTTAAAAAGGTGTATTTCATACAAAAAAACCAATTTACAGTTACCAATTATCAATCAAAATCTAAGATTCAATGATCAATTGAAAATTGAAAATTCATTGAAAAATGAAAATTGGAAAATGGAAATTAACCAACAGTATCTCTATGGAATCATCCAGGGAGGCACGTATGAGGACCTACGCATCGCATCTGCTAAATTCGTAACATCCCAAGATGTTGATGGGGTGGCAATAGGTGGGGTGTCTGTTGGAGAAACCAAGGAGGAGATGAGGGATCAGGTGAGATGGGTTGCGCCCTATTTACCTGTAGATAAACCTGTACATTTGCTTGGCGTTGGCCATATTGACGACATAATCGATTTAGTGAAGTATGGTATTGATACGTTTGACTGTGTTGAGCCGACACGGTTGGCGCGGATGGGAACGATATATCAAATCTCAGATATCAAAACTCAAATAGACAGTTCAAATTTGAAATCTTCTATAACGCAGATTGATATTAACAAAAGCATATATAAGGCCGACTTGACGTCAATAAATGAAGGATGTGGGTGTCAGGTGTGTAAAAACTATACAAAAGCCTATCTTCATCATCTTTTCAAGCAAAAGGAGATATTAGGATGTACGCTTGCGACATATCACAACTTGTGGGTTATGGAGCGCCTCATGGAGAATGTGAGGAAATTGATAACAGAAAATAGACTTTAACTTATTTTTTGTTCTACAACTTGATTGATTGTTTTTGGTTGTACTCCTTGAAAATTTGTATCAATATGAGCGTTGCCTTGTCTATTTATTGCAACGAGACCTGGAAGTACTTTTCCAGGGAATAACTTACGTAATCCAAGCTCTGTAATACCACCTGCAATAAGAGATTTCATTTCAGCTTGTTCGGCTGGTGGGGCAGGGTTTCCAACTTCAGGAAGTTCGATACCTATAACCTGTGCAAGAGGAGTTCCAGCAAGGTCTGCTTTTACTTTGCCGCAGGTATGGTCATGATCTGTTGCAATAACCGCTTCAATATGGTCTTGATGCTGTGATGCATGAGTAATTATTGTTCTCATCGCGTCTTTACGTTGCTGCTCCTTTTGCACAACACCACCGGCTACGGTAAGATATATAATCTTCTTGCCAGAATATTGTTTTTGAAGTTCTTGATAAGCGGGTAGTGCTGCATCACGATCCATGCATCCGATGAAAAGAACTATGCCTTCGGGTGCTTCTAAATGACTTAAATATTCTTTTTCTGTCATTTCTTCTGGGATGAGAGTGAGGTTGTATTGACGTCCATGTGCATCGGGTTGATTTGGAACATTGAATGGAGTATTGACTGGCGTGTTGGGATGATTGACGATCTTATAATCGTCTTTAAAGACGTTAAAAGCGCCTTTTAGTTGCTCAAATGTAACAGGTTGTGTTGGTTCGGGAACAGCAGCAGTTTCACCCATAAGATAAGTATCAAATTAATAAACAATTTCTCCATTATAACAAACCATACGCCTTTTGGAAGGTTGTAAAGTCCACTTCTTTTTTTCCTTCAAGCTGGACCTTTTTGATTTGTAGTATATTGTCCACAAAAGATACTTCAGTTATTTTGAGCCGTTTTGGGCCTTTCCATTTAATCTCCGAGATTCTATCTTTCTGGACCGTGTCAAACCTCGGAGGTTCTAACAGGGTCCACACACCAGGCCAGGGCGAAATGCCTCTCCAAAAGTCATAGATAATCTGAGAAGAATTGGAAAAAATGTCATTCCCGCGGAGGCGGGAATCCAGACTATAATTTCCTAATTTGTATTTTGAGACTAGTTCTCGATCTGTCTGGGGATAATGATCAAGGTAGTTTTGGATAATCTGCGGTAATTCTTTAAAAGCAATTGGCTCATTGTTCAGTGCTTTCTTGAGAGTTGTAAACTCAATATATCCATCTTCTCGTATCATATAGGGGGCACGGGTGGCAAGGGAATGATTCTGAGGAGTGAAAATTAATGAATTAACGGATTCACGGATTAAAGAATTGAGAAGTTTTTTCAGTATTTCAAACCCAAGATCAGTCAATTTTGATTCCATATCGCTTCTTGTTTCGTTTAATCTTATTTCTACTTTTTTTTGTACGATAAGCGGTCCATGATCCATCTGTTCATCCATTACAAACAGCGATACGCCAGTTATTTTTTCTCCAAGCAAGATGGGGTATGCGATAGGAGAGGAGCCGCGATATAAAGGAAGAAGAGAAGGGTGGATGTTGATAAAACCTGTCCCCGTATCTTTAATTTTGATTTTTGGGGCTTTGAGAAGTGAGAGGGGAAGAAGTTTTTTAAAACCGTAAGCATACACAATGGCAAGATCAAGTCCCTTGATCTTTTGCAGTAGCGTTTCACTTTCCGAATCATCCAAAACTTCAATCTTATGTGTTTGTGCAACTATTTTTACGGGCGACTTTGTCAGAATTTGCTTTCTCCCAACTAACTTATCAGGTTGTGTTACGACAAGCTGTATGATACCGGATAACTCTTTGTCTTTGATGATTTTTTCAAGGAGGTAGGCTGAAAAGATGGGCGTGCCAAAATAGGCTAATTTGAGTTTTGACATAAGCTTAATTGTAGCAAAACCAAGCCCTATTTTGTAACAAATTTAATGCTTTCTTCAAGAAGAGGAAGAAGTGATTTATCCAAATAAAATACCGTTTTTACACTATTTTTTGGGTTTGATTTAGTGAGAATAGTCATATGAGCTTCAGGGCTTGCTTCTTTTTTAAAGTTCAAACAACTAAAGTTCATATATTGGTTTCGATAACGTAATGTTGCGCTTTTTGACGACTCCCTCTCAACTTTAAAATAGTTTGGATAAGTAAAAGAGATCCCACACCCTTTGCTTACATAAGTTAAAAATGTAAGTGGTGGTTGGGTGGGAGCAACGGTAGCGGTAGGCGGAATACTTATAAGAGCAGTGATAACTTTATTGGTTTTTTCTACTTTTTGGCCATAGCGTACTCCGAGTATAAAAAAAAGAATGACTGCTAGAAGGCCAAGAAATAGATATGGAGTGAATTTTTTAGACATTCTAAAATTATACGCTTTAATTATTAATTATCAATTTCCGATTTTCAATCAATTATCATCGGAATTTGATTGATAATTGATCATTGAAAATTGGTCATTTGTTTCTCTGTTCTTCAAAGAAGCTTTTGATGATGTCTTCAATCGTTTCATCTTCAACAGTTAGATCTGAAAAAGGAAGAGTTTGAGTAATAAGCTTGATTTTCTCCGGTAAAACACCTCTTTTTATGCTAAAGGTGATTTTGGGGTGTGTATACATAAATGGCACATTGATTCTACGGATTTCTGTCTCATTTACTGTTTTGTCAAGGGTTACTCTGACGTGCTTTTCAAGCGAATATTGTTCAATAATATTACTCAAACTTCCATTATATACTATTGACCCTTTATTGATGATGATTAATCTTTTAGCAAGACGTTTAACATCTTCAAGATAATGGCTTGTTAATATGATGGTTGACTTAGTTTCGGATTGATACTCCTTGATAAAGTCCCTTATTGCACTTTGGGAAAATATATCAAGACCAATGGTTGGCTCATCGAAAAACACGATGCGTGGCCTATAGAGGAGCCCCATTACTAGCTCCATCTTCATTCTCTCACCCAGAGAAAGCGTTTTTACCGGTTTGTCCAGCAGATTTTGACAATCAAGAAGAGAGGTGAGTTCCTGTACATTATTTTTATATTCAAGATCGGAGACTTCATATATCGTTTTCTGAAGTTGTAAACTGTCTCTTGTCGGAAGATCCCAGATGAGCTGATTTCGCTGTCCCATGACAAAGGCAATCTGTTTAAGAAATGCGGGTTTTTTTTCAAAAGGAGTAAATCCATCAACAAACACCTGCCCAGAAGTAGGGTAAAGTATACCGCTTAGTATCTTCAGCGTTGTGGTTTTTCCGGCGCCATTGGGGCCTATGAAGCCGACAAGTTCATTGCGTTCCAAGGAAAAAGAGACCTCTCGTACCGCCTCAACCCGTTTGAATTTGCGAAATAACACATCTTTGATAAAATTTCCCTGGCGCTCATGGACTTTGTAAATTTTAGTAAGATCTTTGACCGATATCATAATTATTATTTAACCGCCCCAACTTTGGTATTTTTTAAGTGCATATTTCCAAAATATAAGAGAGATATATAACATCCCCAATGATATCAGAAAAGCAGAAAAGACGCCCCTCCAGGAAAGAGTCCCCAGGAGGGCTTGTGCAGGCACATTCATCATGACTCCGATTGGAATAATAAAGGTAAATACTGCCCTTATGGGTTCTTTATAGATCTCCAAAGGAAACCTTCCCATCGATATAAGATCTCGATAGATCATGATTGTATGATCGACCTCTGTGGTCATGATTCCAAAAGCAAGCACGATGATGTGAAACGCAGTAACAACGATCATCGAGTTGCCAAGAAGAGCTACATACAAGATAATATTTCCCCAATGAAATGAACCCATTTTTATATAAATTCCCAGAGTCAATAAAATATAGGGAACTATTAAAACAATATCTAAGTAATCAATACCACCCAAAAGCACTCGGACAAAAGGATGAAACGGCTTAAGAAGAACCATATCAAGTCCGCCGCTCACAACCAGTGGACGAAATCGGTACACTTCGCGGTACAGGATCTGACTCAATGTATCGATGATATTAAAGGTAAGATAAAAAAGCAGAATTTGGTCAAATGTATACCCCTTAATGATTCGGGTACGACTGAAGATAAGACTCAAGAATAAAAAAATAAAAAATACACGGATGATTTTACCAATAAGAAAAAATATCCCACCGATTCGGGCCTGAAAGGTAATTTTCAGGGCATTGAGGGAAAGAAGATAAAAGATCCTTATATTCTTTTTTAAACCATTCATAAATAAATTTTCAATTTTCAGTTTTGCAATTTTCAATGAATTTCCATTAATTATTGAATCATTGGAATTTGATTGATAATTGATAATTGGTCATTAGTATTATCTTCCCCAAAATGAAAAATTTTTATTGCCGGTTTTCCACATATATAAGGCTAGATGATACAGTATGACGACCCAAAAATACGAGAAAAAAAGCTGAAACAAGATGACAGCGCCATCTATTTGCCCGATAAGGGTAAGTGAGGGAAGGAAAAAAAGATAAGGGAAGGGGGTAACTAAAAGAGCATGATAGACAGGTGGAGGAAGGAGATTAAGGGGAAAGTAGGACCCAGAGATAAAAAATACCAACATGATAAACAAGAAGCGAGGAGCCCATATCTCAGGAGTCCAAAATCCGATAAAGGAAAGCATAAGGTTTATGAAAAAAGAAATAAGAATGCCGTTTATGAAAAAAAGGGCAAATAACATAATGTTCTGTGGTAAAACAAGCGTTGCGTTAAAAAGCCAGATGACTATAGCAAGCTCAAGTAAAGCAAATACGATATTCATCACTTTGTCTGCGATGTCTCGTGCAAAGTAGTATTTAAAAAAAGAGACGGGTTTGAGGATAAGATTGATAATTGTTCCATCATTTATATAGGCGCCTATCTCTGCAGTTCTTGATCCAAGCACAAAGGTGGAGATAAGATTGGCATACAAAATATAGGAGATCATAGCGTGTTTTGGGAAAGGTCCAAACGTAGAGCGCGTATCAAAGACCGCAGACCACAAAAAAAAATTAAAGAGTAGATTTAAAAACATCCTTAACCGCCAAAGTATAAAGTTGAGTCGATATGCCGCATATTCACGGATGGTAGTTTTAAATACCTGAATAAGAGGGAGCATGTCTCATTATAACAAGCACATGAATCCTTATTTGCGTCCTTCATATGCCAATAAAAGAGGTTGACAAACGACAGGAGAATCTAGTATACTTTCGTTCAGGTCCTCCTGATGGGATCGGCAAATTGAAAACTTTTTCTGACGCTATCAAACCTAAGGGTAGCCCCGCTTAGCGGGGTATAAGGCGATGTATCCTCGATCTTTTGATCGAGATCGCGCTCACCCGTTCTTGCCACGGAAAAAGTATCTTTTTCTCTCCCATACTGGGAGGATCCTTATACAAAATTCTTCGCCTTTTGCGAATACTTGATTCTTTTGTTTTTATCATGGTTTTTCGATACTATTTGGACATAAAATGATTCCTTCAAGATTCAAAGCTATCATCATCTCATGTATATATGAGGGATAGATTTGAGGTTTGATGATAAATCTCTTTATTATTTATTCATTTATTTATGTTCACAAAAAGAAAAACAGCGGCGGAGAAAAAAACCGCTCCTACATCTTCTCTTGATGTCTCCTCGATGCTTGAAGCCTATGAGGAAAAGCCTATTATTATTCCTGAGGAAATGCCCTTAACAGTCAAAAAGCCTCATGTTAAAAAAGAGGTAACTCCTGTAGCGTCAAAAGAACCTCAAAAAGACACGCCACTTGAAGAGCGACTAAAAGAGGATTTGAAGATGAGTTATGAAGCAAAAGGAATACTGGATATCACATTTGGCGGATATGGTTTTTTAAGAAAAGATTATGCTATCAATCCAGACGCCGATATCTATGTCTCAACCTCTCAGATCCGCAGATTTTGGTTGCGAAAAGGAGATTTGGTTGAAGGATTAGCGCGGCCTTCAAAAGAAGGCGAACGGTTTCATTCGCTTCTTCTTATCAAAAAGATAAACGGAGTTGAACTTACTGAAGAACAAAGCAGACAAAGAAAAAATTTTGACAGCCTTACTTCTTTGCATCCCAATAAACAGATAAAACTTGAAACAAAAAAGGAAGTGTTGGCTATGCGCATAATTGATCTTATTTCTCCTGTTGGATTTGGACAGAGAGCTCTTATTGTCTCTCAGCCAAAAGCCGGAAAAACGACCTTTTTGAAGGAAATGGCCGAGGCTATTGCACAAAATTATCCAAAAGCTCGCCTTATGGCCATCCTCATCGGTGAGAGGCCAGAGGAAGTAACAGAGATAAAGAGATTTATCAAAGGAGAGGTAGCAGCATCAAACTTTGATGAGTCTCCTCGCCAGCAAGTCAAGGTGGCACATCTTGCCCTTGACCGTGCCCGCCGCATGGTTGAGATGGGTGATGACGTAGTCATCCTGCTTGATTCAATTACACGATTAGCTCGTGCGCTCAATCTTTCGGTAGATACACGCAATGGTGGACGCGGTACCGGGCGGAGCATGTCTGGTGGATTTGATCAGGCAGCGCTTTTTCCCGCTAAAAAATTCTTAGGAGCTGCACGCAACTGTGAAGAAGGGGGAAGTCTTACCATCATTGGAACCGCTCTTATAAAGACAGAATCACGGATGGATGATCTCATATATGAAGAATTTAAAGGTACCGGCAATATGGAGATTCATCTTGATCGTGGTTTTGCTGACAAGCGTCTGTATCCAGCCATAGATGTAGAAAAATCAGGTACTCGTCATGAAGAGTTGCTTTTTGATGCGGAGACACAGGTGCGTATCAATACCTTGCGTCGCATGTTGTCACTTCTTACTCCTGAGGAGAGACTAACCGCGCTTATCAACAAGCTTTCCAAGACCAAAGATAATAAAGAATTTTTGGAAAGTCTGAATAAAGGATAAGTCATGGCGCTTCGTTATTTTCTCTATCGCATCATAGCTTTTTGCGGATTAATTTTCCTGATCCCAGTCCTTTGTGTATTGTATATTATAGTCAAACTTGATTCTAAGGGCCCGTTTATATTTACACAAAAGCGGATGGGAAAGGGTAAAAAACCCTTTACTCTCTATAAAATCCGGACTATGGTAGTTGGAGCAGAAAAGCAACAAAAAAAGCTTCTTCATCTCAACGAAGTTGATGGGCCGGTATTTAAGATTCGTCATGACCCAAGATACACAAAAGTAGGAAAAAAACTCTCTCATTATGCCCTTGATGAGATCTTACAGCTTATCAATGTTATGCGGGGTGAGATGAGTTTGATTGGTCCGCGTCCGCTCCCCATGGAGGAGGCGCTTCTGATCCCAAAGCAATACCAGGCACGTTTTTCTGTGCTTCCCGGTATGACAAGCGAATGGATCGTGAAGGGGGCTCACGATATTCCATTTGATAAATGGATGAAAATGGATGTCGAGTACGCGAAGAATCCTTCGTTCGGGAAGGATATAAAAATATTCATAGATACCTCCCTGCTTATTATTAAGCTTCTTATAAAAAGGTAAGTGGATAATTTTCGATTCTCATTTGCCAAATTGGCAATTGTTTGAAAATTGAGAATTGATACTTGAAATTTAATATTGTATACTCTATACTAGTACTGAGTATAGGGGGGCGAGAGTAAAAGGAAGTTACCAATTATAAAACGTTATTCATGGACTTAGATCAACGAATTAACCGTGTGATTGGACAATTAAAAGGAATACAGCGCATGGTAAAGGAAAAAAGAGAGTGTAGTGATGTTCTACAACAAATATCTGCCATCAAGAAAGCGATCGATGGTCTTTCCAAAGAGATTGTCGTTTCTGATATGTGCGAGTTTTTACCTGAGAAAGACGTAAGCAAGGTGGAAAAGATGATTGAAAGGGCAATAAACCTGTGATTTGTATTTTTTTTTAATATATAGTATTATCACCTAGAAAACCAAATATGAAACAGTCAGATCTAAAAGACGTAGTTATCATAGGGGGAGGGGCTGCTGGATTATCTGCTGGAATATATCTGGGGCGAGCGGGCCTTGCACCTATCATATATGCAGGATCTCCGCCAGGAGGACAGTTGGTGCTTACATCTGAAGTGGAAAACTATCCCGGACATGAAAATATTCTTGGCTCAGAACTTATTGACAAGATGCGCAAACAAGCCGTAAAGTTCGGCGCACATATCATCGATGAAAATGTACAGCTGGTCAAATTTGATCAATCAGACAAACTGGTTCAAGCGATTAAAACCAAATCCGTTATCATCGCAACAGGCGCAAAAGCATTATGGCTTGGACTTGCCAGCGAACAGCGACTGCGAGGTAAGGGAGTCTCTGCATGTGCAACCTGCGATGGATTTTTCTTCAAAAACAAAATAGTTGGTGTGGCTGGTGGTGGAGATACAGCGCTTGAAGAAGCTCTTACTCTCACTAAGTTCGCATCAAAAGTGTTTATTATCCACAGACGTTCGGATTTCCGTGCATCCAAAATAATGCAAAAGCGGGTAAAAGAAAATACCAAAATTGAGATTATATGGAACAGTACGATTGAAGAAGTCTTAGGACAAAACAGAGTAGAAGGAGTACGGTTGAAATCGGCTGAAATCAGTTCTCAGCTAGTTTCAACCGACCGACAATTAAAAATTGACGGGCTGTTCGTTGCTATCGGCCATAAACCAGATACGGATTTATTTAAAGATATGGTTAAATTTGATGATAAAGGCTATATAGTGACAACACAGCGAGCAGCACTTATTAATTTTCAATTATCAAGATCCAATTATCAATCAAATTCCAATGATCAATTAAAAACTGAAAATTCATTGAAAATTGCAAAATTGAAAACTGAAAATTTTGATATGGATTATCAAACCGCAACATCTGTCAGGGGTGTATTTGCAGCTGGAGATTGTGTCGATCATATTTATCGTCAGGCAGCTGTAGCTGCTGGTATGGGTGTGGGTGCGGCTTTAGATGTTGAAAACTGGTTAGAAGCAAATTCAGAAGTTTGATATATTTTTTTTGCTCGGTGGGAACCCTTTTATTCCCAAGTCGCATAAAAAACATATCGGCACTTCTGCTTATAATTATTAATTATTAACATATATGTCCAACACTGGCAAAAAAATGCTCGAGTCGGCTCTTGGGGTTATAACTAAAACGGCAAAGGGTCTCAAACTTCCGGATGCAACGATAGACAGGCTTCTTGAATCTGATGCAGTACATGAATTGCATTTTTCAGTGACTATGGATGATGGAACAGAAAAAATATTTACCGCCTATAGGATAGAGCATAATAACGCCCTTGGCCCTTATAAAGGGGGAATTCGATTCCACCCCAATGTAAACAGAGATGAGGTAAGAGCCCTAGCAACACTCATGACGATAAAATGTGCAGTAGCAGGTATTCCGTACGGTGGAGGCAAGGGAGGAGTGATCTTTGATCCCAAGACAGTGTCTGGGGGCGAGCTTGAACGAATATCAAGAGCATATGCTCGTGCGATTTCGTCCTTTGTTGGACCAGAGTATGATGTGCCAGCTCCCGATGTCAACACTAATCCGCAGATCATGAGATGGATGGTGGATGAGTATGTGAAGATTCAACAGGCAAGAAAAACCCATTATACGAAAAGCCAGTTATGGGCTACTTTTACCGGGAAGCCGCTTGATTTAGGAGGTACGTTGGGTCGAACAGAGGCTACGGGAAGAGGAGGGGTTATAATATTAAAAGCTCTGCTTTCAAAACTCAAAACTCAAACCACAAACCACAAATCACAGGCAAATTCCAATACACAATCATTGAAAATTGCAGTGCAGGGATTTGGAAATGTGGGGTACTATTTTGCTCGTCTTGCAGAAGAAGAAAAATTTACGATCGTAGCTCTTTCCGATTCAAAGGGGGGAGTCTATGTGAAAGAAGGACTTGATGTGGATGCAACCTTAAAATGTAAAAAAGAAAAAGGAAGCGTAGCTGGCTGTTACTGCAAAGGATCAGTATGTAATATAGCATACGGAAAAACAATATCTAATGAGGAGTTACTAGAACTTCCTGTAGATATATTGGTTCCTGCAGCGCTTGAAAATGTAATAAATGCACAAAACATGAAGAAAATTAAAGCAAAGATAGTTGTTGAGATGGCAAACGGACCGGTGACTGAGGAAGCCTATGAATATCTTACAAAACAAGGAGTTGTGATCGTACCTGATGTGTTGGCAAACAGTGGAGGAGTGACTGTATCCTACCTTGAATGGTATCAAAACATGAAAGGTGAGACGTGGAGGGAGGAAAAAGTAAACAAAAGGCTGAAAAAAATGATGGAAGAGGCTCTTGATATCATCTGGAAGAAATCAGTGGCAAAAAAACTGCCGCTTAAACAGGCAGCGTTTGAGGTAGCTATCGAACGAATCCTGGCAAAAATGGTATAATAGAGGTCTTCTATGATGACCATTATGCAGGAGTTGGCAGAGTATGTAAATTTTTTTAAACGTTACCTATTTTCACGGATCCTGCAGTTTGGGCATGGATTTGAAGGAGCAAAAGATATTGTAGTGGCTCTTCTTGTGGTAAAGCGTGGTAAATACTCATCGTCATTTCTTAATACGTCTTTTTTTGTTCTTGTTGCAGCTGGTGTGATAGCTGGTCCCATAATCGCTGAAAACAATCCCTTTGTGCCCTTCTTAAACGATCGGTATCAACCGCAAAATCAAGCGACGGTAGTCTCCTATAATCCATATGATAATGTGCTGTCAACTGTCATCTCATCCAAACCTCGTGATAAAATCGTAGACTATAGAGTAGTATCAGGAGATACGCTCATGTCCATCGCACGTAAGTTTAGTGTCTCAATCGATACTATCAAATGGGCTAACAATCTCAAGACTGATGTTATAAAACCAGACCAAATCCTTAAAGTTCCTCCCATCACAGGTGTTGTGCATAAAGTAGCGTCAGGAGACACAGTCTATACGATCGCAAAGAAGTATAATACCACAGCCCAAAACATTGTGAACTTTATCTTTAATGAATTTACGGATCCTGATACCTTTGGTTTACAGGTTGGGCAAGTATTGTATGTGCCTGACGGAGTGATTGAAGAAGAAAAGCCAAAATACTTTGCTCAAGCTCCCACCTATGCGCAGGTACAAGCTGGCGTAAAGGGTACCTCAAACTTCATATGGCCAACCAACGGAATAATCACACAGTATCCGATCTGGTATCATATGGCTCTTGACGTAGCAAATAACGCCGCACCTCCTGTCTTAGCCTCAGACACAGGGACGGTCACTTTTGCAGGTTGTATGCAGTATGGATATGGATGTCATATTGTCATTGACCATGCAAACGGTTTCCAGACACTTTATGCTCATCTTTCATCGATCAGCGTCTCCTCAGGTCAAGCCGTAGCCCAGGGAGTTCAGATCGGATCCATGGGTTCAACCGGCCGATCAACCGGAACACATCTTCATTTTGAAATAAGATTAGGAGGAGTTCTTCAGAATCCACAGAGCTACTTAAGATAGTAGATAGTAGAAAGTAGGGAGTATTAAGTATGGTTTTTCATATATTTAATAAGACCATTGATTAGTTTATGAATCTCTACAGACTCGCTCATAAGATTACTAAATGTCTTTACAGTGATATATTGTAGGTCATGGGCTATATATAACTGGCTTTGTATTTCGCTAACAGAAGATATGGCAGTATAGTAAAAATGAATCTTATCTAGTGGTGTTTTTCTATTGAAGCCTTCTGCAATATTGCTTGTAATAGTTACTGCTGCTCTTCGTAACTGATCAATGAGACAAAATTTTTCTTCTGATGGAAAAGATGTGCTTTTTTCCATGCAATCAAATCAGAAAATGACACGATCTTTTCCATATCTTACTACTATCTATTTAGCTTCCGGGCTTGCCTCATTTGGCAGCTTGATTTTGGGTTCGATCTCCAAAGAAGAGGGAGTTGGAACACTTAACTTTGAAGGCGTTGTGGCTGCTTCTGTTGCCTCCTCTTCAGGAAGCATTTTTTTAAATTCTTCCAAATCTGCCATTGCTTTTTTATAGTCTGCCTCATCTTTTTTTGGGTCAAGAAGAGAGACGGTGCTTTGCATGGCTTGAGCTGCTTTTTGATAGTCTTTTTTTTGGTAGGCTGCCCATCCAAGATTGTAATATGCATTTGGCCAGTCAGGCTTTATCGCAATTGCTTGCTCAAACAGCTTCGCAGCCTCATCGTAGTTCTTGAATGAAAGCATTATTCCACCAAGATTGACTCTATGGCTTGGATTTTGGGGATCAAGGATAATTGCTCGTTGATATGCTGATATAGTCCAGCTATCGGCTCCTTGAGCAACGTTCATGATGTTGCGGTATATGTTGGCCAAATTCTCCCAATTTACGGCTTTTTGAGGATTGAGTGTAACCGCTGCTTTTGCTTCCTCAATTGCGGCCTGTAGAGCTTGAGAGATAGTTTGTCTGTCTTGATCAGATAAAGTATTGGTGTTGGTCGAATCTGTTTGTTTGTCTGCCGAAGCATTTGCGGGGTCGGCAGCTTTTGCTGCAATATTATTGGCTAATAAAAGGTTGGTTTGTGAAAAATTGGAACGGAATCGCTCGATAAAAGGATTGGTTATGACAGCCATTCGCATATTTTCATAAACATATTTTGCGTTGTTTTTTGCAAAACCATCTAGTGAGCGTTTGAAATAGACTTCTGCCGCATATGATCTGCCTCCAAGATATCCAAGAGCTCCAATGAAAAGAAGGGATATGATTATAAAAGATCCATACAAAGGCAATATTTTACCTGTGTCAAGGGTAAAGGCAGCGGTTTCTTCGTGTTTTTCATGGGTTCCTACTCCGCTTAGGATGAGAAAAAGAAGAAAAAACACAGTTAATGATGGAGGAAAAAGTAGAGTAATAATCAGGAAAAAAAGTATCGGGAGAAACACGTATTTATTTCCGTGTTGTTTTTGGATAGCAAACCCGTGTCTGATGATCTGAAGTATGAGTAAGCCAAACGCGACAGCACCAAACATACCAAGCTCTGTTGGAATATGAAGAAATGTTGATCGAGAGGCGTTGAATGCGCTGATCTGCCACATGTTTGATGCATTATATGCAGTATCTTTTACGCGCGTGAACATACTGGCATAATTATCAACACCAACCCCAAAAAGAGCAGTGAGAGGTTGTTTGAGTGTTTCAACTGCACCGTACCAAGAGAGATTAAAAGGGGGAAGAATAAATGCATCCTTTGTCTTTACCAACGAAAAAATGAGAAAACCTATTGCGGAAAGAGAGAGAGTAAAGCTTCCAAAAGAAAGGATGCGTTCTGTTTGAGATTTGTTTGTCTTTGAAAAGATTGAAGATGCAGCAAGGACTGCGGCAAAACCAAGAAAAAATATAGCATCAAGCGAATTGCCAAGGGGAGAAAAGCCTGGGTTCTTTAAAAAATCAAATATAACTGGTAGTTCTGCTTGTTTGAACGGATTGAAAAAAATGACGATGGAAACAAGCGCCACCACACACGAGGACAGATAGACAAGAGCATTTTTAATAGTTGTGTTTTTTTCTCGTGATATAAAAAAATAAAGGATTAAAAAAGAAAATAAAGGCATGATGCCAAGCGTTGGGTTGAGTATGGCTTGGATTTTATTGGGTGATGATATGATGGTAGAAAGCACGATCGTGATGAAAAACAGGATTACGGTGTTGTCAAAAGGTTTTTTTTCCCAAATAAATTTTTTTGTGACGAGAAACTCAAGAGTAGCTAAAACAAGAAGAAGCAGTGATCCAAATAATAAAAAATATACTTTACCGGTCAAAAAATATTCTTGAGTAAACGGAAGAAAAAAAAGAGGGAAGAGAAATATTATGACATATAATGCGGTCGATTTAATACTTTTTAGTAAACTTGTTTCTTGCTCCATAAAAAAGAGGAATTAATAACTGATATTTTGTATCTATTTAGTGTAGGAAAAGGAGAGGGGATTGTCAAGGGCAGTATCCAGCTCCTGGCTCTGCTTGACAGCATAGGTATTTTGAAGCGTAGATAGTTATGCATACTTGATCATACATTGCATTTACGCATGATTCATAAGTGCCGCAACTGGTACAGCGGCTACTTCGATCAAAACAGTAAAAATCATCAGATACAGAGATTACGGCGTTTGGACTTGATACAAGATAGTCGTATCCGTAGGAAGGCGCAATTCCGCAGCCATGGGGCCCGCAGTCATATACGTCATTTTCACGCACGTATGTTGCGGCAAGACGCGAATAAACGACATACGCAGTTGGACAGGTTGAGGCTCCTGTTGTCACATAGAGATATTCATAAAAAGGAGATTGTGGATCACAGATGATGTTGTCTGTAAAATAGGTGAGATTGGGAGAGTCATCTTTGGTTGAACAGATTTTGCCCGCCAGACCTGAGATACTTGATGTATAGGCGACCTCACTAAGTCGTGGGTAACATCCTTTATCGTTATACCATTCCTCAAATTTTTTTTGCAACACGTTGAGGTCTTGTTTGCGCTTAGTATCTCTTGAACGTGCAATTTGCTCAACAGGATCAAGAAGAGATATAACCGCTACAACAAGAAGAGTAATTATGGCCACAATCATCATGATCTCCAGAAGAGTAACAGCGGCTTCTTTTTTATTTGATCTGTCCATAATACAATATATGATATATATTTATTTGTTTTCAGTGTCTTCTACAGAGGTAGTAGCGGGTAGTCCAAAAGGTTCAATACGAAGGGCCAGAACAGATGGACTCTTCAAAACGTTCTTATTTGTATATATATAAAGAGTCATCCCGGGTTTAAGATCGGCAAATGAAGCTTGTTTTGGAGGAGGGGGAGCTGGTGGTTCGCTTGATAAAAGTGTCGAGGATGGTTCTGATGGAACATATGATATTTCAGTGTTTTGGTCAACCTGCACTGAATATAGCTTTTCTCTGGTAAACTCTTGTTCTACTGTGGTGGATATATCAGTCGGCATGAGTTGTGCACGGCCCTTAACAGAAAGAACATGATCTGTGATAGAAAGGATCTCACCAAGGATGAAATTGGAAGAACTTACGATGCTTATCTGACTTGCAAGAGGGATTTTGCCCGTTGTAATACGTAGGTCATCATTAGTTTGAATTACAACGATCTCCCCGAGCTCAAGGTCTTGATATTTGATAAAAGGAATCTGTTGGATAGGATCTGTTTGTGAGAAATGATAGGGGATAGGATGAAACGTGACGCTCACAAGGAAGTTTTTTGGGACTTTGACTGTAAAATTGGTAAGTGGAGCATTGACTGTATTAGTTGACTCATGCGAAATAGTTAGCTTATCTTTTTCGATCTTAACTACTTTTCCAATGAGTGAATGGATAGGTTTAGTTACCATTAAAACATCAGGCGATACTTTTGTTTTTTTTGAAAACAAAGATCGGAATGAGTCTCCAAAAAATACGTCTACACCTAGCAATATAAGAAAAAAGAGGGTGACAACAATAAGAATTTTTATTTTTAGTTCATTCATACATTTATGGTGATATTTATGATTTTGTACATGCATGATGGTGGCGGCGGAAGATAAATGTAAATTAGTTTCTTATCTTTTGCTCTAATACTTCCAAACGTTTTTCTAGATTTGTCTGTTGATTTTTCAAAGCAGTGTTTTCCTGTTTAAGTTTGTCCACTTGTTGCTGCAGGGCATCATTATGGTTTTCAAGATCAGTTATTTTTTTCATAAGATCAACTCCGTTGATGAGCAACTTTTTGGTCTCTATAACACCCGCCTGCATTTTCGCCGCAACTAATTCAGCAAAAGCGCCTATTCGGGTAAAAAATGTATCATCTTTGGTTTTCAAATCATATCCGCCATTTGAATCTTCAATCATATGAATATCTCCCGTGCTCGTCAAACCAATATCATGATTCAGCTTTTTAAGTTCTTTGATGGTAAGCACTGACAAAAGACCATAATCAATATGATGGGGACCTTCTTTATCGTAGGCTACTACTTGCGGAAGTATTTTGTCTACTTCCTCTGCAATCATGCCCATTGCCTTGATTTGACCATCTTCTTGGGACTTCCAGTTAAATGACACAAGACGGAGATCGTAGATCTTATTCGAATCAACCTCAAGCGGAGTAATATTTTTTTTGAACCTTAGAGAAGAAGCATATGCAGTTATACCGAAAAGTCCACCGGTAAATCCATTTCTAACTTCAATGTAAGGACTCGCCTGATCCATGTAATTATTCGTAAAGTCAACGTAGCTTCGTCCATACCATCTGATTTGACCATTAACATGGAGTTTATTCGCAGGAGCTGTTGTACCAATACCGACGTTACCGCTACCTTTGAACACGACCATTTCTGTTGCTCCTTGAAAAAAGCCAAATCTACCATTTCCACTGGTTGCATCCGTATCCATTTTAAATATAAAATCATCGAATGCAGTTTCTAGTGTAGGAACGCCTCCTGTAAACTTTATATTGGTGCTTAGGCTTATATTACCATTAACATGGAGTTTATTCGCAGGAGCTGTCGTACCAATACCGACGTCTCCCATGATATAGCTATCTGATGTACCAGGCACTGTGATGCTGGTTGCGCCGTATAGCGTACCTACTGCCAAGTTTTTATATGTGTCATCTGCCCAATTTCTCAGATATAACCAGCTTGTGCCCCCTCGTGTGGTAAGAAGATGATCTGAACTTGTGGTTCCATTGGATGTGAACTTAAGTCCATTTGCTATTGCGCCATTTACTCTTATAGAGCCTGTAGTATGAAGTTTGTCAGCTGGAACTGTTGTGCCGATACCCACGTTGCCGTTAACGAGTACATCAGCGTCAATCATTGGTCTGAATGATACCTGATCAACATAGAGGGTACAGGCATTGGTTGGCAGGTTATTATAAATATAGATTCTTACACTATAGGCAGTGGCAGGAGAAGTGACATTTCCTTTATATAGATTCCATGAGGTGGTGACGGCACCAGAATTACTGTAAGGATCAGAGACAGAAATATAGGCTCCCGCTGCATTCATCCAGTAGGCGCGAAGGTGAAAGCCATCTCCACAAGCAGTATTAACCTTAGCCCAGGTTGAAAGCGTATATGTAGTCGATGGACTAATCGGTTGTCGAGTGGAATTAATATTGGTAGTGCCGGTTCCTGCCGTTGTCACATTCAGTTCCATTCCATAGGCGCCATCGTGATTGGAAATCCCATTAGATGTTCTAGTGACGGTTCCGCCACTGGCAGAACCTGCCCACCCGTCGTAGTTAGTGCTGGTAGCCACTTCAAAGCTGGGATTGGGTAGAATATTAGTATTGTTGTACGTAGCAGGGATGGCAGACATGCCAGCTACAGCCACATTGCCAGTTAAGTAGACGTTGCCAGCAAAAGAGCTATTACCTGTTCCAGAAACAGTGAGATCACCAGCTTGAACAGTATTTCCACTTAGGTCAACACGCCATTTGTCAACACCTGCAGAGTGCCATTCCCAAGTATTGTTGGTGGTATCCCAGTATAAGCCGTGGTTTGTAGCGGTGCGGAGCCAGTAAGAATTAGCATCGTTGAAATCAACACCACCGGCATTATTAGTAATTGAGATATTTCCACCAGATATGGTTAAATCTCCAGCAGAACTCGTTATATTACCACTTACTGCAAGAGAAGCTCCTGAATATGCATTTGAAGCACTACTAAGAGTAAGAGCGTTTGAGTAGGTGCCAGATAAAGAACCATTTAACAGAATTCCATTAGAGCTTATACCATAGGAGGTACTTTTGACAAACAATCCGGAATCAGCTCGAATATATTGGGGCGTAAAGATATTCTTTACCGTATTTTGATTGATACGAAACCAAGAAGCATCAGATGCAGATATATCGCCGACCTGAGTGGCAGTGCTTCCATTGGAATAAAAAAAGTTCAATCTTTCAGCTGAACTCATATAAAAATTCTCTACTCCTATATTGCCAGTTTCACCGAAATTGACCGTAGATCCTCGGGTGTGTATCGAAGTACCTCCAGCTGCAAGGCCAAAAAAAATGTTTGGCGAATAGATATATGTAATAGGTATGCTTTGTTGGACGTAAAAAGAAAGACCTGACGCTCCACCGTTATACATGGTTAGATAAGTACCATTTGAACCAAAATAATTACCAGCACTTGCATCTCCCATAAAAAGATACTTTGTATCTGCCATATTAACAGTACTGGTAAATGTTCCTCCTGCAAAAGTGGGAGCGTTCGTTGTGGTTAAGTGTTGTCCTGTGTTATAGGCAAGCTGGGTGTCGCCAATTGAGTCAGCAACGATACTGAGTGTAGCAGCAGCATTCTCTGCTCCTGAGCCCGCTACCCCAACTTGGCCGTTACCGGTAATTGTGGCGATATAATTACCGGCGGTTTCTGTTGTAAGCGCGACACAATTAGTACAAGATAAATCAGTTGCCGCTCCTCCTTTGCTTGCAGCGGCTGCATAGTTAAAGTTCACATCAGCAGAAGCAATGGAATTATCAGGAAGCGTTATGGCGCCGGCTGATACTGTAAGTCCGCTTGCAACCGTAAGACTGCCTGTCAAATTTGAAGCTGATGATATGGTCTGACCGTTATAAGTGCCTGCGGTGAGTGCTCCAGCTGCGGCTATGGTTATAGAAGTGTCACAGTCAATTCCTCCGATGGTGCTAGCGGCTTTTAAGAGGGGGCGAGGAACGCCCTGTAGATTTTTACATGCTGTTGTGTCAAGGGTGAGTGATCCTGTTTTAGTTGATAGTACTTCAATGGTAGTGGCTGATCCGACGATATCGAGATCTCCGACTACTGCATAAGTTTCTTTGACAAAGACAATCAATTTATATGTAAAAAATCCAAAAAGCAAAAAAAAGGTAAGTAAAACAACAACATGTCTCATATATGAATATATTTTGAACCTCATGAAATCTTGATGAGGTTTGAGGGAGTTTTTCATGTATAGTATCAATGTAATATAGTTGCGATATAATTGTCAAGGGAAAGATGTTTTAATAGACTGGATCCCTGCCTACGCAGGGATGACTTCTATTAGTTCTGTATTATCATTCCTGATTATCATTCCTGCTTTGTACTGTCATTCCCACGAAGGTGGGAATCCAGACTACCATCTCAAATGATGTAAAACTAGTTTATAATCAACCAATTAAACTTGATCTCTGGATGGAGAGTAGTACCGGATGAGACTGAGAAATATGGACGGCCATGTATCTCCTTTTTCACAACCGTGAGCTGATTGATTGGCGTTTCACCAATCGGAGTCAGATAGATGAGAGAATCTGCCGTAACACTATTATTGTATATTATAATCTCCGGTGCATCCACGGGCAGGACTCCGGTACCTGCCACCTCAGCATTGGTTTCAATAGCCGGGATGATTTCATCATCCACAGTGCGTTCTCCTGAATCAGCAATGATAGCAGAGTTGGTAGATATATGAGTGAAGGCTAAACTGTTGAGACGGGCTGCGCCTGAGGCATCGATTGAGGCAACATCCATGCCTTCGGAATTTTCAATTTTCAATTTTGCATTTTTCAATGAATTTTCATTGGAATTTGACAATTGAGAATTTAGTTTGATAGCGATGTCTTTTTTTCCATCGATTGATTGTATTTCATCCGTCCGGACTCCTCCCTCAGCGATGAGTTCTCCTTTTGTAGTAATGTTTCCATTTTTTGCGATGACCACACTTCCGTCAAAAAGAGTGATCTGAGCAAGAGCTGAAAGTTTGAGCTCCCATGAAAGAGAGAGGATAGAGTTATCCTGCATAAAAATAGTTCCGGCCGTGAGGGAATCAGCGATTGAGGCTTTGTAAAGGTTTACATTGCCAGTCGCAGTAAGATCTTCTGTCTGAATTGATTGAGCAAGAAGTGAAGAAACAGTTGCAACAGGGTAGTCACTCAAATTTTGATAATAGGCGGGGTTAGGGAGAGGTAGGTTTTTTATCGCCGCAAGATCCTGTTGAACCTGATTAATACTGTTGCTCAAAACCTCATTAACCTCCGCGGTTTTCCCGCTTTGCTCCTCAACCGCGGCGGTTCTTTCCGTAAGCTCGCTGATATTATCAGATACAATCTCTTTCGCAATGAGTTTACCCGAAAGACTGGCCTCATTGGCAGTTAGACTTCCTGATATGGTTGCATCATTTACTGACAGCTGATCACTGATCACTGATACGCTAGTCAGGGAGCCTGCAAACGTAGCGTTACCTGCTTCATCAATAGATGCAACAGTTATATTGTTGATACCGTTTACGATGAGCTTGGCAAATGTACCTTTGTCTGAAGAAGTATTGAGGTCTATCGTGACATTTTGTTCTTGCGGTTTGATGGTATCGGTCTTTATAGTCGCAAGAGTTGCAGTACCTGAGGCTGACAGATCTGTAGTCTCAACGATCGGGCTGATTATCTTTTCGTTTACAAAAAGTTTTGTGACTTGTAGCGAATAGCTTGAAATATTTTCAGATACGATATGTGAAGCGTTTAATACGTTGGTCACAACAGCATTTTGTGCTTCCACAAAACCAGCCTGGATTTTACCTATCAATATTTTGTTGAAAACTGCTACCTCTTCTATCATTTCTCCGCTTGTGTTGTGCACAACTTGATATATTGTCTCTCTTAAGCTTTCAAGCGAGGTATTGGTTGGTTGAGTTGAAGCTATATGATGCGTATCGGTTAAAGATCCAACTTCAGTGATAGTATAGGGGGAACCTATGATATCGGGATCGTTTATCAAGAATCCGCCAGGAGCATTATCTGGTCTAATATTGGCAAAATTTTCAGCATTGAAGCGTGGAGCAGTAAGTCGATATGATATCTGTGTTGGTCGTGAAGAATAAAGAATAAGGGTGAGATGATCTCCGGTGTTATCTACTTTGTACCACGTCCGTGTATCATCAGTTGGAGTGAGAAGAACGCTCATATGATCTAGGTTATCTTTAAGATGAGTTGTTTTACTAAAAAGCCATAAGTCAGATCCAATGGGTTGATTATTAAAGTCAATAACATACGCATATCTGCCTTCTGCTATCTTTGACTCAATATGTACGGTATCGGTAGTTTCTTCTTTGACCCCTGTCATGGAGGCCATGTATGTAGCATATTTTTTCCCATTTATAGTGTAGGGAGGGTCGATGGTACCTGCGTCGATTTTACCGTCACATTCTCCGCCTGTTCCAGTATCAGGATCCTCAACACAGAGGTCTGTTGTGCCTCCAGTAGGGCCTTCAATAATAACAGAACTTCCGTTTGAGTTGATTTTACCGATGCCGGCATTGCCGGCGTCAATAAAGGTGAGATCGTTTCTCATCTCAAGATAGCTTATTCGTGAGGTGCCATTGGGATCAATATAGCGGTTATTGCTTCCTGAATCATTGAATTTGTCAGCAGTAAATTCACCGTTTATAAAAAGCAGATCAGTAGGCCAGTTGGCTGATTGGGCGGTAGTACCAATACCCACAAATCCGTCACCTCTCACGTAAAGTCGGCTTGTGCCGCCTCCTTGGACATTGAGTCCGTATGTGGCATCATCTGTAGTCACACGGGCGACATTGACAAGAAGCCCATTTTGACCAGTTGCATTATTAAGGTTTTGGACCTGGGCTGCTAAAGCAAGGGTGGTGCCTGATGGATTATACACGTCAAGTTTTGCTCCCGGTGCTGTCGTTCCGATACCCACATTACCAGCGTTTACAATCAAACCATAGTTTGCTGTAGTACCCCCTGAGGCATTGAGATAGAGGGCAACATTAGTAGAGGTAGTACCTGTATGGGTATTTGATATTTGTGCACCATAAGAAGTGATACCCGCAGTACCATTGGCACCGGCAGTTAGAATATTAAGTCCTGTTTGAGATGCAGCTGCAGCAGTCCCACTCACCTGAAGATCTACTAATTTACCTGAGGTTAGGGTAGATGAAGCAGCGTACAAACCTGTTCCGGTTGTGAGGGAGTTGGCAGAAAGACCAAGACTACTACTGGTTGTGGTACCGGTGGTGTTACTGGAGACTATGCCGACATTGCCATATACATCAAGGTCTCTGTTCGTCGTAGATGTTCCAACTTGTACTGCACCGTAAAAAGTAGCGCCGGTAATATCGGCATATAGATCATTTTTCTGGTCGTTATAATATTGGAACCCTCGTATGTCTCCGATACGAACATCATTTGCAACATCTGGCGTACCAGTTATTGTGATGCGGTACTGACATATATAATTGCCTGGCGCATTTACTTTTGTAGAGTATCCTGTAGCTGCTCCGCTATAAATGGTTGCCCACGTATCACAGCCACCTGTTGAGTCAGGATCCCAGTATTTTTCTATTGTTACGTTGTTAGTACCTCGATCATATGTCCACATGATCTCAAACCCTGTCCAATAATGCTCATAGCTTCCCATATCTATAGTAATGATCTCATTGGGTGCAGCATCAGTGAGTTGACAAATAGTTGAAGGGTCACCATCAAACATATTAGCGATTGATCCTGCATCACAACCATTATTCATGGTAACGGTTTCCTTTTCATCCGCTCGGATAAGATTATTGTTATGATTTGCGATATTGTTATATCCTCCGCCTCCATAAGAATCAGCATCTCCTATCCATGCGCCAGTTATGGCGTTCCAACCCATGTTTAAAATATCTGAAGCGCTGATAGTACCACTGTCACTATCTAATGTGAGGTTTCCTGCAGCATCAGATATGGTTGAACCGCCGATTTTCAGATAACCCGTCGTACCGTTACCTACAGTGAGCCCAGGATTTGCGGTTGAGGATATTGTAGTAGGATCTGAAAAAGTAAAGGCGGCAGATGCTCCATTAGCGTTAAACGTGACTGATCCGTTTGAAGCAACTGCCGATGTGAAGTAATTGGTTGTGTTGTCATAACCAACACGAAGCTGAGGAGTAGTGGTAGAGATGACTGCAAGGGGATTGCTTGGCGCCGTCGTTCCTATACCCACATTTCCCGTCCCATTTGGAGAAAGAAGTATATGTCCGTTTCCTGCAGCTGTTGCAAGAGTAAGATTACCGGTTGAGGTCTGTATGGTTTGTGCACCGTTTGACTGA
Source organism: Candidatus Roizmanbacteria bacterium RIFOXYA2_FULL_38_14 (assembly GCA_001790095.1). Lineage (GTDB taxonomy): Bacteria > Patescibacteriota > Microgenomatia > UBA1406 > GWC2-37-13 > YC2-FULL-38-9. Next base: position 944,320 of record MGBH01000001.1, on the reverse strand, counting down.
AGTACTCCATTGGATGCAACTCTCCATCTCTCAGATCCATTGGTTGACATCGTTATTATATTTGCTCCTGTTGCAGACAATGCAAGAGTACCTGCATAGGTTAAAGAAGGAGAGTCAAGAGAAGTTCCAAAATATCCTGTTCTCCATCTGGTACCTGTTAATCCAAGATCATAGTTGTTTGTAGTAGTTGGGCCTATATTGCCTGTTACTTGAAGTTTAAAAAGAGAAGGGTTTGTAGTGCCGATGCCGACATTGCCGTTACTTGCAATTCTCATTTGTTCTGTTAGGTTTCCTCCGTTTGCTCTTGTCCGCAGCGATAAATATCCTGAAGTATTTGAATCTGTTGCATTTTCTTTCAATCCAGCTATACCTGCCCATGTTGCATATGTGCCTCCTGAGGTATACTTGCCTCCAAAACCGATTGTTCCTCCTTTATCTATAGCTAAAGCATCGGTGCTTCTTATGGTAAGACTCTGCCATCCCGTTATAGTTGGAGTAACATCGTCAAGAAGAAGTTTAGAAACAGGTGAAGTAGTACCTATTCCTACATTGCCACCTGCATCGATTAAAAATGGAGTAGTGTCAGCATCTCCTGTCTCATCATTTACTCTAAATGATGTTCCGGCTCCCAGATTGGTAATCATAGCAACAGTGCCGGTATTTAAAGCTCCGTTTGAAGATGCTTTAAATATGGTACCCGTATTGGCGGCGTTATTGCCTGTTAAAGAAACTTGCGCTAATGTGCCGGTAAATGCAGTAGCAGAAGAAGCGATACTAAGAGCTTTACCTGATGTGAGAGAGTTAGCATTGTAAGTGTAGCCCGTGGTCGTTGTCCCGGTAAAGTTCTGCGTCCAGGTGTAGGTTGTTTGATTCAAGATAAGATTTGCATCAAGAGTCATGGTATCTAGGAATTCTGTATAGTCTAGTGAATCAGGCGACACTCCGGCTGTGCCGCAGTTTCCCGAATCATCACAGATTGTTCGAGAGCCCCAATATAGGTCTCCTGATGGTGCACTTCCGGCGGTCGTATTTAATTGGTTGTTTGCACTAGTATTTGCTCCAAGCCGGATAGGTCCGCCATATACATCCAATTTTGCGCCTGTAGCAGGAGCAGTAGTACCAATACCAACATTACCGTTAGAGGTGATGGTAAGTCTTTCTGTTTTCCCAGTAACAAACGCAAGATTTCCCGAGGTTGAGGCATCACCTGGTGTAGCAAAAAAAGAATTAACACCGCCACTTGAAAGGGGACGAAGTGCAACTCCTGTTACCCAGACCTGTGAAGGATTTGGTTGGTTGTAGTTTAAATATATCTTAACCCTGATATAGGCAGTGTATGAACTCCAAAATTTATACTCAGTTCCAGGAGTGATCGTACTGTTTGTTGCTGTGTGACTTACTTCAGCGCCTGAGTCATGCGGAGGAATAATTCCATATACATGATACCATGTATTTGCTGCAGGGGGTTTTTGACCGCCCCACGTGTACGGGCCGGTTCCCTGGTCATTATTAGCTTTACCGCTTGTATATTCTTCACGTCCAATATAATTTGTTCCAGTTCCTGCACTTATGTCATCCTGCTTGATCCAGTATTCAAGCAGATATGCTTTTTTCGGATCAACGGGTAAATAATCAGTTAATAATCCGGCCGTGCTCAATGGAGTTGAATTTGTAATTGCTCGTACCTCTGTTCCTTGTGGCCCAACCACAACAGCCTCAGAATAGTTTGCCGCAGTACCCCATCCACCCGGTCCACCATTGTAACGATCAGAATTCTTGATGGCATTTTCACCTGCCTGGGTAAATATGCTTTCATCAATTACTCCTGTGTATGTATTGGCAATTCGCTTATTGTATGCTCCTATATTTCTGGTAATATCGCTATCAGGTCCGATATTACCGGCAACTTCAAGTTTGAAAGATGTGGGTGTTGTTGTCCCCACCCCCACATTTCCCGTCCCATTTGGAGAAAGAAGTATATGTCCGTTTCCTGCAGCTGTTGCAAGAGTAAGATTACCGGTTGAGGTCTGTATGGTTTGTGCACCGTTTGACTGAAGTACTCCATTGGATGCAACTCTCCATCTCTCAGATCCATTGGTTGACATCGTTATTATATTTGCTCCTGTTGCAGACAATGCAAGAGTACCTGCATAGGTTAAAGAAGGAGAGTCAAGAGAAGTTCCAAAATATCCTGTTCTCCATCTGGTACCTGTTAATCCAAGATCATAGTTGTTTGTAGTAGTTGGGCCTATATTGCCTGTTACTTGAAGGTTAAAAAGAGTGGGAGAAGTTGTCCCAATACCTACGTTTCCAGTTGCTGCAATTGTCATACGGACTGCGTCGTTTGTCCCAAACTGAAGCGCTCCATTATTGTCTAAGGTTCCCAGGAGTGTTGCGTTAGCTAAGGTATTAGTATATGCGACATTTTCTGGATCATATCCAGCATTGCCTACAGTTCCAAATATTGATTGTACAAGCAAACCATCTTGACTCAGTTTAATAAACGCATTATTATCTTCTGATCCAGTTCCGGCGGAATCAGCTTCTAAATATATCGCAGCATCACCAACGTCCTCGATCTCTAAGTTATAAGCAGGACTTGTTGTTCCTATACCCACATTGCCAGTTCCATTTGGCATAAGGGCCAGGTGTTGGTTTGCACCGGTTGTAATATCATTGGTTATCCCAGTGAAAGTAAGACCGCTTGATATAGTTCCGGCGGTTTGTGTTATATTTATTCCGCTGGTCATGGTACCCGCTCCTGTTTGTTCAACCAGAAGTCCATTAGTCAATGTTCCTGAAGCAATGGAATTAAAGATTCGCTGCGCATTTGTTCCGGCTGTGTCTTGATTTTCAAGAGTAAGGGAAGTAGGTGTTGCAACTTCTCCTAAAGTAAATGCAATATTTCTTGCAGTGGTTGTGGTGATGGTATTTCCATTATCATATGCAGCCTGCAATGTATTGCCTGTGCCTCCTCCTGCACAAGTAATAAGATTGCTTGAACCATCAAGACAAAGACTGGTGCCAGTGCTGTCTGTGAGGCCTGCAATATTTACAAATGAGTCGGCATCAGCCGTGATGTTTATGTCTCCGGTGCCTCCTGGCGTAAGGGTAATATTTCCGGCTGTAGTAGTTTGAAGTGCTACATTGCCGGATGTGGCATTTAGGGTAAGATTCCCTGATCCAGCATTAAGAGTAGTAGCAGATGCGCCCGTGGTTGATCCCATAGAAACGGTATTTGCAACAGCTCCTGTTGCAATCTGTACTGTTTTTCCGTTTGTTGCGCCGTTTGCTATCTGTACGGTTGTTGCTCCTGTACCTGATCCAATAGCAACAATATTGGTACCAGAGCTTTGTCCCAAAGTGAGAAGTCCTGTCTGTGCTGTGCCTCCGATTGTCATGGTGCCAGTGGTTGTTGATGCACCAAACGCATAGGTTGATCCAGCAACTCCGTCAAGAGTATAGTTCCCTGTACCCACCCGTTGATTGAGTGCGGTTGCGCCTGTGGTATTGCCTATGGTTATTGTTTTTGCTGCCGCACCAGTACCCAGACCAATTGTTTCGGCAGATGCATCATTCCCAATAGCTATGGCACCGGTTGTTCCTGAGTTGATGGTAAGACTCGATGCAGCAGCAGAGGAGAGGGTTACGGTGCCTGCTCCTGTGTATGATTGACCGGTTGCAATGGAAACAGTACCCGCTGTTGTGATATTTCCCGTACCCGGAACCACGGTAAAGTTTGCTCCTCCAACCGTAAGGTTAGCGGTAGTCACATCAAGTCCGTTGGTGGCATCCACATTACCCGCCAAGGTGACCTGACCAGTCCCGGTAGTTATCGCCTGGTTATTGGTTGTGTTTATATTTAACGTCCCTGATACTTTATTGATCGCATCAGCATTAGCTCCGGTGAATGAAAGATCTCCACTGGGGGATACGGTTATATAGTTAGCTGATCCTCCCAAACGTGCTGCATCATTTGTCCCTGAGGCGGTGAATGTTGCAACGGTGGTTGCTGAACCTGTCGCAGCTACTCCATCAGTGGTGGTTGAAGGAAACAATACGCCCGTACCTCTTGACCAGTATCCCAGAGCACCAAGTCCTACCACATTGTTTGCATAGACGGTGTCATAGTACCTGGAGGGTGAACCAATATCCCGAGTACCATCAGCATCAGGGCCTATGTCACCTGCAACCTCAAGTTTGAAGGAGGTGGGAGCAGATGAACCTATTCCGACATTTCCAGCAAAGTAATTTAATGCGTTTGCGTCAGATGCATAAAATGAGAATGGGGTATTGGTTTGGGTTCCAGCAGTAATGTCTCCTACATACACTCCATAAGTATTGCTCATGGTTCCGGAATTTGAGATGTCAGCTATTTTTAGACCGTAAGTATCTGTAATAACATCACTACTTGAGTTTAGAACTCTTAAATTAGCTCCATAAATAGCAGTTGTCGTTCCGGTTGAACCGCTACCCTTATATACAGTAGCATTAATGCCGTATGCATTAGAAGAAGTAGCGGCGTTTTGTATCCTGCTGGTGATCGATAAACCGGTAACTGTTCCAGCTCCACTGTTTACAAATGCATCCGTTGAGAAAGCGTTATAAGTTCCACCTGTTGTCCCGCCAGATACATTGATACCATTGTATGTTCCTGTGGTATATCCAGGATAGACCTGTAATTTTGCCACTGGATTTGTTGTCCCAATCCCCACGTTTCCTGTCCCATCCTGAAGAACCATCCCCGTAGTCCATGAGTTCACTCCAGACTTATATGCTAAGTTAAGAGGACCATATTGACTTCTTAAAGCTCCTGCTTGTCCGACCGTGACATATCCTGAGGCAGATGCATTGCCTGTGACATCAAGTTTTTCAAGGGGGGAAGTATTGTTTATCCCCACATTTCCGTTTGCATTTACAACCAATCCTGTTGTTGATTGAGCTCCATTGACGATAATATTCATGTAGTCTGTAGCAGCGTCAACGACATAAAAATTGGCAAATGAGCCTGTTCCTGTACCGTCGGATTCACGAAGGACCATGCCATAATCATTATCTTCAGGACGAAGATCAATATATCCACTACTACCTGTTCCGACTGTATTATCTAATATGAATGTGCCATTTGATCCAACATAGATATCTGATATCTCAACAGTTTCCGCTAATCCGCGAAGTCGCAATCCGGTTGTATTTGAACTTGTGTCGATGTCAAGTTTTGTAGCAGGCGCTGTTGTTCCTATACCTATATTTCCATTTGCCAAGAGAGTAAATCTATCAGTTAATCCTGCGTCACCTCCTGGTGAAGTTCGGAATGATAGAGGTTGGTTACCTAATACATTTACATAATTTGGGGCTCCACTTCTATAAGATAAAGAAGCGGAGATGCTTGCATTACCTACTACATCAAGTTTAGCAACAGGAGAGATAGTTCCAATGCCAAAATTTCCTGTATTTACAAATGAGTTTTCATTCGGAGTACCTGCAAGATGTACATAAGCAGATGCTGTTGCAGTTGCTCCCACATTTATTGAGTTCCAAATATTGCTTGGTGATAAAGCTTCTCCTGATCTTTGCCAATACTGTCCTGATCCTCCAGCCAACTGACCGAACGTTACGAATTCATTTGAAGCAACTGCATCGCCTCCAATCACTCTTCCGCTAAATCTTCCCACAATTCCAGATCCGCCTGATACATCTAATAAATACGTTGGATTAATTGTTCCAATCCCCACATATCCCGTTCCATCCTTTAACACCATCCCCGTTGTCCAGGTATTTAATCCTGATTTGTATGCAAGATTAAGCGGACCATATTGACTTCTTAAAGCTCCTGCTTGTCCGACCGTGACATATCCTGAGGCAGATGCATTGCCTGTGACATCAAGTTTTTCAAGGGGGGAAGTTGTACCGATGCCTATATTGCCGCCTACATATAGTGTGTCATCGGTGCCTAATATATTAGCTGCAACGCGATAGAGGTTTGTATCAACCGCACCACTTCCTGCACCCCAGCTGATTGTTCCCCCTCCGCTTACTTGCCATCGATTGTATGATTCTGGTGTACCTAAAGCGACTCTTGACTGGAGAATTAATAGAGAATCATTTACGGCAGTACTATTTGCTGCAAAACCGATAGATGGATAATATTGACCTCCTCCTGCATCAGAGTAACCAAATCGCAATTCATGCAAATTCGGCGTAATAATTTTAGAAGGTCGAGCATTTGCATTCCAAACACCATCGCCAGTGTAAGATGAATATCCAACTTCAGAGGAGAAAGTTCCTTTAATATCCAGTTTTGCCACTGGATTTGTCGTCCCCACTCCCACATTGCCATTTGCTGCAATATATAATCTATCTGTCAGTCCTGTATCTCCACCAGGGGAAGTGCGGAAGGATAGGGGACGGTTCCAAAGTGAGTTGACATAATGCGTTCCTGAATTATTGTTGAAAGTGAGTTGTCCTGATGAAGATGCTGTTCCTGCATTGGTACCACTTCCGTATACTTGAAATTTAGCAGATGAAGTAGATGTTCCACCAATTGCTAAATCAACAACAGACGCCCATTGATTAGCAGGATGAAGAACATTACTATCTATCTGCCAATATCCCAAAGCTCCACTTCCCACGATATTATTTACGTAGATAGTATTCCAATAGCGTGATGCAGAACCTAAATCACGAGTATTATCTGCTTCAGGGCCTATGTCACCTGCAACCTCAAGTTTAAAAGAAGTAGGATTTAATGTCCCGATTCCAACATTGCCTGTACTATCCTGCAATACCATCCCCGTAGTCCATGAGTTCACTCCAGACTTATATGCTAAGTTAAGAGGACCATACTGACTTCTTAAAGCTCCACTCTGTCCGATCGTGAGATATCCAGATACTGTGGCATTACCACGGACATCAAGTTTTTCAAGGGGATTTGTTGTCCCGATTCCAACATTTCCAGAGGTATTGATAGTAAAGTGCTTTGATGAACCAGCCATTATATCTTCATCGGTTGCGCTTGATTTATAGCCTATATAAAAATTATTATTATCTGAGCTTGCTTGTGCCATCATTGCCCAGCTTTTATCCGCTGTTGAGAGAATTAATCCTGAGCCATAGTTGCCCGTATCACCCGATCTAATTTGGAGTCTTGCATCTGCATCGTCAATAATTTGTTTTGCATAAATATCTCGATATGTTCCTATTGCGGTACTGGTATATACATGTAATTTGGTTTCTGGATTAGTAGTTCCAATCCCTACATTACCACTTCCATCCTTAAGCACCATTCCCGTAGTCCATGAGTTCACTCCAGACTTATATGCTAAGTTAAGAGGACCATACTGACTTCTTAAAGCTCCACTCTGTCCGATCGTGAGATATCCAGATACTGTGGCATTACCACGGACATCAAGTTTTTCAAGGGGAGAGGTAGTGCCAATTCCGACGTTGCCAGTACCTAAAACAACCATTGATGAACCACTATAATTACCTGTTGCTGTATTAATATTTCCTCCGAGAGCTACTGATCCGGAGTTGCCAGAATCGGTCTTGAACGGATAAGTTGCAGAAAAACTACCAGTTCCACTGGTGTTATTGAAGAATAAAGTCTGACCATTAAAAAACTGAAATCCTTCGGCATATCCAGTATTTCTCCTTGTCCAGGTAGAACCGTTATAATAAGCATTTTCCGCAAGAAAAGCGTTGTTTAATGCATATGGTTGTAATTCATATGTTCCTGTTCTGAATGTTGAGTTGTTTGTTGAATACCCTGTTCCAAGATCCAGCTTCATAGCAGGTCCTGTCGTCCCAATGCCAAAATTACCCGTATTTATAAATGAATTATCTCCTGTTTTTCCAGCTAAGTGCACGGTAGCTGAGGCTGTTGCAGAGTTGCCGAGATTAAGTGCATCAGCAGCTATTTTAGGTATGACCACTCCATCAAGTACCCGTTGCCATACATTGTCACCTCCGCCTCCACCAGATCCGACCTGTGTCCAGTCAGTTCCGTTATAGTAGTAGATAGTGTTGTTTGTTGTATTAAAGTACATAGACCCTGATCCAACTGCTGTCGGATCTGCTACAAATCTTCCGAGCTGCATCTGTCCGCCAGTCATAAGATTGCCTGCGATTGAAGCAGCACCTGCAACATCAAGTTTATAGATAGGAACAGTTGTTCCAATACCAAGATTTCCGTTATTAAGGAGTGTCATTTTGGTTGAGACTCCAAGATCTCCACCAGGGGATGTAACAAAAGATAAATTGCCGCCATTTAATTGTCTGATCTGAGAGGTTAGACCATTAAAGACAAGATTGCCTGAAAGAGAGGCATCTCCTATGACATCAAGAGAAGCTCGTGGATTGGTATTGCTTATCCCCACGTTTCCATAGGGAGTAATAGTCATCCGTTCGTTTAAAGTTCCATTAAAAGTATTAAAACGAAGTGTGCCTCCATCTGTTGCGTTGAATGTAATATCCCCTCCATTTGCTGATTGGATAGTAGTTGCTTGAGCACTGGATATAACAAAATTTGCTGTCGTATATGTTGAACGTATACCAGGAGTTGAGGCTGCGATAAGCAGGTCACCTTGCGCACTGATAAATGGAATTGATGATGCGGTTGTGCCAGGAGGCAGGCCTTGAAGTGTCTCTGCATTCATGGCATATCCTACGTTCGCAATCTGTTGTCTAGGACTCATCTCAGTTATCTCTGATCCGATCGTGACGCCAAGAAATACTTCAGAATTTTCGGTAAAAATGTTAGCTGGAAGTTGAGTTGAACAGCTAGGACCGCTGTCATCTCCTATGAGATTGGCAAAAACTCCATCTTGATCAGGATTGGCCGTACATACGCGAGTAGAGCCGGCGATAGGAGATCCTCCAGATGGTGCAGTATAAAAATTGTAGGTGATATCGATGGGGGCGATGATGGGATTACCCAAACTATCAGTCAATCTTCCTTGAAATGAAATGACACGAGCACCTTGTAGGGGAGTAGTTGAATATGCAAACGGTGTAGGTGTTTTTTTAAAGAACTGATTATAAAGCCCTGCTCCAAGCATGGCCATGAGGACAAATATGATAGCAAAACCAATATAATGCTGGATGCCGAAAGAATAATTAGAGATTAGCGATTGGCGATTAGTGATTGGAAATTGATTACCAATCTCTAGTCTCTGATCTCCAATCGCTAACTTGGCAATCTCATCTTGTATCTGCTTAAACGTATCATCTGCCAGATAGCTCTTCTGGTGAGCCCATTTGATAAACCTATCCACAGAAAGAAGCCTGCGCTTAATTTCATTCTTTGGAACACTTTTTCTTTTAAGCGCCTTTACAAATTGAAAAATAGAGTCGGTATTTATCTTTATCATGAAAAAGGAAAACTTACACTCTCCAACTTATTTTTCTTCGGAAAGAAAGATGTTTTTTTATGCTAGGGTACTTAGCATAAGTTATAAAAGGATCATATGGAGATCCTTCAACAGCAGGATCAGTCCATTCTTTAAGGCCATTTATAGCCCTATTCAAAGCGCTCATGAAAACATTTTTCATAAGATATTAATAATTAATAATGGTGAGAAACTCATCAATATCATTTTGAACGAGATTGATTTCATGTGAAGTTAAGTTTTGGCTTGTAAGATCCTTACAAAACTCGTTTAACAGTTCTTTGATTGGATCTTTTGATATTACAACCTGTGATGAGCTTTCAGAGGAGGGGACACTGGATACGATATTTATCACTTTCTTAGCCGGATTTTCCTTCATCCAGCCTTGTTTTATGCACAATGTACAGAATTTGCGGATAGTAGAAAGTCTTCTATTTATTGTTTTTACCGGTAAAGCATTACTTTCCAAATATGTTTTATATGCGTTAACGATATCAACATTTATGTAGCTTACAAGATCATTCTCGTTTTTTTGATCAATCAAAATGTTGTGCTTTTTTGAATGAAGAAAAAAAACAAACCATCCGAAAAAGTGTCTGAGGTCGGAAAGATAATTCTTTAAAGTTATCGGTGCAACTTTTTCAACTATAAGGAATTCCCGAAACAAAGCCTCAAGATTATCGAGATTATACCTGTGTGTAGATAAAGATGTCATACATTAAGAATAAAACAATAATAATAAGTTTGTCAAGAGCTATTTAGTATATATTATGATATAGTTATTTCATACTTACGTGAAATACTCATATAGACCTGTAATATAATTTAATCGTATTTAAAATAATAACCGCAGACAAAATTAACATACTCATACATATCAAAGTATATCATATAACCCATAGTACAAATATACCATTATGATATTACCCGAAATACTTCATGTATATTTAATTGAGTTTAATTTTATACAAGTAGTTTTGCCTCATTTAGTGATTAAGGCTGTATTGGTGTTGCGATACATAAAGCATATGAAGGCTCTATGTGTAAATTTAGTTTTGGATTAAAGCATATAAAAGCCCTAAATTAATAATTTTAGGCTCAAATTATTATCATTTTAAGCAATTGAATATATTATTTGCTAAAATAATTTCGTTTTTGCTTAGATTGCCATGACCGTATTTAATCTATGATAAATTTGTGTTTTGTTAGCTTTATTACCATTTTTTTTATTTATTGAAATAATTTTTTATATTGAGTAACATCTATATATGCAGAAGTTTATAATAGCCTCGCTCATTTTTATTATCGTTCTCATGTTCTTTTCTGGACTTTTCTTTTTTTATGAAGCGCGGTATATGAGTGGAAGAGCAAGCGTCATCAACAATTCCTTTTCGCCGGAGAACTCCTATGTGATAAGTGATCCAAGAAAGGCAAAAGGAGATGGTAAACAACAAATCCGTGTCACTGTATTCATATTAAATGGTCAAGGACTAGGAGTTGCGGGAAAAACAGTGTTTGTGGGTAGTGTTGATAATGAGAATTTGACTATTGTTGCAACAGCACCCAATACTGACAATCTAGGAAAAGCATATTTTGATATCGCAACCAAGAGCGAGGGGATTAACGGAGAGTTTTATCTCGATGTCAAAGTTGACAGTATTACCCTCCCTCAGAAAGCTTATCTGGTATTTTACTAAAGATTATCTGTATTTTTCTATTGCGTGTTCTTCAAGAACTAACTCCTTTTCTTGAAGTAGCAGTTGTCCTTCAATCTTCATAGGGAGAGGATGATCTATGAGCGCAAGAGCCCTTTTACGAGCAATTTTATACGGTTGGAGATGGTGATGGATTAGGTAGTAAGCGATGATAAATATCTGCAGCAAAAAAACAATCTCAAGCAACCTTGATTTAAGACTGAGCAAAAATCCTAATATAAACTTCATGAGTATAAACCACCCTGGAAAAATATCATAGTTTAGAGTGATACTTTTCTGAGAGAATGCTTTTTCAAAGATGGTCTGTGCAAATGTACGATAATACTGAGGGTCATCAGAAGAAAGAACGAGTGAAAAGTTACCCTTATTGTCAACGACAATATTTTTTTTCGGCAAAGAGGCAGCATAGCTTATGGGAATAGGATTTAGTTTTTTTTTGAACATAAGATATGCAAGAAAGAGTTTCTTTGAAAAAGGTTTATCTTTATCTTGGAAAAGAGATCGAAGTGATGTTTTTGTTTCGTCTGTGAACATTGATAGTTCGATATTAGTACTTGGTACTGTCTGACCTGAGGCTGTGATCTGATCGCCTGAAAAAAAATTGTTATTATTCAACGATAAAGTCGGAGGCATGATGATGGGTCCGATAGAGGAGTCCTTTTCTGATGGGATAGGAGGGATACATAGGGGCATAGTGACACGACCAAACTGGTCCTGTGAGGTCAGACATAGATCTTCAATGAGAAAGGTAGAAAAAAAATTTCGAAATTCATAATAACCTTTATTATCAGCTATAGTGTCACTATACATTCCAGGGTTGTTGATGCTGATCTTCGCTCCTGGAGAAGAGTATCCAAATAGACTGAATCTACCCTCAGCGGGCTTTTGTATAGGGGTTGGGATAATGAGGGGTGTAATGGTAGGTGGGGGAGGTGTAATGCCGATGTAGGCAGACACGGTGACATCTTCAACGGGACCAATTGTATATGCATGTATCTGGTGACTTGAAATAAAAAGAAAGATATAACAAAAGATAATAAAGAAGAAAAAATGCTTCATAGGAGTATGGGGTGCGAATTATTCCTTTCTTTTTTTGAGTTCTTCTTTTAATTTCTCAATCTCTTCTCTTTCCTTTGAAATTTCTTCTTCAAGACTTGATTCTTTCGTAACAAGCCTCTTATACATACCCGTGATAAGAAGAATCACAATGATGATTGAGAGAAGTATAACGGTTGCAACTCTCCAAGGAAATACCCAAACAAATACAGACCTTTCAATAGCTTGTCCTTTTTCGCCGTAAGAGGCGGCAAGGGTGATTTTATATCTTCCCATCATCCACTTGGTTCCCAATTTATTTTCATAAGCTCGTGCAGCATCAGGAAAAATATTTTCTTCTTTAAGAGATGTTTGTTCAGTGGTGCTACCTATAGGATCAACAAGCGTCAGGACTCCGCGAGGACGTATATGATAATCACCTCTATTAAGTATCTCTGCATTTATTTGGATTGGTCCATATTCATAGAACGATTTGGCAAACAAATTTGAGATGATTGCGCTTTCAGTGATGGGTCCTGATACTCTTACATAAAGAAGAGAAGCGATGCGTGGAGATATGCCTTGACCGACCGTTTCACTGCCCACTGCTTGTGGAACAGGGATGGAAGGTTCAAAATATACGGCAATATAGCGACCTCCTGGACGAGCGTCTTGAGGAACAGCTAAACTAGCCTGTACAGTCACTTTGTCATTGGATGGTATTGACATGCGGTCGTATGGAAGCGTGACCCATGCAGATGCGGAAAACTTCGGTGAGCCTTGTGAAACATCATCTACTATGCGGGGCGATCCGTCCTTATCTTGTACTACAAAATCAGCCACTCTTACGATGCCTGTCAGTGGAGAATCGCTTTCATTATAGAATTTAATAGAAAAAGCAGCTTGTTCACCCGGATTAACCGTGATTTGTTGTCTTGCTGGGCCAACTGTAAGGGGAAGGATGTCTTGAGCGTGTGAATAGTTAGTAGAAAGTATTAATGATACAGATAATACAATGGCAAAGGCAAAAGCAATCAATATATTTTTAATTTTTTTCATATTTTACTAACTACTAACTACTAACTACTAACTGCCAATCATTATTTAAACTACTATCTAGAACTTTGCAACAGCGGTATATTTCAACTTGTTAAAGTAAAATCCGGCAGGCTGTGTGGCTGGTACATGGATACGATAACAGACGTAAACAGACGATCCGCTGACTGGTCCCACATTATACATAAGATCGGCATTAGTATCATATTTGCTTTCTGAATTTTCTTGATCGGCAAACTGTTTTGCCATATAAGCACCGCCATTATTGTATAAAAATCTCGCGTCAGTGCCAGATTGATTGGCTAGAGTGTATCCGAAACCATAGTTTGATCCAGGAGCCGCAGTCCAATCAGTGGCCGAAGTATGAGTTGCAGCGTTGGCATAATCTCTGATACACGTATTAGATCCAAACGTATACTCTCCAACAGAAGGGGCTGCTCCCGTACATGTTACGCCATCTTTTCCCATCTGATCATTTTCCTCTGCATATACGTTATAACCGGTTGGAGCGTTAGTTGTGACGGTCAATTGCTGCACTGCTTCATTTTTGTCTGCGGTGTAGTTTGAGTTAACAATTCCCCAAGGGACTGATGTTGCGGTTGTGGTAAGACCGGCCGTGTGCGCAACTCCACAGAATGAGGTTGATCCGACAGCAACACCTGATATTTGAAAGCTTAACGTCTCATCAACAGTAGCTGTCACCAACACTCCCTCAATAGGCGCTGCTCGTACTTGGATTGACTCAATATTATTACCAGTACCATTGGCGGCATCTTTAGTATAGATCGTCATAGGATAGACGTCTGCAAGTCCCTGTGTGTGACCTGTGTTTATAGGGGCAGGATTCACTAGGGGTTTTGTTCCAGATCCGATTACGATACTTAAATTAGCACCGGCTGGTATACCAACAGCACCTGAGTAATTACAACTTACGATATGTGGAGCTCCTATGCCTCCAGCTCCTGCTGTAAGTGTTCCAGCGGCAAAAGCTCCGTTAGGACAGGTTACATTTGCATTGGTCATACCGTTTAAATCAAAACCATTTGTGTTTGTTGCGGCTGTTGTATCGGGAGCCCCATCAACATTACTTCCTGATATGGAACCATTTGATGCAGGTAGCTCAATCCGTATACTTCCACCGACCGGTATGGCTGCTCCGGTATAAAATGATAAGGTCAATGTGCCAGACTGTGTTGCATATATATTTGTGGTAGCTCCTACTGTGACCGCAAGAGCATTCTTTAAAGTAAATACGGTAGCACTACTAATACTTGCAACTGGAATGTTGCCGTTGATTCCAACTGCAACGGTATCATTTGGGAAAAGGTTATTAGTATTTATATCACCAAATGTATTTGGCGTTGTTGCAAGCGTAATAACATTGGTTCCTCTTGCGTATCCAGTTGAAACTCGTCCTTGAAAAGAAAGACGGGGATTAGCAAGAGTTGCTGAGGCGGATGAAAGACCTGCTCCGTCAAGGGCACTCGGTTTTAATAATGAAAGCCTTTGAGGATTAAGGCGAATGTCTGTTCCGGGGATAGTGAATATTGGTAGATCAAGTAGGGTGACAAACTGTAGTTGAGCTACAAGAAAAAAGAAAAGGATTATCTTATATAGTGATCTTAATCTTCGATGAAACATATGTGTTCCAGTGTAAAAAAATAGGTAATAGTTTCATTAAATAGTAATACGGAGAAAAAGTCAAGTGTAATTGAGAAAAAAATATTTAGAAGTGAAGGTAATGAATCACGACTGCATTATTTTATCATATATTCCTCTTGACATATATTTTTTCGTCTGTTAAAGTTAACTTGATATGGGAATAAAAGAAAGACGAACGAAGATTATACTATCACTTTTTCTTCTGTCAGACGTTGAATTTAAGAGCATTAAGCTAGATGAAAATGTTCAAAAAATATTCGATTACTCTCTCAATCAAAAAACCAAAACAACCCTTTCCTTACTGTTAAAAGAAAATGCAATTAAAAAAACATCAGAAAAAGAAGAGGAATATGTTTTGACCGAAAAGGGATTTGAAGAGCTCAGCTTTGAGTTCCCCTTTTTTCGCTTTTTGAAACTCAAATGGGATTTGAAATGGCGAATCATATCTTACGAGATACCTGAAAGTAAGCGTGAACTGCGTGACCGTTTGCGACGCGAGATGCAGGGGTGGGGTTTGGGGCCTTGGCATAGATCATTTTGGCTTACTCCCCATCCTGTTATTCAGAATCTAAAGGATCTTGTAACAGGCAAAGCAGAAGAACAGTACATACAAGCATTTGAATCAGATCATACATTTGGCGATCGTGAAGTCTTAATCGAAAAAGTATGGGGAAAATCGGCTCTGGATAAAAAATATCGTGAGCTTTTTAAGAAATGGCATGAGATTTTATCCAAAGACGGAGATAAAATAGAGAAGTTTTCAAAAGTCATAAATGAGTACATCACCCTTCTTCGAGATGATCCTGGTCTTCCTGTTGAACTTATGGGTCAATCATGGATTGGATTTGAGGCAATAAATATCTTCAAAGAAATACGAGGAATACTTCTTAGCTAATTAGTTATAACTTTATAACAATGTCGCCTTCCTTATCCGTCCGTCGTGTTTGAGTCCCCATTTTTTTTAAGAAATCTAATACTCTTTTCGATGGGTGCCCATAAGAATTATTTTTCCCAACGCTTATGATCGCAACGTCAGGATGAATTTGCTTTAAAAAGGATTCCGAAATACTGTTTTGTGATCCATGATGGGGCACTTTAAGTATTGTTTTACCACTGTAGGGAGAAAGAGAGAGATTATATAGCGTGGAGATCGTTGCATCTCCGGTAAATAAGATACGCTTGTCTGAGGTCCTAATCTCAACGATGACTGAAAACGCATTGAGGTCTTTGGCATATATGATGGAAGGCAACGCCTTGGAAGAAGATAAAAAAGTGAGGCGGGTGTTTAATAGGGAGACAGTATCACCTGTAGTTGGGATAATATGATGGGTTTGATGGTTATTTATCAACTGTTTAAGAATCTCAATATTGTTACTGCTACCAGTTAGAGGAAGAGCAAACAGTGCATCTATCTTATATCTTTTATATATCTCAATAAATCCCCCATAATGGTCTGTTTGTGAATGTGAGATGAATGCATACTCAATGGTTCTGTCGTAAAAGGGCATATAGGTACCTAAACAGTGCAGCATTTTATTATTTGCTGGACCTGCGTCAATAACAATATCAATCTTGTTTTGTATACGCATATAGGTGCCATCCCCTTGTCCAACGTCGCAAAACACTAGTATGGTTTGCTTACTAAAGTACTGATTACAAAAAACAATTACAAGTATTATGCATGAAAATAGTAAAGCAAAAAAAAGTGTTTTTTTGGTGATGGGGTTTTGCATCGTTAAAACTGTACGAATGCAAAAGGGACTTTTGACAGTATCTTAATGGCAAATATCATATAGCTTAATAATCCGTAACATATATAGCTTAAGGGTAAGCCCAAAAGCCAATGTATGTTCCCTAGGATCGCGGTGAGAAAACCAAATATCATAAGAGGTGGAATAAGAAAGGAGACTGCAAGATTGGAAAGGGGAGAGATAAGGGAAATTTGTTTGAAAAAAATAAAGATAAGCGGAGCGGTAAAGATCTGTGCCGCAAGTGAAGTGCGAAGATCTTGAATAACTGCATTACCCCCCCTTCCTTTACCAAAAAGGATTATGCCAAATGTAGCGCCTACTGATAGTTGGCATGATATACCCGAAAGCCAGTCTTTTTTAAATATAGCAATGACCAAAACAGCACAAAGGAGGCTCACAAGAGCGGTATTTCTTTTGCCGTAGATAATGCTTATGGTAGAGAGAGTGCCCATAACAGCCGCTCGCACGATAGGAGGTTGGGGTCCAACAAAAAAAGAAAAAGCCACAATGCAGCCAATAGTACAAAAAAGACTAAGATTTTTTGGCAACTTGTTTGTAGCAAGTCCGACGATAGCCCCTAAGATAGTGATGTTCATGCCAGATAAAACAACAAGATGTAATAGTCCAACGACCTGAAGCTGTTGATACAAGATCTTGGTCGATCTTAAAGGAATACCAAACAAAATGCCATTGAGAAGTGATGCGTGGGGCTCAGGAAGATATGAGTTGATAACAGAGGTGAAGATAGAAGGGGTTATGTTCATAGATCCACCAATTCTTTAACCTGTTCAAACACGTTTTTCTTAAGAATTTTCTTCGTCAAAAGCTCATCGATTGTGGTGAATGGTCTATTTTGAATAATCTTTTCAGCGGT
This sequence comes from Candidatus Roizmanbacteria bacterium RIFOXYA2_FULL_38_14, assembly GCA_001790095.1. GTDB lineage: Bacteria > Patescibacteriota > Microgenomatia > UBA1406 > GWC2-37-13 > YC2-FULL-38-9. The sequence continues at coordinate 926,838 of MGBH01000001.1, read as the reverse complement.
TGATTGGCCGATACCGGGAAGTGTGTCTATTTCCTCACTTGAGGCTGAGTTGATCTTGATTCTCTCTTGAGGAGATTCGTCTATTTGAGTTAATGGGATAGTCTGAGGCAGTAAATAATCTACTAATTGTTTGCGTTCGGATATTATACCTGTTTCAGTCTCTTGGAGCGAGGGGACGTATATTTTTTCTTGGTCCAATACATATCTAGCAAGGTTAAAGTTACGGTTAAAAAAACCCTTATCTGCATCGTTTGATATGCCTTTTGCAAGGTCAAGTGCGTCTTTAAGTCTTGCTCCTTGAGACAGCTCAAACACCCCTTCCTTATTCACTGCTCCTGATACGTCTATCATGATACTTTTTTTCTGTTCCTCGGAAGTAGAAGATTTATAGAGAGGAGGTATCTCAACATCCTCCTCCTTTTGAGTAGTATGTATATATATAGTGATAGATATAAAAGTGATGATAAAAGCCGCTCCCAAGAGAAGTGATTCCACGAAAAACCTGCGAAAAAATGGCAAGAGAGACGATATAAATCCATCCATATGATCATTTTCACTAAGAAGCATCACTAAATCAATGGATTCTATACAACAAAAAAAGGGAAATAGAGTCTTGTAAGGATATAAATTATGTGATAGTACTTGAATTTCTTTTTTTCAACCCTACTATAATAATAGTTGAGATGATTAGTATAAAAAGAAGCGCGATGCCAAACCGGATAGGCACACCAATAAAAGATGTCGTTGCATAAAGCTGGGTATTGTCTGTTCCGAAGTGTACTCGAGATGAAAGTGTATAAGGGCCAATAAAGTATCCAGATATGGTAAAGGAATGAAAGGGATTTGTATTTACGCCTTCGGTGCTTTTTACCAAACGCTTAGAATCACTTAAGATATTTTGGGAAAGGAGTGGAAAGATTGTTTTTTCTCCCCATGAATTGCGTAAAGTAACTTCGCCTTGAGGTTTGATGAGATTTTTCCCTAGATTTTGTACGATGAGGACAACTGGAACTTTACTTGAACTTTCAATAATTTTGTATGTTTTTCCAAAAAGCTTCATCGTAAAATTTGGGATAATATCAAAAAGGGCAATCCGACCCTTTGTTTCAACAAAGCCCGATTTGGTAACCGTTATAAGAAGAGTAGATCCGATAGACGCCTTTGCAAGGGAAGCAGTTGCTCCACCTATTGCTGCAATGGGCTGTGTTTCTGCAAGAACAGTAAAATAATAATCGCCTTCAGGGGTGCCTTCAGGTATACGGATCCGTACCAAGGCCTGAGTGGTATCTCTTTGCTTCATTAAAATGGGTTGTTCAAGTTGTATATTGGTATTGTCGAGTGAAAAACGGACGGGAGAAATGAGTTCGGTATCAATAAGCATTTCTCCATAATCTCCACGTGGAGAAAAGGAACGTACCTTTACTATAATGGCGGTTGGATCAGCCAAATTTTGTATGGTGTAACCGATCAACATGCTTTTTCCTGGTTTGACAAGAGTCTCTACGATAGGGGGGGAGATAGAAAGAGTGACTTGTTGCGCGTAAGTTGTAGTAGTTAGTAGGAAGTAGAATGTAGTAAGTAGCAAGAAAGAGAAACAGGTTTGTATTGTGTTTTTGTTTATTTTCATACTTTATACTTTCTACTTAATACTAAAACGATGGTGTTGCGGTGAAATGAACAACAGTAGTATAGCTTCCAGCTTGTTGAAGGGGGGAAATGTTTGCTTTAAAAGTAAGAGTTGATGTGTGAGTAATATCTCTTGGCGTACCTGTTAGAAGGGGAGCTGGGGTATATGACGGATTTGGAGTTGGAATAAGATTTTGTGTTACATTTGCACTTTGCATAATGGAAACGGGATCCTCCGGAACAGTGAGATCAGCAAAAGGTCGATAGTAGGTAGAGTCGATGAAATCAGCTGGAATATCTTCTCCTGACATACTGTAGCCAAACCCATATGAGGATGTAGAGGTCCATATTTTAGCAAGTGTTCTTGAGCATGTATCTGCACCTCCGTTACAGGTGGTATTGGGGATTGGATCATAGGAAAAATTTTGCATTGTTCCTTGTTCTCCTGCAGTAACGACATACTGTCCGGCTCCTCCATATGACACGGTTAACTGTATTGAGGTGGTAGAGGGTGTGCTTGGAAAAAGCGTTCCGAGATCTGCCCTTATACTTGAGAGGGAAAAAGTGAATGGAATTTTAGAATATATATATTGAAATCCAGCCTTTACGATATAGCCGTTTGATTCAAACTGTCCAGCTGCCACCTGTCCCAAAGTAGCAGAGAGATTGTATGTTCCATCATCAAGATCGCTTGATTTTTTCCCTCCGATATTGATATTGCCATACTGGATTTTATATCTCTCTGAGTCCATGTTTACGGCATGTGAACTACTTGATAGTAGCAAGTAGAAAGTAGTAAGTAGTAAGAGAGAAAAGCAAATGTGTGCAAAATTATTGACTATTTTCATACTTTTCAATCAATTTTTCCATATTACGGACGTGCTTTTTTATTGAATGAAGCTCATGATCACCCATAAAATTATCGATAGCATGAATAATGCTTTTAAGATGGTTTTTCAGCATAAGGGAAAGAAACAGAAACGTCTCTTCTTTATTTTTTTCCAGGTCTGTTTCCAACTTTTGACTTTTGACTTTTAACCTTTGACTTTCTATGAATTCTTGTCCCATAAAAAGGGCAAACGGCGTGAGGAATGCAAGAGAAAAAATAGGCAACAGCGTCTTTAAGTCCTGATTTGGCGGAAGTGAGACCATGAAAAAGATCATAAGCGCAAGAGTTGAGGTAATGGATACTACAGGTTCAAGGAGCAGCGAAAGAGAAAAAAGAAGAAAATAGAGAAGAAAAAAAAATGAAGAATGGAGACCTCCTGTTGTGTTTATCGTTAACAAGATGACAAAGGTAAAGATCACAGACTCAAGAAGCCGCGATCTCAATCGGTCACCTACGATCTTACGGACAACAAAAAAAACGATAAATAAAAAAGCCGCAATCTGTAAGTCAAAACGGGCGAATAATGAGGCAGGAAAAAGAAAAGAAAGGCCTATAGTAAAGATGAGTATGACGGAATGGATGATTTCGATATTCATACTATCAGTGTAACATATTTTGTGCTCCCTATTAAAAATTTTATGTTACAATTAGGTCTATCATGCAAAAAACAACTATAACCCCCGCATTTGCACGGGACATAATCGATGAACTTAAAAAAGTAACGTGGCCATCCCGCAAAGAGACAGTTCGTTTAACAACAATTGTCATCGCAATATCCTTGATTATTGGATTTTATATAGGTATAATAGATGTCTTGTTGGCAAAAGGACTTGAGATGGTTACGAAATTTAGATAAGAGAGTAATCTTAAATCTCAAAGTTCAAATATCAGATCTACATCTAAAATCTTAAATGTCTATCTTAAGATTTTATATTTCATATATAGATTTGAGTTTTGAGTTTTGAGATTTGACATTTGAATTTTTTAATATATGATTGCGACAGATCTTGCTAAAGAACAAAAAGAAGCATTAAAAAATGTTCCCGTCTTGGGAGTACAGCCGAAGTGGTATGTTATCCATATCCAAACAGGGTATGAAAATAAAGTGAAACAGGCGCTTGTACAAAGAGTCAAGAGTTTGGGTGTTGAAGACAAGATATTTGACGTTGTTATCCCCACTCGTGAAGTAGTAGCTATAAAAAAAGGCAAAAAAGCAAAGGCCATCGAAAAAGTATTTCCAGGTTATGTATTGGTCCGTATGATACTAGATGATGACTCATGGCTTGTCGTACGTACAACAGAAGGAGTCACCGGATTTGTGGGTGCAGGTCTTAAACCCACTCCCATCTCTGATAAGGAAGTTGAGGCGATTATGAAGTTTGTATCGCAAGAACAACCCAAATTCAAGACCAAGTTCTCAGTTGGAGAAGCGGTTAAGATCACCGAGGGTCCGTTTGCCGACTTTTTAGGTACGATTGAGGCAATCGATGAAGAGCGCGGGAAAGTCCGTGTATTGGTCTCTATCTTTGACCGAGAAACACCAGTTGAGCTAGATTTTTTACAAGTGACAAAATTATAATATGGCAAAAAAAGTAAAGACACTTATCAAACTTAATCTTTCAGCCGGAGAAGCAACACCTGCTCCACCAGTTGGTCCTGCTTTGGGTCAACACGGTATTCCGATCATGGAGTTTATCAAAGAGTATAACGCACGCACTGCTAAGCTAAAGGGACAGATTATTCCAGCTGTTATAACTGTTTATGAAGATCGGTCATTTACATTTATTACCAAACTTCCACCCGTTGCAGCTATGATTAAAAAAAAGATAGGATTAAAACTTGGGAGCGGCAGACCAAATACGGAGAAAGTCGGTAAGTTGACAAAGTCTCAACTGGAGGAAATAGCAAAGGAAAAATTACCAGATCTTAATACAGACAATATTGAAGCAGCAAAGAAAGTAGTTGCAGGGACAGCAAGAAGCATGGGGATAGATGTAGAGAAATGACCCCAGCGAGGTCATCCCGGCGGAGGCCGGGATCCAGTCTCAAAATACAAATTTGAAATTATAGTCTAGATTCCCGCCTTCGCGGGAATGACAAAAATATTATGGGAAAAATGAAACCACGAGCTTTAGGAGTAGAAGACGTTGAAAAACAACAAAAAGAAGAGCAGAAAAAAAAGGCAATGGAAAAAAAAGAGTCATCAGAAAAGATCGAAGTAAAAGAAAAAAAGGTTGAAAAAACATCAAGCACCACCAAAAAAAAAGGACAAAGTGGACGCGGAAAAAAATATCTTGCCTCAAAAAAACAAGTTGATAAAAAAAAGAAATATAGCCTTGAAGATGCGATCATTCTTTTAAAAAAGATGAAGTATGTTTCCTTTGATGAATCAGTTGATCTACATCTAAATGTTGGAAAGACTGGTATTAGGGGTGAGATTGAACTTCCTCACAGCACAGGTAAGACGGTCCGTGTTGCGATCGTGAATGATGCAGTGCTTTTAGAGCTTGAGTCAGGTAGGATGAACTTTGACATTCTTATCACTCACCCATCCTTTATGCCGCGTCTTGCAAAATATGCAAAGATACTAGGTCCCAAAGGTCTTATGCCCAATCCAAAAGCAGGTACTATTTCTCCAAATCCTGAAGAAATCGCAAAAAAATTCTTAAAAGGAACACTTCGCTACAAAACAGAAAACAAGTTTCCTCTTATTCACCAAATGGTTGGTAAGCTTTCCTATGAGGACAAAAAACTTATTGAAAACATCAGGGTCTTTATGAACGCTGTTGGAAAGATAAATATCTTAGATGCATTTCTTACCTCTACCATGACTCCCAGCATAAGGATTGATCTGGAGAAAATATAAGAAGTACTATTTGTTATCGACCTAGACAGTTTACCCTTCCGATCGCTCTTTGTGTTATTCCATCGGGTTCATGAAGCCAATCGACCTCAGCGTGCAGTCTGTCTACGTCTGTAACTAATCTGCCTTGTGGATCATAATGTAAGTACTGTCTCCATACAAATCCTACATTGGCTGATAGCTCGACATACCATGGATCTTTAGATAGACCAGATGCTATTGCTGCTGATTTCCTGTATTCGCCAACCAGACGAAGGCGCTCGTGAGGATCATCGGGATTAATTTTATTACCTGTTTGTGCGGTTGTATCCAGGGCTTCTTGATAGCGCTCTCCAGCGAGTTGTAAAAGTTCCAAAAATCGCTGGTATGCAAGAGGGTTGTATGATTCTTTTGATATTTTTAATTCAACTATGTCAAGCCACCCCTGTTCAATGATTTGCTGAACCATCTGAGGATCCTTTAAATCTTGATCTGTAAGCAAAGTCACATCTTTAGGTTTTAATGACTGATCTTTGGGGATTCCATATATTCGTATTCCATCAGGAGTTCTTACGATACCAATAGAGTCGTATTCCAATACAGTAAAAGGAGTTCTTTCTGGTTCAGTCAAAGCTTTAAACCAATCTTGAAGTGGCCTTCTGTTATCTTTGATCCACTCTAATACCGCCGATTGTCCTTCTTTTAGTTTGCGTGGGTTTGATTTTATTTTATCCCAATCAAGCGGTTGGAGGCCTTTATTTGTCATAAAATGATTTACGAGAGCTTTAGCAATAGTACCGTTTCCGTCAAGTGCCGGATGCAGACATAGATACAGCGTATAAAGCATGCTCAAAGCTTCGAAATAATCAGTTTGATGACTTACTTCAAGTAAAGGGTTGTAGAAAAGCTCAAGATAATAATCCATTGCTCTTTGTTTGCTTTCAGGAGTTGGATGATAGGGGATCAAGACTCCAAGTTCGTATGCGATATTTTGTTCCAAATCCATAATTGCCCATACGTGCTGATCCACGTTGTTTGGAGCATAGAATGGGATAGTTCTTGATCTGATTGCGGGAGTTTGAAAAGAACCGGTATGGCTTGGTGGATATACGTGATCTGTAAATAGTTTAAAAAGGTGTTCTATGTGTTCAGGTGTAACATTTCGCGAGATTGGAGCTAAATAGCGTTCCATTTGTTTTATGCTTTCTGATTTGCAAACCTGCTCGTAGCTTGTACCATGGTAGTTTGCTACAAACGATGCTGATTCAAGCCAATCTTCTTCTGTTTGAAAGTGAACAGCATTTTTCATGCGACTATTCAGGCGTGAAGGATTCATATATGTTGTCGGTTCTATCTGAGTATCAATATTACATCCTTCCAATACAATTGACGCAAATCCGATAAGTTCTTGCTGAGGTTTGTTTAGTGCGCGCATATCTTTAGGTAGATCTTCTAGGGCTCTTTCGAGATCCGGTTGAAGCTCAATAAGCCTGTGTTTTTCTGACATCTGAACAATATAGTTATGAAGAGGAGGCATATCTTGAGAATATGAGACAAACGAAGAAAACGATGGGTTAAGGAGATCAACAAGCATATTGCGTGAACGTATTAATTCATCAGTCACAGTACCACTGCGGCTAAGAGTAATCCATCTTTTAATATGATCTAAATGGGCAACTTCTTTAAGTTTAAGAGGTTCGGGCATTCCTTAATTATACCATATACTATAGGATTATCAACGACCACCAAACCTCTGTTTTGCAGCGTTGACGATGAGGTCGGCAGCGTCTTCAAGGGAGACTTTCTTACCTGTTCGGATGATAAGATCATAATGATGTGCTTTGCGAGGATCGTGTTGAAAAAGAGATTTGGCAAAAGCTGTTCGTTTTTTGTCTGACTCATTGATGATATCTATTGCGTCTTTTTGAGAAAGCTTCTCATATTTCATAACTTTTTGGATCCGTTCATCCATCTCACAAACGATACGGACTTTTAAAGCATCAGGAAAAAGAAAGTTGGCCCCACGGCCAATGATGATAGCGTGCCCACGGTTACCGATAGTAGAAAGAACACGGACGAGATGTTTGTAATACGTCGACAGATTCATATATTCTTTTCCAAGGACATTGTCTATCATTTGTTCAATAAGAGGGACATTTTCTTCATCTACTTCCTCTATGAGTTCTTTTTCAAGATTTGCTTCTTTTGCGATCTCATCTACGATATCTTTATGATACACTTTCCAGCTTCCTCCCAGTTTTTTTATTAAAAGAAAAGCAATAGGTCTTCCGCCAGATCCCTTTTCTCGTGAAATGGTGATGATTGGAAGTTCTTGCTTGTCTTTGCCACGAAAGACATCAAGGAAATGAAAGGAATCAAAATTTTTATTAATAAGTTCAAACAGCTTTTTCATATGAGTAAAGTTATTCTAGTACTTTTTATAAATTATGCAATAAGATAATAATCTTTTATATTGCATGATTTCAAGGCTGATTCATTATTTATCTCCAAGTTTATTATAGATTTGTCGCAATGCATCATCGTTTGGATATCGAGGCAACATCTCTTTTTCAAGTAGTGCAATTGCCTTTTTATTATTATTTGTCTGCATATACATATTTAGTAACGCATAGTAAGAGTAATAAAAATTAGGATCTATTTGGATAGCCTTGAGAAAATAGCTTTCCGCTTTTTCATACTGCTTTTTTGTAACAAAGATATTGGCAAGATTATGATATATCTGTGGTTTTGTATCATCAATCTTTATAGCTTTGCCGTAGATTCCAATTGCTTCATCGAGAGCTCCAACATTGGCCAGTTCAAACCCTAGATTATTAAGTACCCGTATGCTTTTGGGGGCAAAGGTAAGTGTATGTTTGTACAGACGTATATTATCGATCCATTCATATTGGCGGATATAGGAGCGTATTACAAAAAGTATTACAACTATCGTAATGATTAGTATGCTTATTTTATGCTTTAACAGGGGTTTTACACAATATAAAACAAAGGCAAAAAACCATATCAAAGCCTGATAAAGATAATGCTCATAAAAGATCCCGTTAAGAAGGATGACGCCGGAAAAAGGAAGAAGCGATATGAGAAATGAAAACCACAAAAATAGAGCAGTGTTTCGTCTTTGAATATCAGTTGACATGAACTTAATGACACCGATGATAATGCCTGCATTTAATAAAACGAAAAAAAGCGTCCATGGGTTGAGGATGTTGGTTAGAATAGGCGTTGTGAAGTCGCGTTCCAAATGAAGTTCTCTAGGAAATATAAAAAGACCCAACGTAATAAAAAAGATGCGGAAAAAAGTAGCCAAACGTACGAAAAGACTTGTCCCATAGACACTTTCTCTCCAATAAAGGGAAATATCGGAAAACTGGAGTACGGTTAGACGAGCGATGATATAAAGGGTTCCAATACCTGCAATGATTGCAAAAAGAACGTATTTTTTTGTGGCAAAAGAACGGTGAAATAAAACCTCATGTATAAAGATGATGCCGATTGCGACCACAGCAAGTTCTTTAGAAAGCAGTGCAAGGCAAAAAAACAGTATACAAAACATGGCTTGTTTGATATTTTTGTGAATAAAAAAGACAAGAAGCGCAAGCATCATAAACGATACATACAGAGGATCGTTTATGCCTGCAATATAACTTACAGCCTCAGTCTGGATAGGGTGAATAAGGAAAAAAAGAGCGGTAAGTAGTGGAACTACTTCATCCTGCAGAATGTAGCACAAAAATATAAACACTATTATTCCTGTTATTATATGCATCAGGATGGATGTAAGATGAAAGGCCCATGATTGAAGACCAAATCCTTGATAGATAAGACTATGGAAAAGAAGCTGGATAGGGCGATAATAATTGGAAGTTTTTCCCCTCCCAGCCAATGCGTTTTTGGTAAAAAATGTATCAATTCTTAGATCTTTGACATATGAATTTTCATAAAGTACATCTTCATCATCCCATACAAAGTTGCCAAAAAGGGAGGGAAGGTAGGTGATGAAAGCTATAAGGATAAGGATGATGACAAACTCCTTAGTACGGTTCATGATAGATAGTATACAGCGATTTATGCTATATTTAAGTATGGACAAACATATTTTACAGCAAGAACCGCTTTGGAACTATTTTTCACAGACGCAAAAAGACTTAGTTTTGGAAGGGCAGTATCTTACACAAGACATTATTCGCGATCATGCTTTTCATTTTAAAGACTACTCATTTCTTATTTTTCCTTTTGCAAAGACATATGAAGGATTTCTCAAACAGCTTTTCAAAGATGTGAAATTTATATCACATCTAGACTATATTTCAGATCATCTGCGTCTTGGTAAACTGCTTTCACCTCATCTTGAAATCCGACTTGGAGAGAGATCTTTATATAGAAAAGTCTCAGAGTGCGGCAGTGAAGCGCTTGCAAAACGGATCTGGCAAACATGGAAACTTGGACGCAACGAAATCTTTCATTATTTCCCCCACAATCTAAAAGCAGTTTCTTTCAGAGCGGCAGAGCAGACTATAGAGGAGATCCTTGAGACGATGAGGGAAGCTTACAATGAGTTAAAACTGATGAGAGTAAAAAACAGGCTCATGCAATATAATTAATACTATATAATTCATATATGAAGGGCTTAACTACTCTCCAGGCAGAAGAACTACTTAAAAAACATGGTCTAAATACCATATCAGAACAAAAAAAGAAAAGTTTACTGGTGAAATTTTTTTCACAGTTTACCAACTTCTTAACAATTCTTCTCATAGTGGCGGCACTATTTTCTTTGCTCATCGGTGAGGTTATAGATGGAGTCCTTATTGTCTCAATCGTCATACTCAATGCATTATTTGGTCTGTATCAAGAAGCAAAAGCTGAGGGAGCGATTGAAGCATTGAAAAAAATCACCATTACCAAGATACGAGTTATACGCGATGGTATCCAAACGGAGATAGAAAGTAAATTTCTTGTACGTGGAGATGTTTGTTTTATCGAGGAAGGAGTGAAAATTCCGGCAGATGGCGTGATCATTGAAGGGATGAATCTAGAACTTAATGAATCTGTTTTGACCGGTGAGTCATTGCCGGTTCCCAAAAGCAAAGACGAGGAGGTTTTTTCAGGGACGATTGTCTCAAAGGGAAGAGGATTCTTTCAGATAAACAAAACCGGCATGGAAACAAAATTCGGAAAGATTGCTCAAGATCTATCAGTCATAGATGACAGTAAAACACCCCTGCAAAAAAAACTGGAAGATCTTACACGTCTTATTGGTCTTATTGGTATTGGAGCTGCTATCTTTGTATTCATCATTTCATTTTTCAGAGGATCGGGATATTTTCCAGCATTTCTTCTCGCCATCTCTCTTGCGGTTGCTGTCGTACCGGAGGGACTTCCGGCTGTTATGACTATAACTTTGTCTCTTGGCGTAAAGGAGATGTCGCGGCGCAAATCAATCGTTCGCAAATTATCTGCGATTGAGGCTCTCGGAAGCGTTACTCTTGTTGCAACAGATAAGACAGGGACTCTTACTACCAATAAGATGAAGGTCTCAGAATTGTTCGTTGATGACAAACTATATGAGATACACAACCTCCCTCGTTTGGAAAATCATCCATTCTCTTTGCTGGTGCAAAACGGTATTGTTTGTTCTACTGCTTCGCTTGTTTATGTCCATGATCATGGTAGATATGACGTGCTTGGTGATCCGACTGAAGGAGCGCTTCTTTATCTTGCACATGAAGTAGGGATACAGACAGAGGAGGTACGAAAAAAATGGGTGACGATAGACGAAAACCCTTTTGATAGTGTGACAAAAAGGATGAGTGTTGTTGTTAGTCATCAGAAAGAAAAGCTTCTTTTTTCCAAAGGGGCGCCAGAATCGATACTTGAGATATCAAATACGATACAAAAAGGAAACAAGGCAGAACCATTAACTCTTGAAGAAAGAAAGAAAATAGAAGATCAGATGGAGAAGTGGGCAAAAAAAGGGTTGAGAGTGCTTGCTTTTAGTTATAAACAGTTGAAATCAGCCCAAACAAAAACCGATCCTAGCCGATCTCAGCTGATTTCAACTGACCTGACTTTCTTAGGTCTGGTCGCGATCCATGATGCTCCTCGACCTGAGGTGAATGAAGCCGTTGCAAGAGCGAAAAATGCAGGAATAAATGTGGTTATGATCACCGGCGATAATGAGAAAACAGCAGAGGCAGTTGGAGTGGTTGCTGGCATCATTGAAGAGGGGGGAGAGATTTTGACCGGACAGCAAGTCGAAAATTATTCTGATAAGGAACTATTAAAAATACTTCCTCGAGTAAAAATATTTGCACGTACCTCTCCATTCCACAAACATCGTATCGTCAAACTATATCAAGAATTAGGGGAGATAGTGGCGGTTACGGGAGACGGTGTGAATGACGCAATAGCGCTCAAACAGGCAGATGTTGGGGTTGCGATGGGACTGGTTGGAACTGATGTAGCTCGAGAGACCGCAGATATGGTCATAACCGATGATAACTTTGCATCCATAATCAACGCGATAGAAGAGGGAAGAAACATCATCAAGAATCTTAAAAACGCCATAAAATATCTCCTTTCATGCAATATTACAGAAGCAATAGCTCTTATTGGAGGGTTGCTTTTAGGGTTCAACCATATTTTCTTTCCTATCCAACTTCTTTATATCAACCTGGTGACAGATGGTATACCAGCCCTATCTCTTGGTTTTTCCCCGCGCAACCCTCATCTCATGAGTGAAAAACCTGACAGATCAATGACTTTGTTAAAACCACACGAACGTAAATATATCCTATATTTAGGCATTATAGGTGCTTTGCTTATCTTGATCAGCTTCTTAGTTTTTCTTAGATTTACGACCGACGGGATCGCTGATGCGGCCGCTTTTTCAGTGTTGACTCTTATGCAGTCTTTTATCCTTATTGACCTATGGTTAAGCCATCGTTCACTTCATACGAACCTATCGCATCTTCTTACTCCTGTATTTTTGGTTGCGTTTTCTTTTCCATTTCTGACTCAGTTTTTCATCGTTATCACGCCGTCCATTGCAAAATGGTTTAAAATATCAGCCGTCTCACCAACGACCTACGTCATATTTGTTTTTATCTCTTCTTTATCTTTTATAGGTATAAAGTTGGTAAAGAAAGTTGAAAAGATGCAATAAATAAATTGCGATATAAACGATCTCAAGACAAGGTACTTTCTTTATAATATATACATATTTAGTATAGATTGAAAGTTCCTATAGTTTTTGGTATAATACACCCCATGGGAGAGCTCCACATAAGACATTCTGCTAAAATGAACCCCCCAACCGATGTATCTGGTGAAGGTGTAAAAGTGGGTGGTGGTCAGGGTCATCTTCCGTCAAAAGGACCTGTGCAATTCATTGTCTCAGGAACAGCGTTAGCACTAACTACCACTGCTTGTAATGGTTCTGCCCCAGCTGTAGAATCTACTACAGATTTAGAAGATTTAAACTTAAGTGCAGAGCAAGTTGCTGCAATTCAAAGCGAATTAGGATCGCCTGATGTTAGGTTTTTTCCTTCAAGTGGCAATCTGCCATTAGGATCACCTGTACAAGTTTGTGTGGGTTTATCTCAAACAGATGAAACCGCACACTTGCTTGGTGTTTCAGCTGTTGCAAATAGTTTAGGGATAAAGCTTCCGAACCCAGACATAATACCTCAAGTCAGTGGTGTTACTATGGATGGCGCTGTTATCTCACTTGTTCAAGTGGCTTTACCTGATCAAGCTCCTGGTGAACAATGTTTTGATTTAGGAATAGTAGGGTCAGGGACCCTACAGGTTAACGCAGAAAATTGTTTAAATGCGTCAAGCCAAGGAGAACCGATCTGTGGTGAGCCTTCTCCTGATGGATTAGTACAAATATCTGTTGATGTTCCCATGCCACCCGAACCACCTCAGATTGATGATGTTGCTCTTGGGGAGACGATAGTTGATCCAACTCGTGTTGTTCTTGATGGGAACCGTAGTAACGAAATGTCTCCTGCATGCGCAACAATAGAAGGTGTTTTATCTCCAGTACAAAGCGCAGAGGTGACACTGGATGATGGAGGGCTTGGCCTAGATATCATACCGGTAGATGGTCAAGAAGGACCCATTGCTTTAACTGTTTCAATGGCGCCACTAGATGGACAAGGAGGATGTGATGAAGGAGCTCGAGATGCTGCTTTGATAACAGGAGAAGTTGATACCAAGGAAACAATTTGTATTCAAACAGGCATTGTGGGTGAAGGTGCCGCTGCGCTTACTTGTGATGGACAGGGGAGGATAATACCTACAGACGGAGGAGATAGAGTAGTAATAGAAGACGGCACCGCTATATTACCCATCGATGGATCAATTCGGACCCGAGGATTTACCACAATAGATAATCATGGAAATGAAAATTCAGGAGAAACAACCGCAGCGCTTCCTACTACCTGTCTACAAGGAGAAGGTGCAGACGGAGCACAGTTTGACGCTGCCTCAAATACAGTTAATTTTCCAGTTTTATGTAATGGGATGGGGGACATCGTATTGGAAGATGGAACTCGTATTTCAATAGGTGCAGATACTCATATGGCCATCATACCGATTTCCATAAGTGACCCAGATGGAAGAGTAGCGGGTGAGGTACAGTTCTCAGGTCAAAACACTGCATTTGAAGCATTTATGAGATCTCTTCCTCCACCTACCCTAACGGCCATACATGTAGCAATACAAGATGCCACGAGAGTACTTGATGCAACTTGTGCGGAGACTCCTGTTGGCGATCCATGTTCAGTAACACGAACAGTAGATAATCAAGCAGAATCTTCAGGAGTAAATGAGTTGGGTGTTGCTTTGTTTACCGATAGGCCTGAACCAGGAGATACAGGAAGAACAAGTTTTGTACAGGCGTGTGGAATATTGGGTAACTGTAGTGAGCAGTTAAGCGTCCTTGAACCAGGGTACTCTCCATTTGCCGGAGTAACAGTCCAGGTCGTTTCTCAGCAGCCAAACGATCATGGCGGACGTACGATAAATATACTTCTTATTCATCCTGATCCTCAACATAATCTTGCATTGGATATAACACAATCTCAGGGTTCTCAACCTGCTCCCTGGCAAGATACCCACATATTTGGTCAGCCGCTTTCAGAGATATTACTATGGATTCGCACACAAACTAAAGATATCACAGGAAATAATGATCAGGTGATTTGTCACCTAGCTTCAGTAGCACAAGATAGAAGTCAGTCAACGGTTACGTGCGATACGCCATGGTTGGAAAATAAAGCGACGATTACTCTAACTATGTATGATGATGCAGGGCATCCGGCACAATTTGTAGCCGAAGCTCAAGCTCCAGATGTTGATCCATTATTACAAAAGGTTGTCGAAGTATCTGCTGAAGTTGGTATCATTGGACTTGGACTTTTTAATACTACTGTGGCAACTGCTCTTGGTGTAGCTATCTATGAAAGGAAGCAGAAAAAGGAGTATCCACCAAAATTAAAAGCAGCGATAGATGAGTTACAAGTTGGTCATATACCACCAGATAAATTGTTAAGAATAAGAGAAGGATTGAACTCAAAACATCTAACTCCAGGGCAAAAAAAAGAATATGGTAGTACGTTCGGTAATAAAGTACGGCTTTCAAAAGCTTTAGCTCTTGTCAATCCAGCATTTCAACATGTACCCGAACAAAAAATTCGTAGAGCAACAAAAGGAAAAGAGAGAAAAAAGTCAATCAAGCTGGATTATGCAGAAAGTCTAACTATACTTATTAATATGTTAAGAACAAAAGATACTGAAGCTCACAAAGGCCTAGTGATTCAGACTATGGTTCAAGTCCTGGAAAAAATACATACAGACGTTGATCGTTTTATGGATAGTGGTAAGGTAAGAGGATCGCTATCTGTAAAACAAGAAATGAATAAAAGGAGATTGCGAGAATGTATACATCTATTACTTAATCCAGAAAACGTAATACTATTTCAAATTGATGGAATAACATATCCCAGATTTACAAGAGAGCGATTATTAGAAGTATTGTCATTCCTCTAATAATTTATTATAAGTATATTATATATATTTAAATTTTTTATTATTAATTAATATATAACTTAGTTTAATAGTCTATAGTAAAAGTTGAAAATACTATAGTTATTTGTTATAATACATACTATGAGTAAAATTACTGAACGAAAGGGAGCAGGATTTTTAGGGTTAAGAAGATTTGAACCAGCGTTTACAATTCCCATTCAAAAAAGAGTAGGAACATTATTAAGAGGGCCGGTTACAAACCCTGCATCTTACTGGGATCCACTTTATAGTTTGGATAATTCTACACTTGGTGTTACGAGTCGCTATTTTGATAAATCAAGAGGTGTTGTGCAGGTACCCGTAATTGGAATGCAAGGATTAGCAAGTGAACCAGGAGATAATGTTGTTCCTTTTATCACATATGGAGAGCGAGTCCTTCAAGATATTTATGCAAATACAGGAGAGCCTGTAGTAAGAGCTAGAATTAAAGAGTTATACGCGGAACTGCTTTCAAATCCACATATTGAACATGGTTGGGAAAGAAGATTTTTACAAGAAGTTGAATTACTACAGCAAGGTATTCCAGCAGATGTAGCAACAAAAAGTGGTTTAATCATTCCTCGTGCAGCTTCATTAATAACTCATACGAAGATGGGACCTGATGGGACGCATCCACTTATCATTCCAGAAGGATATGACGATGTGGATAAATCTCCCGTTCAAGTAGAGTATGATGCATTTCTTGCGTCTCAAGCGGTTAATGAATTAGAGGGTGATGCACGCGCTGCTGTCGGTGGCAATTTATTGACACTGCTTAATGAAACAAATGCACGAGTCACATCAAAGTCTGGAAAACGTATAAAAGCAAGGGCTATTGTAGCTGAAATGATAGCCGGAACAAAACAGACTTTTGAAGTAGGAGCTCATAATTTTTCTGTTCGAATTTTAGAACAACGAGAAAATGCTTTAAGCCAAGCTTTAAGAGGAGTAAGCTTAACAGAAGCACAAGCACAAACTAATAGTGTTGATGCGCATAGGGCAACCTATGATGCATTACGTTCGGTTGCATTAGCTTTCTGGAACGAACAGATAGAGCACGTTACTCATCCTTTGTCTGGCTTACCTGGAGGAAGTATGGCTGCAATTGAAGCAGCAAGAAGAGAAATTGCTGAAACTGTTGTAAATCTTGGCACTTTTGATGCTCCTACACAAGCAGCATTTATCAGTGCTGGTAAAGAAGTTTTATTAGGAGGGAATGAGATCGTCTTTGGTGCAAATACTACTTTGCCAACAGTAAATCATACTCAAGGAGCACTTGAAAGATATCCAGTTCGAGATTTGGTGACATTGCTTCAAGATTTGAACCGTGATGGACTTAGAGCAGGAAGAGATTATTTAAATCAACAAGTTTATCTTGCAGATCCACAACGGCGAGTAGCTGAGTTGGTTGCTCAAATGCGAAATCCAATATATGGTGCTCTTGGATATCCAGTACATCCAAATCAACCAGGAGCTTGTGTACAAGATGAAATCGTAAGAGATCTGAATGCGCTTGCCGAAGCGGCAGCTCCCTTTGATCCTTATGCACAACTTCATGTGTATCAGGCTCTTCAACAAATTAAACCAGCAATTACCCAAGTACAGGATCTAGCAACACAAGGACAGTTGATTCGTATGTACAACGAAGCAACCACTGAAAAAAGACTTCCAAGACTTGCTGAAGGTTTGGCACAAGACATAACCGTACATTATGAAAATGGAAATGCTGAGTTAAACACTAATATCGAACAAGCTCGTGCAGATGCTTTAAAGCTATATAAGGGAAATGATCAAAGACAAAAAGAGCAAATACAAAATCAAGCTGAAATGGCCCTTAGACAAGGACCAATACGTGAAATGTGGCAACGACTTGTTGATTGTTCTGGAAATCCGTTTTATGGCTTAGCAAAAGGTACAGAACAAAATGGATTGTATAAAGCTGATCAAAGGATTGTTCAAGAAGCCCTTAATGTATTAGGCAGAACACAGAATCTTCCTGCCTTAAAAGATACATATGCTCTTGGAAAAGATACATATTTGGGAGGGGTACGCATAATGCCACATACTGGAATGATTGATGACCTTGATGCTCTTGTAGTAAAAAATGGTGCATTAACAGTTGGTGCCAATGAATATTTCCGCACAGTTGGTACTACTGTGGCATACCCTCAAGGATTGGTAGATGCTTTGTTTGATAGAACTTATGGAATAGGAACAGAATATCAAAGGATTAATGATGTTCTTGCTGAAGAACAAAGACGTTTACTAAGCTTAGCTCAAACTTTTGAGCCGGCACAGCAGATGTATATTGTGATAAATACTCAACGAGTAGTAACTGGCGATGATATGCCAGGTAAATTAACCGAAGGTCATGGGAAAAGATTGGTAGCAGTGTTGACAGCTACAGAGCAGTTGACAGAAGCGTTCAGCCAAATAGCTTTACAAATAGTTGGTCAGCCTGATCAAGCAGTTGAGAGAAGTAATGGATTTTGGAGTGAACATATGAGATTACTTGATGCGCCTAGATATAGAGCTGGTGGAGTAATTGATTTGGACGGATATTTGCAAAGACAACGAGATGCTTTAGCTCAAAGAATTGCTCTTATGGACTCAGAATCATCACTTGCATTTCTTGAGGCTGAAGTACAGAATGCTTTTGACATGATGGTTAAAACAACCAATCTAGATCTTCAAATGAGACTTACATATCAAGTGATTCATGATGTCATTAATTCACCTATCGCTATTGCGCTTGATGCAAGAGAAGCTTCGGGGCAAGGTGCCAAAGCGACAAAAACAATCGGTGAAATAGTAACAGAACAGGTGATACGAGCTGCAAGGCTAAATCCTGAAATATTTAAGAGAATGCTTCCATATATTGAAACAAAAAATAAAAAACCTCCAGAAGAGCAAGCTTTATTTGTTATGCTGCTTGCTCTTGCACGGTTTGAGACCTTAACTCATGCAGCTGGTACGCCGGTTCAAGCTGAGAAATGGAATGTGTTGGTTGAAGCTACAGTTGCTTCGATTGAAAATGCTTATAGAATCATGCGTAGCGGGCTAGACTCAGCATGGATGGAAGTAGAGTCATTTTATATGATGGCTGATCCACTTGCTGTTTTTGAAATAGCATCCCCACTTGTTGCAGGAAGAATTGCAAAAGACGCAAGAAAAGGAAAACGTGAAGTCCGTTTACAGGCTCAAAGAGAAATTGCCGAACATTCGGAATGGACTCAAGCGCAAAAAGCATATGCATATTATGAGCGTACTGGTACTATTCCTTTGAATAAAGAACTTCAAAGAGCATGGGATGGTGACATATTAGCAATACTTGATTTGGCAGATGATATGTCTGCAAGTAATCCAAAAGCAAGAGGTGGAGGTTTTGAAACACTGTTCAGGCATACCGGTGATATTGCAGTAGTTCTTAGAGATCCAAATCAACGTATGTCATGGCTCTCAGATCCAGATCTTAAAAACTCACCTGAAGGTCATGAAGTAGCCGCAGGGTTATTACGAACAATGTATGGATTGTTTCATGATCAACTGCGAGCTTCTGCTTTGAACCGATCATTAGATTATCCACTATGGCAGGATGCTCTTGCAAAACTTAGAGCAAAACCACCAGTCACATTGACAGAGCAAGAAAGCACAGGGTTGTTAAATGCGAAAATGCAGGCACGTCTTGCTACTCAGCTACTTATGAATGGAGCTCTCTATGCAACGAGAGAAGGAACTTTTGATCCAGTAAAAGAGGAAACAAGACAACTATTTTTTGACGATTTAACTGATATATTGCTTGATACACAAGGCAGAACATTTAATCCTATGGTCCGACGTGCTGCGCTTGAAGTATTACATCAATGGGCGGGAAATTATAGCAATGAATCATTGACTCTTATGTATGACATGTTAGTTCAAAAACTAAGAGAAAATACAGGTGCTCATTGGAAGATTGATGATGGGACTACATGGTTAGGGATTGCTCGTGCAACTGCTTTGAAAGCAAACACAGCCATAGAGGGTGGTGCAAAACCGCCATATCGTGAAGCACAAGCTCGTATAGTTCTTGGGGCAACCTTAGATTTACTTGAGCGTTATGCTGCAATTGGAGGTATGGCTAGAAGATCACCTATCGGAACTGCAGTACATGATCAAGTTGAAATATATCGAAAAGGAGAAAACGGATACGAACTTATACCTGTTGAAACAGGTTTAATTAAACCCCCAAAGTCCCTATTGGTGGTTGATGATGCAGGACATCTATCACTGAAAGATGGAACATTAGGGAGATCTTTTCTGCATTCAGCTGTTGCATTTATAAAGCAGTTTGGAGATGTTACTCTTGATGCAGTTGAAGGTAGTTGTCCAGCAGAAGCTGCAAGGGTAAGACTTATACCAACTCTAAGACGATTGGGTCAAGATGATCTATTAATCTATGCAACTACCCATAAGGATATGAGACCACCTATGGACCCGACCGGTTTAATAGCACAATCAGAAGCAGTAACGAGCCAGATCGCACAAGCTGCTTTGACTGTGGCAGATCAATTATCTCAAGTCATCAATATGGTGAGAGGAAGAATGGCTACAGGAATAGAGATTGATCCAACAACTGGATTAATCAAAAGCATTGAAGGAGCTCCTGCTTTAACAGCACAGCTGGTTGCAGAAGCAAATCAAAGATATGAAAAATTACGAAAGGACACAAATATAGAGGCACATGAAGAGACAGCCTCAGGATTTACATCAGAAACGGTTTCTGCAGCTCCTAACAGTTCAGGTCTTTCCTTAGCCGCTTCTCTTGTTGAAAAGTTGGGAAGTGGGCAAGTGGATTTTGGTCAGATTTTAGGAGTTATCGGTCAAGAATTACAATTATTATTACAACAAGATCAAACACCTCCTCTTCCTACAGGTGAGGGTGGGGGGGTTGGGGGAGGTAATGTAGGAATAGCTATCGGAGGAGATAGGGCAAACCAAGCACTAGAGTTTTTGACGGTAGCATCTTATATGGCAGCGCAAAGAAGTCAAAATCAAGCGGTTACCGCAGATGCTGTAAGAGGTACACTCCAAGCAGCATTTGCTGATCGGGCCAATGTAAGAGAACTGCTTGCAGGTATGCTTAAAGAGACAGGTGATGTTGAATTAACCGCGGGGATTAATAAACTTCGGATAGCTGCTTTGGATTTGGTTGCTGCTGCTCTCACTGACGAGGCAGAAAGAGAAAAAATATTAAGAGAGGCAAGAACAGGTATGTTCAGACAAGAAGCGGCGATGATAAACCAGACAGCCGTACTTCAAGCAGCTTACGATAAAAAAGTAATTGAACTTGCAACCACAAATCAAACGGACCTTCTTACACAGATGGAAGCAGAATGGGGATTATTTAAAGGGACAAGACAAGCATATTTGACAGCTGCAAAGAATACGCTAAAACAACTTGAAGATAGATTGCCTACGCTTATGCTTGATTATCTGAAGTCAATCCTTACGAGACCTGATGCAATGATAAAGTTTTTACGAGAATATGGGGAATGGATAAAAACACTATCTGATTCTGAGAGTCCTTTTGTTACTCTTCTAGATGATTATCGTGCCCATTTTGCCTCAGTTGGATTGCCTGGTGTAGTGTTGACACCTCCTACTCCTCAAGCTTTGATTGCAGAAACGAGAGGTGTAGAAGCAGCACAAAACATCGCTCAATTGGTTGGTAATACGCCAAATCCAAAAACACAGGAAGCGTTGCCAGAGGGAGGAGATGGTCGTGTTATTATTGAAGTTTCTCCTGAAGAAAAATAAGGAAATAACAGAGAACAAACAAAAAACCACGGGCAATTAGAGCCCGTGGTTTTTTTATCTCAGTTTGATCGCTTTTTTCACTTCTAGGCCCTATACTACATGTATGGGAGTTACATTTCCTGAACAAACTCTGATTGAACCGGCTGAAAGCAAAGTTGCCAAGCTTCATACGCCTGATATTGCGCGCCATGAAGCAAGCCGTATGCTTGATAAATACAAAGCGATGTCTCCATCAGCATATAACTTTCTTGAAAGGATTTACCGGGGACAGATAAATCATTTTGAGATGCCTGAGCCCAGTAAAGAAGGATATAATACCGCAACAAACATCCTTGAGTCTTTTTTCAGCAGAGCCTTAGATACAGGATTAATGCGTGATATTACGTTTTCACCTCCAGGAGAACAACCGATACAGGAAGAAGGGTTTCCTATCCTTGGAAGGTCTGCTTTTTTTCATGAAGTGCTTCAGAAAGTTGCTCCCAATGGTAAATATGAAGGAGCTTCTTTGCAGTTGGGGATGTTTGATATCAAAGATCTTCGTGGAGCTGATTTTGCTGTTGAGGGGAGTCCTCACAGATCTGCTGATCTTATCGTAAATCGTTCAGCAAAAGCTATTCAACAGGCTATCGATGAAGTCTGGCAAGAATTTGATCTAGGAAAAGATCAATCAAGAGATTATTATTTTGGCCGATACGGAGGAGATGAGTTTGTATTGGCTCTTATTGGCGACTTCAAACAAGTTTCAGGAAAAGCTGATATTAAAGCTGAGATTGAATCAAGAGTAAAAAGGCATTTAGCAACTCGGGGCGGGTATTATAGGAAAAATAAAGGTATAGTACAAGAGGAGATCTTGCTCAAAGGCGACAAGGTAGATTGGATTGATATTACCAAAGATTCACCTTCTCCCATACGGGACACCACCCTTTCCTATCTTTCGCGAGGCTTAATACTTAATCAAGAACAAGCGATGAAGATACAAGGGAGAAGGACCTCCTCTATTGAAGCTATAGAAAACTCCATCTATCCAACTGATATCCAAGAAGAAAAAAATGAGCATGAAAAAATGAGAAAAAAGATCTTGCATCTTGCTAAAATGCATCCAGAACTCGCAACGGCACTATTTCTTGCAGAAGACCTTGATCTTAAAGAACAAAAAGTCAGGTATGATGAGCAGAGAAAAAGCTCTACTCCAAGAGCAGAAGATCACAATCCAGTTGTAAAGCATCGGAGAGAAGCTATTCTGCATTTTATTGAGAATATTGTTTACGATAAGCTTTTGGGTGATACCGTATACTCAAAATATGATTTTCAGGAGCATGTGACGCGGGGAGAGGTACGTGAGATGTATGTGGTGGATCTGAAGTTTATCAAAGAAATGAATGATTATATTAGCTATGTTGATGCAGATGATGCGATCGTTACTTTATGGAATAAAATAAGCAGTTCAATCAAACCTGAAGAGCGAGAACATCTTATTTTCGGCAGATACGGAGGTACATTTTTGATTGGAGTTCGTGGCGATCCGAAAGTACTTTCCGAAAGTACACGAAAAGCAATTGCCAGCATACAAAATCTATCATCTTCTTTAGGTCAAAATGAAGCGGAACGTAAAATTCAACTCCCCCTGGGTAATGCTCATGTTTTGATCAAGCCTGAAGATCCGATCTCTTCATATCATGATGTACTCATTGCAGCTGAAGATAATTTTTATGATAGCATAATTAGTTTGCTTCGTGCACAAAAATACCTCTCACGTATGCATCCTACCGCATTAATGTTTGACTCAATAGTAAAAAGCGAATTTTTTGAAGGTAAAGCGACATTGGATACTCTTTTATGGCAATTTTTTAATGGAAAACGATGGGATGAGCGAATTAATAAACTTCTTAATAGAATAAAACAGCAAAAAATAATACCAGCAGATATTCAAGAAGAGCTGATGCGTGATATTGAAGCTTTTATGATAAATAGAATAAAGAGAATACCAAGCTTCATTCATAGATAACAGTATTTTTGATAGCTTCTTTATCGATTCCTTCAAAGCGAAGTAGCTCTTGAGGCGTACCTGAACGGGGCGTTTTACGGACACAGAGGTGAGTAAATTTTGTAATTTTGCAATTTTCAGTTTTCAATGAATTTTCATTGATCATTGAATTATTAGAGTTTGATTGAAAATTGGTTATTGATAATATAGCCTCTCCTATTCCTCCCGCTTCATAATGGTCTTCAACCACGATTATTTTTTTTACATCTTTTATAGCCGTCTGTAATGATTTCACGTCCAACGGCTTTATGCTATAAAGATCTACGACCGTTATATATATCTTTTCTTTTTCAAGTTCTTTTTGCGCTTTCAAAGCTTCGTGTAGTGTAATCCCAGCGGTAATAACTATTGCCTTGATTTTATATTTTGTTTGTAGTTTTGAATTTTGGGATTTGTGATTTGTTTGTAATTTGTTATTTGTGATTTGTAATTTATTTGGGTTTGGGTAATGTATCTTTAATCCTCCCACATGGAATTCTTCATCATTGTTATAAATAATCGGTGTTTTTTCACGGGTGGTGCGCAGGTAATTGATGCCGGGATTTGTCTCCATAAGACGGGTGAGTTTGTAGCTGGATACAGCATCTGCAGGATAGAGGACTGTACTCTGATTGATTGCACGCATCATGGCAATATCTTCAAGACCCATCTGAGATGGTCCATCTGCCCCAATTGATACCCCACAGTGTGAACCAATAATATTGAGAGTGTTTGATTGCGATAGATTCTGTTTCAAATTCTTGCCTGAATTTTCGCCGCCTATCGCAGTTTGAATAGAATATTGACACATCCGTATTTGATCAAATGCTCGAGTAAGGAATGCAGCAAATGTTGAGACAAAAGGGATATGCCCTATTTTAGCCATACCAAGAGCCGTTGACATCATATTTTGTTCAGCGATGAACATCTCATAAAAACGCTCAGGAAATCTTTTTTTAAACTTATCTTCAAAAGTGGAATTTGACATTTCAGCATCAAGCACAACGATTTTTTCGTCATGGCCCATATCAAAAAGTGCATCGCCAAATGCTTCACGAGTGGCGATTGAGTCGTTTAGCGAATAATGTGTAGTACACAAAGCTTTTTTAGAAGTAGCTACTTTCATTTGAGATGAAACTACCAGTTTTTTTAGTAAAGAGCTTATTTTGTCATTCCCGCGTAGGCGGGAATCTAGACTATAATTACAGCTGTTGTATTTATAGATTGGATCCCGGCCTTCGCCGGGATGACATGCAAAAGCGTAGTTTGGTTTTTTGATAGTTCCTTTGAGTTTCAAATCCACAGGTCCAAGTTCTTCAAGTGCTTTTGTTAGCTGTTTTGAGGAAAGTGTTTTCCCGTGCCAACCGTCTTTATCTTCCAAGAAAGAACCCCCTTTTCCTTTGATCGTTTTAGCGATTATAAGAATAGGCTTATGGGAGGTAAGACGTAAGCTTTCAACCTGCATAAACGCATTATATACCTGTTTTAGGTCGTTGCCATCTTCTACCACAATGGCCTGACATCCAAAAGCCTCAACTCTTTTTGCGTAGGCATGTGTGTTCCATCCGAGCATAGTTTGTCCCTGTTGGCCTAAACGACTCATATCAAGAATGCCAACGATAGTATTGAGTTTATAATATGAGGCTATTTCAAGTGCTTCCCAATTTTGTCCTTCAGCAAGCTCAGAATCACCCAGGAGAACATATATATTAGGAAGTAGTGACCGAAAGTTTTTTAAAGCAAGAGCCATGCCAACAGCGATAGACAATCCTTGCCCCAAGCTGCCCGTTGCTACATCAGCCCATGGAAACTCAGGGGTGGGATGGCCCTGGAGGCGCGAATCAAACTTGCGGAGTGTCATCAGTTCTTTTTGAGTGAGCACCCCCGCTGTCTCGTATAAAGAGTATAAAAGGGGAGCAGCATGGCCTTTGGAAAAAATAACCCGATCATTTTCATAATTTTGGGGATTTTGTATATCTTGCTTCAGAAACCCTCCGAAAAAGAGGGTAGTCATGAGCTCAACAGCTGAGAGACACGATGTTGGATGACCAGACCCGGCCGCAGTAGTTGAAGAAAGGATTTGGTAGCGGATACGTTTACTTAATGCTTTAAGAGTCAAGATACTAGTCATATATTTAGTGTAACAAACGAGAGAATAAATAAGAGTTTATATTTTTTTCAAAAAACATAATATTTATTATAGGTATTAAGTATTTTTGACGAACTATATTTGTATTTTAGCTTCAAAGACCCTAGTATTTTAACTATAAGATAAAATACCCCTTGACAAAATTAAAAATATACTTTATTCTGATATTATGAAGAGAAAAATTAAAATCTCTTCAAAAAATATTATAAGTTAGATCCAAGAAACGCTTTTTCAAAATTTGCTTAGCAAACCCGGGATGAGTGAAAACTTTATCTAGAAAAGTTTTCAACAATAAGCAAACAATACATAGGCAGTTTCTTAAGGATCAAGAAGAGAAGGCGGGGAATTTTTCAAAAAAAGGTTGAGTAAACAAACGGTCAAACCAACTCAACAAACATAGCCTTATATAAGGCCAACTTGAAAAAAGCTCTCACACTCTTCAAAATCGCACCTTTAACAATTAAATCTTAAAATATATGAGTATCATCTTAGACCTTATAACCTTATTCAGGATGTCATGGTTTAACGGTAAAAGATATAGTCCTGGATAAATGATTGAGACACTTTAAGCGCCGCCCTGTTTTTCCCACATTGGTGAAAGGCAGGGCGCGTTTTGTTTGGGATCAGTTTCTAAAATGAAATTTTAGAAATACTGAGACCAAATCCGCCAAGCATTGCTCTTCGAGCCGTGTTCGAATAGAACTGAAAAGGCGAGAAGGAAGATGCGGCGGATAACTGTAAGACGAACGTGAACGAAGGGGGATAATCATCAGGTTCGTATATATCTATATACTACACCCTCATAATTTATGTATACTTTACATATGTCTCTTCAATCTTTTTTTAATCCGAGCTCTGTTGCCATCGTTGGAGTATCTGAGGATGTAAAAAAAGTAGGCTATTTGGTGGCAAGAAGCCTTCTTAACCAAGGATACAAAGGAGAGGTATATTTTATTAATCCGAAATACAAAGAGCTTCTTGGCAAACAGGTCTATCCCTCCCTTGCATCAGTTGGGAAACAGGTTGACCTGGTTGTATTAGCCGTCCCGGGAGATATAGCTCTCAAGATGCTTGATGAGGTAAAAGAAAATGGGTGTAAAAATGTAGTTATATTTGCGGCTGGATTTAAAGAAACGAGTGAACAGGGCGCTTTGAAAGAAGAGGTCTTAGCTCAAAAAATAAAAAAATACGACTTGAACCTGCTCGGACCAAACTGTATTGGATTTGTAAGCACTGTCTCGGGTACGAACGTGACATTTCTAAAACACTCTGCGCCGGTTGGCAATATTGGATGTATTTCTCAATCAGGAGCATTGGGAAGTTTGATGGTGGATTATATGGCAGATCATAAAAACTTCGGGTTTTCCTACTTTATAAGTCTTGGAAATAAGACGGCGTTTGATGAATGTGACGCTTTAGAATTCTTAAGTGAGGAAAAAAATACCGCAGTGATTGCCATGTATTTGGAAGACGTGAAGGATGGTAAACGTTTTATGAAGGTTTTAAGAGAGGTTGCTTGCAAGAAACCAGTTGTTATCCTCAAATCAGGATCCACGGAAGAAGGGTCAAAGGCAGCAGTGTCACACACAGGAAGTATGATGGGGGATGATGCAATTTATTCGTCCGTTTTTGAACAATGCGGCGCTATCCGTGCAAAACAGCTGTTTGAATTTATGGCTTTATTGAAGCTGTATGCATACGAACGTGCCCCAATATCCAAAGATATTTTGATCTTATCAAACGCAGGGGGAGTTGGTGTCTTATTAACAGATGAGCTGATAAAGCGAAACATGTCACTTGTCACTATCACCGAGGAAGTAAAACAGGGGATCGTCAAGTCAATGGGATCAGGAAGAGTTTCATTTCATAATCCAATAGACCTTTTAGGAGATGCTTCTGCTTTTCACTATAAATCAGCAATCCGCGCCACCATGAAAGAAAAACGAACGGGAGCAGTCGTCATCCTACTTACTCCTCAGGCAAACACTGAGATCGAGGAAACAGCTTCAGTCATAGCTGATGCTCAGGATTGGTTTGATACTCCAATCTACCCCATATTTATGGGTGAAAAGTCGGTTGGTCATTCCCATACTTTCTTTGAAGAAAAAAAAATAGCGAGTTTTTCAAGCTATGATTTTTTACCCATTGCGATTGCAAAAATCATTGCATATAAAGACTGGTTAGAAGAAGAGAAAAATTCCAAATCTCAAATTTCAAATCCCAATCAAATTCCAATCCGCCATTTGGTGGACCAAATCCCAAACGGAAAAAAATTACTGAATTTGAGTGAGTCAATGAACTTGCTACAGGAGATTGGAGTGCCAACAGTGAAACTCCATCTTATCTCAAATAAAGATGAGCTTATACAAAAGGCAAAAGAGCTTGGATATCCTCTTGTGGCAAAAATAGCTTCAGATAGCATCACTCATAAAACAGACGTAAAAGGTATTGTGACAGGTATACATGATGAAGAAGAGCTGATAAAAGCCTGGAAAGATCTAACGAGCGTCACTGGTGATGAGCATATATATGTACAGAAACAAGTGAAGGGACATGAATTAATTGTAGGAGCAAAGCGAGATCATATATTTGGACCGGTAGTTTTGGTTGGTTTAGGTGGAGTATATGCTGAACTTTTGCAGGAAGTTGCACGATTTGTGTATCCATTTGATGAGGCTGTCTTTCAACGAAATATTATGGCGACTAAGATGAAGAAGCTTATTGTCGGTTTCCGTGGATCAAAACCAATTGATATAAGTAAATTATTTATGGTAGCTTCTTTGATAGGCAAACTTTTTGCTGAAAATCCTGAGCTAATGGAGCTTGATATCAATCCTCTCATGATTGTTGAGGGGGAGTCATTCGCAGTAGACGGACGTGTGGTTTTAAAATAAATACTATAAGATAAATGGTATTGACAAAAAGAAAAGAGGGTGTATAATAAAAAAATCATGAAAACACATTTTTCCTCAACATATTATTACTTCCAGCTGTAAGCGGGAGGTAATTTTGCATGAATAACCCCCGCTAAGCGGGGGATTTTTTTTGTACCAAATATGAAAAATAAGAGTAAATTAGCAAGACAAGTTTCGTATTACTACTATCAACTGCTCTATCGGCGGGTGATAATGTGATGGTTTAAATCAACAACACAAACCCCGCCAAGAAGGCGGGTTTTTTAGTTTTATTAATAATTAAACACATAATATGATAGAAGTTAAAAGATTTGATATACAAACGATAGGTCGAGTTTTACATGAACCTCTTCCTATTAATCTAAAAGACGGAAGAAGCATTGTAGGATTACATGAACTTGGGGCAGGATTGAGCGCGCAGTGGATGGGAGATGTATTACACCAAACATACGGTCGTCACAATTTAAGCGCATCTGTTGATCAGATTCAGCAGAATTTTGAGACAGGAAGACTGAGACCTGTGTTTATTGAAAAAGAAGGAAGACCAGATGCATGCGCTGCTCTTGTCTTCAGTCCACATACTATTGAGATTGGGCGTGCAGCAAATGCGACAGAAGGATCTGGCGCCTCATTGCTTATGAGACGGTTGATTGAAGAATGGAAACAGGATACGGATGAACACAGACCTTTAGTGGCAGAGACTCGTATGGCTGCTTCATTTGAAGGTATTGAAGGCGGACAAGGCTCGCAGGCTACACTTCTTTGTCCGGAAAAAGTTGGGATGATTCCACATGCGTTTCTACCTGCATTTCATCATCCAGGACCTTTTGGCCCGGACCGTCAAGAGTTGTTTGGCTTTCTTTCTCTTGAAAAAGAAAGCCATAAGTCTGTTCGAGTTGGACCAGCATTCATTGCTTTGCCCAATCGACCAGAGGTAAACATTCCTCTTATTCAAAGCCTGCTGCATATGAATGGGTTTGAAACTCAGATTTGTACAGAAGTTGAGTTCTCATCCAATGGAAATGTAGGCTTGAGTCGGAAATTTACCATTCCTTTTAATCTATTAGCGTTGGATGAAGCAGGGAACGGATTTGATTTTGAGGAAAATCAAAGCCCATTTGATCTGCTACCTCTCAGTACATTTGATCCGCATTTAAGCGCATATACTGATGTATTGATAGAAAATGGATTTATTTGTGCTGGTATTTCAGCTCCTCACGATGGGCCGCTTAACCTGCTATTTGGAAGATTGAGAAAGACGATTCTTGCTCCGACTGAACCGATGAGGAATTTTCCCGGCATCCCTCAAGAGATGATATTACAAGTTCATGAGCAATTTGCTCAAAAAATGAGTTAATTTTCTCAAAAATAAACTATAATAAACACATATGGAAACACAAGACAGACTTAATCTGATAAACCAAGTGGGAGAAGAAATCATTTCTCAGGATGAATTAAAGGCTTTACTTGAAAGTAAAGAAGAATTAATCGCCTATGATGGCTTTGAGCCATCAGGTCAGATACATATTGCACAAGGATTACTTCGTGCAATCAATGTAAACAAGATGATACGCGCGGGCGTGAAATTTAAGATGTGGGTAGCAGATTGGCATGCTTTGACCAACAATAAAATGGGTGGCGATCTGGAAAAGCTCAAGACAACAGGAAAATATTTCATTGAAGTATGGCGAGCTTCAGGAATGGATCTTTCAAAAGTGGAGTTTCTATGGGCCTCAGATATGGTAAAAGATTCCGATTACTGGCAACTGGTGATACGAGTCGGTATGACAAACAAATTAGCGCGTTTTATCCGGACAGCTGAATTTATGGGAAGACAAGATTCAGCAGAACAATTAACTGCGGCCCAGATAATATATCCCTGTATGCAGATAGCAGATATTTTTCGATTAGGAGCAAGGATTACGCAGCTTGGAATGGATCAGAGAAAAGTAAACATGTTGGCGCGTGAAATTGGACCACAGCTTGGATACTGGAAACCGGTGGTTGTATCGCATCATATGCTTATGGGTTTGGGTAAGCCGCCATCGGCAAGCGCTGACCGTGCTACCAGAACGGTTGAGAATAAGATGTCAAAATCAAATCCTGACAATGCCATCTTCATGACCGATACGACTGAAGATATAAAACGAAAAATCAATAAAGCCTATTGTCTGGAGGGTGATATAAAAGAAAATCCAGTACTTGAATATTGTAAATATATCATTTTTGAGTCTTTCGACCCCACTTTACTTTGCCGTAGCGAAGCTACCTTAGGGGTAAGTCGGCCGGAGTTTGTTATTGAAAGGCCTGCAAAGTTTGGAGGGACTGTATCGTTTAAGACATATGCCGAACTTGAAACGGCATTTGCCGCAAAACAGGTTCACCCGATGGATCTAAAGATAGCAGTTATTAAACTTCTCGATCAATTACTCCAACCTGTCCGTAGACATTTTGAGGAAAATAAGGAGGCAAAAGAACTACTTCAAAAAGTCAAATCGTTCCAGGTGACAAAATAAAAAGCCTATTTAAACGTACATTTTCCATCATCTCCATTGTTTACGAAGTATGAGGAGACATTAGTACAGTTTGCTTTTTTTCCTGTCGTATATTTATTGTAATTGTCGCATGTTTCCTGACAGTAATCTCCTTTTCTAGTGGTAAAGTTATAGTGGCATTTTCCAAGATATTTACATGCTACTTTTGCGATGTATTTTGCTTCCCAGTCTTCACAATCGTCGTCCCTATATGTACTAACATTTTTAAAATGGAGTCCTGCAATCATATGCGTATCAAATATAGTCCGTCTGTCAATTTTATCTGTCTGCATAAGTTTTATGACACGATCACGATATGAGTCTTCTTCCCATTGAGAGATGGAGAGAAATCCAAGCGACTGTATGTCGATCGTGGACACACTGGGAGGTTCTGCGCCCATACAGCGTGCTCCTGCATACTGAGCGTCTTGCGGTATGAGACCGGTATGATGATTGTATGCAATACCATAGCAGACCTTTGCCTGAGAAGTAGATGGTTCGTTCCACCAGTTATAGCGGTTGAACAAAACAAAGTCACTTTCCGATAATGAGTTGAGGCGGCCGCCGCTTTCACTTTGTCCAATCGCTTTAAACATAGCAGGAGGAACACAGGCGCGTTTTGATACATAAGAAAGCATCTCTTCATAATTTTTTCCCGGACGTTGTATTTTGATTGGTTCATCTGTTGGTGTGGGTATTGCGGTTGGTTTTTTAGTTGGTTTAGGTTTAGTCGTAGTGGGGGGTATTGAGGTTGGCGAGCGAGAAGAGGTAGGACGGATTATTGAGGAATATGAAGAAAAACTGCTTGATGATACAGGAGGGCGGGTAGTGGGTAGCCTCACAAAACCCATTCCGTCCGAGCTATTGGCTGATGATTGATTTGAAACGGGTGATTCAGTAACAGTTGGAGTAGTGTTATGAGAAATAAGAGAAAAACGAGGAATAGTTGTAATAACTGTTTGTATTTTTACGACATCATCTTGGAGTTTTTGTGCGTCAAAGACAGGAGCGAGGGGTTTTTCTGACAACTGTGTGATGAGGTTGGAGGTTGGAATGGACGAAGAAAGGGGAGTTTCAGAGAAACTTATATAGCGCATGAAAAAAGCACTTATTAAAAACGCAAACAACATACATCCTCCAATCTTCAGACGACTAAATAACATAGGTGGTATTTTCAGTATATCAATTTTCATAGAGCATTGATATTATTTGACACGTCTTTATACTTATGCTATACTCTTTTAAAGTTAGTGAATTTTTCGTTTGCAAGACTCTTTGTGAGCTATTTTATCCCTTTTTTTTCTAGCCTCGGTTTTTTCTCTATTATCTTCAATAGAGGGTTTATCAACAATACCTACGGTTATTACTATTTTGTAAGCGATTCTTTAAAGGAGGTGATTTGTCAATGAGTAAGAAACTATATGTGGGCAATCTATCATATGATGCAGACGACAATGCTCTGAAAGATCACTTTGCTTCAGCCGGTACTGTTATCACAGCTACTATCATCAGATTTAGAGACTCAGGACGTTCAAAAGGGTTTGGATTTGTTGAGTTTGATACAGAAGAAGCAGCACAAAAAGCGATAGATATGTTTAATGGACAAGAACACATGGGGAGAAAGTTAGTAGTCTCTGAGGCTCGACCTCCAAGAGAAAACAATACGGTAAGTACAGCGCCCCCAACGGACGCACCTCAAGCATAAGTATAATTTGTTTGGATTTCCATCCCCCCCTAGGGGGGTGGTTATCCAACTAAATTATGTGACACTCCTTTACAATCCGTACAGATTTAACTATATTGTATTTATGCATCCATCAACCAAACTTTGTCTTCCTAAATCAACATTAATGGGAATTCTTATTATTAGTATCCTTGTTAGTATCGTATTAGTATATAGATACTTCTCTTCCTATACTCTTTCTGTTAAGTCCAGAGCTGAAGGTCCTTATTGTTATATGGGTACCTCTGCTCCTTCTGCATATCCTTCATTACAACAATGTAGAATCTGTACAACTTCCGATCTTAGTAAATGCAATGCAGGAGAAGCGTGTGTTGTGCAGACTGTCATCTATACCTCAACAAATAATACTCCTAACATGTATGTGTGTGAGATAAAGGAGAGTGGAGTGCCTACAGTTACCGATACTTCTACTTCATTACCAATCATAACGCTTACACCAACGCCATCTGTTAATCCTACCTCTTCTATCTTATTTAGTTATCCAACGATCCCATCAAACAATATAAATCAAAATACTAACCTATTACCGCAACCAGGTACAAAAGGTGGTCCATGCATTGGGGATAAGTTGCAAATTTATGAGATAAGTAATAATAATCCCGCTGGAAAACCTTCTTGGAGCTATGCGAACAATGCGGGAAGAATCTATGTTTGTAACGCTCCATATGTATGTGTAAATGATTCAGTTATTTTTCAAAAACTAAATGATGAACAACAAACCTACAGATATATTCAAGGATCAAGGATATGTGGAGTACCAAAAATTTTTTTATTGAAAGAAGGAGAAATGTGGGGAAGAACAGGTTATATTAATGCCAGTTCTTTTTATGGTAATAATAGCAATAAGTATAATAGTTATTTTGATAATTATATTGAGGCTATCCTAGGGTCTGAAGTAGATCACACTAACGTAAGAGAACCATATACGATATCTACGAGTACAAAATTAAAATTAGAAACAGTAACCAACATAAGCATTGGTGTTAATGATAATTATGAGTATCAAATAAGCTGTGATTATCCAAGGAGTTCATTTAATACGTCTATAGAACCATATAATTATAAGATTTTTGAGTGTACTTATTCTACAGTTGGACAACGCACAATTGTAATTAAGGTAAAACAATGGGGCTCCTCTGATATAGTCTATGAACTGCATGTTCCCGTCAATGTTATTTCAAACAGAATAAAAGAAAACGTAGAAGTAAGATAATAACTTCAATTAAGCAGTTTATTTGCTTGTGGATCTGCGACCACTTTCCCAAACACGTATTGATCAATGCCAAAATATGATTTCTTTCGTAGTCCCTCAAGGGTAAGTCCTGCTTTTTCATAAAACTCCCTTGCGGTTGGTTGAGCTGCAAGTTCTACCTTGTGGCATCTTGTTTTGATAGCTTGTTCTATCCACATCTCTACAAGAGCACTCCCAACACCCATTTTTTGATACTCTTTTACTACTCCAAGCCAACGGCATAGAGATACTCCTCCGTACGGCTCATCAATGACCGCAAAACCGATTATTGTCTGCGCTTCATTTTTTGCAACAAAGATGGTCTTAAGTCTATTTTTAAGCCAATACGTAAAATTGGTCGGCGTATACATCTCTTCTAATAGATAACGGACGGTCTTTTTACTATAACTGGGAAACTCGTTGGATAAAACTGAGGAGAAAACCGGAAAAAAAGAAGGAAGTTCGGCATATGTTAGCGGGGTAATCATGAAATTCATGTATTCATTGTATATGAAAGCATGATAAAATACACATATTTGTTATCTCCGTGAGTCAAGGACTTCCCTTTGGGAAAGACGGGAATCCAAGCACCTGGATCCCGGCCTTCGCCGGGATGACATAAATACCATGAAACAATACAATCATATTATTCTCGGTGGCACATTTGACCATTTTCATGCTGGGCACGAACTGTTTCTCAAAACAGCCTTAACAATAGGTAAAAAAGTGACGATAGGTATCACCACAGAGCTGTTATATAGGCACAAAATACTTGCAAGCACCATTGAAACATACGCAGTTCGTGAAAAAGGAATACGTGAATATATATCCACCATTAAAAAAAATTCTCAAGAAATAAAACTAATATCTTTAACGAACGTGTATGGTAATTCACTTAAAGATATGAGTGTTGATGCAATACTTGTGACATCAGCAACAAAAAACGGAGCCTTACTCATAAATAAAAAAAGGAAAGAAGCTCATATGAAGCCCTTAAACGTAATCGTTGTTCCTCTTGTAAAAGGGGGGGACGGGCAGGTGATTTCATCAGATCGGATACGCTATGGGGATATAGATAGAAGCGGAAATAATTATTATAAGTGGCTTATTGACAAAGCGCCACTTTTATTGCCAGATGGACTTCGTACCTTATTAAGAAAGCCGTTGGGCGACCTAATCCGCGGTACTTATCATCAAAGAAAGGAAATCGTACACAAGATAATACATACTATTGAAAAGAACAACCCATCCATGGTTATTGCTATAGGAGATATCATTGCGGGAAGCTTGTGGAGAGAAGGATTTCAGCCATCAGTGGCAGTGATTGATTATAAGAGTCGTAGAGAGCCCCTTTCAAAAGTTCAAAGTTCAAAGTTAAAAGTTAAAAATGTAAGACAATATCGCAATACACCGGGAACTATTAGCCAATCTGTGATAAAACAAGTAAGAGTATTGCGTGACAGATGGTTTAAGGATAGACATACTCAACAACTAGTCATCCAAGGAGAAGAGGATCTTATAGCCTTGCCCAGTATCCTTCTTGCACCTCTTGATTCAATTGTCCTATACGGACAATACGATTTAGGGGTAGTTGTGGTCAAAGTAACAGAAGAGAAAAAAAGAGAAGCGATGAATCTGCTTGATAAATTCGACTCTGGGTGAATGGTTTAAGGTTTGGTATACTACTATCATATGACAAAATATTTGCCAAAAGAGTTTGAAGATAAGATAAAAGATTTATGGAATAAAGAAAAGGTATATTTAACGGAAAAACCCTCCTCCCCTCAAGCTACAGCGGGCAAAGGAAAAATGTACTGTCTCTCCATGTTTCCGTATCCCTCAGGCTCAGGGCTTCATGTGGGGCATGTGAGGATCTATACAGGTACAGATGTTTTAGCCCGATATTTTAAAATGAGCGGGTATGACGTGCTTCATCCTATGGGGTGGGATGCGTTTGGGCTTCCAGCTGAAAATGCGGCGATAAAAGCTCAAAAAAACCCCTTAGATATTGTGCCGGGAAATATTGCTACCTTTAAGCGTCAGATGCAGTCTCTCGGACTTTCCTACGATTGGAGTCGCGAGTTCTCAACGACAGATCCAGAGTACTATCGATGGACTCAGTGGCTTTTTATCCAGTTCTTTAAGATGGGGCTTCTATATAAGAAAAATACACCAATCAATTTTTGTCCAAGCTGCAAGACGGGTCTGGCTGAAGAGGAGGTTTTGCCAAATGGTACGCACGAACGGTGCGGTAAACCTATCACAAAAAAAGACCTACCTCAATGGATCTTCCGGATCACCACATATGCAGATCGATTGCTCAAAGACTTAGATGGTTTGGACTGGCCGGAGGGGATACTTACGATGCAAAGGAACTGGATTGGGAAAAAAGAAGGGATAAATATTACCTATAAAATTGTAAATTCCAATGACCAAATCCCAATTGGGGAAATAATCTGTTTTACCACGGCTCCGGTTAATTTTGGCATGACTTTTATTGTGGTTGCGCCCGAACATCACTTGGTTAAAAAAATTATAGAAGGAAAGATCAAAGTATCAGCAACAGAGCGTAAAAATGTAACAGATTACTATGAAAAATCGATCAAAAAAACGGATATTGACCGACAAGCGGAAGGAAGAGAGAAAACGGGAGTATTTACAGGTCTTTACGCATACAATCATGTTGGAGGATGGAATGTACCGGTTTGGGTTTCAGATTTTGTAGTGGGACATGTAGGAACAGGTGCTGTACAGGGATGTCCAGGACATGACTATAAGGATTTCGAATTTGCACAAAAATTTAAGCTTCCCATCATTCGTGTGGTTGAAGGAAAAAATGGAGATAGATCACCTATAGAGCGGGCGGATCAAGTCATTGTGAAGGGGATGAAAGGGAAAATGATGAACTCGAAATTTTTGGACGGACTTGATTTTGCTGAGGGTCTTGAAAAAACAATGGATTATATTGAGAAGAATAGTTGGGGTAAACGAGTTGCAAGCTATCACCTTCGTGACTGGATTTTTTCCCGTCAAAGATACTGGGGTGAGCCGATACCTATGGTATTTTGTGAATCCTGCGCAAAAAAGGGCATATCTTGGTGGGATACAAAAGCAGGTAAATCCTTTCAAAAAGAACATCAATCTATATCTAAAGTAGATCAAAGTATACAAGGAGAGATGGCGGGATGGTTCCCAATACTTGAACAATCTCTTCCTCTTAAACTCCCTTATGTCAAAAGTTACGAACCAACTGGTACTGGAGAGTCACCGCTTTCACAAATGACAGATTGGGTAAAAGAGGCTTGCCCTGAGTGCGGTTTATCCGCACGAAGGGAGTCAGATACGATGCCCAACTGGGCGGGATCATGTTGGTACTTTTTGAAATTTGCCTCTTCTGACGACCAAAACGAGATACATTTTCCATGGAAAAAAGAAGATTTAAAACACTGGTTACCGGTTGATTGGTACTTAGGTGGTGCGGAGCATGCAGTCTTGCATTTGCTTTATGCACGCTTCTGGGTGAAGGCACTGCAGGATTTAGGGCTTTTAGACTTCTCGGAACCATTTTTGAAGTTGCGCAATGTCGGAATGGTCCTGGCAGAGGATCATCGCAAGATGAGTAAGTCTTTTGGCAATGTCATTAACCCAGATGATGTAGTGGCAGAGTTCGGTGCTGATGCTCTTCGCATATATGAAATGTTTATGGCACCTTTTAATATGGAGATTTCCTGGTCCACAGCGGCTCTCCAAGGAGGATATAGGTTTTTAAACAGGATCTGGCAGATATATCATAACTCTGCTAAGATAGACGGACGAGGTGATGATGAAGGTACTAAAACACTTATCAACTCTTTATATAAAACCATCCATAAGGTGGAGAAAGACATACCTCAAACAAAGTTTAATACCGCAATTGCCTCGATGATGGAGTTCTTAAATGAGTGGGAGAAGGGGAGTATGGCTTTGCCTTATACTGAAGCCAAGAAGTTCTTGCAAATATTGTCTCCTTTTGCTCCATTTGTGGCTGAGAAGCTATGGAGGGAGATATATAAAGAAAGTACCTCTATATGTATTAGCCCATGGCCAAGCGTCAAGCAAGAAGATCTCATGAGTTCTTATCGTAATATTCCAGTCCAAGTAAACGGAAAGGTGCGTGGGGTGATCACTCTCGTATCTCAAGCATCTCAAGCAGAGGCAGAACAAAAAGCCCTAAAAGATGAAAAGGTGAACAAGTATCTGGAAGGAAAAACATACAAAACAATATACGTACAGGGTAAAATTCTTAATTTTGTAATCAAAAACTAGACACATCAAATGTATTATATATACATATTGAGGAGCATAGTGGTAAAGAAAAGCTATATTGGATATACGAATAATGTTGAAAAAAGGCTTCTAGAGCATAATAGTGGTAAGTCAATATATACGAGAAAGTATCGTCCGTGGCGTATAATATATGTTGAAGATTTTTTAAATGAGACAGATGCTATTTTAAGAGAAAAATATTTAAAATCACGAGCTGGGAGAAAAAAAATGAAAGAAATTTTTCTTCATTCCGAGATCGTCTAATGGTAGGACCGCAGACTCTGAATCTGCGTATCTACGTTCGAGTCGTAGTCTCGGAACAAATATCGTCTAATGGCCCGTCTCGACGAGGCGAGTAATTGTCGAGCCGAGGCGGATAGGACCGCAGACTCTGAATCTGCGTATCTTGGTTCGAGTCCAAGTCCCCGAACAACCCCCTCACTTTTTAGTCCACAAGTTATCCACATTATTTTTTATTAAAAAGCAGAACTCTTATAATAGAGGGCTATCTATTTATGTATTGTCAGAAAGCTCTGCGTTTGATTTATTTATTATAGGTATAGGTAGTCTTGAAAAGAAGATTAAAATACTTAGCTTATAGTATATATGGTATTTTATACCAGAATTATTATAGGTTTTGATCGAGTAACGATTTAGTATTAAAAGTATTATTCTGTAACAGGACACACCCAGTCTAGACACTGCGTACCCTTTGTCTTGACGCAGTTACACCCTGTTCCGGGTGGTGGATCAATGGGAGGGAATATGCTTGCAAACGGCGTTATAGTGGTAAATGGAGGAGAATGCGTAATAGTGGGTGGGATTCTTGTGACTGTTGGGGTTTTGGTGACTGTTGGAGGGATGGGGGTGTTTGTTACGGTTTGATTTGTGCTTGTTGCTCTCCAAATCTCATAGTCAACGAGTGTTACTCTATTATCTGCATTAAAATCCGCCTTTTTATTTGATGCAGGACTTGTGCAAACACCATTTCCTAAGAACTCACATTTCCATATTACATAATCCAAATTATTAACAAAGCGGTCGCAGTTGGCATCACCCATAGATTTATTACACGCAGGTGGATAGTCATAAGTGCCAAGTACTGATCCATCTTCTGGTACATAGGCATCTTTGTAAGGGTTAGGGAATAGAAGCTGTTTAGAACCGATAAGCACAGTAATCAATAACACAATAACTGCTGTGGGTAAATATGTTCTGGAAATAAACATTTTAGTAATAAATAAAGTATACTAGTAATTTATTCTGTTTTCTACAATAAAAAAGACGATGAATCTGAAAAAAAAGCTTATATGGTATGCCGCGTTTTTCGTAGGTTTCACGCTTATATCCATCTTCTTTTTACCTTCTTTTAGATTGTTTGGGGATGAGACTTTTTACTGGGTACAGGCTACGGCAATACGTGAGAGGGGAGCGTTTATACTATTTGAGTCAACAAATCCTTTTCTATACCCTCTTTTGCTCTCATTGTTTGATAAACCACATGTTGCAAGGCTCATGAATATAATCTTCATTATTTGTACCGGATTTGTACTCAATATTCTTATAGAGCGTTACGGTAAAGACAAAATTACATTAAAAGATAAACATATCTATATCTTACTTTTCCTTTTATTTCCGTTAAATCTTATCTATGCCATTTCGCTTTACAGTGAAGCTCTTTTTATTTTTCTTTTTTCACTAATGCTCATATATCTGCATGATTTTTTATATAAGCCTTCATGGAAGATGTCAGTATTTACTGGTATTTTGATTGGGCTCATGGTGTTAACCCGTCTTGTGGGTTTTCAATTACTTTTTTTGATTTTCATTTTCCTTATAATCACAAAACGAATGAAGCTTCTTCATATAGCTGCTTTTATTATTCCTGTTTTGTGTGTTATTCCTTATCATTTAGTTGCTGGCCATGTTTTCCTCGACAACAGACTTATTGATATTATCCTGCTTGAAGATTTTGTTCTTATGCTTTTTCATGGATGTTTTCAACTGTTCTACTTCTGGGGTCCGTGGTTTGCATTTTTTTGCATCGGTGTCTATGATATTTTGAAAAGAAAAGATGGGGGGATGGTGTATGTATATTTACTTTTTGCATGGATAGGGATGAATACATTTTTAACGTTCACGTATTTTCGTCATTGGTACATCCTAACACCTCTTGTATTTCTTATTACTGCACGAGGTATACAGATATCTTTGCCATATTTAAAAAACCATAAGATCTGGGCTGTTATAATAGTGTTTCTTTTATATTTTCCCTATTTTTTGTTGACCGAAGGTAAATACATCTTCCCTCAATATTCAAATAAGAATCATTATTTTTTAAAAACTCCCCTCTTCTGTGAAGAAATAAAAAAACTCGACGTAACAGCATCGAATAAGTCTTTTACCGTTACACTTCCTTATTTCATGCAGAAACAGTCTTCCATTTATGAGTACAGGACCATTATGAATCCCAAGCAAAAAATGAATTATATGGTTATTAATTATGCAGATGATGATATTGATGTATTTATTGGTACAAAACGAAAGTTTAGTAGAAAAGACGCGTCGTTTGTGCCACAAATTGTGCCAATATTGGTTGAGACATATGAACCCATACCAATCACGATCCGTATTAAAAATAGGACGTTGATGGGTGGGATAGGTCAAATACTACTATGTACAGAAAATCCATATTGATATGTATTGCTTTTGCGATGGGAACGTACTTGGTGTTGTTTTGGCGTTCTGATTTATCTGCTTGGGATATGCAGCTGCACCTTAATGCTTCTTCCCATGGAGAGGTATTATGGCCTTGGTTCCAGGGATGGAATCGTCTGGCTTTTGGTGGATATCCTCAGGGATATTTTTACCCTCCGTTATTTCATTGGTTGGTTGGAGGTCTTACTAAGATCATCCACAATCTTGAGCTATCATATAAAATCATCATATCATCAACACTTATCTCACTACCTTTTAGCATATATTTCTTCTTGAAAAGTATTATCGCTTCGCATAGAGGAAGGATCTTGGCCTATATCTGGATATTTATCATGCTTTTTATAATAAAAGGACATGTAGGAGGTGATTTCTACAGTACGTTTGCGATAGGGTTGGTGAGTAATTTCTTTGCTCTTCCTTTCTACTTCTGGTACTTGTATTTTTTGAGAAAGGGAAGTGTTTCTTACCCGTTTCTCCTTATATCAAGCATATGTCTTAGCCTTATTATGGTAAGTCACTTAGTCACTGCACTAGCTGCAATAATAAGTTCGCTTGCGTATTTTGTATTATACTTTCATGATAATAAAAAACAATATATTATTCACGTCTGTTTGAGTATTTTAATATGTGCCTTTTGGATCATACCCTATCTCTATTTTTTTCAATATCAAACGGGAGTTATTATCAAAAAACCACTATTATTAAGCAGTATTTTTCTTGTTGCCTTTCTCTTATCGCTATTTGTTATTTATATAAAAAAATCTACGAACGTACGTGTCATTTTTTCACTTTTCATTGTTTTTCTTCTATTTATGGTCATAAGTAAATACGGATTATCTTTTAATAACGATTCATATCCGATGCATATATATCGTCTGTTTATCTTTGTCTATTTATGGATGGGGATAATCATATCGCAGGCATTATCTCTTTGGAATAGAAAAACAATGGGCGTTGTACTTAGTTTGCTTATTTTTTTGTTGAGTTTGATCGTGAACATCCAGGAAACCTTTTATTTTAAGACAGTACATGTTCCTGGGATGCAGATTCTCATAAGATCTTTGCCAGAAGGAAGAGGTCTTGTGGTTGTTGATACGGACAGTCTCTTTATTCGGGCACGTTCTCCTCATTATATGTATTCACAGCTCATGCTTAATGATAGAGAAGTTCTAAATGGGGGATTTGTTGAGTCTACAGGTCAAAGCGTTTTTGTGAACAGCCTCTTAAAAGAACTGGACACTTCATCTTTTATCTGGGGAACAAAGACATATCCACCCCTATCAAAACTCATTTCCAAACACGTGAAGGATCTAGGGATTAGTTGGTTATTGAGCCTTAAACCTATATCACCATCTGTTCTCTCTTTTATCTCTCAAAAAAAACTAACTTTACCGGTCATCGTGAATGATAATAAATTTACACAAACATTTTATCTCTATATTTTTTCTCCGGATTTAGTCCATATTATTGAACAGCCAGTCTTTATTGATCATACAAAATGGAAAGAGTTTGTTGAAGAGTGGTGGATGGATGAAAAAGCGTCCTTGCAAGCAAGTTCTTCCTCTATACCATCGCAGATCATATCTGGTGGACAAAATGGATATCATATAAGACTAAATACCACTGAAAAGTCATATGTTTATGTACGAATTCCCTATTTTCCTAACTGGCATGCATACGATGATAAAGGGCATAGATTAGCTCTATATCGAGCAGCTCCTGATGCTATGATAGTTAAAGCTGAGGGAGATTTCTATCTTAGATTTGAGCGGAGCAAGATTGAACATATAGGATACTTTATTTCCGTCTCTGCATTACTTTTTACGATTTGGGAGCTATTAAA
This sequence comes from Candidatus Roizmanbacteria bacterium RIFOXYA2_FULL_38_14, assembly GCA_001790095.1. Lineage (GTDB taxonomy): Bacteria > Patescibacteriota > Microgenomatia > UBA1406 > GWC2-37-13 > YC2-FULL-38-9. The sequence continues at coordinate 884,125 of MGBH01000001.1, read as the reverse complement.
GTCTAAGGTTGGCTTTAAAAGAAGTGAGTTAGTAGTCCAAAAAAGAGAAAAGGGCATAGATCCAAACCTGCTTATCGGTATCATAGTTTTCTTAATCCTAGCGCTTGCTATATGGAGGATCCCATACGTATTAACTACAGGAGTTTACCTATCGCAATCAGCGACTTCACGTGACCAAATCGTGCGTACTAATAATAGAATGCAGCTAAATTCCTCAAACTCATCCTATTTTCTTCGGCTTCTTCGCTCCATATTTATTTGGAGTTTATAAGTCTTATCTTTTAAGATTGTTTATTGTCTAGCAAAATAGTATAATAGACTACTTAAGCAGTAAGGGATATTTTTTCTTCAGCTAACTAATATTACGCGAAGAATGTATTCATATATAAGCATATGGAAATCAGAAACATTGTCATTATCGCTCATGTGGATCACGGCAAAACTACGCTTGTTGATGCACTTCTCAAGCAAACACATTCATTTCGCGACAATCAAAAGGAAATGAGTCAAGAGCTTATCATGGACTCAAACGAACTTGAAAAAGAAAAGGGGATAACAATCCTCGCAAAAAACACCTCTATCTTTTATAAAGATACAAAGATCAATGTCATTGATACTCCAGGACACGCTGATTTTGGTGGAGAAGTAGAACGGACTATCAATATGGCGAGTGGTGCCATCCTTCTGGTTGATGCAGCTGAAGGACCTCTTCCTCAAACAAAATTTGTATTAAAAAAAGCCCTTCAAACAGGTCTCAAGATCATACTTGTCATCAATAAGATAGATAAAAAAGATGCACGACCTGAGGAAGTGATGAATGAAGTAGAAAACTTATTTTTAGAGCTTGCAGATGACGATACTTCTTTAGAATTTGTCACACTGTATGCGGTTGGACGTGATGGTAAGGCATTTTACAAACTTCCTGATACATATACTACAGATACAAAAGGCGATCTTATTCCACTTTTTGATACGATCATCCGGGAGTTTCCGGATGTTGCTAAGCATAAAGACAAACCCCTTCAAATGCTTATATCTACATTAGATTATGACAATTATGTTGGAAGACTTTGTATCGGAAAAGTAAATCAAGGTAGCTTAAAGAAAGACCAATCGGTAGCTCTTGTTGACAACAACAAGACAATTGGAGTTTATAAAGTGCAAAAACTCTATACGACAAAAGGATTGAATCGTGTAGAGGTTGACGAAGTATCATCAGGTGATATCGCAACCATAGCTGGAATACCGGATCTTACCATCGGTCAGACCGTTTGTGACCCGGCTTTTCCGCAAAGTTTACCAACTATTGCAGTTGAAGAACCGACGATAAAAGTTACGATCGGTCCAAATACTAGTCCATTTTCCGGGAAAGAAGGAAAATATTCCACATCAAGACAGCTTAGAGAACGACTCATGAAAGAGATCGAAACAAACTTAGGATTAAGGGTCGAAGATGATCGTGATACGGCAAAATTCATCGTGGCTGGTCGCGGAGAACTACATCTGGCTATGCTTATTGAAGCTATGCGTAGAGAGGGATATGAGATGGAAGTTTCAAAACCCCAGGTCATCTATAAAACGATAGATGGTGAGATCTGTGAGCCATACGAAGAAGTAACTATTGAGGTTGATGATGAATTTTTTGGCCTTATCACTGAGGAAATGGGAAAAAGACACGCTTCAATGCTTGACATGAAAAAAGAATCTTCACGCACGAGAATTGTTTACAAGATAGCAAGTCAAAATCTGCTTGGTATTCGCAACTCCGTTCTCACCAAAACAAGAGGTACTGCCCAGATCCATTCATATTTTTTAGGATATGAACCCAAAGGCACAAAGATGGAGATGCTTCGCAATGGCGCGCTTGTGGCTGTCAAACCTGGTACAGCCTTTAATTATTCAATAGGAAAGATTCAGGATCGCGGGACGTTGTTTATTGGACATGGTACAGAGACATATGAGGGCATGGTGGTTGGAGTAGCCAACAAATCTGACGACATTGAAGTAAACATATGTAAAGCAAAACAGCTTACTAATAATCGATCATCAGGTGAGGGAGTATCAGTCTCCATCATTCCACCAACCACGCTTACCTTAGAGCAAAGCCTTGATTTTATCGCTGACGATGAGTTGCTTGAGGTAACCCCTTTGAGTCTTCGTATTCGCAAACAATGGCTCTCAACCACAACCAGAAGAGTTGAGAGTAGAAGATTGAGGGATATTAGAGAATCATAAGGCAAACTCATGAGTTTTTCCTTGATAATACGTATTTAGATTGATACAATTATTAAGTTTTCAACAGGGCCTATAGCTCAACTGGTAGAGCAGCAGCCTTTTAAGCTGTTGGTTCTGGGTTCGAGTCCCAGTGGGCTCACTTATTTATGCATATTGATGAGAGTAAAGAGCTCCTCTATTATCGCACTCACAGTATATTTACTGATCCGCAAGAATATCAATACCTCTATAAAGATTTGCCGATATCAATCCCTGACCTATGTGATATTGTACACGGCCTTATAGTTCACAGGGATGGGTTGCACCCCTTTTATAATCTGATACTTCCTGAACAAAGGAAAAACGAGTCAGACACTCGATATATTAAAGACATTCTTCACATTATTCACCAATTAGATCCATCATCTCTTACGAACGAGCGGACTCCAGAAAAACGTTTTATCGGTTCATGCAGAGACTTTGCCATACTTCTTTGCTCGATACTTCGTACACATCATATTCCAGCACGTTTGCGTTGTGGATTTGCATCATATTTCCGTAAGGGTCTTTTTAGTGATCATTGGATATGTGAATACTGGAGTGATAAGGATAGAAGGTGGATTATGGTTGACAGTGAGATAGGTAAAAAAGAACGTGCACATCATAACATTTCTTCAAACCTAAATCATTTTGATCTTACAAACGATGAATTTATTCTTTCAGGAAAAGCATGGCAGCTTTGTAGGAAAAAGAAAACAGATCCAAACCTTTATGGGGTTCATCTTATCGGTATTAAAGGACTGTGGTTTGTCAGAGCAGACCTTCTTCGGGATTATGCATCTTTAAACAGAGTAGAGCTTCTTCCGTGGGATTATCCAGCATTTTTTGACAAGCAATTTGAAAAGGAATCAGAGCTTAAAGGCGAAGAACTAAAGCTATTAGATACTGTAGCTGAACTTACACTTGATGTAAGTACAAACTATCAAAAGATAATACAAATATATCAAACAGATACAAGACTGCACGTAGGGAATGAGTTGAAAAGTTATACGATTGAAGGAAAAAAATCCGTAAGACTGCATACATAGTATAAATCTACTTGCATATTTTAAATATATTACGTATTCTTTACATAATTCTTTCGGGGTTTTATGAAATTCATGATCGGTAGTATACTCTACGACCCGCCCTTTGGGCGAGGATGAGTGGGTGTAACTCCCACAGCGACCGTTATAGTCGGGTATAAAGAAAGAATGTTGTTATTTTTTTGCCCCGAAAGGGGTTTTTTTATGAAAAAGGCCAATAAAACAGGTCCAATTTTTATCATGATTGCATCCTTTTTATGGAGTGTTGATGGGTTGCTTCGCCGAAGTCTTTTTTCATTACCCGCTGCAACAGTCGTTTGTTTGGAGCATGTAGTTGGTCTTGTGCTCATGACACCTTTCTATTTGAAGCGTGTGCTAAAAGAAATAAGGGTGCTTAACGCAAAAGAGTGGTTGGTCGTGGGGATACTTGGATTATTCTCCGGGGCTCTGGGAACTATCTTTTATACTGCAGCCCTAGCTAAGGTTAACTTCATTCAATTTTCTGTGGTCGTGCTTTTGCAGCAACTTCAACCTATCTGGGCCATAAGTATGGCCGCGATCTTACTAAGAGAAAAAATATCAAAGAAATTCTTTGTTTGGGCAATCCTTGCCATAGTCGCATCTTATTTTGTCACATTTAAAGATCTTCGCATAAATGTTACGCCCGGCAATGATACTCTCATTGCAGCGATCTTTGCTCTACTGGCTGGAGTCATGTGGGGATCAACGACCTCATTTTCTAAGATACTTTTAAGAAAGGTTTCATTTATCACAGCGACATATCTTCGTTTTCTGGTAGCTCCCATTTTTGCCCTTATCATTCTTGTTATTTTTGGGCAGACCGCATCCTTGGCAAATGTAACCCTATCACAGTGGGGGACTTTGCTTGCGATCACTCTGACAACCGGTATGGTCGCACAGCTTATCTATTATTTTGGTCTGAGAAAAACTGAGGGGAAAGTAAGTGCGATCTGCGAGCTTGTTTTTCCTGCCTCGGCTGTGATTATCGATTTTGTATATTTTAAGAACCCGCTATCAGTTACTCAAATATTAGGGACGATCGTGGTTCTATTTTCCATCTATAAGGTAGCAACGCTCAAAAATGACTAACGTAACATGGTATAAGGCAAAAGTAGTAGTGGGAGCTCAGAATGGGAGACAGATAGGATTTCCAACAGTGAATCTTGATCCCCATATCCTTCCAAGCCTTATGAGACAGGGTATTTATTCTTCAACGGTCATCTATAAAGACAAAACATATCAAGGAGCACTTTATTTTGGACCACGGACGTTACATAAAGAGACAGTACCCATCTTGGAAATACACATTTTAGACTTTAATAAAAACATATATGGAGAAGAGGTAACATTTTCAATTAATTCTTTTATACGAGAAATAAAATCTTTTAGCAGTATGGATGAGCTAAAAAAACAAATACATAAAGACATTGACGATATAAAAAACAAGCTCTAAACTACCACAGGAGTCATTGCAAATATTATAGGTCTATACTATAATATACAAATGGCCCCAGAATCAACACGTCGCAAAGCTTCAGTTCCCGAACTACCCCAGGCACATGAGCTTCTTTTCCCTGGAGAGAATCTTCTAAATTACCTATATCCTTATACTGAGTCAAGAGAGCGCCTTCGAGATACTCTTGGACTTATTTATAGTATTGTAGAAAGAGAACATCCTAATCTCGGAAGCCATTACCATGATAGAACTAGCCATATAGATCCCATACTTACATCTGTCATGGCAGCCGCTCCTTCTATAAGGAGGCTCACGATTGACGGACGAGCAGTTTTAATAAATGCAGCGGATCACTTTTCATACACTATAAATGGATCGTCAGTAAAACATGTCGATAGTCAGGTCCTTGAACTAGATAATAGCCATTTTCAAAACGAAACGGTAGAGAATACGTTAAATGGGCAAGAAGAAGACATAATTCTTCTTTTTGCAGGGCTTGGGCTACATGATATTGGTCGATATTATTATGATGAGGAAAAAGCTACCATAATACAAAGAAAGGCCAACCATGAAAGTGAGTCTATGAGAAGGATAGAACATAGGATATTTGCTGAAAATTCGCCATATCGATCATATATACAATTACTTGCTGAAAAATATCCATCTCTTTTTGATGAAAAACATCTTCCAACAACCGTAAAAAAACTTAAATATATTGTTTATAGCACACAGTATGCTCAAACAGAAAGACAAAGAGATAAATTCTTAAATGAATTAAATTTGGCGGAAGAGGAGAAGAGTAGACTTCAAGTCTTGGGAGCTCTTGCACTAAGTTTTGATATTGGCGTTATGCAGATAAAGCCTGATACTATGGATAATTTTTTTGATCTTATTAGAGAATATAAAGAAGATGATGGTACAGATTCGACTACACCCACATTTTGTTCTATAGAAGACTGGATTTTGGGTTGGCTTCATAAAACATATCCATTAAGTCATAATGTTTATCGGTTATTTCTTCAATCGTCCATATTTCCAGACTTATTTGGCCAAGGAAAAAAAATTGTACACATTAAAGATCGTCATAAACATGTAACTTTCAGAGAAACCGCACATTATAAGAGAATGCGTGCACAACGAAAGGAATTTCTGGATTGGGTTGGTACACGTTACCAGATTAAAGTTACTGATCCAGTGCTCATTGATAAGCTATTTGACATGATGGAGGCATATTTAGAAGAGAAAAAGAGAACTAAGTCTTAATCTTATTAACGAACGTAAAAAAAGCAGAAATGCAGATAAAAAAGGCACTGGTTATAAGAGGAATTGTAATTTTTTCACCCAACAGCAATACCCCAAAAAAAGCAGCAGAGAGGGGTCCGAAATAGGTAGTGGTTGATGCCATAAAAGGAGATACTCTTTTTATCGCCCATTGAAACAAAAAGAAAAAGCCAATGGAGTTTAGGGTGATGAGCGCAATCAAACTAAGTATAGCCTGCAAAGAAGCTCCATGGTATATTGAAAAGATATTGTTATGCTGCCTCAAAAGGAAAAATACGGAAAGGCCCGCAGTCACAAAACAGTTGCAGGCAAGAAGAAAGAGAGGTGAATAGAGAGAGCTCAGTTTTTTAGTGACCATGATATATCCTGCCCACGAACATACCGCTCCCAAAACGATGAGATTCCCATATGCTGTGCCAAGTGAGTTTATAAGTTCAACGGATGTAGTATTTCTTCCAATCAGTATGACTCCGCCTAAAAGACCAGTTATTATGCTTATAAGATGATGAATCTGTACGCGTGTTTTTAAAAAGAAAAAAGAAAGGATGATGACAAGAGTAGGAGTGAGAAGGTATAAGAGCTGAGACGATATGCTTGTTGTATATTGAAGGCCAAAAATAAAAAGAAATATATTTCCTGCAAAAAAAAGCGATGCAAATAAGATACGGACGAAGTCTTTTTTATACACGCGAAAACCTTTTTTTGCAAGAAGTATTGGAAAAAGGATTATGAATGCAAAGAAAAAACGGGTAAATACGATCTCAAAAGGGGTAAACTCCCTTAAAGCTACTTTCAAAAATATGGGAGCAACACCTCCAAGGATACCGGTAAAAACAAGGGCAAATGCGGCTAATATAAGGGAGCCGGATACTTTTATGCTTTTTATCTTCATATTATAGCTTTTTCTTAATGCATTCAAGAAAGCGCGGGCCGGGATCAGGTTTTCCTGTTCCTGAATCTACATTAAAATGGCCGGTAACATTTTCTTTCGGAATATCATAGTACATAAAAAGATACTGTATTGCGCTAAGCACCCTTTCTTCCTGTTCTTCCATGATTGAGACATATCTTTCATTTTCCCAATCAAGGACATTAGGTGAGATTCCATACTCTGTTGCAGTCTCCTGCTTTTTCTTCTCTAATTCACCGGAGGAGAGCGCATTGTTTGATGTCGGATTTACAATCTGGCAAGCCTTGTTGTACCAAAGGTCAAACTGCGTTCCGTTTATCTCGATATTTATCGCATTATCAAGTGCAGAGCATCCTTCCCACGTAACCTTGTCATCATAAAAATTGGACATCTGCAGTATCTCTTTATTATCAATTGCCAGTCCACACATACGATTTCTTGTGTTTAAAGTCCCCCAGGTAGCTCCATTTCCACGAAAGGATGAACTCCCACTCCAATGAAGGACTATATGTTCAGCAGGGACACATCTATACTGACTGTTTGTATCACGATAAGGAATGGGTAATACGTTGAGTTCCCAGTCACTGTTGATTGACTGCGTGATCTTATCTGTGCCGTTCACACAGTCTTTCCCTAGTCTTGGGATAGGTGTGGCTGTTGGAAGGGGGGTTGGGGAAGGGAGGAGAGTAGGTGTTACGATGGGAGATGGGGCAACGGAGGGAGATGGAGTAGGCGTTGAAGCAAGGGTAGGAGATGGAGATGCAGTATCGGTTGGTGTGATGGGCTGAATTGACGATGTTATGGGCGGGGGAGCGATAAGCTTAATTTGATCATCTGATATATTGTGAGATAAAGAATAAAGAGCGAGTGAATAATCTACAACATCAACGATCTGATCATTATTTAGGTCTGTTGACTGTGCTTCGAGAGCTGTCTTTCCTAAATCTTTCATGATAAGTGACATATCAAGCGCATCGATTTTTCCATTTGCAGGTAGAACATCTCCTGCATAAAAAAGAAAAGGAGAAAGGTCGATGCTGTTGCCATTGGCAAAAAAGATAAACTGCGGAACAGTACATATGGAGCCAGTGACTTGGGTAGTGCAAAATATCCGTCCCTGATGTTTCTCAGGTTTGATAAACAGCGCATATCGGTCTTGGTAGTTAAAATCAGACGGCAGGACAATGTCTGTTGTGTATGTATTATTTAGATAAGTAAAAGTTGCGTTTGGTTCTTCATATACTTTGTCTGGGCCATTATAAAAATCTATTTGTGCACCTAATTGATCGTTATCCTTATGATTTCCCTGCGCTTGGATCTTTATAGTTATGGTGCCTGCGGAGGCGCGGCTTTTCAAAGGGAGTGATACAAAGTAAACGATGAGAAGAAGCAATATAAAAAGCCCAAAGACAAGATAAAATGCAAAAGTAATAGTGCGATTATCACTCATAAGCTAATTTGCTTGAAACTACGGGTAAAGTCCAATATGGGAGCACCATTTATATACGCTTGTGTATCTTTTTCTATAAGAGTGATCACGCCATCACCGCTTATCTTCTCAACGATCAAACTTACAAAAAGCTCATTTGTTTTGCCATACATAAAACTATTTCCTTGAGGAATGGCGATGCCAGTTATAGTAATACGGCCGTCTAAATCCATAGATCTAGGATATGATGGAAAGGCTGTTCCCTTTTTTATTTCTTTTATAACAATGGTGGGGGTGTGACTTAATACAAGATCAGTTGCGTCTATCATCATGTCTTTTTCACCCTTCAAAAAGACATCAATCTGAGTTTCTGTTTTTGAAAGGGGGGTCTTGGTAAAGCTATAAAACACACCTCCTGTTTGAGGAGTTTCTTCATCGTTTTGTTTGGTTTCCTTGATCATCTCTGCTCTTTTTTGCCGTTCATCGTCAAGCTTTCCCTGGAGAGACTTCTTTTCTTGCTGTAAGAGTCTGTTTTGTTGGATTAACTGATCATGAGTCTTGCTATATGGAATATAGATAAGTAATGCTCCTATTATGGATGAAAATATAATGATACCTGTAAGCATGATGATTGATCTCATATATCTATTGTACTATGAAGGAATATACTTGTGTTTGCACTCTCTTTTATATACAATGCTTCATATGCAAAAACCAAACATACACGTGTTGGATAATGGTTTAAAAGTACTTTTCATTGACACAAAGGCATTCCCCACATTGACTGCTCTTCTTTTAGTTGGAGCAGGAAGTAGATATGAGCATGCAAAAAATAACGGGATTGCTCATTTTCTTGAACACATGTTTTATAAAGGTAGTAAAAATTATCCCAATCCTGAGATCATTTCTCAGACGATTGAGGGTATGGGCGGTCACTGGAACGCATTTACCTCAAAAGATTACACAGGTTATTATATAAAGGCTGCCCTTGATCACTTTCCAAAGATGATTGATATCCTGTCAGATTTACTCCTTAGATCATTTTTTGATAATCAAGAGATTGAAAAAGAAAAAGGAGTGATCGTGGAGGAGATCAATATGTATGAAGATATGCCGTCTCGGAGGATAGGGGAGATATTTGAAAACGTCATTTATCCTAACAATCCTCTTGGGTATGATATCGCAGGTACGAAAGAGACAGTGACTTCATTTAATAGAGACACGTTCGTAAACTATATGAAAAATCTGTACCAGCCGCAGAACTCTGTTTTGATCGTAGCTGGAGGACTTGGTGGTTCAAAAAAGTATATTGAGATTATCGATGAAAAATTTAGATCTTGGAAAGGACATAAGACAGTTGGGTTTCCTCCATTTGATTACAATCAAACAAAGCCCTCAATCCATGTAACCTCAAAAAAAACGGAGCAAGCCCATTTTTGCCTTGGATTTCCTACGTTTGGTATAGGTGATAAGAGACGGTCGGTACTCAAAGTTCTTGCGACAGTTTTGGGCGGAGGTGCCTCATCCCGTCTATTTCAGGAAGTTAGGGAAAAGAGGGGTCTATGTTATTACATAAGTACTGGTATGGAGCAGTATCAAGACATAGGAAGCATTGTCACGCAATCCGGAGTGACAAAAGATATCAATAAAGTGAAAGAAGCGGTCAAGGCGACCATACTCGAACATAAAAAGATCACAGATGGACAGATTGAGGATACAGATATAGCACGCTCCAAAGAGATGCTTAAGGGTAGGCTTCTTCTTTCTTTTGAAGACTCATTTAACGTAGCTCATTATTATGGTTTAAAAGAGCTTCATGAAAAAAAGATAGAAACACCGACCGAAACTATCGCAAAGATTAACCAAGTGACAAAAAAAGAAATCATTGCTCTTGCGGGTGAGATATTTATGTCAAAAAAACTAAACTTTGCAATCATTGGACCCTTTGAATCTTCACAATTTAAGGACACAGAGTTCATATTGTAGAGAAGACATCCCACTTACAAAAACATCCCAAAGATAAGATTCTGTATAAATAAATGTATCATACTTCTGGATTGTCATATCAATACATATCAACAAACAATTGACAAAAGAACACTTTTCTTCAGACTCTTCATAAAATGCACTTAGTACATAAAATAGATATATGTGCACAGTATAGATCAAATAGATACGATAGATATCGTAGACAATATACAACTATTACATCTTGTGCACAAGATGCATTCTTTACATGAAGTACTTGACATGCATATATATATGTATATATACTGATAAAAATGAGTCCTACCGAGAGCCGCCTTTATCGATTAAGCCCGAGTCAACTTCGAGCTCTTTTTTTATTAGCAAAAAGCGAGGATGGTATCATCGTCTCAACTGCTACATCAAAGGAGTTAGGTAAAGAAGGCAAGGCTTTGGGAGGCGTTTTTTCTGCATTGTCCCGGCAGGTAATAAGCGGGGAGCATCTAGTGCTTCCTTGGGGAAGGAGTGAGGATGGGCACGGGTTAAGATGGAAGCTGAATGATAAGCTAATCTCAAAAGAAAAGCTGTTGCAAATTACGAGGGAATTGTTGAATATTAAATAATACATATCAAATATGCAAAAGAAAGTACAAAGAATAAAGAATAAGGAATTGGTGTCATCGGGCAGGGGCAATGGGCTGTTTTTAGTAAGTATTAGTTTGATAAGTTTTGCCATAACTCTTGTTTTTATTTTGGCTTTAAATAAAAAAATAACGATCAAAAATCCTTTTCAACTAAACAAAAAAAATCACCTGGATCTAGAAAAAGAGTTCTTGAGTAGTGATACTGATCAATATATTGATCCGTTTGTGGTGAAGAAGGTAATTGATGATAAAAATAGTGATTGGATAATAGTTGATTATCGCTCAGAAGAGGAATATACAGCAAGCCACATAAAGGGAGCGGTCAATATCCCCCTTTATCAAGATTATAAAAGAGCATATGAGACACAGGTAATGATGAATGATTGGGTCAAACAGTTTGAAAAGGTGATGAGCGGAAAGAAAATGGCCGTTATTTATGGATACTGGCAAGATGCGACTATGGGCAAAAAGTTAGCTTCTTTTTTAACCAAAAACAGAATGAGTTTTAGAATGCTTGCGGTTGGATTTACAGATTTCAAAAACAACTTTAACAGATGGTTACCAGGTGGAGAAATGGTTGATTTTAATTTAGGCATGTATATAGAAGGGAAATATATAGATCCGGGAGATCAGGGAGGTGCAGTTATCCTACCTCCTCCTTTGCCATTGGGTAGATAAAGATGAAAAAAATCATAAAACGATTTAAAAAATACGGACGAAGAATAATCATTCTTCAGTTAGTCCTGCTTGTCCTTTTGCAGGGGATATTGGTATGGGGGCCAAAATACGCAACTCCATCTTTAGGAGCTGCACGGGCTATCACCAGTCAGTCTGACTGGATGGCTGGAAAATTCGAAAATAACGAAATTGATGTTGCAACTTCTTCAGGGAATCTTAAACTATCTCTTGATCTTGGATCTTGGGATGCAACAGGTCCTGCAAGCCTCAATCACTACGTATATCCTGTCAACAAAATGATAAAAGTGAATCAGTTCCTCTACACATTCAGAAATAGAGCAATAGGGCAGTTTATGAGATATGACTCCGATACGAAGGAGTGGAAGGAATTATCCTACATGCCTTTGCAGCCCTATGAGGTTGTTGACGCAACGACCAACGGAACAGATACTATATGGGTATTTGCTACCCGTACATCAACTACCAATCTTTCCCGTTACTTTTTGAAGTACGACATACCGACTGATACATGGAGCTATCTTACCAATACTCCGGCTTATATGGGTGCAAGAGCAAGGCTCGAATATGTGGGTAATGACACCATATATGCATGGCGCGGCAATGGTTATTATGATCTATGGCGTTATACTATAAGCACAAAAGGTTGGGATGCGATTACTCCAGCAAGCGTATATTGTCAAACATATTGTGATTTGGTATACGATGGAAGCCAATACCTCTATTTTCTCACTGACTGGGGTAGTCCGGACAGATTATACCGCCTTGATGTGACTACTCCTTCTCCCTCATGGCTGCAGCGGGCAAACCTTCCGCTTGATGGATCTTTGTCGACCGCAGTAAATGCAGTTATGATAGGTCAAGATATTTATACTATGAGGGGGGCGGGAACAAAAACACTATATAGATATAATGCAACAAATAATCAATGGGAGTCAAAAGCGGACTTACCATATTCTACATCCTATGGTGCGCTGGCATATGACTCGGAAAACAGCAGAATCATTATGCAGATAGGTCTAAGCGAGTTTGTTTATTATTATCCCTCAAACAACTCCTACAGCAATGCAGTGGCAGGGCCTCCTGCAAATGCATGGGCAACGGGCAAGAGTATAGAGTCAGATGGAGAAGGAAATATCTATATGTGTCGTGGCCAAAATACTCAGACTTGTTATAAATACACGATCGCAACAAATACGTGGACTACACTTCCTGCAGCAGGAGTAACTCTTGGCTATTATGGTACATCTCTTGCGTACGTAAATAATGCATTATATCTTAATAGGGGAAGTAATGGTAATGCTATTTATAGATATAATCCTCCTGCTGCAAATAATTGGACAACGAGTGGTTTGACAAGTCCTACGCTTACATTAGGTGACGGCTCAAACATGATAGCTTCATCAAGTAGCAATACTATTTGGGCGCTTCGTGGAGGAGGGGGAGCTCAGTTTTATCGTTATGATGCGGTTGGAAATACATGGATTGAAAAAGCTTTAGTACCGGAAGGTACTTATCGCGGCTCAGGCATGGCACAGGCTGGTATGTATACGTACGTAATGCAAGGATATCAAAGAGGCAGATTTTGGAGATATCATGAGACTACCAACGGTTGGGAAGAGCTTCCGTCACTACCTGTTGGATCCTATTACGGAGGAGGTATGACTTATGATGGAGGCGATTATATCTATGCACAGGTGGGTGGAGAAAATGATATTTGGGGGAGGAGGTTTTACCGCTATTCAATAAGCAAAAGCATCTGGGAGCGTGTGGCGGATCTGCCAGCCATGATACGGTGGGGTGGAAGTTTGACTTATTATGAAGGTAAGGTCTATGCTTATCAAGGATATGATGGAGGATTCTGGAAATATACTCCACCTGCCGGTAACGTGTATCAAACAACAGGTGCATGGAGCTCGCCGGTCTATGATTTAACTTATGCGACCGCGTTTGGTGAATTCGCTTATACAGAGACAAAGCCGGCAGGTACAAATATAGTATATTATTCACGTACGTCAAGTAATCAGACTACATGGAGTAATTGGGAAGAGATCTCAGGAGGAGTGGTTACCTCAAGTCCTTCACGCTTTATTCAGATAAAAGCTGTATTAACTGGGGATGGGACCGACAGTCCGACCTTATCTGACTTTACGATAAACTATGACTCAGATACAACTGCTCCTGATACGGGAAGTTTAAGCGTTTCGGGTTATTCTTCCAATAGTGGCACATCCTTAACTTCTGGACAAAGTTACAATTATCGAAATCCATATTTTTCTTGGTCCGGAGTGACTGATACAGAGACAGGACTTGACGGATATTATGTGTATTTTGGAAGCAACGCTGCAGCTGACCCTGAGACACTGGGAACATATCAGAGTGATGCTCATTATACGGTCGCAACCGGTATGACAAACGGCGAGACATATTATCTTCGTATCAAAGCAAAAGACAAGCTGGGTAATAAATCCGATGCGGTTGCAGGTTTTAGCTATATATATAGTGGCATATCACCTGCTACAACAACAACATTGACAAATCAAGCAGACTGGGATGATGCAGAATCCACCCGCAGCGCAACTTATACGTCCGATACATCGTGGTGGAATATGAGCTATGCGTACCGCAAACAGCTTACCATTTCTTCATTCACTGCCTCATCTGCCGGAAGCCTGGTGAAAGTGGATATTGATACGGACGCATTAGTTACTGCTAGTAAACTTCGTGAAGACAGAAAAGATTGGCGAGTAATATATCTTGATGGATCATCCTGGAGGGAGATAGACCATCAGTATATAGATGCTTCAACCACATATTTTCCACTGCAAAAAAGCATTGTATCCGGAGTGGACGATACAAATTACTACGTATACTATGGCAATCCAAACGAAACGGGCAGTCCGAAACTTGACATGATTTCCTCAAACGGCGCATCAAAATGGGGAACAGGGCTTACTTTTGATGGAGCAGATTATGTGAGACTTCCTACCATGCACACAACGCTTAATGGTTCTTCAGCAGTAACAATAGAGGGATGGTTTAAATATTACAACTCAAATGGTTATAGGCTTTTTTATGGAAGCAATTCTTCATGGCAGACTGCTGTTGGAGTGTATTCGGGACAAAACTACCTGGCATATCAGTTGCGAACGACCGCCTCATCAAGCGTATATTCAAATACGGGTACTACTATGTTGGAGTCAGGTAAATGGTATCATTTTGCTCTCACGTATGATTCCGCAACAGGTACTGAGCAGGGGTTTGTAAACGGCAGACTTGATTTTACCCGTACCGGTCTAACAGGTACACTCGTTACCAATGTCACTCAGTATATCGGTTATAACGGTTCAGGTGGATATACCGGTTATATGTATGGAGGGCTTGATGAGATGCGGATCTCAAACATCGCTCGATATACTGCGGATTTCACGCCCCATACCACACCATTTACAACCGATGCAAATACTGTAGGACTTTATCATTTTGACGATGCTGTTTCGCAGAATGTAAGTGATTCCTCAGGCAATAATATCAATGGTCAGCTTGGAAGTGGAGCAGGCGTCGATGCTGCTGATCCTTTTTGGACAGGTATTGTAACAGCTAGCGCAGGAAGTGAGACAGACAAACCTGCCGTATCTCCTGATACCTCTATTACTCTTGAGGCGATGACTCGGGGCTCATGGGCAGGATATCAGATAGGTACGCTACCTTGGGGAGCACGCATGGTATATGGAGCAGCAACATACGCCAATAGTAATATATATGTACTGCGCGGTTATAACACAAAGACATTTTATACATATGATCCAGTTTCTACCTCATGGACTCAGCTTACTGATGCGCCGGGTAATATTTACTATGGATCAAGTATGTTGTTTGACGGAAATGACAGCATCTATGTATCTCAGGGAGGCGGACAATATGGATTTTTCAAATATACGATCTCAACAAACACCTGGAATTCGAGCCTTACTCAGCCGACTGTTGCATGGTCGTATGGAGCATCTCTTGTGAGGGTTGGAAGCGATACGATATATGCATTCTCAGGAGGATCAACAAGTTTCTTGAAATATACAATCTCGGCTGATGATTGGGGAAACATGTCTGCACCTCCTTACGCTGTGACATCCGGCGCAGGACTCTATTACGATGGATCAACGTATATATGGGCAGTAACTGGTGGAGGGTCAGGACTTCTCAAATATATAGTTGCGACTGACACATGGGACAATACCCTGCCTCTTGCTCCATATACCATAGGATCTGCTTCACATAATGTAGTCTTTTATGATAACTACCTGTACGTATTTACGACTTATGACTATCAAGCCAATACAGACAACAAACGGTTTGTATGGCGGTACGGGATGCTTACCAACAAATGGGAATCAGTACCTGTTGCAACAGATGTTTGGTTATCCTCAGGAGCTGTAGCGTATGACGGATCACGCTATGCATATCTTTTCCAGGGATACAGCACATCGGGTGCAGGAACAACTGCCATATACAAGTTTGATTTCAAAGAAAATAGGTTTGTTCCGGAGACGCCGATTCTGCCTCTTGATCGCACATACCAAAGTGACGGCGAGACAATCATCCATCAACCGTATACAGGCACTTCTTTAGCATATGATGGATCAGACACGATCTACTACGCTCAAGGAGGTACTGCCTATATGAATAGATACCAGGTTTCAACGAAAAAATGGTCGATTTTACCCTATCTTCCATGTATCTATAATGGCGGATTGGTCTATGCGAACAATAACCTATATGCCGTATGCGGCGGTACCACAAAAACCATGTACCGGTATAGTCCTGCGACTTCCGAATGGACAAAGATGGCAAATGCGCCCGATACCATAGGCGCGGCCGGTAATCAGATAGCCGCATATGACGGAAGTGATACAATCTATGTTCTACGTGGACTTGGTTCACGTACGCTCTATAAGTATACAATCTCAACAAATGAGTGGACTACCGAATCAAATCCGGGAGCGTCTCCTCCTGATGTATTTGGCAGTTCGTGGGGTGCCTCTATCACATATGATGGAAGTGGAAATCTGTATATTGTAAGGGGTAATAATACAAACACTTTTTATAAATATACGATATCGGACCCACCAACATGGACTACGCTTACCTCTGTTCCTGAATTAGTCTCCAACGGCTCAGGAAGCGTATATGACAATGGAAAGATCTATGTTATGTCCGGATTCAACAACAACGGTTTTCATATCTATGATGTTGCGAGTGATACATGGATGACCGGCACTATGACTCCATCTCAAACATATGCGGGAGGTGCTTTGGTCAAAGGGCCAAGCAATACTCTTTACGCATTACAAGGAAATTATACTCAGACATTCTGGAAGTATAATATTCCAACCACATCATCATCCTATAAATATCAAGGGACCTATACCACAAAACCCTTAAGTATCGGAAACACCTATGGATTTGCCGGATTGTCCGCGACAGTCGCCTCGCCTTCTGCAACCAGCATTATGTTTGAGACTCGAACCTCAACTGATGCGGCAAACTGGTCTGCATGGGCGCAGGCAACAAACTTGAAACAAATTGAAGGAACAAACTTCACTTACAATATTAATTCTCCGGCAAGTCGTTATGTACAAGTAAAAGCCACACTCAACTCAGAAGAAAGCGCGACAACTCCGACCATATCAGATCTAAGTTTGACTTACTATGCTGATGAAACAGCTCCAACTAATCCAGATACTCTTGATTCTTATACGACCGCAACAAAATCAGCATCGATAACAGACAATACATGGTATAACTATGCTCATCCCTATTTTGAATGGAGTGGAGCGGATGATGGTATAGGGTCAGGAGTAAACGGGTACTATGTATATTTTGGGAATGATATTAACGCTGATGCATCAGTATCTGGTGAACTTATCACAACTGCAAGTTATAGTGCAACCCTTGCAACAGATGGTACGGAAGATGGAGACTATTATCTCAAAATAAAGGCGGTTGATAATGCAGGAAATATAAACACAACCCATTGGTCTCCGTTTCATTACTTTTTTGATTCTGTTTCTCCAACAGACGTAGCATCAGAAAACGTATCAGTACTGCCAAGCGGTTACACTTCTACCAACAACTTCGCCTTTAACTGGATTCCAACGAGCGATCCTATTACAAATAGTACTGCTTCAGGACTACTTAATTATTATTATAAAACCGGAACTGCATCGGGTAGTCTATCTCAATATCAAGCATTTACCGGAACATGTACAGAAAGTATGTGCACTTTGACAGGTATTACTGCTTATCAGGAGGGGACAAATACGTTCTATCTCAAGGCAAACGATGTGGCAGGTAATTATACATCTGTTACGAGCGTTAATTTTAATTTTAACAGCGTTGCTCCTTCTCCTCCAAGAAATCTTGTATTAGGTTCAAGCGATCCTGCGGCAAATCAATTCGATTTTGACTGGGATGAACCGTCCGTATATAGAGGTACTATCAAAGAATACAGATACTCGGTAAATGAGCTTCCCAATGCATCTAATATATCAACGACCTCAGCTAGCATGGTAAATGATATAGCAGGTACTCATGAGGGCGAAAATACGTTTTACGTAGTGGCGGTTGATGAAGCTAAT
This sequence comes from Candidatus Roizmanbacteria bacterium RIFOXYA2_FULL_38_14, assembly GCA_001790095.1. GTDB lineage: Bacteria > Patescibacteriota > Microgenomatia > UBA1406 > GWC2-37-13 > YC2-FULL-38-9. Next base: position 865,789 of record MGBH01000001.1, on the reverse strand, counting down.
AATGTAGCTTATGCTAATTACGCCTCAAAAACATTTTCAGTATCTGTTGAGGCTCCTGGTATCCCGCTTGCTCCTGAGGCGTTTGACAACTCAATCCGTGCGACAAAAAAATACCGTGTAGGACTGACTTGGGATCCGCCCACTGACCTTGGTACTTCATTTGAAGAATACAGAGTTTATGCTTCAACTACGAATGCCGAATGTTCAACAGATATGTCAAGTTATGAGATCGCAGGCTCAACCGCAGGAAACTCATATGTGGTGACTTCAATCGGTGGAGTTGATCTAGAATCAACTACATATTATCTTTGTATAAAGGCTTGTACAACGACCGATCAATGTTCAAGCGCTTCAACCACGGTGTCTCTTATGCCAACAGGCAGATGGTTGGAAGCTCCTGATCTCACCGCTTCTCCATCAGCTACTGTAAAAACAAAAAGTGCAACTATCATATGGTCAACATCACGGGCAAGTAATTCGTTTGTCAAATACGGGACAAAATCAGGCGATTACGGCAATGAAGTTGGATCATCTGATCAAGTGACTAACCATGAGATTAAACTGACAGAACTTGCGCCTGGTACTGCTTATTATTTTCAAGTTTCTTGGGCTGATGAAGATGGTAACTATGGCTCATCTGAAGAAATAACCCTTACTACTAACCCCGCGCCTTTTGTATCGGGCGTGAAAGCGTCAGATATCAGTATTCATTCGGCATATGTTACCTTTACCAGCAAAAACGGTATAAAGGCAACGCTACAATATGGGAAAACACTTTCCTATGGAAGCATGAGTTCGACTTCAGTAAGCAAAAATGAGACGACAACTACTCTTAAGCTTGACAGTCTTACAGAGGGAACGATCTATCATTATCGTATTGTTGTTGAAGATGATGAGGGTAATACGTTTGCGGGAGATGATTATATATTTGAGACTCTTCCAGTGCCAAAGATAGTAGGTCTTCGTATACAACAGGTAAGCGGTATGCCAACGGCCACACTTAGATTGATTTGGACTTCCAACACACCTATCTCATCGATCGTTACCTATTATCCATCCAACAATCTAGAAGCAGCCAAAGATCAGATAAGCCTGATACTAAAGAAAAGTCATGAGGTTATTTTGAAGAATTTAAAAGACGATACCGATTATACGATCATTGTAAAGGGTAGAGACACAGCAGGGAACGAAGTCATAAATCCGTCCAATAAAGTAAAGACTGCGGTGGATTTCAGACCGCCTGAAATACAAAACATGATCGTTGAAAGCACGATCGTTGGGATTGGAGATGATGCAAAAGCGCAGATTATCGTGAGCTGGGATACCGATGAACCATCTACCACACAGGTTGAATATGCTCAAGGGACTGGTGTTACCTATAGTCAGACCACACAGGAGGACACTAATCTGACGACCAACCATGTCATCACCATCCCTGGTCTTTCACCATCAAAGATCTATCATCTTCGGGCAGTTTCCAAAGACAAGGCTGCAAACATCGCTCAGTCTGATGACACCGTGACCATCACACCAAAGTCAACAAAAGACGCGCTTAACTTAGTTATCGAAAACCTGTCCAAAACATTTGGATTTCTAAAAAATATTAGGTAATATGGCAGACTCAAAAGTACTCATACAAATTAACAATGTAAAAAAGTCGTTTCCGGTTGGAACCGGAGTGGTTGAGGTGCTAAAGGGAATAAATATCACCATAAACAAGGGAGAATTTGTCATCATATTTGGTCCATCAGGGTGTGGTAAATCAACTCTCCTACATACATTGTCTGGGCTTGAGGCTCCAAGCGAAGGTAATGTGATGATTGAAGATAAAGATTTTTATAAGATGTCTGAGGACCAGCGGGGACTTTTTAGACGTGACAAGGTTGGTATGATTTATCAGGAACCCCTTTGGATAAGTTCATTTAATGTCATTGAAAACGTCATGTTTCCGCTATATTTGCTGGATGAGAAAGAAGAGGTTGCGAGAGAGAGGGCGATGAAGCTTCTTGACTCAATAGGACTTTCCAAATGGGCAGGATATATGCCACTTGAGCTATCATCCGGTCAACAGCAAAAAATTAGCTTGGTACGGTCACTTATGATAGACCCGATCCTTATCATTGCCGATGAGCCGACAGGAAATCTGGATACCGTATCCGGACGTGAACTTCTTGAGCGATTTATGAAACTGGTAGATGAGGGTAAGACCATCATCATGGTTACCCACGACCTTGAATATCTTAAATATGCAACCAAGATATTTCACATCCTAGATGGAGAAGTAGTTGAGACGTATACCACAAAAGACAAGCATTTATTAAAAGATAGTTTTGCAGGAAAAAAAGAGATTGGCGAAGATATGGTGGAATCAAACGTAAGAGATCCGCAGTTTTTGAAAAAATTGAATTTGTAAGATATGAAAGCCCATATATTAAATTTCTTTAAAAATATCATAAGCCCGAAGTACTGGGTTCAGATCTTATTAAAGATAAAAGTAGGGATTCCACACACGATACGTGCAACTTATATGGTAGCAAGCTTCTTCATGCTCCTTGTCACTTTCTTATTCGGCAAGATCTATGGTATGTTTATGAGAATACCCTTACTTGGCATTCCTTTCAGAAAATTACATGGGTTGTGGAGAATTAGATTCTATCAAATATATGAAGTCATGGTGAACGGTATTGAGAAGACGCGTACTACCCAACTCAAACGATCTTATCTCATCTCCCTTGCATATAAAAACCTCATGGTAAAAAAGACGCGTTCATTTATCACTATACTGGGCATGTCAGTTGGTGTTGGAATTATTGTATTACTTCTTTCTTTGGGGTATGGACTAGAAAAGTTGATCATTAGTAAAGTTGCAGGTTTGGATGAGCTTAAGATTATTGACGTCTCAACAGGAGAGAATACATCGCTTCGTTTGAACTCCGATGCGGTAAAAAAACTAAAAAAACTTCCACAAATAGAACAGGTGGTCCCATTTATTTCATTGGTTGGAAGAGTCAGCTACAACAAAGCAAATACAGATACCTTAGTATACGCAGTCCCGAAGCAGTATCTAGAGATAAACAAAGTTAGACTTCTTAAGGGAAAATATTTTGCCTTTAATCAGCTTTATACACCGCCCCCAGACGGTCAGGTCGCAGGTGTTGAGACCAAAATGCAAAACGGAGAGTTGGGAGGAAAGATACGGTCTGTTGAATTTAATATCAAGCCGACTATCGCATCTCTTGTGTGGGAATCGTGTTCAAGTAGCTCAAAGATACTAGGTTATACAAGCAGGCTTGAGGGTGGATTTGAAGGAGAGGAAGTGTGGGGTGGCGAATATGCTCCATTTGAAAATAAGGGCAGGGAGGGGTTTGACAGTATCCGAAATATGTATTTAGGACTATGGGTGAGAGCACATGTCCCACTTTTTGAAAAAAACGCTGACGGAGGATTTACTCCTATACTTGATGAACTAGGCCGGCATAAATGGGAGACTGTTTGTCTGCAGTCAAAAGATCTGCAGATATTGTCTCGTTTAGAGTTTGCTGAAGTGTTGGGTGAGTCAACTGAGTCAGCGGCTCTTGAGATCTCTCCTGCCGAGGCTACCGCATCTGCTTTGACTTATGATGCGGTTGTGATTGCAACAAGTGCTGGTGGTCTTGAAGTAGTCCAACTGCAGTCAAGTGATGAAGCCTCACTTGTCAAGAAAAAATCAGACGTGCTTAAATTGGATACTCCATTAAGTGGTGAGACGGTGGTATCGCTTGGATTCCTTCGTCTATTAAATATTCCAGAAAAACAGGCAGTTGGAAAAACATTTAAAGTTTCATTTATCGTTGTTAAAAACCTTATGCCGGAGATTGAGGGGAGGGTATTGACGAGTCAGGTGGAGTATACGATAAGGGGAGTTGTAGATGATGTTGATGCTCAGTATATGTATGTTCCGTTTACCGATGCTCAGACCATTGGAATAAAGAATTTTTCCCAGGTCAAAGTGGTTTTCACGGATAAAGACAAAATGTCCAAGTCTAGAAAAGCGATTGAAACCATGGGTTTTAAAACAAACAGCACGGCAGATACGGTGAGCCAAATAGAGACACTTTTTGCCAATTTACGTTTACTACTTGGACTTTTAGGGATGGTAGCCCTTGGAGTAGCTTCACTTGGCATGTTTAACACATTGACAGTGTCCCTCCTTGAGAGAACGCGAGAGATTGGAGGTATGAAGACAATGGGTGTTGTATCTGATGAGATACAGGATTTGTTTCTTGCTGAGGCTATGATCATGGGCTTAGGTGGAGGAGTCGGAGGTCTTATGCTTGGTGAGTTTATAGGAAGATCCCTTTCTTTTGGCATTTCACTTATTGCCATTGTGAACGGTCAAGGTTATTTAAGTCTGACATATGTCCCGCCATTTCTTGTATTTTTCATTCTTTTATCATCTTTCATTGTCGGTATGATTACCGGATTCTATCCAGCACAGCGTGCAAAGAAAATATCTGCCCTGAATGCGTTAAGATATGAATAATAGAATCTCAAATTTCAAATGTCAAATCTACATGTTAAATCTCAAATGTTTTAATAGATTTGATATTTGATATGTATATTTGCAATTTGACATTTTATATTTGAGATAATAATAAGACATGTTTGAACTATTTATTTTTATTCTCGGTACTGCGATCGGTTCATTTTTGGGAGTTGTGATAGACCGTCTTCCACGGGATGAATCATTAAACGGAAGATCTCACTGTAACTTTTGTAAACATAACTTAGGAGTATTGGATCTGTTGCCAGTTATTTCATTCATACTCCTTAATGGAAAATGTAGGTACTGTAAAAGAAAACTATCTTGGCAGTATCCGTTTATTGAGATGCTGACAGGGTTATTATTTGTGATGGTATTTATTGTTCGATACCCGGCCGGTGTGTACCTAGAACAGGATTTTTACAGTTTACTTGCTTATCTGGGGATTGTAAGCTGTGCTATCGTGATTTTTATGGTTGATTTGAAAAAACAAATCATTCCAGACGAAGTACAAATAAGTTTATTTTTAATAGTATTTCTTTTAAAGATTCTGCAAGGGGTATCTGTTACAGGACTTGGATTTGGACTGGTTGAAGGAGCTTTAGTTATGGTGCCAATACTCTTTCTTTATCTTCTCACCAAAGGACGCGGTATGGGATTTGGTGATGTAAAGTTAAGTTTTATAGTCGGTTTTTTGCTTGGCTTAAAGAGTGGACTCGTAGCTCTTTATATTGCATTTATTTTAGGAGCGATAGTTGGAGTTTTATTGTTAGTATCAAAAAAGAAAAAAATGAAAAGCAAGATAGCTTTTGGTCCATACATAATACTTGGAATGATCATGATGCTTTTTTGGCAGGAAACCATTCTTCAGATAATACGTAATATATATCGAATTTGACCAATGTAGATCTACTCGATCGTCCCCTTATGATTCATATTATATATCACAGACGTTAGTTATTCAAATAATTGTTTCAACTACTTGCAGAAGTATAGAATCGAAGAGCATAGTTCCAAAATGTTCGTGAAGTAAAGAATAAAATTACTGACAAAAAGATAAGCCAATATACATCTCCATCCAACGTCCCCCGGACCAACACCTTTGCCGGAGTGGCTATAGCTATTGAAAAAGGAAAGATGAAAAGAAGAAGAAAGCTTTTTACCTCCCGTATCATCTCCAAAGGATATCGGGACATGCCATTTATGGTGTAAAGGAAGTCAAGGATATTTGTCAACTGGGGAAACCATATAAGAAGAGTGCAGTAAGATAACCATAGAGAGTAAAGCAACATTATGCCAAACACGATAAAGACTAAAAATCCGAGCAAACCAACAAATGAAATGGAAATATTGTTTATGTGAAGATAAAAAACTAACAATATGATGCCAAGACCTATACGGATGAGGTTGGGATAACCCTGCATAAAGTTGGTTATCATGAACTGTGAATCAACAGGCTTAAGAAGAATAAAGTCAAGTTCGCCCCGATCGATTATCCGTGAGAAGCGCTCAAAATTGCGGGAAAAGAGAAAATGGAAAACGCCAATAATGATAATATACAAGATAGCCAATATAACAAGTTCGTGTTTATTCCATCCAAAAGCACTTTGAGTGCGTATGGTAAGAAGATTTATCCATGCAAATTGAAAGACGCCCCAACCGACTGTTGACACCATGCTGTTTATAAAATTTGCACGGAATACCGTAAAGTTAAGGAAACTAAAACGAAGAAAAATTTTATAGAGATTAAAATATCTTTTCATTGCTATTGGCCAAATGCAGTAAATTCTTTAATACCTCTTGACCACATCAATCTATTGATACCGACAAGTACAGTAAGCCAAAAGATTTGACTGCCTATTACTTGGAAAAGTGAAGCATAATGCAGTTCTCCTTGGACTGCCATGATGGGAAAATATGCTGTGTAGGCAAAAGGGAGCGCATAGGAGATCGTTTGCATTGCTTTGGGAAGGATGTGGAGTGGTACTACTCCACCAGAAAAAATAATAAGTACGATCGTAACAAGTTCAAAAAAACCCCTCGAGTCTTTAAACCAAAAAGCACTCAGACCCAGGTTCATCTTAAGAGTGAACGTTATGAGAAAAGCAAGGACTGCGATGATTACAGACATGCAAATAGCAATGGGATCGTGGGTAAGGCGGATGTAGGTCCCGAAAAAAAGAGTAAAGATAATAAGTAGTATGATTCCATACGTTCCCTGCAATATACGATAAGGCATTTCTTCAATGCACTTAATCCAAAAATATGGAAAAGGTCGGGTCAGGTATCTGGTCAGATCTCCTTGCTGGATATCAATAAGCGCCACATCTTCCTCTATGTGTGAAGAAAGCATCGCTCCTGCTATAGTTAACAGAAAATAATAGGTAGTGACAGATGCCATAGACCAATTTTCTGATGGTGTACTATGTTTTAGAGCTCCTGACCAGAAGAGGATGAGCATTAAGTTGTTCATAAGTGGTATAAGGAACCACACCAAAGAACGCATTCGGTTATAGAATACATACTGAAAATGGAGAAGAACAATTTGCAGTATTGGCATTTTATTTTTTTTCGGAAAATAACGAACGGATGATTTCCTCAATAGGAGGTTCTTCGATGTTGAGATCTGCTATGGCATATGTCTTAAGTAGGTGTGCGGCAATCTCATTGGATTTTTCCCGCTCTATCTCAAGATGTATTTGTTGTCCCTCATGTAGGATGATTTGTCCCAGTGATTCAAGTTCGTGGATGGGGGGTGGATCACTAAATATGATTGAAAGCAATTTGTGACGAGAATACTTTTTTATGACCTTGTCAAGTTGACCGTCAAAAAGGAGCTTTCCGTGGTCTATGACAATAACCCTTTTGCAAAGCTCCTTAACATCATCCATATAATGACTGGTAAGGATGACGGTTGCCTTATACTGTCTATTATATTCCCTTATAAAGTCACGCAGTTTTTTCTGCATTACTACGTCAAGGCCGATAGTCGGCTCATCAAGAAAGAGTATCCGGGGGGAGTGTATGAGTTGTGCGATGAGTTCGCACTTCATCCTTTGTCCAAGAGAAAGATTGCGAACCTGTACGTTTAGGATGTCCTCAATGCCCATAAGATGAGTGAGCTCTGAGAGAACCGTTTTGAACCGGTCATTTGTGACCTCATAGATTTCTTTATTGAGAAGGAATGATTCCATGGGAGGAAGATCCCACCATAGTTGATTTTTTTGCCCCATCACAAGGGATATCTTTTTTAGGAACTCAGGTTTTCGTTCAAACGGTGTATATCCTAAGACGGTAATCTTTCCACTGGTTGGATAGAGAAGGCCAGAGAGCATTTTGAGTGTCGTTGTTTTTCCCGCTCCATTTGGTCCGATAAAACCGACAAGTTCTCCTTCTTCAATTGAAAAAGAAATATCGTTAACAGCCGTGAATGTAGTATAAGATCGTTTGATTAACGATCCTAACGAGCCCATTATCCCAGGCTGCTTTCGATAGATATTAAACGTTTTCATGAGGCTTGATACTTGTATGGTTGTCATAGTTTATGTTTCATATTGTACATCACCTCCAACTAAACATGTGTATATAAATTCAATTTGCATAAACCCACACATCCTGATAATCTTATATGGGTATGAAAGCAAAACTATTCATTGGTTTGGTTGGATCTCTTGCAACAGGTAAGGGAGTTGTTGCTGATTATTTAATCAAACAGTTTGGTTTTGTTTCTTTCTCTCTTTCCTATATCGTCCATGAAGAATTAAAAAAGAAAGGAGTAACCGAGTTTACTCGAAAGACCCTACAGGACATAGGAGATGGACTGCGGGCGAAAGAGGGTGAGGGAGCGCTTGCAAAACGAGCAATCTCTATATTGGAAAAAGAGGGAAGTACGAGGGTCGTCATTGAGGGGATACGTAATCCAGGCGAGGTACGCTTTTTGCGCAAACTACCTAATTTTGTACTCATTGCCGTTGATGCAACCCGTGCGGTGCGTTACAAACGAGTGATTGAACGAGGAAAACCGTGGGATCCTAAAGACTGGGACAGTTTTGTAATAGTTGATAATCGCGACCATGAAGATGAAAAAAACGATGCCGGTCAACAGGTCAAAAGATGTATGAATATGGCTGATTTTCTGATAGAGAACAATAAAGACCTAGATCATTTATATCAAGAAATACAGATAGTAACAGAGAAGATTGCAAAAAAATTTAAAGGATTTGATAAAGTGCTTAGTTAAGCGGAAACATCAAAGCTTCATCAGCTCGCTTATAAGAAAAAAGCTCTTCTTTAGTAAACCACAGATTTACTTCCTTTTCCCCATCCTCTACTGAATCTGAGGCATGGATAATGTTACGAAGCGGTCTGTTTTGTTCATTGGCAAGATCGATCGTATCATGCGAAAAATCTCCGCGAACTGTGCCTGGAATCGCAAGTATGGGGATAGTGTTTCCAGATATTTTACGGACGATCTCAATAGTCTCGTATCCCTCAACTGCGACTATCAACACAGGGGATTCCTGAAAATAAGAAATAAGCCACTGCTTAACTGTCTTTCCGATTTGTATCGCATTATCAGTCCCAAATATTTTTTTTGCATCCAAGCCTTTTTTCGCATAATTTGTAAGAGTTCGTTGACCCACCTTACCAAACCATACATCATTTTCTGGGTAGTGTGCTTTTACGGTTGCGGGATCAGCTGAAGCAAATTTAAAACCAATTATCGTAAGGCCAACTTTTTCAAAACGTTTAAGGATAGTCCCACAAAGTCCCCTCTGAACTCCGTCGGGTTTTATGATGAGTAATGCTTTTTGCTTATTCATTTGTGTTAAGTAAATGGTTAAAGTAAAATATATCATATTCTACAATCAAAAGACACGCATTTTTTGTATGAAAGTAATTTTTTTTTCGATAACAAATGCAATTGATAAATCTCTCACGGAAAAAATATCAATAAAAAAGCCCCTTCTTTTATGTCTGTTTCTTTTCTACGCCATGGCAGTCCGTCCGATGTATGCCATAATATCTTCAGGCTACACGTTCGTAGAGAATAGTGCCACTTTACAGCAGACGATCATACATGACATATATCCAGCAGGGCTTGAACTAAGGATCCAAAACGGAAGAGTAAGTACCAACGTTAGAGAGCCGTACTTCATCAGTTTTTCACAGTCTCAGTTTAATCAGCTTTTACAACCCGGAAAAAGCCCGGGAAAGGGAAGGGCAAAAGTAAGAGTGCTTACGATTGATACGAAGGCAAAGGTAGAGGACTTTGAAAAGTATCAATCATATATGTTACTGACTGGAAACAGTTTGGTATATCTAAATAGCGGTCGGATAACAGTAACTCCACTTGATCGAGTCACCAATTTGGTGATAAACAAAGAGGTGCTCCAGAGACATTTTTCATCACTAAATCAATATGTTGAGGAAAATAAAACAAAACTACAGATTGGGGTCTTCCTCTTTCTTTTATTAGTTCTTCATGGGTTGGTTTTTTTATTTGGTTTGGCGTTTCTTTTTACCTTATTGTGGTTGGCGTTTATCATACGCATACTTCTTAAAATAGTTGATATTCCCTCTTCATATGCGAACTGTATGAGATCTGGAATGTCTGTTTTTCTCATAGTCTGGATAGGTATATTTATACCGGCATTATTTTTTTCATATGAAGCAGCACTTATTTGGGATCATGCCGTCTTTCTTTTGGCTTTGAGTATTACGTATCTGTTTATATATCAAAAAAAATACGGGAAAACGCACTCAATTACTAAAAAATTATTTATTATTGTAGCTCATCCATTATTAATTGCTAAAGATGTTTTTTTTGCAAAAAAGTCAGTTGTCAAAAAGATTTTTTATACAATCCTGTTGTTTGGTATTTTGTTTTCTACTTGGAATAAAGCTATTACTGAGACAAAAAAAAAGGTATACAACGGCCTCATTGAATATGGGCTCATTGACAAACCCATAACTGTTCCGGTATATGGAACTTCAATGTATCCAACCGTTAAAAACGGTGAAAAGATTACGCTAGGCAGCCCGAAAAAATTTCCAATTCAAAGAGGAGATATCATATCTTTTCGAAACGAAGAGACAGCGCCATCCCATTATCTTAAACGGGTTGTTGGTATGCCGGGAGACGATATCCTTATCAAGGGGGGACACGTATATATAAATAATGAACTCATTAAAGAACCCTATGTAAAATACGGTCCGACCTATGGTAATGAGTATATCCTTGAATGTAGGACGTATAAAGTTCCGTCTCAACATTATCTTGCATTAGGCGACAATCGAGTCGTGAGCTTTGATTCGCGGGCGATTGGTTTTGTAAGTCAAAAAGACATAGACGGAGTGATCAAATCACCCCAAGCAGATGTACTTACAAGTACTTCCCCAAAAGCCAATCTAAGAGCTAAGCTTGATATAGATTTGTTTCTAAAGAAATATAACCGCGGAAGAGAGAATATGAGTCTCTCACCACTTACGATACATAAGACCCTGGATAAGATTGCTGAGAACAAAGCAGCATATATCTCATCCCACATAGGTTCAGGGAAAAACGATTCTTATGTAGTTGAGACAGTATTAAAACAGGAAGGATATGTTTTTACAGCTACTTCGGAGTTTATTACCTACGGTTATTTAGACGAGGAGCAGATTTTGAATCAAATACATGAACAAAATAATGCCTTTTTGGACTTCTATTCAGATACGTTTTCAGAGATCGGTATTGGTCAGTCACAAATGTCCATCAACGAGTGCAAGATGCCCATAATTGTCATCATCATCGCAAGGCCTGACAGACCTACCTATTCATCTCAAACCATACAATATTGGCAAAAAGAACTTGCAACCACAAAAATGGTTTTAAATGAAGTCAATTCTTTTGTGGGGTTTCCCGGTATGGACAAAGACAATCTAGCGCAGATAAGGAAAAATGTTGAGGAAGGGTATGGATTAGTATCGGAGATAAATAGGCAGATAAGAGGGGGAGAATGGATCGATGAAAAACTGGTCAAACGATACGATACACTTGTTAAGGAAACATCTCCTCAAATAGATAAGTTGTATGAAAAAGCAGTTGATACAAAACAATCTTCTTTTAGCACCACGTCGGATAATGTTACAGGTGAGGAGATGATATGTATTAACAGGGGTTTGGTGACTGTTGAGGGAGATGTGTCTGCCAAAGTCATAAAGGTTTGGCAAAGTAAAGGAAGGATTTATGTTCGGGTGCATTTTTCAAACAATTTCGGGTTAAAAACAGAACAGGTTTCTCCATATCTGGTTGTCATGAAAGCAAAAGAAATCACTGGGTTTCCTAATCCTGCCATACAAAGCACATCGCTCAAGCCAGGTGAGACAGTCGTCTACGATTTTAACTACCAAGAGTTTCCTGATAAGCCATACCGTTTTATATATATGGGGGCAGATCAACAGACAGAACTTGCGGAGTGTCAATGATTTATAATTAACCGATTCGACCAAACACCTATGTCAGGTTCATTTAACAGCAACAAAGATGCGACTAACAATACACTGCTTAAGCTCAGTTTTATCATGATTGCGATAGTGCTTTTTATATTGGTTGCTAAGAAATTTTCTCTCCAGAATCTTTACTCTTTATTTACTGCAAAAAAGCCTACGCTTGTTGTATCAAACCCCACTCCAAGCCCAACACCAACGCCCCTTGCAATATCTTTATCCACAGAGTCTAAACAATGGTTATTGGCAACAAGCGCCCTCCTATCATATCGTAATGGAGAAAGCCTGAACACTCTTGATTGTGAGTGTACTCAGCAAACAGCTGAGATGCTTTTAAGGGAATGGTGGGGGGTTGCGGATAGAGCAAGCGCTTTAAGTACTTTGGAATGGCTTAAAAAAGAGGGACACACTAAACAATTTGCTGATGTTTATCGTGTCATCTCTCATTTTGCACAGACGGATGAAGAATATATAGATAAACGCGAATCCATAATCAAGTTTGTCAACTCCGACCAGGACAGAACTACTCTTATATATCTTCTTGATTTTGTATGGAAGAATCGCAACAAATTAGCCACCAAAAAACTGTATGCATGGGACTATATGCGCATGGCAAGTGTAGCTCGTTGGGCATATTCAGCACGATATATCAGTGAAAAGGAAGCGTGGAGCTATATGTTTTTTGCTGGACAAAATCTTCAACGTCTTTATGGTTCATGGGATGAACTAGGGAATCACTATATACTTGGAAGAACCTTTTGGATGGCAAATGCTTATCATCCCGAGATGGAGAATGCACTGCGATGGTTGAGTACCAATCCGGAAAGTCCTTGGAAAAGAATATTGTGGAATACCGATCTGACAAAATAATATGTTACCTATCAAAGACAGCGATCCTCCAAACAAGTTTACATTTGCAACATACATCTTTATATTTATTACTTCAGTCATATTTTTCATTGAGTTTTTAACTCCTGATCTCGACGGTTTTTTTAAAGTTTGGTCCCTTGTGCCAAGTCAGGTCAATATTGACAAGATCGTTACATGGTATCCATTTATCACTTCGGTGTTTCTTCATGGAGGAGTTATGCACATACTTTCAAATATGTGGTTTCTTCATATATATGGGGACAATGTTGAGGCGGATATGGGGCCTATTCTCTATATATTATTCTATATAGCAGCTGGAATCGTAGCAAATATAGCTCAATATGTTTTAAACATGGATTCCACCGTCTTCCATCTTGGTGCATCCGGTGCTATTGCGGGGGTAATGGGTTATTATCTGGTTCGTTTTCCTCACAATACCATTACGTGTCTTATCCCAGCCCGATATCTGACGACTATTGAGTTACCGGCGCAAGCGGTCTTGGGAATATGGGTAGTTACCCAATTTTTCAATAGTTGGGGGAGTCTTGTAGCAACCCAATCTAAAGGAGGGGTAGCGTGGTGGGCGCATCTGGGAGGAGCTCTTTTTGGAATCATAATAGGATTTCTTTTTAATATATGGAAAAGAAAAAAGATCTAGATCAAAAACCTCTTGAAATATTTTCACGTATGGAATTTTCGTATCCTTTCCGGAAATATCAGTCTTTAATACTGCAGAAAGTGGATACGACAAAAGATAAAGATCGCAAGTTTCATATCGTTGCCCCTCCTGGATCAGGGAAAACAATAGTTGGTATAGAGCTTATACGAAGGTTTGGTGCACCGGCCGTCGTGTTTGCTCCCACATCCACCATTCAGCTTCAGTGGAAAGAAAAGGTATCCATGTTTATTCCCCAGATCGAACCGAGAATCGAACTTGATGAAGTTGTGAGCATTGATCCCAAAACCATTCTTCCCATCAACGCATATACCTATCAGCTCATCTCTTCGCCTTCTGAAAATATTCAGTTTGTGCAGGAAGCTGCCATTTTCTCTTGGAAAGATGATATGGTCGCAACCTCTATCGTAGAAACTGTGAGTGAGGCTGACAAACGGATTGAGGCTTTAAAAAAGAATAATCCGTCATCATACAAAAGAGAGCTAACAAAGTACTATAAAAAGATTAAAACACAGTATCTATCTGATCCAAATTTTGACGGGACGCAATTCCTCCATCCAAATGCCAGAAAATTAATTGAACGACTTGTTGCATATGGCGTAAAAACAATTGTTATGGATGAGTCTCACCACCTTCTTGATTATTGGGCTGTTGTGATAAAAGAACTTATCAAAAGGATAGAAAATCCCGTTTTGATAGGTCTTACCGCTACGCCTCCTCTTTCAGCCAATGATGAAGAGCTGGACAACTATCTTTCTATCATGGGAGATATCGATTTTGAAATACCGACTCCCGCGGTCGTCAAGGAAGGCAACCTTGCTCCGTATCAGGATCTTGTATATTTTTGTTACCCTACGCATAAGGAAAAACAATATATATCCTCCATACAAAATAGATTTCAGAATCTTATTCAGGAGATTGGGAGTCGAGACTCATTTTCGAGATGGGTGCAAAAGCGGATTGTTGAAAGACCTCTTTCAGATGGCGGAAAACACGACTGGACTAGTTTTTTTAACCGGCATCCTTTCCTGGCTATAGCTGGGGTAAAATACATTGAGCAAATACGAAAGGAAGATGTTACGCCTGATATCATCGAGTCTGAAGAGATGGAACAGGAGATGAACTTAGAAGACTGGGTTGAGCTCCTTTCCGACTACAGCCTTAATTTTCTTAAATTAAGCACAGAAAAAATCTATCACAAAGAATATAATGAAATAGCGTCAGTACTTCGTGCGTTTGGGTACCTGCTTACTGAAAAGGGGATTCGTCAACATCGTTCCCCCTCAGACATACTTCTTGCCTTTTCTGACGCCAAAAATACAGCGGTTGTCAGGATTTTGCGGTCGGAGATAGATTCGATGGGAGAAGATGTCCGGGCTGTTGTGATCACTGATTTTGAAAAACAGTCGGCAACCTTAACAAAATCACTCCAAGGCATATTGGATGCAGATGCCGGCGGTGCTGTGCGTACGTTTAGACACATAGTACACGATGAGGTAACTACCAAACTGGAACCGGTACTTGTGACCGGAACAACAGTACTTGTAGACATTGATGAGATAGATCACATATTGGAACATGTTAACAAATGGAAAGCGCAAAACGGATATGCATTTACCTTTAAAATAGTTAAAACACCGTATGATCGGATCGTTGAACTTTCCGGATCCGGTTCAGACTGGAAGTCAAATGTATACGTCCGTATGGTGACAGGCTTGTTTGAAGATGGCGTTATTAAATGTATTGTGGGGACACGAGGGCTGTTGGCTGAAGGATGGGACTCGTTGAGTCTTAACACCCTCATCGATCTGACAACCGCAACCACCAGTACCATGGTGAACCAAATAAGGGGAAGATCCATACGCTTAAACCCCAAAAAACCTTTCAAACTCTCCAACAACTGGGATGTGATATGTGTTGATTCCTCGTATGAAAAAGGGGATAGGGACTTTATACGTTTCTTAAAAAAACAGTCTCAGTTTTATGGAATAGCATCAAAAGGAAAAATTATGAAGGGATACTTGCATGTAGATGAGCAGCTTGCACTTCAGCATCAAACTCTTGGGTTTAAGCGAATATCATATGAACTTATCAATACGCGGATGCTCTCAAAAGCAAAACAAAGAGATGTCCGTTATAAAGAGTGGAAGATAGGAGATCCGTATTCAAACTTTGAGTACAGCGCAACAAAAATAGATGCACGCGATCTCAAATTTCAGACTGCCTATACTCTTCGCAATACCTTATATGCCATAGGAAACAGTATCATTTTCGCAATAAGTTCCTTTATTTTTTGGTATGTTATGATACTTCAGGATCTTCTTGAACTTGGATTTCAGAGCCGCTCGCCGTATCTTATGGGTTTTTTGGGAGTTGTATTTATCGGTGGTTCTTTGGCGTATGCGGGGAGAAAGATCATACAATACATACAGAAAGGTTTTATTGAACTTCCGCTTGATTCATTCATGCTTGATATCGGAAAATGCTTATTAAAATCACTTCGTGAAGCAGGAGTGGTAAATCAAAACCAATCGGTAGACAATGTGCGGGTTGCGGTCGATGAGGCTGGGTATTATGATCTATATATTGATTATTCAACTAAAGAAGATGCTAGAATCTTTTCCCAGTCACTTCGTGAACTTTTGGCACCGGTGACAAATGATCGATATCTGGTATCCCGAAGCGAGGATGATGTGAGGATTGGTTTCTATTCTGGGATATGGTGGTTCATGCGCAAATTGTTTCGGTTCATAAAGCAGGAAAGGGTTGCATATCACCCCGTTCCCAACATCCTTGCTCTCAACAAAGAAAGAGCTCAAATATTTGCTTCCAACTGGCGTATGTATGTAGGAGGAGGCGACTTGATCTATACTCGCTCTACTGAAGGAGTAGAGCTTTTAATTAAGCTTCGGGCTTATAATAGACATAAGATCAAACGTTTGCAGTATGAAGTATGGAAGTAATCTTATGAAAGTAATGAATAAAAGAAAAATAAAATGGATTGCTGTATTGGCTCTTTTTATTACTCTTGTTTCATTGCTTGGTTATAAAACATATCTTCGGTATCAGGAAAAAATCGTGCAAGACAAGATATCGTTTGTGAATCATGAGATCGATGAACTGCTTATGATCTTTACCCCCTATCCTCCCACATTTAAA
This sequence comes from Candidatus Roizmanbacteria bacterium RIFOXYA2_FULL_38_14, assembly GCA_001790095.1. Lineage (GTDB taxonomy): Bacteria > Patescibacteriota > Microgenomatia > UBA1406 > GWC2-37-13 > YC2-FULL-38-9. The sequence goes on along the minus strand of MGBH01000001.1, from coordinate 849,071 downwards.
GACAAAAAGGCAAAAGAAACATCCATTAAACGACTGCGGGATACGATCGCTCTGTCAAAGACGCTTCTTGAGAAAACAAAAGGTAAGCAAAAAGCAAAGGTTGAATGGCAACTTGGAGAGATGTACCGTTTTGAATATAATCTAGATACGCCAGGTTCATGGCAAAAATCAAAGCAGTATTTATTGCAGGCGATACAGAACGATCCTCAGTTTGTAAAAGCATATCTGTCGCTAGGTTTTTTGTATGTGAATGCCAACGTTACCCTTGCTCCAGATGCGGAAAAATTATTTTTAAAAGCTAAAAACATAGCTACGGGTGATGACCTTAAAGCAGCATATAACGGTCTTTATTTTTCCTACTATTATCAACTAAGACCCGATAAAGCATACAAAATCGTTATAGATGCACTACGTTTGTTCCCTCAAGATAAGGGGTTTCAAAATTTAAGGGAGCTCATAGAAAAAGTTATTAATAGATAAATTGAGGAGAGTTTATTTTACAAGATAAAGTTTATCGATCTCACGTTCGTATGTCTTGAACGTCTCTTTTGGAAACCAGTATGCTATCTCTCGATTCGCTTCCTCAACAGATCCTGAGGCATGAATAAAAGTTTTGACAACTCGGTCAAGTCCAGAAGAAAGGGTAGAGGAGTCGTATGAATACTGAGCATGCAGTGTGCCTGTTTGAGCTAGAAGTGGTATGGTGTGACCTCTTAATTTGCGTGCGATCGCTATTGCGCCTGGTCCTTCCCACACCATGACGATTATGGGACCTTCTTGCCAATATTTAATCAACCTGTCATATACAAACTGACCTAATTTTACAGGATCATCCGTCCCCATTTTTTCCCTTACGTTTACGCCTGATTCTTTAAAGCTTGCAAGTGTTTTATTGCCCATTTCTTTGATCCACTCGGGAGTTCCTGGGTAATGTTTTTTTATTACATCGGCCTCTGGTCTAAGCATTTTACCAGCCAATAATTTAAGTCCTACATTTTCAAATGTTTCAATGACAGTGCCAACAAGTGCGCGTTTTACTGCATCTGGCTTCAAGATAATGAGAGTTCTTTCCATAAGAATTTATTATACAAGATATTTAAGAATTTCTTGCGTGACTTTCTCTTTTTGTTGCTCACCATTTATATGTATCCATTTTGTCCAGACTTGTCGCTTAACAAGATCTTGATATTTCACGTACGTTTTTTTTATAAATTTATGGTCTTTTTCTCTAAAATTTTTCTCTTTGTCTTCACCGTGTTTCCAGTGGATTGCTGTTTCAGGTGACACATCTAGGAAAAATACTATGTCGGGTTTAATGATGCCGAATTGTTGAGCATACTGAAGTGCAAATGTTTCATCAAACCCTTCCAAAGCCTGGTAGCAAAGGGTAGTTGTGAAATAGCGGTCAGCAATCATAATTTGATGTTTTGATTGTTCACGAATATGGGGAGCATCAAAGATAAACTGGAGAGTATAGAGCAAAAACTGTTCATGAGCTGACATTTTTTGATTAAGATAGAGAAAATCTTTGATCATTTTTCCAACAGGAGTGTCGTAATGGGGGAATTTAATAAGAGCGGTTGGTGATTGGTGGTTGGTGGTTAGTTGTTTAGAGACAAGTTTTGCTTGTGTCTCGCATCCTGCTCCATCAATGCCTTCAATGACGATAAACATGATTATGATTATAAAAGTTAATATATCAAATGTCAAAGCTCTCTCCTTCGCTTAAGCTTTGAAGGGCAGGCAAATCTGGTAAAATGGTGTTACGTGAGATTGCCCTCATAGCTCAACGGATAGAGCAGACCCGTCCTAAGGGTAAGATGGGAGTTCAATTCCTCCTGAGGGCACTGTTTGAAGAGGGGACTTGACAATATGGAAAAGAAGTCCTAAACTATGTAGGGAATATGTATGTCACAAGCATTACGTCGACACCAAATAGTGCCGCGGGGAAAAGTCTATCGTAACGCAAAGGTAAAAGAACTTATAGATAGATCGTTATCCCGCAAGGAGACAGTCACTTCAAAGACTGGAGCATTGGTGGTGTATACGGGTAAATATACAGGAAGATCTCCCAAAGATAAATTCATTGTCGACACTCCATCCTATCATGAAAAAATAAATTGGGGCCAAGTTAATCAACCCATGTCAGAGGCTCATTTTAATAAACTATATAAAAAGATTACGAGTCATCTTTCAAAAGCTGAAGAACTGTATATCTTTGATGGAGTCGCAGGTGCTGATAAACAACACTCACTTCCAACTCGTATAGTCTCTGAATTTGCCTATCAGGCGCTTTTTAGCACACATCTTCTTCGTCGGGTGACAGCAGATGAACTTCGTACACATTCACCCCAACTAACCATTCTGTCAGCTCCTAACTGTGTTGCAGATCCCAAGACAGATGGTACTCACTCAGAAACATTTATAGTCATGAATCTTGATAAAATGGTGGTGCTTATTGGTGGTACAAATTATTCCGGTGAAATCAAAAAATCGGTTTTTTCTGTTCTTAATATCCTGCTTCCTCAGAAAAACGTATTTCCTATGCACTGCTCAGCCAATATAGGCCGCGACGGAAAAGCGGCCTTATTTTTTGGACTCTCAGGTACAGGGAAGACTACCCTTTCTGCAGATCCAAACCGGTACCTCATTGGAGACGATGAGCATGGATGGAGTGAAAACGGAATCTTTAATTTTGAGGGAGGTTGTTATGCCAAGTGCATTAATCTGAAAAAAGAAAGTGAACCCCAGATCTGGGGTGCGATCCGGCATGGATCAATGCTTGAAAATGTAGTTTTAAACAAAGACGGAGTGCCTGATTTTACCGATGCAAGTCTTACTGAAAACACACGGGTTGTCTATCCTATCGAATATATCGAAAATGCGGTGATAGACGGAGTTGGCCCACATCCTACGAATATCTTATTTCTTACAGCAGATGCTACGGGTACTCTTCCTCCTGTTGCAAAATTGAACGTAAACCAGGCTGTTTATTATTTTCTTTCCGGCTATACTTCAAAGCTCGCGGGGACCGAACGAGGGATCAAGGATCCGGTCGCCACATTCTCTGCTTTTTTCGGAGGTCCTTTTATGGCCCTTAAACCTCTAGTGTATGCGGACCTTCTTAAAACATATATAAAAAAATATAAAGTAAATGTCTATCTGGTAAATACCGGTTGGCAGGGAGGAGCATATGGGGTCGGGAAAAGGATCAGTATCAAAGATACAAGGGCTATAGTTACAGGCATACTGGAAGGCAACTTAGGTGAAGAAAAATATCGAGATGATAAGTTTTTTAATCTTAAAATTCCTCTTCATGTCAAGGGAGTTGACTCAAAAATACTTGATCCAAAAGCGATGTGGAAGGATAAACAAGCGTATGATGTGAAAGCAAAAGAGTTGGTTTTAAAATTTATTGAGAATTTCAAAAAATTTGGAGAGATTCCAAAACCCATTATCAATGCAGGTCCCACCCTATGATATCAAAACGTGCTCAGAATATAAGTCCTTCTCAAACTTTAACCATTACTGCAAAAGCAAAACTCATGAAAAAGGAAGGAAAAGATGTTGTCTCATTTGGAGCTGGTGAACCAGATTTTGATACACCAGATTATATCAAGGAAGCGGCATATGAAGCCTTAAAAAGCGGTTTCACCAAATATACCCCAACCTCCGGCATACCAGAGTTAAAACAGGCAGTATGCGATAAACTGAAAAAAGAAAACGGGCTTGACTATATACCCTCCCAGATCATGATCTCAACCGGAGCAAAACAGTGTCTTTATGAAATCATCCAGGTGACGGTTAATCCAGGTGATGAAGTTATTATTCCTGTTCCCTCATGGGGAAGCTATGAGGAAATGGTAAAGGTCGCGGAGGGGAAGGTTGTATTTCTTCCGACAGAGGGCTTTAAAATTACGGCAAGTTCTTTAGAAAAAGCAATCACTCCAAAGACACGTCTTATTATTTTAAGTAGCCCAAGCAATCCAACTGGCGCGATGTATGGAGAGGAAGAACTCAAAGAAATTGCTGCTTTGTGTGTCAGACACAGTATTTTTGTTATGAGCGATGAAGTATATGAGAAGCTTACCTATGGCAAAAAACATGTCAGTATTGCAAGCTTAGGGGAAGATATAAAAAAGCTCACTATAGTGGTAAACGGTTTTTCCAAAACATTTGCGATGACGGGATGGAGGATTGGCTACTGCGCCGGGCCTGAAGATATCATAAAAGCCGCCATAAATCTTCAAGATCATATGACTTCAAACACCAACTCAATTGCTCAAAAGGCAGCAGTAGCTGCGCTTACTAAGACTGATCCCGCATTTATCAATAAAATGGTTGAAGAATATCGAAAAAGGCGAGACTATATGGTAAAAACTCTTCAGGAGATCAGGGGGGTTTCTGTACATACGCCAGATGGAGCTTTTTATGTGTTTGCTGATGTTTCACGTTTGTACAAAGACGGAATCCATACTTCGGTAGATTTTTGTAAAAAACTACTTGATGAAAAACTAGTGGCCATCATTCCAGGGAGTGCTTTTGGCGATGATCGATATATTCGTTTGAGTTATGCAACAAGCATGGAACAGATCATCAAAGGCCTAAAACGATTAGGTGAGTTCGCCTCCTCTTTAACTCATTAACTTAAGTCCAAAGCATAATTAAGGATGATTTTTGTTACAATAAGTACATGCAGTATAAGTCAAAAAATGCAACTTCTATCTATCATCACGTTGATAAAGCAAAACAGACAGAATACATAACAGTTCTTCTTCTTCGAACATTTGGCAACTTTCTTATCCTTTCTTCACTTTTTATGATCAGTAAAACATTTTATCAACCGATCCGGCAAGAACTGCGCTATTTCGTCGAAAAGCAAGCAAAAAAAGAATATATCGTAGCCTCCACAAAAGAAGAAGAAGCGACATACCACCTTCAACAGAGCTCTCTTCCAAAGGGTAATTTAGGAAAACTTCTGTCCATCAAGCCAGTTGAAGTATTGGTTCCTGAGGATCCAAACTTTGCCGTTGTCATCCCAAAGATAGGAGCCAACGCCCGTATATTGCCAAACATTGATACGTCAAACGAAAAAGAATACTTGAATGCTCTCAAAAAAGGAGTTGCTCATGCTGCGGGTACCGCTTTTCCTGGAGAAGGAGGGCATGTATTTTTGTTTGCTCATTCAACCGACTACTTTTGGAATGTGGGGAACTATAATGCAGTGTTTTATTTATTACATAAGCTTGAAGTTAATGATGAGATCAATGTTTTTTTTCAAGGACAGCGCTATAAATATAAAGTGATTGAAAAAACGGTTGTTGATCCAAAACAGGTTGAGTATCTGACCCGCAAGACCAATCGTGAGTTTATTACCTTACAAACCTGTTGGCCACCTGGTACAACTCTCCAACGACTTCTCATCTTTGCGGTGCGAGTGGCTGATTAGAGCAGAGTATCAACAGCACTTGCTTAACCATCTCATCAAAATTATCTCCATACAAAGTTGCACCAGCCCGAAGCAAGTGTCCGCCGCCTCCCAGCTTCCTAGCCAATGAAGACATATCATATTCTTCTTTACCCCTGAAGCTAATGCATAATTTACCTTTTTCCTCCTCAATCATTACTATTCCAAACCCCGTGTTTTTGATGCTTTGAATAAAGTGATCAGCCACATATTCGCGGATAGCCAAAGGCAACCCCATCTTTTCATACTCTTCATAAGATAAAGCAACCCAAGCAAAGTTCACCTTCAACAAACTGTCATCCCGAACTTGTTTCGGGATCCCTTTATCAGTAGGAGATGCTGAAGCGAGTTCAGCATGACTAGGTGTCTGTATCTTAATCTTTGTAAGTAATGTTCCAACATGTTTAATAAACAATAGGTTAAGGTTGTTATATACATGGGTGAGGATTTTGTTTTTTTTTGCTCCTTTTTCGATAAGCTTTGCCGCTATCTGAAAAGTATCTACCTCATTTTCGTTGTATTTGAAAAACATAGTATCATGACATGCGCCTGCAAAAAGTAAGGTAGCGATATGGGGAGTCATTTTTATCTTCCAGTCTTCAAACAGATGATAAAGGATCTCGGCGGTTGAGGAAGCATGGTCATCTACTAATTTTATCTGTGCATGAATGGTATTGTTTTTGTGATGGTCAATGACGATGGTAGGTAAAGAGGGGAGCACAACACCCTTTTGACCCGTTACAATGTCGTCACTTCCTGAATCAAGGATGATAAATAAGTCAAAAGGTTTTATATCATATGTTTTATAATCAACAATCTTTACATTGTCCGTATGGGGCAAGAACATAAAGTCAGGGTTGATGGGGTGAGGTCCGATAATCTGTGTTTTTTTCCCCAAACCCATAAGGACAGTTTGCATAGCAAGCGCAGATCCGACCGAATCAAGATCTGGATTACGATGGATGTTGAGAAGAATTTGTTTAGACTTCATGATGACATCCCAGATCTTTTTACTTTGGGTAAAATGCATAGAGTTTAGATCGTCATTCCCATGAAGATGGGAATCCAGTCTATAATTACAACTATTGTATTTTTAGTCTGGATCCCCGCCTGTCCCAAAGGGACCCCTTCGGGGCGCGGGGATGAAAATCGTTGCTATAATAATATCACATGTCTCAAACAAAGCTTTACATCATCGCCGGACCTCAATCTTCGGGTAAAACCACGGTCTGGCAGTACCTTCATGATACACATCCTTCCTGGAATTTTATTCCGGAAATAAATCAATATGTATTAAAGGGAAAAGATCACATGGGGGGTGCATTTGTTACTGCGGATCTTGAAGCTGAAATTACAAAGCAAGAAATAAAACATATCGCAAGTCTGAAAAGAGACGGAAAAACGCATGTATCAGAGACTGGTATTTTTCATCTAGTCTATCTTGAACATTATTGTGGAAAAAAGGCAGCAGTAGAATCCCTACCCCAATATATGACCTCTTATAAAGGGTTTGAGCCACATGTATTATTCATTGACACAAAGCCTCAAACATCTTGGGAAAGAAGACGTCTCATTTATGAAAGGAGACTGGATAAAGCAGGTATAAAAAACACAAAAGAAAGAAGTATGGCACTGACAAAATATAAAACACTTATGGAGGAACTATACCCGCTTTGGAAAAAATACTATAATATTTTTCCTTTAAAGAAGATCCGTATAAGCAATTCATACGCCAACATTGCCCGCTTTAAAAAGGACGTAATCAAATCGTTTTTATCCTTTTGAATGAGCTCATAACATAAGTCTGCTTTTATGCTTTGAGGCATAAGTGATAAGTTATGTAACCCTTGAGTTTGTAAACTATTAGGTACGTAATGCCCAAACGAGAATATTAATATGTTTTCCTTCAAAAAATTTATCTTGCATTTCTAAAATAGTGAAATTGTGTTCTTTAAGTAATTGTCGCAAATACACTTTGCTGAATCTTCTATAGTCTCTTTGATGTGGTAATTTTTCGTGTTTCGGAACATGTATTCCAGGGACTGTTAAAAGCAATTTTCCTGAAGGTTTTAGGATTCTATATACCTCATTCAATACAAGATGAGGATTCCTAACATGTTCGAGGACTTCTGTGCATAATACTGTTCCTGCACAACGGTCTTTTAATGGTATGAGTTCAGCATCTGCCGCCATATTTGGTGATGAAATAGGTTCAACTTCTTTATCAAAAACAAGTACATGATCAAATGCTACATAGAGCGGATCTACAAAGTGAGAGCTATGTATAACTTCGGGTTTATTTGTTCTGTAGCCACATGCTACATCCACATAAGGTAGACATGAAGGACTTCTATTTATGCAACTTGAAACAAAATGTCTAATATTTATACGAGACTGTCTCTTTATTGTCTCAAATAATTCTGGATTCTCATGAGGAAGGACTGTTGCAGTTCTACGTATTCGTGAAAGACTTATAGATGTTTCTAAAGCTGTCATATTATGGTTGCGATTCTCATATTTACCATTGCCGATATAATTATACAGAAATATTAACAAGTCGGATATAAATGTATTTCTTCATGAATTATCAAAGAGCGCGTATTTTATAAAGATTTTAGTTTTATACCGTAGCTCTTTAAGGAAAGCTGTATTGTTTGAATGGACGGTCTAAAGGATTACCTTGGCAGTAATAGGCTCTTTTTTTCATTGTGTCAAAAATGAACGCACTGTGTGTAAAGCATTTTTCCTCATTGCCAGTGGTGCATATGGCAGTGTTTTTTTTCGCATTCTTGCGGTCTTTGAGGATATTTTTAAGATCTTCGATCGTGTTTGCTTCTTTGATGAGTTCTTGCGCCCGCGTTTGATGGTCTTTTGACCATTTTTCAAATGAAGGATTTGTATCAAAGCCAAGATTACGATTGGGAAGATGCAAGAAATGATTTGTTTTGACCGCGGGCTTGGCGATTTTTTGCACGTAATATTTTTCAGGAACTCCCTCGATGCCGTAACATTCATGAGAGTCAGCAACAAACATATTTCCTCCGATGCGGGGATGAAAAGACTTGATTATTTTGATAGCCTCTTTTGCTGTTCTAGCATCTAATATGAGACGGACGTAAGGTCTTCGTATATAGGAAATCTGATTTTCTGCAACATGCACATATGTTGAGACAAATGCAACTCCTTTTTCATTAATGCCTCCATAATAACCGTCTTCCCGGGGGTTAGGATTTTGCACAATCAATTTCTTAAACCTATCGGTCCTAGCATTAAATAGTTTTATTTCATCATCCCATCTCATCCACGATACGGGATCACGAGTTTTTATGAGAAACCATGATTGGTTGAGGCGCTTTGCTGCAGTTGTACACATGGAGCTATCATACCAAAGCGGATAGCCTATGTCAAAGTTGACGGACAGTGACGACAGTGATAGAATAAAAGCAATTACCAGGTTTTAATGATCAATTTTCAATCAATATTTAGTAATTTAATTTTCATTTATTGATACTTATTAATTGAGTAATTGTTTGAAAATTGTAAATTGATAATTAAAAATTATGAGCAACATCTATAAGGTTCTTTCCTCTTTTGGTCTTTCGGATAATGAAACAAAGGTTTATCTTGAGGCTATAAAACACAAAGAGATTTCTCCTTTCAAGCTTGCACGGTTGACTGGAATACCTCGTACAACTGTATATGACGTCATGATGAGTCTGGCTTTAAAAAAACTTATCACGATAAAAACAAGTCAAGGACTTGAAAAACAACAGACGTGGATTATTGCAAAAAACCCTTCAATATTAAGAGAGACGATCTTTGAAAGAAAACATGATTTGACAAGACTTGAGGTCGATATCGTTGATATTTTGTCTGATTTAAAAGGAGAATATCTTGCACACGAAAACAATGCATATATGCGTTTTCTTCCAGGAATTGAAGGGATCAAACAAGCCTACAGTATATTAAAACAATTGCCGCCTGAAGTACAGATCTATTATTTTGATCACATGATGCCGATGGATACATTAGGGAAAACATACATAAACCAAGAGGTCTCACAGTCACTAAAAGGGAGAGAGCACAAAAAAAGAGTGAAGACCATAATGCCTTTAAATGATTGGACAAGGCATGTACTTACATATCAGTACGGACGTAATAAATCATATATTGATTATCATGAATATCGATATATAGAAAACGCTGTATTTAATCTGGCATATGATATGTATGTTTTTTCGGATAAAGTGGTGATGATCTGTGCAAAAGATGATGAAGTGTGGGCAAGCGTCATCACAAGCAAACTCGTTTCAGCTTCATTCAAATCCATTTTCCTCACACTCTGGCAGATCGCAGCGCCGGTGACTAAAGAATTTGTTGAGGGTTTGGGAGAAAATGAGTTCTTGAGAGAAGAGAAGCGAAGAAAGAAATAAGCGTTTTTCTATACCACGTGTTTACACTGAGTCCCGCCTAGCGGGGCGAAGTGATCCCGGAGAGACTTGAACTCTCAACCTAAAGCTCCGCAAGCTTTTGCTCTATCCAATTAAGCTACGGGATCTTATGACAGGCTCTTCAATTTTATCATATTTTTAAGTTAAGACGAAAAGAAGAGATGTTATAATAAGTCTTCAATGCCTTATTTAGAGAGAAGATCACATTACGAGCAACTATTGCCTAAATGGACCGTTGACATTATGCAACGTCTTCAAGAACATCATCCTGAGTCGTATCAGCATTCCGTACGGACTGGTTTTATCGCATATTCATTATGGAAAACTTTGGAACCAAACGATCTTAGACCGGAAGATTTGTTTCTTGCTGGACTTGTACATGATAGTGGTAAGATCAAGATTGAAAAAGCAATACTTCAAAAGAAAGAAATTCTTACCCATGATGAGGGTGTGATAATTGGAAAACATCCGTACCAAGGAGCCTTAATGGTATCAGAGTTTGATAGTACTATAGCAGATATTATACGCGGTCACCACAGATGGGGAACTAACGGTAATACAAACGGAAAGGGTGTTATCTATGAAGACTATAATCAAGACGAAGGGACATTGGCTGCAAAACAAAAGTATAGTGACGATGAATATAGACTCATAGAACGTGCGCAGATGGTTTTAGCCATAGCTGATAAGGCAGATGTTGCGATCAATAGGGCGCATGGAGAGCGAGGTTCAACTGTAGAGTATGAAGCTCCATTATTATATGAGCGATTTAAGCATGAGATTACAGAAGAATTAACAAATGAGAAATTTTTAAGACTTGCTCTTACCACAGCATACGATGTATCTACTTATTTAACGCTGGATTTTCAATCCTTATGATCTCAGTGTGAGTTTACGTAGCTTCTTGTTGAGGGGCCAAAGATACCAGTGCCTGAAGAATAGCCAAGCGGGGAGAGAATAGCTCCATAGTTTGCTTCTTGGAAACGCCGTATTGCTGAGGCTGTTAGCGGTCCATAAAGATCAGTTTCATTACCAGGTGAACCAGCTCCTCCTTGAGCGACTGTAAATCCGCTGGCATTCAAATACATCTGTAATGATCTTACATCTGCTCCACGTGATCCGGGATAGAGATTGCGAGTAAATGTTGGATGCGATGCGCCGCCTGAACTTCCTCCACCTCCACCGCCTGATGTCCCTCCACTAGCATAAGATACGGCTGGAGCGTAATATGATCGAGTCGCAGCGCTTCCCGAAGCAGTTGTGGTTGCACCAAGATCGTTAGACCATGGCCCTGGTGCACAGCCGTTTCCTCCTCTGACTCTATAATAATATGTGGTTCCTGAATCAAGCATGTTTATCTCGCGGTCAATCACTCCATCATATGAACCAAACTCAAAACTCATACCAAAGCGCATGTCTCCTGGTTTATATCCATAAGCAATCCAGTAATAGGTGATATTTTCCTTGATAGGTGTAAAATACAGCGTTGCAGAATTTCTTGCTGTATCTATCTGAAACAGATGAGGAGCACCATAGGGAGGAGTTTGTGTGCATGATGGTGCTGTCTTTGCCTCTGTGTTCGTTACTCCATCATTATCGTTTACATAGACAGTAACGTTTGAAACTCCAATGCTGCTATAGTGAAGATCTGAAGATGTAACGATATGTTGAAATGTCGTAATTTTCTGGCCATCGATCTGTGGGTCATCTTTTGCCAGAACATGGACTGTCTGGGCAGTGTTCCAGTTATCAGGTAAAAATGTAAAGAGACCTCCGGATGTTGTGGCTTCCCAGTTGTCGCCAAGCACCCTTATACGTACATAAGCTGTTGGTTTGCTGGTCAATACCATTGTATAAGTATCTTCAGGTCCTGCTTCGGTGACCTCAGTTGAGTCTCCGGTCTGCACTATCTGAATTCCTGGAACAGTATTGTCATCATCAGTTATGTTTACCGTTAGATTAGTTGTGAGACCACTGTATGCAGTATCAGATGAGCTGGTGGTATGAGTGACCGTTGCGGTGTGTGCTCCCTCCACAATATAATCATTTACCGCAGAAAGCGTAGCTTGTTGATCAGTGTTCCAGTTAAGGGCGGTAAAAACAAGAGTAGAATCCTCAGGCGTTGCTTGAGTGCCACCGTCTATAGTCACGGTGACATCTGAAGTTGGTTGGGTTTTGAGCTTGATAAAATAGGTGTCAGTAATACCATATTCTGTAAGATTGATAACACCGTTTGGTTGAGTGATTGTGATACCGGGATAATCAGTGTCATAGATAGTAGCAGTGAGGATAGCGGCTGAGCCGGTTGCATAATTTTCATCATGAGCTCCTGTATAGAGAATAGTGTGGGTAATGGTTGCACTGTGAGTACCTTCATAGATTGAGTTATTGCTTGCGCTTAATGTAGCGATCTGGGCAGTGTTCCAATTACTCGGTGTAAAAGTATACAGGCGTGCAGCTGTGGTCGCATCTTCGGTTGCCGTGAGTAAAAAGACAACATTTCCGTTTGGTTTGCTATTGAGAGCAATAGTATAGGTGTCGGTTGTTTGTCCAACGATTACAGAGGTTGAACCATCAGTTTCGGTCAAGACAATTCCTGCCACATCAATATCGGTGATGGCTGCAAGTACGACATTACCTGGAGTATACCCACCACTAAATGAGGTGGTGGCTTCATAATTTGGATCAGATGAGGCACTTGTATGGCTTATACCCACATCATAGGGGGAAGTGGTATTTACTACATGATCGTTGACTGCGCTGACGGTCACAGTTTGTACCGTATTATAATCTGATTCAGTAAAAGTAAGAGCAGAGGGTGATAGAGTAAGACTTGAGGAGGATGATGCAGCTATGGTGACAACCACATCTGAGGTTGGTTTGGAGTTGAGAACTACTGTATATGTTCCTGATGCTCCTCCTTCAGTGAGGGAAAGGGTATTTTCACTCAAAGTGACACCAGGAACATCTGTTGTATCTGTTATGTGTGCAGTTACTTCTGAAGGGGTAATTGATTGGTATCCTGATGTGTCTGATGTTGTGATCGCATGAGAGATAATGCTATCACGCGCTCCATTTGCTATGTTGTCATGAACTGCGGTAACAGTGATAGTTTGAGGAGTATTCCAGTTAGTTGTAGTAAACGTAAGACTTGTTGGACTCAATGTGGTTTGGCCATCAGCGCTTGTTGGGGTGATAACCACATCTGAGGTCGGTTTGGAGTCAAGGACTATGGTATAGGTGTCAACAGCACCTGCTTCCGCTACATTCACTTCGGTTGCACTAAGAGTCACTCCCGATGTATCAACATCAGTAAGAGTGACCTGTACACTTATTACCGTGGCTCCACTACTATCATAGTTGGCATCGGTTGATGAAAGGGTATGATTAAGAGATAAGGTCTGGGTGAGTGTTTGATCAATATAATCATGGACGGGAGTAACCGTGACGATTTGAGGTGTATTCCAGTTGTATGGAGTAAATGTCAGCGAAGTAGAAGATACAGTAAGCTGAGTTGAATCGCTTGATGCTATTGCAACCGTGACGTTGGATGATGGCTGGGAAGCAAGTTTAACTGTATAGGAATCAATAACCGATCCGTCTTCGGTCACTGCAGTTGCACCTGTCTCAACTACGGTTAAGCCTGCACTTAGCGTACCATCACCAAAGACCTGGATACGTCTATTTGCTACCTCGCTTACATAGACACGATCTGATGAATCAACAGCTACATTTCTTGGCTGATTGAATTGCCCATCAAGCGCTCCATAGGTACCCCACAATACTCGTGTTTCAAGTGTTCCGATCTGATCAAATCGCTGAATTCGATTGTTTCCTGTATCTGCTACATATATATTGCCATCACTATCAATTGCCATACCTTGCGGATTGTCAAATTGAGGGATACTACTTGAGTCAGCAGATCCATATTCTCCCCATGCATTTTGGATCACCCCGTTTGCGTCAAACTTTTGGATACGATGATGGCCAGAGTCTGCGATATATATCCTGTTTTCTGTATCAACAGTGATTCCATATGGATTGAGGAAATATGGACCGGTTGGCGCAATCGGTGTTGGGGTACCGGCTCCGACTGAAAAAGTAGGAGTTGGAAGTCCAATAGCCCAGTCGGGAGTATTGTCTGATTTGTATTTAAGAATTCTGTTATTGGTTGAGTCGGCAATATACATTTTTCCTGTTGCTTCATTGGCGACGTCTTTCGGGCCAGAGAAACCCTCAGGAGTTACGTCCGGAGTAGGGAGAGTGGATGGATTCAGACCGTTTTCGTCAAACCGTTGTACACGGTTGTTATCCGTATCTGCCACACATACTTCACCGCCCGTATTAACACCGATTCCAAGCGCTCCGCTAAAATCCATACCGCTTCCACCCCATTCAAGCATAGGAACCCAGGAAGAACTAAATTTTGAAACGGTGTTGGTAGTGCTGTTATTAATATAGATGTTGCCCGTTGTATCCAGAGAGATGTCAACGGGTTGGTTTGAATCATGGAAAAAAGATGTTGAAAACACTCCGGTTTGGGCATTATATACATCGATTTGATGATTAGGTTCAATCACGTATAAAACGGTAGGGCTTGCCGCGACTAAACCGGTTGTACCATGGCTGTCTTGCACGTTCCAAGTAGTCACGTAGTTTCTTCCGCTATTGAATTTTTGGACCCGGTTGGTTGTGTCTGTAACGTAAAAATATCCGCTTGAATCAACGCTTATTTTATTGGGCTGGTTAAAGCGAACAGTTCCATCAGCAGATGTTGTACCATAGACTCCGATTGAGTCAACGCGATTAAAAACAGGAGTAGAGGATGTATTAAAAGTGTACTGAACGATTCGATTATTTCCGGTGTCAGCTACATATATCGTGTAATCCGGACTTGATCCAATGACCGCTATACCTTTTGGGGAACTGAACTGATTCTCTCCAGTGCCAAGTGTACCAGCTACACTTGCTACCGTGCCATCAACTGTAGCTATCGCCTGGATACGATTATTTTTCGTATCTGCAACAAAAATATAGTCTTCACCTGAGTCAACCGCAACTCCTTGCGGTTCATTAAACTGACCGTCTCCTGTCCCATACGTACCCCATTTAGCCACATAAGCACCGGTTGTAGGATTGAACTGTTGTATACGTGAGTTGCCAGTGTCAGCTACATATAGGCTAGTACCTGCATAACTTATGCCTTGGGGTTGTTTTAACTGTCCATTACCAGTGCCATAGTGACCCCAGTTGGAGGTTTGGTGTCCGTAGTTGGGAGGGGTACTGATTCCGGTAATATCATATTTGTCAATTTGTGAGTAAGCGGAGTTGGTGACATACAGATAGCTTCCATCTGTGGTGACATCTGACCAGTTGCTCACAAACTTATAGAGAAAATCATGTTCAAAGGTTTGTGCGGCTATAAAAGAAGGGAAACACAAGGACAATAAAAAAAACACCACGATTATATGCGTGACAACAGTCTGTATTCTTCTTGCGGATTTTATTAGAAAGCTTTTATTACCTATATTCGTTGTGATAAATTGAACAACAAATAAAATATGCCCTATATACCAATATAATAAGAAATGAGATAGGATGTCAAGGAGAAGTGGAGGAGAATGACAAAAGAGTTGCGTCAAGCAAGGAGCCAACTTGTTTCAAAACATCTTCGCTGGGTTCAACCACTTGTCCGTGGTTTGTGATTTTTAGTGATCCGTTGTCTGATATTACTACCCAGGAAAAAGTTGGCGATAAGGTTAGATCAAGGTTTGAGCCGCCGTCAGAGTTTGGGCTTATGGCCATTTCGTAACATGGTTTGCCTGTCGTATCAGTCTTTGCAGTAATGGTAAAATTAGGTCTTCTTCTTTGATTGTCACCTTTAACCCATGCATCTCTACTTGTTGTTAACAATACTTCACCTTCTGGAGAAGAGATGGTTTTGTTTAATTTCTCTACATCCTCCCTCATGCCTTGTTGAGCTTTCTCTTCATCCCCCCGAGCATATTCTTTATATGTTTTTTGATTGATGTCAAAGCGAGGAGAAGAGTTGAGGTAGCGGAGACGTGCTTCGCTAGATCTATCATGCCCTACCATTCCTGCCACTATACCTGATGCTTTTTCTATTACTGCTTCTTGGAGTGGAGGCAGATCAGTAGGGACGTTATCAAATATTGCTGGTTTTAAAGCAAATGGTAGACCCGGAGGTGATTCTGGTATGGGGAGATTTACCATAAAACGATTTGGTGTTTTTATTTCATGTGTTGGTAGTGTTGAAACCATGTTTTATGATAGCATCGTCTGCAGAAGATTGCAAATATATATGGTATTCTGAATAGATCATGCAGTATCTGAAAGCCCCTGAAATCAAGCGAACTATAGAAAGGCTTGTGGAAAAACTCGAGTTTACTCATATCAAAACTCAAAACGTCCACTGCATACGTTCATTTGATGCAAAGACTAGGGCATATGCGCGCATCTGGGGGATGTCAAAGTTATTCCATGAAGTGGCAGGAATTGAGCCAAACTATATCATCGAGGTTATTGCAAAGCGCTTTGATAAATTATCCGAACGTGAAAAGATAAAGACACTAATCCATGAGCTGATGCATATTCCCAAGACTTTCTCAGGCGCATTATTACCACACAGAGGGAGATATCACCATATCAACGATCGTGAAGTGGAAAAGATAATGAAAGATTTGTTTTGATTTCATTCTTCATTCAAGCAAACCCAAATATCTTAAAAAACAGGTAAAGAAGGCCGAGAATAAGGAAAAAGATGAAACCAAGTACGGGTAAGATTTTGGTGAAAAACTGATTAAGAAGAGAAAGTATTACGCCAAAGATTTTCTTTATATTTTCCAAAAGGTTAGGAGGGAGTTCATTATTTGTATTGGCCATATTATTTATTGATATTCTTTACAATTAATCTCAGGATGTTGAGCTTTCCAAGCTTTTGTGAGTCTTTGTTTCATATGCCATTGAGAAGTGAGTTTTTTCGATTTGCCTATCATTATACGAGATAACTCAATCCATGCTTGTATTTTATCTGCAAACGGGTAGGGGAAAGATGTGAATTTTCTTACAGCTTGATATGCGTCATTGACTGCAGGATAATTGGGTCCAAGTTCGCTATCAACATTGGATAATGGGTACATTGATGGATCAGAAATATTATATCCAACAAAATGGATTTTTTTACCTTCCTGAAAAAATTTTAAAGCAATATAATCGTCTGTTTGAGGGATAGTTGTTCGAAACAATCCCTCAGTGGGTATTGTTGAAGCGTTATCATCATGGATATGATGTCTAAGTTCATGAGTAAGAAGTGTTTCACCCCCAACATTCTGAGATGTAACATCTGAAAAATGAGGATCTGTCAAGATAAGTGTATCAAGTGCTGTATATTTTTCAGGGGATGTGCTTCTTTTATAAGAAAGGAGTTCATTAAAAAGAATTGGTTCAAGAAGCGGAATAAGATGGGCATCCTCAGGCATACGAAGAACAATTACATCTTCATCAATAAAATCAGATCCTTTAACAAGAGGTTTGCATTTTCGGATGGTTTCAGCTACAAACGAAGAGAGGACAAAGGATATCTGATCAGGTGATAGAGGTGGGGTTGTAGTAAAGATAGGCGGACGTCTTTTTTCAAATAAAATTCTTCTATCATTTCTTGAACGATCAATCATAGTCTGAGCGTAAGTATTATTTTCAGTCATGTTATATTCATCATATCACAAAGACCTATTACACTTCGGAAGTGTGTTTGTGGAGAAAATTATTCGAAGTTTAGGAAAGTAGTCTGCTATCATATATATATGACCGATGTTGACTCTAATTTAAACAAACAGGATCTTGTTGTACGTGAAGAGCTTGATATTGAAAGAACTGCTCTTGCAAATGAACGTACATTTCTTGCGGTGACCCGTACATGTTTTACCGTCTTGGTTGGAGCGGTCAGTCTTGCAAAGTTCATAGAAAATCCCGTAATAAAATTAATGGGAGGATTATTTACTCTTGCATCGCTTGTAGGATTTGGTGCAGGTTGGGTGAGTTATCATCAGGTATCACGTCAGATTAAAAAAGAAGCCGACAAACTTCCACTACTTGATAAAGAAAAAAAACTGTTTTAAAGAGGGTAGACTTTTTATTTATTTATAAAAGGCAAGAAAATATTGTGTGGCGTAATGTTATCTGAGGTATATCGCGAAACATACATCTTAAAATTGCCATAGTTAACTTCACGATCACTTCCTCCGATCATGAATCTTCCGTCTTGAAGCATGTATATGGATTTTATCGAAATATCATGTCCTTCAAGAGGAGAGTCTTCTTGGAGCAGACCATCAACTCCAAATTCCTGATCTGCACTTCCGTCCATAGATAAACGTATTGCAATGAATTGCTCTTTGTCGGCTGTTCCTACCGCGAGAATCTTGTTGTAATACAGTTTGATGTCATATAAATGCGTATTTTTTAGCCATACAGGCGAAATATTGTAGACTGCCTTGATAACCATTCCGTCTGTGCCAAAGGTTTGATCTAGCGTACCATCTGGATGGTAGCGGGCGATAAGAAGATGGTATTTGCTATCTTTCACTACTGCGCCTGCAATTAATATTTTATTATCAGTATGCACTTCTATACCGTACGCTTCACCAGGTATTGTATCAAATGAGACAATTAGATCTCCTCTGGATGAATATTTGTGGACAAAAAGAGTCCCATTATTTTTATTCCCAACTGCGAGAATATTTCCGTCGTTGAGTTGTTTTATGCGATTAACTACTCCTCCTGTGCCATTAAGATCGTCTACGACTCTACCATCCGTACCAAACGATGTATCAAGCTGACCGTTTTGATCCGTACGTAGGAGAGCAATCGAGCTTATGGTACTTCCACCAATAATTATTTTATTGTCTTTTTGGACAATTAAATCTCTTGCTATGTCCTCAGATTTATTAAAATCAAATACTGCCAGACCATCTGTTCCAAATGTTTGATCCAGTTCGTCATTATTATCAAGACGCATGAGCACAAAATCACTAGACGTTTGGATGGGATAAAAATATCCGCCAATACTACCTCCGAGGAGCAGTTTTTGGTCGGCTTGAAAAGCTCCAGTATCTATGGGATTGTGGAGCAACATATCTTGTTTGTAAATGGGAATTTGTTTTTTGTATATGTTTTCACCATTTGCATCAAATGCGATAAAAGAAGCTCTATATGTGCCAGGAGGATATTGATATGAGTTGCCGATACAATAGAACTTATCTTTGGAATCTCTTTTGGTAAAAAGGAGACGTTTACAAAAGTCATCATACAAACCAAAACCTTCCCTGACAATTCCTCCAGATGCTGATGCAAAAGTAGTATCACGATACCAGGTATTTTGCGTTGTTAAAGAAGCGGGAGGCGAGGATGCTCTTGAATTTTGCGAAATACGAGCATCGTTTATGATCTTGTTTACGAAAAGGATTGTTCCCAACACGAAAATGATCAAGGCAATTTGGAGTGTACGTATCTTTACACACATTTTTTGAGTCCTCACAGACTTAATACTATCTAATAGATAGGCTCTTGTAAATAGAAAACGAACATATATTATTTTGACATTTTTATGTTTGGTAGTGCAGCGGCACAGATGATGAACAGTCCTCCGATGAAAGTGGAAAACGTAAGCACTTCTTTAAAAAATAAAAAGCCAAAAAGAGCAGCAAAAAGAATTTCGCTTAAGCCTACGATTGAGCCGACACTTGCCTCAATATATTTAAAACCGATAACTACAAAGTACATGGCCAAAAGCATGGCTATTGTATAACCTATTTCTCCCACCCAGGCACCAGACAGTGTAAGAGGAGGAATGGTTATATTTCTTAAGGCAGCAGATATGAGAAAGTTACCAATAAGCATTGTAGTAAAAATGGTGAGAATTGTTTGTAAAGTAGAGTAGCGATGGGAGATTTTTTTGGAGAGACTTACTTCAGTACCACCCATAAAGCCGGCGACCACTGCAGCAAGAGCTGGGAATATAGTTTGGAGGTTCAGACTAAATGTAAAAATCATACTAAGACCAATAATAGCAAGAGCGAGTGATACTAATTTAACTGTCGTTAATTTTTCAAAAAAAGAGATTTTACCCCAGAAATATCCAGCTAAAGTAAGACTCGCATAAAAAAGAAGTGTGGCTGTGCCAATATCGAGCTTGTTAAAGGCATAAAAATATGGCGCTTGGTTAAAACCACCGCCTACTGATATGGCGACAAACCACACTATATCTTGTTTACGGACTTTTTTGAAGCTTTTGGTTATTATCCCTAAGGGAAATAGTATCGTAAGAAGCACTATGCCGCGTATCCATGCTTGGGAGTAGTCATCAAAAGCATTACCCATCATTCGAGACCAGATTCCATAGCTGCCAAAACAGACGGCCGAAAGGGTGATATAGACAATTCCTTTAAGCTTAGGGTTCATATGTTGAATTATATTTGATAATGCGCTATAGTTAAAGGTGATGTTTAATCAAACAGACAACTTAATAAATCTTCTGAAGCCATATGGAATTGCTGAAGAAGAAGCAGAGATTTACTTGTTATTACTTGAAGAAGGTTATTTATCAGCGCTTGCGATAAGCCGAAAATTACACGTTGGAAGGACTAAGGTGTACAGAATTCTGGACAAGCTTAGGGAAAAACAGTTAGTTGCCCAAAAGCTGGATGATTTAGGTCTCAAATTCGGCACCACCAGTCTTTTGACATTAAGTCAGCTTCTAACTCGCAAAGAAGCAGAGCTTGCTACTTTAAAAAATAATCTGTCAACGCTTTTACCTCAACTTGAGGTAGTAGCTTCACATGCCAAAACCAAGACAAAGATACTTTACTATTCAGGTAAAAAAGGGCTGGAACAAGTTACTTATAACTCCCTTTCTGCAAAAGGTACACTGCGTACCATTGAGGTCTATAAAATGACCAAGTTCCTTGACGATAATTTTTCAGAAAAGATGCGGGGATTGTTTGCGCAAAGGAGGATACATGTTAAACAGCTTTCCAATGTAAAAGAATTCAAAAATTGGACAAAAGTGAAGGAGTTTGCCAGTACATATTGGCAGGCTAGATATATAGATCCAAAAGATCTACGAACTACCTGTGAAGCGCTCATCTATAACAACGTCTACGCTCTTTATAATTTTACCGGACGTGATGTATTCTGTGTTGAGATCTATAACGAATATTTAGCTAATATGCAGAAACAAATACATGAATTTATGTGGAATCATGCAAAAAAAATGAAGCTATTATCTCCCTATGGAGCGGCAAAGGTTATATAGTTTAAACAATCTATGAATCGCAGTGTTTATACAAAAATAATGAAATTACAAAATACCAAATAACACCGTTGAAAATAACAACTTTTTGCATCAGGCCTTTCCAAAAGATCATTGTATTGCTTAAAAGAAATACATAAAATAAACAGCTGATTAAGAAATTTGAGATGAGCACTCCTATGGTATAGGGTACAAGCTTTTTCCAGTAGGAGTTTTGCCTTAAATCTTGGATAATGAGCAAGACAAGGAGAGGTGATAATATTAAGCAGGCTGTTACAACCGAAAAATGCAAGAACCCTGAAAAAGTGATGAGTTGAAGTTTGAAGACGCTTTGATCAACTGATTTGTCTGTAGGGAAAACGGTAACCAATAGCAGTACAATCGTATAGAAGATAAATATAGCAGACGTACGATTTAAGTATTTGCGATGTATACTTTTTCCTAGTCCCATACCTAAAACGGTATTTGTAAGGGCAAGTATGAGTAGATTTATAGACTGTATGAATCCGTATTTTCCAACAGCCAGATAACTCACAGTGTTTGTTAGATGGTTATAACCAGGTTGTATAAATCCCAAAACGATAACGCATGACAAAAAGAAAGTTGAACCTATCATACCAATAAGACCTGAGAAGCGAGTCTGAGAAATTATATGCATATTTTATTTCATCTAAATCTTCATCTATCTTGCACAATCAGTATTCATCATATCACAAAGACCTAGCAGGCTTCGGTTTCACTATAGCCATAGTGGTGCTTATGAAAGTGAAGATAATGATGACGAAACTAAGCCCAAAACAAAACGCAGATAAAAGATTATTTTCTGCAGCTTGACCTATGAGTATAGCGATAAGAACATAGGGGATTTTGCTGATAAGTGATACGGTTGAAAGTGTGGTGGCGCGATAGGAAGAGGATATTTCTTTGTTTATCACGATTGAGACCCATGGGGTGGCGAATTTACCTGCAAGTGCGATAAGGAACATAGGTACAATGCCAAAATATCCGATCGGAAAAGCAGCAAAAAGGAATCCGGCAGCCATAATGATAGATAAAATAGTTAAGCCTTTTAGATGAGAAATCCTGTTTTGGATAGCAGGAAGAAATCTGATGAGATATGCGCAAGAGAGTGTTAAAATAGGCAAAATTATGGATTGCTCACGTGCGTAAAAACCAAAAGAAGTCGCAATAGCGGGCCTCACAAATCCCCACGTATATAAAAAATACACCCCAAGCAATATTAAAATAAGTATCAAATATTTTCTCAACTGAGGAAGCCACAATTCCCTCATTCCCAGACGAATTTTATTAAAATATCCGCTGAGAGAGAACTTTTCAGTATCTATAATCGGTTCAACAAGTAAGTATGAAAATATAATTGCGGGTAGATATGACAGCCCCCATATGATATGAGGAAGTCGCCAATAAACGGCGTAAAAAATTCCTCCTAAAAAATAACCAGCAGCCGCAGCATATGACATCAACATATTTGCCTTGGCAAGAACTTGAGCAAATAAACGCTCTTTTTTTATATCGAGGAGAGTATCATAAATCAGCGCATCTGAAGCCCCCGAATACATCGCCCAGCCGACCTGGGTAATCATGTTGCCGATAAATATTCCCGTAAGACTGTTACTAAAAGCTATAACGAAGATACCAGTTCCGGTACACACGTTGCTAAGGATAAGAGTGAGTCTTTTGCCAAAGATATCAGCTAGAGCACCTGTTGGAATATCAAGGAGAAGCGAAAAAGCAAATCCTATTGCATCGATCCATCCGAGCTGTCCGAAAGACATAAATCTACGCCAAACATAGAGCCAGTTGCTTGCGCCAAACCATAGGTTGGTGGAGATGGTAAGGAGATAATAGAGCTTTATGTTTGATTCTTTTGTTCTTTTAAAGGGGGAAAACATAATCTTTATATAATGAGTTTTTTTTATAAGATTAGCTTGAAGCCATAATTGTATGATAGCAAAATGAAAATGTTTTTTCATGAATGCTTTTCCTGAATAAGATCTAAAATATTTTCGAAGTTAAAGGCGGACCGTGTCCGCCGTAGTCCCCTTAATTATAGATAACCAGTAAGGTTACTTTGACCTTATGGAATCCGCTTACGCTAAAGCTTCGGCGGACGAAGGCGGAGAGTACAGGATTTGAACCTGTGCGAGTCTTGCGACTCAAGGGGTTAGCAACCCCTCGCTTTGGGCCACTCAGCCAACTCTCCAGGCTTGTTCATTGATTTTATTGCCTTAGATATTGTACCAGGCTATAGAGTAGTTTACCTATTATTTGTTGTTTTTTTACTTTTATAGTGCCGGGGAGAGGACTTGAACCTCCACGGCCCTTACAGGCCACACGCTTCTGAAGCGTGCTTGTCTGCCATTTCAACACCCCGGCTAAGTAATATCGGGCTTGTAAAACATTATATCAAACGAAATAGCTATAGGTGTTTGCCATGCGTTATTTTCTGATTTAAACCAATGGATAAAGAGGAAAAAAACGTGTATTATATGAGTGTATATGGTTGATCCTGAGTTTCCAACCCCAAAAATACTACAACCCCCTTTTAAAGACATAGTTGAGAGCACATTCAGTCTCTCAAGCGGTGGAATTGGTTGTTTATTGCATGAGATACAGACACTTGATCTTCCTGATGCGAATAAATGGGAAACTGGAGAGATTACATCTCTTAGGTCCAACCTGTTTGCAAATCCTTATGCACAAGACTGGGTTTATGATCATGAACAGTCAAATGCGCAGTATGCACCGCAGCATATTGTTCCGTTTTCTTCTCAACATAAACTGTTAATTAGAGGGGCTCCTAATTATTTTGAAGAGATGAAAAGGAAGATGAAAGACCTCAGTTTCAAGCATACAACGGATAGCTTAAAAAATGGAGACGCAGATACATATCGATGATGTGGTCATTAGCCTCATATAAGCTTGCTATGATGATTGCGGTTTTGGATCAGACGACTTATGATGCTAGTAAACGCGGATGTCCCATTCCTTCAGATTATGTACCGCCGAATCTGATAGGTGATGCCCTTAAACCTTGGGAGTATGTATTTAACGAACCATTGCCGACTTTTGGAGGATTATGCCAAAGGGCTCTTGGTACTTTTAAACAAATACAAGATCCTTCCAACCCCCTTACAGCGCATATTCCCAAAGTTTCCCTACTTACTCAACTGATTTGATATCATTTTGTTTTTGAGGCGATCTTCTTTTCAAAATCCCGTTTAAAAAGCCATAGTTGAGTAGAGGAGACTATGAGACCGGTTTTATTTCTACGAATAATAGCTAACTGTATTATTTTTAAGATCTGTTCAAGCGGCAAGAGTAATAGCCTAGTTAAAGTTAAAACAATTCTTTGTTTTTGTTTCAAAGATGGTAAGCGGATAGAAACGTGGGATAAAGAGTTTGGGTAGATACTATGTATCCATCTATTGATCCTTAAGAATCTTTCAAATGTTTGGTTTTTGTTGATAATTGGTTTCATCTGTAGGACTTCATGAGCTATATAGGAGGTTTGTTTATGAGGTGGGATAAGAAGATCACTTTCATCAAAAAAAAGATTAAGACATATGCTATCCTTTTTTCCTCGTAATCTCAAAAGATGGGCAAGCAAAATCGTGCAAAAACGTGCCAAAAAGAGGCAGTTTTTCTTAGTGATGATACACATGTCAACATCGTCAGAAATTTTGCAATTACCCATTGAAGCAGATCCGGTTATGCCGACAAACTTCACAAAGGGCAGTCTTTGCAAAGCTTTGATGTATCGAAACATCAAAATGATCTTGTTAAACGAAATAACTTGTCTTAATAAGCTATTCTTTAAAAATATACTATACTGGGGGAGAGTATATCTCTTCAAACCAAAAAGATAAAATCCCATACCTTTGAGATGTGTATATGTATTGTCATGAGGATCTAAACGGTCTAATAAACCTTGGATTTTTTTTAACTCTGCTTTTAATATAGGCTTTACGGGTTCATCTTTAAGAAAAGAATCATTGCTTATAAGTTTATTTTGCCTAATAAGTCGGTCAAGGTGGGTTTGTAACTGTTTTTTGGTTACTTCAACCGGAAGAAAAGTAAAAATATCATCAAAAGTGGATGAATAAGCAAAAAAAGAGAAGTAAGATATAGTATTGAGAATATCGTTATTTATTTTTTGCAAGTTCAAGAGTTTCATGTACCTTTTGCTTTATAACAAAGTACATGAAGATTAGCAAGCGTAGTTGTCTTTTGAGACGCCATGGCTGTTTCATGAGACGAATAAGCCACTCTATTCCCAAAGCTCGAAACAATGCCGGAGGACGCTGTATGGACCCGCTCAAATAGTCAAAAGCTCCACCTACACCCATGCAAACACATCCTGAAAACCCCCGTTTATGCTTATAAAACCAAAGTTCTTGTGAGGGCGACCCAAAGGCGGCAAACACGATATGGGGTTTTGTAGTGCGCACTATATGAAATATTTCCTTATCTTCAAAGAGCTTGGGTCTCTTGATATTTTTGATCCCCTGCATGCCAATAAATTTAGCCTTGGGATAGCTTCGCTGATAGCACTGAGCCAGATGGAGTGCTAAATTTGTCTTACCCCCCAAAAGAAGCACTGTTAAGCGCATACTACCGGCAAGACTTATAAGGTTATTCATAAGGTCAACACCCGGAGTACGTTCTCCAGCCTCAATTTTAAGTAATTGGGCCGCTAATATAACCCCAATGCCATCAATGATAGGCATTTGCGCTGTTTTGACAATCCGTCTAAAGGTTCGATTACCATGTGCAATGACTAAATTTTCGGGATTAAGAGAGACTATATGGAAAAAGCCACGAGGTTTTTTTATGTATTTTTTAATTTTCTCTAGGACTTTGTACCGAGACGCTGTCGGTACGGTGAATTCTCCAAGCAATTGAGCTGCCATATGCATGATATTATACTACAAGATGAAACGAATAGAAATATATATGAAACATATTTCTTGTTTCGTTCAATTAAATTGATCATGCTTTATCTTGTCTCAATATTACAAACACCATTCATAAAGTATAAAGTGATGAGGGTATCAACTAATTACTATACAATGAGTAACTTTTTTGCCAACAACTCATAAATAGCTTCCTCAACGATTTGTTCCAAGGATAGGGTATTAACTATAGGTAGTATGTTTATTAGATAAATAGGAAGAAGGATTGGTATGAAGATCTAACGGATTGCTTCTTTATAGCTTGTAAGGTTTTCAATTGCCATACCGACCCCTCGGATAACACAAAAAAGCGGATCATCAACGACAAAAGAGGCGACATTTGTATAATAGGTAATATAGCGATCAATGTTTGTAAGAAGTGCGCTTCCCCCTGAAAGAACAATTCCCTTATCTACAATGTCAGCGGCCAGTTCGGGTGGGGTTTGGCTTAATACTTCTTTTATACCTTCCAGTATTTGTTTAAGAGGTTTTTGAAGAGCATCCATAATCTCTTTGTCACTTATCTCAAGGACTCGGGGGAGGCCAGTTTGGAAGTCTCTTCCTTTTACTTCCATGATGCGCTTCTTTTCATCTTTCGTATCAAGAGGTGCTGTACCGATCTGCATTTTTACAAGCTCTGCGGTACGTTCGCCAACGATCAGATTATGTTTCTTGCGAAGTTCTTTCATGATAGCCTCATCAAACTTCGTCCCCGCTACTCGAACGGTTTTGTACGCAACCAACTGACCTAAAGATATTACGGCAATCTCACTTGTTCCTCCACCAAGATTAATGATCATATGTCCTGAGGGTTGGGAAATGGGAATCTTCGCTCCGATTGCTGCAGCAAGCGGTTCTTCAATGAGGTATACATCTGAGGCCCCAGCTTGTTTACATGCTGCAACCACAGCTCGTTTCTCAACCTGTGATGATCCACCTGGGATAGATATCATGATTTCGGGCCAAAACACCCGTCCCTTGAGGGCCTTTTTCAAAAAATAGGTAATCATGGAGGCTGTCGTATAATAATCAGCGATTACCCCTTCTTTCATGGGGCGAGCAGCCACGATAGATCCTGGAGTACGCCCCAGCATCTCCCGTGCATCATCGCCAACAGCCAGAATTTGTTTATTTTCCAGCGAATAAGCTACTACAGTTGGTTCGTTTAAAACAACGCCTTCTTTAGCGACATAGACTAAAGTATTGGCTGTTCCCAGATCGATACCCACTTTTTTACGGAAGAACATGATATCGTAACCAGTTTAAACGTATAATGTATATATTGTATAATATTACGGGTAAAAGAAGTATCAAATCTCATATGAAATTATTTCAGCAATTATTGATATTCGGTGTTTTTGTGATAGCTTTTGTCATGATCATTGCTTATGCAAGGGGATATCGCATCGACCTTAAACAGAAGTCGATGACTCCAACAGGAATCATTGCAATAAGTTCATCTCCCAAAGCCGCAAAAATATACATAAACGGGGAGCTTAAAGGGGTTACAGACACGAGTTTAACCCTTGCTCCGGGTCAGTATACAGTAGTGGTAAAAAAAGACGGATACATAGACTGGACACGGACGATTATACTTAAGGGTGAGCTGGTCATGACCGTTGATGCTCTTCTGTTTCCTCTCAATGCCTCCCTTACTCCTCTTACTAATCTTGGGATTGGAAAAATAACGTCGATAGATCAAACAGGCAAGTTACTCTTATTTTCTCAAACGGGTTCTGAGGAAAAAGATGGGATCTATATCTTTGATCAAAGCAAGCGTCCCTTTTCCCTTTTTCCACCCCTAAAACTTCTCTTATTGAAAAAAAATCTACCCCCAGGTGTTGATCTTTTACAATCAGTCGTTACTTTTTCCCCTGATTATAAAGAAGGAATATTTGAGTTCATGCAGAAAGACGAATTGATAGTGGCATATGATATTGGATTTGATGAGGAGGTGAAGGAGCCGTTTGATGTCACTACATCAAAGACATCTCTTATGCAGGCTTGGGATGAAGAACGAAGGCTTGAAGCGATAAAGATCTTGGAGACACTTCCAAAAGAGATGCGGTCAATAGCTTCAGACTCTTTTCACATCATCTCTTTTGCCCCAGACAAGACAAAGTTTCTCTATGAGGTGACTCAAAATGGAGTGCTTCCAGAGATAATAAGTCCTCCCCTTATAAGTGCAAATCAAGAAAAACAGGAGCGAACATTACAGTCAGGCGCTTTATATATCTACGACATCAAAGAAGACAAGAACTTTAGGCTCGCCATAGATAAAGGAATGGAGGACTATATCATGTGGTATCCGGACTCCCGCCATCTGGTTTTAAATGAACTGAAACAGGTTTCGATTATTGAGTTTGATAATACGAATCGTCAAGTAGTGTATTCAGGTCCTCATGAGGAACATTTTCTCGATATTACAACCGATGGGAAGCTTCTTATACTGGCAAATTTAAACCCTCTTACTAACAAATCTCCGGATGTATACGCAGTTGGGATAAAGTAAGTTATAATATATTTGCTAAAAAAGCAACAAGGGGCATAGTTCAACGGTAGAATAGAGCTCTCCAAAAGCTTTGATGGGGGTTCGATTCCCTCTGCCCCTGCCAATTAAGGAGCATCATACATGACCGAGTTTAATCGTCCTTTTCAACCAAAAGAGCATTCTGTTGATAAAGAGGTTGCGCTTGCCATCGAACGATTCCGCGTTTTTTGGCATGGCCATGGGTATCAACCCTGGCGTAAACTTGGCTTTGAGGGAGATAAACAAGACATTTTTGATATCAGCGAAAACTGGAATAAAAAAGTGACTGATGAATGTTATCGCCGATTAGTTGAGCCTATCGTGCAAGACTTCGACGGTCAACATCAATACCCTCCATTGATAGAAAGTCCGTTTTTCTCATTTCACCTTTTTGGTTCTATTCGAAGTTTTATCAAAGAATATTGTGGTAACGACTGGGACAAGATCAAAGAAGCAGTTCGAAAACAACCGATTCCGATCCTCGATCCGATCTGCCATCCGATTTTGCCGCTTTTGCCGGCAGAAATACAGGAAATATTGATCGAGGCCGGCATACACGCATGGGAGAACGATTATGATATAAAACTACGGAATAAAAGGGGAAAGTTCAAAAAACCGGTTGGTTTTTGGCTCCCGGAGATGGCCGTTAACCAAATCACGCTCAACGTATTGGCCAAAAAAGGAATACACTTCGTTTTTCTGCGAAGGGAGCAAATTGAGGCCGGTGAAGAAGCATCTATTTATGAGATTGAGACCGACACGCAACCCATCTATGCTTTTGTAACTGATACGGAAATCAGTAATGCAATAAGTGGTGGTACACAAACGAAGGACGCGGAAGATTTTTACCGACGGCATCAGTCATTGATTGACAACCGGTCCCGCCCGCCGATGTTGGCGAATGACCTTGAGACAATTGATCACCATCATCCCATGATGAGATTTTTCTTCAACTATCTTTTTAGGAACATATTCGGCGGTGACAATAATCCCGACAACCGCTTCACAAGGGGAACTGCCATGATCAAAAGAGGTAAAGTAATCGATAACACTTCCTGGACCTGTCCACACGGATTAGGCCGTTGGACAGGAGAAAACGGCTGCCAATGTCATGCTGGCGGTGGTATAGACGACCATACGATCAAGGATCGTAAAGATCATTATATGCTGCTTCGCTCATATCTAGACAATGTCGTTAACAGACTTCATGTGGCTGCGGGTGAACGTAATTGGCAGATGCCATTTACCCGGTGGTTAGTGGAACAGCATAAAAATCTTAGCTGTGGTTGGCGTATATCTCTTGCCTCGGTAGATGCGAGCTTTCAGTCGCTTTTTAAAGAATTACTGATCAATATTGCCGGACTTCAAAGCTGCGGCTGGTATTTTGGTAAGGAGAGCAATCTGGAAAGAGATATCCCCCAAGGTTGTCTTCAAGCATTACGATTAAAGACCAC
Organism: Candidatus Roizmanbacteria bacterium RIFOXYA2_FULL_38_14; assembly: GCA_001790095.1. Classification (GTDB taxonomy): domain Bacteria; phylum Patescibacteriota; class Microgenomatia; order UBA1406; family GWC2-37-13; genus YC2-FULL-38-9. The sequence goes on along the minus strand of MGBH01000001.1, from coordinate 818,864 downwards.
TCCGACAGGTCCAATAGAGGGAGGTTCATAAAAAACTTATGAGATTGAAATGATTGTTACAGTTTTGGATCCGGGATGTTGGGCATAGCGGGAGCAGGAGGAGTAGCAGGTAAAGGTGAGGTTCCAGATGCCTGTTGGGCAAGGTTGTTGAGCACGTTTGCCATTGGATCAGGAGATTGTTGAGGTTGTGTGGGTTGTTCTGTGGGCTGTGTTTGTGGTACAGAGGGTTCAGCAGGTGGGGTTGGTGTTGGCAGTGTTGGTTCTGAGGCTGGTTTGACGGGTTCGGGTACTGCTTGTGGTGTTAATCCCAAAACTTTGTCAAACTCTTCTTTGGTAAAACCCCGAAGTACTGCTATTTGTCCATCATCTTTATCTATTTTGGTTACCGGTGTACCTGCAAAATTGTTTGATACTGCAAGCATCTCAGTTAAAAATTCGCGGTTTGTCTCTAAATTCTTTTCATCAAAGGGGAGTTGGTGAGAGGTAAGATATTCTTTTTCTTGTTTGGAGAACTGACAGTCTGTAATGGTATAAATAGTTATTTTCATATATGGGGGGAATAATTCATTATTGATGAAAGAAAGCTTTTTGTCAATGGGTAGATGATAAAATATAGTATGAAAAAAGCCCTTGTCTTTATGATTCTTATTTTTATTACTGCGGTTTATCTTGTTGGAAAAATTAAACATACAAAAACTGTTTCCCAGGAAAAAAATAGTATACTACGAAAGACTGAGCCGACAAAAAAAACAGCACAAAGTATTCTTAAACAAAAAACCTCAATATTTGTACCTTATTGGGCGATTGGACAAGATGAAATATCAACTATTCCCTTTGATACCATATACTATTTTGGGATCGCGGTACATAAAAAAGGTATAGATGAAAATGAAGCAGGCTATCAGAATCTGGAGCGTATGATCTGTCCTAACGATAAAAAATGCATACTGGTGTTACGTATGCTTGATGCCGGAGTAAACAAAGTCATACTTGAAGACAATGTATTGCAAAAACAAATAATGAGAGATTCTATGGAGCTTGTAGAGACGTACTCTTTTTCAGGCATTGCTCTTGATTTGGAACAAGTCAATTTGTTTGACACTGACTTAACAAAGAGAATCAATATATTTGTTCAATCATATTATACGGAGCTTCATAAAGCAAACAAGACATTATCAACCATAGTATATGGTGATGCTTATTATCGTAAACGTCCCTTTGATATCAAATCAATGGGTGGTAGTAGTGATGAGGTTATGATCATGGCGTATGACTTCCACAAAAACTATAGCGAACCAGGTCCAAACTTTCCCTTTGATCGTAAAAGCCTTACATCAACTGACTACGGGTATGACTTCAAGCAGATGATAAAGGACTTTACAGCGAGTGTTCCCTCTGAAAGGATAACCGTTATTTTTGGGATGTATGGGTATGACTGGACTCTTAACAATCAAGGAACGCCGCTCAAAAGGGGAGAGGCTGTTACCGTGAATCAAATTAAGAAATTAACAAATTCCGCCATACAAATCATAAACAAATCACAAATCCCAAATTCCAAAGAGAAGAAAATTGAATATGAAGACGGTGAGGGGCAAAAACATGTTATTTGGTATGAAGATGAAGAATCAGTAGCGGTGAAAATTAATTACTTGAAAGAACAGGGGATTGGTAGTGTCTCATACTGGGCATATGGATACTTCTAATTATCAATTTTCAAGTTTCAATCAATTTTCATTGAACCAATTATCATTGATACTTGATTGATAATTGATCATTGTGAATTGGGAGTTATTTCTTAAACGCCCCAAGCTCTTTTAACTTCCACATAAAAAGCGCACCCTTACGTCTTGCATGCGAATCCACGACAAATCGAAGAGCTTGTTCAAGTACGGGTCGGGGAATAGTTTTGGCGAGCTTGATATATAGACTTTTTCGTGCCTCATCCTGCAATTTTTCTGATAGGTGCACTCCAAAAGACTGATATTCGCGTGAAATGTATTTGTCCTCTAGAGGATTAAAGTTTTTGAGGATATCCCTAACAGTTTTCATGTTGTTTTTTTTGCGAGTATTTCTTTATATACCTCTACATATTGGTCAACCATATGTTCAATGGTAAAGTTATTCTCAACATGTACTCGACAGGCTTGCCTCATTTCTTTATATCTATCTTCAGGCATGGAATAGATCCGCTCTACCGCCTCACATAGTCCCTCGATACCTGTTTTTTTAATAATCCAATTACCTCTGATATCATCGTCTGAAGGATTAATAATAAAACCAGTCTCACCATCTTTAATGATTTCTGGTATCGAACCCTTAGCAAATGTTACGACTGGGGTCCCACAAGACATACTCTCAATGAGAGTAAGACCAAATGGTTCTTCCCACTTGAGAGGGAAGAGAAAGAGTTTGCTGCTTTGATATTCTTTAACGAGATTAGATCTTGTTACATTAAAGTCAAAATTAATACGTACTATTTGATTTATAGTGTCTCTTTTCTTTAGTACCTCAGTTTGCAACCATTCCAAGTACTCATTCTTTATAATGGGAAAAATTTTTGTTGGTTTTTTCATTCTTTTTGCAATTTGCAGCACTACATCAAGTCCTTTTTCAGGGATTGCCCTGCCAGTCCAGATCATTTGCTTTCCTCCGATTGGATTAAAAGAAAATTTATTTGTATTAATACCATGGTAGATAGTGCGGAGATATGTAAGATATGGGAGTCCTTTTCGTTGAAAATTACTAATACTAATAAAACGAGCTTTATAAAAATTTTGTTCTTTATAAATAGGGAATAGTTTTTTCTGAAATGGTTCAGTTGTCATGCCGTGCATCGTAATAACAACAGGTTTGCGTATAAATTGAAGAAAGGGGAGAATATATTCTCCATTACCTAGGTTAATATGAAATAGATCTAACTTATTCTGCATAGATATTGCTTTTGAAATAAGAGACATCTCAAAAAAATGATGGAGAGCATGACCAATATGTTTATCCTCAGTTGAAGAAAAATAAGAAACACTTTCTGTAGGAACAGGCAATAATGAATTACCTGAAGAAAATGAAGTAAGACGAAGACTCTTTTTATTATTCTTTTGTAACTCTTGGATGAGGTTATATACAACTATTTCTGTACCTTTTTTTGTGTAGGGACCAATTTTAGTATAGTTTGAATTTATGAGGCCAAGACGTATTTTTTTCATAAGATTATTTTGCTATTATTTTAGTATAGATTTTTTCGTACCCTTGAACCATTTTTTCCACAGTAAAATGATCTTCAATTCTTCTTCTACAGTCTCTTCGATTGATTTTTTGGATTTCGTGAATACGATTTGCCATCTCATCAATCGTGTTAACTAAGAAACCATTCTTATTATCTTCAATTATCTCAGGAGCAGCACCTTTTTTAAAGGAAATAACTGGAGTACCTGTTGCCATGGCTTCGGCCATAACCAACCCAAATGGTTCATTCCATTGGATCGGGTTTAACAAACCAATGGCATTTCCATATAGCTTATTTTTTTCTTTATCACTAACTTCACCGATCAGCTGAATGCTTTTTCCATCAATATATTTTTTCGTATCTAAATAGTACTGATAATCTTCACCCTCCAATTTATCAACAGCTCCAGCTACGATTAATTTAACCCCTGCCTTTTTTGCGGCGAATACTGCTTCGCGAGTTCCTTTGTCAGGATTAAATTTCCCCAGCCAAAGGAAATAATCTTTTGGAACAGGATTAAACGTATATAGGTTTATATCGACACCGTTATATATGGTATCAACCCAATTTATATTATTGCTTCCTTGTCTTTGGGAGTTGGAGATGGAGATATAATTTATATCATTGTATTTATTGAATACCTCAGTATTACCCCTCCATGTTTTGTTGAATTCATAGGGAAAGTGAAGTGTAAAAACAATCTTGTGTTTGAATGTTTGACACAAGGGTAAGGCCATAAAATCGCTTCCCTGATTTAGATGCATATGGATGATATCAAAGTCTTTTTCATGTTCAAAGGCATCCGTTATATGCAAAAGGGGGTACATCACGTTCCACCAGGGAATGCCATCTCTAAAAAGAGGGCGGGGATAGACTGAGACTAGTTTTGCTTTAGTTTCGGTTGTTCCGCATGCATACAAAGTTACGTCATGTCCGTTTTTAACTAGTCCCTCTGTCAGATAATGTACAATTCGTTCAGTTCCTCCATATCTGGGAGGTGGGATATTTTCCCAAAGGGGTCCGATCTGGAGTATTTTCATGTGTTTTTATTTTCATTAATAATCTGTTTATATACCGTCTCATACGTATCAACCATTACTTCCACGGTAAAATTTTTTTCTACATGTTTTCTACATGTTTTCCTCATGGTTAAGTATTTGTCCTGAGGCATTGCATAAATGCGTTCCACAGCTTCACATAGTCCCTCAAACCCTGTTTTTTTAACAATCCAGTTCCCGCGGATATCATCATCTGATGGGTTTACGATGAAACCGGTTTCACCATCTTTTATTATTTCAGGTACCGACCCGCGAGCATAAGCTATAACCGGCGTACCACAAGCCATTGATTCGGTCATCACCAATCCAAATGGTTCGTCCCACTGAATAGGAATTAATATTGCTTTTCCTTTTTTATAAAACGAGAATATCATTGATCTATCCGTATGATTAAAGAAATTAACTATGGATCTATTTTTATCCATTAATGGACTGATTTCCTTTGAAAAATATGTATCCTGAATAACAGCATCGATATTTCCCGTGACAATAATTTGATGTTTAGTATTGATTGCTGTCTGTATTGCGTCTTTTACTCCTTTTTCCGGTGAAATGCGCCCAGCAAACAACAAAGGAGTTCCACCCGTTTCGTCAAAGCTAAAAGTATGAGCTAAAATACCGTTATGGACAGTTGAAATAAAAGGAATATAGGGAAATTTTTTTTGTTGGTAGTCTGATATTGAATTAAAGTAATTCTGAGTCCGTGTGTTAAACTCTTTAAAAAAAAGAGCATGGATTTCTGGGTACTTCGGAAGTGAATGTAGAGTAAAAAGACAAGGCGTATCTATTTGAGCAACTGCTGTCAATTCAGACAAAGGGACATTTGTATGGAAGTGGATAATGTCATATTTCTCCTTCTTCGAATACTCTATAAGCTTGTAATATACATCCAACCAAAAGGTGATTTCAATTTCCTTGGCCATGTTTGATTTTTCCATCAACTTATCCAGAGACATAATAGACGCAAGCGGTTTATGAGACGTAAATATTTTTTCTACTTCAACTGTTGAACCAGGAGAACATATAAATGTAACCTCATGACCTCTTTTTTGTAATTCCATGGCTAATGGTACGCTTACATAGGTATCTGCACGAATTATATTATTCGGAGGAGGGATTGAATAGTCGCTAAGATTAACAAATAGTAATTTCATAGGCTTATACGTTATTGTATAATTAAAGTATAAAGTAATCAATTTATTTATTCTTATATGGATAACAAGCTTGTTTTGATTAGTGGTTCTATTGCAACAGGAAAAACTACCTTAGTTAAAGAGCTTGCAAAAAAGTTTAATAAAAGTATTTATATCGACACAGATATAATAAAGTGGTTTATTCAAAATGGTTATGTCGGCGAAGTTGAAGTAGAAAACGGAATAGGAACTATGGAAATATGTTTACATCAACATTCAATTGCAATTGAATGTACGTGTGACATTGCATATAGATTCTTAAATGAGGGGTACAATGTTTTTATCTGTGATTTAGTTTATACCGAAGAATTTGAACAAAAGTATAATGTCTTATTTAACAAAGTCAAAACGTCTAATAAATATAAAATATTACTCACAGCGAGTTTTGATGAGGCTAAAAAACGCGGTCTTGGTAATAAATTTGGAATGACTGATATATTAATGAAAAAGTTTATTTCTTGGTTTGATAAAAAAAGCAAGGATGGATGGGTAATAATTGATACTGATACATTAAATTTGAAACAAGTATTTGAGAAGATAACAAAAATACTGAACTAACAAGGATAGTTAATCTTTTTATTCATAAAGAGTTTTTTCAATAAATTTGATTGCCCAACTGTAAATATTTTTTGATTTAAGATCGTTGCGCATCTTCATATTTCTTTCTTTTTTTTCCTTTGCCGGCATGGTAAGCGCTTGATATATTGCATCAGCCCCTTGCTCGATATTATATGGATTGATTAAGAGCGAATGACGTAAGTCATCTGCTGCACCTGCAAATTTTGAAAGGACTATCATACCAACCTCTTCTTCATAAGACAATACGCACTCCTTTGCAACAAGGTTTAAGCCGTCATCAAGTGGAGTAATAAGACACATGTCTGCATTTTTATAATAGGTGATTACCTTATCACGCGACATGCCTTCATTATTCAGGTGTATTGGAGTCCAATAATTATGGGAATATCTCCAGTTAATTTTTTCGCATAGATCAATAACCGCCTTTGAGTAGGTACGGTATACGGGTATGTGGGTACGAGAGTAGGGCATGATGCCATAATAAATAAATTTTTCCTGAAACTGCGGATATTTTTCCAAAAAACGGTTAATCATATGAAAACGCTCAAGAAGACCTTTTGTATAATCCAGTCGATCTACTCCAACCGCTAGATATTCAATCTTTGTTCCCATTTCGCGATTTAGGTGTTTTTTTAAATTTAGTTTAGCATTCTTTTTTATATCTATTATTTCCTGATAGTCAATACCGGCAGGAAGAGGTTCAACCTTTGTTATATGATTTTTATAGGTGATTTGCGATTGATCAAAATCAATCTTTGCCTCAACCATGCGCTGGACGCTTTGGATAAAGTTCTGGACCTGATAACCCCGATGAAAACCGATAAAATCTGATCCCAACATGCCGATGAGGATTTCCTTCCCCCAAGGATTTACGCGGAAGATTTCATATGTTGCCCAGGGAATATGCCAAAACATTCCTACCCGAATATCTTTACCCGAATCTTTTAACATTTTTGGGACAAGCGCCATGTGATAATCATTCACCCAGACGAAAGCTTTTTTATTGCCAATTTCTTCCAAAATTGAGTCAGCAAATTTTCTATTCACTTCCTGGTATGATTCCCACCAAGATGTATGAAACTCAGGTTTTACAAATACTGCATGTGAGAGAGGCCAAAGAGTTTGGTTTGAAAATCCATAATAATAATTTTCTAGTTCTTTTTTCGAAAGAAACACCCGCTTCAATATATATGATTTGATTTTCGGAGGCACGGGTATCATGTTGTGACTATCTACAACGGTTTTGTCAGCGTTTCCTGAGCCGTATGCAACATAGATGGCATTTGAGGCTTGAGCTACAAGATCAAGAAGGGTGTGTACGCCACCGGCATTTGTTGTAACTTTTATTCCCTCTTGGGTTTTTGTATGAATATAGGGAGCTCGATTAGTAACGATAAAAAATTTTCTATCTTTAAGCGTTTTTTTTATGAATTTTTCAAAATTTTCTTTACTTATCATATACTTAACTCAATAAGTTAATGTTGTACTACTTACATGATATCTTTTATCCTGAAGAATTTCAACTATACATTTTGGTCCTATAGATTGAGGTGAAGCCACATCTCCAATGATAATCAGACGTTTGTTGGTTGTTTTATGATCAGTATATAGGTAGTATCCAGCTCTCTTCAAGGATGTCATATTTTTTTTGAAATTAGTTAAGTCTGTACCCGCAAAGTCATTCTTTTCTTTCTCCAGCAAAAACGTAGTTAGCCTCGAACCTCCTACCAATAGAAGAGTAATGCTTACGTCTGATATCGGATATATTTGTATTCCAGCTTCAAAATCAGGCAGGCTATCTCCAATAACAAGGATTTTAGTAAGGGTTCGAAGATGATTTAACACATGATTTATAGCCTCAGTTTTCCCTTTTTTCGGCGCCAAATAAGTCGTATAGATTTTTTTGTCTGGATTGCTGTCGTTTATAATAAATAAGTCTGCTCTTTTTTTAATATGTTGTAACAACATCATGTCCTCTTTCGATTTGAATAACAACTGGATTCGGTAATCTGCAGGAAATATATCTGTTTCATGCTTGTTGTATGCATCTTCCGAATCAATTCGTGCATATGTAAAGGGAACATGCAGACTTGATAAATATTGCATAGTTTCTTTTCTCCATGTAGATGCATTGGGGTAGTCCGGCGGATAAAAATCATGATCTATTGCATATCCTCCATCTTTTTGTAAAACAGAAATTTGCGCTCCTGAAGAAGATATAATAATAGGAAGATCAAGAATTCTTGAGGGGAAATATTCTTCGGGTTTTATGTAGAAGTGTTTATTTTGAGTATTAATCCCCACGTGTGGTTGTGGTCGGATAAATCCGTAATTCTTTTGTGACAATATATATTGTTTATTGCTCATGCACATTTCAGCAGTGCGGGATGTGATTAGTGTGCACATATATCCATTATTCTGTAGCGTCTTAACTGCATTGTTTGTTAGATTTGCACTAAGAAGATCTTTTTCTGTTGTTTCCCAGGGATATGCAGTTAGAGTCTCGTCAACATCAACAAACGCCATTTTGTTTTTTACGAGCGTATGAATGTGCTGGTAAATAGAATGGCTCATAGAAATATGGTACAGTATAGTATATATGGATCTTCTGTTAAAACTACGACAATCGCTTCTTCAAAAAATCGTTATTGTTGGTTCACCTAAAAAAAGAGGGGATTTGTATCGATTCTTAGGTAGTACTAAGGAAGAACGTGTTGATAAATTGATAAAAATTTTTTTAAGAGAAAATGTAACGAATGAAAAGAAAAAAATATTTGAATATATTGTTGATTTTTGGGAAAGATCGACGATAGAAATTCCACACAAAACATCGGGATTTAAAGGTATTAATCTTGCAAAACGTCCATTTGTTACTCCAACAGGAGATAATGATGCCTTATCATTTGCTTTTGGTGAGCAGTATCGGTGGGATACGTTTTTCCAAAATAGAGGACTTATCCTTGCGGGCGGGTTGGAACTAGCAAAAGGACAACTTCTTAATTTGACTGACGTATTTGAGGAGTTTAGACGAATTCCTAATGCATTGGTAAGCCCTTTTTTGTCCCGGCCTCAACCGCCATTTGAGATGAGGATGGTTATGGATCTTCTCGAGGCGGGTTTATCTTGTGATAATGAAGTACAACACGCGGTACAGATGATTGAGGAAGAGCTAGTGAGTGAATGGTTTGATTATCAAACAGGAAAGCAAAACCACCGCCAATCAGAGGAGCTTGTAAAAAAGTATGGGTTATTAACCCGTTATGAACCACATTCAAACCCTTTTATGGTGGGATGTGAGGATGGGAAAGATCACAACTGGGTTGTTGCTACATATAGCTATCACCACCTACCTGTCCAACTGAACGCAATTCTATATGGCACGGTTACATCGCTTGAGACATATTATAAATCCCCAGATTGGGGGAATAATACGGAAAAAGCCAGCTTGTATGGATTATTAAGACAACGCATGTATGATGATTTTCAAAAAACGTTTTGGTGTGAGAGTGGAAAATGGATGGGTTTTCGTGATTATTCACTTATTCAAAACAAAGAAGGACATATTCTTTATGGTGATTTGTCCGCTGAGGTATTTCCTCTTTTTTTCAAACTAGCAACAGAGGAGCAGGCTTTGAGGATAAAAGATAATATCGCTTCCTTTTATGCAGGCGATATCGGTCTTGCCACATCAAGTCTGAAGCTTCGCGAGGGAGGTAGTGTACCGGTTGAGCCGCAGGGTCAGTGGAAGTTTCAATGGGAATACCCCAACTGCTGGCCGCCTCTTATGATGATTGCGGTTGAAGGCTTAAAAAACTATGGATTTGTTAAAGAAGCAAAGGAATACGAGAGAAAATGGGTCGTCCATATTGAAAAAGAGTTTGAAAGAACAGGTGGGATTGCAGAAAAGCACGTCTTTGACAGTTCAGTAAAGATAGAGGAAGGATTTTACGGGGTCATGCAAGGGTTTGGTTGGACGGTTGCAACGTATTTATGGTTTATGAAAGACCTATCAGGAGTTTAATTGCTCCCTGAATGCTGTGATGACGTGTCTTGCTAAAATCTAATTTATCATCCACTCCGAACATCTTTAGATACTTTTCCAAATAGCTCCGATAGTTATATCCTTCCCAAAAAAGAGTTCCTTCCATGACAAACAGAAAATTAGCCAAATGTGTCGAATCTAACCGATTTGACAAAAACTCCACAATTCCAGCCATCTGTGTTGCAGCAAGTGAAGCCGACCGTTCAAGAAGGACTTGAGCAAGAGAAGATGCACTACCGTTTTTCGCTGCAAGCAGAGACAGTTCTTTTGTTGAGGAAAGAGGAGGGAAGCCTAAGTTGTTTTGTTGATTAATGATATTAAAGTGCCGGTAAAGATATGCTCCGGCTATCTCTTTCTCAATAAGAGCCCGTCCTTTATTTTTGGACTCAAGATCTACCACTTTTCCTGAATCAGTTGGAGAAAATTGCTTGAAGCCTGCGCTTTCAAGATTGATTATTTCCTTATTTATGGCAAAGGCATGGTTGATGCCTGTGCCAATAATGCATGCAACTGTTGTACCCCAGGTGTTCTTGGTTACTTCAGACAGAAAAAGACAGACTGTATCGTTAGCGACTGCTACACGGATCATTCTTTTATATTTTGTAAAAACGTACTCTTCTATAGTTTTTCCTACCATTTTCCCCACGAGCCCCTCAAAAGCTTGTTCTTTACCTTCTCGTGATAGAACCGCATCTGTTAGGTTATCACGAGTTATTGATTGGATGGGATAAGCAAAGTTAAGCGACAGATAGGAGATAGACGGATCAAGATGGGAATCGATAAATTCCAAAAAAATCCTGTCAGTATCAAAAACAGGAAGGCTATCTTTGGTTTCTTTTATGATCGATATTTGATCATTTTCCTTTTTAATGAGGGCATACTTAAATATCGAGCCGCCGACGACCATGACTTGAAAGATTTCTCCGTTTTTAATAGTTGCGGAAGGGGGAAGGGGATTATGTAGGAAGGAGATACTAGTCACTTTTCCATATAAGGCAGCTATAAGTTCTTGTTCAAAACTTTCTTTTATTAGTACAAGTTTATCTGTGGTTAATAGAAGATGGTGAAAAGTATGAGGCATAAAAACTATTATATGAATTCCTTTGCACAAAAGCAAAAAAAGTAACCATCTAACCGCGTAGGTTAGAAGGGGAGTACCATATCGGGCTATATTGAATTTTTGTAGCATATAATCCATTGACAAATACATAAAACGTGAAGAAAATAAGGAGTATGAATAATCAAAACAGCCCAAATTTAACCTCGCAGGTCAAATGTAGATTGTTATAACAGTAAAAATCGATGTTATGAAGAAAAAATATGTTATCGGAAAAATATATCATATATGCAACAAGAGTATTGCGGATTTTTCAATTTTTGTATCCAATGGAAATAGTCAGCGTTTTTTAGAAACGGTAGATTATTACAATAAACACCATGTTTGGACGAGTTTTTCTATCGCGCTTAAGCAAAAAAAATATAAGTATTCAAATATTATTATTCCAAAAAAAGACACTCTAATTAAAATTCTTAGTTATTGTATTATGCCAGACCATTATCACTTACTTTTTAAAGTACAAGACGAATATTCGATATCAAAATATATAAGCGATATTGAAAATAGCTACACGCGCTATTTTAATTTAAAATATCATCGTAAAGGTCCATTATGGCAGTCTCGATACCGCTACGTATTGATCAAATCAAACGAGCAACTCCTTCATACGTCCCGCTATATTCATCTTAATCCAACGACAAGAGGACTAGTTTCCCAGCCTGAAGATTGGCAATTTTCATCATATTAAGAATATTATCTCTAATGAAGAAATTCTTAGTGAGCTTAAGGAAATATCAATAAGAAGTGGTAAAACGTATCAAAAGTTCGTTAACAATAACTTAGATTATCAAAAAAACCTAAAACAAATAAAAAAACTATTAATCGATTAATCATTGGATTATTAAAACGGCCCACTTTTAACCTCGTAGGTTAGATGGGAACACTCTTGGCAAAATAGAATGATACAATGAATAAGAAAACAGGCTATTGTAAATAGCCTATAATATGATATAATTAAACTTCATTTGTCAAATTTGTGACGATTAATCTAATATGTTTTCTCATATCATCTCAACAAATACAAAACCCCATCTTTCAGGAGTAGCAAAATTTGGAGCCTTATTGGCAAAACATCTGGATATTCCTTATGTGAGTTTTTTTGATACAGACAGTTTACATAAAGGTATCCATGTTATTCTTTCCGTTTCCTTCAATATTCCTGACATGGAACTTGAAACGCAGGTGTGGAGGTTTTTTGAACTTGCAGAGGAGAAGCAAATAACATTTAGTGTGTTTTTTCATTCTTTTGATGAATTGCCGATAGAACAAGCTCTTGTTAAAAGGGCTAAGAAGATTTATTGTGCAAACGCAGAGATATACCACGTATTAAAACCATTCCATGCTTCAATTTATAATATGTGGAGTCCGCCATTAATCCATAATGGACTTCTTGAAAAAGAAAATGTTTTGAACATTTTTTCTTTTGGTATGGCGTTTAAAATTCAGACAGGATATCATCAATTATTCGCTAAGAAACTAAGGAATCTGGGAATAAATTATATTATTCGTTTTTCTACAGGTTTTCATGAAAAAGCCAATTTTGGAAAATATGATGAGATAGCGGAAGAACTTGAGGGAGTATATGGCGACAAAGTGCAGTTTTTTGGTTTTTTGTCAGATCAGGCCATAGGTCATTTTGTTCATAAATCAGACTTATTTGTCAATTTTTTTTCCAAAGGAGCACGGGCAAATAATACGACTTTGTATGCAGTTATGGAGAGGGGTTGCCCCGCTTTGACGAACTTAGACGCATATTCACCTTCTTGGATGAAATCAGGCATTAATATACTTGATATACAGGATCTCAACAAGTCAGTACTTCAAAAAAAGAGACTCAAAGCGATTGGAAAAATAGCTCAAACAGAAGTAAAAAAACATACGGCTTGGCATTCTTTTGTAAAAGAAATAAAGTCTTAACAAAACAAAAAAGAGAGATTATTTTTGCTTCTTTTTATGTTCAAGAATAAGTTTGCGGATAAAGGCTGATTTAGTCATTCCAGCCTTATTTGATACTTCTTCTAGATATGTTAAGAGAGAAGGACTAATAAAAAAATTAAAACGTTTATCACTTGCGTGTTTCGCTTCCTCAATAGCATCTGTTAGTACGGAAGCGACATTATCTTCATGGTATTCGCATATAAAAAGTTTGTCAGTCTGTGAACCTGTAAAAAAATGAGGGACATGACTCTTATAATATAAGACAATAGTTGGCTTATTATATGCTAATGATTTTTCGACTTGAAAACCTATTCCAAGACTTGGTATCGAGCATTCAAAAATATTAATATCCGAGGATTTAAGATTGTCAATGGTCTCGGAAAAATACATCTCATGAGCTTCTTTTCCTCCTTTATCTAATTTTGTGTAAAATGTCGCATTATCTTCTAGTCGTTTTAGGTAGTTATCTAGATGAGTATGACCAAGTTTAGAGATTGTTTCGCATATTTCCTTAATGTATGATTCAACAGTATGAACACTTTTGATGGGTGCTGAAAAATAAATTTTCATTACAAGAAGTATATCATAGAAAAATTACTTCACGCAAGGTGTTTTTCTGCAACCAAAAGATTAACTATTAAAGAAAAAAGCCCAGAAAGTTGATCACATTCTTCCTTAGTAAAATCCTGTAATACATAATCAATACCCGGTATTCTATTGTCCGGAGCGCGGTTGTCCACTCCTATTCTCACTCTTAAAAAATCTTTAGTATGGAGATGATCTTCGATAGACTCAATCCCATTATGGAGTTTGGGGCCATAACCTTTTACAATCCTGAATTTACCTAAGGGTATGTCTAGGTCGTCATGGACGACGATCAAATCTTTGAGTTTAACTCTATATTTTTGCATAAAACTTTGTACCGATTTACCGGACTCATTCATGTACGTTGTAGTTTTTGCCAATGAGATTGCTTCATTAAAACTTTTCCCCTTCATTGTATTTTCAAGATAATCTACAAACATATGGCCCACATTGTGGCGGTTATTTTTGTATTTTTCCTCGGGATTGCCAAGGCCGATGATGAGTTTCATGTAGTTAAGTATAGAGTAGAAAGTATAAAGTATAAAGTGATTTGTGATATAAAAACGTTTTGATACTTGCTACTTGCTACTTTCTACTTTATACTAAATTTATGTCCAAATACGTTCCCGATATTTTATCTCGCAGGTGGGTGATTGTTGCCCCATCTCGTCTTAGCCGACCAGACCACATAAGTGCAAAATCAAAAAAACAGAGTTTGTGTCCTTTTTGTCCAGGAAATGAACATGTTTCACCCGGCGAAGTATTTCGTATAGGAAAGGGTGAAAAGGACCAAAAGGGTTGGGTGGTGCGAGTGATTCCCAATAAGTATCCGATCACTGATTATCACGAAGTTATCATCCATTCTCCTCACGAAGATAAAGACATAGAGCATCTTTCTGCATCTCATGTGGAATCGATTCTGAAAGCGTATAGAGAACGATTTAATTATTATCGAAAAAAAGGACAGGTTCTTATATTTTGTAATCATGGAGAAGGATCTGGAGCCTCAATCCACCATCCCCACTCTCAACTTGTTGTAATACCTTCACAGATCAATCTCGATACCTTGACCCGTGAACCACTAAATAACATCGTGGAAGACAACACTTTTTTTTACACGTACTGCCCTGATTTTTCCCAATGGCCGTATGAGATTTGGATTGCGCCAAAAAAAGAAGGAGCTCATTTTGGTGATCTGACAGATAAACAGATCGTAGATCTATCAACTCTTCTCAAAAAAACAGTGAGGCAACTGGAAACAATCTATGAAAAAAACAGATTTGCTAATATGTCGTTTGGTTATAACTATTACATTTATCCGCATTCAAACTGGTATCTTCGCATCATACCCCGTTTTGTTCATAGGGCAGGGTTTGAGCTTGGAACAGGACTTAATGTAAACATAGTAGATCCGACCACCGCAGCTATGGAATATAAAGGGATGGAGATGAGGATGGTGAACGTATTGGATAAACTAAAGAAAAAATCTTCTTATTTTTAATTATCAATTTTCAGTTTTCAATGAATTTTCATTTATTCAATGATCAATTGGATATTGATTGAAAATTGGGGTTTGAGAATTGATCATTTTATCTCGAGTCTCTTCTCCTCAGTCGGTTTTTCATTATCTCCCAAAAGTATCTGATAATAGATCTCATGAGTAAGATCAAGTTCTGCCGTCACAAGATGATGTATCTTTTTAGGCTCTGTAGAAACCAGTTTTAAAATCTCTTTGTTGATTGACTTATCGATAAAACGAACCTTTGAGGTAAGAGAAGCTTCAGTAATAAAGTCAAAAAAGAGGTAATGTTTTTTGTCATCTGATACTGAGACAACTTTCTTGATCTGTTCATCGGCTTTAGAGCCTGATGAAAAATTTCTTGAGATTGCACCAAAGTTTAAAAGGGCAGCAAAAGAAAATACAGCAAAAAGAGACAGCATAAATATAGTTTTTGGTGCAGGAAGAAGCTTCATGGAAAGAGGAGATAAGGGAGTCAGTTCACGGATGCCTTTATACTTCAGCAAATCATCAGGATAAGCAAATATTCCAAAACATTTCGGACACTCAAGAAGGATGGTGTTTTTTGGGATTTGTGGGTCATTTATCTTTTGAGCAAGTTCAGCATGATCCTTTGGGCACTGCTTTTTATTACCCAGTATGTAATGACCCTGTGCGTCTTCTGCAATCTTTCGAGCTGAGGCAGAGGAGATGTGTCTTATACCGTCTTTGTCAAAAAAACTTGAACCGCAGGTAGTACAGTGCAAAACTATTTCATTGTCGAAGTTTACGACGCTCATCTGTTGAGAACAGTTGGGACAATTCATAGAGGTTAAATCAGTTAAAATCAATCCAATAATTAGTGTTAGTATAAAGGATTTAGAGGAAAGATCAAGGGGAGAATATAAAAGTATATTATGCAGTTGCACTAGAGGCGAGAGCACCGACCATGTTGATTGCTCCAAGTACTCCAGCTGCTATCAAACCTATTTGAGCGCCAGGTATCATAACACCAAGTACAGCGGCTGGGATAGCTGCTTTTAGGAAGGCTAGTCCCCAGGCGATTCCTGCTCCAGCTGCAGCGAAAAGTGCACCATTTCTTACGGTTTCTGTAACAACGCGTACAACTTTATTTGCTTCCATATGATACATCATTATATCATACGATGGTGAATATTACAATATTATAGGACCTTAACTGTTTATATATATTACCTCTTGATATGTGGTTCAATTTTCTGTAGCATAAAATATTACATGGACGTAATACTTAAAGATCTACAAAAAAAGGCTTATCAATTGCTACTAGAGGCGATGACCTCAGCCCTTAAAAAAGGGGAGATGACGGTGGATGATTCGGAGGTGTCTTCACGGAAGATAGTGAGGAATCTTGATGGAATTGAAAGTTATACAGAACTTCTTTTATTTCTTCAATCATTAGCCAATACATATCCAGCATATAAAGGCGTATACGTATCTTTTAAACAAGAAGAAGCAGCGCAAAAAGATAAAAAGAAAATGGAAGCATTACAGGCAAGGTTAAGACAGTTTGCATCAATATAACATATGGCAATTTCTAGATCAGTACCAGTCTCAGTAGCCGAAAGAGCTCCACGTCCGCCACCCCCTTTACAAAGGGAAGCTGCAATGCGAGATCATAGACCCGCTGCAGAACAAAATGGACCGAGAAAACTTGAGTCACCGTTTAGACCAGATGATCAAAGAGGAAAGCAGTTGGAAGATGCACAAAGAAGAGGAAAGGAACTTGTTGATTATGACAGAGCACATGAAGATCCTGGTCTGGCAATGCGTGAAGGTCGTGGAACTACTACGTCTTTATCTCCTACTGAATTAAGCCAGCTTGATCGGGTTGATCCTCAGCTAGCATTGGAAGCGAGACAGTTTGATACATATTCGTCAGTCGTGGATGAGTCAAGAAGGACCGGTAAACCCATAGCTGATATTTGTAAATCGCGCAAACTCACCCCTTCAGAATTTGATAACACACGAACAGCAGTACTTGAACGAATGTCAAAGATGGAGTATGTTAGAGAAGCTATTCCTGGTTTTGATCAGATGACGCCTAAAGATCAATTGATCGCAGTTGAAGCTTACGCAGCAAGCCACGAAGGAGTGAGGAGGGAGTACATGGATCGCATGCATAGAATATCACATGAAGCTATACAACTTCCTGAAGATCCAGCAGAAGTTGCAAAACAAACGGCTCAAGAAAAAAAGACAGAACTTGCTGCTGATAGAAAAGTGACCATAGATAGGTTGAAAGCAAGACTAGGGAAAGTAGGAGAAAAAATAAATGATGCAGATATAGAAAGAATGATTGCGAGTGGCCAATCTATCGAAGAAATAGAGATACGTTTGTTTGATCTTACTCTTGAACAAAACGGTATAAAACCAGCCGACTATCATGCACGAGAAGAGCAACGTCGTATGAAGGCATTGGAAAAAGAGTTTCAAGAAGCTCACGAAAAAGGACCTCATAAGGAGGGTCCACTCAATTTGGATGATTATTTACGGGGGAATGAATCTGATCCAAGAGTAAAAGAGTATGTAGCGTTGAGAACTCGAAATGAAGGTCTTCCTCAACCAAGTATTTCTGAGGCTCAAGAACAAACCATAAGAGATATTGAAGATGCAGTCTTCGGGAAACAAACCTATATTAGAGGTGCTTTGGTAAGTGCAGGAGGCGTGCGTGATGAAATCAGACAGATACAGGATAATTTGACAGCAAGTGAGAGAGTAGAAAGGGCAGCAAAAACTCCTGCAAGCGGTGACCAACAAAAGGCGTCAGAGCGAGTATTAAAACAAGAAGAGTTAAGACAACAGATGGCAGAGGCATTAGAGGATAGTGTTCAGGAAGTACTCTGGAATGATTATCGAGATCTAAGGGAGATAAATGATCGTAAGGCACAGGCAGATGCGCTTGATGCTGCTGAACAAGGAGATGTTCGTTTGAGTGATGGAATACTTGCGTTGCAACGTAACCAAGGACATCATGGGGTTGAGACTGATGCAACAACAGGAAAAACAATAATACACAGAAAAGGAATCGGTGAAGACGTAAGACGTATAGCTCAAGATAAAGAAGAAGGAGTCAGGAGAATCGAACTACGCGATCTATCAGAAGGAGAACATCCCGTAGTTGCTTTATATGAGACTGATGAAAGAGGTATCATAAAGATGGATGGTGGTAATCCTCCACAACCAATACCGAGGTATTTTGTTGACGAAAAGGGTCTTCCTTATAGAGAAGGAGTATCGCAAAAAAAGATACCGGCTACTTGGGAGACAGTTAGATATGAACAGTTGTCGGTAGAAGATCGTAAACTACTTGACCAAATACACGCAGGACAAGGTGCTCGACTCACCCAGGAAATCATGTCTGACTATTTTATTGCACTGAAACCCCCATTCAGAGGGATATTGGGGCAGAGAGGACAGATGGAGGTGTTGGGTTCACGAGATGACTTAAAACTTAGTCATGGTCAATCTGCTGATCTTGCAGCATATTTGGGAGCTGATATGGTGAAAGCAGCGTATCAGGAATCAAGAGATTCGGGAAGGACACTAGCTGACATTCTAAATGAAAAAGGTATTGATACAAAAAGAGGCGGTTCCTTTTGGTTTTTGCTTTTATTACTTTTAGGTGGAGTAAGTGGTTTTAAAAAGAAAGAGGATAATGCCATTTAAGGCAACAAATATTCTCTTGCAAATTAGTGCACGATAGTACATATTTATAATATGGGGCAAACTATAACAGAGGCCGAACGAACAAAAATTTACGACGATCTGGCAGATCTGATGATCGATGCAGTCGAGCGCGATGATCTACCTTTTAAAGAGATGAAACAATCATGTACATATATCTTGGAAACCTTGGATACCATAAAAACAGAGGAAGAACTTCTTGAGTTTTTGCGGACACTGGGAGAAAAATGGAAGACCTATGCAATAGAGCTAGTCCGTTATGAAGGGCAAAAAAAAGAAGTGCAGGATCAGGCAAAGATACAGGAAATTCAAAGCAAATTAGCAAATTTTTTGCATGCATAACATATGACCGCAACAGCCACAGAACAACCGGTGTTGGATAGATTAGGAGTATTAGCCGCAGGAGGAGAACATGGAGTTGTTTGGACCGCTGGACAACGAGGTGAACAATCAGTACAGAGAGCTGATAGACTCCGTACAGTACGACCGGCAGGTGGAAAAGAAACAATGCGTGCAGCGCTTGCTTTAAAGGATGGCGAGACAAGATATAATGTGCGTTCAACCGCTGATTTTTTGAAAAGATTTGGAGGCGGCAAAGAAGATGTTACTAAAATGAGCTCATCGGAGAAGGCATCATATAAAAAAGCACAGGAAGTTTTGCATAAAGATGCAAAGATTGCCTTATTTCTTGAACTGCGAATGTTATCTGCAACAGAACAAACCGCACTACTAAAAGATAAAGACATATGTTCTGCAATTGGAGAAAGATCAGGTACAGCCTTTACTGCATTAAGAGACACAGTACTTGACTCAATCGCAAGGGACTCTTCATTTATTGCGATGTTTCCCGAAATAAGCGCTCATGTTCCACCTTTAACAGATCCACAGAGAAGAGATTTTATAGAAAAAACACTTATGCCGGCTGAGGATGGTCGATTGGCAAGCCGTCTTGGTACTCGTATGCAAGAGGCATATAAAAGTGCACTTGAACTTACTCCTATTGCAACAGACGAAAAAAGAATTGAAATGGAGCAACAAAAGCAAGTCGAAGAGGAGAGATTGGAACAAAAATCAAAAAGTCTAAAGGCTCTTCTTGATGGACAAGGAATTGTTAATCCTGTAACGATAGCAGCTTATACCCAAGTGGAGATAAACACTCTTATCAAGGGCAGTCTGACTGCCGAGACAGCAGCAGATACTATTGCGGAAAGCGCACTCGGTAAAGGTCATACGATTCTTGTTGATTTAAAACAATTGGTCCTAGAATTGCCAAAACAGCGTATTGATTTGGTTGCACAGCTTGTTGCAAAGGGTGCGACAAATCCACCAACTACTGCTTGGTTAACAGATCCAAGGAACGCATCTCTTCAAGAAGTAATTGATTATAAGAGAACAGTATCAGAAATGGGAAGATTAAATACAGCCTATCCAGCAGTAAACCCAGACTTGACGTTGTTTAAAACACGCATTTTACCTCTCTATCGAAATTCTGCCTTTTCAACACTTACGATGGAAGCAAAACAGGCGGAGTTAAAAGCAGCTGATCTTGATCTTCAAATTAAAGTATTGCCGAAGACTACTGAAGACATGCGCAAATCACAGGTTATTCGTATAGTGGAAGAGGAAGATCTTTGTGGCTTGATGGATGGTATCCTTGGTCAATCTATCGCTGATGTACTTGAAGAGCGATATGATGTTATGCAAGAACGTAATGGGAGACTTAGTACCGAAGATCAGAAAAAGGCAGAACAAGATATACAAAAACTGGTTCTTGAATTAAAGAAGAAAATGAATAGTAACTGGATTGGCTTTGACGCTACAACCCATAAGAAGACTGTTAATAAAGATCAGATAAAAAAAGATGTAACTCATCTTGGATTTACCTACGATAAAGATATGGCTTTGAAACAACTTATTGCAAGAGATCTGTTTCATGGAAAACAAAGAACTATGCCTGGAGGAGGAGCATATACTATCAGCCTGACACATTTTGATAAACTCAATGTCATTGATGGGACTGATGAAACAGGAGCTCAATTACTTACAGCAGAAGATCTTACTCAACTTAACAAAGTCTTTGAACTTACAGGTCAGGAGTATCGTGACAAATTATTTGCTGATCTACTGGCCGCACGTACCATAGGTGATCGTTCTTGGAACTTTGGGTTTGGGATGGAGGCAGTAAGTGGTAAGCTCGGATTCAAACGGGGCGAATGGCAGCAGATGCTCAAACTGTATGAGCCTGAGATCACAAAGGGTCTTGAAGAAAATACAGAAGCTGCTGCTGCTATGAGAAGTTTGGAAGCACAGGGTGTAAAGATAGATCATAATATGAAATGGCTTTGGTATGTATTGGCGGTGTTATTAGGTGTAGGGGGAGGGGCATTGGGTGGAGCAGCAGGTCTTCCTGCAATAAATGCATTGAAAGGAGCGGGCGCAGCGTTTATCGGTCATGGTACATCAAGGATCGCAGGTGAAGTAGCAGGTGCCGCTTTGACAGGAGTTGCTGCTAAAAAAACAATGGATGCATTTAGTGAAAACTAATATTTATGCGGATTTTATCACCAGATGAAAAAAAGCGGATCTATGACATCTTAGCTGAAGGGTATCTTGACTTGTTGCGTCAAGGGATGATTGGTACCTATGAACGAAGGCTTTTGTCGCGTAAAATCTTAAATAATATGGATCCTGCTCAGACATTTGAAGAAGTGATAACATTTATAGACGGTTTGGTAAAGGTCTATCCTGCATTTACCAATGCACTCGTTCGGGTAAAGGGGCAGATCAACGAGTACCATGAAGAAAAGGTGATAGAGCATCTACAACAATTTTTACACACCAAATAATATGACAGATACAACTACATCAAAAGAATCAATCGCGATAAAACATATCGCAGCAGCGCTTGCTCCTGAGGCAGGAAGAGCTCCTATACTCAATAAAGAAATAGCAGCACTAGCAGAACGCCAAAAAAAGCTGGGTGGCAAATCTATGTTTGAAGCTGAACTAGCTGAGAATGAAGAGGATACAATGGTGAATTTTGATCAGATGCGACGAGTTTTGGACGATGAAAAAAAACGCGTTGATGCAGAGACAGATCCTGGGAAAAAGGCTGATTTGCTAAAAAGACATGATCGACTTATGAGACGATATGGAGTCTATGACAAACTTCTTAACAACGAAGGATTCTTATCCATGACACCTGAGGAAAGAGGAGAAATGGTAAATATTATGGTAAATCTTCCTGGATTTTGTGAATCAATCTCTTTGGTGAGTGGTGGAAGGTTGACGATCGATCAAGTGAAACAGTTTGTCTCAGGTAAGGGGGGAGTAGTAGTTACTCCGGATGAACGGAAAGCTATAAACGAACTTGTTGCAACTTTTTTAAGCAGTGATAAGTTGGGCAAACGGATTGCAAAGAATTTGTCAGCATTATCAATGCCGGCAGAAGATGCTGTAAAAGCATCAGAGATAGAAAACAGACGTGAAAAAATAAAAAACAAGGCTGAAAAACAAAAAGAAAAAGATGATGCGGATAAAACAATAACAACAGTAAAAGGAAAATTCACATCAACCGATGAATTAAATAAAGCAAATTATTGGTATAACAGACTAAATGCTCAAGTTGCGAAAATCTCAGATGAGACATACAGGCCAATTAAAATGACTCAAACTGAAGTGCAAAGGTGTTTGACAAGACTTAATGCAGACATTACAGCTTATGAAACGCGCTATCCGGATATAAATAAGCCCCCAGTAAAGGGTGTCGCAGATGTTTATGCAGACAGAAGAGCAAAGTATGATTCGTTAGTAAATTCATTAAGTCCTCTTACCTATTTAGATGGGGAATTGACTGATACAAGTCTTGAGCAACGTTTTCAAGACATGAAAGATTATAGTGAGGCTACGACTAAAAAAGGTAGTTTGGATGCGGAGTTGGTGACCATAAATCAAGCCGAAAGAGAGATGTTACAGCTTGAAGGTGAACGGAGTCAATATGCGGACAAATATAGACGTAAAATGGATACAGCTTTATCTGAGGAAATGAAACGGTATTGGAATGAGATCACACTAACTGCAGCAGATCGGGCTGTACAGGCTGATGAAGCTATGAAGGCAGAGGGAAAACAAAAAGAAGCAGATGAGAAAAAAGCACGTGAAGATAAGGCGAAAGAGATGTTGGACAAATATCTAAAAATATCATTCCTCAAGTATAAAAACGGCAAAGTAGCTGGTTGGGATGATCGTGCCATTAAAGATTTTATGCACAAAGATTTACTGTCACAGAGTCCCAGAAAACTTGCACGAGGCATGCTTGAACGAATTTATCGTGAAAGGTATAGTATGCCGGTAGAGTATGGAAAAGAAATAAAGAGAATGTTTGAAGATATGGGGTTGGGTAAGGGTACTCCGCCCTTGGCACTGCGTGATGTATTGAATCAACTTCCTGATACTCTATATGATAGTATTGCAGCGGAAAAAGTACCAGATATGTTGGGATATGCATGGGCAAGAGGGTATTATTTTGACCGCATGAAACTGAAAAAAGGTGAAGCAGAGTTTTTGCGTCATGCTTACGGTCCAGATTCTGGTTTTTTTGATAAAGCCATAGCAGGTCGTGAAAAAGAGATTGAAGCAGCCGCGAAGATGCTTGGCGAATATGATCTTCTTGATGGAGGAGCACTGTCAGCTGAAAAACTAAAAGCTATCGTAGGTAAAGACTGGACGCAAGGGTCAAAGCGTCTTATGAAAGTCTTGGCTGTTGCAGGTGGAATTGGAGCAGGAGTGTTTACCTTGGGAGGAGGTTTTGCCTTGAATGCAGGTCAAACATTTAATCTTGCTACACAGTCGGCAAGGGTAATAAACACTCTTGCTAATGTTGGAGCGGTTCCTTCAGCTGCTCTTGGTGCAACAAGCAGAGTTAGTGAGAAAGGAATAAACTGGGTTGCGACCCACGCAACGAATATACTGCGAAAGATTCCATAGTATAATACTCTATATATGGTAGACACAGCAGAGACTTTTTCATTACCTCCGCAATCTGAACAAGATCGACCCTCAGAGATCCAGGAGGCTCTTCCTGTTGAACAACCACCTCATGATGTTCCAGATCAAGCGTCTTCATTGGCAGAGCAACAGGCAATGCAACAAGCCATGCAGATGCTTGAGGAAGCAAAAGCTAGTAGTCAAGCGGTGCCTGAACCTATAGCAGGACCTGGAGATGAGGCAACGGGATATGATACACCCGTTGTAAAACAAGGAAAGCAAATCTCCCTTACTCAAATAACCCAGATTGCAAAACAGACATGGTCTTCTCTCACTTCTCCATTTAGGTTTATTTGGAACATAATAAAAAATATCGGAGGATGGATTACAAAGTAGTCAGATTCTTTTTATACTCCTTCAGTTATCTCTCCAAGAAGTTTGAGTACTACCGCTTTTTTATAACGGCGGTCACCGCGGGAGTTTATGCGAATAGCTGGAAGTTTACCTTTTTTACCCCAACGTTTGATAGTAAGAGAACTTACTCGCAGAAGGCCTGCTACTTCACGAATGGTCAGAAGATCGGGTAGGTCGGAAAGTGATACTTTTGTTACGAGTTTGTTTTTGAGAGACATAGTATGCTCTATTATAAAAAGTCAAATGCCAAATGTCAAATATTAAATATTTTATATTTGCAATAAATAATTGTAATATATTTCTCTCTCTGTTATATTTTTAATATCCATGAGACAACACGAACGAGCGGAGATCGCAACTATTCTTACTATAGGTACTCTTCTTGTTATCACCATTACTGCTGCAGTGTCGTCAGTATTTCTTAAAGACAAAAAGACGACAGGATCGCGCGCTGCTGGTATAGTATATGACCCAACAAAATGGTGTTTTACCACATGTGATGATGAAGAATCTGGTTGTCTTAATTGTACCGCAATAAGTTCAACTGAATTTTCGTATGGATGTCTTCATTATGAAGGCAATAATTATTATTATGACGGAGAGAAAAAACAATGGGGAGATGAAGGCCCACGCAACATGTGTAGATCAATCAAACGTTATACAGGGATTCCAACTTCAACCCCAACTCCAACTGAAGTTCCGGCACCGACTCAAACAGGACTAACACTAGTACCCACATTGTCGCCAGATGAATTAGATTGCTCACGACCGGGCAATTGTACCTCTAACAGTGGAGATTGTCTTGTGGGAAGGGTTAGTGGATATTGTATTGATAAGCCAGGAGGTGAGGATGAATATCGATGTTGTATTCCGATTGTGACTCCATCACCTACAAGTGCTCCTACTCCCACACATCCCGCCATCTCAGATACCTGTAGAGAAAACGACTGTGTTATAAATAGGGAGTGTGATTACAGCAGAACTGAAAAAGGATGGTGTATAGATGGTGAGGACTATGGAAAATGTTGTAAATATGTTGAGGCATCTTCGGCTCCAGCATCTCCATGTACGGATGGAGGGGGAGAATATATAGGTGATGCATGTAGTGGAGACACATGTGCTGTCGGGACATGTAATAATGGATGGTGTTGTCCAGTTACTGCTTCAAGATCATATAATATTACAGGTACTCTTTCGGGTAATCCCCATAATTGGCGAGTTGGTATCACCAATGCAGACTATCAACAGATTAGCGAGACAAGGACGACATATGGAGCATTTACTCTAACCCATACATATCCTAACGGTACAAGCATACCCAGTGATTGTTATGTATATGTTTTAGACGAAAATGGTCAATGGAAATCATCACCAAACTATCAAAGAATAAGCAGTTGTACTTTAGACGGAGGAATAGTGGTGACTCTTATTGGAGATACAGCTCCACCAGGGATGGTTCAAGGAAGGTTGATTCTTGAAGATGGAGTTACTCTACCTTCCGCAGTTCAAATTAATGTAAAAAATAATGGCGTAGACCAACAGACATTTAGTCTATCACAACACAACGCTCCATATGGTGTCTCTAGTTTTGTAGTAGGAGATTCATATACAGCAACTTGTACTGCTCCGACAGGTTATGCATGTCAATATTCAAAATGCGAAAACAACGTTACATGTCATACCGGTGGTACCTATACTGATGGAAATACGGTGAGCGGAACAATCCCCAATATGCCAGCAGACTATGATCGTGGTTATATTGATTTATACTGGAAAGTAGTTCCAACTACATCGGCGACCTATAGGGCCTATTTACCGATTGTAGCTGTTGGCTCTGGCGGTGCAAATCCTACTGTCGTAAATACCCCAGGCGGTTGTAGTTCTGCAGATATTCGGGATAACAGTACGGGTTACAATATGGATGTAAATCTGAATATTGTCTATACAGGTAGGATGCAAGGTAGTGTTCCTCAAAATGATTGTATATACAATGGTTTTTTCTGTTCTCTTTATCGGAATAACATTCAAGAAAACTCAATAAGAGTAGATCTGTTTCGAAATGATTTACGAGGCGATAATGAAACAGTCTACAGTACTGCCTATACGAACGTAGATGTAAAAAATATAGGCTCAGCTACGGAGAAAACATTTACTATCCCGTGGTGTACAAGTTTGGCTGGAAAAAGGATTCAAGCACAACTTACTTATATGACAGGGGGGGGAACATCAATGATGTTACCATCACAAATAATAGAAGGTGACACAAGTCTAGGAAATTCGACCATCGATTTAACCATTAACTCAAACGAATAATATGAGTATAAAAGATAAAATAATTAAATATATTAAGATTATATTTACTTTATTTTGTGCTTTTATGATCAGTATATTGCTTCATAAAATAGTTTTTCCAAACAATTCACCCACGATGAGGCCTAACTTGGTCAAGTATATTGCATCCAAATTAAAATTAGTCAAAACGCAGGAAGGTCAGACAGAAAAGACAAAACAAGAACTTGTTCAAATACCCTTTCAAAGCATCGCAAAAGGTGTACAGGCAAAAAGTAAAGAAAACGTATATGTAATGGACTACGATATGAGTAAAGTGAACTGGGTAAAGAAATCCATAAAAGAAAAAAAAGGTGACAAATCGGAAGAAGTAGTATATGTGGTGCCGGAGGGAGTGGAAATTCTAAAGAGATAATATCTTTATCATTTGACATTTAAGTTCAAACATTCTAAATTTAATAATATGTATCTCGGTCCATTTTATTTTGATACAAAAGAAATATTTCTTATACTGGCGGCTATCCTTATAGGAGTTGCCATGTTTTTCGGTTGGCCACTTATTTGGTTTAACCCCCGCATCCTTCTCACCCTCATTATTCTGATGTTGCTTACCAAGGGACTATTACCGGCTATCCACAATGAAGCTTTTTTTATCCTTGCGATTGTTACAATTTTCTTGACTCTATATCTTCCTTTTTTCCAGATCGTGCTTTTCTACTTCATAAGCTTTGCGCTCTTTAGACTACTGAGAGTTATTTGAGTTTTGTAATTTAAGTTTATTGGTGATATCATAGATAAATGATGCATAAGAAAACCCAGCTGATTCTTTTTAGTTTTCTTATTCTCATCATTTCATATTTTACTTATTTTCGTAATTATTCTTACCCTCCCAATCTTTTTTGGGATGAAAACTATCACATCGCATCTGCTCAAAAATACTTGAACGGAGTTTTTTTTATGGAGCCACACCCCCCGCTCGGTAAGATGTTTATTGCTCTTGGAGAATATATATTACATCCGAACGATCAAATTGACACATCTTCTTTTCTCACGGCCGACTATATTAAAGACATTCCTCAAGGGTATTCATTTAAAGGGGTTAGATTTTTTCCGACATTTTTTGCTTTCCTAAGTACCCTTCTTTTTTTTCTCATTTTATATATATTGTCGCATAAGCCTGCATTATCATTTTTATTTACATCTGTATATCTTTTTGAAAACGCCATCATTGTCCATAGCAGGGGGGCGATGCTTGAGGGAACGCAGATATTTTTCATACTTTTGTTTTTACTTTATTTTTTTTGGTTGGTAAGCTCTTCCTTGCATAAGAACACTTTTCCATCATATGTAGTTTTGGGATTATTGTATGGGGCGGTCATTTCGATTAAGTTAAACGGCGCGATACTGGGTTTGATACTAATCATTCTTCTTGTGTGGGAGTATCATAAAACAATACGATGGAGTGAGATCATTGTGAAAATTGCACTTTTTGTCCTTGCATCGATTATTGTTTTTGTCAATGTGTATTGTCTGCATTTCATACTTGCCAAATCTCCTCTTGAGGAAAGATATTCTCAGGCATCAGATGTCTATAGAGCCTTATTGAAGCGAGGACGATCATCAAACCCTGCGACTTTTCCTCTTCAATTGGGCGAGCACTTGGGATTTATCTCCCATTATGAAAAAGGAGTACCAAAATACGATGCATGTAAGCCAGGAGAAAATGGTAGTCTTCCTGTGGCTTGGCCATTTGGCAACAAATCAATCAATTATCGTTGGGAAAGAGATGGGGAGAGTGTAAGATATTTATATTTACAGGGTAATCCGATGATTTGGCTCATTGGAATTATGGGAATATTCTTTGCTGTCAACTTGGTCGTATCCCACTTGGCATTTAAAACCCCTATCAAAAATAAACGATTATTTTTTTGCATTTTATCGTTTGTTTTACTTTATATCATCTACATGGGTGCAATGCTGAGTCTGGAAAGAGTGATGTATCTGTATCATTACTTTATTCCGCTTATTTTAAGTTTGATACTTGCATTTATGATGCTGGAGTATCTGTTTGAGGAGAAATTGAAAAAGAACAATACGAAATTTTATGTAGCAGTTTTGATCATTTTTGGATTTGTAGTAGCAGTATATATTTTCTTTAGTCCGCTTACCTATTATTATCCTTTGTCTAAGTCTGCTTTTCAGCTTCGGAATTGGTTGCCTTGGTGGGGTTTGGAGCCGGTATAAATGTCTTGCAAAGATAGCTTTCTTTCATTATTATTAATGATAAATATGGATCTACGTATTTTATCGAAACGAATCCTCATTTTTGTCGTTCTTTTCGCAAGCATTGGATTTTTCGCCTATGTTATCTATAATAACATGGGTGTTAAAACAAAGGCGAGTGGATCAGGTATCGTGACACTTTCCCTCTCAAACAATACAGTGGGGATAATTGAAAAAGGAGCGGTTTTTGCTATAGGGATTACTATGACGGCAAATAACAGCAACAAAATTTCAGCCCTTGATCTTGTTTTTGAAAATCCTGAAGACGCCCTTGATTTTATATTACCCGATGCCACTTTTCCCTTGGAAAACCCAACTGTCAAATCGTTTGATGAGACAGTGCGGCTTCAATATAGTACAAGGCCTGATGGGTCAAGAAAGCTGGACAGGCTGGTTATGGTAGCAAAACGGGCAAACTCTAGTTTAAAAGGAACTGCAACCGTACGGCTTCGTTTTAAAACTCGTACAACGATGAGTACTGCTTTTTCAAATACGACACTGCGCATCAACACAGGCTCTTCGATGATCGTTGGACCCAATATAAATACAAATATTTTTTCGTTAACTCCAATCAATGCAAATATTATTATACCTATTCGTAACATTACTCCAACTCTTACCACAACACCACCTACTCCAACTGCCACTCGTGTCCCAACATCACCTCCTACTCCTACTCCAGAATCTTTGCCCGATCTGACCATTGATCCGATTGTCACCTCTTCTCAAGGATCATCTAACTACACTATCAGTGTCAAAGTAAGAAATAACGGACAAAGTCTTGCTAGAAACTTCTATCTCCATGGATATGTTGATCCGGTTGATTATCCTCCTACAATTAGAACACCAGATAGATTCAGTACCTATTTTGGAGTAGCATTAAATCCTGGAGGAACTTTTACTTATTCAAAAACCGTATCTTTAACTGAAGGACAGCATTTAATATATGTTTGGGTTGATAAATTCAATACGGTCAGAGAAAACAATGAAAATAATAATACGAGAGAATGTCAGGCAACTGTTGTAAATGGAATTATTTCGTGTGGAGTACCTACTCCAACTGTCACTCGTGTTCCCACAACACCACCTACTCCAACTGTCACTCGTGTTCCCACAACACCACCTACTCCAACTGTCACTCGTGTTCCTACAGCTACTCCTTATAATTTTCCAACAGCGACCCCTATCCCAACAGGATCGCCTACAAAAGCAAACCTTTTATTTAAAGTACGTATGCCTGATATTCCAACAAGTATTGGTTCTGTTTCCAACGTGAGAATACAGGTGAGCGGCAACTCTTCAATCAGAGCAATGACGAGCCTACAACGTATAACCGGGACAGATACTTTTAAAACCCTTACTCCGGTCGAACTTGATGTTGTGGGCGGAATTCAATATACTGTACTTATTAAGCAGTTGCATACCATCCGTCGTGCGTTTACTGTCACTTTACACGTCGGTCAGACTATTGATTGTGCAAAAAATGTGCCGGATAATGAATGTGGAAGCTTAAAGGATTCACACTTAAGTCCGCTTTATGGAGGAGATAGCGATGGATTTAACGATGGCACCAATGGTACGATACCATCAGGAAGCTACAACAAGATAGATGTAGCAGACCTGCAGAAAATAGTAGTAGGTTATATGGTGGTACCAATGCCAAGTGAGCCAAACGCTGACTTTAATCTTGATGGAAAGATTGATATCTTTGACCTTGGTATACTGGGTAAAAATTTTGGGAGGGTAGGAAACTAACTAATATGACCAAGATAAAAAAATTAAGAATTGCATTTATTGCACTACTTCTTGTTGTCTTTTCAGTGGTTGGATTTGTCGTGTTTTATCAACAGCTGCGTAAACGTTCAAAAGCAGCACCCCTTGGTACACCTGAGTTATTGTTTGCAACGGTTGATAATCCTCCCATGCAAGGCGATAACGGAATTAAGATAGCAGTCAAGATAAATCCAAACAGTGTTGCGACCGAACTATACTCTTTTGACATAGAGGCAAAATTCGATGCTTCAAAACTTGAGTTAAAAAACACAGGTGGAGTCGATGCAAATGTTACGCTCGCTCCTGATGTACTAAAGCAGTCTGTTACGCTTGTAGGTACGGATACTATACATATAGTTGGCACAAAGACAGGTTCACCTTTTACTCCCGCCAATCAACTTATTGCCGATATTGCATTTAAAATGAAATCAGGCTCGACGTTTCCCTTGACGTTTTCATGGGGAGCAGTCACACTTCAGGTGACAAATTTTGTCAAAGTACCACTTACCATAAATGACAACTCATCAAGTTCATCTTCATCAAGCGATTCAAGCGGGGGGGGAGTTTCTTTATCATTTGCATCTTCAAAACAGACATATTCGGTTGGAGAAGAGGTGAGTATAGACATAATGGTTGATACGAACAATCAACAGATATCATCAACGGGTGTATATTTTTCATACCCGGCAAATATTTTAGCCCATAAATCAACCACTATTAATACCAACACATTTGATTCAACAGCTATAAATGGAGTGACTCCGCCGGTTGTACCAAGTACCACCGGTACAGTCGTCATCAATGCAGCCAGAAAAACAGCTATATCAGGGAATCTAAAAGTGGCAACAGTTAAGTTTACGGCCTCTGTAGATGGCACAGCAAATTTAGCATACATAAAAGATAATTGTACTGTCTATACTTTTAACGACAGCCCGCAAAATATTTTAACGACTGTAAATTCTTATACGGTAACGGTTGGTACAACAAGTTCTTCTTCAAGCACGAGTTCTGGGGGAAGTAGTAGCAGCGTGATTCCTGGAGAACAGATCGAAAGCAATGGCGACATATTACACATCAATTCAACCACCTTTGATCAGGCTCCAACCAGATATGAACAGGTTGTTAATCTGGAAAAAGGTGACTATGTTTTGTCCGGGGGAGCACTTACTTATACCAGCCGTGGTAGAGAAGTTCTGGTTGTTTTAGCCTGTGGAGAAAGCGATTGCGGAGATGGTAAAAAACTCAACGATGTTATTGGTCAAACTCCTCATTTCCCCCTTTCCACCACATTTCAGCGTCAGGAAGTAACCATACATATTAGCGATGCCGGCGACAAAAAGAAATATGTAGTACGCATATTTGTTGAAGATGGATCAGAAGCTGATTTTGACTACGTGTCACTTACTGACATATGGGGTGGTGAAAAATTGCAGGACTATCATTTTAATACGGTTTCTAAGATAAGCAGTCCACGCAAATATCCTGACTATTGGGAGATGGATATGGCGGGGTCTATCTATGGTACGATCGATACGACAAAAGGAAAAGACGGGGCATTATATATAAACAGTTCATCAAGACAATGAAGAAACTCATATTATGCATAATAAGTCTAATTGTTTTTGCTCTTCTTCCTGTATATAAAGAACATAATGTATTTGCCGCTGATCCTGTACCTTGTGGAGCTAATGAATGTGAAGATCCATGGAGGGTAGGACTTGATGGGGTAACTTGTGTCCAGGGTAATGGTTGCCCAAGCGCTGTTTGTACAAATGGTAGTAAGGGATCATGTAAAATGGAGGGCGGAGTTTGTGTTCCAATTGACGGGGGTTCTTGTCCTGATGTCTCTGGAGATAAATGTTATTTATGTATAGGTGATGAAGATGATGACGATGATGGTGGTGGAGGCGGTGGAACAAAACCATCTTCAACCCCCATACCTACCCCAACCTGTAATCAGTATCAATTTAAGACAGGAGGGATTGAGCCATATGTGGTTATGCCCGGAGCTGATGTATTGGTAAAATGCGGTTATGGAGCTGATCTTGATTGTCTAAGTGTGAGCGGTGGAGGTTTGACAAACTGTACTCAACGGACCTATGTCAATGGTGAGACGATCTTTGCCTGCAGGGCAGGATATAATCCCGGGACCTATACTGACGCTGCATGTGTGGTATCATCCGGTACTAAGATGGCTTGTTGTGCCGGAACAGATTATACAAAAGTACTCAGTCCGTATAGCGTATTATCAACGGCCGCCCACTTTATTCAAAAAATGAGAGTACCAAGCGGTAGCTATACGCTGTCTGTACGTGCATATACTGTAATTTCTAAAGGTAATGGAGCGTTTGTAGACTTACTCTGTGCCAATCCTGACTGCGGTGGAGGTAAAAAAGAGAACGATTCCCTAGGTATAATCCCACTTCCTCAGAATCCTGATTTTGAGACAAAATCAATTCCCATTGTGATCCCGGCTGATGGTAACAACAAGGACTATCGTGTGCGAGTCGTTGCTGGGGAAGGGAGTGAACTTTACGTTGACTGGGTCAGTTTTGCAGGAGGCGGAAAGGAATATGTACTCAATGGGGAGTTTAAAAATATTCAAACAGCAGTTACCTCAATATCACTTGATCAACCCAATGCCTGGGGAGATGCAAGTAATAAACTGGGATACTATTATGGTATGGCAATCAATACAAAAGTTCCACCTGGTCCTCCGCCTGGAGGAGGTGGTGGTGGAGGAGGATCTTCTAGTTCGATTCCTGGTGCAACCGCAGTTAAACTGGTTATGAAAATCAAGCTCCAGGGAGTTACAGCCAAACCACGGACGTCTGATTCAATTGACGTAAAAGTAAAGCTAGGAGGTAGGTTGTTATCATCATCTACAGCCTATCAGACAGCTAAATTTACTGTTGGGGCGGATGGAGTGTGGTCGGGAACCGCAGATTTTTCAGTACCGCCAGGAGATGGGTATGTTGTGTATGTCAAGGGTCCCAAACATCTACAGAAAAAAATCTGTGATGCCGCAGCATCTGAGGCGGCAGGGGGTACCTATCATTGCGGTGATGGAAAGATCACTATTAAGGCAGGTGACAACTCGGTTGACTTTTCCAAGATATTGCTATTGGTTGGAGACCTTCCTGAAAATGGCGCGCAAAACGGCATCATTGACGCATATGATACGGGGTATATTCGTACACATTTACAAAGCACTAATTCATCAGAGCTTCAGATTGGGGATTTAAACTATGATGGTGTTATTGACAGTCAAGATTTCTCACTAGTTCTAGCTTCATTATCAATTAAATATGATGAGGAGTAATACTATGGAACAGCATTATACCCCCCTTCCTCAAACAACAATAGAGTCCCCAAAGAAAAGTAAAAACAAAGTTGTTATTATCTTTCTTTTCATAATACTCATAGTGCTTGCGGGCATAATGGTGTGGTCTGGTGTGCGGAAAAAAAATTCCATCCAGAAGCAAGCAGACATAATGGTTTCTCCAGTACTTTTTCCATCTATCACTCCAACCTTGATTCCTTATCCCACCTTAGGCTCTATGAGACTCTCCACAAAGGATAATGAAAAAAGATATAAGAAGAATACTCAATTTACATTGATATTGTCTGCAATATCTCAGGGAAAATCTATTGTTGGGTATGATGGAGTAATCGGTTATGAAAAGCAGGGGTTTGAGTTTATCAAAGCTACATCTATGCTTCCTGAGTTTAAAATATATCCTTTTAACAGGCCAACCCATCTATCTGTATCAGGAGTCAAATCGTTACAAAATAACTCCACAACCACATGGGAGGACACGGTTTTAATCGAAGTTGAGTTTCAAGCAAAGCAACCAGGGACGTATGTATTTACACTTACTCCACAAGGTAAAGAGACTAGTAAATTAGTTGATGACAAAGCCCAAGTGACATATCCAACCACAGGTAAACTACAGCTTGAAATTTATGAGTAAATAATGAATAATGAACTAATGAAAAAATCACTTCTAATGAGCCTTCTTACTTTCTTTTTCCTTATTCCTTTCCTTTTTTCATACGTTGATGCTGCTTATCTTAATTTTGACAAGACGACAGCTTCCCCTTTGCCCAATGAGACCTTTACTGCAGATGTAGTCGTTGATGCAGGGACAGACCAGATAACCTCATCAGATATTTGGCTTGTGTATGACCCCGCATTTTTAGAGGCGCAAACGGTTGCAAATGGAAGCTTTTTCCCAGCTGTTACCAACAATATTACCTCAGGTAAAGTCTCAATCACCGGTCTTATCGTTGACCCTGGGACATATAAGACAGGGTCAGGTGTCATAGGGACCGTAACGTTTAAAGCACTTAAAACAGGTACAACTACATTGAGTTATGACTGTCGAACCGATGTTAGCAACTCCTCAAAGATCATAAAAAACGATGTCAACGCAACCAATATCATTGAATGTTCGAAGAATGCCTCACTTGCCGTCAATATAGGAGTAGGTGGAGGAGCTTCATCTTCATCTCCCGGATATACTCCTCCCGCAAATCCCACCTCCCCCGCATCTTTACCACAAAGCGGAATTGTTGAAAATATGTCTAAATTTGCTGCGCCAGGACTTATATTATTAATGGTGGGTCTGATGTTGCGATTGGTATTATGAAATTCGCAATGAAGCTTGATAAAACCAAACTTCCTAAAATACTTTCTCTATCCATTGGAGGTCTTTTGGCGTTGGTACTGCTTTTCATCGGTTTTAGATTGGTTCAGGGCGTATTCACCAAAGCTTCAGATAGCGCTCCAAGGGAGGTTGTGATCACTTCAATCGCGCAAAATACAGCCAAAATTGGCTGGAGCACAGATCAGGAGACTCAAGGAGTGATAGAGTATGGCACGTCTCCAACCGCTTTGAATTTTTTTGCTCCTGAGTCGCAAAAAGGAAAGAAACACAACGTAGATCTTACCTTGCTTTCGCCAAACTCAACGTATTATTTTCAGATCCGTATTGGTGATCAAAAATATGATAATGGAGGAGTGCCATGGACTTTTACTACAAAAAGTAAAGGAAGCGAAGCTTTATCGCCAACCATAAGCCCGACTCTGGCCTCAACACTTCCAACACCTTCGGTTGCAAGCAATGTTCCGATTGTTAGACCAACATCATCCCTGGTAGTAAAGCCTCCGGCTCCAACATCAACGCCCTACATCTTACCTACACTTGCTGCATATGTATGCGGAGAAACTGATTGTATAAAAATATGTCAAAAAATAGGCAAGACATGTAGTTCACAAGACTGGATGCGTTCAGGTTGTGTGGGAAAAGTAACTCTATCCACCTGTACACAGATTGCTCCAACCAATACGCCGGCTCCAACCGCAACAACTGCCCCCACCTCAACTCCAACCTCTACTCCGATCTCAACTCCAACCTCTACTCCGACCTCAACTCCATCTCCAACACCGACGTAATATCAAATGTAAAAAGTCAAATGTCAAATCTACATAGTAAAGCTCAAATATTTGATATTTAACATGTATATTTGCAATTTGAAATTTGACATTTATTAAAGGTTTATTTCATGGTATATTTATAGTATTACCATTTTATCTAATACTTATGGCTACAGATCAAAAATCATCGAAATTCGGCATAGGGCTTTTTATTGGCACCTTATTGGGAGGTCTTACTGCTTTATTTTTATCTCCAACCTCTGGAGAGGAGAACCGTAAGCTTCTTGCAAAAAAGATAAAGGAGCTTGAAAAAATGCTTGAAGAAGAACATATTGATAAAAAAGTTAAGGAAATATTTGGTGAAGTGACTGAGGAAGCAAGAGACCTTTATCTTAAAACAAAAAAAGAACTCATAAAAAGACTATCTGAACTTAAAGAGACTATTGAACATATTGATCGAGAAAAATATGAAACTGTTGTAAAGGAGACAGTTGACATAATCAAAAAAGAAGCGAAAAAAGAAGGAAAAGAAATGGAAAAATTAAAAGAAGCGCTTCTTAAAGAGTGGAAGAAACTGGAAGGGAAAAAGAAATAAGTTTATACTTTACGTCCGTATTTTTCTTTTGACAGGCGGATAATTGCTTCACGATTATTGTTTTGAAGCGCTGGTAAGGGAAGAGTGATGGCAGGAAAAGGAGCACTTGTCATATTGTCAATTGATAGTTTCATGACGGTTTCAAATTTGCCAAGTGCTACCAAATCGCTTTCTTCATATAGCTCCCCGAATTCTTTAGAAAGTGCATACGCATCTCTGGCGCCAACGACAAAAGAAATAAGGGTGCCTACATTACCAAATATTGCGCGTTCGATATCTTCTTCAAGCTGTTCGATATACTGGTTAGTTAGAGTAAGAGCAAGCCGGTATTTGCGAGCTTCAGACAAAATTTTGATAAATGATGTTGTTGCAAAATTCTGGAACTCATCTACATAAAGAAAAAAGTCTTTACGTTCTTCCTCTTTCATGAAACTTCTATTCATGGCAGCAAGCTGTATTTGGGTTATGAGCATAGCTCCAAGCAAAGCCGCATTATCTTCTCCAAGCTTGCCCTGTGACAGATTCAACAGCAGGATTTTACCTGAGTTCATGATCTCTTCAAGATTTATGGATGACTTTGGTTTACCAACGATATTGCGTATCATGCGTGAGGTTACAAACTGTCCGACTTTGTTTTGGATAGGGGAGATAGCCTCGGCTTTCAAACGGTCGGGCATCTTGGCGAATTCTTTTTCCCAGAAACTTTTAAGGACAGGATCTGTAAGTGCAGATACCACCTTTTTTCGATAATCAGCATGAGCTAAAAGAGATAAGACATCAGGAAGTGAACTTCCCGGTGTCTCAAGAAGCGTAAGGATGACGTTGCGTAGGATATATTCAAGTCGTGGACCCCAGCTGTCTTTATAGAGTTTGCTGAAAATAGATACGATACCTGATGAGATAAGGTCTTTATGCTGTTTATTTTTGATCTCAAGAACATTGAGGGAAAAGGGCCGTTCCAGATCAAAGGGTTCAAGGTATACTACATCGTTAAGACGACGTTTAGGTATAAAGTCAAGTATGGTCTCACAAAGATCACCGTGCGGATCAACAATACCAATACCTCGACCTTTCCTGATATCATCTATCGCCATATTGGCGATGAGAGTAGATTTACCCGCTCCTGTTTTCCCGATGATATATACATGTTTGCGACGATCTGCATCTTTGATACCAAAGATAGTATCTTTATTACGAAACTCAGTCTTGGCAAAGAAGTTAAT
The DNA here is from genome assembly GCA_001790095.1 of Candidatus Roizmanbacteria bacterium RIFOXYA2_FULL_38_14. Classification (GTDB taxonomy): domain Bacteria; phylum Patescibacteriota; class Microgenomatia; order UBA1406; family GWC2-37-13; genus YC2-FULL-38-9. Next base: position 780,902 of record MGBH01000001.1, on the reverse strand, counting down.
GGACTTTTTTTCTTCATCAGTTGCACGGTCTGCAACAGGCAGATTTTCTGGCGGTTCTCCAATCAATGTTTTACCCCATGAAATATTTTTAATACCAGCAAGAAGTATTCCTGGCGGATGCCAGAGTGTGGCTAGCTCTTGAGAGTTTAGGATTTGATTTTTGTGTTCAAAGTAAGACAGAGACCTTTCTTTTACGCGTTTGAGAAGCCAATCTTTGAAAAAAATGGGGCGTTTGAATACAAACTGATTACCTTCACCAAGCGAAAAACTTCCAAATGTACCAGCAAGATTTGACACATAGGGCATAGGATCAAAATGAGGTGTATTTGTGCCAGCCAAAAGACGGATACCTACTTTACCCCCTTGAAATGTGGCTTTTTTCATGATGACCATCTTCTGTGGATTCATCGTATATTTCAAGGCGTTTTCATCATATACCTGAAGCCCTGCAGCTTTTACTGCCCGGTCTTGCCATGCAAAATAGGGGGGTGTGACGACGATCTGCACTGCCATTTTGAGATGAGGAGGTTGTTTGGACAAAAATCCCACCAGAGCTGATAAAGGATCAACGTCTTTAAAATCAAAGTAAGTTTTAATAGGTAGGTATGAATATGAATTTAAGATTACCTCGCCGACTGAAAGATGTTTTGATTTAAAGATAATTTCCATGGGGTCAGTCGTTTTTGTGATTTTTGAAGAGGGAAAAGAGGATGTTACAAGACTTTGGATCAAAGTTTCACTTACTGCGGGTGTAGTTACGTAAAAATAAACAAGCTGATTGATAAGATAGATCTCAAACGCATAGGTCTTGGGATGGACAAACAAGGTACGTTTTAATAGGGGAAGGAAAGGATAAGGAAGAACCGATGCAAATATCTGGGTCGCTGACTCAATGGGTGTTTCGTCTTCTTTGGGATTACGGATCTGTAGATGAGAAAAGAGAGGCATATATTGAAGATTATATATTATTTATACACCTTTGAGCAATCGACTTACATTCATACGAAACTTTCTTGCAAGCAGATAAAGCGTCATAAATGAAGGATTGATGTATCCTTTTTCAATGCGGGCGATATGAGTTCGATGGAGAGTGGTGATACCGGCTAGATCTTCTTGGGATAGTCCTCTTCGTTTTCTTTCGTCATAGATACGTTGTCCTAATCGTTTATATACAAAATTGCCTTTCATGTGATAGTAGAAAGGCTATTATATTTTGCTAATTACTTCGAGAGCTTCTGTGATACAAAATTGTATATCTGGAGCCTTACCATAAGATAATTATTCTATTATGTACTTTGGCCTATATCATTGCGCTTGTACACTTCCGAAGTGTACTGGATTGTTACAATAGTCTAGGTAATTACTTTAGCCAATTCTTTGTGTATTTTAAATGTTCAATCTCCTTTTGTCTATCTGCATTTTTGATAATGAAATCCATATACGTTTCCTTATCATTCCCAAAATATGTAAGGATTTTGTTTTTTGTAATGATGTATTGATTGTTACTATTTCTCAGGTAAGAGTGAATGGAAGAATATGGATAAACAAAAATATCACCCTTTCTTTTAACGATGGAACTCGCAAAAGGGTTTGTGTGGATATATCGAGAAACGTAAACAAGCTGTTCCTCAGTATGTATCTTTTTTGATTTGAACTGAGTAAGAAAGATTGGCCCCTTTCTGTTATGTAATAAATTATAAAATCTAGTGATAGAGTTTAGGGTGTTTGCCATAAATGTTTGTATTCCGCCATGGTGAGTTTGTTGTAGAAGCAGGTGATAGTGATTTGGCATGATACAATAGGCTAAAATATTTACTTTGAAGTATTTTCCGTAGGAAATTAATCTTTCTAGATTTCTTTTGAGGGTAGGAACTAGTTTTTTGTACTTTGAATATCGTAAACTTGCTCTATTGGAACGATAATATAAAAAAGTGCTGATAAATTCGTAAGCGATCTTTGGAGAAGAAAACACCATTATGTCATCAATTGTTTTATCAAAGATATGATAATAACCATTATTCTCAAACACATCTTCTCTTAAAGGCATGTTATTAGAATAGAAAAAAAAGAAAAGATAGACAATGGATTATATGCTACAAAATAGTTATATTGGCGTGAGTTAGTAATGCAAAAAAATGAAACGAGATCTCACGAAAATAAAAAATTGGAGTATAGATTGTGTTGACGGTCTAGTACACTTCGGAAGTGTACTAGATTACTAGGAAGCTTTTTCTATGACCTCAACCATTTTCCAAGCCAGGTATTGGAGAACCAATTAGTGAATCGTTTCCAAATGTTTGGAGGTTTTGGTGGAGGTGATGGTTTTTCAGGTGTTTGAACGGATGATGGAGGAGTGGGCGATGACTGTTGTAACTCATCAGGGAGGGTTGATGATGTAGTCATAGAAGATTGTGGCTTTATTTCTTCCTTCAGCGGGTGATTGAGCGTAGCTAACCTTTTGGTGATATGATCACCTTCAAAATATGGGTTGACACTAGCAAAAACAAATGTATGAGGAGGTCTTGAAGCAAGAGCTGATTGCTTATCTATTTCGATCCGAGTACTTCCCTGCATATTTATGAGGTGGTAGGTGTCTTTGTTTATATTGGTTACCAAGCTGTCTGCAAACCCCTCTCTTATAGATGCGTCAAGAGCCTCTTGCGGTAAAAGTGCTGAAGCGGAAACCCTTATCTTATCTTTTGTTGCATCGGTAAGTTCATTATACAGATCAAATACGTCTCTCATTTTTTGGACACCGTGCCCCCTCTCTTCAAGCCACTTTTTTCTTTGTCCGGGTGGAACTTGTTCATAATCATCAAAAAAAGCAATAAGACCCATAAAGTCTGATCCTGACGTCTTGTATCTGGACAAGATCTTTTCAACAGATTTGTTTCCTCTTGCATTCAAAGCATCCGGATATTCCTCAAGCATTGCTGCTAACTTGCATGCTTGATTCACGGATCCATATTTGATAGCAGATCCAACCATACTTCCCAGATTTGGATTGATTGATAAAGATGCCATGAATTTGCCTTTTTCAGTCAACACTCCTCCCTGTACTGCGCCTATTTTACTTAAGCGTTCAAGCGCTATGTCAATATGCGATCTGTCGGGTGGGTTGATATATGGAAAAGAATAAGGATCTTTTTGGTTTGCTAAAAGCAGTAAGACTTCTGATGTAAGATCTGTTCGTTGCATCTCAGCTGGTTCATGTTCTTCATACTGTTTTCTCCGCTTCCATTCATCTTTGGTGATGAGTGCATAATATTTGTCTTTTGCTCCGCTTTCGGGCGGATTTCGCCCCACTCTTCCTCTTCGCTGCATCAGATGATCAAAAGGGGCTGATTTTTCAACAAGAAAACTACGTCCGGTGAGTTTATCAAACTCCTGATGTTTATGCATACAGGTATCGATGACAGTATTTATCGTAAGAGTGAGTGATTCTTGTGCTGCATTGGTTGCAAGTATTACTTTTCTTTTGTTACCATATTCGGCGAAAGTCCTTTCCTGATCTGCTTTTGACATGCTCCCATAATAGGGGACAATAACCGTATCTTTGAGATCCATACCATGCAGACTTTTTGCTGCCTGATCGATCTGGGCTCTTCCTGATAAAAAGACAAGGATATTGCCCGGATCGTTTTTGCTTATTGCAGATCTAACCTTCTCAGCGGCAACAAGCGGAAGTGCTTTTACCGGCACGGGTTTATCTTCAAAAATCTCATCAACATCATAAGTGGTTCCAGGCATCTCTACTGTCTTTGCTCCGGAGAAGTGTTTCATGATTTTGTCTTTATCAGCTGTAGCTGAGATAAAAACAAGTTTGAGTTCAGGTAAACCTTGCGGATTGCCTTTTTGTCGTCTGGCCTGTATCTCCCGAAGCGCTATCATACAAAGCTCATTTTGTTTTGACTCTTTGTGTACCTCATCCATCGCAATCAAGTTGTATTCAGGCAGATCCTTATTCAAAGGATCTGCCATCTTGATAAGAAGGGACTGCACCGGACAAAAAAGGAGCCGAGTTTTTTCCGATGTTTGATGACGGTATTTATTTTGTACACCTACCTCTTCGCCTACCTTAACTCCCATATCTGAGGCGACGATCTTAGCGCTGTCGTCGGTGGCTTTACGGAGATTCTCTGTCACAATCATTTTGCCGGATGGTCCGATTGCCTCAAGACAGATCTGTGAACCGGCACGAGTTTTGCCGGTGCCAGTACCTGCAGCTAGTATGACGGTTGGATTGTTACGGATAGCATCAAGAAGAGTTTGTCTTTGTTGCCAGACCAATAGGGACTCTTTTGGGGTTGGACCGCCTGAAGCTTTTGGTTTTTCAAGAAGTGAAGTGGTAGCGATCGCTTCATGTGATCTCGGCTGCAGGGGTGGTCTTGGTGTTTCACTCATTGCTCATATTATAGCGTGATTTGAGTGTCTCTACTATGCTATTTTATATATTAAGAGTTACTTTATAGCAACAGCCCAGAATCTTTGATCTGTGGGAAGTCCTGGTTTACATTGAAATGTTGCAATATTTCGGTCAGGTACCCGTGGATCAAATGCATGTACTAGAGCCACATATCCATCTAAATGGGGAAAAGTTATGCCTGGCATACCAAACGGTTGTTGAAGATCAGCTGGTGCCTGTATGACATTGTTTCGATTACTTATCCAAACAAGCCATTGAGATCCTTGAGGGAGAGTACTAAAGTCAATGCTTTCTTGATCGACTATGGTTGTGGCATGTGCATTTTGTGCTTCTTGCTGGATCTGTTGAATAGCAGTTATTAACTGTCCTTCATCTGCATTTTGTCCCATACCCATTACATCACGAAGATAACCTGCAACTATTCTTCTTTGTCCGCGGGGATTTCGGTCACCATTTGATTCGTCATAATTAAGAGGAGTAATTCCTGGAGGATAAAGAGATTCATGTCCTGGTTGTGTTAAAGCTTGATATATAGCTCCTTCTATCATAGGTTCAGCAAGGGGAAGAAGTCCAAGTGCTCCAAGAACAAGTTTCCCAAAATCACGACGTGAGAGTTCTGTTTTTGGCATAGTTATGATGATAACTTACAATAGACATATTGTATCACAACAGAGCTTTGCTGTCAAATAAAGCTAAAAATACAGTCTTAATATATTAATCTGTTTTTATTCTTACGAGATGTATTGTGACATGAGAGGGGAGAAGGTATGAGGATAGTATCTCAGCTTTATTATTCTCAATAAGTGCATATATATGCTGTTGATACAGGTGCTGAAGTTCAAGTTGCTGCACGTCATTGAGATCGATGAGCCATGGAGATCCGACATCTCCATCTGAGATCAAAGCAAAAGCATGATCAGAAAGCCCTATGAGGCTCTGACGATTCTCAAAGTAATTGGTGTAGATAGTATCCTCCTTAGGTATTGTTGCTGTTATATGGGTCACATTGTTTAGGCGTAAATACATATTGATCGAGTTTATATTGAAATATTCAAAATTAGGGATCATAAGCACTCTTTCATTCTGGGCTGAATCGATATATTTCCGCATATCAGAACTGAGTTTTTCAAGGGGATAAAACTCGGTTTGGTATGGTCGCAAGACATTCCATTGATAATAAAAGAGGGGTTTGAGCTGTGGGAAAAGGGAAAAACTTAAGGTATTATTGATTAATAGTCCGGTTGTTAAGATATAAAAAAACACCATAAAAAATACATTATCCTTCAAAAGAAGTTTGCGTATTCCGATAGCAAAAGAGATGATACATATAGGTATTATGGGAAAAATAAAACGAAGTCCTTTATTGGGTATATATGAATATATAAGATATATGCCAATTATCTGAACAATAAGGAGTTTTTTATATTTATCTGTGTTTCTCATAAAAATCCAAAGTCCAATCGCAAGAAGTGGAAAAACATATAAAGGAAAGAATCCATGGACAAGTTGTTCAGGATAATACAGCCATGTTTGAAGATTCAATAATCCAATTGGGGCTGTGAACTGTGCCTTTGATGCGATGAAATAATATGATATCAAACTTTTGTGGACAAAAATAAATACAGGAAGTACACATGCAAGGGTTATTATAAATCCTACGATGATATTAGCTATTGTTTGTTTGGAAAAACCCCTTTTTTTATGATAAAAAAGAGTAAAAAAAGCAAGAGGGACATAATAAGTAAAGGCCTGCATCTTAGTGAGGATAGCACACGTTGTGAGGATAAAAAAAATAATGCTATATTTTTTACGTTGTAGATATTCACTTTCTACATACGCATAAAATGAACTGACGTAAAAAAATAATACCCCCATATCCAAAGAAAGTATCCGCGATCTGTCTATAACATATGGGGATACGGCAAAAAGGGCTGCGGCTACTAGGCTCGATTTCCTGGATTTGGTCATCTTGAGAGTAACTAGATATATAAAAAAGATGCTTCCGATAAAAAACAGGGTGCCAGTGAATTGGGCAATTGTAATATGGGGATAGGTTAAGGTCATCATGATGCCAGCGATCATTTTAGCGAGGGGAAAATAAGGATTATTTAGAGGTTGCAAGAGCAGGCCAAGATTAATATTGCCGTGAAAGAGCTGAGAAAAAAAATAAGCGTATTCCAATGCGCCGCTTGTATGATTTGCTTCATCCCACTCAGGTGGGACATGATTAAGATTAAGCCATATTATATTGATTATTAAGGTATGTAAAAGGACTATTAAGAGTATTAAAAACGGATTCTTACGTATTCTGCTAAGGAATTGGTTCATCGTTATCTATAATTATAATATAATCAATATCATGAATGCGTTTGTGAAACATACTCAAAAAAAGCCCTTTTTATTGTTACTTATATTTATACTTGCTGCAATCTGTATTGTAACGTTTAAGCCTCAATTTTCTTTTTTAGGATGGGATAATTACTCCTCATACTTTAACTTAAAGACCAACATATTTCGTACTTTGTTTGCCACATGGAGAGGGTATCGTGGCATGGGTGTACCGTCTGATGCGGAAGTAACAGATCTACCCAGGCAACTATTCTTTTTGGTTTTGAGTCCATTTATCCATGAGAACTCCCTTGACCAGCTTTATTATTTATTTGCCTTCTGTGTGGGGATTTTGGGAATGTATGTGCTTTCTTCTTATATATGGCGGTTGTTAAACCATGAGGAGCGGTTTCATAAATATCAGGACGCCTTTGCTTTTATAACCTCGTTTTTTTATTTGTTTAATCTCAACACGTTGGCTGTTTTCTACTTTCCGATGGTGATGTTTGTGACTCGCTTTTATACACTTCCATTTTTATTCTACTTCTTTTTGCGTATCCTGCATGGGACACATTTAGGATGGAGAAGGGTGACGTTATTCCTTATCCTGTTTTTTTTATCAACAGGAAGCTATATGGTTCCTACTGTATTTATAACAACAGGAGTTTCTTTAGGAATTTTCACCTTAGTTCAGCAGAGATTAAAAAAGGCAATATTCATTTTTGCAGTATTTTTACTTCTCAATGCTTTTTGGATTGGTCCTTTTATCAATTACACTCTTAATAAATCACAGGTTGTTCCTCTGACTTCAACTTTCATTGATGCCAATGAAGGATTTACCAATAAAAGCAAGGATTATTATGACGCGAAGAAACAAATGATATTTTTCCCACAGTTTTTTGACATGAAATTTGTAAATACACAAATATCACGTCAGATGTTTTTTCATCCGCTTGCGAATATATTTGCTCAATACCCAAACAACCTTTTAGTTTTATATCTATTTCCTATATTGTATTGTATCGGTGCAGTACTTCTCATGATTAAAACCAGATTTAGACGTGAGTGGCTTTGGATCCCTCTTAATCTTATAATTTTCCTTTTTCTTTCCCTAAAGGAGTATTCAATCCTAGGATTTGTATATTCTTTTCTAACAAAATATATTCCTCTATTTGGTATAGTTTTCAGGTTTGCCGACACGAAGTTTCATCCGTATTTAGCCTTTACGGGCAGCATACTTGCAGCTATGGCATGTATATATCTATTTGACTTCATGTCAAAGCGCGTCAATCGCCGATATCTGATAGGTGTTTTTTTTGGGTTAGTTATAGTACCGACCGTATTTTTATTTCAAGAGTACTTCAAGGGAAATCTTATTGGGTTTTTCATGTACAATAAGATTCCGCAAGCTTACAAGCAGTTAACCTCCCTTGTAAATAATGATCCTGAAGACGTTCGGGTTATGCATTTGCCAATGGATAGATCCAATTATTATTGGAAACCATACTACTGGGGATTATACAGCTCTTCATTTTTGAACTTTATGCTTGATAAGCCAATATTTGATAAGACGTTTGAACCCGCAAGTTTAGAAAACGCAGCTATCGATAAGATGACTAATTCTCTGCAGGAAAATATTCAGGCGGTTGAGGATGAGGACAGTTTGACTGCTCGAGCTTTTCAGCTTTATGAGATGGCTAAGAAAGTGAGTGTTAAATATATTGTGTTTGATGAAACCGTCTCAACAAGACTGAATGCAAGGGGGATAGACGTTTGGGGCTCATTTAGTATAAAAAGCACTAAGAAGCTTCTTCAACAGGCTGAGAAAAACGGTTTTATCGCTTTGGTTTCTGAGTATAAAGTATCACTTGATGAGATGACAGATATTTATAAAGGAGAATATCCCTATAAAAAAACATATACAGATGATTTAGATGGTGCTAAATCCCTACCTATTACTTTATATAAAGTAGTTGATGTTGATCCAAAAATCCAATTTCTTACAAGCGCCACAAAAACAGCTCTATCAGTTCCTGCTTCTGTCCCGTTTGCGGGATTAAACGATGAAGAGCATACGCTACAGATTGAGAAAAGGGAAGGCAAGGTTGTTTTCCCGTTTGAGGAAAAGAACAACACAATTAGCTCTTCACCTGACAATATACATGTGGCGGTTCCAGGAGAACGTCTTTTTATACCCGGTACTTACAAGATCATCATGGATGATCCAAAAGCTCATCAAACATATTTGGTTGACACATATGCCCGTCTGTCAGGAGATCGTGTCGTCATACGTCTTTTTCATAGGTATGCACCCACCATTGAAGGAAAGGATTTTATTGATCCTTTAGGAGAGTTTGTCTTTGATGTAAAAAACAATAGAGATATAGACATGCGTGTACGTATAGATGGGGTAGTGTTAGGATCAGTCAAAAGATTAACTTCAACTAATACATATATGGGTTCAACTATGGTCCATAGATCACCTTTTGCTGTTGAATTACTTCAGCGTACAAAGCAGACGCCTATTGATATGAGAAGCTTTAAAGCGATACCAAATGATGAGTGTTATAAGGACGCGATGAAGGACTTTATTTTTTCAATGCAAACTGCGTCCTCCTCTCTAGATATCGCATCAAAAAATGGGTCGGTATGTGTTTGGTCAGATCTTTCCTCATATCTTGATGCCAAATCAACGTATGCAGAGCTTCATTTTACCACCTTAGGTAGTTTGCAGAGTCTTGATAAGGAATATGGATATCTTGATAGGTCTTCCACAAAACCAATTTTAAAAAGCGTTATTGACGAACTTCCCAAACCCATGCACCTGAAGGTGTGTTTGAAGGAGGCGCAGGTTGATGATTGTTATAACGAAGATGATGTGCAAATAGGAGAAGAGAGAACTGAGTCCATTGGAACAATACGGCCTATTGACAACATGTATAAGCCTCTTTTATTCTTGGGCTTACGGAGGATAGGATATGAGGAGGTGAACTCTCAGATCAAAGAGATGTATATTGACACATATGAAAGTGTACAAACACGTAAAGTAAGTATTCCTAAAATTATTAAACAATCAGAAGTTGATATAGGGGAGGGATCTCATGTTGACATATCTTTTCCCACTCCGCAGTCTCCCCATGCTTCCTATTATGAAACGGGAAAAAGATCGCTTTGGTATTATAATACCACCTGTTCCTATTATCAGACATTCCGTTTGAAAGGTGATAGTATTGTAAGCTATACAGAACATTGTGATAATACTTTTTTACGGCAACTTCCATTCTCAAGTGACAATTTCTATCTGTGGCAGATTGATTATAATCTTGCATCTGGCCAGTATCCAAGCTTTATTATGCAAGATGAGTATCTACAGTACGTAAATGAACGCATATCTTTACATCAAGGATATCCAAACATCCCTGAGTTTAAAAAGCTGTCTGAGCCTGAGTTTCTGACAAGCGCAGATGAGATAAGAAAAGCATTCCAAGATACAGTTTTTAAGCAAGCTTACACCTACATATATCCTCGCTTTGACTATGAGGATAAAAAGGATAAAAGCTTTTTCATTAAACAATTTACAGAAAATGAAGGACTGTTTACAGTTGGCAATATGAATATCGTAGAGATGCCCAACAGCTGGGCAACCTTACGTTTACAGCCTTTTGATAGTAAAACTATCTATGATATGCCAGGGGAGTTTGCATATAAACAGATCATTCCGTCCTTATGGAAGATTGCTTTTGTTGGACAAGAAGAAAGCGATAAAAAAATCCTTCTTAAGTTTAATGAAGGTTATGACAGTCAATGGGGAGTATATGATGGATTAGTCAATGTTTTATTTGGAAAAAGTATGACAAAGAGTATACGATGTGATGGATTTGCTAACTGTTTTGAGATAAACAACAAATTAAACAGTTCGAATCTGTATATTTTTTACTGGCCGGAGCGGTTAAGCGCCATAGGGTGGGGGATTACTTTTGCTACGATCGTATTTTTTACTTTAAGATTGCGCAAAAAATGGGCGACTCCTGCAGCAAAATAAATCACTCTCTTTAATATCCGATATATATTCCAATTCATATCAGGAGGTAATAAAAGACCAGCTATCAGTTGTCCTATCCAAAAGAGCTGTACGGGTAACGCTGCTTTTTGCACATGATTATGCATCCATCTGTGGAGTTTATAAGTGACAACAGTCAACTTTTTAAAGTATCTGACAGAGGCTGCTTTACTATGATATCGTACCTCCACGAGTGGTTTATCAATATTGGCAAGCTTGCCCCTAGTACCCATGCGTACCCATAAATGAGTATCATCACCCGGCCAGAACTCTTGTTTGTATCCTCCGACCTTACGGGCAACACTTTTTCTATACATCACAGACGGATCTGCAAATGGGCTTACGATGTGCCACATCTTTTTGATCTCCTGATCCCGCTGTAAAAAATGTACGATTTGTTTTTTGCCATTGTTTTCAAAAAGCTTGATAGATGATCCCACAGCTACTATCTCGGGATTTTTGTCCATAAAATCGACCTGTGTCTGTATGCGATAACGCAGCATCCTGTCATCTTGATTGATCCGACAGATGAGTTCGCCGTGAGCCTGACGAAGGGCAAAGTTCAATACTCTTCCCAAACCTTTATTTTTTGGAAAAGAGTAAAAACGCACTTTTTTGTATCTTTTTTCCAACCTATGACACAACTCTTTACTTTTGTCGGTTGATCCGTCATCTATAAGAAGTACCTCAATGTTTTTATAGGTGCTGTTAAATACAGACGTAATGGTTTCCTCCAAAAAAGGAGAACCGTTAAATACGGGTATGATGACTGAAACCAGCGGCTTGTCCTCCATAGCTTTAGCGACGGAGGAATTGTTTTTTTGGGTTTGATTTTTCATAGCTTTTCTCTCTGACCACAACGCATTGTAGTCATAGGGAAAAGCATAAGGTGTATATTGTGAGTTTTTTGTACGATCGGAAAGATCGGATGACGAATGTCATCAAACTCGGGTCTCGTAGAGACTTTTACAATACTAGTTTGTCGTGTGACAGACAAACTTGATTACCTTATGCTTTGGAGGGTCCCGGGAAGCTTTGTAGGCTTCTGTATCCCTCCTTTTGGGTTTAGGTGAGGTAATGATCAACAATCACCTCCTTCCGCACGTTTTTTGGGCGGGTTATTTGATGCCGGTCTGGATGTACTCCCAGTCGGGGAATGAGGCGCTCGGGTTAGCGAACGTCCAGTTGCCCCAGAACAGGAAAAAGCCAGCATAGCCAGGCACGCTGAGCCGCTCAATCGGTTGATACTGGCAGGCGTAGGACAGGTTAGTGTCATAGCCGTTCCAGTTCAGCGAACCAACGCCTCCGTACACGGAGCGGGCGTTGAAGCGGTTTGCATCGTCCCCGGTGAAGTTGTCCACGGCCAAGACCAGGTTGTTGAACCAGATCTTTTGCTCTTCAAACGTGGCGGGCTTGTTGGCTGCTGCAGTATCGAGGATGGCGTCTAGGGCGTTCGGTAGCAGGTTGAATGTGAACCCACCGTTAGTCATCTGGTGTTTGCCAGAAACAGTGTATAGTCCATATTCCTCTGCGTCCGGGTAGCCGGTGACGAATCCACCGATGGGCAGAAAGTCGCTTTCGCATGTATCCCTGGTCGGGAACTGACCGATGACCAGCGAAACATTGCAGAAGTCAACTTCTCCGGGGCCAAAGTCGCGGCGGCCAGGAACGCTTGAGAGCGGCGTGACAACGAAGTCGTTCAACCACCTGTTGAGCTCTTCCACACCGTTTGTGCTTGGGCGGTTTTGGGCCGCTGTATCAATAATATCTTGAATCATCTCCAAGCTCGTGTATGGAATCTCAGGGCAGGCGTAGGCTGGCACTGCGGTGGTGGTGGGCACAGGGGTGCTCGGCACAGGCGTTGCGCACGGTGGGACAGCGGTTACACCGGGGGTTGCCAGGGGGCAAACCGGAGCGATGGTCGCGGTCGGCGCGGCTGTGTTGGTCGGGACCGGCGTGTTGGTCGGGACCGGCGTGTTGGTCGGGACCGGCGTGTTGGTCGGGACCGGCGTGTTGCTCGGCGTTTCCGAGGGCAGCGGAGACAAAGCTTCAACCACCGTCGCCAAAGGCGACATGGGGGTGCTTGTCCCGGCAGCCGAGGTTGCGGTGCTGGTCTGGGTCTGGGTGGGGGTAGGGGTGGGGGTTTCGGTATTGGCAGCAGCGGCAGGGGCCGATGCGGTCGTGGTCGCGGCAGCAGGGGAGGCACCAGGGGCGGCGCCACCTACGCAGGCCGAGGCCACAATGGCCAGCAAAACAAACAATGCGGCCAGGGCGATGTACTTCTTGGTTTTGCAGATTTTCTTCATGGTTGTCTCCTTAGCTGAAGATATTGCGGATGAACGTTTCTACGGCTTCTTCCAGGTTTTGGTTGATCTCAATCCGCCCGGACGTGGTGTCAACCCGGATTTCGCGCAGCATTTCGATGGTGTAGCGTTTGATTGTATCCGGATCGATGGAGCGGGTTGAGACGGGAGGCGTGGTCGTGTGAGTGCGAGGCGTGGTCATGAGACCGATGAAGCCAAACACGATTATGACCAGAACGCCACCGATGAACCAGTTTTTCCATTGCTCAAGCTGAAAGCTGAGCAAAAAGAAAAGGCCCAAACCCGAACCAATCATAAAACGAATTACCGGTTGCTTTAACATGGTTTCTTACTCCTTTTTGAGTTGATTGTTAGTTCTTTTCTTAGATTCTGTTTTTCTCTCCAAAGCATATTTCAGTCGGCATAGAGCCTCCTACTTTGTGCTTTTTCGTTTGCCCATTGCTTTAGCCCATACAAGGCTTCGCAAATTTCAGACGAGTGCCGGATGGCGACTCGCTTTTACGGGCTAGGGGTAAAAACTACTCCCTATAAGTTCTCATCATTTTCCTTTTTTTTCTTCTTCTCTCCTTTCTTTCTCGGATTGACTTGCACTCTATACATAATGCTATTTATATATAAGGTGCAAGCCAATCTCTGTTTACTTGATAGTGACTAATCAGATGCTGAAATAAATTCAGCATGACAAGTACATTATCTTTCACAGAAAAAGGAGATGAATTCCCACCTTTCACCCTTCTTCGTCCGCCACAGCTTTATGCGACGGCGGATATACCAGAGACACAGCAAATGTGCCACATAGATCAAAGTGAAAAGTAAATTTTCCTAAACCCAAATTTTCAAAGAGCGATGTGAGTCTTATTTATTCCTTAGCCAGCTATTGGCCAAGAGACTCCTCATCACGGTTAATCCTACGATGAGGATTGGGTGAAAGCTATTTCCACCCCCTCATGGGGATACTACCTGGGGTTTGAGCCCAGGAAGCAGGGGACATGTATCCACTCCTTCCAAGGTTCATTGCGACCCACTCATATTTAAAAAGTGCGTATATCTCTTCGTATCTCTATGGAGGAAATGGCAGTGATTAGGGTGCCATTTCCTCCCTAAAGATAGGGAGATGGCGTTATGTAACTGTAATTTTTTTTAAAAGGAGAGCGTTTACGTGGAAAGCTTTTTGTGGGTTATGCGGTGCAGATTGTATACTGCACCCTAATTGCAATATAATCATAGCCTATAGTATACAACATGACATTCCATTTGTCAACTATAGTTTGCATATAGATAATCTACCTATACTTATCCACATGTTGTAAACACTATCCCTCTTCGAATTACTCTATGTTAATTTGTTTCGTATTAGGAAGAGAATAACTTTTACCACAGGTTTGGGTTATTATATCGCCCAAGTACACTTCGGAAGTGTACAAGAGCGATGTAGCAATCTAAGTCCTCTTTTGAGGTTATTTGAGGCTAAAACTGAGATTCTTGAAGATCTTAAGCATCGTGTAAAGAAGCATGTTATGGTGATGGCTGCTTTTGCGTATCTCCCATAAAAGAAATGTGCCTATGTCAGATATCTCTTCCCTAGTAAGCTGTTTTAACGATTGCAACAGTCTGATCTTGACAAGTGAGGGTAAGAAAGCTGAGTTACGTACGGCCTTTATAGCTGCAAGGTGTATCTCACCCTCCATATAACTAGCCTCAGATGGGCTACGTGCAAACACAGCTTCAGCTTCTTCAATATCGATTATCACCTTTTCAAGGGATTGGGTCAAAAGGGGACGTGGTCGAGATTCAGGCATGATATCTAGCTTTAACCACATGATGACACGGTTTAAAAGCTCCCTATCAAGCTCTTTCCGATCGGTAGGAGTAAAATCACGATAATTCCGGATGAAATCAATGATGGGCGTAATCATGGCAAGACCATTTTTCCCTAAAGCTTTAAATCTGCTGCAGGTGGCGATGGTGGCTTGATTGTATTTTGTCTGTAACTTAGGTTCAATCTGTGCCTGTATGGTGTATGTTTCGTAAAAAAAAGGAAGACAGATGATATGGGCTCCATTCCAAAGCTCAGCCTCCATTTTACGGGTAAGATCAATCTCGCCCTCAAGGATGTCGCGTTGGATAAGAAGTTCAGTATCTGTCTTGTTGCCTTCAATTATCTCAATTTCACGTACAATTGCATTATCTGTCTGTATAGTCATATTCTCTTCTTTGGTTATTTCTTTTTCAGCCTCGGAAAGGAGACTGTTTATTACTTCTTCTGAAGGTTTGATGGACATGATAATCTTTATTTTGTGGCTAACGCAAGAGTATCTAAAAGCAACTTTGTTTGTTTGATTATCGTATCTTTATGGGTGATCATATACTTGCGCTCCTGAGCTAAAAGTTTTCCAAGTGCGTCTATCTGGGAGTCGGGGAGCTTACGCAGCTTTGCGATGATCTTGAGCTTTGCTTTATCCGGGATCATAAGGCTATTCTGGAGAAGGGTAATAAGGGCTATTTTTTTATTCATATTATGCAAATCTTGCCGCAGCCTGAGCCATCTGAGGGCTTGAGGCTACTTTAAGACGATTGGTAATGGATGTAACTACGTTTGAGCCAAAATCTTTTACTCGTTCCATCTCAGGACTTTTGAGTACAATGTCGCCAGCTTTTCTTCCTGTGCCTACAAGATTTCGCATAGATTTATATTCATTGATAAGTATTTGTACGGCTGAGGGTATGGCTGCTGCACCATGTACACCCATGAGTTCTGCAGCTCCTGCACCTAAGACTGCAATAGTTGGCACATCAGGAAAAGGATCAAGGGTTTTAAGTACTTTGGTGACTCGTTTTGCTCCTTCAGCTCCGATGATGCGAGTGAGGGGATATACTACTTCTCCGGCTCCAGTTACAACTGCACCTTTTGCAAGAGCTTGTGCCTGTGCAAGAGTAGCCCCTTCCAATATGGCAGCTTCAGTAAGCTCAGCACTTGCTACAGCGCCACCTTCGACCTGGCCTAGTACCGGAACAAGCGCAATGCCTCCAAGTACGAGGTTTTCAATGCTGTTTAAAGCAATCTTTGCCTGTTCCTTGCCAGCTTCCTTTAGCAATTGTTTTAGTTGTGCACCTGTAGTGAGATTGCCAGCAGCATCAACTGCTTTTTCAACGGGGTTATTAAGACGTTTATGTATACTTTCAATGGAGTTCTTTATAATGTGTTCTGCTTCTTTCATGACAGGTTCCAGTGGTTTGGGTAAATCTTGTTTGATTTCCTTTTCTTTGGGAGCTTTCATATATCCATTATAACAAAAAACCGGGTTTTTAAGCCCGGTTTTTTTCATGATTTTTGTCAAATTATGTTCGTTTTGTTATCTTTTTGAGGCTAAATCCGAGTCCAACAAGCATAGCCTGAGCTCCAAGAAGCAAGGTACCCATCTCAGGTCCTGCCTTTGGAGTAGAAACAACTCCGATCACTTCTTTTTCTACGCAAAACTGTGCGGTATCTTCATCAGAGGCTAGTTCATTATAAGCTCGGGATTTATTGATCAAGCAAAAGAGTCCTTTATCTGTGGGAAGCTTGTCCTGACCATATAACTGCATCTTTATTGTAAATGTCTTTTCTTCATCAGGTGCAAACGAACCGGCGTTGAAAGAGATTACTCGAGTAACCGCATCAAACATCCCCGGTCCTTCAATAGGTTCTACATATGAGGGGACGATGTCATTGACCATAACATTATTAAGCGTAACATTTGAGGTGTTTTTAACTCTCAGTTTAAACATCACCTGTTCACCCGGGCGAAACCTGACATCAGAGGGTGAAAGATTATCTACATACTGTATATTGATTACTCCTCCCTTAGTGACAGTGCCGTCTGGTTTTCCGACTGTCTTGTCAATAAGGATTGAGGCAGAAGGAGCAGGTTCGCTACTATATTGGCCATATTGTCCGTAATCGGCAAGAGCGCCTGTGGTAAGTAGCAAGTAGATGGTAGTTGATAGAAAAACAGAGAATAAAAGTTTGTTGGTTTTCATAATTGGTATTATACTATAAGACTTTTGATTTGTCAACTATAGGATTATAATCTTCAATTTACAAGTTTCAGTTTTCAATGAATTTTCATTGAATCAATGATCAATTAATATTGATTGAAAATTGCGAATTGAAAATTTGTAATTTGGGTTATAATAACAATATGAAATTAAACGCTCAAGAACTTCGTTTGGTCGACGATGATGAAGCTAAAAAGCGGGCTGCTAGCCTCAAACGACACCCTATCTACTTTATTCTTGAAAACGTTTATGATACTTATAATGTGGGAGGGCTTTTCCGACTTGCAGATGCCATAGGAGTTACAAAGATGTATCTTTGTGGAGAGATGGAAATCCCACCAAATGCCAAGATTAAAAAGGCTTCAATCGGGACCTACAAAGTGGTACCGTGGGAGTATAAAAAAACAGCCCATGAGGCTGTTGCAGATTTAAGATCCAAATTTCAAAATCCAAATTCCAAACAAAATCCAAATAACAAAATTCAAATTATTGCTATTGAGCAAGATTCTCACTCTCTTCCCTATACGCAGATCAGTTACCATTTCCCAGTTGCTTTGATGGTCGGTAACGAAACCTCAGGTATAACGAAAGAAACCTTGGCCTTAGCCGATCATATAGCTGAGATACCTATGTGGGGGATCAATCGAAGCCTAAATGTGATCGTTTCGGCTGCTATTGTGAGTTATCATATGGCAAGCATACTAGAACTTGAGCCTTGAGTGGGAATCGGACCCACACTCTAGCCCTTACCAAGGGCTTGTTTTACCACTAAACTATCAAGGCGCGGACAAATTTTGATTATATCATACTATTCCTGCTGAGCCTACAGTTGGTATAAGCAGCTGTAATAGAAAACCTGCGATTGGTCGAAAGACACTATCAAGCATAGAACTGTTTCCAAGGGGGATGATAAGAAGAAGTAAAAAAATCATGCCATATCTGCGTAAGCCTTCCCACTCATGAGCTTTTTCCCTTGAGAGAAGTCCAGAAACGATAGCAAACCCATCAAGGGGATGGATGGGGATAAGATTAAATAATCCCAAAGTTACATTCATAATGATAAGAGGAGAGAGAAGAAATGATCCTATAATAGATAATTGCGTAAGATGAAACAATATGAACAATCTTAGTATGATAGACAGTAATATAGCTAAAATCATATTAGACGCCGGACCGGCAAGTGAGATGAGTGCGCCATCTTTACGGGGATTTTTCAGATTAAAGGGATCAGTTTGTACGGGTTTGCCCCAACCGAACCCAAAAAAGAGAAGAAAAAGAGCTCCATACAGATCAAGATGCACAAGAGGATTGAGAGAGATCCTGCCCTGAAGCCTTGCGGTCGGATCACCGAGACGATCTGCGACCCAGGCATGTGAACATTCATGTATGGTGAGGGCTATTAAAAGAGAAATGAGATAAATGATGAAATAAATCGGATTGGAAAAAAGTGAATTTAACATTTTATATATTCTTGCATTTATATACGTTCTATGATATCATAAATTCTTGTATCTGAAGCTTAATGATTGACGCTTTATATTATTTGTTTCACGTTTAATGATTATGGTTTGTTATCACTGCGGTAAAGGAGTACTTATGGGGCGTACACACACTCATCATAGAGGTGTGGCTGGTGGACGCTGGAAAAAGCGTGCTCCCAAAAAGCAGCGTGTATTTTTTCCCAACCTTCAAGTGGCCTATATCATGGAAAAAGGAAAAGAGAAGAGGGTTAAACTTTGCACAAAATGTTTAAAACGCATAAAGAAAGATGTACGCGATGGTAAAAGTCCATTTGTAGTCTTAGTAGCAAATGAAGTAAAAAATAAACCTGCGCTTGTTAAGACACAAGAGGTAAAAAAAGAAAAGAAAAAATCTTCAAAAAAGAGCAAAATTACAGAAAAATAACTTCTTAACAATAACTAAATTCTTAATTTCTATGAACAATTTGTTTTATATGTGTTTTAAGCCGTTGTAGCAATCCAGTACACTTCGGAAGTGTACAAGGTCTTTGTGACAATCTAAACGATTAGTACTTCATTTTCTCAAGCTCGCCGTCTTTTTCCTCATAAAGCGGAGTTTTTTGTTCAAGCGATCTTTGAGTGAATAAGATGCCTGACAGATGATCCATCTCATGCTGGACTATCGTTGCTTTGAATCCAGTGAACCATTTTTCAATGGTCGCACCTGTTAGGTCTTGGTATCGTAGTAGTACCCGGCGAGCTCGACTGACTGGTCCCCAGATGCGGGGGATGGACAGACAGCCTTCTAGCTTCTTATCTTCTACCATATCATCTTTGTGATGCGGTTTACTTTCTACTTTTAGTATCTTTGGATTGATACAAACCTCAGTCTCAGATTTCGGAGATGGCTTCATGATAAAAAGGCTTAAACCAAGGCCGATCTGTGTAGCGGCAAGTCCAACTCCTTGAGGTTCGACTTGGGAGATGAGCGTTTCTTCCATGTCATAAACAAGCCGGCGGATTTTTTCATCAATTTTTTTAACAGGACGGGTGGGTGAGGTAAGTACTTTGTGAGGCACTAGAACGATTTTGAGCATGTGGATATTATATAATGAAATATCTCAAATCTCAAAACTCATATGACAATATCCCTAGCTCTTGCCACATACAATGAAGAAGAGAATATAAAGGCCTGCATAGAGTCCTGTAGGGGATTGGTCGATGAGATTGTAGTGGTAGACGGTACATCAACCGATAAAACTGCTGATACAGCAAAATCATTGGGCGCAAAAGTCATCATCGCTTCCAATCCCAAGATGTTTCATATCAATAAACAAAAGGCCATAGATGAAACAAGGGGTGATTGGGTTCTGCAGCTTGATGCTGATGAACGGGTGACTCCGGAGTTAGCGAAGGAGATTGAAAAAGTCATTACTATGAATAATCAAGAGCTTGAAGAATATCAAAAGAAGTTACCAAACAGAGAATTATTTATGAGACATCAAAAATTAGTTACTCCAGATTCTGCTGGTAGTGGCGTATATAACGCCTTTTTTATCCCCCGTCTTAACTTTTTTCTTGGCAAATACTTACGTTACGGAGGAGTTTACCCTGATGGAGTTATTCGTTTGTTTAAAAGAGGTAAGGCGCATTTGCCTTGCAAAGACGTGCATGAAATAATGGAGGTCGAGGGAAGAACGGGTTGGTTGCAGAACTCACTTAAACATATTGATTCGCCTAACTTCAAGCGTTATTTAGAGAGAAATAGTAGATATGTTGATCGTCTGACTGATGAACTCAAATCTCAAAGATCAAATCTCAAATCTACAACTCAAATCTCACAACTGATACAATTCATAGACTGGATGATAATAAAACCTGTTATGTGGTTTCTTATGACAACATTCAGACATAAAGGTATTCTTGATGGCTGGCAGGGAATAGTCTTTTCATTTTTCTCAGCATTACGGTTTCCGAGAGCATATATATGTTTTGTTACGCGCCGATTCTGAACTCTATCACATAGAAAACCTTAGTCAATTATATAAAATACCTCTACTTTAATAAGTAATTACTTAATAATCTATTTCAAAGGTTGTATTTCCTGTTTTTGTAAACTCGCACATATCTTGATTATACTTGCCTTTTTGAATTAAACCTGTACAGTTTTTAACTGTGCCATAGTTTAATACATCTCCTTGTGGTTTAGCGCTAATCCAGTTACTCAATGTGGTATGGCCAACATATGTTCTTAAAAAAATAAAAACACTATCAGGTACATTAGTATTAATATTAATTAGGGTACTATCTGGAATTCCATCTAAATGCCATCGATCTACTAAATAATATACATCTTCGCTGGTTTTCTGAGTGAATAATAATTCAACTGTACGATATTTTAAGTTTGAATTTGGAATTATATGTATAGCATTATCAGAAGTCTTTATTGGTAAAAGAATCTTTTGAGCTATCTCAGTTTGATTTTCCCAAAAGAGGAAATGTGCATCCATAATACTAAACCAGTAATAATTTTTTTTGTTATTTTGTGTTATTTCAAAGAATAAAAGTGGAGATTGATATATCTCAGTTCGTGTCAGTGGAAGAATTGCACTGGATTCATGATAATTGCTTTCAGTAAAATTTTCTTTTTCTATTTTACTAATACCCCATCCGGAGGGGGATACCTTATACTGTTTAACAGTATAAGGACCACTTTGCAAACCAGAAAACATTATTTCGACAGTATTAGGAATGCTTTCTGCTATTATTTCCGAATTTTTTTTAAGGCTCCCTCTTTGAGTAATTGTCATTACTAATGATTTGTTATATCCAAAAGTATCATGATCAAGATCGCCTTGGTAAAAGAGTGGATAGGATATGGGAACGACTTCATTTGAATCCATAAATATCCAAGGAACATGATATTGACCGAATAGATGACCGATTTCATGAGTAAGAACATAAGTAGGTTGCCAATGAAAATCTTGTAGCTCCCAGTGGTCCTTTCCGTCGATAAATTTGCCTGGGGCTACATATCGAATAGTATGTCTCCATGGAAGAGCCTCTCCTCCTGAATTTTTAGCGTTTTTAGCATATAAAATAGTGACATAAATACTTTTATCACTATGAAAGCAATCATTATATGGAACATATTGAGATCCGCCAGCTTTATTATGATTACAGTCAAGTTTTTGATCTACTGTTTGGTCCCATGTTTTATCAATTCCTGCAAAGACGAAGGTTTTTCCTGTATCCTTAAAGTCATTTTGTAATTGTTGAAAGTCCCTTTGGATCATTTTTTCAATGAATTTACAAGGTTTAATCTCAGGACTTGTCCAGTCAGTATATCTTTCACTATTTTTGTTTATATATTCATCGCAGTGATTTACTATTACTTGCTTTGACACTCCAAACATTACTGGAATCGTTTCATAAACTATTTTTTGTTTCGGATCCATTTTATTTTGAATTCCTCCCAATTGACTGGGATTTTGGATAATTCTATCTTCAAGTATTTCACCCTTCATTTGTATTGAAGATATTTGTGGGGGGATTTCTGCAGCTTTTTTTGATATGTTAAGGTTTGTGTTCTGTAGTAAAGCAGAGAGAATAATAAGGAAAGTCGAAGATAAAATAAAAAACAAAACAACTTGAAGAAACTTTTTATCGATACAAATTTTTTGTTGTTTATACATTATTTACATATTACTACAAATTCTTATGTGCTCTATGAAAATAGAATTTCTTTTATCTTTTTCACCTTCGATAAATATTTTAATATTTATGTTTGGATTTAATTTTAACAATACATATCCTTCACTAAAATTTAGGTAGACATGTCTTTCATGACCCAACCTTAAACTCTACCACATCTCCATCTTTCATCATATAATCTTTGCCAGCACTTACTACCTTGCCTGTCTCGCGTGCTTTGACCCAGCCTTCACATGCTACAAAATCATCATAAGTCACAATATCAGCCTTTATAAATTTCTTTTCAAAATCTGTATGAATTGTGCCTGCGGCCTGAGGAGCAAGAGTGCCTTTTGTGATAGTCCATGCTTTTGCTTCAATAACTCCAGCGGTTAAAAAAGAGACAAGGCCGAGAATCTCGTATGACTTTTTGATAAGCCGATTGAGACCCGTATCTTCAAGTCCATATTGGTTAAGATATTCTTTTTGCTCTTGAGCAGATAGAGCAAGGACATCGTTTTCCAATTTTGCATTGAAAAAAAGCCAGTTAGTATTAATTCCCAATGATTGAATTTTTTTGATGGTTTCTTCTTTTGAACTAAGCTGTTCTTCAGATACATTAAATGCATAGATAACTGGTTTTAGGGTAAGGAGATTAAGTTCGCGGATAATTTGTATTTCTTCATCTGTTACTACTACATTTCGGGCAGGAACCCCTTTGTTTAATTCACTCTTAAATCTTTGAATAATTGCATATCGTATATGTTCTTTTTTATCCGCATTGCCTCGCGGTTCCTTTTGCTTACTTAATGTCTCAAGATCAGCCAAAATAAGCTCTGCATCTATCGTTTCCATGTCACTTTTTGGATCCACTTTATTGGCCACATGGATGACGTTTGGATCATCAAAGAGTCGCACTACATGCACGATAGCCGATACTTCGCGGATATGGGAAAGGAATTTATTTCCCAAACCTTCACCTTCTGATGCGCCTTTTACGATGCCTGCGATATCATAGAACTCAACAGCCGCAGGAACAATTTTCTCTGTTTTCACTATTTTTGCCAATATGGGAAGTCTTTCATCCGGTACTTCAACGATTCCAACATTTGGTTCGATAGTGCAAAAGGGATAATTTGCAGCATCGGCTACCTGTTTTTTGAGAAGCGCATTAAAAAGAGTACTTTTTCCGACATTGGGGAGACCAACAATTCCGATACTTAGTTTCATGGGTCAATTATAACGTAAGAGAAAGAAAATGTGTATAAAGCCATTCAATTTTCCTCTCTGAAGTTGGGGTGAGTTTTACCCCGTTCAAATTTAATTCCGATAAAGCAAGTTGCAATTGATTACTTGCATGTTGTATGGTTCTGTCTGATGGTATCCCTGCTATATTTTCTTGTGGTGTTTCTGCATACTCAATCTCCAGTTGTCTCAGGGGTTCGCTCTCTTGTGCTCCTTCCAAACGGTCTTCATCAAGGGATACGGTGAACATTCTCCCTGTTTTTATTTCTTCAACCTTAAAGGCGATCTTCCTTTTTCTAAAACTACCTATTTTGATCACGGCCTGTCCTGCTTTTTGTGTCTCATCAACAAGAATCGCATCCATATCAGGCGGTTCTTTGAGTATTTCCATTTTTTCTGTTCTCACCATCGTTTTGTCTGCAGACGTCGATTGAGGATCTCCTTTTCTTTTCATCCAAAAAACGGGAGGGTTTCCTTCAACCCGGATAACAGTGAGCACTTCATGTACTTTGTTGTTTTTATCTACCCATCCATAGGTACTGTAGAGGGCACTGTCCGACGTCCGGACTGCAATATCTGGAAATTGCGGCGAAAGACGAAAGCCTGGCAACCGATTTGATGCTGCGCTTATGTATAGCTGCATTAAAACGTCATCGAGAGTTAATTTCCCGTTTGTTATATCGACCTTAAGTTTTGCCTCAATTTCATGATCAGAGTGTTCTTTTATAATTCTCCCTGTTTTTTTAAGTGCAGACTCTCTGAGTTGAGCAAATGATTTGCGCGGTCTTACTTTACTGCCGATTGACAGAGATTCCATTTCCTTAAGCAACGTGGTAATTCTATCCGTCTTCTCTGGTGCTTTTACTTCCACATGTAAAATATCAGGTTGTTTCTCCAAAACTACTGCACCAAAAACAGGATTGGTAACTTGCAGATAAGGATACGCGCCATAAGAGAACCCAGTATCAATGGTAGCTTTTGATCCGTCTTGATCCAGTTTATAAGTATCTCTCTGAGAGATTCGAGTGACTAAGGGCGCTAACCCACTATGTGTTTGCACAATCAGAGCAAGGGGATTAATGTGATTTTCTCCTGTTTCTTGTGAAAGCCGAGCCAAGATATTCCGAAATCCTATTCTGTCAGTATGACTTAATGCCATAAGCTGCTCAATGCCAATTTCCTCGGGTATATGGATGGATACTTTTTTGCAAAGAGCGGGGTCGTCATGATGGAATTTCAGCTCCATATCTCCGCCCCCTTGAAGAACAAATTGATCATCCCGCAATGGATCTTCATAAAACCGTTGCCTGAATCTGGCAACTACCATTCCTTGACTTTCCATACGGGATGGTGACCATTGTGGCCATTGCCAGATACTACCTGCAGGATTATTAGAAAAATAGGTTGTTGCGACAAAAAGACCTGATTCTTTAGTGTACCCACGATGTGTCAGAAGTTTTTCTACGGTCGGTTTTTGAGTAAAAGGTATGACCCACCCTTCCTCAAACCGTCGAGAAAAAAGGGGAGAGCGCTCTAATTCGATTCTTGCTTGGGTTGCTATATAGGCCTATACTATATCATATTCTGTGTTATTTTCACTCGAATTTCCCTTTAATGCAAATAGCAGAAAAATTTGTTCTATAGTGAAAAGAAGCAGTTATTACAAGAATGCTTTTTCCTACATGGGAAGTTTGACGATATCGATACTTAGTTTCATTTAGTTATTATAACCAATATTTATAAAAATAAGGGCGGTATTGCCTATTGTATTAACGTTTTTTTTGATGTACTCTTAGTTGAAGATCATGTCAAAACGAAAAATTATCACATTATTTGGAATAGGGATAGGCTTTATTGTTATTACAATTCTTATTGTCTTTTTTTCTTCTTTTTTTTATCAATTCATTATTAATTCCAAAGCTGGTGGGGGAGTTTATACGGTGGGTTTAAAGATTGGAGATTCTAAGAAAAGCATATCGAAAAACATATGGGGAATGAACTTCTGGATGTTTCAGAAAACGCCCGAGGCGGTCGACAGCCTAGTAGGTAAGTACAATATTGAGGGATGGAAAAAACTGGGAATAAAAATTGTCAGGTTTGGAGGAGACGATAACAATCCAATAGACAAACAGATGACAAATGGTAAACTGTATATGGAGAAATATAAAGCACCCGTGCCATATTCATCATATCTACTTACTCCAACCCCTTTAGTTACAATGCCTAGTTATTCGATTTCGCTTAAAGATATGCTTATTTTCACTGAGAGTATGGGAGCAGAACTTATGTATCTTGTAAATACAAACTATGATCCAAATAAGGGAATAGTTTCCGGAGGATACTCTGCTTATCCTATATCTATCCCTTATGATATTACTGCTCGAAAGAATATATTAAAAAACGATCTATTGCAGATTGTAACAACTTATAAAAATAAAATTCATTATTATGAACTTGGTAACGAGCCATGGGGTCCTTATGATCCAACGGCACATATACAGTTTTCAAAAGAACTTGCACAGGTGATAAAGGGAGTTGATCCTCATTTACAGGTTGGTATTGTTGGTTATCCATCATCAGGTAACAATATAACAGGAACATCCTCAAGCGCTGATGATCAAAATTGGACTAATTTAGTTAGGGCTGCGATCAGTGAAAAGGCATGTGTGTATCAAAATACACCCATATCCTGTTTTGATTTTGTAACAGATCATCCCTACGCATATGCAGGTTATAATAGTCCTAAAAGTTGGGTAATTCCTCAGAAATATGATCAGGTGTCAAACAGACCGACTATTTTCCCGGAATCAAAGATGCCGGATTCAGTTAATGAGTATTTGCCAAAAAATCAGTATCTGATTACAGGATTTCTCAACGAGTCGGGGACTGAAGGATATGTTAGGCAATGCGCATTAAGTTATCAGAAGGCTGGTGCGATAGGGACTGATTGTACCAACTTTCAGAAAGTCCCATACACGCAGTTAAGAGGATCTTCAAGCCCCACAGAGTCATATAAAGGAGTTTCTATGAAGTCTTTTTTTAAAGAAGGAAAAGAGATGCTTCGTCAGTCGTTTTTGGATGCAGATGGCCAACAAATATGGTATCGTAATTGTCCGATTAATCCAAGTGCTTCTATATATGCTAATTATTCTCAATGTGAGCCGTGGAAGCAGTCTTTGGGAGCTACGAGTCAGTCTTCAACAGGGAAACTTCTTGAGTACGATATTCTTCCTTTTACCAACAATGTAAATCAGCAATTAATTCGGGTACGAATACTGACAGATGAGCAGACACCCACCATAAAAGAAAGATATTGCGATTTTAAAAATGGAATTCTGGATGCAAAAAAATGCAGTGCCTGGACAGCGTTGCCTGATATAAATGCACAAATACGGGGAACATTAAGAGGGATTGATAGTTTTATGCTTATTGGCAGAAATGAGGCGGGGACTGGTCCGACAAATAAATATGTCAGAAACTATTACGTATATAATAAACCTACTGGAGGAACTGGGCTATATACAGAAACATGCAATGTGTCTTTAGTGAATACGGCAATTGATATTGGAATTGATCAGTCTTCAAAAAGTACGAAACATCCACTTATAGATTGTTTTTCCAAAGAGGTATTGGATAACACCACCTATAAGCCTCATGGTATTCCAGAGAGTTTTTCAATTGGTTCGTTGTATTCGTATGTTTTTTATTCAAATGTTGATTTTAGCTCATCTTTCCACTACAACATCCCTGGGATTGCGGCAATATACGGAGTAAAGGAAGGGGCAGAAAGAATGGTTAGCAGAATGGCTGATTATAGCCCTTTTGGGCTTTCCTATACAGAATGGAATCTCAAATGCTGGGGGGGAGGAAAAAGTATGAATAGGAGTAATATGTCAGCTGGAACGGTAGATCATGGATTTTATGTGCTGGAGACACTACTTGAAGCTAGTAGTAAAGGTCTTCATTCAGCCTTTATTCACGATAATAATCTTACCAATGGATGCGGGCTTTTTTCTCTACAAAATAAGAATACTTATCGTTTTAATCCAGCAGGTGAAGCCTTTGCGCTCACTTCAGTTGTTGCTGGGGGCAATATGCTTGAGATGGTCCAAATAAGCTCAAATATGCCCTCTCCAACTTCAATACCAAAAATACCCACGTGTCAGAGCGCTGTTGGATGTGTGCGAGGTGGATATCCGATTGCACCCTATAGTTTTTACGCGGCAGATATCGGTAGGAAAACATATGTTTTCCTACTTAACAGGCATACCGAAATGTCTGGCCAATTTATTATTGATACATCAAAATATGAAAATGAATATAAAACTGTCACTCTTGATTCAGTTAAGCAATTTGATAGTAATGAGTGGACAAAGAGGGAAGAGGTATTACAGTTTCGTTCAGGACTAACAGTCTTAGTTCCTCCGGTAAGTGTTGTTCGAGTTGAGCTGACAAAAAGAAAATCTCAAAGTCCACCACAAATTACAATTACTCCAGTGCGCACAGAAGGAATTATTACTTTAACACCAATGCCGAAAATATCCGTTACCTTAACGGTTACTCCACAAACTATCACTCCTACAAATATTTCCAAACCAACTCCCAAACGTGCTCCTACCTTAATATTTCCTACAAAACAAATAGAAGAGCGTATAGCTACAAGCGAGGGGAGTGTCATCCTCGTAACTCCTTCCGAAGTGACACCTTTGAGGTAAATGAGAACTTAGCCTCGTTGAAAGAAACTTATTGAATAAAAGCATAGCCTTGTAAAATTGATTACTATAAGCTATAATATAGCTTCTATATGGGGAATGAATTGAATCAATTATTAGGACATCCGATTATAGCGAGTTACCTTTTTAATACCGCAGGCAGTATGGCCGATATGATATCGACAGCTCTTCTCCATAGCCATAATGGTAACCCAGATGAGATAAATGGGAATATACAAGGAGCGATGAATCAACACGGGTCTATAGGAGGTGGTTGTATAGGTGAAGTAGCAAGGAGAGTAGGGTTTGGAGTGGTTACTATAGGACTTTTAGGAGTAGATAAGCTTATTGTTCCTCATTTTTCAGAAGTACCTCTACATTTAGCAGAAACAGCACTTGCTGGTATGGGGCTCATTTATATAGGAGCCGCATTTCTCAATTTCATAACACTTCTAAGTACGCCTCGTAATAGATAAATTTCTACATGTTAGAAAAAACAGTGAAGCATGATTAGCTTGAAATAATCCATCCGAGAAAATCTTCTGCTTTTGCCTCAGGGTCACCGAAGATATTGTTGCAAAAAGAGCCATCTTTTTTGCTTGTTTTTATATCAAATACCCGATAACACTGTCTGAAATCGGGAAGACTTTTTTTCAAAAGAATATATCTGTTATCAATCGATACTTCAGCAGTGACTGAACCTTTTTCCTCATAAAAAAGAGGTTCTAGGATAATAGGGGATGAAGTTGCGCCTGTACCAATGTCATATATGGCAAAAGTGGTTGGTTTGCCATAGCTAATAACCACTCTACCATTACGCGCAGAATACCAGTGTATGCTTTGATCCGGAAGTTTGTGGATCGGAGCTTTATACGATTTGAAAGATGAAAAATCAACGGCGTTTTCATCAGTCAGCGCTATCCTGCTTTTTGGGTCATAATATAGGGCAGTATTCCTTTCCAAATTTTCCTCCGAAAGGGGAATAGTCTTTAATTTTTTGCCAGTATCCGCTGAATATATGCAAAATTCCCTGATATATTCGTTAGCTGGGGTTGTTGACAACGCATATGCATAGATTTCGCTTTGTTTATGCGCCCAGCCGATGAAATGGTTACATACATCGTAACCATTTTTTATAGACATTACTTTCCGAGCACTTTTTGCAACCGGGTCAACAGTCCAAACTTCTTTTACCTCATCTGTTTCTTTTTGGTATACCGTAACAAGCGCTTTCAAGGCTTCGTAATCCAAAGCGTTTATATTAATGTTAGAGGGTGACAGGCGGGTGAGTCTTTTGAATTCATCCCGTATTACCTCTCTATAGCTTTTATATTGTGTATAGGTGGCTTCTTGTTCATAATATTTTTGATAGGTTTCACCGGCACCAAGTTGTGAGATTTTGCCATCAAAGTCTACTGTTACTACCTTGCTTGTTTGTTTTTGCTCTTTATTCCACTTCTCAACATCTTCGTTAAAATCGGGTAGCCCTCTTCTAAACACATGGAAAGCCATTTTTTTAGCATATGTTATTTTTTTTGGTGTTTTTATGAATGGTTTAGGTTTTTGTTTGGGAAAGATCAGATACGCACCAACGGCGATGCAGAAAAGCAAGAGAAAGGCTATTATGAAAGTCCTCAACATGCTTTATTGTATCAAAAGTCCTATATTTCTTTATAAAGCTTGATCATGTATTCAAAGTGAATGGTATTGATGGGCGGGTAAATAGGAGTTTATTGAGGTGATTTAAATTGCCTCATTATTGCCTGTATTTCTGAATCTTCCTCTATTGGTTGTTGAGTCGCTCTTTCAAGAGCTGCAACAGCAGCATCAAGACGTTGGTTTTCTCTTGACGCCTCATCTAGAGCAACCTCAGACGCAGCATGAAGTCTTACTTGTGCCATCAGTACGTCTATAGGATTTGTTTGTGTAGGCGCAGTTTGTGGAGTCTTTTCGGGGCGATAAAAAAAATTTCTCAATCCTATTATCATTCTTCCCAGACCAGAAACTGACCGTGGCTGTTCTTTTTTAGGGGGTTGGACTTGTTGTGGTGATTCTAACATATTAAGCTTGAGGTAAAGCAGTAACTGCTGGTGTTGCTTGTGGTTTTATGAATTGTTTAACTTGCGAAGCTAATGATGCGCCTGTGTCACATAGATTAATCCTTTTTTGACGCATGCCTGCAAATGTATTGCTTAGTGTTCTAGCATGTGCTTGATCTAATGTTTGTGAACCAGCTGTGGGATCGTAATTATATGCAAATTCCAGTTGTCTACAGACAGCGTTATATCCCAGGACTGCACATTGTTGAGCTATAAGTTTCTCAGGAGGTTTTAGTTCTTCGGGGATACGGACTAATCCTTTTGCCAATTCTGCAAATAATGTTGGATTATTGAGATAAGCTGTGGGTATTTCTCCTGTTCCAAGCATTTTCATGTCAGTTAAAATTGTCATCAATAGTTTTTGTTGTTGCCCTGCGTCCAGTGAAAGAGTATTACCAGATGCATCCTGTAGAGTTCTCATAATTTGTTCAGCTAAGGCGATGAGATTTGCATCTTCTGGTGGGGTTAGTATTCCGACTGACATACACTAATTATACAAGAAGAATTTTTAATTTTCCTTTGTGCCTTGTACTCCATTTCTTAATTTTTCCTCTTAAGTTTTTGAAACATTGTAAACTAAAGGGTAGCAAACGAGCATTAAGCTGGGGTAACTGGAATATTATCTACGGATTTGCGTAGACCAAACCTATATAGAGGATAGGAATCTGTTGGATCATGTTGCTTCGGGAATCCTTCTTTCATCTGTCCTCTTCTTTCTTCTATAAGTTCTTGAAGAACGGCTCTTTTTTCTGCTAAAGATAAGCCCATGAGGTTATGGTCAGGAAAAACAACACAAGAATTTGCACTTGTTGGTCCTATACGGAGCCTTGTACATTCGGGGCCAGGACATGGCCATCCATTTGAATATTGAGTTATGACGCCCATCTTCATACCATTAAAACCTCCTCCGAGGGTATAATACTCTGAATGGGCATTTTGTGTATCAATATCTTGTTTGCTTGCATTCTCAAGAGGAGCTATTGCCTTCAGGGCTTCCATTATCTCCTCTTTAGGAACATGATTATCGTCAAAAAATTCTGGATTGGTTTCCATAAACGGACCATGCGGTGTTAGTTCACAAAAACGGACCATTATCCCTGTAGTTCTAGAAAACTCAACAAAATCTCTTATCTCGTCGAAATTACGCCTCATGACAACCATGTTGATTGCAACTTTTTTAAACAGTTCTTTTGCTTTTCTTATGGCCTCAAGCGTGAGCGGTAGGGCTCTTCTTCCCGTAAGTTCTTTGAATTTTTCAGGATCAAATGTATCTAGGCTGACATTGACTCCTGTTAAACCAGCCTTTGCTAGTGGTTCTGCAAGTCGGTAAAAAGGAACACCGTTTGTGGTCATTTCTATGGTTTGTATACCTACCTTTTTCATACCGGCTACTAATTCAACGATATCTTTTCGTTTACTTGGTTCACCTCCAATAAGGTGGACGGTATCAATGCCGAGTTCAACAGCTGCTTGAACCGTTTCAAGAACTTCATGAGTTGGCATCATCAGCGGATTAAATTTTCCTTGAGGATTACATTTCTTGCATAAAAAAGTACAGCTTGGCTCGCTTGTTATGCGTAAGAAATTAAATGGTCGATTCATTGTCATTGTTTCAGCATTCATATTAGTTTCTACTTAAAAATATTCTTATTCGGAGATACATATTAGATACATATTATAATCTTTCACCTCGATTATTTCAAGAAAGATCTTCATACACGTGGCCTTGTAATAATCTGTGTATCTATGTTTGGTAGATCAAGTCGCTAATTTCTTATAGATTAGGAGGGGTTATTGGTCTGTCCGGAAGATCAGGAGGGGGAGTACATACAGGAAGATCGGCTATATTATTATCTGTATTTTGTGATACGGGGGGAGAGGTCATAGGAGGAATACAGTTGATGCTGGTTTTTTTATTGATGATGGGAAGGAAGATTTTAGTAAAACATTTCATAGTGATTGCTCCATTCTCAATACTAGCTTGGCAATCTTTGGTGTTATTATCTTCACGAGACTCAACCACCTTATTGTCACGGTCTACCCATGTATATATATTATGCGTTCCTTCACTCAACGAATCTGTATATGTATAGGTAAATAGCTCACCGGGATTTAAATTGGCGGAAAAAGTTGCAAATGTTTCTGGGGTTTGAGGTGTAGGTGGATACTCTGATGGATCAATATATCCGTAGAGATTAAAATCCTTTGCTACTGAAGCCCCTTGATTTTTTACTATGACAGAGATCATATATTCAGATGGATTTGCAGTTGAAGAAGCAGTAATATTTTGGATGGTCAGATCAGGAAGGGCTGATGGAGTCGCTAATCTTTGATCTTTTAGTCTATAAAATTCAAGTCCGTATCTATCTTGACCTGATGCACGGGTGTTTTGGGAAAGCTTGAGGGAGTTTACATAATTGACGCCCATAATAAGCAGAAAAAGACCAAACATAATCCCTAAAACAATAAGGAATTGTTTACTCATGCAGATCTTTGAAGATTTAGTTGTCATTCTGTCAGATGTTATATCAACTTATAATTTAAGATTAATACAAGATTAATACAAAGTCAAGCAAACAGTAAACACGGCTCTAAAGAGTATTAGTATGCTATAATAACTTTATGTTTTATCTCTGTATTACCACTTTACTTCGCATGGATACCCTCGTTGAAAACGAGGCTAAACACGGCGGCTGTGGTAATAGCGGAAGATAACTTTATAAACTATTACGCACAGCCCTCCGAATCGGAGGGTTTTTTAGTATGAAAAAAAGTATTAAGCACTATTTTGTAAAAAACAGTTCTAAAACTATCTGGCGTTATTTCGCCTTTACTTTTTTTGTGAATCTGCATTTTTTTTCTGCAGTACTTGTGCCTATCTATACCAACTGGGCGCATATCAGTAAATTTCAGATTTTGATACTTCAGTCATGGTTTATGTTGTGGATCTTTATCCTTGAAGTGCCAACAGGAGTGGTAGCGGATTATTTTGGCCGCAAATACTCACTGGCAATGGGAGCATTGGTTGTCACCTTTGGCGCATTGATCTATGGGAGCGTCCCTTCTTACCCGGTCTTTTTGCTGGGAGAGTTTTTGTTTGCTGCAGCCTTTTCTTTTATGTCAGGAGCGGATGACGCATTGTTGTATGACGCACTCAAAGAAGAGGGAAGAGAGGGAGAGATAAAACATCTTGCAGGTAAAGCACACGCGATACAGCTTATCGCCATGCTTATTTCAGCGCCGATCGGTGGAATCATGGCTTCCATATTTGGCGTCAATGCGCCTATGTTATTTTGTGCAATACCTTTTTTTATTGCAGCAGTCATAGCTTGGAATATAAAAGAACCTATCCTAAAAGATAAAGTATCGGAAAGTAAAAGATATATGATTATTTTGAAAACAGGATTGAATTTCTTTTACCATCATCGCGTTTTACGTCTTATTGCGCTTGATGCTGTTATCGTTGCAGCTGCTGCCTATTTTGTTATCTGGTTGTATCAACCATTATTGCAGTCACTTGGTATTCCTCTCATATATTTTGGTTTATTGCATGCTGTCATGGCTTTGACTGAGGTTTTGATCGCAGCAAACTTCGTACGATTGGAAAAACTTTTTGGCGGGGCAAAACAATATTTACGATTTAGCGCTCTTATCACATCTTTTATGTTTTTTGTGGTAGCTTTGATTCCTAACATTATTACCGTCATGTTGTTTGTTGTATTGGCCGGGGGATTTGGATTGACACGGCTTGAACTTATGACGGCCTATATGAATAAACTTATTCCATCAGGACAAAAGGCAACCATACTGTCATCAATATCTATGCTACGTCGGTTGGTGTTAGTTTTTTTAAATCCCCTCGTTGGATTTATAGCTGATAAAACGTTAAGCGGTGCCCTTTTATTTATTGGCATTATTCCTATTGTTGTTTTCTTTTTCTCTCCTATTGAGCAGGAAATGTTTGATTAGATACCCTCACACAGATCCTTCATATACTCAAAATGCATAGGATCAATATAGGAGTTAATGAGGGGATAATGGCCTCCCCAACGAAAGCCATAGGACTCAAACGTCTTCCAGATTTCCTCTGGCATATCATATGTTTTGCATCCGTTGCAGTTTTCGCCATAATTTATATCAACTGCGATTCCAAAAGAGTGGGGAGAAAGTACGCAATCTGGAGAGCATACTTCATTTTTACCGCTTTTTGAAGCGTTTACGTTACATCGAAATACATATGCCCCTACATTTTTTATCTCATAATTTGGCTTACTTGGAAAGTCATAATGAGTACTATCTTTTTTATATTGCTCAAGAGTGTCAGCTACTGCTTTAAATGCAGGATATGCTTTTTCATGTATAGTGATAGTCTTTCCTAGCAGCTTGATTGTTGTGTTTTGCGCCTCAATCGCTTTTTTTACATTACTTCTACATGAATCAGGATTAACTCCGTTTGCATAGACCTGAATAAATCGTTCTTGAGTGTAACATGCATATGATTTTTTTCCATACCAGGTTTGTTTAAGCGGGTCTCCTGATACCTTGGGAAACTCAACGATAGGAATAGGTTGTATAGTTGGTTTGGGAGGAGAGGTGGGGTTGGGCTTGGGTGATGGTACAGGGGATACTTTCGGTTTTTGTGTTGGTTTACGTGTTGGGATAAAGGGTAGAGCGGGGAGTGAAAAAGGTGGATTAGTGGGCTGTGCCACAACGGGCTTTTTCGTGGGGATGGTTTCAAAGCCAAACAGATTTGAGGAGGTGGGTAGGGGAGATGGGGGTAGTTGGGTATCTGAAATAGATGAGGAGTTTATTTTTGATGGGGTAAATGAAGCGATTAGGTTACCAATTATTGTCTGGCCTGCTGATCCAACATTTTGATTCATATCTAAAATGTTTGATTGAAAAGATGCCCAGTCTGGGGTGGTGGTGTTTGTTATGAATAATGTATTTACAAGGAATTGAGAGATGAGAAAAGATCCTATAAAGGTGATACATATTTTTATGTAATAAGGAAATTTTCTAGACATAGTATCAGTGTACTGCTTGACGAAAGATTTTTATATACTAAAAACTAAATTTTTTCTTGTATAAAGTAGTACAAATCTTTTATACCAACACCGGTATGGACTGATATAAACTGAGGTAAAAAAGCACCATAGTTTTTAGAACACTCAGCTATCCTTTTTCCATCAACTCGATCAATCTTATTGAACACATAAAAAATAGGTTTATTTTCAATTTTTAGGTCCCTTAAGATCTTTTCAACTACTTTAATTTTAGTTTCCATATGAGGATCTGCAATATCTATAACATGAAGAAGTATGTCAGCATGGATACTCTCCATGAGCGTTGATTTGAAAGCGTTGATGAGTGTGGGGGGGAGGTTTTGGATAAAGCCGATTGTATCTGATATGACGACCTCTTTCTGAATCTCTTTAAAATATAGTTTACCAACGACGCTATCAAGTGTCGCAAATAATACATTTTTCGCTAATTTTTCTTTTCCGGTCAGCAAATTAAAAAGCGACGTCTTACCAACATTGGTATACCCTACGATTGAGATCGTCATTAGGCCTTGATCATGGCGACGAGTCACTTGGCGTTCCCTGTTTTTTTCAAGCTCTTCAAGTTTTTCTTGTTTTTTCCTCATTTCATTTCTCCAGTGTCGTTTCATAAGCTCAACGTTGGTTTCGCCAAGGCCTTTTGTCCCGATTCCTCCTCCTTGTTGAGAGAAACTTGCTCCCAGTCCGTAGATACGCGGACCCATGTGGCGCATGCTGGCAAGCTCAATCTGAAGTTTGGCTTCGGCGGTTGACGCATGATGGGAAAATATGTGGAGTATAAGATCGACCCGATCCCAGACTTGTATATTTGGATTGCTTTTCCAGCAAAGCTGCAAGATATGATAAAGCTGGGATGCGCGGGCTATCCCGTTTATCACCACCACATCTATTTGTTTTTTTTCCACAAGTGATGCGATTTCTTGAGCTTTTCCTGATCCGACATACGTACCTCCGTCAGGGCGGGCTCTTCGTTGGATTATGTCGACGATATCAGCCCCACCGTATGTATCAATAAGGCTTTGGATCTCTTGAAGATCGTCTTCAGCCTGCTTTTTAGTGCAGGATGGAGGTACGACGCTCACAAGTATGAAACGCTGTTTTGTCATAGGTCATTTTTGGCAAACTGTCCACTGTCTTTTGAATAGGCAAGAAGATATTTAAATATAATAAAAGAGATAATAAGATAGATTAGAGTGATACATGATCCGATCATAAGCTGGGTATGGATGATTGGGAGCGGAGCGGTCTGTGAAATAATCTGACGGAGAGCCTCAAACATATACGTAAGAGGAAGAAAACGGGCAAGTGATTGGAACGGCTCAGGTAAAACACTTAAGGGGTAAAACACAGATGCTAAGGGTTGAATGATTGAGATAAATCCCCATGCAAGAGCTTGTATACGGGTACCATATGCAAATATAAAGCCAACCAGTACAAGTCCGATTGCAATCCCTGAGAGGTAGAGATTTATCATGATGACAAGAAGAAGGGGAAAGGGGATATTAACAACATTGTATCCAAACTGGAAATAGGCAATAAGTGCTCCGACAAAAAAGACGAGAAGCGCTTTGATGAGGGCAGTTATGGCATGTGCGATAAAGTACTCAAGGAATGTAGTAGGTGTGGCGAATAGATTGGTAAGATTATGTGCCCACATATTCCATAAGGTTGCCACACTTATCGTGTACTGGGAAGTGCTGAATATCTGCCAAAATAACATGGCAACGATAAGAGACAAAAATACTGACCGATCCGTTGAGCCAAGAAGAAATTTTGAGATAAAACCGAATACGATGATGTTCATGATCGGGTATACAAATACATCTACAATGGTTTCAAGACTCCGTTGGACCATATAATATTCTTGAAGTAGAGTGGCGCGAATCCGGTTTATATTCATGACTTTTTTCGTGAAATTTGCAAAAAGAAATCTTCAAGTGTAGGTTTGTTAATGGTTATATCATTCATCCACAGCCCAGTTTTGCTGATATCAAAGATAATACGAGGGATATCTTCTTCTTTGGTCTGGATGATCAGCTGATTTGGTGTTTTATGTTTATGGGAAATGCCTCTATCTGTGAGGTAGGAAAACGCTGGTTTTGGATCTTTCTCATAGGTAAGTATGAGCTCCGCCTTGGTCACTTTTTTGGCAAGGTTAAGAGGGGTATCTTGTTCAATGATCTTTCCATTGGCAAGAAAGATAACCTTGTCACAAATCCGTGTAACTTCCTGCATATTATGGCTAGTATAGAGGATAGACAGATTTTTTTCTTTTTTCCATGTTTCAATAAGGGAAAGTGTCTTATCGGCTATGTCAGGATCAAGCGCTGCAGTTGGCTCATCCATAAGCACAAGTTCAGGGTCATTGAGAAGCGATTTTACCAAATTTACCCTCGTTTTTTGACCTGAGGAGAGATCTTCATAGATTTTGTTTTTGAGGTCTGATATCTCAAAATAGGAAAGAAGCTCTGCAATTTTTTTATTCGGCGCATGTATTTGATACATGGTTGCGTATACTCTAAGGTTTTCCCATATAGACATGCGTCCAACAAGAGTGTTATAGGAAGAGATATAGTTTATTCGTTGGAGCGATTCTTCACGGTGAGTAAAGAAATCCTTTTCAAAATAGGACAAAGATCCAGAAGTCGGAGTAGTGATACCTAAAAGCATACGTATGGTTGTAGTTTTACCAGCGCCATTTTGCCCCAAAAGCCCCACAACAGAACCTTTTGAGATAGAAAAAGAGATTCCATCTACTGCTCGAAATGATCCAAAGTCTTTGACAAGTTGTTTTACCTCAAGGAGATGCATGTATAGATTATACACCTCATTGCTGCTTACTGACGCATTATGTCGTACTTATGAGGTCTTTTTTTAACTCTTCAAACTCCTTTTTTGATATCTCTCCTTTTGCATAGCGTTCTCTTACTATTTCCAACGCATGATCGGACTCATCGCCGTCGCGCGTCGTACTTTCACTTCTCATATGACCAAAATGTTTGAAGAGCGTCATGAAGACCGCAATGATCAAAACCCAAAAGAGTATTTCGATGATAAACCCAACGATGTTAAACCCAAATCCGTGCTCTATATGTTGTGGATAATAACCCCAGTATCTCATCATATATTTTCACCCCCTTTCAAGGTTAATTAACTAAAGTTTTCCAATAAAGGCAAGTGTATGATAGGAATCTGAAAAGGAACTGAAGTGTACTAAATATGTGCATCACTCGTATACAACATGTAGTATTTTATCAAAAAATATTGTAACGCTTAAAATCAAACTGGCTATAATATCTATCATTTAATCCCCGGAATTCTTTAAGAGAAGCGTGATATTTTGTTTGAATTATCTCAACAAGCTTTTTATAGGCAGTCTCAAGCTCTCCCTTAGTTTCATCGGTGAGTTTTACTGAACTTGCAGCAAGATTAAGGGTAAGGTACTCTTTCTTTGTTGTCCCGACAAGTACATAGGGTATCTGGGGCTCATTAAGAGTCCATGCGATTATAAGTTGACCTATCGTTACCTTATTTTTCTTCGCAAGTGGGGAAACGTAGTCTTTTATCCATATTCTGGTTTCGTGCAGTACATCATCTTGGAAACAACGGGTCGTTCCTCGTACGTCCTTTTTTCCCAGATGTTTTTCTTCGATGATTGACCCGGTGAGCTGACCGATCTCCAGGATCTCATAGGGAAGTAGTTGTATATTATATTTTTTTAGATATAAAAGATATTCGTCTGAAATACTTCTATTTACAAAGCTAAATCTGTTTTGAACAAAACGGATGTCTACGTATTCTCTGTATTTTTTAAGCTCATCAAGGGTAACATTCGAAACTCCAAAGTCATTTATTTTGCCGCTTTTTTGCAAGTCAAGCAACGCTTGAACGGTCTCATCAAACGGTGTTTCCTTGTCAGGCGAGTGAATAAGATACAAGTCTAGATAATCAAGTTTTAATCTTTGGAGTGATTCATGGCATTGTTTTATAACATCGTGATAACTTGCTTTTGATGTCCACGTATTATGTAAGGGGAGTATTTCTTTTCCGCACTTTGAAATGATATAAAAATCTTCGCGTTTTTTTCCGCTTAGTGCTTTTCCCAAAAGAGATTCGACCTTTCCACATCCATACATGGGAGCGGTATCTATGTAATATCCTCCTAACTCAAAGAAATATCTGATCAGATTTTCCGCGTCGTTTGACGAAATCGGATTATAAACTCCAGAAAGGGGAAACGTGCCCAGACAAACCCTATTATGCGCGGTAGTCATAATGTGAAAGCTCTTTTGAGAGGAGCGTTTGGGAATATTGTAATAATGTTTTTACAAAAGGAGTATTGTCATAGACAGATCTTTTAGTGCGGAGAGTTAATTTGGATATGATATATCTCAAACGATACAGATGGAATTTTTCTTCAAAATCAGACGGAAGCTTTGTTACGGTTTCATATCCGGATATTAAGTTATTAAGCCTCTTATCATCGAAAAATACGGAATAAGTAGAAAAGTCACAGATCGGATCGCCCGAAAAAGACTCATCCCAGTCAATAAAACCGGTTATTTTCTTTCCATCGGTGAGCTGATTCCAATCTGCAATATCGTTATGTACAAGACGGGGCGAATCACACACAATGATATGATCATTTGTTTTAAAAATATGCTTTATAAACCTCTTCTCTTTTGGAGATATTGCCTTCATTTTTTGTAGATAGATGAGATTATCATCAAGCGATGCATAGATATGGTCTGTCCATTTATTGTGTATGCCAATAAGCTTGTCCGACCTTGCCTGTTTATTATCAAAAAAGCCAAATCCTTTTGTTTTAATAGAGTGTGTCAAGGCCATAAGTCGTCCGGTATCTTTGATCAATCTTTGGTCGATTTTCGGGGAAAAGGGGCCTGCATGCTTCATGTTTTCTCCCGATAGGCATGAGATGATCATATAATCAAAAGGAACATATTCTTTAGTATCGTCGATGAATAATGTTTGATATGTTGGTACTTTAGCTTTGCAAGCCGCGTCAGCGACTGCTTTCTCTGCCCAAAAATAACCGTTTTTGAGGCCGTTTGGATGCATGCGCATTATTACATCAGCGCCATTTTCCATGCGAGCCCTTACTACACTGTTTATGCTCCCTGACTTTATGGGGGGAATGATATCTTTTACCTTTTGCTTTAAACCTATTTCAAGAGCCTTCACTGCGTTTGTTTTATCAAAAAAGCTGTGACGGTTTTGAAAAATCTGCCTGATTTGGAATTCACTAATCTTCCTGTCGCTTTGCCAGTAAAATGAATGTTTTCGGCTTGAAATATCAAGGATAGAAGTATCTACTCCTATTTTGTTTAATTTCAATTCTAACTGTTTGGCATTTTTAAATT
Source organism: Candidatus Roizmanbacteria bacterium RIFOXYA2_FULL_38_14 (assembly GCA_001790095.1). GTDB lineage: Bacteria > Patescibacteriota > Microgenomatia > UBA1406 > GWC2-37-13 > YC2-FULL-38-9. The sequence continues at coordinate 740,073 of MGBH01000001.1, read as the reverse complement.
GTATTGTTTGAAGTCCAAAAGCCTGTGCTCCTTTGATTGGTCCGTTAGAATCATCTATGAAAACTACTTCTTTAGGTTTGTACCCCGTTTTTTCTACGGCTATTTTATAAATACCCGAATCTGGCTTTTTTATATGAACCTCACCGGAGTTTATGATAGCGTCAAAAAAAGTGTCAAGATGAAATTGTTGTTTATAAAAGTTGACCCATTCTTTTCCATTATTGGTACAAGCAACAAGAGGATAGCGGTTGTGAAGACGCGTTAGAAGATCCAACATACCAGGCTTAAGATACTGATATTTCTTCCAAAGGAGTCTTGCATGTGCAACATCAATCTTTTTTGTTCCAGAAAGAGTCAAAAACATTGTCCAGAATTCATCTTCAGTGACCTTCCCCAGTTCATATAAAGGCCAAGCAGTAAGCCATCCTCGTTCAAAATCCTCCATTGTGACTTTAAAATAACTGCAAAACTCCCTGTCTTTTTCAGGACATCTATAATGCCAGGCATTTGATGTAACAACTTCTCCTAAATCAAAAATAAGCGCTTTGATCATATATATTTTTCGCTCCTTTCCCAGATAAAGTCAAATATAGAGTTAATAAGTTCCGTCACGTATTTATCTTTTATGGTTATGTCTATGTAGTTATTATCTTTATCAAAGCTTATGATGTTGGTGATATCCCCGGATATGCGCAGTCCATGGAGCGTCTTCATCTCTTTAGGCATAAGGCGGATCTCTTTAAGGAGTTTTTTGTCCGTTTTCATGATGGGTGCAAACGCACTTGATCCTGCAAAGTCAACTATTTGACGGATGGAAACACCAGCTCTTATTCTTCGCTTTGCAAACTCATTTACCCAAGTTGCATGTTCTTTGTATTTAAAATAGGGAAATGAGAGTCGATATTGCTCTTTGATCATCTTATCTGACTGGATTGCAGCTTCAAGGTTGCGTTCCATACCGTCTCTTATGGCTTGGATTCCCTGTTCAACCTTGATAAACGTGCTTCTGTTTTCGCTTGTATCCTTGACCAATTTTTTTATAAAAATATCTAGCTCGTTTTCCTGAGCCTTTATCTCACTCTTTTTTGCATTCATAAGTTCTTTCAAAATCTGCGGAGAGGCGGCTGTATGTGTGGTACCGCGACGACGGGGGATCGTGATGAGAAGGCCTTGCTTTACGAGTGACTCAACCGCCCTGTAGCAGGAGGATTTATCCATTGAGAGTATGCGTGCGATTTCGGCGGCCGTTTTTTCTTTATGTTTTAATAGTGTAAGGTAGATGGATGATTCATTAGAGGTGAGACCAAGCCGCAAAAGAATATTATTCATATTAGTTGTATGGTTTGCAACCAATAGAAGTATATCAAATGAGCATAAAATGTCAAGAGATGTTTATATAAGTAGTAGTATTTACTACTAACTATTACGAAAATAGAATCACTATTATCATGCCGTTTCTGTTATAGTGAAAATATGAGCGGGGATGTAATCAAAAAGTACTTGGGGATTGCGATATATGTAATCTATGCCATCTTTATACTTGCTTGGGGGATTTATCTTCAAGTCATACCAAACAAAGAAACGATCTGGAATGATGCATACAATGTGGGGAGTAGTTCTCTTCACCTTCTTGGAGCAATCGTTGGTTTTTTCTTCATAAAAAAGCAGGCTGCAAATGCTATCTTTCGAAGAACTCTCTATTATTTTGTGCTGGCTGCTTTTTTTTGGGGGATAGCTGACATGATCTGGGCGTATTACAATATTGTGCTACATGTTGAGGTTCCTTTTCCATCGATCGCTGATGCCTTTTACATCTTTATGATTATGCTCATATGCTGGGGTTGTTGGCGTCTTATGGAGTATTCGGATGCCCCCATCACAAGTCGAAATATTTTTGAGTCCTTTTTTTTCATATTAGTTGGGTATGGAGTCGTTTACTTTGTATTTAAAAGTATTCCGATTGCAAGTGGTTTTACCCTCGTTGAGGCAATTACCAACTTCACCTATCCAATGCTTGATATATTTATGTTTATCTTGGCATTCATCACCTATAAAATCGTGGAGGGAAGAGCAAGGCGCAGTATGATGCTGCTTCTCATATCTATTATATTTATGGCAATAGGCGATTATGCATTTACATATGGAGAGTTATTGGGAACGTATTGGAACGGTGGTTTAGCTGACTTAATGTTTGTAGCAAGTAGCATATTGTTATTCTTTTTTATAACCAGTTGTTGCAGGGGTCCATTTGAGCTACAAAAAAAACTAAAATAGCCATGAGTGAACATATATATTCAACCATTCGAAAAGATTTTCTCAAAAGCCTCATAGCTCTTCTTATTTTATTGATGATGAATTTTTTCTCTTGGCAGGTCATGCGTACTGCAGTCATGAATAATGTAAGAGAGCGTTTTATGAGTGAGAGTCAATTCCTTAAGACACTCATGCAAGATCGGATCAAAGGATATGTTCAGAACGTGAAAGAGGGCAAGCGGTGGTTTCGTATCGATGATACCATGACGAGAAAAGAATTTGACGATTATTTTCAAGCGATCAAAGAAGAGGATGTGGGTGAAGGTATGGAAGGGATACTTTATGTGGCAAAAGTGACTGCTTTGGATAAAGACAGCTTTGTGGATAAGGTGCGACAAGACAAAGCAACTACTCCTTACGGTTATCCCTTTTTCAATATCCATGTTTCGGAGGAAAAGAAAGAATACTACGTTGTCAATTACATGGTCCCTCATGAGACGTTTAAAAACTTTTTTGGTAACGATATAGGATTGGATCCAACATTAAATACTTATTTTGACCAGGCGCGTGATTCCGGAGACATCATCGTTACTCCTGAGCTACAACTGTTTAATCTAAAACGTATGCTTATTGTTCAACCTATTTACTCAGGTAGCATAACTGCAGCCGATACAAAAGAAAAAAAACAACAACAATTAAAGGGGTTTGTCGTCTCTGTCTTGAAAGCAGACTCTCTTTTTGACGGTCTGTTAAAGGATAGCACCAACCCAATGAGCTATGCAGTATATGATGGAAAATTGAGTGAGGATATGCTGCCAAAAAATATAGCGTTTTACGAAGACAGCAATGAAACAGTGGGTATGACAAAGAAAGAAGACCTCTTTATCTCTATTTCATCTTTTACCTTTGCGGATCGGATCTTTACGGTATTTTTTTCCTCAAAACCTACTCTAGGTAATGGAATCATCGAACGAAACATTCCAGACATTTTTTTGATTGTTACTTCGGTGCTAAGCTGTGTGATGTTTCTCCTCATGAACTCCTTTATACGTATATATGAAGATGAGAAAAGCCCTTCCCTCTAACCTACGAGGTTAAAAACGGCTTGGTATAATAAGATAGCTATGAAATATAATAGGACGGCACATTTAAAAAATGTACTACACCATCTTTACATCAACCCACTTGAAAAATGCAACCTGCATTGCAAAATCTGTTATACAAAGAAAACCTCATCGATATTGACGGAACATCAGATTTTTGACTTTGTTGACAGATATGCAAAGGTAGTAGAAGTCAAGGTTATCACATTTTGCGGGGGAGAAGTGATGGCGCTTTCTTACTTTCCAAAACTGGTTAATAGGTTGGTAAAGAGAGGTATTTACATCCAATGCATTACCAATGGGACTATCGATCGACTGAAAGAACTTGCCAATCCGGGTATGATAAACCTCATTGTTTCCCTTGATGGATCAAGAGAGTATCATGACAGTAATAGAGGAACAGGTCAATACGATAAAAGTATTATTTTTTTAAAAAAGGCAAAAAAGTTAGGATTCCATACGGAGATTTTTTCGATCGTAACCAAACAAAATTTGCCAAATATTGATCAGTTTGAGGCACAAATACATGATCAGATAGGTCCAATTGATATAACCTTTCATCCTCGAAAACCAGCTGAATATTTGAAACAACACCCCAAGTCAAACATAGTCGGCACTACTCAAGGGTTTGATTATCTTACGGGTGATGAAATGAGAGAGCTTTGGAAGCATAGGAAAAAAGTATTTCCTCCCAAAGAACTTGGATGCTATCAAGTAGCGCTCGCATCGGATGGTACTGTATATGGATGTTGTGAAGGATTTGAGGCTCTAGGAAAGATAGATGATACTCCGTTACAATTAATTAATCAATTGAAATGTAGAATAAGAGGACTAGGTATGGGGTGTAGTCAGCCTGGATTTATGTGTGGATTGAAAGAAGTTATTTTATTACATAAAAAACAATCGTCGTCTTCATAAAAATGATCAATTTCAAACCAGTTTTTATCAGAGAAGAAATTATCAGGTCTGCACGGAAGTTTTTTTATGAACAGAACTTTCACGAAGTTATCGTGCCAGTTTTAAATAAGACCGTACCTCATGAACCAAATCTATATCCGTTTTCAACTGGGGAGTATTTTCTTTCATTATCTCCTGAAAGGGGATTAAAGCGTATGCTATCCCGTGGAATGGGTAATTGTTTTGCGTTTGCCAAGTCGTTTAGAAATCTGGAAAAAAGCGGGTCTTGGCATATCCCAGAGTTTCTGATGCTAGAATGGTATCGACACGATGCAGATTATTTGAGCATAATGAAGGACACCAAACAGCTGATCTTAAGCATCCAGTCTACATTAGGCAAAGAGTCGCAAATTATCAAGTCAACTCAACACTCTTGGGAAATAGTATCTTTGCAGGATGTGTTTAAACGTAATATGGGGGTAAGCCTTATGGAAGTTTTGAAACAGGAAAGTGTACTATTTGACATCGCAAGAAAGAAAAATTACAAGACAAATCACGCTACATGGCGGGGGCTTTGGGACCAAGTATTTGTAAACGATATTGAACAAAATCTTCCATCTGGACCCGTATTTCTTACGGATTACCCAGCGATTCTATCTCCGCTTTGCAAACCACAACAAGATAAGCCATATTTGGCCGAACGTTTTGAACTTTATATCGATAAAATTGAGATTGCCAATGGAAATACAGAAAACACTGATGTCTCATCAATGAGAAAAGTTTTCGAAAAAGAAAAGCAACAAAGAGGAAGTAGTTCACAACCCATAGATGAAGAGTTCCTTGCTGCATCACAGGCCCTTCAAAAAGGTTCTTATGCCGGATGTGGTCTAGGGATAGATAGACTAGCTATGCTTTTTTCCGGTGCTGATTCAATCTGTGACGTAGAGCAGCTGTGGGAAGTTAAGGTATAATATCATTTCATATGTTTAAATTATGGTATATCTATGCCGCTACATGTGTGATTGCAGGTTCAATCGCATCTCTTTATCTTCGTGCCATGATGAAAAAAGAGGAAAATGATCCGATCGTCTTTTCCATTGTTTTTCAATTCACTCTTTCGATTATCGTATCTATTTTTGCTTTGTATAAGGGTTTTATATTTCCACCATTTGCTACCCTTTGGCCGAATTTTCTGTTTAGCGGAGCATTATATGCGTTAGGAGTAGTGTGTAATTTCCGTGCTTCAAAATACATCGGCGCTGGTGAAATGACGATCATCACTGCATCCGGAACACTTGTGAGTATCGCACTTGGTGTTTTACTGCTCGGGAATCCATTTGGTTTGGTGAAATCGTTAGGTACGGTCTTGATCCTTTCCTCGACATTCATCCTTTATGGCAAAGAAAGGATGAAGATAAACAAAGGAGTATGGTTTGCTTTAGTAAGCGCGTTATGCTACGGAGTAGCTGTCGTAAATGATTCATATATCTTGCGTTCTTATAATGCTATCTCCTTTGTACCTATGATGACGATTATTCCAGGACTGATAATCGCGATCACCAATATCAAAAGTCTGAAGAAAGTCAAAACAATTTTTCAACCCAGATCTATGCAGCACATCTTCCTGTATTCGCTTTTTTATGCTGTAGCTGCGATTTCGTTTTATTTGTCACTTGAAAGCGGCGCTCCTGTTTCGCAGATGTCGCCGATTAGCCGTGCCTCGATCATCGTAACAGTCATTTTAGCCACCATTTTCTTAAAAGAGCGAAAAGGATTGTTAGAAAAATCAATAAGTGCAGTTTTTGTCACGATAGGGGTACTACTTATGGCGTAAGCGTAAAACTAGAGAGCATAGGCTGATATGTTGAGTCCATAATCTCTTTAGTTTGTCCTAATGCATAGATGAAATAAAGTTTTTTTGCCTTTTGGACGACGGTTACATTAAGAATAGGAGATGTATAATTTAGTCCGGATACAGGGCCATCCTGTATGATTCCTTGTTCAAAGTCTTGCTCAAGAAGTGGGGGGCAGTATGTCTCTACCCAACTAAGCGGAGTTTGATCTTCTGCGGATTGAGAGGCAACGACTACTGATAGGTCTTTTATCTCAAATGAGACAATCCCTTTCCCGATATCGCAAAACTCAATAGATGGATCCTTTGTATCAATAAAAAGCGTTTTATCAAGAGGATAATCAAGAGAAAAGTCTTTGTTTGGTGAGATATATGTCTTCCATTTTGGTTCCACTTTCATGGTAGGTGAGGGAGGGGAGGAGGTGGGTGTAGCAGTTGGCAATTGAGGAGAGGCTGTTTGATTTTTGCCCTTTGTTCCAATGGCGATGATGATAATACCGGCAACAAAAAGAAAAATGAACACCAAAGAAACGATAACTAAAATAACGGGGGGTTTTCTGACAGATGGAGGAGGGGGGGGAGGGGGGTGAGGTAATTCAACAATATCTTCGACTACTTCCGGTTCCATCTGAGCGGTTGATATGGGGGGTGGATTTTGTTCCATTTATTTATTATATATATTTTTTGTTATAATCAATCCATGATATATGACAGAAAGCTATTTTTCGAAGCGATCAAATCGCAACTTGAGCCAAATATAGTTAAACACTCTCTCGCTCTTGAGGTCTGTATGGGAGGGCTCTATGATTTTTTTGCCTCTGGAAATCTATTAGGAGCAGATGAACCGGCTCGAGAAGATTGGCTTTTGGCTGGACTTATCCATGATATTGATTTTGGCGGTGAATTTAAAGTGTCTCATCCATCAAAAACTAGGGAAGCGCTGGAAAAATACCATCTTGAAGTATCAGATATAGTTATGCAGATCGTAAAGGCGCATGCTCCTGATTTGACAGGTATAAAACCTGTCTCCAAAGCTCATTGGTCTATATTTTGCGCAGATTCCTTGACGGGCTTGATCATCGCAGTAGCTCTTATTCTTCCCACTAAAAAGTTGGCCGATGTAAAACTTAAATCTGTTTTGAAACGATTTTTAAAAGAACCGAAGTTTGCCGCAGGTACGAGGCGCGATGAGGTGGCCATGTGTAGCAAACCTGAGGGTCTGAACCTGCCGCTTGAGAAGTTTGTTGAGATCTGTCTTACTTCAATGCAAAAAATCGCTCCAGAACTTGGGTTATAGATGCTTTATTTCTTGTACTCGTATTGCATTTAGGGCAAAAGCAAGTAAATGTAGATGTTTGTCTGAACTGCTACTATTTTTATCTTCACGAGTTGATAAAGAAGCAACAAAAACAGGAGTTCCATCCTCTGTATATATCCTTGTTTGATCAATTCTCTCAAGTCTACCTGAAATCGTATGTCTGTGATGATCAGGTTTAAATGATATTAGCCCCCCCGTATCTATTACGGGTGGGAGTCCGGGATGAGTTTGAGTTAATCTATAAAAACCTCCAACATGCAAAGGAGTAAACTGACCCTTTTTTCCGGTAGGAAAACCTATCAACTGTCCATTTTTGGTAACACGATAATAGATTGGAGTGCCATCGTGAGGGTCGGAAACAAGGTTAGTAAGATGAGTATAATGGGGTCCTTTTTCAGCCATATTCTATTATATCTTATACTATAAGATAATTCAAATCCACTTCGGAAGTGTACTAGATCGTTATGATAATCCAAACATGGTCACTTAATGATTACACTACTCTAAGAAAGTTTAGGGAATTAAAGGGGTAAGAAAAGGAAGCGATTGTGCCACTTGTCCTAAGCGCTGTATGAGAAGGGGTATGGTGATAGGTGCTTCTGTTTGAAGTAGGTCGTGGATATAGGGTCCAAATATTTGAGTGAACACAATATATGAGCTGATTGCCCCTCCCGCATCCATTCCTAGCTGGGCGACTGGATTAATCTGTCTTTTTTGAAGTTTTGATATACCGTGACTCACAAGGTGTGATGCGCCTATTCCAACAGAAGCAAAAAAACCTCCCTGGAACAACTCCCAGGCTATAGTACTGAACCTATCCATCATCTCGGGTGTGAATTTGTCGCTTTCATAATCGATTGATCGACTGCCAAATAGATGGTGAGTAAAATCCACCATACTTCTGGTTATTGGATTATGTATATCTTCTAGAGAGTTAGTGGAAAGAAATTTTTTAATTTCCGCCTCAAATTGTTTGAGGGCAAAAAATGCCATTATACTTAGATCAGTCCCTGTTCGCAAAGTGGTGCGATTTCGAAGATTGAAAGGTTTTCTTTCGGTCATATGAGATTATATCTAATATTATAAGATAATTCAAATAAAGTATTTGAGTTAATAACCTGCTTATATAGGATATAAAAGAGTCAGTTATATCATGTCAAGAAGTAAAAATATGTTTTTAGCTTGTAGCAAGGCTCTAGTACACTTCGGAAGTGTACTAGATTGGTATGACAAGCCGAAATGAAATATTATATAATTAGCATATGATTCTTTATCTATTTGGAGGGGGAGGCCCGAATAATTCGCAAGAGCAATGGGAGCATATTTTTAATGTTATAGATAGAATCAAGCCATCACAGCTATTATTTATTCCATTTGCAAGTCGCACAGATAAGCATGCTGCAACAAGCTATAAACTACTTACCACATCACTCAAATCAGTTGACGTTCTTAACGCTATGGAAAAGACAGGTTTGTTAAAGGCAAACAACCCCTTAATATTTGTTTTAGGGGGGAGAGATCATGTTGGTTTAATAAGAAAAATAAAGAGTAATAAAATACTAGAACATTTAATCCGCAACTGTAAATACTATATTGGTGAGTCAGCAGGATCTATGGTGGTTGGGTCTTTCCAACGGATGGGTCAGCCGCCCAACAGTCCTCTTATCAAGGGGTTGGGACTATTACCAGATACAATCATCGAACCTCATTATACAGAGCGTAATAGGCACGTGTTACTGCCAGAGGAAATGAAAAGGGGGAATATAAAATATGGTATTGGTCTTGATGAAGCAACAGCTATATGTATAAACATCAAAGAGTATCCAAGGAAATGGGAAAGGATAGGGGAGGGAACAGTAAAATGTATTTGCAGAACAACTTAAAAATCTATGAAGGATTATAAAAAAAAACTTATCCCTATTTTAATTTTTTCACTCTCTCTCTTGTTTTTTGCACTAATCTTTTTTCTTAATCGAACATTTATGGGAAGTTTTGATGAGACTGACCATATAGTGGCTGGATACCTAATGAAAAACGGAAGAGCTCTATACTCAGAGCATTTTACCAACCATTTCCCCTTTCCTTATTATTGGATATACTTATTTACTCCCCTTTGGTCGGCCCTTTCGCCAGCAAAGACAATGGCAGTCTTTAGACTATCTTTGCTTATTTTATATCTCATATGTTATGTCTTGGTTTTCTTAACTTTTAAAAATAATAAATCCAAATACAGCTTCTCAGCATGGATTATCCTTATCTCGCTTTTCTTTGTGGTGTATCTTGGGTACGTAATTCTTACCGATACTTTTGATGCGATATTCATAAGCAGTATGGTATGGATTACTTTACCCATATTATTTAAGTGGGAAAAGCCTAGCATATTCACCTATATCTTACTTATCGTGATGGGATCTTTGGCTTTTTGGACTCAACCAATGCTCATTTTATTATTATTAGTTCCTTTTTTAATGATTCATGAAAAAAGAACAAAGATAAGATTGTTAATCTTCACACTAGTTTTAAATACGATTCCATTGCTCTTCTTTTATATGAATGGACAGCTATATGATTTTTTATTTCAAGGAATATATTTTAATTTTTTTGTCTATTCACCCTACTATTATGATATGGCTGGGTTAAAAGGCAATCATTTATTATCGTTAATCGCACTTTTTATTAAAAACGAGTTTGAATTTCTTACAGGACTGTCAAATCCACTGCAGATAGTGCAGTTTATTTTTCATCTTTCCTTTTTGTGGATTATATATAAGACTATTAAGAGCAAAAATATTCGTCATATAATTTTATTATTGCTTATTTTCTTGGCCTCACGTATTCGTGAAGTTAAGGCTGTCGTTGGGACATCTTTTGATGTGGGCATATATCCATTTATACTATTTGCAAGCGTTTGCTTTATCTTTTTAATTTTTAATTTATTTAGATCTGGGAAGTTAAAGAGTAGATTATTTGCTTGCCTTTTATGTATTGTGATAATCATCGCCAATTTTTTTACTTTTCAAGAGATCCTTTTTCAATCGCTTAAGCCAGGTTACAACTATCATGTATTTTGGAGTTATAGACAGGATAGGGGAGCAATCATCAAGTCATTATCTCTACCCACGGAGTCGGTCCTTATGTATCCTCACGATGTTGATTTGTATTATTTTGCCGACCGGATGCCGCCTGACAGATTTACCTACTGGTTTCCTTGGATAAATGCTTATTCAGAGTATAAAATAGAACGTTTATATGCGCTTAAAAAAAATCCACCATCTGTCGTATATATTGGAAGCTTGGGTTATCAGAATGACCCTAATCATTATGCTATCTATTTTCCTGACCTAACTAAAGATTACATACCTGTCGTAAAAAACAACGAAAAAACTGGTATATGGCTTAGAAAAGATCTTCGTGAAAGACTAAAAAACCTATAACAACCGGCTAGGCAGGAATTGGTATAATATTCATAAAATGAAAACTCTTCAACAATGGGATTCGGCCTCTAACCTCTATAATCAAAACATGGGGGAAGAAGGGGACCATATGAATAAAGAAATGATTAAGCCTGTTATTTTGAGCATGATGGGCGATTATGCAAAAAAAATGATACTTGATTCAGGGTGTGGAAGCGGATATTTTACCGCGGAGCTTGCAAAAAAAGCAAAAAAGGTGACAGGCACAGATTTTTCAAAGAAGTTTGTTGATATTTGTAGAAAGAAATATGGAAATGTCAAAAATCTTGATTTTATACAGCATGATGTTGCAAAAAAAATGCCTTTTGAAGATGCATCATTTGATGTGATTATCTCAAAAATGGTGTTGCAGTATGTTTCTCAAATTACGACATTTGCACAGGAGTCATTTCGAGTCTTGGGTAAAAACGGGATCCTCATCGTCGCAGTCGATCACCCATTTAACACCCAGTTTTATTATGCACAACAGGTTGCGGGAAAGCCCAATCCAAGGTATGGGGTATTAAATGATTACTTTAGTCGTCTGGAACATGCCAAGCTATCTTTGTGGAATAAAGTGATGCTGACATGGTACCCGAAGACAGTGGGTGATTACATAATGCCCTTTGTAAAGGCGGGATTGAGTTTGTTTGATATTGAAGAACTGCCTGAAGTAAAAAACGGAGTCAAAATCCCGCGTATCCTTGCATTAAAGTTCAATAAATAAGTCAGATACTATGGAGTTTAAAAAAATTAATCCTAAAAAATATGGAGAGCTTCTGTTTAAAATGGACGCTCAAGCTTTTTGCAGAAGCTTTGATTATCCCTCCACTTCGATTAAAACTACTCTCGATTACTTAAAAAACTGTACAGTATATCTTGTCTATAAAGACGATGTTCCAATAGGAGTTTTTGCGTATAAAAAAAGTGGAGAGGAAGTAGAGGTGAAACAAATCGTTGTTCTTCCCGGTTTTCAGGGAAAGGGTTATGGGACACTGATCGTAAAAAAACTTCTAGAGTTAGTTAGAGGTAGTCGAATACAGCTTGTTACTCATCCAAAGAACACTGCTGCAATCATCTTATATCTCAAAAACGGTTTCCAGATAAGGGAATGGAAAGATAATTATTATGGTGACGGAGAACCAAGATTAGTACTTCAACTGAGGTGACTGACGGGAGTTGAATCCCACTTCGCCCTTCGGGCTTCGAGGGACAAAGCCCGCAACGATCGGCGCATCTTGTGAAATAAAAAAGAATTAAAACTGGGGTGACTGACGGGAGTTGAACCCGCAACATTCGCCTCCACAGGGCGACGCTCTAACCAGGTTGAGCTACAGTCACCATTAGCCACCAATAATTCAGCTTCTATTTTACCACACGACCCACCTCTATTCGTAATTGCATTTTACGATTTTGTTTGGTATTCTTTTTCTACTTATGGAAATAAAATACTTAGGACACTCTTCATTTCTTATTAAAAGCAAGGATGCTCGTATTGTTACGGATCCCTTTGATCCAAAGATGGTGGGATTAAAATTTCCTAAAGTCGAAGCAGATATTATCACTGTATCACACGATCACAAAGACCACAATCAAGTGCATGGAGTCGAAGGAACACCTACTATATTTGATTGGCCAGGACAGTTTGAAAAAAAAGGTATACGCATATGGGGATTTAAGACATTCCATGATAAAAAACAAGGAGCTGAACGAGGAGACAATGTGATGTATAAATTTGAGGCTGAGGGCATATCTGTTCTTCACTGTGGGGATTTAGGAGTGGTTCCGGATGATGCATATCTTGATGAGATAGGGGATGTTGATGTGCTGCTTGTTCCGGTTGGAGGTTTCTATACCATAGATGCAGAAGAGGCCATAGATCTTATCAAAAAAGTCGAACCAGCCATCGTAGTCCCCATGCACTACGGTTCAGATGAAATTGCCATCAAAGAATTAGCGCCTCTTTCACAATTCCTTAAAAAAATTGGGATAGAACAGGTCATACCAAGTGAAAAACTAGTTGTGAAAAAAGATGAACTGGAAGAAGAGATGAAAGTAATAGTATTGAAAGCGTGAGTTTAGATCAAACCTTATGTCTATCGCATTAGATGCTCTCAAAGTCCCACCTCAAGACATCGAGGCGGAGAAGTCGGTACTTGGCGCAATCCTGATCGATTCATCAGCCATTAATACGGTCGCTGAGTTCTTACGGGAGGAACATTTCTACAGACGCGAAAACCAACTTATCTACGGAGCGGCACTGCGCCTTTTTGAAAAACAGCAGCCGATAGATGTAGTTACTTTAAAAAACCAACTTCAACATGAAGGGCACATCAAAGCAGTAGGCGGGTCTTCTTATCTATCAGATCTTATAAATAGCGTACCTACTTCAGCTTACGTTGAACATTATGCCAATATAGTCAAGAATCACTTTGTCAAACGACGCCTTATCGAACTTGGATCTCGTACTATAGAGCGGGCATTTGATGAAAAAGGAGACGTAAAGAAACTACTTGATAATGCAGAGTCAGAGATATTTGCCCTTGCTCAACAACATTCCCATCGCGATTTTATCGAACTAAAAGAAATTTTGGCCACCAGTTTTGAACGATTGGAGGAGTTTATGAAGCTTGGAGGCAAACTGCGAGGAGTACCAACCTCATATACGGAGCTTGACAATAAATTAGCTGGTATGCAAGACTCAAATCTACTTGTCCTTGCCGCAAGACCTGGTATCGGAAAGACGACATTTGCTCTCAATATCGCAGCCAATGTGGCCCTCAAATCCAAAACGCCAGTTGGATTTTTTTCACTTGAGATGAGTAAGGAGGAGTTGGTCGATCGTCTGCTTGTAGGCCAAGCTGACATCGACGCATGGCGCCTTAAGACCGGAAAATTATCAGACGATGACTATAAGAGATTGACTCAAGCGATGGGTGAGTTGTCCGAGGCTCCCATCTTTATCGATGATACTCCTGGCGCATCAATACTTGAGATGCGCACCAAAGCACGCAAACTCAAAGTAGAGCACGATATCAAACTTATTATTGTTGATTACCTTCAGTTGGCAGATGCAGGGCGTCGTTTTGATTCCCGGGTCCAGGAAGTATCATTTGTCTCTCAAGGATTAAAGAACCTTGCGCGCGAGTTACGTATTCCAGTGATCGCGCTCTCCCAGCTAAACCGTGCCGTTGAGTCACGAGGTACGAAAAAACCCCAGCTGGCAGATCTGCGTGAAAGCGGAGCTATCGAACAAGATGCGGATGTAGTCATGTTTTTATATTACGAGGATGAAAGCGAGGATCTTCTAGATCAGAGCAAACGCATGGTCAAACTATACATCGCCAAACATCGTAATGGACCGGTAGGAGAATTGGACCTCCTATTTAGAGGAGATAGAGTCAAATTTTACTCCGTGGAAAAAACAATATAAGACTTTGTTCAACTTTCAAGAACATTCTACTTCTTCTTTCTATAGGATATATCGATATGGAGTACAATTTGAGCGATAACTGCACCTACAAGCCCCCCTACGACTATGTCAAGAAAGTAATGGCATCCTAAATATATGCGTGAATATGAGATGAGTGATGCTACCAAGTAATACAGATATCTTCGTTTTTTGTCAAAAGAGGAAAGTATGACCGCAGATGCAAATGCTGTTGAGGCATGAGTGGAGGGGAGTGAGAAATCAGTAGGGCATATATCAGTGATCATCGGTCTTTGGCGCATAAAAATATTTTTTAATATGATTTCGGTGAGAATCCAGGTGAGTCCATTGCCAAGGCTAAAGTAAAGAATAAATACGTGTTTTTTTATCTCCTCAAATATGATTAAAAAGAACATAAGGACAACCCAAACGATCATTGAGCCCCCAATGTATGAAAATGTTTGAAAAAACAAGTCAAAAAAAGAAGAGTGGGGGATAAGGGAGAATAATTGGTTGGTAATAAGCGTGTCAAATTGAGAAATCTGTTGTATCATAGCTTCAGTTTCATTACAATAAACACAATCATCATTTATTATACGGCAAATCTGTCATGAAAGATGAACTACAGCGAGTCATTGAAAAAGCAAAAGAGTATGTGTATTATTGCTCTCCACGCATAAAGATCTTGATTCGTAAGGCAGCCCTCAACAAAAAAACGCTTCTAGTCTTTTTCGGTATTCTCTTCTTTTCTATAGGATTTGCCTTTATTAATAGCTATATTCTCAATCGACCTGAGACACCGTATCAAGGAAAGGCAGCTTTAAATCAGATCATGACATACAAAGGACAACTCATAAAAGGTATGCTCACAACAAAAAATGCTTTAGCAAGACGGAATATGATACTAGATCAACTAAAACAAAATCCCCAAGAGATATTAAGTAACGGCATCTTACTAAGTGAAGGTGAGCTTAATACGTTAAGATCTCAAAACCTATCATATGTAGAAGAACTGCAAAAAAAGGGATATATGGAGGAGTATGTAGACAATCTTTCAGGAAGATTAAATATAGTACACATGGATGACTTTATTAATAAAAAGGTAACATATGAATATGTTCTTGAGACGCCAAATACTTATAACTACATTCATACTGATAATGTGACTGCATTTGAAAAAAATTCATCTATTAACATACGAAAAGGAGTGAAAATTGCCAATGATATAGTTGTAAAAAGCAAAAATATAAGAATTGTTAATAACAATGTTCTTGGTGAAGCCAGTGAAATCGCTATAAACTATGCAGTAATCCTATATAACTTTAACGATGATAAAACAACGCCCTATACAAAAGAAGATATAGAAAAAGTACTCATCGACCAGGCAGACCCAAATTCAGTAGTAAATTATTATAAAAATATATCAAATGACAAAATCAAGATTACGTTCAAAGTATACGACTGGACTACTATTCCTGAAAATACCACAGATCATCCCTGTGACTATGGCTATCATGCAAAACAATCTAGAGAAATTCTCAAAATTGATTCTGAATATTCTCATTTTATATATTTATTTAATAAAAATTCATGTAAATACAGTGGGTATGCTTGGACCCATGATCCTGATATAAACGGTAAACTCCATATTTGGTTTCCAAACTTCAATACTGAAGATAAAGTAGCCTATAAGACTTTTATTCACGAAATCGGACATCACCTCGGATACAATCATGCCGGGAAATTAAAGTGTTCATCATCTCCATGCTCGTTTGAGGAATATGGGAATTATTATGATCCTATGAGTTATGCGACAAATCCACCCTATGGTTCAGTTAACGGCATTTTTCAAACACGCAATAAACTGGTTGAAGAAGTGAATGCTAAAACCATAAATAATACAAATCCAATAAACAATTATACGCTTGAACCAAGAAAAATTCTGAAATTAAAGAATCCTCTCTATTCTGATAACGATCTATATCTTGAAATGCGTACTCCAACTAACTATGACACATTTGCTGATTTTGAGGATAAGAATGTACTTCTGATCAATGCATTGTTGAAAGACGGAAATACCGGACTTATTTCCAAACCACTCAAAGTAGGAAAGTCATATTATGACACTCATACGAACATGCTTATTTCTTTTAAAGAAATAACAAATAATCAAGGGATTGTACAAGTTTTATTCAATCAAATCGAAACGACTCCATTTCCAAACAAGGGATATATCGAAACAAGAGGAGTTAGTTATTGTAATAATCATACAAATGATTGTACTCGTACATATGGGTGTGAGTATTTTACTTCCTGTGGAGGATGTGCATTAAAGGGTACAAAGATGAGTTTTGTCTGTCCAAATTACTGTGGTCAATTTAATTTTAATAAGGCCGGATGCGTGGCTAGCCAGAATAGAGGTTTTGGATGTGCATGGTATGCAGATTGTCAAATGTGCATAAATGATCAAGGAGATGATAAGACACCTCTTCCTTCAATATGTCCTGTAGAAAACAAAGGATTACTTCCTTTGGAACTTTCAGCTACCCTTGATTATAATACTGTCCGTCCTGAAACCCTTCATTTTTATATAGATGAAAAACAGCTAGATGGAACTTGGCTTCAAATATTTGATAAAGTAGTTGCAAATACACCAGAAAAAGAGATTCCTTATAAAACAACGATTAATGAATCAGATATTTCTACATTAAATAAAGAAAAAAAGTATAGAGCATGGGTTGCAGGAAAAAGAGGAGGAATGTTATTGTTGGGACAAACAAAGATAGGGGAATGTTCAGGAAGTATCAATGGTATGTTTTGTGAGTTTTCCCCTCCTGGTTTTGCTACTTTTAATATCACTATTGATGATAATAATCCAACCCCTACCTTAACTCCTGTTCCACCCACTCCTACCATTACTCTTTCACCTCAGGTAAAGCTAACATTTAGTAAAGTAACTATGTATCAACAGGAGATAAAGGATTCGGTCAAGGCAGTTCATCTGGAGCTATATCAAAATAATGGAGGAGAGCATGTGCTCATTGGATCACAAAACATATATCTTGCAAAGAAAGAGGGTAAAGTATATATCGAATCCTTTCCTTATGACTATAATCTTACTCAAGATACTACCATCTTGAATAATAAAAAGCTCTACAAAAACAATAAATACCGGTTATATATCGGAGCATCAACCAATGAATGGGGAGGTGCACATCGGGGGATGGATATAGATGTGTACGTAGACAATACTCTTCTTTCAAGACTTCCTGTTCAATTTGGGAACAATAATACAACTTCATACATAGAATTTAATCCTCCTAAGAATCTCACTCTTTCTCTCTATGTAAGGAAGCAGGAAATAAAGAATAAATCTTCTTCCTCTGATAATCCTTGTCCAGAATATTACTGCATCTCAGATACTCTTTGTTATCCTGATTTCTCTTATGCATGGAAGACTCTCAATATGAACTGTGCCTATTGTAATAAAGGAATATGGGAAGAAAATAAGGTAAATGAGAAGTGTAGGTAAAAATATGCATAAATCTATCTGTATTTCTACAAATTTGATTTTGCTTACTATTGGGATAATATGTATAGCTTTCTATCTTATTTTTTCAAAAATCTTTATTACATCAAGACAGACTTTGGATAATAAAGCCGCTCCAAATCAAATGATGGTATATAAAGAAGATCTATTAAATAAAAGATTGACCATACAACAAGCTACAGCCAGAAAAAACCAGTTAATATCATTGTTATCTAAAGAACCAAAGAACATATTCGTCAAACCTGAATTATTAAGTGAGGATGAGATCAATGCGATGCCTCAAGACTATGTTTTGTCTTTGAGAAAAAAAGGATTATTGGAACAATACGTTCAAGATCTGGAAGGCATCATAAAGGTGTATCAGATGGATAGTTGGCGATCGCGTAAGACGTCTTCAAAAAAAATAACGGTACTATTTACATCTTTATCGGGTTCTCAAAGTGAGAAGGAATACGAGATGATAACAGACTTTGATCAATCAATATCATCCGGCTCAACAATACACATACAAAAAGGAATGATTTTGGGAGATCGTATATATATACCACATGAACTATCTCAGATTGATGATCCTCTTTCTTTCTTTACACCATCTACTATTCTTGATTATCTTGTGGTACCTTTTTATTTTAAATCACCCGGTAGTGGTGATACGGTATACACTCCTCCTTATACAAAAAAACAGATAGAAAATGAGGTTTTCTCGCTTGAAAACAAATATTCAACCCGTAATTTTATTTATACTATGTCCTCAAACAAAGCATTTTTAAGTGGTGAAGTTGCATCAGAATGGGTTCCTATAACACTATCTTTTGATATGGTAGACGCAGAGGGTAATTGTGCTTTTCGTCAGTGGAGTAAAGAGGCAGATATCCAGGTTGATAAGCTTTCTAATTCATACAAAAAATACCAAAGAAGGATATATCTATTCCCAAAAAATCTTTATTGTAAGTGGGAGGGAATGGGTGAGATGAATGGGAAAAAAATATGGATAAACGGTTTCAACTTTTCCGGAGACTATTCACATGAAATTGGGCATAATCTGGGACTTGAACACTCAGGATCGCTTGATTGTTCTGGAGAAAGGATTGCTTTTGATGAAAAAACATGTGTATACAAAGAAGATGGCAATCCTTATGACATAATGGGAGGATCAGGTCTTTATTCTTCTATGAATGGGATGTATAAACGTTTTTTAAAATGGGTACCCACATCGACATCGGTATACGAAGTAACAAAGACAGAGAAGCTTAAACTACTGGATGCAAACAATTCAGTAACTCTCATAGGACCAGAACAGCCAAGGATGATAAAGATAAGAAAAAAAGATACAAACGAGTTTTATTATCTAGAATATAGATCAAAAGGGTACTTTACTGAAAGCAAAAAAAACAGAGTGGTTTTTATTTATTTAATGAAAGATCAAAAAAGTATGGTAGTCCTTCGTGCTATGGGAAAAGAACCTTACGGTATGCAAGGTAATGAGATATTTCATGATACTATAAATAAGCTACAGATCACAGTGGGGGAGGAAGATACGATTAACAACTCAATAGAAATAAGGATTAAGTTTGAAGAATAATCCTGTTTTATAGATTCTACTTAAAGTCCTGTGGATTTAATCTGAAATTAACATTATTATCTATCTTTGACATGGTGTCACAGACTGGCTTTAGATCACAGACAGGAAAATTCTGTATGGGCTCCCCATTACTGTATCGATAGCTTTTTTCTCCTGTACAGTCAAATACCTGGAAAATGTTTGATCCATTTTTAATATTGATGCCTTGATTGCTACCATAATCTTCAATATATCCATATACATTATATGTTTTACCTCTTTTTAATCCGTCAATAAAGAAGTGATAAGATTGATTATTTACAGGGTCATAGACGTCTGTCTCTCCTTTTAAACTGCTAATAAGCTCTCTTGTGCTGGGATTAATCTCTCTTAATCGTACTCCTATCCGAAGGGTGCTTGGAAGAGGTTGGTCAGTTGAATCTGTTTTATATTTTATTGTTCCTTTAATATAGCAATGTACACCTGCGTCTGTATTAAACGAGACAGAAGAGGTAGGGGCAGTAATAGGTGAGGGTAGTATAACCGTCGGTTTTGGTGTAGGAGTATTGGTAATAGTTGGTTCACTATCCTTTATCTCACACACATACATGTTAGGAGTATTATTGGTTGAGGTATAGATGACAGTTTGTACAACACACGCTTCTCCCGCATTGCATTTACTAAGATCGGTAGTTGTACAGATTCTACATTGTTGTAATGAGGGATATGCAGAAGGTGCAGAAGTACCCATATAACAATAAGGACCTTCAGCTCTGGACTTAACAGAAAGAGTATAAGAGGAGAAGTATCTGTATACTAATACAATACCAACTAGCATACTAATGATAAGAACTCCCATGAATGCAGATTTAGGAAGACAAAGTTTGGTTTGGGTAGACATTACTTAAAAATAAATTAGTATAATAATTTAATATATAATATTTAGATATAAAACATCAAGAGATAATAAATTCGTTACTAGAGAGGTACAGGTATATGATAGAGAAAAACCCAATAAGAAGTACACTCTGTTTTTCAAAAAAACAAATCCTTGTATATATCATTTGCATAGTGGCCATCACTACAGTGATTGGTATAAGTAAGATAAGTGAACAAAAAAATAAAATAGGATATAAGGCTAAGGCTTCAGAACAAAAAGATCTTGGTTTATTTTCTTCATCTATGAGAAATGGCCCTTCAGATATGATTGCAGATATTATTTTAGGAAAAAAGAGATTTGAAGAAGTAATACCTAAAGAGATAGTTCCCTATAAGGTTTCTGGTCCTGCTGGGGTCTTTGTGGATAAAAACAATAGATTATATTTATTTGATGGAATGAATAGTAGAGTATTAGGCTATAAGAGTATTGGAGTATGTGTGGGGAGTTCTTTTACAAATCAGTGCTCAACAGATAGTGATTGTGAAGGTGGAAGGCAGTGTCAAATATCAATTGGAAAGAAAAATGGTAGATTGCCTGATATTGTAATTGGTCAACCTTCATATACAGATTATGCAGCGTGTAATATGGATGGTTCATATATGAATTATCCTAAGAAAGCTCCAGCCTCAGCCTCAACTTTATGTACCATGAGAGAAGATGAGCCTAGCTATTTTGAAGGGGGATCGGCTGCAGGTATGGATGCTGACCAAAACGGAAATCTTTATTTACCCGATCCATTTAATCATAGGATTTTAAAGTATACTGATCCTTTTAGCTCAGACATAGTTGCAGATGAAGTCTGGGGTCAAGATAATTTTACAATGAATGAGTGTAACAAGGGGATTAGTGATAAGCCAATTGATAATTCATCACTTTGTTTTGTACATGCAACCTATGCAAAACCCGCTGTTGATATTGATAAATATGGAAATCTTTGGGTAGCCGATATAGGGAATAATCGAGTGTTACGTTTTCTTTATAATCCTCAAACAAAACAAATTGCAAAAAAAGCAGACATAGTGCTGGGGCAGTCTGATTTTTCTTCAAGATCAAGCGGTACACAGATAAATAAATTTAATGCTCCAAACATGGTTACGTCTGATTCTTCTGGCAACATATATGTTTCTGACTTTTGGAATAAGAGGATACTTTTATTTTCCTTTCCTCAAAAGAATGGAATGGATGGTGTTATTTTGCTTGATAAGTTAGCTTTTCCTCATGCAGTGCAATTGCTTGAAGATAAAAAAAAGATCCTTGTTTCAGTAGAAAAACATATTAATTCATATAACTATAATTTTATAAAAGCAAATCAACCCTCTATTACTTTATCAAAACAATATCCTTCAAATGATAGTTTCGGTTCAATTGGTGTTTTTAGTGATGGATCATTTATATTTTCTAACTCTGACAGCTGGCAGTCTGTATCTTATTACGACAAAACAGAACAGCTTACTTCTTTATTTGATGATCCAGAAGCGGAAAAAAATGGATATGATGCGCACAACTTTATTTCCAACAAAGGCTTTCATTCATTGAGAGGTATTACTATTACTGACAAACAGATCATAGTAGCAGATGCTCATAGGTTATCTTTTTGGAATAAAACAGAGATAAATCAAGTTCAAAATGGGGAGGCAATTGATGGTTATTTTGGTAATGATGAGGGAAAATTGTTTTCAGCAAAAAGTTATTATCGGATTGCAAAAGGAACAAAATATCTTTGGGCACTTACTATAGATATAAACAATCCTTCGTTGAATACAATACAAAAATATAGTCTTCCTGTATATCAAGATCAAAAACCTGAGGAAACCATTTTTCTTAATCAACTTAATATGCTTGGGAAGAGTAAGTTCCCAGATAGTAAAATAATGGCGCCTTCTGATATATATGTGGATGAAGAAAATGCATATATGTGGGTTGCCTTACCTTGGAACGATCGAGTTATACGTATACGCATACCAGGTAAATCCTATTCTTCCTATACTATAGATGCAGTAATTGGAGGTAAAGATATTCCAGATCGTACTCCTGGATGGGAATTGAAATGCGATGAACATAAAAACTATCCAAAATCGCTTTGTTATCCTGGCAATCTGAATGAAGATAAATGGGGGAATCTTTATATTTCTGACATGATGGTTGAAAATGCAGGGAGTAGACGCTTTCTTATATATAAATATGAAGAACTTCAACCAGATAGTAATTTACTTGTTTTAATGGCCGACGATGCATATAAAGTTTTTCCTCAAGCTGAATCTTGGAAACCAGCATTTAATTCACAAAATGTTATGGTAGTTGGACATTATCCATTTGCAGCAAGTACTAATCGTTTTCCCTCTGTTTTTAACAATATTCTTACGAAAACAGAGTTTACACCCGATAGTAAGATAAGAGATTATTATGCGCAGGCATTTACTATGGAATTTGATGCAAAAGACAACCTCTATATCGCGGAACTAAATCGTGGAAGTCTGTATATCTATAAAAAGCCATTCAATTACCATAATCCTGTGAAGCCATATAAACTACCTTTAAAAGAAGTAGAAAATGAAGAGTCCTGTAAAAGTAATGGTCTTTCTTATTATAAGGCATGCAAAAAGTGTGGAACTTCTAATTTGTTGCTTTCTGAGGTCTGTCCAAATTACTGTTCCCAGTTTAATGATAATTTTGAGGGTTGCGTAGCTAGCCAAAAGAGAGGATATGGATGTAGTTGGTATGGTGGATGTAGTATGTGCATGTCTAATAAAGATGCAAACACTTATCAACCCGATCCTTGTCCAATCAAACCAGCGCAAAATATTCTGTTTGAGGGTACAATAGTCTCTTCATATCTTCAAGGAGCGCGTCCTGATAGTCTTATGGTTGATTTAGAAGAAAAAGAGAATCAGAGCATACCTATTAGCAATAATATATGGAATAAAGTTGTCTCAATCAAAGTAGCAGAAAACCCCGAAAAGGATATTCCTTATAGATTTGTTATTCCGGACAGTATTGGATCAAAAGTAATTAAGTTAGAAGCAAATAAGACTTATCGTATAAGACCGTATGAGTTATATGATACTTCGATTGCTCTTCCATATACCGTAAGTGTGGTTTTTTGTTCAGGAGAATGGACAGGAGGAGATAGATGTATATTTTCAGGAAAAGGAACGGCTAATTTCAAGATTGTAGTGGATGGATGTGCGACTTTAGGTTGTCCGACATTAGTTCCACTTCCTACCGCATATCCTTGCTATATCCATAATTATGATCTTAATGCATGCAATAAAGCGGATTGTAGCTATTATTCCTGTTCTAATAGATGTCTTCCTGGAAATCTGAATATTTCTCTAGAAGATGGATGTTCTTCTTTGGCGCCAACTCTTACTCCTGCTCCTTCACCAAAGTAAAAAAGATTAACTGTAATCATGCTCCAAATCCAACACTGGTTAGAGTTTTATAGATAAGATAAAGACCTTATTCATATAGATATAATGTGTGCACTCCTTCCCTAATTACCTCCTTTTTTTTCAAAGATTTGATTGGATAATAGTAAGATACATACTGAGCATGAGGAATTTGTTTTTTGATTCTTGTGATGACCTTTTCAATCAACCATGGAGAGATATACAAATAAAACGTGATACGTTTGACATTTGACATTTGAGATTTGAACTTTATCTTGAACATGTCGCCCCACACGATCTTTACATTCTTTCTATTTGGGTGAAGTAGCCATTTTATATACATTAAAGTAATAAGTATAGGATTTATCTCAAGAGCAACAAATCGAGTGTTTAATCTATGTTTTAGGGCTTCATATGCTGCCTCAAATATGACTACTCCATCTCCTGCGCCAAGATCGAAAATAGTTTGATCGTTTTTTATATTGAGGCCCGCTAGTATAATCTCTTTATCCTTCATATTGGACGGAAAATAAGGGATAGGGGAGAATTGAGGGAAGGAGAAGAGAGCTATGATGCAAAGAATTATAATGAATAGGGCTAGAAAAAAAAACATCATTTAGTTATTGTAACTTACTTTATATATCTTGTATATCTTATGTTGGGAGTATGTTAGCTGCTGCATGGGGACAATTAAATGGGATAGGGGGGGCATTTGGATCAGCTTCTGATTCGGGTACATAGGCTATCTGAAAATAGTTGTATAGTGGTGAATAAGTATCAGGATGAGGAGGATTATTAACTTGTAAATGGGTGCTTGGTATTCTTGTCCCATACGTATCCTCTTCACCTGCAGTCCACGTGCTTTTCATAGGTCTTCCTTCAACAACCTTTTTATGAACTCTTTGCAGTAGCTTACTGAGAAGATCTCTTATTGATTTTTCGGGGATAGTGTCGAGGAAATCCCGATTAATTTGAACTAAGGTAAAAAGTCTATTTAACTCTTTATGTCCGATATGAGTAAATCGTCTTCGGATCTCTCTTTCAGTTTGCGCGTCTATAGTTGGCCGTGCATCAAGGGGTAGTACATGAAGCGATGCAGTTCTTCCGAGGAATTTTATCTCACCGCTAGATGATGTTTTTCTATTTTCTTCAGTTGCTTGAGATTCATCAAGATTGCGAAGATCAGCTAAATAGGCAAAAGATATTCGTTCAAGCCAAGAAGTAGCGTGAGAACCGAGCCCAGTAGGAGGAATAAAATTAAAATCAGCATCAATTACTGCTGCCATTTTTTGTCCAAGCACAGTAAATTCTGCAATATAACAATAATCATCAGCACGACCTTCAGGTATGGCAACCTTTTTCCCATACGCTTTATGAGCGCGGCCAAGCGTAAGCTGTTTGAGTACAAGATGATCAAGTCCGGCATCATGGAGGAACTGTTCAGATGAATGATCAAACGATATATGAGCACCTCTTTGGCTGAGTGAATAGAGGCCGCACTGAGCTCTTTCTTTCATCTGTTGCGTAGTTTCAATATCTATTAACTGCTCAACATTTTCAATTGGAGGTAAGAGATAATCAGTAACAGTATTGAACTCCGACATAGTAATGGGGTTATGCGGTTTTTCCTCAGAACGCATATTTATTATTCTTTGTTTCATAAGATCTGCTTGAAGTGATCGTACTTCTGAGATATGCACATCGTTTCTGTACCCGGTAAATGCTCTTAATTTTCCAGGTAAGAGGACAATTTCTCCCCTCAATTGTTTTCCATCTTTAGATTTATTAGATAACCAGATCGCCATTTGTTTAGTACGCCGTTCAAGTGCAAAGTCACAAAATCGATCATCTTCTGGTTCAGCACAGAAAATAGTAAGTTTCTCGTCTCCTTTAATTAACGGATCTAATACTTCATGGATAAGATAAGCAACTTTGTATGCAAGAGATGTTTCAAATTTCCCATGAGTAATACCTGCTTTTTCGATACGTTCAATTGTATCTAATTGATCTTGAGTGAAGGAGAATTTGCTTATATCTCCGATCGTACGAATCTCTTCAGCGTCTAAGAGCACTTTTGTTGCATAGGCTCTCTCAACTAGGTTATACGGCATATCTGGTATTCCATAGTTCAATATTTGAAAAGAAAAAAAAGCGTTACTATCTCTACTTGGAACAACCGCATCTCGATAAATAGAAAGAATTTTTTCCTTTTTTTCAGGATCCTCACATTTTGCAACTGCCTCAGCAAAAGAAGAAAAAACCTGCACTGCTATAGGGTATGCTTTTTTGAAAGCATCCTGAGTAGGTTTGCGTATATTAAAATGCTGTTGGGGTCTTTCAAACAATCCTCCTAAAGCATCAAGCATTACTTGTTCGTGTGGTCCATTAAGCGAATCGATGATAAGCCCCATGTCTTGTACTGTAGGAGGTGAAG
This sequence comes from Candidatus Roizmanbacteria bacterium RIFOXYA2_FULL_38_14, assembly GCA_001790095.1. GTDB lineage: Bacteria > Patescibacteriota > Microgenomatia > UBA1406 > GWC2-37-13 > YC2-FULL-38-9. The sequence goes on along the minus strand of MGBH01000001.1, from coordinate 713,894 downwards.
AACCTTCTTTAAAGCCCTTGTGTGTTTTTCTTCGAAGACTTTCTGTTACTTTATCAACATATGGTCCTTGCAGGCTTGGTAATATGCCAAGCGCTTCGTTGAGGTGAGATACATCAGTAATACATGATTCAACAATTGTATGTATTGCTCTTCCTCTTTTTTCGGAGTTAAACTCGGTAAGTTGTGCGACTCTTGCTTCAAGTGATGCCATATAATATAGACAATTTATCTTATAGTACAATATTATAGCATAATACATATGGTTTGCAATTAGAAAAGCCTTGGTTTAGAATAAAGATGTACTATGAAACAATCACTTCAACGAGGCTTTTTTTTTCTTGCATTCTCTTTTTTATTCACTATTTTTCCTAACCTTGTTCAAGCAGAAAGTATCAATAACTTTAATACAAAGATTTCGGTTCAAAAAGATGCAACTATACGTGTAGAAGAGCGTATTGAGTATGATTTTGGTTCTTTAAGCAAACACGGTATTTATCGAGACATCTCAACCGTTATTCTCAATCAGGACGGAAAAAAATATCGCCTTGAAGTTCAGATAGTTTCAGTGTTGGATGAGACGGGTAATCCATATCATTACACTACTCCTTCAATGGGAGGAGAGATACTTCGTATCAAGATCGGTGACGCCAACAGATTTGTCACAGGATTAAAGACATATATCATTACCTACCAAGCTAGGGGAGCAATGCGATATTTTTCTGAACATGATGAACTGTATTGGAATATGACAGGTGATAAGTGGGATGTTTTTATTGAAAATGCGCAATATGAGGTAGTGATTCCGCCTGATATTCCTCAAGATAAGATAAGGGTTGATTGTTTCACTGGCAGTTATGGCAGTACTGATAAAAACTGTGAGACCAGACTAAGAGATAATAAGATCATTGGACAGATCACTCAAAGTTTATCTTCACACCAAGGCTTGACCGGGGTGATCAGTCTTCCTCCAGGATTTATCGCGGTTGTTGAACCAAAACTTGTTGTGAGATTTACTGATACTATCTTTGGAAAAATAGTGATGCTTATCGTGGCTCAACTAGCCTTTATTTGGTATATGGGCTTGCCCTTTGGAATACCGCTTTATTGGTGGATGAAAGGGCGTGATCCAAAGACCACAACAGGTGAAGTGCGCGCCTGGTTTGATCCGCCCAAAGACAATAAAGGTCGCTTCCTAACACCGTCTGAGACTGGTATGTTGGTAGATGAGAAGGTGGATATGAAAGACATATTTGCAGGCGTCATCGATCTTGCAAGACGGGGATATTTTAAGCTTGTTGAGAAGAAAAAAGGAGACTTTTATTTTATTCGCGAAGAAAGAAAGAATGATAAAGACATATTACAGCCATTTGAAAAAAAGTTATATGATGGAATTTTTTCTGGAGGTAAAGATGAGGTAAGACTTAAGGATGCAAAGCTGGTGGCACCTATTGAAAAAGTTACCACGATGCTTTATGAAGATATGACTGCTCAAGGATTTTTCCCCCATAATCCAAACACTATTCGTACTATCTGGTATGTCATAGCAGGCGTGGCGTTATTTACCGGCAACATATTTCTTGCTATTGTAGCTTTTATATTTGCACGTGTAATGCCGCGCAAAACTGCATTTGGCGCAGGGCAAGCCAATGTGGGCAAATCCCTCAAGAACTTTTTGGTCACGCAAGAACGCCAGCTTGAATTTCAAGCGAGAAATCAGATGTTTTTTGAAAAACTTTTGCCCTATGCAGTGGCATTTGGCGTTGAAAAGGTCTGGGCAAATCGATTTAAAGATATCCCTCTTCATAACCCAGACTGGTATCAGGGATATGACAATCATAGTTTTACCACTGCCTATTTATTAAGCAGTATGCATTCCTCATTTTCAACATTTCGGTCATCAGCGACTCCTGTCCGTTCATCAACAGGTCATTCTTCAGGATTTGGAGGAGGAGGATTTTCAGGAGGAGGAGGTGGGGGTGGGGGAGGAGGAAGTTGGTAATGCAATATGGTTTATGCAAGTGTTCACACTAAGTCCCGCTTTAGCGGGACGAAGTGCCGGGAGAGGGAGTCGGACCCTCACGAGGTTGCCCTCACAAGTTTTTGAGACTTGCTTGTCTGCCATTTCAACACCCCGGCATTACTCGCTTAAAGCATTTAAATTATATCAGACATATCTCATCATTCATTTTCATCAAACAAAAATGAAAGCGCTTGTAGGGCTTCCTTTTTCTTTACCTCATCCTTTTCTCCTAGTACCATAGTTATCATTGCATTAGCGTGACGGATATCATCTGCCGTAGTAAGAGCTTTACTTGAAAGATGTTGCGGATTAGTATACCAAGCAGAGAATCGTTTGATAAGGTCAATGAGCGTTTCATCCTGTACCTCACCTGTCCTCATTGCAAGTTGCAGATTTCCAATCAGTGCGGTCCACCAACCTCTTCGCGCCTTTGTGTACGGATTATCTCCATTGCTGTGAACGATATCTTTTGGTATTTGATCAGAATAAGCATGTCGTAAGCAGCGGATTTCTTCTAAGACACTTCTTTGTCTCTCAGGTCCTTGAGGAGAGTGTCCTTGCACAATAGGGGGAAGCTGTTCTTTTTGATCCATAATATAATTATAATCTCTTATAGAAAAAAAAGCGTTTTCAAAATTGATATAGTTCTACATACTAAATGTATATTGATTCTCAGCTTTTATAAGTTATAATATATATTAAGGATAAAATTATGGATGAAGCCCTATTTTTTGCAGCAATTTTCTGCAGGAAAATAGCCTATTACAATAACCCTCCGAATCGGAGGGATTTTTTTTGGATATGAAAAAAAGACCGCTGATCATTGGTATAACGGGAGGCACGAGTTCAGGTAAATCAACCGTAACCCAAAAAATCAGAGACCACTTCAAACATGAGGTTATCTTCATCGCCCATGACAATTATTATAAAGATCAATCTCATCTTACTTTAGAACAGAGGGCAAAAGTTAACTACGATCATCCTAACTCACTTGATACCAAACTGTTAGTTAAACACCTAAAAAAACTACTTGCAGGCACATCCATCGAGATGCCTCAATACGACTTCACCATATCAAATCGCAAAAAGGAAACAGTCTTATTAACACCAAAAAAGGTCATTATCATCGAAGGCATTCTTATATTTGAAAATGAAGATCTTCGAAATCTTATGGATATAAAAATATTTGTAGATACAGATGCAGACTTAAGACTTGGGAGAAAGATCACAAGAGACATACAGGAAAGAGGGAGGACTCTAGAACATGCTCTCAATCAATATGTCACCATGTCACGCCCCATGCATCTGGCGTTTGTTGAGCCAAACAAAAAATACGCTGACATAATCATCCCGCAGGGAGGAAACAATAGAATAGGAGTACAGATGATCATACATACGATAGAGCAGTTATATAAAGAAAGTAAAAGAAAGATATAAGATGGCAGGAAATACAATAGAACTACAACAAGGTGAAAGATTTGGTCCTCTGTGGAGCGGAGCAAAAAGAAAAGCAGCTGCGTTATTTGGTAGTCTCCAGAGAGTTGATCGTCATGGTGTCTCACCTCTTCCCATAGTGCCCGTACTATCCAGAGCTCTTCAAAATCCAGAAAGCCAAGACCATAATGGTTTCCATATTAGAAACGTTCAGAAACATACAGATTTTCTTATACGAGGTTTATCGCAGGAAAATAGAATGCTTATTACTCCTTGGCTTGATTCCATTGCCTTGTTTGGTCCTCTTCATGATGCTGATCAACTTTTAGGCATACAACGTAATGAGGATGAATTAAGAGGAGGTCAGGATAAGCAATCGGTGTTAAATGTAAAAAAAGGACATGGTAGAGGTGCCGCAACCATGATACTTGCATTGGCTGATCAATACGCCGTAGAAAATGGTTTGCCGCTCCCTGAAGCAAAGAGAATCTGCGCCGGTGCAGCCATGATGATGTTAAGACACGATGATATACTTTCATTTTCCGAGGCGCTTCGTGGAGATATATCTGCAGAGGGACAGTCTACTGAAGACCTGAACAGTCTTCTTTTAAATGGAACATTAAACCAGTTTACACTTTCGCCAAAAAATATAGTTGAACTTACCCGTCTTGAAAAAGCACCGGGTGAAAACTCAATTGGATTACATCCGGCTTTTGAAGCGACATTTTCTGAAGAATTAGCACAGTTAGCACAAGACTTAAGACCTCTTCTTGCAGACACAACAGGCAAAGAACTGGAGGGTTTGAGATTGGCGGCTGATATTGCTTTGGCGGGTGACATACTTGATATGGTTATTCCTCCAGAAGCAGCACTTGTACGGTTATTTCTGACTCAATACTCACAAAACAGGCCATTTCATGTATCAGGACACCGTGAGGAAATATTACAACTTATTCGTAACGGAAACGGAAATGGAAATGGAGAAGAAATGAAGCTTGATTCAGACGTATATAGAGTATTATGGCAAGCTTACCGTCAAGACACACTTTTACTACAAAACCCACTTTTTGCAAACAACACGGCACTTAGGAATCTTCTCGTCTCAAATGCATTAAGTCAAGTAGAGCTATTTAGATTGATTGGACATGCAGTTATGAGTGGAGATTACACTGTCTTTGATAAGTTTGCTAGCGAGCGAGAAGCAATCAAAATAGCTCAGAATTTTGCTCAAAAACCTTTGGAAAAAGGAGGACAAAGACTGCCCGTAGATGCTGACCCAAGAATATATACAGAAGATGATGTAGCAGACTTTGATGAACTGTGTAATGCAGTATATGAGGAGATAAGGATTCAGAACCCCATAGAGATAGTAACTTTGGGGCAGACTCTTGATTTCCAAGGAGCAACCTCAACATTTCATGAGATTGATAACCCAGGTCAGGTGGTTAAACAATATTTACATGGAGGTGAAAGGGAAAAAGAGCTATGGGATTTTATTCCTATAGGTGATCCTGAATATCGTACAGGTCTTATTAGAGATGAAATAAATGTCTTAGGAATTTTGGCACAGTCGCTCAATGCAGTAGCAGTGATCACTAAGCCAGAAAATTTTTGGAATGGTTGGTTTCATGATGTGGGTATTAAAATGGACAGGCTAAATCCTGAAAGTTTCAATGCACGTCCTACATCAGAACAATATCGGGAAGTTGCAAGATACATCATCGATTATCATTTTAATCCAGAGTTTTGTCCTGAGGTTGATTTGGAAGAAGGTGAATCAATGGAGACATTTATCCGCTCACTTTTATTAGGGGGAAGGATACAGGGAAGAGAACCAATACCTGGAGAGATAGGTATTTTACGTGATCGATTAAAAGAAGAACCAGCATATCTTGAAGAACTATCTCAACCCATAGAAGCTTTCCTCAACCGATTTGGTTCAGTGATTGCTGAGTATGGGGTCCGTTTTCATGAACCCATTATGGCGCATGGAGATATAAAAATGGACAATATGGCAGTAAACGGTGGAATTCAGATACTTGACGTTGCACCGTGGGTAGATTGGCGAATCAATAGTAAACGCATGGATGCGGCCTTTTTATATGCCGACCTATTGGTACATGGAGAAGTCGATGAAGCAGAAGCATTTTGGGGTGAGTATGATAGGCTATACCGAAGCCGAATTGGAATTGAAGATATGGATGCATCTGAGGTTAGAGAAGCAGAACTAGGCATACAAGCGATTGATGCAATATCTATGGTGTATCGCTACCTGATTCTATACCGACTGTATAAAAACAAAGCTAACGGGCATGGAGGGAAAGAAAAAATACAATATGAAGCAAATACCCAAGAAGCCTATAAACTTCTTAATATAGCAGTAGCGCATCTTACAGAGATGACAGAGACAAGCTAAGTTATTATTTGCTATAATATGCTCCAAAGATCAATTTTATTATATTAATATGGGTCATCCAGAAGCAAAAGAGAGTGTAAGAGGTACAAATGTTCTTATTGATGTGATCTTTGTCCGCCATGCTGAAAGGGAGCCCGTGACTCCTGAGATGATAGCTGAACGTCGGTCTCCTGCATTAACTGCACAAGGTATGGGTCGCGCGCGTGAATGGGGAAGATCAGTCCTTCATTCAAATCATGTTGAATCTCATTATGACAGAATATTTTTTACCGGAACCTCAATACCAAGAACACATCATACGGTACAACTTATCGATGAGGGTGCGAGTTTGACTGCTAAGGTTAAAAAGACCGGTCAAGTACCGGAAAAAGGGCAAGGGTTTGACAATACTCTTAGGTTAAGACCAGATGGAAAGCAATGGAATAATCAAAAAATAATAGCTGCAGGAGAGAAAATCTTTCAAGAAGGTGGGGGTCTTTCTTCAGAGATGAGCGCATTATGTAATCAGTATGGCCAGGATTATAAAGCTGTGGTGGCTGCTATTCAGAAAGCCATCGCAACAGACAACTCTGTTCTTCCGGCTCTTTTAGAAAGACATTTTCCTCCCCAAACTGCAAAAGACATGGCTTTGAAAATAGCATCTACACTATATGATACGTTTATTGATCCGGAAGAAGTACGATTATATATACAAAATCCGCTTGAATATCTAAAACGTCTAGTTCTCGGAACCCTCCCAAACCAAATCTCAAATACGAGCACACTTATAATGGGAGTAACTCATGATTTTAATATTGCAGGAATCATAAAGGGCATGTTGGGTAAAAGAAATGGCGACACTGTTGAACCAATCCAGTCTTTTATGGATGTAGGCGGTGCCCCAGACTACCTTTCATATCTTCATTTTAAACTCAAAAGAGACGAAAAAGGAAACACAACTGTTGATGTCTATTACAACGGTGTAAAGTATGAACTACTTCCAGAGATGTTACCTATTTTTTTTCCTTCCCATGAGCAATAAAATAATTATTTCTCATTTAACCAGCACTTATCAAAAACTGCCAGTATGTGTATATATAAAACAAGGGAATCTTGGTTCAAGAACAGCACTTATTTTGCATGGGGGAGCATTTGAAAAGGCATTTGGAGATACAGATAGATATAAGCATATCCTTCTTTGGCTACAAAAAAACATGAAAGAGCGGCCCCATATCGTCTGGTATCAAACCGCAAGAAAACCAGACCCCAAGATAATACCTGCTTTGAGGTTAAACTACTGGCAAGAGATTTTCCAGGGGAAAGTGTTTGGACAGGAACTAGATGATGTAGAAAAAGTCTACAAATTTATTTTAACCAAAAGAACATTGTTTCCGAAAAAAATAAACAAAATATATTCGCTTGGATTTTCCCTTGGAGGAACTTTAGCAATAATTTTGTCTTCAAAATTTCCTCAAGTAGTCAAACTTTGTGCGATTGGTTCGGCGATTTCCACAAAAAGAAAAAATCTTCCCGTGCTGAGAGGATATCCTTCAAAGAAATGGATTTTATCGAAATTTGAAAACTTCTCCGGTTATTTTAAAGTACTCCAAGGTTATGCGGAGGAAATCGTACCAATCAATGACGCTCTTTTAGCATATTCATCACTCAAAAATCCTAAATTTGCAACATATAGTAGGATTCAGGGGGTAAACCACATGTTTTCAGGGAAGAATATTTTCGGACTTGTTCATGCAAAAAAAATACTTAAGGAATTGATAGATTTTTACGAGTTTGAAATTCCTTTATATGGATAAAACAAAAACAGAAGCGCAAAGAGTCGCAGAGATAAATGCAATTGCGCAAGGACGTATAGGAAGACTTACTGATGCAACTGCCCGTTATATAGCCTCATCTTATGCCTCTTGTGTTGACAGTCCACAAGATCTAGCTGTTAGATTGAGGGCAGCTCAACAACAGTTTTTTACCGAGTTTGGTCAGATTGCTCCCGTCGATGTTGAATCTCTGGAAACTGCAAGAGATCGACTAGCGCGTGTTGATTTTGATGGACCAGTGGTTATAATATCTAACCATCCGCCATTTGAGAAAGCTATTAAGCCTGACGCTGCTCAATTCCAACATGCACTTAATGAATTGGGTAGAAGTGAACTAGTAGAGGGTACAACCGCTCATTTACCGGGTGTTATTGCTAGACGAGGAGTAATAAATTCCATATTGAGTCAACTTTTACCAGGTCAAGCTTTTGGTTTTTCAGTTGTTGGAGCTAAATTTGATGATCCCCCCATGAGTACTATACAAGATAATGATGGTTCAATTGTTGTTCCCTATGGTCAGGGAGGCCAGGGAGGGTTTGAAGCACTGAGTGCAGGAGTTAATCGAGTATTTGATAAAAATAGGTCTGCTCAAATACCTGTAGTAGTGGCTTTTCCTGAGGGTGGTAATTCTAAAACGACAGTAGAAGTATTAGCCCCTTTTCATGGTGGTATTTTTGTAGCATCTCAACAATATGCAACTGCATCGGGGCGTCCTGTTACTATTTTACCGCTTGCTATGGGAGTTAGATCAGATTTTAGTATCGGTGTAAAAGTTCTTGATCCTTTCCTGCTTCGACCGGATAGTCCATCTTCAACGGATTTACAATCTCTCCATGATCATATGCAAAAAGAATATCAATCGTTGCTTCATGTGATGCCTCATGGTTGGTATTGGAAAGGATTGGAATATCCTTATGGAGGTCCTGCAAAAAGTGCAATAGTGCAGGGAAAACAGTAAAACTTAAGAGATGTCTTTATTTATCCTACTTCCTGTTACTCCTTGCTGATTACAGTACTTTGCATTCTTTTGTTTGGAGTAGGGGACTTCGGCAGGACTTGTAAGTGTCTCAAAAGATAATGCACATACGCGAAGGCCTGGATAGAGAGCGACTGGAATCTGTGACAGATTGGAAAGTTCAAGCACGATCCTACCTTTCATACCTGGATGTACAAGTGCTGCAGTTGAGTGGACGATGATCCCGAGGCGTCCAAGTGATGATCTGCCCTCAAGCCTCCCTGCGATATCATCAGGCAACTCAATCCATTCAAGGGTGGATGCGAGGGCAAACTCACCCGGCTGCAATATAAAAGGTTTATCTTTTTCAATCGTTATCTTCTGAGTTACCTGTACATTACTCATATTCTTAAGGTCAAAGTAGGGGATGGAGGTGTGAGCAAAGACTTCAAAATCATTATGGAGCCGAAGATCGATAGCGCAAGCTGAAAGAGCTTGCTCAAAATCAGGAAGAGGCTTGATAACGATGCGTTTTTGAGAAAGGGCTTTTTTGATGTCGCGGTCTGAAAGGATCATATGATGTCTCTATTATAACGCAAATCTTATTGCTTAACAAACCCCAGTTGCGTTTTAATGAGAAAAAGGAAGAGGATTGATGATATGGACTATTTCATCAAAGATATCCTCCTTTTTTCTTAGTTTTCCATTATGGATACAATTTACAGTGACCCAGTGCTTGTATTTTTTAGCCAAGTATTGATACATTTTTTCTGATGCTATCCTGTGTGCAAGGTCTTTTTCCGCGATATCTTGTTTTTGACCCTTAAGATATGCACGGTCTGTCTTCTTTTTGGTAAGCTCTAAGCTAATTTTCCATGGTACATAAAGGTAAATAACCAGATTTTCACGGGGAATTTTATGGATTTTATACTCAAGTTCATACTCCCACTTCAAATATTCTTTTCGCTCTGACTCATCCTGAAATTTCGCAGCTTGATGAGCCATGCTTGATGTTGCATATCTATTGGCAATAATATAACCCCCCTTTAGTAAAAAATCATCCATTTCTCCCTTGATCGATGCTCGGTCAAGCGCATAGGCAAGTGAAGCAAGGTAGGGTGATACTTGATTTATATTGCCAAACTCTCCCCTTAAGAACTTAGCAACTGTTTTTCCGTGAAATGAATGATAATACTGAGGGAAGTCAACATATTTAACAGCGACATGCTGTTTTTTCAGATGCTGGACTAACAACTCAGCCTGTGTTGTTTTACCTGATCCATCAGCCCCGTCAATGACAATTAGTTTGCCCCGTCTCTTTTTAAGAGAAGAAATATGTTTGATAAAATCGCTTATCCTAAGATGGAGGTTGTCTTCATTATAGAACTGTAGATAAAGAGTCTCTGATGGATTACCTTTTATCATGGGTGAGATCCGATCTTCATACTGAGTTGAGATAAGTATGAGAACAGGTTTATTTATACTTAGAGCATATGCTATCTCTGTTCCGACACCAAGAGACGGTCTTGAAGCCTCAGCTATGATAAGATCGGCCTGCTCAATCAGGTGGTGTTCTCGCATATATATTTGTTCAGAGGGAAGTTTTTTATCTTCTTCCAGAAGCTTTTTATCTACTATCTGTTGACCTGAGATAAGCATCACACGACTTTTAAGAATATAATGAACAATCTTTTTGTTCGTTTCATGAAGTTCTCCATTAAATGATGTTGCAGCGGTGAAGTAGACTTTCATATTATAAAGATATTGTATCACCTTCCTTCGCTTTTTCTTCAAGAATAAGCTTTGCTATCTTGTCTTCCAGTTCTTGGGTGATAACCCGTTCAAGATTTCGTGCACCAAATGCAGGATTATAGCCTTTTGCAACTACACTCTTCAAGGTTTCATCAGTGACGGTGATATGAATTTTATATAGCTTATAAATCGTTTCTTTTATCGTATCAATCATCTTCGATGCGAGAGTGAAGATGGATTGCTCAGTGACAGGGCGATATGTTACCACACCGTCAAAGCGATTGAGGAATTCTGGAGAGAAAAGATGCTGGGAGACAAGATAATCTATGAGGTCTGATTCTTTAACCGACGCAATTAGAGAGGTTTGTTTTTTATAAATATAATCGGCACCAGCGTTACTCGTTGCGATAATGATGAGGTTTTTACAATCTACCTTTTTGCCGAATCCATCAGTAAAGTATCCTTCATCAACCAATGTTAAGAATATGTTGAGAAGGTCTTTGTCTGCTTTCTCTATCTCATCAAGCAAGAGAACGGCATATGGATTTTCCCGTATTGCATTGCTGAGAAGTCCCGGCATACTTGATTCGATTGATCCAATCAGTGTTTTTATATCTGCAGTTGTTTGATAAAGGGACATGTCAAACCGAAGTAAGAATTTATTACTGCCAAAAAATATATCTGCAAGTGCTTTTGCAGTTTCGGTCTTTCCAACACCTGTTGGTCCAAGAAAAAGGAAACTGGCCAGAGGTTTTCTACGCTTACCAAGTAGTATGAAAGATCTTCGCATAGCCCCAGCCAGTTTTTGTACCGCCTCGGTTTGATATATGACACGGGACCCAAGAAGTTGTTCTAATGTAATAAGTTTCTTCTTCATCTCACCCGTCAGAGAGGTTGGGATATGGGTTTTCTCCGAAAGGACTATATTTATTATGTTTGGAGTGACGGTCTGAGAATTGGTATTTTTTACATAAGCGCAAGCCATATCAAGGAGATTAAACGCTTTTTCTGGAAAAGGAATATAGGTTATATAGAACTCACTTTTATCGATAGTTTCAATAATTGTCTCATAGGGGATGATGGCCTTATTTTTTTCCTCAAAAAGATGCGCTGCTTCAAGAAGTGTGAGTTTTGCCTCTTGAAGTGAGATTTCCTGTACATCTATGCGAGTGAATAACCGGTTTACTTTATCGTTGCCAAATATGAAGCGTTGGTAAAAAAAAGGAGACGTGATGCCGATAAATTGAATTGTGCTAGTTTTTCCGTATTTTTCAAAAGAAGTTGAAAGATCGATTCTCCCTTGTCCGAAACTTACGTATTTGTCAAAGTTTTCAATAAGAAGAATAGTGTTTTTGGCGGTTGCAGCTTCAAGAAATAGATCTTCAAGAAAATTCTCTCTTTGTTCAGTATCGGTATAAACGGTCAATATTTTTTCCAGATTTAATTTCAAAATGCGTTTGTAAGCAAGGACAGAGTTGGTTTGACCCTCATAAATTTTTTTTGCAAGGGCATCTACTATCGTATGCTTTCCAACACCTTCTTCACCAACTATGAGCACATTTGCCTCCTCATTCTTTAACAAAGCTTGTTGTATTTGCTGGATTTCTTTTGACCGCCCAATGACGCTTTTCATCTGGGCTTGATAAGTATCATTGGTCAAATCCTGCGAAAACTCATCTAAAAGGGGAGTGTATCCTACAGCCCAATCTCGTGCAAGGGGTGGTATGGTCAAAAGGTTGGACAATTTCCACCATGCCTTTTTGTGCAGATACTTTTGATAGTACATCTCAAACCAATTCTCAACTGCCTGGTAGTTTTCTTGTTTTAACATGCGGGATGCAATAAACACTGCTTTGAAAGAAGCTTTTTTTTCCTCCTCTGTCTTCTCAAGTATATATATACATATAAGAAAAGGTAATAAAAGAAAATAGACACCAATGATAAAGGGAAGAAATATGACATACAGGGACTGAAACAACATATAAAAAAGGATAATAGAAAGGCGCATAAAAGCCCCGATGAGACGTGAGACAAGATTAAAAAATATGCGCCCCATAAGCTCGCTAAAAGAAAAACCCCGCACAGTCTTTTTGGTAATTATATTTTTCCAAGGATGGAAAAAAGTCTTAAAGAGGGTAGAGACGGAAAAAAAATAGGGAAAGAAAAGAAATAAATTAAGAGTTGCCTCAAAAAAGTTATGAATTGATTTTTTTGCGAAAAGCGGGACGTTCTTTTTCATCTCATATTCATTATAGAGAGGTTAAGAGAAGTTGGCAATGGATACCTAAGTGTTTGGTGGACCCGGAGGGATTTGAACCCCCAACATCTTCGATGTAAACGAAGCGCTCTACCGTTGAGCTACGAGTCCCTTGGTCACTTTGTTCCTCAGGGTAAACCTTTACCTTACTTGTGCTTTGGTGGTAATCGTGTTTACACTGAGTCCCGCTTTGCGGGACGAAGTGGGCGTGGATGGAATCGAACCATCGCTCTGTTCTTTATCAGAGAACTGTTTTACCATTAAACTACGCGCCCAAGAACGAAAACAGATAAACTATACCAAAATTTGAGCTGAAAAGACAATACTGCTTGCCCCGCTAAAGCGCCACCATGATGCGAGGACGTAGGCCTCGGGAATGGAAAGCTTTTTGTGGGGCCATTAAACTACGCGCCCAAAAACTTCAATTATCAATTATAGCATATAAGCACTTATAACCTTTTATACCTTTTAAGTGCTTCCGATATGATTTTCTGAAGAAGTCTCTCATATGGGATACCTGCAGCGCGGGCGATCATAGGGAAGTAGGATGCAACGTCGTGTTCAGGGGGCATGCATCCGGGGGGCGAGTTTACCTCAAGGACAAAAGGATTTTCTTTCCTGTCGCAACGTATGTCGATCCGACACCAATCTTTGATTCCTAAAGCCTTCCATGCGTCAAGGCAAATGGTATGTATTTGCCGTTCTAATCGGGTTGAAATATTGAGAGCAGGGCATTTAAGGTGTTGTCCATTTGTTTCAGACTCATAAAACCATTTGACCTCAAGGGAGTCAAAAGGGAGATATTTTTTTGGGAGCATAGAATGATCAGATTCAAGGATTGGAAGTATTTGAGGGGGGTTGCCAAGCATGGCTACTGAGAACTCACGACCTTCAAGATATGGCTCAACAAGAGCATCTTCATGAAATACTTTTCTGATGAATTTTATCTGTTTGCGCAACTCACTCAGCGTATGTACAACACTTTTATTTGTTATTCCAGCAGATGATCCCTCAGACACAGGTTTTACCATCAAGGGATAGATAAGACCCTTTTTTAGTGCCTGATTTGCATCGGTGAAGCGTTGAAAGGGGAGTGTTGAAACATTATTTGCTATAAGAACTTCTTTTGTTTTTGCTTTGTCCAGAATGAGCGCTTGAGCAAGAGGAGGAGAACCGGTATAGGGGATTTGTAACATCTCAAGCATAGCTGGTATCTGTGCTTCACGATCATTTCCATGCATGCCTTCAGATACATTAAATACTAAATCGATCTGAGCCCTATATCTATATAATTTTAGATAGGCTTTATCATTAGCCTCGATCGGAACGACTTTATACCCGAGTTTCTTTAGGTGTTTTATCTGCAAGCGGGTAGTCTCCGGATCGTCAAAATCTGTTTCAAGAAAGGTTTTGGGGTCTTTCGGATCGGGAAAAGTATGGCGGACGTTATAAAGAAGTGCAATGGTGATATTTTTTTTCATTTTGTGATACTGGTTTGAATAATTTGTAACAGTTTTTTCTCCATTTTATATGCCCCTTTCTTTGAACGTGCGATTATAAAGTATGTTAGAGATCGCTCGTAAAGGGAAGCTTGTGAACTGATTATCAATCCACTTTTTGTTTTCATTGAGTATAGGATTGGTTTAACGAAGCTTAAAATCTGGTTAAAGTTAGGAAGTTTTGTATTGGTTTTAAAATCGACAAATTTACTGAGGATAAATGATTTTTGCATGAGACGTTTACCCAGAAGGTGAAGACAGAGCTTAAATGCATCTGTTCCTCCGGTATTTCGTACATTTGACTCATTCACATATAGTTTCCCATCTTTTCCATAGATCATATCAATATCAAAATGACCCTTATATCCATTTAATGCATATACATCACCTACTTTTCTTGCGATAGCATTCATCTTTCGGACTATAAAGGATGGAACTGCTTCCCTCCCCACTTCCATTCCATAAAAACTTCCCGCCCCCGAGACAAGCATGGCGCAGTGATAAAGTATATGGTTTATTCCATGTTCATCAATCCTACATTCGATGCTTGGAAACTGCACGGGATTATTTGGATCCGTTTTTATATATTCCTCAACAACCATTCTATTTTTTTTCCATAAGAGGTCATCTCCAAGCAGTTTTTTTATGTTTAGCTTTATTAACGTATGGTTTTTTCCTAAATCGTTTCTTTTCAGGACAAACGTACCATGCCCACCAGATCCTTTCGCAATTTTAAGAAGAGCTTTTCCCTGTTTTAGCACTATTTTAGCTGCAAAGTCAATAGCCTGGGATTTTTTATTAAAGACTTTGCCATAAGGCATCTTAACTGGACAATCTTTTTTTTTATTCATCTCGCTGACCAATTCCCGAAACCCTGTTTTTGAACCATAAGCGGAAACAGTCCAATAATTTTTCTCATCAGGAGACTCAGGAAAAGAGGTAAAAATATTATTTTTTTCAAGAGTTTTTTTCAGCATGTATATTTGTTTACTTGTTGCATAAGGATATAGTTCAATACCCCCTTGGGGAAGTGCAAAAGAAATAAGCTGTTTTAGAACTTTTTTATCCAAGATGAGATTGAGCGAAATAAATGGAGTAATCATGTGAGGAGTGAGAACATGTACATGCGAATTGGTGAGTGTCTGAAAATAAGAAATAAAATCCGGGGAAATTGCAATAGGGGAGATAAAAATAAATTCTGCCCTTCCGGAGTTTGAAAATAAATAACAATCTGCAAAAGCATTTGAAAGTGTAGTTCGAATACTTTGTTCTTTTTTACTTTTTAAACCGCTTATGTATTGCCATTCATCCTCCACAGAATTGTAGATATATACAGGTATTTTCTTAGTCATGCATTTAATGAAGAAGCGAACGCATATCTTGTTCGATTTGATATGCTCTTCGTTTTGAATTTCCAAATATTATATAGATAAGTTCTTTTTGTTTGATGATATTTTCAGAGCTAATAACGATGCCCTCCTTTGTTTTTTTGTTAAATAGGAGAGGTTGAAGTTTTTTTAACACAGTGGGGAAGGACGGGCGAGGGACATTATGGAGAGGAAATTTGCTTCGGCTTATCACGTATGAATCGGAAAAAAAATCTCTTCCTATGAGTTCAAGTGCGACTTTGTATACATCTGTACCCCCCGTATTTCTGGTGTTTGATTCGTTTACAAACACTTGATTGTATTTGGTTGCGATCATATCGATGTCAAAATGACCCCTGTATCCCTCTGCGCTGTAACGTTCAGCTATATAATATCCAGTATCAATGATTCGAGCTGCAAGACGTTCATTGATGACGTCCTCATGCATATCTAGTCCATAGAACTCTCCCTCCTCAGTGATCTTCATCGTACAAAAATACAACATATCGATCTTTCCGCTTTTTTGGATTTTAAATTCAATATTGGGGAAACTACTTGCTCCGTTACTGAAATTGACTGGGATAAGATCTTCAATGATGATGGGGTAGCGTTCCCAATACTCATCTTGCTTAAGGTACGAATATATGGAGCGTTCACATTTTTTATAATCTTTAGGGAGCTGCCCGTCTCGGAAGATAAGCACTCCATTACCGCTTGAACCTTTATTAGTTTTTATAACTACGCCGTTATCCTTAATAAATTTATTTGCCGCTATACGTGCAGCGTCGAGCTTTCCGACACATATGAGGCCTTCTGGCATGATGAAATCTGGTTCAAGAGCACTGCTTTGTTGTGCAAGTTGCCGTATTCCTGATTTACTTCCAAAAAAATTGACCGTCCATGAACAATCAATCGTTGGTGCCTCGGGAATATAGACATTTAACCCACGTTTTTCAAGACGTTCCTTCAATTCGTACAACTGAGGGGAGGCGGCATAGCTAACGATAGTAAGACGTTTATAACGTTTTGCTTTATTGACTAATTTGTGAAAGACAGCCATATCATTGTAAAGATCTTTACATATGAGGCCGGTATCTTTTTTTGGAACCAATATCTCAATCTTTTTTGCTCCGACTAAATTCTGAAAATATTTTTTGAAATTTGGTGTAATTGGTTTGGGCGAAATGTAAACAAATTCGTCTTCATCCGCATTTGCAAAAAGATAACATTCTGCAGTGTTATTGTCTCGCTCAATTTCTTTTTTTCGTTCTTCCTTATCAGTGATGGTTGAGATATATGACCATTCGTCTTCAACCACATTATAGACATATACAAGAAGTTCATCTTTGCTTGAACCGTAACCGTTTTTCTTTTTTTTCTGTAAATTGTTTAGGGAGGGTTTGCTTGGAGGCTTATCCTCTTGATCACTTTTCATTTTTTTTTGAAAGCTATTACATTATTACCTATTTTTGCAAAATGTCAAGACCAATTTAAAAGATTGATATTCATCAATAAAATAAGAATAATTTGAGGCGACAAAATGATACAATCTTCTATATAGTATGAAAATAATTGAGGTTCATGCAAAGGACCATTATGAAGCGGGGTATTTGTTGGGCCAATTGACTGCAAAGATGCAAACGGCCTATATCAAAGCATTTCATTTGCCCGCACCGTGGGATATATTAATCAAAAAATCTCTACCTTTTTTAGATGTTACAAAAAAAGTATTTCCTCAGTATATAGATGAAATTAATGGTTTGGCTAACGGCGCAAAAATTCCCTTTGAAAAATTGTGGGTATTTCATTGTATTGATGAGGTCATGGAAAAACAACATATTGAAAGATGTACATCAATCTTTTTGAAACAAGAAAATGGATCTGGATACATCGTTGGACACAACGAAGATTGGGACGTATGGACAGGGGAGTATTTTTTTATATTGAAGCGGACCCTTGATAATAAAACGGTAGTTGAACTAGGGTTGGCAGGACTTATATCCGGAGGCACCATTTGTATTAATTCAAGCGGTATGATACAGGCGATTAACTCACTGTATCACACTGATTATCAAATTGGGATTCCAAAACAAATCGTCGCTCGTTGGCTTTCATCTCGAGAAAGTCTTGAAGAAGTAAAAGAAGAATTCCCCAAATTGAGGCGAGCCGCAGGGTATTGTTACAACATGTCAAAGAAGACAAAGGTCTTAAGTATTGAAAGTTCCGCACGGCGTTACGAATTCTTTGAAACAAACAAAAACTACGTACACACTAACCACTATATTGGAACACTTAAGGAAGTAGAGAAACAATATAAAGAAGAGATGCAAAGCCTAGGACGCTATCAACATATCCGATCAGTTCTTTCGCAGGTACATACTGTTAACGTCTTGAAAGACCTTCTTCTTTATACAACCAACGATGATTCATCGGTTTACCGGACAAAAGAGACCTCAACAGTTGCCTCAGTTATCTTTGATGTCCCAAAAAAAATTATGTATGCAGCACAAGAAAACAAAGGACTAAATACTTTATGGCAACAAATAAATCTTGATTTTATCACCTGACTTATACATAGTTTTGCTTCATTTTCCTATTGACTCTTTTAAAGAGAGGGATTAACATATCTGTACGATGATTTATTTGGAAAAAAAAACTTTTCCTCATAAAGGAAATACACTTATTTACTTCACATACGAGGACGCCTTAAAAGGGGATATCTTTCTAAAGAGACTTAATATTTTAACTGGCGAAAGAATTGCAAAAAAAATAAAACGCCACGAATTTACAGGCAAAAAAGATGAGTCAATCATAGTTGAAGGTGGAGACGTATATGAAAATATCATTATTTATAGTTTAGGTAAATCAAAAGAACGCCCCCTTGTCTCAATAAGAGACGGGTTAGCAAATGCAGTACGTTTGGCTTCGTCCTTAAAAAGCTCATCAATTCATCTTTATTATATTCCCATTATGGGAGATGATTTTTTTGACTTAGGTAAAAATTGTGCAATAGGATTTTATATGGGAAATTATCGGTTTGATAAATATAAGAGCAAAGAACAAAAGAAAAAGAATCACATAGTACAAGATATGTATGTATATAGTGAAAAAGATTTTTCTCCAGAATTTGAACAAGGGATACGGTATGGAGAATACATAGTAAAAGGTGTTACTACTGCATGTGATTTAGTCAATGAACCAGCATCTTTTGTACATCCCGAGACTCTTATGAAAGAAGCATTTAATATTGAAAAGGAGTCTCAAGGGACAATCACCGCACAGGTACTAGATAGACAAGAGTGCGAACGGCTTGGTATGGGAGCTTTTTTGGGAGTTGCAAAAGGAAGCGAAAGGGAACCGAAATTCATCATATTGAAATATAATCCAAAGTCGGCTACATCTGCCTTCGTCAAGGCTACTGCGGATAAAGCAAAAAAGATTTGTCTTATTGGTAAGTCAATCACATTTGATTCAGGAGGAATTTCCCTCAAACCATCCTTAGGTATGGAAGAGATGAAATCTGATATGGCGGGGGGGGCAACAGTATTGGGTGTGTTTAAAATTTTAGCACATTTGGATAAAATAGTTAATATATCTTCTTATGGTGAAATATATGGTATTTTACCTGCATGTGAAAATATGCCGTCTGGAAAAGCTCTCAAACCAGGCGATGTGGTACGTGGTCTCAATGGTAAAACTGCAGAGGTCATAAATACTGACGCAGAAGGTCGTCTTACGCTTGCCGATGCAGTTGCATATGCGGAAAAATACATACAACCAGATGAAATAATTGATTTAGCGACTCTTACAGGTGCTTGTAAGGTAGCGCTTGGTGAAAATATCGCAGGCCTTTTTGGTAACAACGACACCTTTACAAAACGTTTTATAAAAATAACTCAAGAAGAGGGAGAAGAGGTATGGCAGCTGCCTTTATACAAGCCATATCTCAAACTGCTAAAAAGCGATATTGCAGATTTAAAGAATGTTTCAAGCCGTGGATGGGGTGGAGCTATCACAGGAGCTTTATTTATTGGCGAGTTTGTGGTAAAGGCAAAATGGATTCACATCGACATTGCAGGACCTTCATATGTAACAAGCAGTAGTGGCATAGCGAATAGTGGAGCAACAGGATGGGGTGTATTAAGTATTATAAGTTACTTGGCAACTTAAAAACTCATGAAGCTATACAACATAATACAAACAGAGGATACAATCAAGGTAAGTCCGCATGATACGCTTTCTTTTGCTTTAAACAAATTATCAAGCGCTCACGATGCAGCCTTTGTTTTTTCGGATAAAAATAAATATCTTGGAGTGATTAATCCTTATTATTGTGTCATAAAAACCTCATCACCATCCAATGCAAAAGTGGAGCATGCTCTTTATCACGCTCCTCATGTCAAACTGCGACATCCGGTTTCAAAGATAGCGCAACTTATGATCGAGTCAAAAATCCATTATTTACCTGTCTTTGACGACAAAGAAGAATTTGTTGGTTATATCTCAGCTCGAAGCCTTCTTAGAAGATTGGAGAATCTTGATATCTTTACTACAAAAATAGAAGAGGTTTTATCACGAAAAAAAATACCCCTTATTACCGTATTTGAAGATGATCCTCTTGTATACGCAATGCAAAAACTGAAAAAATTTAGAGTATCAAAACTTGTTGTGGTAAATAAGGAGATGAGGTTGCGAGGGATCTTAAGTTATTATGATCTTATTGCTTATCTTGCAAGCCCGAAAAAAAGAGAAAAGCAAGACAAATCAGGCGATAAGGTTGGATTGCAGAGTAAAAGTGTTCGACACTTTTTAAAGACGTACGTTCTCACCTTGAGTAAAGACGACTATCTTCGAGACGCTCTACATCTGATTTTAGAAAAGAAAATTGGAAGTGTCGTGATAGTTGATGGTCAAAACCGCCCTATAAATATCATAACAACCAAAGACCTCCTTTCATTGTTTGTGAGAGAGAGTACAAAGGAAAGAATTGAAGTAACAAGCAAAAATCTTTCGAAAGACAGCAGAAGAAAGCTTAGTGGTTTTTTTGAACATTTGAAATTCTGGGTGAAAAAAAAGCCGGATGTAGAAAAGACAAAACTGTTAGTGAAAGAAGAAAAAGATGGGGGATTGTTTAAAGTAATGCTTTCATTTATTCCTAAAAAAGGAGAACCGAAGATCATACAAGAAGAGGGGAAAGACCTATCGAAAGTACTTAACAAAGTAAAGAAAAAAGAAGAAAGATAAATTAAGTTATAAAATTTTAAGGTTATAAAGTTGAAAGTTCATAAAGTTCTACTGATAGGGATTTTATTGCTTGGTATTTTCTTACGATTTCAAAATATTAACTGGGATTCAAATCTCCACCTTCATCCTGACGAACGATTCTTGACAATGGTTGGCAATGCGATGAAAGTGCCAACCACTTGGGAAGAATATTTTGATCCAACAGTCTCAAGCCTAAACCCCGCCAATGTTGGATACCCATTTTTTGTCTATGGTGTTTTTCCGGTTGTATTAAATAAAATACTAGCAGTAGTTGCGCAAAACGATGGATATAATGCATTTGCTATTCAAGGAAGAATATTGTCAGGGTTGGCAGATCTTATCATTCTTTTTTTTGTTTATAAAACATCTAAGTTGTTTGAAAAACAATTAAAGTTTCATACTAGTATCAAATATTGGGCAACTTTTTTATATGCGATATCTGTATTGCCCATTCAGTTATCCCATTTCTTTGCCACAGATACATTTCTAAATACCTTTGTCTTTGCTTCCTTTTATTTTTCTCTTTCCTTTTTCTATTCAGATAAATCTTGGGATGGAATAATGAGTGCTTTCTTTTTCGGATTGGCTCTTGCATCAAAGATAAATGCAGTATATATACTGCCACTTGTTCTTTTCTTATTGTGTTTCCGTTTACTCATAAAAAAGCAGTTCATTGCGGCAGCGGTGATAGTGGCATTATTTGTTTGTGTGAGTTATTTTACTTTGCGTATTACTGAACCTTACTATTTTGAATCATCAGATTTTTTTTCTTTACAACCAAGCCTTTTGTTTATTAAAAATATGAAAGAACTCACCGGCTTGTCTTCCGGAAAGGTTTTTTTTCCACCCGCTGTGCAATGGTATAGTAAGACACCCATTCTCTTCTCTTTATTTAACCTATCTTTTTTTGGCTTAGGCGTACCTTATTTTGTATTTAGCATAATGGGGATCTATTTGTTATTTAAAAGATGGAGCAAACGCCATACATCAATAGAATTAGTCATGATTATTTTGTGGGTTATTGGATACTTCCTATATTATTCTATCCAGTTTGCAAAAACGATGCGTTATCTTATCCTCATTTACCCCTTCTTAAGTATCTTTGCTGCCTTTGGCATAAGGGAGTTTATTCGAAGATACAAAATACTTAATACTAGATACTTTATACTTTTTATATTATTGGCTTGGTCGCTTATTTTTTCAAGCATTTATCTGCAAAAACATACCCGTTACCAGGCATCTTTTTGGATACATCAGAATCTCCCGAAGAAATCGGTCATACTAGCTGAATATTGGGATGATGCATTGCCTATGATGCTTGATGGTGAAGACAATAAACAGTTCACTATTGAGTCAATGGGAGTTTTTGATCCGGATACACCGGAAAAATGGAACAAAATAGAAAAACAGCTTGAACAAGCCGATTACTACATCCTTTCGTCAAATCGTGCCTGGGCGAGTGTTCCAACGATACCAGATAAGTATCCACGCATGGGCCAATATTACAAGGATTTGTTTGATGGGAAGACAAAGTATAAATTAATACAGAAATTTATTCCATTCTATCAATCATTTTTTCCCTTTCATCCGTCGTCTTGGTTAAACAACTGGTTTGATGAGTCATTTACCGTCTATGATCATCCTTCAGTATTTATTTTTCAGAACTCAAAAAAAACCCATGATGCGCGTTGATCCGAAACAAAGGGCGTTTTTCAACGTCAAACAAAACCAGTATGATGAGACTCTTCTTTTACACCCAAAAAGACATGTAAGGGAGGAATTAGAAATAATCAAAAAAAAACTTGGCGGTATAAAAGAAGAGATAGTTGATTTTGGTGCGGGAGTAGGAAGAGTGACAATACCTCTTATACAAAAAAAATATAAGATCACTGCTGTTGATATAAGCAAACAGTCCCTTAAAACCCTTGTTCTATTCGCCAAAAACATACATAAAAGTGTGTATTTAAAAACTGCTGTTGATTTGACAAAGCAAAAAAATAAAAAGGCAATTATTGGGGCAGATGTTCTTCACCATGTAGACATTGCATCTTATCTTCCTGATTTTTATGACAGTTTGTCAAAGGATGGCCGTATTATTTTTTCTGAACCAAACGCGTGGCATATATTTTGGTTTATACACATTTTAATAGGAGGGAATTGGGAAGTAGAGAAGGGTATACTGCAATGTAGCTATTTTAATCTTATATCGAAGTTAAAACGGTATGGTTTTAAGGATATTAAATTATCTGGTTTTGGTTTGTTTCCGCCCCCTCTTTTCAATCGTATATATTTGCTTTCAAAACTCAATTATTTTCTTGGCGATTTGCCCTTTTTTAAGTTGTTTGCCTTTCGTTTTATTATTGAGGCTTATAAATAAAATGACTCCCAGCAAGGCGCTTATTTGAAGTATCGCTCCGTATATCAAAGGGTTGGACTGAAAATAAAACTCTATCATGTGATGTCCTTTATGAATGGGAGTTGCATACTGAAACCCATTTGCCTCAAGCAATGTCTGTTCTTTGCCATCCACTTTAGCGCGCCATCCTGGATAAATGAATTGAGAAAATAGGACCAAACCGTCGTGTGACACATCAAGCTCTGCCCTTACGTATGTTGATTTTATTTCATGTATGATGACAGAGGACTTAGGAGTAGCGCGTGACACATTATTTTTATTAAGAGGGATGTTGAAATCTTGAAGTGCTTTTGTGTTTGTGTCAGTATTTTGAATGACGACTTCTTTTTTGGGCTCAAAAGTCTGACTGGTTAAAACCGGCACAATTTGTTCTACCTGGTCCACCAAACGATATGAAGGTATAAACGAAACTCTATTTAAAAAAGAGGTATTAAGCCAAAGAGAGGGTTGTAGTTGGATAAAACGAGACGGGGGGGTAGGGGCTGAAAGCGCATATTTTACGTTTAATAAGTCAAGAATGTTGCTGTTTTCAAGGTAGGGGACAACAAAATGATATGCCTTAGTCTCGATAGTGTGATATCCATAGGTGGACTCAACCGATTGGATCATGTTTATATTCCGAGGGTTTAAGCTGTGAACACGGAAGACATCTGGATCTTCTTTTATTTTTGATATTGTTGTATTGGTTCCGAAGTATGAGTCAGGAGATGATGGGGCAGAGTCAATCGGATTAAAGAATCCTCCATTTATAAATATATCCGCCATATATACAAGTATGAGTACATAAAGAATCTTTTTTCGTCTAAGAAGAACAGATAGCCATATGATTGCGGCTCCTCCTCCAAAAAGGAGAAAGGTGACGAAGATGTTTTTTGAGGCAAATTCCTTTGCTAAGGGAGTGGGTATCGGTCTATTTGATGGAAGCAAGAGTTCAAAATTATTTTTTAGATAAAAAAGGGTAAAGATAAAAATAGCAGTTACAACAAACAGCATAATATATGTGTTTCGTTTGTTTTTTTGCTCCCAAAAAATATGTATTCCGATTGCAACAAGAACGGATAAGAAAAAATGAAACATAAACGTCATCTTGCTTATCATGCTTATGCTTTGGGATAGGGGCAGTTTTTGGTTCATAAAAATGGAGACGACATTATATTTACCCAACAGAAAAAAAACGGCAATAACGAGATTCAGCAAAAACAAAAAAAGGTATTTTTTATTTTTGTAACTAAGTGCAAAAATAAAGAGAAAAAAAGGAATTATTCCTATATAGATAAAATTTTCCCAGTTCCCCCAAGGATATTCTGATCCCCAGTAACCGATTTGATGTCTTCCAAAAAGATAGGGAACAAGGAGAGTAAGGAAGTATAAAGGATGAAGAGAGTTGTACAAATTCTTTATACTTGTTTCCAAAGTGGAATGGACGATATTTTGCGAGAGTTCATAGGTCAGAAGAAGCTTAGGAGCGGAAAGAAGACATGCTAATACAACTAAAACAACAGAATATACAAATATATATAAACGTTCCTTTTTTTGTATCGTTATAGTTGTATAAAGTATGAATAGCCCAAAAAAAATAAATACATAATAAGTAAATTGAGGATGACTTCCGGTTATGATAAAGATGAGTGATAAGATTACCCCTGTTGCATATATAAGCTTCCTTGTTTCGCTGAATTTGAGATACGACCAGTACAGATAGGGCAACCAAGCTAGAGTGAATATGACGATCACATGAACAAAACGGCCAATCATGGATCCGCTACATGCATATATAATTGCTCCGAAGATAGATGAAAATGAGTTTAACTTAAGACCATCTTTGAGCAAAAAATAGAATCCAATACTTGCGATAAAATAATGAAGAATTTCCAAATAAAAATAATAAAGATAAGCGGTGTTTAGACTGTTTATATTAACCATTAATATGTTGAGCAACATATAAGGTGTATAAAACACGCTTGATTCAGTGGCGGCAAACGGTAAGGAACCGCCAAACCAAAAGCTATTCAAAAGAGGGAATTGAAACGAACGAAGTGCTGTTTTTATAAAAACCCATGAAGGAAAATAGATTTCGCTATTATCTGAGGCAAAATAATAGAATGGATTTTTAAAAAAATTGTGAAATAATAGGAATATAAAAACGAATGTAAGCGCGACAACAAGGAAAAGATTCACATAATGTTTTTTCAAAAAGCTCATATATGTATTATACAATCATTTTTTCTAATCAATGAATTTTGATCCCAAAACGCAAAGACTTCTAGCAAGAAAAAAAATAGCGATCTTCATCGTTATGTATAATGCGGAACATTTTATCGAAAACGTGCTAAAAAGAATTCCCGTATTATTAAGAAATAAGTTTACAGAAATATTTATCGTTGATGATTCATCAACCGACAGAAGCATCAAAAAAGCTTTGATAGCCTCAAAAAATCTGGGATACAAACATATCCGTATTCTTAAAACACCATACAATAGGGGATATGGTGGTAATCAGAAACTAGGATATTTATATGCGATTAAAAGAAAATTTGATTATGTGATTCTCCTTCATGGAGATGGTCAATATGCTCCTGAATCGCTCCCCGATATTATAAATGCACTCAATGACATCTCAATAGATGCAGTATTTGGATCAAGAATGATCAATAAATGGGATGCCTTAAAGGGGAAAATGCCCGTGTATAAGTGGATTGGTAATATTATTTTGACATATATTGAGAATGCCTTACTTCATGCTCATTTATCTGAGTTTCATTCAGGATATCGTGCATATAAAGTAGCCGCACTTTCATCCATTCCTTTTGAAAAAAACAGTGATGGATTTCATTTTGATACTGAGATTATTATTCAACTTCTTGGCATGGGAAAACAAATCCGTGAGATCAAAATTCCGACCTATTATGGCATGGAGATTTGTCATGTCAATGGAATCTCATATGCTTTTCAGTGTTTAAAATCAGTGATTAAATATAATATTTCTCGATTTGGTATCTTTTATGAACCAAAATTTGATATAGCAAATGGATCAACCGCAAATTCATATTTATTAAAAAGATCTCCCTTTTCAATTCATCAATACATCATAAAAACATTAGACAATCGAACAAAAACAGTTATTGATCTTGGAGCTAATGAAGGGAGACTAAGTGCAATACTTGCCAAAAAAATAAAGAAAGTAATAAGTGTTGATATCAAAAAGCCTACACAGAGTGGAAAAGCCAAAGCTCTCATGGTCGATCTTGAAAGCGCTTTTGATAAGAAGCTTGGGAGGGGAGTATATGATATTGCTTTAGCGCTTGATGTAATTGAGCATTTAAAGAATCCTGAGATGACAGCCGCACGAATATTTAATATTCTCAAACCTTCAGGTGTTCTCTATGCAAGTACAGGCAATATCGCTTATGCGCCAATAAGGCTGAGTCTGTTATTGGGTATGTTCAATTATGGAAAAAGGGGTATTCTTGACCTGACTCATATTCGTTTATTTACCACAGATTCATTTAGAAGATTGTTTGAGCAACATGGATTTAGAGTAAAAAATATTCGATATTTTGGCCCCCCCATTTTTGATCTTTCCAACAAGAATATTGTATTTAAACTGCTAGATTTTATTCTTTATCATGCAGCCCAGGTTTGGCCCTCATTATTTGCATATCAGTTTTTAATAGAAGCACAACGACTTGATTCGGTTGATGAAATTTATGAAAAGACATTTAGATAAAAAAATGAATAAGTAGGTTTATTCTTCTATGATATCTTGGTAAGCTTTTAAAGTTCTTTTGATATTAAAGATAGAAGCGGCATTTTCTATTAGCTTTTTGTTCGTGAACAGTTTCTTATTTTGCAATATGTATATTATTGCATTTGCTAATTGGGTAATATTTTTTGGTTCAACGACTTTACCCATTTTTGTAAGCTGTGTCGGTATCCTCACACCGGGAAGATTTGTGACGACAACAGGCGTGCCAAGAAGCATTGCCTCAACCTGAACGATGCTAAATGCTTCGGTTTTGTTTATAGAGGGCAGAATAAGAAGATCTATCGATCTATAAAATGCTCCTAAACATTTTTCAGTAAGCTTTCTAAGTAACCGATATGGAATTTTACTTTTTTTGAGCGCTTGCAAAACATACGTATAGTACCCATCTTCGCCAATGACCTGTTTACCAGATGGACCTGCTATGATGAGCTCAAGTTGAGGATACGTTTTTTGTACCAGCTTTACGGTATTAATCATATACTCAATTCCTTTTTCTCGAGCAACTCTTCCGATAAACCCTAACCATATGGCGTTTCCCTTTATTTTTTTTAGTTTTTTTTGATAGTTTATGTCAATTGCCAGTTGACTTATCACAGGAAAAACGTAATGTGTTTTTTTTAGAAAAATATTTGGCATCGATATATTTGTTACATAGTCTTTTGTATAAGTGAGGATTTTTTCACTTAGCAGTAGTTGTATATATATAGACAGATTAAGCCCGTAATTTATAATCGAAGACATTATACCTTGTCCCAAAAAAACTTTGCAGTTAAATAATGAATAGATTTTTTTTCTAAAAAGAAAGGATATAAAAGCTAAAAATAATCCTTCAAAATTGGGAATATTGAGTATTACCAAATCAGACCTTCTTACGTGTCTAAGAAAAAAGAAAAGTGATTGTGGAGAGATAAACCCTTTTGACAGACGAAAAAAATATGGCATACGAATAACTTGAATTCCATTTATTTGTTCACTATTGGATAGATGAGAAAGGTGAGGAAATGTCAAAACGGAGACGTTGTTTTTTTTTGCAAGATGGGATAAGAGAGAATAGGGGGAAGTGGTGATTCCAGAGATATAGGGATAAAAATATGTTGAGAAAAAGAGAATCTTCATAGTATCGATCAAATTACAAATAACAAACCACAAACAAATTCCAATATTCAAAACATTTGATGCTTGAAATTTGAGATTTGTTTGGAACTTGTTATTTGTGTTTTGAAATTTCCCGTTTTATATGCTCGACAGCTTTTTTAAGATAAGGAAATTTGTATGGGTATTGGATTCCCCGGTCAAATATATTATAGATCCAGACGATTGAGGCTTTGGTCTTTTTCTTAGTGTGTTTTACTATGTCAAAATTATCCTCAACAAACAAATCGAGCTTTAATGTGTTGATCATTTTTTCCTTGAATTCATGTGGTTGTTCATCATTTTTATTGAAGTGAATTTCAGAAAAAACTAAGTCAAGTTTTTGTTTTTTTACCCAGTCCATTAGCTCTTTTCCTAAGAAACTATAACGGGCTGTTACGATGTATGCTACAATCTTTTTTTCTTTAACGAGATGTCTTATGTCATCGATTCCGGGAGCAAGATAAATACTTGATTTATGTACCAGTCGCCAAAGTTCTTTTTCAAGTCTTGTTTTCGGGTAGTAAAATCGAAGCCTTTTCTTTTTCAAAAAAAAGATTTTAACAAAAGAAACGATTGGTCTTGCGATGCGAATAGGATTGTATAAAAGGACACCATCAAGATCAAAACCCACTCGTAAGGGTTGTTTTTTCATAATGGGTAAATTATACTAAACTATAGATCTATCTCAAATATCAAATCGCAAAGTTCAAATCTACATCTCAAATATGAGATCTTTATATATTTGAGATGTAATATGTAGATTTGCCATTTGATATTTGCGATTTAACATATATTTATGTTGCCTGTACTACTAGATCTAAAATTCATAAAAATATATACCATGGGTGTATTTGTGGTACTAGCTTTTTTCTGGTCTAGTTTTCTCCTTTGGAAACTCATACGTTTAAGTTCATTTAAAGAAGAAGATATGTTTGATGCATTCTTTAATAGCTTACTTGGAGGATTATTATTTGGGCGGTTAATATATGTGTTTTTGCATTTCAGCGAATTTGGGTTCAATATACTTAAAATTGTTTTGGTTAACGGATATCCGGGATTTTCACTTTATGGTATGTATGCGGGCATAATCATAAGTCTCTTGTTGTGGACCTATGTCAAAAAAATAAAGTTTACCGAGATAATCGATTATTTTGTTCCGCCTGCATTTTTAGCTCTTGCTATTGGGAAACTCGGTAGTTTTTTTTCGGGTCTTGAAGTTGGGACGAAGACAAAGTTTATTCTGTCTGTTAAGTACGCAAACATGGACGGTATGAGAAATATCACTCCTTTATATGAAAGTATACTTTTTTTTATTTTAACCCTGATTGCTTATCGGTTATTATTTGAGATACGAAAAGAAAGGTTAAAAAAAGGTTTTACACTATATTTTCTATTGTGGGGCCAGGGATTGATATATTTTCTGTTTGACAATATCAAGCAATATCATTTATACTTCATAAATTATAGTTTTAACAAGATGATTTCTATCATCTTGCTCTTGACATTCAGTTTTTATTTTGTGTATTATTTCAGAGGCCTTATATTAGGAAGAGTGAAAGATTTTAAAAATTTAACCATTCAATATGTCAAAAGGAGTTTCAAAAGCATTCATAGTAAAGCAAAAAAAAAAGATAGAAGAGGAGCAAAAAAAAATAATTCTTCAAATTGAACAATTGAAGAAAGACGATCCCTTTTCTGATCCTGACCATGCATCGGATAACGCTGCGATTGATACCGACGTGAGAGAGCAGGTGGGGCATGAGACTGTTGAGGCTGAGATAAAAGACCTTCAAACAAGACTTCAAGATTTAAAGGTTGCAACCACACGCATACAGAAAGGTAGATATGGTGTATGCGAAAAGTGTAATGAGGTAATCCCTCTTGTGCGCATGGAATTGGTGCCTGAGGCACGATTTTGCATCGCGTGCGAAAAAAAAATGCACAAATAAGTAATAGTAGAAAGTAGCAAGTAGTAAGTAGTAAGTATTGAGGCGATAGACACCGTATGCAACTTTCTACTTAATACTTTATACTAACTTCTTGCTATACTCATACTATGAGTGATATTCCTTCGTCATTTTTTTTTAACTTTTCTCTATTTCTTCTCATACCGTTTGTATTTGCACTTTTGTTGAAAAAAAATAGAATTTCACCCATTATCGGTTATATGTTAGGAGGGATAGTACTTAGTAACTTCTTTGACGGTTTTATTTCACGTGAGATCATAAATAATTTTGCCTACTTCGGTATTGTTTTCCTCATGTTTACACTCGGACTTGAGATACAGTTTGATCAGATGATAGCTCTGAAAAAATTCATTGTTTTAGGAGGATTCCTCCAAATAATTATATCTATTGTTGCCCTATGTATCTTAAGCCTTTTTTTTGGATTTTCCCCTCTCCAATCATTTCTTATCGGTATTGCTCTGTCTTCTTCTTCTACCGCTCTTGTTGCCAAGATCATACAAGATAGGGGAGAGGAGGGGTCGTTTCATGGAGAACTTGCGATGGGTATTTTGATGTTTCAAGACCTAGCTTTTATCCCTTTTGTAATCATTTTTACATCTATTACGTCCAATAACGTTTCACTTATTGAGATTTCCTGGAAAATCCTTGTTGACATGATTACTTCAGGTTGCATACTGTGGTTTGCTTATTATTTTGGCAACAGGATCGCTCCATTTGTATTCAATAAGATTGCAAAAACTTCTCGTGAACTCCTCAACCTTTTTATTATATTGACGATTTTCGTCATTGCATATATCTCAACGCTTTTTCACATCCCGGTTCTTGTTAGTATATTTGTTGCAGGTATCCTTGTTTCTCAGACCCTTGAACACTATCATATTTTTTCTCAGGTTCGTCCCCTTCGAGATCTTCTCTCGGTCATTTTTTTTATTTTTATTGGAACCAATATTAAAATCGGGACTGTTTTTTTTCTACTACCTCAAATTATCTTATTTGGAGTTTTGGTGATGGTGGTAAAGGGCATAGTAATTCTTATGATCTTTCTTTTCATGAGATTTCATTCAAAGCTTGCTTTTTATCTTTCTTTATTTCTGTTTCAGATTGATGAAGATGCTTTTATCCTCATGTCTGTAGCTTATGCCAATAAAGTGTTTACAAGGGAGGAATATCTTTTCGTCATTACGGCTGTCATGTTGAGCTTGCTTGTTACACCATTTCTTATAAATGGCAAAGAGAATGCATATCGATTCATTCGAGCACTCATAAACCAATACATACCGTTTCTCCATACATATATTAAGCATCGGCTAGACAGAAATCAGTCTCCAATCGATACTCTTGAGATTAAAAACCATGTGATTTTATGTGGTTATGGCAGGATTGGTTCCTATGTGGGTAGGGCTCTTATGCTCTCGAATATTCCCTTTATAGCAATTGATTACAATTTTAGGACGGTTGAAAAGGCAAAGCGGGAGGGGATTAATATAATTTATGGAGATCCAACCGACATGGACATCCTTGACTATGCTGAGACAGAGAGCGCTGTAGCTATAGTGACAGCGCTTCCAGACAGATTTTCTCAAGAGACAATCATTCTGAATGCAAGAAAACTTAATAAATCCATATTGATTATTGGACGGGTACATAGGAAAAAAGACCACAAGCGCATGAAAGATATGGGAGTCAGAATAGTGGTTCAGCCGGAGTTTGAGGCGTCTCTTTCCATCATCAAAAAACTTCTTCTTCTCAAACGGGTCCCCAAGGAGGAGATTATTGAAAAACTTCATTATTTCAAATTAGAACAGGAGGGGATATGAGAAGAAAGCTCAAATCTCAAATCTCAAATATCAAATCTTCAAGAATCTTTCTTTATGTATTAATTTTTATTTTAAGTTGTGTTATGGTGTTTATTTTTTTTAAGCAACTCTCTGCGTCATTGTTTTTTATAAAAAAAGACAGAATAAACGTCGTCTATTATGGAAAAAATACCATATTCTATTCACTCGGTAAATATGATGGAGTTCACTATTTTATTTCATTTTATCCCGACGTAAAGGTGAAAGTACCCGGTGGATATGGAAGCTATCGTGTTGGAGCTTTGGGCAAAATGATAGTTCTTGAAAAAAAAAGCGATTTGATAAGAAAAGCATTTTCGGCAACGATTGCTTCAACCGTAGATAAGTACTACTATCGTAGTAGTCAAGAGATCTATTACGGGAAAGAGGAGCTTGATGAGACATCGTTTGGTTTTCCTTCATTTGGTGATATTTTTTTTTCTCCATCAAATAGTAACATTTTTGACCGAATATTCATTTTTCTGAAGTTTGTAGGCAAACAAAAGAGGCAATTTGAGAAGATAGAGTATAAAAGCTATATAGGGGTAGAGGAGGAGTTTTTTCAGGACAAGGACTTTGCAAAAAAATACCAAGGGTTTCTCTATAATCGTATATACCGAAAAGAACAAAAGACTGTTCAAATAATCTATCACAGAAGTTATAATACGGCTCTCCTTATTTCAAAGATTATCGAAGGCGATGGTATACGAGTTGTGGATCTCTCTGAAAATACAAAAGAGGGGACTGAACGATCATGTAAGATCATTGAACAGGGGGATCGTTTTTCCCAAAGCGCAATTGATATGGCGGCTTTTTTTACGTGCAAGCTAAGTCATGGCCGAACTGAAAGTTCTGATATAATTATACAGTTGGGGATAGCGGAAAAGGAATGGGAGATATTGTAATAATGTCAAATCTCAAAATTCAAATCTACATTGCAAATATTAAATCTAAACAAGATTTACGATTTAACATGTATATTTGACATTTGCCATTTGAGATACTTTTATGCTAATCATTTTTTTCATCATTTTGGTTCTTTCTTTTATACTTGCGTTTGTCTCGATGAAAGATATGGGAGTACCAAAAGAAATTACTAAGCTTATTTCGATGCGAAAAATAAAAGGAAGCATTGTCTTTTTTAGAGACAAAGTCATACATTACTCTTCCTCATCCAAATCATCTCGCTGAATATCAAGAAGCATTTCTTTATCATCGGTATTGGGCTGTTCTTGTGCCATTTTTTCCCAAGCATCAATGTGTTCTTCTTGGTCTTCTGTTTCTTCTTCCTTTTCTTCACCACTTTGATTCGGGGGAGTCTCAATGATCTTTGTTTGAATGTTGAGGGGGAAGGAAATCTGTTTGGTGACGCCTTTTCCTTTTTTTTCCTCCTTGATAAATACAATTACCTTGGTAAAAGTAGATTCTCTGATAAAGGTAAAATATGAACTTTTTGCTTTTAAAAAAAAGATAAGTCTTTTTGACAAGTCATCAGGAAGATTGCCGATATAGTCACCAGCGAGGGATCGGACCTCAACGCGCCGTTTTTTGATTTTAAGACAAACGGGTTGACCTATGGTCAGTCTGGCAAGTACGTTTTTCTGTCCAAGATTTGCAAGTGCTACCGTTTTTGTTTTTCCTATGGCTTCTATAAACAGATCAGCTGCAAAAGAAACTTGAGCATCACCTGACTTTTGTGTTTTTGCTTTTTCAAGGACCTTGATTCTTTCCAGATTTTGTAATGCTACGCTGTTGCGGGGTTGGATTTTTAAGGCTTTAGAATAATATCTCTTTGCCTTGGTTACATCTTTTAATTGAAGATATATAAAGCCGAGGCGAAGATGTGCTGACTCATTATCTTTATTGAGTTTAATAATCTGGTTGTTGAGCTCTATTGCATTTTGCCATTGAAGGTTCATCGCAGCGTCAATTGCGTGCTGTTCGAGCAGTTCGATATCATCCATACGTTTATACAATATATATGATTTTTCAGTAAAGTCAAGTATAATTGGACTCATATGTCCGGTCATTCAAAATGGGCAAATATAAAGCGCAAAAAGGAAGCAAACGATAAAGTAAAGGGGGTGGTTTTCTCCAAGCTATCAAGACTTATTACTCTTGCTGTCCACGAAGGGGGCAATATCCCGGATCCTTCCCATAACTTCAAGCTGAGGCTTATCATAGATAAAGCGAAGTCTTTGAATATGCCCAAAGAAAACATCCAAAGGGCAATTGAAAAAGCAAACAAAGATAACAAAAATGTATTACGTGAGGTTATGTATGAGGGGTTTGCTCCACATGGGGTTGCTCTTATGATCCATGCTACGACCGACAACCCAAATAGGACAGTGAATGAGATAAAAAATTGTATTGAACAGCATGGTGGAAAATTAGGAACTCAGGGCTCAGTCTCATATCTTTTTACTAAATGTGGTATGGTTGAGTTTGATAAGGGAGAGAATACAGAGGAGGACATCTTCACATTTGCTCAAAGTCTAAATGCAATTGATATGGACAAGAGCGAATCCATCTATTATGTATATATACCCTTTGAGCTTTTTGGAAAGATTAAAGAACACCTTGAA
The DNA here is from genome assembly GCA_001790095.1 of Candidatus Roizmanbacteria bacterium RIFOXYA2_FULL_38_14. Lineage (GTDB taxonomy): Bacteria > Patescibacteriota > Microgenomatia > UBA1406 > GWC2-37-13 > YC2-FULL-38-9. The sequence continues at coordinate 679,415 of MGBH01000001.1, read as the reverse complement.
AAGGTCCGTCCAAAGCTTAGCGAGGTTATTTATAAACCAAATTTAAATATTAGCGTATCTACCCATGACCAGATAAGCCAGGTCCTTGGCGTTATGGAAGCTGTTGAAGGGCTTGATGATGTCCATGGGGTATTTTCAAATATTGATATTCCAGACTCATTTCATATATGAATTATCAGGTCATATACTCAATAATGGGTCGTATAGAAAAAAGAGTTCGTTTTATCATATCGACATTGATCCTAACGACCATACTTCTTATCTCTACCTTTTTTTTCTTTGATAAAGCCTGGTTTTTTATCCCGGTTTTTATCATTGTTTCATATCTATGCACCTTTTTTTCCATACTTGAAGGTATTGAAAAGATAGAATGGGCTACCTTATTTCTTATGCCGGTATTGGTGACGATATCATTTTATCTCTTTTATTTCCTTTTTCCGGTTAGATGGTTAACTCGTATACCTTTTGTAACTTTTTATGCCATATCTATATATGCCATGTTTCTTGTATCCAATATCTTTAATGTTGGAGTAGAGAAGAGCCTTCAGCTCTATCGTGCCGCCTTCTCAGTAAACTATTTTTATCAATCTCTTGTTATGTTTTTGTTTTCCAATCTTATCCTGTCTTTAAAGCTTAATTTTCTACTTAGTGTCCTATTTCTTTTCTTGTTGGGGACCGTGATAGCAACACACTTGTTTTGGAGCATCAAGCTTGAGCTTTACTTGGAGAAACAGATTATTCAATTTGGGTTACTGGTTGGATTTATCATTCTCCAAACCAGTCTGATAGCCTCATTTATACCCTTACAGACATCGATCATGGCCTTACTTATCTCATGCGTATTCTACAGCGTAGGAGGGTTGACATATCTTTACCTTGATCAGCGTTTATTTAAAGAGACAGTGCGTGAGTATTTATTTGTTCTAGGATTTGTATTAATTGTAATAATTCTTACGATTAATTGGTAAGGTAAAAAAAGGCTACGACTCTCAGGGTAGGGAAGAGAGGAGTACGGACGTGAAGAATAATATCCTATAATAAAATACCCTATAGTATTCATAATAAAATAAACTATAGGACTATTTAGTACGTTCGTATTCAGTTTAATACAGAATTTGAACAACTCAAGCTTGGGTTAATACGTTTCTAGCCTTAGGATCAATATTTCAGACCGTCACTACACTCCGTAAGTAGATGTATGTGATATGTGGATAACTACATGTATTTAGCTTCAAAAATTACAAGATAGATTGATATTGCAATCTAAATTACTCATCTCTTAAGCTGTGTATCTGCGTGTGGATAGGCATGAAAACAATAGAATGGACTGTCTTTATAATCTAAACTGATGACATACTGCCCAGGGTATATCATCTGTAGTGTACTTTTTTAGCCTCGAAAATGCATGTTTAGCAAGTAATGATAATCTAAATTTAATCGCATCATGTGATGGTAAGAGAAGAGGTCAAGAGAGGTGCAAGAACATAAATTATTGTATTCATTAAAGAGACTGTGATCGGAGATCTGACAATTAAAGAGAGGTAGTTATGAAAAGAGTGAGTGTGGCTGCTTCTCTTTTTGCACCATATATCATCAAACTGCTACCGATGGGTCATCATGCAAAAAATGGGATCCAAACCCGCAGAGAATAAAGATGTATAACGTCGTAAATTGTATCTTTTACGACGTTGATTAGCCTCACTCAAGGGGAGTACTAGTATATTTTTTATTTCAATTAATCGATAATTAATGATTAATTATTTTTTATTTTTGCAATAATAAATTAATTAATTCCCAATTTATGTTCACTTTCCTCCCCGGTCCTGGAACTCCATCAAAAAATGGCTTTTTTCAGTGTTTGGCCCATCATGGCAGTCTTTTTGTCTTTTTCTCTTCCCTATTCCCGATTTGTATGCGGAGAATACTATAAATTTACATCTTTACAAAGATCTGAATTGTAATTTTTGTAGCATGGAGTCCGTTGTAAGTTAACCAAGGTTCAATTATCATTTTTTAGTGATCAATCAAGCATCAAGGGATCATTTATCAAAGAACTACAATCTTGAAGAGCGTACTGCTCTGTTGGCAGAGCACATAATTGACGAAGTGAAATCAATTTCAATCAACTCCATTAACAAGCGTATTATTGAGCAATTAATTGGTTCATCTGGGTCAATAGGGGCAAATTATTGTGAGGCGGTTGAATCAGAGAGCAAAAAGGACTTTGTTCATAAGATAAGTATTGCAAAAAAAGAAATAAAAGAAACACAGCATTGGTGAAGACTTCTCGCCAGAGTAAATCATGAACGAAGAGACAAACTAAGATTATATTGGAAAGAAACGCACGAACTTCTCTTAATATTCTCTGCAATCATAAGAAGTAGTAAGAAGAGAGGTTTTTGAGAACTGAATAATTTGATATTGAATGAAAATTGACAATTGAATATTGAATATTGTTATTATAGTCTCACTTCCTCTTGACACACCCCTCAAATTAGTATTAAATGAATAATGTATTAGTTTTTCATGAAAAATTTATATTACATGTATAACTTCTTATTATATTGCGGGAACCCTTTAATCATTTTTACTTCACGGAGAGGGGGTGACACAAAATGAAGAACGAAAAAGTATGTATAAGTAAGAGTGTCGCTTTCATCGCAGCAGTGGCAGTACTTCTACTTGGAGTAGTGTTATTTGCCAATTACATGAACAGTCAAAATCTGTCGAGTAATACAAAAGCAGGCACAAATTCATGCACCGTAGGTACTGGCAATTGGGACGCAACATCTGGTTGTGAAAAAAGAGCGTTAACAACTGACACATTGGCCGATGGTACTGAAAGTAAGACTAGACCAGAACTTACTGGTAGAAAATGTGACTCTGTAACAAGCACAATAGTCACTGACTATGCAACATGTAGACCAACTGTAAGGTGTTCTTATGGTGAAAAAATCTACTATAAAACTGATAGTACAGGTGCAGAGACATTTAATCAAACGGCAGATGTAACAGTTGGAGCTGTAACAAAAAAATGTCTAACAGATGGAGCTGCAACACCAAAAAACATAGGAATAAAATGTTCACTTACTGTTGATACAATCTCAGGTAATGCAATTAGAGGAGCGACCTCTAGTGATCGAGATTGTGCAGAGGCTGTTACTTGTACAGGAACATGTGAAGGTGTCAATGGAACAGAGTATGCTATAGGTGCCTGTGCGCCAGAAGGTAAGAAACAATGTAATTGTAGTCGTGGACTTTCCTATCCTACTTGGGAGAATGAGGCATCTTGTGCAGCGCCGACACCAGTCATTAATTGTATGTATGGTGGAAGCAATGTGACAGATGTATCAACTCCATATCACTGGGCAAATGTAGATGTTGGTGGCACTATCTATAAATGTATTTTGACATCAAGTGGTGCAAACACTGGATTTCGATGTAAAACAAATGCAACAGGTGATATAACAACGACAGGAAGCGTTTCAGACAATACAAACTGTACCAAACCAGCAGCGACGTGTGTTGAGGCGAATTTTCCTGATTACCAATGCGCATTGACTAACGGTACTAAATTACCGGTTGGTTCTTGTACAGCGGAAGATGCTTATGGAGATAAATGGAGATGTGGGTGTAACTCTGCAAAGAGTTATACTTACCCAACTTTATTTATTGACGCAACATGTCCATAACTGAAGTTAATTGATTCGAGTAAATCGAATAAAAAAGATCCGGGTGACGACTCGGGTCTTTTTTTATGCGGCGATTATTTTTAGGATCTCCTGAAGATTATCAGGATGGCAGGCAAGGATTGAATAGTTCATGTGAGGGGCATCAAGACGAAGTTGTATAGGGTTTCCTTGCCAATCCGTCATTACTCCACCTGATTCTTCTATGATGAGTTTGGCGGCTGCAATATCCCACAAATAGGGATGAGCATGAAGGAGGACATTGATGCTATTTACCATATTGGAAAACAATGCGGCATCCAGTACAAAAGAGCCAAGGATGCGTATGCCCCTTGTCACTTTATTGAGACGCAACATCACAGGAATGAGTTTGTTAAGTGCGTCTTGACTTGAAGTAAGATATGTGGCAACCAACGTATTTTCCAAATTCGTATATTTGATCCTCATCTCTTTTTTTTCTCCATCAGGACCTATTTTAAAAGCACCTTTCCTAAGTTCGCCAATATAGAAAGTGTTTGTAAATGGTTGATAGATAAGTCCAGCTGAAAGTACACCTTCAAAGACATAAGCGATTGATATGCCAAAATGATCATGACCTGAGGCAAAATTATTAGTGCCGTCTAGGGGATCGATGATAAAAAGATGTTTTCCTTGGGAATTCAGATTCTCCTCACCAATAAATCCGATTTCTTTTTCATCTATTCCCCGATCTATCATAAATGACAGTATCTCGGATTTAATCACTTGCTGGCTTGCCAGATCAGCTTGGGAAACCAGGTTTTGATGAGAGGTCTTTTTGGAAAGGGTAAGTTCTTTATGGAAAAAGGTGAGGAGCGACTCCCCTCCTTTTGCGGCAGCACTCTGCAGAATCTGTTGTACATCCATGTGAAAAATTATAGCAGAATAGTAAATCAGATTCCTCGTTTGTATTTCAGATATTGTTCATACAGGAAATTGACATGGTAACGTGGCCAATTGACTATATAGTCTTGAGTTGGTACATAATCCCTTTGGAAACCACCAAATCCTTGTTTAAAAAGAGTCAAACCACCCCAACTTTTGGGAGTTCTTCCTATCTGTAGGGTCCCCCAGAAGTTATAGTATTTACATCCCCTTCTCTTTGCTTCTTTTATAGATTCCCATTGCAAGATATACGATGTAGGGATCTTACTATGGAGCGTTGCTCCTTGATGATAAAAGGCAGTTGATTGTGTATAGTTGATAAGAGCGGCAGCTGTGAGCCTGCCATCCTTTTCATAACTAAAGAACCAGCTCGAGCTACCTGTTTTATGAAACGCTTTAAATTCATTCAAAAGATACTTTGGGGAAAACGGAGTAAAGTTTTCTCGATCTGCAGTCTCTTTGTATAATCGGACAAACTCATCGATAGCTTCCTCATCATCTCGTTTTTTGACGACCACACCTTCCTTCTCAGCCTTTCTGATAGAGTACCGTGTAGTCTTCCTCATTTCAGAAAGCAATTGTTCTTCGGGCTTGGTGACATCAAGTATCCATACCCGTTCAGAGTGCATATAGATTGGAGCGGTTTTACATCCAAGATCTTTAAACATCTGTCTATACTCTGGTTTATTTTCCCAAATGGGTGCAAACCGGACAAAAGCGTATCCTTCCTTTTTGGCACAGTCTGCAAGGTAATCTTTGAGTACAGTTAATATCTTAAATAGTTGTGTACTGTGAAGCGTTGATTTAAAGATAGGACCATGAGGTATAAAGAGCATGTTTCCCCGCCTAGCTTTTATCTTGATTATTTGGGCTATTCCAATAAGACTATTTGTAGCCTGGATTCCCGCCTTCGCGGGAATGACATCGTCGTATATCCCAAAACGCAGTGTTATATATCCTAATTTTTTCTGTAGTTCTCCCCATTCCCAAGATTGAAGGAACGAAGGAGAATCGAATTGATTGAAATGATTGGTCCAAACGGTATAATCTGTGATTTCTTTTATGTGCATATTTCTAACAAATTTTCAATTTTCAAATTCCAATTTTTAATTGTTTGATAATTAATATATTGAAAAATCATTGAGAATTGACAATTGATCATTGAAACTTTTTAAGTTGTCTAACAATTCCCTCCGCCTCTTTTTCTGTAATCAGTGTCGGTAGATTTATTATTTCTTTATTAATTTGCTCTGCGACAGGACAGGATCCCATTATATATCCTACCTTCTCAAGCAGCAATTCCTTCGGCGCAACGGGTTGCGAATACCAACTTCCAAAAAATATATTCCGTTTGGCAAATTCTTTAAGAACGTGAGGCCTATTTTTTATAAGTATTGGAAAACGAGGAAACGCTTCCGGCGTTAAGTTAGTAACACCAAATGACTGGATATACAAATCAGATATCATTTTACGCTGTTGTCTCACTTCATCAAACTTATTTAATTGGTGAAGGAGTAGTTTTGCCAAGGCATTAGGATACTTTTTCTCAAGATAAGGACTATACGTTCCCCCCTTTTCTTCCTTTGATATTTCGGCTATGATGAGCCCTGTAGAGATACAGATTTTATGGATAAGCTTCCCCAAAAGAGGGATATTATAGGCAATCTTTATCATATAAGAAATAGGTTTATAGAGTAATAACTTAATCATGATGTAAAAATGCGGATAATCAAGAGACTGAGAGATTGAGGCTAGGGTCAACGCAACACTATGGTTACTTGTAACCACAGCTCCGCCGAACACTGAGGATAAAGCTTTGGATCGTCCAAACGATAGTAATAGTGCTTGACTATCACTCAAGACCTGCTTTTGCCAAAACGATGGATCAAATCCATGAGCAAGGTCTTCAATGACATATATATTCCTTTCTTTAGCAAGTTTTAAGACCTCATCTCGATATTTAGGTATAATGCCAAAGGTATGTTGCAGGACTATGACAGAGGTTGTATCTGAAATTTTCTTTTTTAAATCATTAAGATCCATGGAGTACATGTCTTTTTCAATATCGATATAAAGAGGTTTAAGATTGAGCGCTTGGATGGGTAGAACAACCGCTTCGCAGGTAAAACCAACGAGTGCAACTGTAGAATGAGGTGAAAGGTGAAGGGCTTTAAGCAACAAATAAAGTGAGGCTCTTCCTGATAGAAATAGAGAGATCTTTGTCCTTGGAAACATGGATTGCAGTATATCTATACATAAACCCATTTCTTTTCCTTGTCTCCACAGCCATGGTTGAAAAAGAGTTATAAGGCTTATTGAAGCGTCATCTCTTAATTCATTTGGTGCAAAATCGGTTGATATCATGTATTTTTTAATTTATTGATAATTCGTTTATCATATCTGCCTTCAAAAGCGACGATTACCTGTTCTTTCAGTTCATTTATTATAGTTGAAGACAGGTCGGTTTCGCTTTTGAAATAGACAACGGAAGAGTAATCATTTATCTTAAAATCATGATCTGTCGTAAACAGAATAATCTTTGAAGCGTTAAGTGCTTGCAGTATTTTTTCATAGGAAGTTTTTTTATCCGTACCTAGTTCAAGGATACCTCTTGAGACGATAATTTTTTTCTGTTCATTTCTTTGTGCCAAAACATTGATGGTATTTATAAATCCCTCAACCGATGTGTTGTATGAATTATCCAAGATAAGTCCCCCTCCTTTATAACGCAACGGAGTAAGGGAGTTTGTAATTTTTTGTATATCTGCAATCGCCGTATTTATTTTTTCTTGAGCAATCCCCAAATCTTTTGCTAGTTCAATACAGGGGATAAGATTTGATGAAGTATCAACGCCTACATAGAAAAATAGCCTCGATTTTGCGTCTTTTTCAAAAATACTCTCCTGATATGTACCTTTATTTATATATGCTTTGCCAGACTGTGGAAGAGATAAAAGGAGTTCTTTTTTTGAGTCAATCAGATTTTGTTTTGAGCCAAATAAATCTAAGTGCTGGTTACCAATACCAGTGATGATGCCATAGGTGGGTTGGATGAGATTACAGATCGCCCTTATCTCCCCTCTTTTGTAAGCTCCCATCTCGGCGATAAAAATCTGCGTTTCTCGTTTTACATTTTTAAGTATTGAGATAGCTACCCCCACATCAGTATTCATGTTTGCGTCTGTTTTTGCAACCTTAAACGTAGATGAAAGCATAGTATAGAGATACTCTTTAGTTGTAGTTTTGCCATATGAGCCGGTTATTCCTATGGTGATAATATTTGATTCTGATAAAAGACTCTTTGCTTTTTTGATTACGTAAGCTCTTTTGATATAAGATAAAATTGAAGTGAAAAGAACTCCTACATATACACTTATAAAGCTCAAAGGAAGAGAAATCAAAATAAATACAAAAGCAAGGCGTATGGATGTAATCTTTGCCCTTAAGATAAACAAAATAAAGAAACAAAGAGATATTATAAAAATAAGTATATTTCTAATGCTCTTTGCGGGGAAATGTCTCCATGTTAAAAAAACATATACAAGACCTTTGTCGTGGATTGCAGATATAAGGCGATCCATTCTGTATTCTTTGAGCTGAAATATATAAATATAGTCACTTATTTTAGCAATGCCAAATATTATCCCCAAGATGATCAAAGTTGTATGTATCATATGAATTTGACTATCTCTTTATAAACTCCCCTTGGATTTTTGAGCGGTAATCCATGAGTCGCATCATCAAACAAAATAAGTTTTGAGTTGGCGATTTTCTGGTGCAGTTCTTCCGCAAGGTTAAGAGGTGTGTCTATGTCTTGTTTACCCCAGATGATAAGTGTTGGGGCGTGGATGTTGGCAAGATGAAGGGAGAGATCCTGAGACAGCACCCTTCTTAAGTTCTCCTCAACATGGGGAAATTTAAGAGCATCAGAACCGGGATAGAGTATGCGGTATGCAGCCTTGCGAAGGGCTAAAAGAAGAAGGGGGGGAAGGGGCAGTTTTTTTATCCAAGAGGTGCGGGCATTTGATGTGATGCCGGTACGTTTGTATGAACTGCTACAAAGGATTAGTTTGTTAATGAATGCGGGACTAGTAGATGCAAGATAAATACCAAGTGATCCTCCAAATGAATGACCCACATATGTCGTTTGTTTTATATTAAGCTTCAAAAGCAACTCGCTTATGCATTTTGCGTACTCCTCTACTCCCCAGTTCTTTTCAGGAGGGTCGCTTTTACCAAACCCAGGAAGATCAAGAAGTACTCTGGTATGGTGAGAAAATAGATTGGCAAGAGGAGTTAAGCTTTGTATCGTACCTCCCCAGCCATGTACAAATATGATAGGTGGTCCGCTTCCTTCTATGGAATAGTGAATTTTTCTACCCCCTAGAGACTGATACATGCACTCATTATAGCATATGGTAGATATTAGATTTACTTGATTTTATGCTCTATATAGGAGTCTAAAGTTTTTCCAAGATCTGTATGAACTCCTCAAGCGTCTTGAATTCAAGCTTCTTTCCGTCAAGGAAAAAACTAGGTGTTCCGCCTATATTAGCTCCTTCTCCTTGGCTTAGATCACTCTGCACCTTATCCTTGACCTCTTTTGAGGCGATATCCCTTTCGAATTTGGCTTTATCAAGCCCTAGTTCGTTTGCCTTGCTTAGCAGATAACCTTTTATATTTGTGGTTGTGGAAAGATTTTCCTGGTCTTTAAAGATGATGTCAAGCATGGGAAAGAATTTGCCTTGTTTGCCAGCAGCCTCTGCGGCGTACGCCGTATCAAACGCACTTTCATGGATTTGGTATAAAGGAAAGTGGCGATATATAAGGGTTGTATTTTTTGGTATTTTGGCATATGCACTTTTGCTTGATTCAAATGAGTTAAGTAATTCATGAAATGTTTTACATGCAGGACATTGTAGATCACTGTACTCAACAAGGACATGTTCCCCTTTTGACGCCCACTTCACATGATCACTTGGTTGAATGACAGTAATATTTTTGTAATCTGCGATCTTATTAGTCAAAGTGTAGACTAAAAATAAAAAGAGAAACGTTACTACGACAGAACCTATTGTTAAAGCAATTTTTTTTGTATTCATAAGTTCTGATATTCTAAATGGGTTTATTAAAAAAAGCAAGATGAGATAAGTAGAGACTCAAGAGGCTAAGGATTAGATTGTCACAGCAATCTACACACGAACTATGTATTCATTAGCAGATAAACTAACTATCTGCTAATCAAAAAAAGAATGAAACACATAACAAATATGTATTTCCCAACAATCTAATTGTTACAGCTTATACTGTACTAATTACATTAAAACAGGAAAGTATTTACTTGTAAAGGGGTATTTTAAATTTTAAACAGAAGTGATTCTTTACGCTTTTCAATATCCAAAAAATCATCCGCTATCTCAATGAGTTCATGATTGGCAGTTTTCCTAAAGGCAACTACCTCGACCAAGCATCCAAGTGACTGCTGCAGGTAGTTGACAACGGGTTTAAAGTCACCGTCTCCAGAGACTAGTATGATTGAGTCGACCTTATGCCCCAAACGTATAGCATCCATAGCGATTCCCAAATCCCAATCCCCTTTCTTTGCTCCGTCATAAAATGTTTGGAGTGGTTTTTCTTTTACTTCAAAGCCTGCAGAGTTGAGTGCATCAAAGAACTCACTTTCCTTTTCATTGGTATCAGCCTTGATAACATAAGCGATTGCTCTAACCAAAAGTCTTTTCTGTGTAACGATGGAGAGAAGGTTCTTAAAATTGACACGCGATTTGTATAAATTTTTTGCTGAATAATAAAGGTTCTGTACATCGACAAGTACAGCCACTCTTTGATCTTTGTTTCTGACTATCATAGTAGGATTGGTAACTTATATTACTCCTTAACTTCAATACTATCAACAAGAAACGACCCTTCATAAAGTACTCCTAAGTATCCTTTAGAAAAAGCACTATCTTTGTATTCTTGTATGGACAAATAGTTTTGTCCGTCAAGCGATATGGATGGAGTTATTTTTTCTCCCCGCTTCTCAACGCGGAGCCAAAGATAAGCCTGTTTCTCAAGTGTATTATTTTTTAATTCGCCCTCTGCAAGAATTGCAATATTTTTTTTTGTCTTTTTGGTAAGTTGCCATTGGTTCATCTGTTTTCCGTTTAGTGTAAAAAAATATCCGTTTTCCAGTTGTGGATCTGTGAGGAAAGATAGACCAAACGAACCAAGTTTGAGGGGGGCAAAAGTGACCGTGTATGAAAAATCATTCTTTTCAATCAATTTGCGTAACACAAGATTAGTGCTTTTAGGTGATGCTAGATGGAGGAAGGTAGACTTGCCGATGGTTTTATGATTGACAAATTGAGACATATATGACAAAAAAAGTTTACTATCTGAATTTGGATTTTGAGCCCAGATTCGATCAAACGTTAGCTGGACAGTCTCCCCTTTTTTTGAAACAAGCTCTAGTGTTGTGGAATCTATTTTTTTCCAGTCAAAATCTTTATTTTTAAAATCTTCCTTGTCCATGGCGATAAGACTCCATCCCTTCTTAAGATCATGAATGGTGTAGCTTGTTTTATCTTTGTCTTTTGATTGGAAGCCGACGGTAAGTGACTCTACTCTCTGAAATATCAGTTCATTTTTCAGATAGATATAGGCAAAGATGGTCTTATAAGGTGAAAGATCAAACGATTTATATAATGAGACTGTGTTTGGTTTGTTTTGAGTGGAAAAAAGATTGACACCTGTTTCGCCATCAAAAGTCTGCATGCTGTCACGTGTATAATTACCCTTCCAGTTCTCTCCTTCATCAAATCCTGCGATCTCAACAGTTGGGGTATTTGAAAATAGTTCTTTAAAACGGAGTGAAAGGCTTGTTTTGAGTTCATGCGGACGGTATGCTCTCAGTATCAATAAAAACGAGATAGATATAACACCCAGGATTATATAAGGAGCATAACGCTTATAGGAGGATTTATTAGTTATCATAGAACAGGTTCGCGTAACCATTATACATTTAATTCCGGTTTATTGACAAGAGGTGTAAATACAATATATAGTATATATATTAAGAGTTCCTAGTTGATCATATGCAAAAAGAAAAAGGATCGGTCGCAGTTATAATCGTTTTAACCCTCATCGTCATTCTTGCCATAGGAATAGGTTTTTTCTTTCTTATGAAAAGTCCTTCAAATAATGCCTCATCTACAACAAATGGAAAGGGTGATCTATCGCAGACAAGTTTGAAAGGAGACATTAACCGTGATGGTGCGGTAGATGCAGAAGATGCAGACCTTATCCGTAAAGCATCTCCATGCAATCATGTTGATCCATGCTGGAATAAAGTAGTTGGAAAGACAAAAGACGGTGACAATCCCATCTATGCATCTGATCTTGATCTAAACCATGACGACAACATCAATGAACTTGACACAAGCGCCATGAGCACGGAGTAAATTAGTAATGTTGGTACGAAAAAAAGGAGTCTGGGTGGTGGTTGGGAAAATGGCTAGCAAAAAAAAGCTAGCGGGCTGCAAAATAGCAGCCGCAACCAATCTGCTTGTTTAGGGCAGATACAGACTCCATTTTTTTGGGCTTTGAGTTTAGTTCATAAACTTATAAGACTACTTAAGACTACTTTGAACCAGATGCGGCGGGGACGGATACGGTAAGTTGCTGAAATTCTGCTGCCATTTCATCACACAGCGATTCACTCGCTGATGTTTGGTATGTGCCGGATGGCACGCCTACCCCCGCATCAGTAACAGGGCGGATGAAATAAATATTATGCCTACCTTCCACGTCGTCATATTCTGTGAGCAAGCAACCACAGTCCTGGTTGCTTCTTACAGTGCTGTAGTTAGTCCCTGCAATTTCAGCGTTCGTAATAATACACCCGACGCTTCTTGTAGAGAATACAATTGGAAGATAGGTTGATTTGGTAGTTTTGACAACTTCGGTGGTAGACTGAGTTGGCGATGCTTCTTGTGTTGGTGTTGTGGTGCATCCCACCAAACTTAGAATTAAAATCAGAATCAAAATCCGCGTGATTTTGTCCATTTTTATTACTCCTTTTTATTTGTGATTTAAGCGATTTAAGCGTAGTCTTCTACTTTATCTTTTCTCAAAGCCTCCGCTTTATAAATGATGTGTTCCATCATTGGTAAAATGGAAGCTTTGAAATCCCTAAACTCAAGCTTGTCAAGGTGCGACAAAAGCCATATTTGTTTTATGCAAAACAAAAACGCAATGACTTTCATCACTACATATTCTGTCCCCTTGGACCGGTTATGAAGAGCTATTCTTCAAACAAGCCACAACAGGACTTGCACAAATAAAAGTACATATTGAATATGTATAGTATATTATACTATAAGTCATCTTAAGAATCAATTTATAGGTCGGTTTTGAGGCAAAATAAAGCATAAATAACATGTCCGTAGAGTACAATATACATATGCAAAAGATAAAGTTTACAAGGGGGGGATATGCAGACCTAAAGAAGGAATATGATGGTCTTATACTAAATAGAGTCAAAGCGGTAAGTGAACTGCAGCGAGCCAGGGAAATGGGTGACCTCTCAGAAAATGCAGCTTATAGGGTAGCGCGCAGTGCACTATCAAGGATTGATTCACGTATAAGACGAATTGATAAAATACTTCGGTCCGCCGTGGTTGTTGATCCCCCGAAAGACGGATACATAGACCTGGGTTCAAGAGTCACATTAGAAGAGGATGATGGTCAAGAAAAAACAGTCTATCTTGTGGATGGATATGAATCAGATATTATGAGGGGGAAGATTTCTGTCTATTCCCCGATCGGAAAAGCTCTGCGGGGAAAAAGAAAAGGAGACAAAATCATTGTCACAACTCCAAAAGGAAAAGTCATTTTTACTATTAATGATGTCTCTTGATAGTTGATGACATATATAATTGTCTTTTTTTATCCTCAAATCGTTCTATTGCATAACGGAGCATGGTGCGTGGCATAACATGATAATATTTTTTAAGGAACTCCTCCTCAACTCTCTGGTTTCGTTTACCTATTTCTCGCAGCATCCATCCCACAGCTTTATGTATAAGGTCATGTTTGTCAGACAAAAGTATGGTGGCGACAGTAAGCGCATCTTTGTATGAATGGTTTTTAATAAACGTGAAACAGGAAAGCATAGCAATCCTTTTTTTCCATAGGTCATCAGTTTTGGCCATTTTATAAAGAACTGATTTATCTTTATCTTTCAAATACTCTCCCACTATCTGAGGAGCAGATAAGTCAACCAGATCCCAGTTATTTATGAATTTTGTATTTTTAAGATATAGGCGAACTACTTTATCCTTAGTTTTCTCATCTCCCCCGTTGTATTGAAGAATAAGGATGAGAAGTGCTACAAGACGGTATTCATGTATAGGATTTTTGAGTAACAACAAAACATCGTTTAATGTGAGATCTTGATACTGTCTTGCTATCTTTCTCTGTAAAGGGACGACTATACCTAAGAATCTGTCTCCTTCACCATACTCTTCCCTACCGGTTTTGAAAAAACGCTGAAGTATCTTTGCTTTTTGAGGATTGGCATACGAATTTAGGGTTGAGATTATTTTATCCATACCCCAAAATTATATCAATACACAAAAACGCATGGAAGATGTATTTGAATCTGCTTATTCTTACCGTTAGATTACTCTGATTGGACTGTATGTCTCAACCCAGGCGATCCAGAAGGAAGGACCCTTAAACTATAATTGTTCATAATCCCCTTCAATTTGAAGAAACTGAAACGTTTTACAAAGAGTAGTAAACTACTGAAGAAATCCGTTCAATAAGCAGGTTCAAATAATCCATGCGAATAGATATATTATATCATGGAGAATGTGATTTTGCAACCGCCTTTACAGCGTCAAGAACGATGAAGAAGATCCGCTTTATATGATAGAGAAAACCCCGGAGTTTGTTTCTGCCTTTTCCATATCCGAAATTGTCGATAGACCTCATAAAATTAAATCGTCCTGCATTGTGTACGATTGCGGCTTTTTTTCCATCATTGGTGAAGAATAACCCGTTTCGTAGAATGCATTGTTCTTTGGCGGTATTGATTATGTAGTTGTAAGTTGCGGGCAAAAGCGTGACGCCTTTTTTATATAACACATAGTTAACCACTACCTGATCGCTTCCCCACTGCTCTTTTGAGGAGATGAGGCGCCGTATTTCATCACATAGATGAATAAACAAACCCCTAGGGGCAAAGATGACTCCGGCATTGATGACTGGCTTATCTTTGAGAAATTCCCAAATCATTTTCCCCTGCTTTTCCTCAAATTTACCCCTTACATGGACATCGTAAAAGAACATTTCTAACTCCAGTGTAACCGCACGAAAGATGTGAGGGGTCTGTTCAAATACTGAAGAGATGTCTTTTTGGAATATGATATCTCCTCCGTCTATAAAAAGGATCTGGGAATAATGGCTATACTGAGATAACTGAAGTATGCGTCCGGCATCTAAAAAACGCTGGATGACTATATGGTTTTTTATAGTCCCCTTTTCTATCATTACTCCTTTTTTGATGAGAGTAGTTACTTGTTGCGTGGATAAACCAAAATCAATGACAAGTATGTCAGTATTGGAGAGGTCCACGTTTTTCTTAAGCGAATGGAGCCAGCCGTTGATAAGAAAATCACCATACGTCTTATCTGATGCAGTGATAATGATATGTTTGTGCATATTCACACGAGCTTTTTAAGCAACTCTTCCCTCATGTATTTTACCCTTCGCCTCTTGGTTGCAAAGTCTAAATGGATATTTATTCCATCGATCGTACCTACATATGCCCTGACAAGATAGGTAACCTTATCTATGACAACAGAGCGATAGGGTTCGATCTTATCTCCAAATACTTTATCTATCATAAGTTCGATTTCTACTTCAGTGAGGGTAGTGTCTAAGTCGATGTGGATATGGGGCAGCCAGTAATGGATCATCCATCGGTCTTTTGTATTGGATGCAACTGGAAGGAATTCAAGCATAGGATCTTGCCAGTTTTTTGTATCACCGACAAAAAGCCATAGGGAGCAATCGTTTGACTTTTCTTGGTATAGATGGAAATTTGTTTTCTTTGTAAGAAGTGCAAGGCGTTTTCTTTCTTTTTCTTGATCGATCACCGCGTAGCAAAAACCAATATGATTAAGCCTTATAAGAGCCTGTTTATCAATCAACAGTTGTATCATTTTTTCAAGAAGTTGTGTGTCTATGAGATCATTTTTCAGAGGGCTTCTGTATTTAAGTAGAAGAGGCAATACGTCACCAAAAGGCGTAAAGATTTTATTTTTGCTCATCTCAAAAAGAGAGTTGTTTGGAAAGATGAGCTTATCACTGCTTTCAAGTATTTTGATGATTTTAGACACTGATTTGATAAAAGACTCTTTCTTCATACCAAGATTGCTCCTTAATTTTTAAAGTTTGCGTCATAAAAAGAGATGCTTTTGCCAACAGCTTGAGACCAACTTGAGGGCAACATGTTGTGGTCGGCATGATATGTGTGATATATCACATCGATCTTATTTTTTTCCAGATTTGATACGAGTTCATCTGACCATTCTTTTGGAACCGCATCATCTACGTCTCCCTGATGGATGGATAAAGGGGCTTTGATCCATCCATAATACATGGATGGCGAAAAAGCCTCCGTGTCATAATCAACTTCAAAATTCGAAAGCGCTTTCCGCAGGGCCTTTCCATGATCATCTGATTCATCTGTATAAAACAAAATTGAGTATGGAAATGTTTTTGAGACAGGAGCCCAAAGCACAGTCGGATATGACCTTCCTGATATAGCAAGCAGAGAAAGCGCTATGTGTCCTCCGTTGCTATGTCCCCAGATACCAATATTATTGGTATTAGCTTGAATAGTGCCGGAATAACTTGCATCAAGTGCTTCGTTAAGGGTAGAGAGTGAGGAAAGAAGAGTTAGTGCCGTCGTATAAGTCTGGAAACGAGCTTCAAAAGGATCACTTGACGGTGGTGCGGACTCACCAAATCCCAAAAAATCAGGAGCAAGTGTAATAAATCCATGTTCTGCCAGACTCTCAGCTACATGTTGGGTCCCAATACCTGGAGCATATATATCATCAGGTACAAACCCCCTTAGCATTACTATGATAGGATAATTACCTTTCTTTTTTGGCAGATTCATGAGGCCGCTTACTCTCAACATGTCTTTTTTATCAGGACTTGATGGAGTAGAAAAATAAAACATCTGAGAAAACGAATTTGTTTTTTCACCCATCTTCATTTCGATTGTAATCTTCGTGCTTGGAAAGTGAGTCTTTTTAAGATTCTTAAACGTATATGTAAGAAGCGGAAGTTTTTTTTCTTGGATTTCTTTAACTTCCTGTTTTTGAGGTTTTCTGGTATATAGGAGATAGAAAGAGGCTATGGCAATAAAGATACAAACAACAAATACAGATATTTTTTTCATCTTTCTATAATCCATTATACCGAGTAGATTGATTATTCCAAGTAGCGGGTAATATTTTCAAGGTGTTCTTCATACGTTTTGGCGCAGTGAATCTGTTTATTTTTATCATGGAGATAAAAAAGACAAGGTGTCTCTTCTGGGTTTAAAGCCGCTTCAATATACTCTATGCTTGGATTGCATATGGGAGTAGGCGGAAGTCCTTTATAAAGATATGAATTGTAGGGAGAGTCTTTTTGTTTTTCTTTTATGTCGATATTCCCCCACCATTTGCCATCACTCCCCTTTCCTGCTGTATACTGCATAGTTGCATCAATCTGAAGCGGCATGCCGATATTGAGTCTGTTCCAGATGATGCCGGATATGAGCTTCATGTCTTCTCCTCCCGCCGCCTCACGCGCGATAAGAGATGCGATTTTAAGTCCTGTTGTCCATCTGATATTGGCCTTGATGTATGGGGCTGCATAGGGGGCGAACTGTTCGTTAAATCTGTTGATGAGGCGCTTGGCTATGGCTTCCCCTGGTTCGTCTCTGGGGATAAGATATGTGTCAGGATAGTAAACGCCTTCAAAATACTCAGGTAGCGAATCAGTGTATATAGTGTTCCACTTATCAAGTTCATCACTTTTCCACGAAAGGGTATGGCTTAAGATCTCGCCGATTTGTTCTTTGCGCAGACACGATCCGATCTTAACCCATACAAGATCAGGACGTGAAGAGATTTTTTTTAGAATTTGAAATGAATCCATACTCTGACTTAACCGATAACCGCCCGGCTGTACTTGGTCTGTCTTCTTGAATAATTCCATTAATAGGCGAAACGCTTGTTTATTTTTAATAAACTCTTTTCTATCTAGGTGATCCATCATGTCAAAGTTTGAGGAGGATTGAGGGACGGTTACAATCTCAATAGTCTTTGAGCTTCCTGGTGCGGCAAAAAAGGTATAGTACAGGAAAAGTATAAAGATAACAGACACTATGATTGAGCCAATCAGAAACATTTTACGCATTGATATAGGTATTATACAACCTATTCTTGTACGATAAGACTGCCCACTTGTCCATTTGCACGATGTTGACCTACAGAACAGTAATACTCAAATGTTCCGACTTGATCCGGCACAAACTCAACAGAGCCCGTACCTCCACTTTGTATGATAGGCATCTTGACGGAAAGTTCGTCTATATTGAAATCATGCATAAGGCTTACGCTATTCATAACAATTTTAACTTTTTGGCCTTTTTTTACGGTTATGATGCTTGGTTTATAGTAAAAAGATCCTGCTTCAACCTGCACAATCGTCATCTCTTGTTCGGTGGTGGCCGGACTGCTAAAGGATGATGAACTAGTTGGAGCAGAAGAGCTCTGCGCTGGCGCAGATTCATTGTTTGTTGAAAAGGAGGGTTGGTTAAAATACCACAACCCAATGAGTCCCAAGACTATAACGACTGCGATGATGAGATAAGTTTTATTCATAATATTTAGTAATTAATATTAACTAATACAAAAATAGTAATAGTTATTAATAAAAAAGTCAAGTAGTATTTTTCGGTGTATAATTTAAACATGGAGGGACATAAAGATATTGAAGCTTATCAAGCGCTTCTTGAGATAGACACGAAAGAACGTAGTTTTGCCTCACGTCAAGGATATATAAAAGCATATGTTTTGAGCATTCTGTTACCGCCTATTGGACTATATTACTTCATCAAATATATTTTTTTTGGTGACGGTTCAAAAGACGATATGAAAGCAGGATTGATGGCTTTTTTATTGACGATCTGTGCTCTTGGTATAAGTATAGGTATATCGACCATTTTGTTTAAACAAATGAACACTCCTCTACCCGCCTCAAGCACTAATATACTTAAAGAGATGATAACTCCAGCAAATCAGGACGCACTGAAAAAATTATTCCAGTAAATTATATTCAATTTTTCGTTCTTGTAGATAGATCTCCCTTAATGTACGGGTGAGGGAAGTTGAAAAGGGTTTTTTTCCGTATATGGGTGAAACCTCATCTTTTAGCTGTTTAAACATTTCTGCTTCATTCTTATGAAGCACTTTCTTTATTGCATCAAACCCTTTTTTTGTATAGATCCAAAGATAATCGAGGTCTTTAAATGTTCCAAGTATTCTGTCATTTATGTATATTTCAACTTCACCAAACGCCCAGTTGTCATGGATTCCTACATACTTTATGATTCTTTTTGATTTATCTTTTGGGTAATTGACAGAAGCTAAAATTTTTTTAGCAATCTCCTCCCCCGTTTTCATATGAGCTTTTCTAACATCTTTTTTATAATAGTTGGTATTAACAGGATCCAATAGTATTGCATAGCCAACGTCATGTAAGATGGCAAGCGGCATGAGTATTTCTTCATCCAAACCTTCCTTCTTACACACGATTTTTACCATCTTCATCATCCATTGTATGTGGTCAATATCCATAGGTCTTCCTTTTTTATAAAATGGTTTCGCTAAATTCCATATTTTCGTATAAAGGAGCTTCATTAAGTAGATTATATCAATAACTATTTACGGAGTTGGGCTTGGGGTAGACGTTGGAGACTCGGAGCTTGAGGATGATGAAGACGATGAGGAGGAAGATGAGGATTCGGAAGATGAAGATGAGGAGGACTCTGCTTTATATATCTCTCCTCCCGTCACCACAACGACATCAAACTCACTATCTTCATCAAGAGTGGATGAACTTACCGTAATCTCATCAAACGTTGATTCAAGTATGTCTTTTATGTCATTGGCTATTTCTTCAAAACCTGCGCGAACTTCAATGGTCGTAACTGTATGGTCATACTCCTCAGCGTTATCTGATTTGATATTGTCGGTGCTGTATCCTGCTTCTTCAAGAGCTTTTACTGCCGTGCCTGCTTGACCCGGAGTACCGGTCCCATTCAATACCTGGATTGTTACTTCTGTTTTTTCTATCTTTGGTTTTTCTGTGGGTGAGGGTTCTTCTGTAGGAGTAGTTGTCGTATCCTTCTTTTCATCTGTGTCCTTTGGTCGACTGGCTATAATGAAACCTACTACGACCAAAGCAAGTATAATGGCGCCCACTATAACGAGGAGCTTTGTTTTTTTACTTTTATTTTGCTGAGCGGGATATGGAAAAGTTGTTTCTCCCATAGACTATATACTAATAGGTATAACATTATTTTTCAAGTTTGCAAGGGCAAAAAATCTATTGATATAATTGTCTACATGATCAAACTAGTAATCATAGACTTTGATGATACCCTATCTCTGACTGAAAAAGCCTGTCTTACCATTGAAAATCACATTGCAAAACAGATGGGTTTTCCGCCCATGGATCATAGGACTCATCTTAAGAATTGGGGTACACCTATCAGAGATGCTATAAAAGAAAGGATTCCTGGTATCAACGAAGATGAGTTTATGGTGCGCTTAGAAAAAACGTTACCCGAATTCATAGAAAGAAATGAGGTGGATGTCATAAGCGATATTAATCTTGAGGTACTGGACAGACTCAAGATGCTAGGTCTAAAGTTGGCGATCTTGACTTCCCGTACAATGGGTGAAGTAAAGCATTTGATTCATATAGATCATTCCCTTAGCAAGAGACTGGATGGATTTTATCATAAGGATAATCTGCAACATTCAAAACCCAATCCGCATGTTTTTAAAGAAATTTTATCCCGATTCAAAGTTGGCCCAAGTGAGGCCGTCTACATGGGAGATTCATTAAGTGACGCCATTTGTGCTAAAGGGGCAGGTCTTCATTTTGTCGCACTTTTAGAAAGCAAGATAAGAACACGGGATGATTTTAAAGGTATTAAAGTTGATTTCTTCGCCGATACTTTTTCGCAGATCATTGATTATGTTAAACTCTAATAATGGTAGTTGAACAACCTCTTTCTAGTCAGTCTTTTCAATATACACAATATTCTCTATTTGACTCAAAATGCGTTTGTTGAGTCGTCTTTGTTCTTCATATTTTAATCCTTGATTGCTCAAAATATGCTCAGTTATCAAATGGACGTCTTTAAGATATTTTGCTTTTTTCATGGCGAGCGCTTTCATTACTAATAATTTTTCTAAAGATATTATGTAATAATCGTCTTTCTCTATCGCATTTTCCTTATAGTAAGAATAGTCAAAATAACAGATAGTTCTCCATATCTCAAAGATATGAGGACATACTCCAAGATCGCCAAATAAATCCTTCACTCTATGTGGGTATAGTTTGATGAGTTCAAAAACATCATCATCATGAGCCACAAAATCAATATCTTTGCCGCTTTTTCTTAATCCATAGTATTCCATAGCTCCGCCACCCACAAGCACGGGTTTTTTCTTAAAAGAATAATTTAATTTACTTAAATCGATTTTCATTACAGAAAGTATAGCAAAATATCCTTATATGGTAATTTGGTATAATATACAATATAGAAAAATGAAAAAACACGTTGTCACTATTTCAATAGCTAATTTGGTTTGTGCCTTTTTGACAAGACAGATTATAGCTGCTGGTCTTCCTCCTCCACCCTCACAAGAAACGCTTGATAGATTGAGAGAAATGGGGAGGCAAAACGAGCTCAAATACGGAGCAGGACCTGTATCAAATTTTGCTACAGTCACACCGCGAATTCTACCCACCGCAACACCCACTCCCTCTCCTCTTCCGACCATCACCCCATCACCTAAACCAACCCTTACCCCCTCTCCTAAACCACTCCCAGTGCAAGCGGTACACAAAGTACAAAATACCTTTTCCTCTATATGGAGATTCATAATGGGTATCTTCTCTACACGCAAATAGAAATGGTAGGATGAAGGGTGTAAAATATAGATTATGAAATTGACTACTCAAGAGCAGGAAACGATCGATTCATATAATCAAAACGCATCAAAGTTTGCATCATCACGCCTCACAGACAATAAACATCAAAGATGGGTGGTAGAAAAACAAAAACTTAAACAATACCAACCCTCTGGGAAAATTTTAGACATTGGATCAGGTAGCGGGATAGATGCTAAGGAATTAGTTCAATTAGGATATGATTATGCTGGAGTCGACTATTCCGACGGACTACTTGAACAAGCACGCAAAGATAATCCCGGCATCACCTTTCTTAAACAAAGTGTTTATGAACTGGATTTTCCAAAAGACAGTTTTGATTTATTTTGGGCTTGTGCAGTACTTCTACATATGCCAAAAGATAGGATAGGAAATGCCCTACAAAGCATTCACAAAGTTATCAAAAAAGGAGCAATTGGTTGTATAACTTTAAAAAAAGGAGAAGGTGAAAAATTTGTTGAGGGTGATCATTGTGGGATTGGATATAAACGTTTTTTTTCTTTTTATAAAGAAGAAGAATTTAAGAATATATTGATAAGGGAGGGCTTTGAGGTATTGGAGACATATGAAACAGATCATTCCAATAAAAAATGGCTTGTCTTCTTTGTAAGGGCGAAATAGAGAAACCCCCTTTTTATTTAGATGATTTAACTTTTCAACACAATATCTTTTAATTTTGATAAATCATCGATTATATACGTTGGATTGGTTTTTTTAAGTTCTTCCAATGAATAAAAAAGATCATACTCTTTACGTGTATATAATACAGTCTTACTTCCCGCTTCATTGCCCATCAAAATATCACTTTTTGAATCACCTACTACTATCGTATTTTTAGGTGGGACCCCCAGTTTTTTACATGCCGTAAATACTGCTTCAGGATGTGGTTTTGGGTGCACAATATCGTCAGTACTTATCGTAAAATCAAAAGAATCATCTAAGTTATATTGTTTCAGCATCTGGTCAATATACCACCTATATGCAAAAGTAATGATTATTATTTTTATTCCTTGTTTCTTCAACCAATCTAATAAGGGTAATGTTTCAGCGAAAAGCGGGGCTTGTCTAAACAACTCCTTTACTGCTAAAAAATAACTGTCTGTAAATTCTTTAGTTTTTTCTGGAACCCCAAGCGAATCACACACGGTTTTTTCTTTTTTTCCAAAACATTTTTCAACAATCGTCTTTTCATCAAACTTAAATCCTATTGATTTAATAGCTTTATCGTAGGCTTTTATATAAAAAGGAAGAGTGTTTGCCAGTGTTCCGTCAAAATCAAATAATACTGCCCTTATCATGCAAAAAGTATATCAAATACTTCATTATTTACTCTTTAAATAGTAGGATTCATTAATCCATGCAATAACTTCTTCATCTACATTAGCTATCTTTAAAAGATACATTTCAATTTTTATTGTTATAATGAATTATTATTAGTTCATTTTATAAACTTATGGATGATACACAAAATCCGAACCCAACACAGCCAATCACACCTCCGGTGATTACTCCCATTGAGCCAGTTACACCTGAGGTTCCATCAACTCCAGTAGTACCGGCGGAACCATCAACGAACGAAGTCCCGTCAAATACACCAACCGATACACAATCGCAGACTTAAGAAGATTATTAGAAACACAAAATAAACCCGCAGTTTTTTTGCGGGTTTATTTTATGAGATAAATACTCTTCTTGGGCTTTCCTTTTTTCACACTCATACTATAAGGGTGAGATTAGTTTTGTCAAAATAAGATGTATTGTAAATACCACACGAGAAGACCTGATCCATAGGAAATAATTGCTGGTAGTGTAGCTATCTTTAAATACGATTTGAAATTCAATTCTTCGATAATTGCCATTGCAATGATTCCAGGAGCTGAACCTATTAAAAGAAGTGATCCGCCAACCCCCGTTGTAATAGCTAATAAAACCCAAAGACTTGTATCGGTTGTTTTAATTATTTCCATCGCGGCGGCCGTAAGAGGTATGTTGTCAAATATGGCAGAAAGTCCTCCAATGGTGATATTGCCTATGATGATTCTTGACACGGAGGGAGTATTTGTAAAGACTTTTTGTGATATTATTTCAAGGATACCTAAATGACTTAAGGCGCTGACTGAGAGAAGAATTCCAATAAAGAAATAGAGGCTTGCAATGTCTGTTTTTTGAAAGAACCTTTCAATCGATACAGAGAGACTTGCACTTTGTGATGAACGAAGCTTGGCTAGATCAACCAACAACCATACTACTCCCAACCCAAGTAGTAATCCAAGATAGGGTGGTAGATGAATAAGAGTCATGAGAAGCGGTAGCAAAAAAGACATTAAACATAAAGATATAACTATCCATTCTGTCCTACCAAGCCTACTTACTTTTTCTATTTTATCTGGTGCACTTTTGGCAATGGTACGTCCGATGAGTGCCGTACTCACGATAAAGACAACTAAAGATGGAAGAAATCCCTGCTGGAAAATTGTTTGTGCGGAAAACTTATTTGCCAACCATAGCATTGTTGTTGTAACGTCTCCAATTGGAGAGAAAACTCCTCCAGCGTTTGCAGCTATGACAATAGCCGAAGCAGATCGTACAAGATTTTTACCCTTAAAAAATCTTATTGAAATCTGAAGGAATATAATTGTTGTCGTTAAATTATCTAGAAATGAAGAAAAAATAAAAGCAAGAAAAGTAATGATAAAAAACTGTCCCTTATCATCCAAATTCAGTTCTACAAGTTTTTGATAAATATAATTAAACAAACCATAATGAGTAAGTATTTCAACGAGCGTCATCGCTGAGAGAAGAAATATTACAAGTCCGAAAATTTCTCCGCCAGATTCAGAAAGCGCTGGTCCAATTCCAGTAAATCCTCCTATTGATACTAAGAACCACAAGACCGCAGCTAGAATAAGGCTCACTGATGTTTTACTTACTCTTGTTAGGTGCTCTTGAGAAATAGCAATATAGCCTAAAAGAAAAATTATTACGCTCAAAAATGAAATCATATTTGTATTAGTTCCCGCA
Source organism: Candidatus Roizmanbacteria bacterium RIFOXYA2_FULL_38_14 (assembly GCA_001790095.1). Taxonomy (GTDB): domain Bacteria; phylum Patescibacteriota; class Microgenomatia; order UBA1406; family GWC2-37-13; genus YC2-FULL-38-9. The sequence goes on along the minus strand of MGBH01000001.1, from coordinate 654,486 downwards.
CCTTTGCAGGCAACTAATACGCCTGAAGGTTATGGGAAAATTAAATGTTGCAGCGGCACGCCATCATCTGTTGCTGTTTTCATATTTATACAATTCTATCATACTAATATGCATTAATTGTTTAAATAATTAACTGAAGAAGTAACGAAACTCAGAATTCTTCGCTTCACGATTTATGAAGGTTGAGAGTATGCCAAGATGTTGGAACTTTCGCTTAATTGTAAATATCTTTTTCCATCTTAACCGTAAATACTTCATCATTGCCAACTTTTTCTGTTTTTCTTCCAATTTCTTTAAAACCCTGTTTTCTATAAAAAGAAACACCTTTCATATTTTGCTGCTCAACTTCAATATTCAATTTTTTACATCCTTTAAACACTTTTAACGCTTCTTGTATAAGTTTCGTGCCAATACCCTGTCTTTGAAAATTTGGATGAATATATAACCTATACATTGTAAGATTGTCGTTGTTTTCTCGTCTCACGGTGATTAATCCGACGATTTTATCTTGTTCCTTAGCAAGGCCAAAATATACATCTGGGTCTTGAATCTGCACGATCAGTAACTCTGGTTTATGCCACTGTGAAGTTATATTTTTTATTGTGTCTGGGGAGTAGATTTCATTGTATGTATTGATCCACGTCTCAGTTAATAGTTTTTTAATCTCATGAACCTCTTCTTTTTTTGCCCTTTGTATGACCATGGGAAAATTATATCAAGCAATAAAAAACTAAAATAGAGAAAGTGGTAGGGTGTTGAAAATTATTTTTTGTCTAATGCGTCTAGCTTATCTGTCAATTTTGAGATCAGTTCATCAGCATTACTGTACTCAATAAATTGATTGGTAATAAAGTTAAGCGAATGTGAGTATTTATGATCTTTTTTGAAAATACATATAATTGGTTTCTCAAAAACAGTAGCCCATCCTAATTCAATTCCTTGTCCAGTTGAGGGGTAAGAAACTTCAGCTACTATAACATCACAAGATTTTATTATCTCTTTTGTTATTTTTTCTTTACCGTTTTCCTGAGGTAAAAAAATATATGTTTATTATTTAATGAAGAATTTCGTAAAGGTAGATATAATTCATTTTTAAAATCAAAATTACTCGAATGAGCTACAAATATTTTCATCAATTAATTATATCACTTATTCAAGATCTGCCTCATCCTCAGATAGCTCGATATCAAATACTTGATTGCCTCTAAGAGACTCGTAAATTTGATACTGATCATCCATGAGTTTTATCGCTGAGACCGCTTTTAGTTTCGCCGCTGTTCCTTTTGCGGCTGACCAAAGCTCTTTGAATGCCAATATGTCAGCATTTTCAGGAGAATAGTTACTCCTATAATAGTCACCTTTATATAGAGTATTCAGAAGTCTTTTGAACTCCCCTTCTCTACGGTGTAAAGTTTCTGTACTCCATAGCTCGTCATGAAGTGCGGCTTTTAACTCATCTTTTTCCAATTCAATATAATCTCTTAGGCTTGTTGGATCATCATATTCTGTGTTTAGGTACAAAGCCGCATATTGTGCTCCTTCAGTAAACATTTCATCGATCAACCATTGAGCAATCCTCTGTCTTATAAATTCTGGCGTGAGCTCTCTTTCGGTTGACACTTCATCTACCGCCTCACAGAAAGCTGTTATTTGGTTTTCTCTTGGTTCATCTGCGATTGCTTCAAATTCAACCGCAGCATTCATTGCTCTTTCCGCTAGTGACCAATCTTTAAAATTACCTGCAATAAAAAGTGTTAGATTATCTCTAAACTGCGAAATAAGTGAGCCATTTTTTTGCGCAACCTCGTCTATATCTTTTTTTTCTAGCTCAGGAAGAGAAGGAAGCTGAGATGCACTTACTAACCGCTGAGTTCTTTTTTCAGTTGTTTCGAATCCATGCCAGAGTGTATACATTTGGTCAAGCCCCGCTTCGGGAAATGCTTTTGCAATCTGGTTTTCAGGTGAAAAAAAATCATGAGCCCTAATCCAAAAAAATTTGAAAGGATTTATAGTATTTGGTCCAACCGGAGCAGCTTCTACCACTCTTCTAAAGTTTCCTATTTTTGGCAATGAGCCTTCTTTAGCTTTCATGAGTCTTTCTGCCATAGGCACGTATTATATCATGTACTATAGGATTATTCAAGACAGCAAGGCACTAAATACCTGTCTAAGTGATAGAATTAGTTTATGACAAAAGTAAAACGTGCTTGTGATTTAATAAGTGATGAAAAAAGAAGAATAATAATCACGGATATCATTAATTATTTTGAATGTGAACGAGGAGAAAAAATTGGTGTTGTTGCCGCTGAAGAAATATTGAATTTCATGCTTCAAACTTTTGGGTCAGATTTATATAATAAAGGAGTAGCAGACTCTCTTGATTTCCTAAAAGAACGCTTCAATAATCTGGAATTAGACATGAATGCAATTTTAAGGAAGTAAACAATCTGCGGAGAGCGTGGGATGCTATTGGAACTTTTCACGCACAATTGTTGTATATGGTCACTTCATAAACAACCTCTTCTATCTATCAATTAAGTATCCTAACATTGCTCCTAAAATCAGCGTCATAATACAAATAGGAATAAGAGAAATCGGTTCCTTCCATCCAATTAACACAGCAGAAGGAATCAAAACAAGAAATGAAATAAAAACGCCTTTAACTGCACCAGTAAATTTGCTCTTTATGTTGGCTATTAAATATCCAGATATAACCCAAAATAAAAATGCAGATAAATTTGCATCCCATGTTAGCTTCTGAATAATCATCGGAACGATATCGATAATCCCTGCCATAATTCCAAACAATATTCCCATCTTTGTTTTATTCATATTTTTATTGTATCAAAGAAAAATAAAGTATATAAATGGAGAAGTTATTTAGTATTAGATTACTGTAAAAATCCAAAATATTAGGCGGAGAGCGTGGAACGGTGTTGGAACTTTTATTACCCTTTTTTGTAAAAATACTTATCCCAAATTTTCTTAAAAAAGGGCAATGATAATGTCGATAAATAAAAACCAAGTGATGGAATAATCGCGTTAAGCCAAGGATCTGTATTCAGGACAAATTTCATATAAATCCCAATAGTTAGGTAAGTAAAGAGTATCAAAAGCAATCTTCTTAATAGTGAGGTTTCCCACGCTTTATCTTGTTCTACTTTTTTATTTCTTTTTTCAATCTCAATGATTCTTTTTTCCAGCTCTTTTATTTTTTCCACTTAATCATTATATCAAAGCATAATAAACTGATGCGAGCAGAAAGAGATCGACACAATTATGGTTTATAATCCGATTAAGTTTCTAATTTTTGAAATAATAGAAGGAGATTGAAGCCCTTTTAGATTATTAGACCATTGTTCCTCAATTCTAAATTTCCTGTCTAAATCATTTGCCTGCTGGGTAATGATTTCTGTTATCCTTTTTTCTTCACCTTTGTCTAACCAATATCCATCACTCTTAGCGCAATAATCAAGTTCTAGATCTTCCCATCGGTAGTTAAATTTCTTCATTCTTTGCTCACATTTCGGGCAATTTTTTTCACTGTCTCGAACATGAGTGATCATCGTATTTTTAAACTCATCTTGATTCAAAACCGTATCTTCCAGCTGGTCTACTTCTTGCGCTTCAAACCACATACCACCACATTTAATGCATTCATCAACCTCAATACCGTTATATTCTTTTTTGGATAATTCAATTAAACAGGTTGGACATTTCATATGAATAAAATTAACAGGTAATAATAAGAATTATATCAAAGCTTTTAAAACTTTTACGGTAAGCGTGGATTTACACTGTAAATATCTGATTTACAGTGATGATGGAACCTATTTTATACAAAAAACAAACGAACAATTTCAATATATGATTATTCTTTAACTTCTCTTTCAACCGCAATGGTACATTCGGCAATCAAAGCGGCAATTGCACCAACTGCAGCAAGAACCGGTGCAAGAACGGCGCCGACAACTCCGATGGTGAGAGGGATATCGATAATAGTTTTCCCTGTTTTTTCTTTAATGGTAATTCTTCGTACATTACCTTCTTTTATCAGTTCCTTAAATTTTTTTATCAATTCTTCTCCACTGACTTTAAAGGACTCTACTTTTTTTGTTTTTACCATATTTTGGATAAAATATTAACAATAAATTATATCATGTCGTAGTTTGAAAAATCTGTGCGGAGAGCGTGTGGAAGATGTTATTGGAGCTTCTATGAAGTAGGGGTTGGACTTATTGTTGGAACAGAAGTAGTTGTTAGCATAGTTTGAAAACCAGAGTTAGAAGATGAACTTGTTACACTTTTTGAGCAAATCTATCTCGTTCACAAAAAGAAAATTTGTTTAAAACAAATCTTTTATAGAATTCAGAAGATCATCTAAACTATTTTTATCGCTTGCATGAGGTAAAGATATCAATTTGATTTCTTGTGCGATCTTTATTCCATTTTGATTTATTCCAGCAACCTGAATCGTATTATTGATTTCCAATATCCCATCCTTTTTAAGACTTTCTTCCAAATCTTGAGGAATGGCAATCGTTTGATGTAATACTCCAAAATCACCCGTGCCGGTTTTTGCTACATAACCCCGCCAAATAAACCTATCATTTGTTTCTATCTTAATGGTTGTTTGGATACCAACATCATCATTTAGATAAACTTGTTCAGCAGCAACGTTTGATGCTGCAAAAAAGAAAATAATCAAAGGAATAATTAAGAAATATTTTCTCATGTTTATTTTAAAACCAACTCCTTTATTTTTCTCATAAATTGATCAACCGTTGCATAGACTGGTTCATTCTTTATTGCTTTGTATTTTTCCATTACATATTGTGATGATTTTCTTCTATTTCTCATATTATTTGTTAATAATAAAATTGACTTATTTTGTCTATATAAAAGCATATAAATGTATGAAATATTGATCAGTAATCTGATTAACATTATTTTTGTAATCTGACATACAATTCTTTTATTCTCTCTCTTTTTTATATTTGATATCCTTTACTCCGAGAATGAAAAAGATAAGTATTGCTCCTTTCAACACGTAGTGTCCATTTGAATCAATAAAATTCTTTGTCATGGGAGTAATGTTTTGAACTGCTAGGTGAATAATAATACTTAAAGGTAGGGTTAGTAAGAGCCAGCTTTTTCTTGATACCTCAAGCTTTAGTTTGATGAAAAGCTTTGAAAGTAAGGGAGATAGTAAGTATATTCCAAGAAACGAAACAATTAAATCAAAATAGGCATATTCACCAAAACGAAATGATCTCAGGAATTGTAGTGTAATCACATCCTTATCGTACACTATTTAATATTTAAGAGATATTAATCCAATTTTTTATTTTATGAGGGCGGAGCACTCGGGTCTGGAACAACTTAGTCCTTATAGTTCCAACCTTGCTCTGTGGTACATTGTACCAAAAAATGAGACATTCTATCCTTATAACTCGGGGCTAAATGGGACAAATGAGACACTATAAAAAAGGGTGTCTCAAATATAATGATGCTTTTTGATATATTTATTATTCTTGAAAATTAGCAATTAAAATGGTACTCTGATAACAGATAATTGTTCTTTAATAAGCTGGCGAGGAAACTTCCGCCCCCGATAATGTTGGTATCAGTCTAGCTTAGCCCTCCTCGTGAGAATATGAACTTTTCGTATTTTCACGTGGGGGAGGCACAAGTTCTAGCGTCCCTCGTTATCAGTGGAAAGGAGGTGAAAAAAGAGATGGTACGATTCCAAATCTATGTGGATCGCGCAGGTGAATATAGATGGAGACTCATAGCTTCGAATAACCGAGAGGTTGCTTGGAGCGAAGGATACACCACTAAGCAAGCTGCGGTAGACTCAGCAAACTGGGTCAAACAGTATGCGCCTTCAGCGTCGATCTACGACTTAACCTAACGGTTAGGTCCCTCCTCGTCAGCTTTTTGAGGAACAATAACCTTATATTAATATTTATTTATAAAAGACAATATATGGAAAATAAAATAAAAGAAAAAGTAGACGAAATACATGAAGGGATACAGAATCTTAAAGGACGTACGAATTTTAGCATTTTACTGCACAAAGATAGATTATGGGAAGTTGAAACAGGAATAAATAAATATAGGGAACATAATCAAATTGAGGGTCTTCGGCATGCTATACAAGCATTCCATGAAACTGCCATTCTATCAAGAGAGGGAGCAGCCGCTTATAATGAAACCATTTGGGATGCCAATGTGCAAGTTAGAGGTAAAATGACAGTTTTAGATCAATTATTCCACGATTTAGAAATGTTAGTTTTGGAATTCTACAAAAACTAGTTTCAAATTATTATTCTAATAAGAGCATCAATTTACTATTGCTGAAAATATTGTCTAAACTCTTCAGGAGTTAGGGCTGTTTTTGCGTCTTCCATAATTTCACTTCTTTTCCTCCAGTTTCTTTTTCCTCGAAAAGTATCCTTAAAAATCTTTCTTATAAACGTATCAGAAGATGTGTAAAATACATTACCAGAAATTTTTCTCTCAACTCTTTTAAGAATATCTTTGGAGTATTTTTTTGCACCATTTCTAAATACTAATATTGCCTCACTGGTTGTTAAAAAAACTGGAACAATAGAAAGAAGTTCATCTCGACCTCTCCTAACTTCTAACTTTCGCCTCGAAAATCCATCTTTTTTAAATGGACGACACTCATTCCAAATAAGATCTTGGTCATAGCACCTACTTTCTAATATCGATCTTACGTTATCCATTTCTATTTCTTTTACAAAAATGTCAACATCTCTATTTCCATTTTTTCTTATAAATCTTCCTACTAGGGCAGCAACAGCAATGCCTCCGTAAACCCAATAATCGATTTCTGATTCTTCTAGTCCAGTTAAAAAAATTCTAAATATAGGTTCAAGATGCTCGTTCATTTCTTTTTAGATTCTTGCTAAGCGAATTAGTAATTTCCACTTTCATTTTAGGCTTCTTTGGATGCTCTTTAAAAAAATCTTCATTCTCATTTACAACAAATAATCTTTCGTATACTGCCCCATCAAGACGTTTCAACTCCCTGCTTTTTAGTGTTCCTAGTCTACACAGCTTTCTGAGTGTTGAAGGATGAATATTATAATCCGACTGCATTTGCCAACTTTTGACGACTACATCATATCCATAATTATCATCGAATATTTCAAGAGGAACAACCCCTGCTTTTAGGTTTCTTTGGCAATCTGAACATCGTATTCCTTTCAAATCCCACCATGTATTGTCTCCGGAAATAGATTCCCCACAAATACCACACGTATATCCCACTTTCCCATCATTTAAGAAGAACCCATCAGGTTCTTTCTCAAGACGACGGGTGCGTATAGCTTCAATACCTTCATGTTCCCCAAATAACTTTGCTAGTTGCACTACGTTATTGTAGGCATATTTTTGTTGTTTTACCTCGTCAATCTTTGGCTTAGGTTTTGTTTCTTCTTTCAGTCCTGCAAGCTTCATCATTTCTTCTTTTCCCTCATAACCTCGCAGGGTTCCTTCAAGGTACCCGAGTCGATAAGAGATGGAATTACCCATAAGTCGCCAGTTCGTGTCTTCTAGGGTTTGTTTTAAGAGTTTTTCAAGCTCTTTTACACTTGTTCTATCTTCCCGTTTATGATCTGAATCCTGAAGGGTAAAGGGAACAGTGACATATTGGTGCATGTCAGGTTTTCCCAATGAGAGTTTAATATACTTTTCCTTTTCCAGCGTTTTGGTAAGTATGGTTTCCAAGTCTGAAATCTTTGTTTTCTTCAACTCAAGGGATCTCTCGTAAACTGGACTGTCATATTTTTGTTTTTCTTCTGCTCGTACCACTGCAGCAACTTCAAACGCCTCTTCTGTTTCGATGTATTCTTGACCTTCTTTATCTGATAAGCACAACTCCTTTCTATATCGTTCCAGTAACTCTTTATCTTTTTTCTCCTTTGCCTCCTGTTCCCTTTGGAATTGGGCATGGTCACTTTCATGTTTATCTTTATATCCGCACTTCGGGCATTTTGAAGTAAATATGCTTACATCACCCTTAAATTTTAGGTCTGTTTTCAAATTGTGTTTACATTTTGGGCATTTAGGTGGATCATACTTCCACTCTGACCCATCCTTATATACCACTTGTCGCTTGTTACATTTTGTACATTTGAACATGAATGTCATTTGGGCATTGGGGTCAAAAGCATTGTGTAGGTTTTTGTCCGTGTAAGTCATTGAAGTTTTGCAATCTTTACACCTAATATCTTGTGGAGTAGGCGTGTTGTCATATAGCTCCTGCATTTTTCTATCCTTATCCATCCATTCTTGTATAGTTTTTGCCTTGTTTTTATAGCACTGTCCTTTGATACTGAATAACAGAAGATTTAGGCACTTATTAATCTCTTCCTCAAACTTTTTTTGTGAATATTTGGCAAATTGTTTATCTTTTTCTTTTAACATGCCGTCTCGTACTGAACAATAGTGATGGAGACAATCCTCGATAGTTAAAATATCGTAGCGGTCAATGTAGTGTTGTTTATCTTTCAAGTATTGAAAGTCCACGAGAACATTATATCCAATTTATTTACCAGTCGAAAGTAGTCGATTTACCCATGAGATACAAAAAGATACTATTAAAACAACAGTTTTTTGATCAAGCACTCTTTTAGCTGAGAACCATAAATGTGGATACTTTGAAGCATTAACATCTTTAACCACAGTGACTTCACCCGTTTCAATATTCATTGAAGGTAATTCACCAATAACCATATCTTTTACTAATTTTTGAATATTGTAGTGTATGTATGAATTTCTTGTATCGACATTAAATTCATCCAACTTACTTCTTTCTTCCTCTGATATTACCTTATGTTTCTTTAACCCCTTAATAACTGTAGTGAGCTTAATTCCCTCTATGCGCTCCCACTTACTGTTTGGGTCATTCTTTTTCCATTCTTCAAATAACCTATATTTACAAGCTAATTCAAATAATATAAGTGCTAGAGTGATTCCTGCACCAGGTATACCAAATGCAAAACATTCTTTTAGTTCTTCATATAAAGCAGAAATTGTACTATTAGCAATAGAATCAGAAAGTTGGGGTAATGTTTTGATTAAACTATCTGCAATTTTTCTTCGTTTATCGAAGAGTGCATCTAAATAATCTTTATATGTTATTGTTGAAGATCTTATTGGATGACCTTTTGCTTTTAGCTTTTCAATTGTCTCAGGAGAAGCGACAAGTATAGAAGATTGACTAACTAACTCATCCATTTTCTTTCTAATTTCCTCTTCAATATCCATATAGATTAAACGGTGGTTGATAATATGGTTTTTGCAAGTAAGTCCCTATCCCAAAGTTCGACGTTATTTGTTTCCGCAAGGAGCTTTGCTTGGTGAGTAAAATAGTTGTTTGTTACGACAAGTGCCTTAGTTGAGTTATAAATGTGAAGTGAACCGTATACTTCTTGAATGGATTTGATCCCAACGGGATTATGCCAACATTTTGCTTGGACAGCAGTTCTGACTCCTTGTTTCTCTATGATTAAATCTGTTCCATAGTCTCCTTTATGTGACCCAACTATCTGAACTTTGTATCCGAGTTTTTCAAAAAGAATTGCTAAATATTTCTCGAAATCATCTCCTGTCAATTTGTCTATCTCAAACATTCCGGCTTTACTAAGCTGATTGTGTTTATAAACCATTAGTGCAATTTTCCCTAAAACTAAAAGAAGAAGTAAAGAATAAAATGGCCACATCATCTGGACAGACTGAAATAGAGATTTTAGTATTATTTCACTTAGGTTTAGGTTCATTTAGTTATTATTTTATCTTTTTTTGACAGTCTATTGTGTTTAATGTGCATTAACACTATTTGTAGCCATTGGGATGCTGCATCCTCTATCAACTTATTTGCCTTCTGTTTGTTTTTCATTGGTTAACGATTGAACATATAAATTTGTATTTTTCTTTCCGATAAATTTATATCCATATTTCTTTCCGAATTTAGGATATAAGAATAAGTTAAATTCAGTAAAAGAGTGGGGAGAGTAGCGAAATCTACCCCTTTCAATACTGTGTTTGGGCATATCCATCTCAGTTTTTACTAATTTAGCTTTCAACCCGCCTTTATACTTTTTGTTTGTAATGCAAAAATAACTTGTTTTATTAATATTTTCAGATATTTTAAAAAAACTACAAGCATAGATCGTTAATCCTTTCTTTACATCAACATATTTTCTATATGTACAGTTTCTAAACTTTATTGATTTTCGATAAGCTTCCGCTTCTCGAATACGGGCAAGAAATACTGATCCAAGCGATGCTATTCCTACTACGCCCTCACGATACTCCTTATCCTTTTTTGTAATCGGTTGGGGAAGATTTTCCCACATTTGGCTTGAGTCTTGAAGAAAAGTGTTTGTTGTCTCCTTAAACTTACGAAAGCTTTTTCTCCCAAAAAATAAATCCTGTTGTATTTTTCTCCTTCCTCTTTCAACCATCTTTTTACTTAATCGCATGTACTTTTAGATATTGGTTTAAAAATATACTTAGGACCAAGGTCCCCTGAATATTTGTTTTGGTGGTGCAAAAATATTAGGTACTTCCGGAATATTTAAATTCTCTTTAGGACATTGTGTTTTAGGGACACGTATAAAGCGTACTCTAATATCAAAGTTTGATTTAGATTTCCAAATTTTATCAAGTTCAGCTTCTGCCGCTTCTTGCTTTTTCTTTTCGTTCAGTATGGTTGTAGCGAGTTCTTTCTGTTTGTTTGTGTCTGTTAATGACTTAAACATTTCAGTCACTGCAATAGTTGATTTCATATCAGCTTCCCTTGATTGATATTGTAGTAATCCAGCTTTCTGGATGATTTTAGGAATAAAAAGTTTGTAATCGGTACGATTTATAAATGCACTTTGTTCCTTTAGCCACGATTGCTGTGCTTGTATGTATTTCTTCGATATTTCAAGGTAGTTTATTTGTTCTTTCCAATAGTCTTCCTCACTACCATTAGCCTTAGCGATTCGAATAGTTTCGGTATAGCTATTTTTCCTTTGAATAATAAGTGGATTGACGTTTAAACATTGTTTATCGGCAATTACAGATCCTTCATTTACTAAGCGTTGATAGGTGAGAGTTGAGATGGTAAAGCAAAGAACGATAAAAAGAATTAAAAAAAAGATAGCCAATCTTAACTTTCTAGCTTCAATGATCCGGTTTATAACCAAAAGAATGAAGGTAAATATCGAGGTAAAACTTATAAATACAAGAGCAAAGGCAATAATTTGAAATGGCAACGACTGATATTTGGAGTAAGTAAGAAAAATCACAACAACCCAAATTGGGACATTAATCCGAAATAAAAGTCTCAATGATTTAAATAGGCTGAACTTTTTTGTTTTTGTAAACAGAAAAATCGCATTCAATATTACAAGAATGAGTGCAGATATATACTTGATTGGTTCCGAGATATTAATGATATTGAAGAGAATAAAATAGCATAAATCAAATAGAACCACTACTCTGTTAAAGTTCCATTTCCACCTCTGAATCTTATTAAACATATTTAAATTCTATTAACAATTGGTATTGTTATACGATTTTACCTTTTATGAAATCACCGATTTGTTTCACGTCTCTTAGAATTTCACTGCTTATAGATAGACCCTCACTCGAATAAATCATCTCATCTTCAACATCTGGATATTTCAATAAAGAAAATTTAATTATATTTTTTATTTGCGATTTAAACTTACTTAGATCAATATCATCCTTAATACATTCATTAAGTATTTTTATAAGATTGTGGCTTAATTTTTTAAACTCAATTAGTATTTTGGGATGAGACAAATTAGGATAATGTTGTGGCGACTTGAAAATAAGAAATGCCTTTAGATATTTTTCAATAGCTTGAGCACAAAGAAACGCAGCTTGATTCATAAAATCGTAATCACGATTTTGGATATTAAAAAGAACAGAAGCCGCTTCATAATCTATATCACCATACTCAATAAATTTACAGGTGTAATTTATATTTGGTGGTTTATCTCCTTTTCTATATTTCTCAATTGTTTCACCCTTCTTTTTGAGTTGTATTTCTTCTCCCAACTTAATAGTATCCTGTAGACTAATTTCAATAAACTTATGTCCACAAGAGAGAATGCTTATAGCTTGGTTATCTGATCGATTTGAACTATCAATATTTTTTTCTGACTTGCATTTTTGACAAAATCTAGTATTCATATATTTTCAAATTGTTTAGCAGCTTGTCGATATTTACAAAAATCACAATCAGCGCCGGAATCGGGAAGACTACTATTATTTAAACATTCAGTTGCAGATAAAACTGTCTTTTCTACCCATGAATCATCGCCAGTATATGGAATAATCTTTATTTTGAACTCCAACCTACCGTCAAACGCTTCTTTATCAGTATCGCCATTACAATATACGAAATAGCCTATTGAAGAGACTTTGTAGCCGTTCTTTCGAAATAACCACTGATATACTTCCATCTGTCGTTTGTATCCATCTTGCCACTCAGCATCAAGTGTGACTTCAGCATCTTTGGAAGTCGCTTTATAGTCGACAATATGGTATTCACCTTGTGGATTTACCCATACGTCATCAACTCCACCTGTTACCACGACATTGCTTCCATCAATTTTTGCCGTTATCCCTCTTCTGAGAGAATCACGCCATTCATCCATCTTAGTATGAGCCAAGGGCACTGCATCGATACCATATTCCCTCATGAGAGGATGTGATGTGTTGTTCGCACGATGAATATCAAATTCTTTTTTAAGAAGTTTGTCGACTGCTGAATTAAGAGAAAAGGGATATCCAGGTGGCTGACCAACTCCAAGCTTACGATCTAAATAAAAGCAGCGAGGACACTTAATAAATAAGTCGATTTTAGAACGACTTAACCGAAAAGGTTCTTGACTGTTATATAAATTTCGTTTTCGATTTGGATTGTAATATTGAGACATAGTTTAAAAAGGAATATTATCCGATGGTTTTTGATCTGCAATAGGTGCATTATCTAAAACACGTAATTCTAGCTCTAAATATTCAGCAATATTATTAATAAATTGAGGTTTATAATTTACATTTTCCTCAGAAATAATTTTTGCAATTAGCACTTTTTCACCTTCAATCTGTTTCTCTTTTTCTGAATATTCATTTAAATTAGCCCTTAGATAATTTTCATAATCCTTTCCAAAATACCCATATGCTTGGCCCTTAGTTGTAACAAATTTTTCTTTATCAATTGTCAGATTTTCTGGATCAAATTTAAAAATTTCCGCTAATTCTTTATTTGCTCTTTTTTTCTCACTGTCACTTTCATCTGCATCAAATAGGCAAAAACATGTATATCCGTAAGAAAAAAACAACCTATAATTTCTGGCGATTTGACTTTTTCCTTTACAATCAATTATCTCAACGCCATTTTTTACTAAATCATAACCACAATTTGTAAAATAATTTTGTAATGAAAAAAGTTCAGTTGGGCCTTCAACTAAAATAATTTTTTTAGCAAAAAATCCTCTTAACTGTTCATAAAAGGTATTACTTCTATAATAGCGGAGAATTGTCTTTTCACTTGTTTTATCTGAATTAGCGCCTAAATTTACGCAAGATTCTACCAATGACTTTGGTGAGTGCTGAAGAATCTTAGTAAGATTATTTTCTTTATAGACTTTTACAAAACCTGACAAATTTTCAATGTTGAGAAATTCAGGTGAGTGGGTAGTGATAATTACCTGAGCCCCATTTTCACAAATATTTTCAATATTCTTTGCTAACCACCGTTGCGCTAAGGGGTGTAAATGTGCTTCTGGCTCCTCAATACCAAGAATAAAATGTTCACCTTTAAATGTTTCTGCATATGCTTTGATAAATGAAATCAGCAAAATTTGCTGTTCACCTGTTCCAAGTTCTGAAAATGATCTTACCGCTTCACCTTCTTTTGCAATTATTCTCAGTGAATGAAAGTAATTGTTCGGATCATATGCAGAAAGATCTATATCTAATTTATGTTCAAAACCATTTGCATTACTTTTAAATGATGATTGCAGTTTATTAAGAAAGTTTTTATATTCGGGTACCAATTCAAATGTTGATTTTATACTCTTAAAATGTTCGTCAAGTTTTATTTTTGTTTTTTCAACTAATACGCCATGCATTTTCTTAGTCAATCTACTAAGGACACTGTACTGACTAAAATAACTAAATTGTCGATTAATATCACGAGACGCGTTGATAAGAATAAACTGACATTGTTCTCTTTCTTCATTTTTTAAAAACATTTGACCCCCATCTTCATAATGAAATGTGTTTTCTATTAAATTCTCCTTTGTTTTATAGTGTCTAAACTTATGATTTGTCGTAAAGCAGATCGTTGATGATTCTGGATATGAACTTTTAATATTCCCATCAAATATGGCTTTAAATGAAATATTTGGATACAATTTATTTTGCCTCAAAAAATAATCATTATCTTCGAACTCAATGTAGTTTGCATATTTTTCACCAAGTATATTTTCAATTCCCTGAAGGATGTTAGATTTACCTGTATTATTAGGACCAAACAAGATTAGTGGGACTCCAATAGGAAAGTCTATCTCTATATGCTCAATTGACCTAAAATGATCAATAATTAACTTTTTTAGTTTCATAACTTTTATATACTATTCTCAAGAGTGCCAATCTCGTCATTATTTAATCCGTATAATTTGTAAACCATTTGGTCAATCTGTCTCTCATATTCCCTTACAATGTTTTGCTTATCTGTATTAACTGAATAATCTTCACTTTTAGACACAGAAATAATTTTCTCAACAATGTTAGCTAAAATATTATTTTCATCTATAGACGGGTTAAGAATAGGAAGGCATATTAAGGGTTCCTTATCAACCTGGTAGTTGTTTCCTTGCATTTTGCCTTTATGTCGTAGCCAAAAACAAATTAATCTTGAGTTCAATAACCCAACTAAGTATTTCATGTTAATTCTTTCGCTTTTGATAACGTAAAAGGTTTCTGAAATATAGC
Source organism: Candidatus Roizmanbacteria bacterium RIFOXYA2_FULL_38_14 (assembly GCA_001790095.1). Classification (GTDB taxonomy): domain Bacteria; phylum Patescibacteriota; class Microgenomatia; order UBA1406; family GWC2-37-13; genus YC2-FULL-38-9. The sequence continues at coordinate 639,432 of MGBH01000001.1, read as the reverse complement.
AATCAAAATCTGTATAGGTAAAAGTAGGTTTCTGACACTTTCTTAAGGAGATTATTTTTGAACCTTTAAAAAAATATTCATTTCTAGATCTATGCAGCCCATAAGGTCTGTTGTCAGATGTGATTATTTTTTTAAATTTGTCCAAATGTCTCTTAATATTTGGATATAGCTGAATCTTAGAGGATTTAGCAAAACTTGAATCTGTATAAATGATCCATTTTTCATTATCTGAACTTTTATACCATTTTTTTAATTCATTTGTTGTAAAGAAAGGGTTTATTATTTTCATTTCTTCTTTATCAAAATTTAAACCTTCTTTTTCAAAATTATTTATTACAAAAATACCTTGACCAATGCTGTAACCATTTCCTAATATTTCTTTATTCTTTTTGTTAAGCGCATCTTGAGGGCACACTATACCTTGAGCGACTTCTTTATTTGAGTCTAGTTGAAAATTTATTTTTTTAGAAATTTTCTCTAAAATATATCCAACTTTCGAATTACTGAAAGTGAGCATCTTATCTATTAATTGATCTTTATCTATTATTGGAGCTAAATACTCAGTATTTATGCTTTTTTCCTTTTTTAGGATTGCTAAAACATCTTCAAAGGTAATGTTGGTTCCAATAATTCTTCTGTAGTCAAACGTATAGGTGTTTTGTGCTGTTATTTTTTTAAACAACATTACCATTGTTTGAATTCCAGCTTCAAATATTTTATATTCACCAAAGTCAACTAAGCTTAAAATCTGTGCGTCTTTTAAGACTCTATTTCGCATTTTGGACGCCCCGTGGCTTGTTACCCAGTTGTTTTGAGCTATTAAGGTAAGCACTCCTGAATTATTCTTTAAAAGATCAATTGCATAACATGTAAATAAATACCAAATATCCATTTTTCCTTGATAATATGGGGAGTTTCTCAATCCATCAAAAGCCTTTTTATTTACATATTCTTTTATATAAGGAGGATTAGCGATCACAATATCAAAACCACCTTTTTCAAAGACCTCACTGAAGTTTAAATGCCATTCAAAATGGTCTTTTTCTGTATAATCTTTTATCAAATCAAGCTTGGAATAAAACTCAGCATCAGCTAACGTTTGTTGTTCATTTTGTAAACCAAACATTCGTAGCTGACTTTTCTTGTCTTCAATTTGACTGTAGAGTTTTTTTCGCTGTTGTTGTTTGTCATAATTAATGATGCTACGAGCAAGTATATTAATTTGCTCTCTTTTTTTACTTTTTGTTTGTATGTCTGAAATACTAAAATACTCTAATTTTGCCTCATTGAAATCGTTAATCAGTTTATTTTTTGACTCATCGTTCGTTTTAGAGGTAAGTGTGGGTAAATATAGCTCAATTAATGAATTTCCTTGCATGATTTTATAGTCTAAGTTTGGAAGTGGCTCAATTTCTTCAATATCATGCTCAACCACTAAAGAAAGCCAGAAGCGTAACCGCGCAATCTCCACCGCCCCAGGATCGATATCAACACCATATATACAGTTTTCTAAGGTTTCTTTTTTTATGTCATATTCGGTTAATATTTGACCGTACTTATTTGTTTCTTTTAAAAAATATCTATTTAAAAAATATCTAACTGATGAGATTTCTTTTAATAAGCCCATTGGAAAGGCTCCTGAACCTACTGCTGGATCACAGACCTTAACGTTCTTTAATAGTTCATTAACTTTGATCGCCATTTCTTTTAAATCATGCATTTGTTCAAGTTTTGACACTTGTTCCTTAGTACGAGCTAATTCTTGATCTTTTGATTTCATTAATTTTCTTATACGATCTTCTGGATAATCGCTCTTACTAATTAAATAGTTAATAAGACTTTCCTGACACATATAGTGAACAATTTCTCGAGGTGTATAAAATGCACCTTTACTTTTTCTGTCTCTTATTTCAAGAAGATTCTCAAATACTTTTCCCAACATCTCTGGATCTACTGCTACTTCCTTTTCGATCGGATCAGACTCAAAGACAGTAAAATTAAAGGTATCAAATACATCAAATATATCCTGGAAGTATTTATTATCAATAAATATTTTCGATTTAACCCAATCATAAACAGGAGTAAATAGACCTCCATTTAAATAAGGAATACGACATTTAAAAAATGGGCTATAGGATTGATCGTTAATCACAGAGCTATTTTGTCGATCTCTACTATTGAGTGTGTTGTAAAACAATGGCTCTAAAACATCATTATAAAAGTTGACGTATTCACAGTACTCTTTATGAAAGAGATTATGCATAAACTTTTTATCACCTGAGCCCCACTTATCTCCAGGCTTAACTCCAAGCCATCCTTTCTTCTGCAAAAAATAAAGAAAGACTATTTGTCCCATCAGTTTTTTTACAAAATCAGCCACTTGAATCTTATGTTCTTTTACTACTTTTTGTTCGAACTCAAGGTTTTTATTAAACTGATCTGCTAAATTTAGAAAAAGGTTTTTATATTTCTCAAAAAACTCTTTTGTCACTTTTTCTATTTTGAAAATAGCCTCAACCTCCTCAAGAGTAGGATTAATCTTATCGTTTAACAAAACAGGAAGCATCATACTTTGCGCTGTGTGACTAGCCTCTTGTGGTCCAACGAGATAGGAATATCGTTTTGCAGGAGTATATGATTCTTTAATTTTCTTTGCTTCAGAATCATATTTATATTCCATTTTGACGAAGGAAAAACGCCAATCTTGATTGCTTGGAGATATAAAAGCAACCAAAGCTGCATCCTTCATATTTCCGCCTCTTCCACCATTAAGATACCAAGCTATAATATTTCTTTGCAATGACCTAGCTCTTTCAAGTGTTTCTTGGCGCAAAAAAGTAACTATTAATATGTCGAGTTGTTTTCCGTTAATGTCTTGGTATTTGCCAATTCGTTCGATTGTTTTCACATCAGCTTGAAAAATTCCTGGAATATACGCTCCTCGATATAGAAATGGCGCTTCTTCAATATGATTAAGTAGGTTTTTTACAAAGAAAATGAATTTCTCCTTCTGGAATGAATTTTCAAATAATTCTCTTATTAAATTAATCGCATATTGTTTGTCCATAGTTAACTACCGAGTAAAAATTCGGAAAGTATGACTTCTCTTGTTGAAAATGAATCTGCAGATTCAATATAGTGACTCTCTAAAAATCTATTTGGTATATTTTTTTGTATGATTGCCAATAGTTTAAGCGGATTGAATCCATCACTATAATCTTTTTTAAGCTCAACTAGCGTCACTTTTGCTGTTTGCTTTGGTATTCCACCAACTTCAAGTTTGTGAATAAGTTTTCTAAGGTAATCCTCTTGTTCTTCAGTAAACTGACGAGTGTCTTTAATCGCTTTAACTTCTTTTAACAATTGAGAAGATGAGTCTCTTCCTCCTCTACTTTGTTGAATATTTATATCATCAATTGCTATTTGCTCAAATAGTTGTTTATTTTGATCTAGGAGTGCATAGAATTTGTTTCCTATTATAATTCTTTGCGTTTCTTGCGTTGCTTCAAGCAAATGTGCGGTGCTTATAAAATCTACCTCTTCCGCATTTCCATTCTTATTAAGATAAAACTTTTGCATTTTTCCCTTTCTAAAGTATGTTATGAGACTCTCTCCACTTATCCTACTTTCTTTTGCTGAGCGAGACTTTTTTGGTAGCAGTTTTATACTATTAAATAAATCTGGTTGATTATCACGTATGTCCTTAATAACTTTAAGATATTTTAAAGGGCTTTCTTCGGCTTCATCTTCACCGAGAATAGTTTTTTTAGAAATTAATCGACTAAATAACTCATGTGATTCAATTTCTTCTCCATCGGTGAGTAATCGTGAATCTGATCCAAGCAAAGATATAAAAGCATGAATTTTTGATTCGGCTGCTTCTTTAAGCTTTATTTCATCGTTTGCCTGTTTGGTAGGGAAAAAATTATAGGTATAGATTTTATCAAAAGTTGTATCTACACGATTAATACGCCCAACTCGTTGCATGAGTCGTGTTGGATTCCAAGGAATGTCATAATTGATAACAACATTTGATCTATGAAGATTGACTCCCTCTGATAATACTTCTGTGGTGACCAATATCCTAAAATCGTCTTTGGGAGCTCGTGCTTTTGCATCGAAATTACTTATCACTTCATCTCGAGTTGTTGCACTAGATTGACCTGAAAAAAGAAGTATTTGTGAAGGATATTTCTCTGATAATTGTTTTGCCAAATATGTAGCAGTTTCTTTTGACTCAGTAAATACAATTAGTTTGCTTTCCTTTAGTATCTTGTGACTCGATAATACGCTTATAAACGTATCTAATTTTGGATCATGATGAATAGTGTCCCATAACTTGGCAATTTCCTTCAGGCAAATTAAATCATCAGATAAAAGTTTCCTATAAGTGGAATCAAATTCCGCCGAGGGAAGTTTTTGAGCTTTTTCATCATCAATTAATTTCTGAACTTGTTCCAGATCTTCATCATCTAAGTATTCAAACACCTTATTTGAGTACTTTTTACTTATATATACCGACCCCTTATCGAATTCGTCAATAAATGATTCGTATGTATGAATAAATCTATTGACACTATTTTTAAAAGCAAAAAAACTGCTTTCCAAACGCTTTACAAGCAGAATCCTCATAAATCTCCCAAGATTTTTCTGTTGTGTTTGTTCAAAGGCACTTATCTGTGATCCTTTATAAAAAAGCATGGGAGTGTATCGAGCATAAGAAAATTTTGAAGCTATAAGCTCTATTGTTTTAGTAAAAACAACATCTTCATCATTTGTTAATTCATAAAAAATTGCTTCTGGGTCCGCAACTTCTGGAAATTTAAGTCCTTGTTTCTTTAAGTCTTTTTCAAAATATGTTTGAATTTCTGATCTTGTCCTACGAACCATAAGATACTTGAGTACTTTTTCTCTAATCTCTTTTGCATTATTTTTTGCAACTTCAATATATGATTTTGTATCTTTGTGACGATCAATTTCGTTTAATTTATTTTCTAAAGAACCAAAAAATGATTCTAAATTTGAAACGCCTGGAATAGTGCTCTTTTTAGAGTTTTGAAATAGTTTTATTTGACTTAAAATATCTTTTGGTCGATTATTAAAAGGTGTTGCAGTGACTAATATCACTCGTTTGCCTCGACAAATTTCAGCAAGATCTTCATAGGTGGCATTTGTTTCTGTTCTAAATCGATGAGCTTCATCTATGATGATATTCTTATATTTATCTGTCCCAACTTCTAGTAATTTTTCAAGTTTTCCAATAGATTCAAAATGAGCTGCTCGAATGCCAAAGTCTTCAAAAACATTTGTCCATGAGCCTGGATTGTTTTCATCTAGAAGTACAGGAGGAGCAATAACAAGAGTTCTCCCATCGATTTGACTCGCTAGGAGGGCTGCCATATATGTTTTTCCAAGACCAACGACATCGGAGAGGAAAACACCTCCATATTCTTCTAATATTTTTTTAGCATTCAAAACTGCCTGTTCTTGATATTCAAGTTTTTTAAACCCTGAAGGTACAAATTGAAATAGAAGTTCCTCGTTTTGATTTATTTCATCCTTGAAATATTCGTAAAGAAATTTTAAATATAATTCGTATGGTTTAATTTCATTATTAAGCCATGTTTTTTGTTTAATTGTTTCAAGATAAGTGTCCTTCACATCCACACCCTGTATCCACAACTCTTCAAATTTATCTTTAGCAAATTCATAATCGGAGGGGTTTTTGAGTTCAACATTGAATTCAAGATTATCTACCATTCCTGCCTTTGTAAAGTTGCTTGATCCAGTTATAACTCTCCCTTTATCTCTATCTTCCTCAGCAAATGTCATCACATAAAGTTTTGCATGAATATTTTCTGTTGGATATGCTCTTATTTCAAGTTTTCCAGATATAAGCCAATCCATAAATTTTTTAACACCCTCTTCAATTTCGGGACTATCTTTGGAATTAGTTATTTCTTCAACAACCATCGACGAATAATGAGTTTTAGTTTCAGAGTGTGAAAATTGAAGTTGCTGTTGAGTCTGTTTAACCAAATCTGATGTTTCTTTATTAGTACTTATTCCAATTAATATCCGTATTTTTTCTGTAGTTTCAAGTGTTTTGTATAACGAATAAAAACCGCTAGTATAAAAATAGCCAACTAAAACATCGAAGAAGCGAGTGTCCCTGATAAGTTTATTAAATCGGTCAAGAAGAGTATTATCTTTTTCATTTGTAATAAATGTTAGATCTGAGGTTGCCATAATAAGATATATTCTATCACTTTTCTTCAAATCTTTCCTTAGTACCAACAAATAAAATCGATTATTTTCTCAATTAAAACTAAGCGATATTTGTTATTTTATAGCAATAATCTATAATACGAATAAATGATAAAAGTAGAAGAGGAACTTCAAGACAATCCTTTGGTTGTCATAACAAAAGGGCTTAGATCAATCAGAAGAGTCGCATTAGCCATAAAAAATACAAAGAAACCTGAAGATGATATTGTGCCGTATGGCACTCTTTCGTTTAATCCGGTAAATGGGTATTTAACTTATGGAACACTAAAACCAATCCAAATGAGAGAGCATAACACTCCTTTCAAACTTATGAGTATGTTGTTTAATGAGCCTGGAAAAGAAGTAACATATGTTGAAATTGCTCAAAAATTTACCATTAAATTTGAAAGTAAAAAGGATAAAAAGAAATTGAGAGAGAAATTTCGTTTAGTAATCCGTCAAATTAGAAGAAGATTTGGAATAAATAGAGACAAAAATCAGGGAAATGACATTTTTATTTTATCAGGAAAGGGCATCAAATTAGCCTACGTTAAGTAAATACACTCCTTTACACTCCTATACCTAAGTTGACACACTCTGGGGGGTGCAATATAGCATGTGCTATATGAATAACTCAAAGCTAAATATCGTCGAGGTAAACATCGGCGATTTAAAACCATCTCTTTATAATCCCAGAAAATGGAATGAAGATGCCATTTCAAACCTTAAGGAAAGTATTAAACGCTTCGGTTTGGTTGATCCTATTATTGTAAACGGCTCTCAGGAGCGTAAGAACATAGTAATTGGAGGTCACTTTCGTCTTTTTATCGCAAAACAGCTTCAATATACAAAAGTTCCTGTTGTATATCTCCAAATACCTGATGAAAATAAAGAAAAAGAACTCAATCTCCGATTAAACCGCGACACTGGAGATTGGGATTTTGATTTGTTGGCTAAGTTTGACCCCTCCCTCTTAACTGATGTAGGGTTTAGTAGTGAGGAAATTGATGATATTTTTAATATCGATATTACACCAGAACAGTTTGATCTTAAAAAAGAACTGGAAAAACTAAAAATAAAGAATATTGAGATACAAAAAGGACAGGTATGGAAACTAGGAGATCATAGGATGATGTGTGGAGACTCGACCATAGAAGAAAACACCCTAAAACTTTTCGGAAGTGAAAAGGCAGATATGTGTTTTACAGATCCTCCCTATATTCTCGACTACCTTAATGGAAAGAAAAAACATGGAACTGCAGTAACGGGTTTTGGAGCAAAGAGAGATCGAAGATACCTAGAAACGGATCTACTTCCTCCTGACTTTACTGAAAAATGGATGGGAAGCATTGCCAAAATCCAAGGGGAACATTTTTCAATAATTGTCTATGAGAATTGGAAAAATATACGAACAATATGGGGCGTCATGGAGAAGTATTGGAAGGTAAAGAATATGATTGTGTGGCATTTGCCAAACCGGAATCAAGGTTTTGCAGCAAAGTATAAGTTTTTCAGTAAACACGATATTGCAATGGTGGGAGCTAGTAAGACTGTTGATGTTGAATTCAATTATGAAAGCGAAGGTGACGGATTACAAAATGAATATGAAACTGCACTTTATGCAATCGCAGGAAAACCTCAATGGGAAGGATATAAGAAGGGGAAAAAATATCAACCGACAGATTTTATAGAGTACCATGCTGCAGATGAAAAAAGCTCAGGACAAGGTATTATCTTTGGCACAAAGCCAATTGAAATATTGATTCCTTACATAAAAGTACTTACCAAAAGAGGAGATTTAGTCGCCGAACCATTTGGCGGATCAGGAAGTACTCTTATAGCTTGTGAAAGAATGAAACGTCGCTGTTTCCTCATGGAAAAATCACCAATTTATGCAGAAGTGATTAGAAATCGCTGGCAAAAACTGACCGGCAAAAAAGCTATTAAACTATATGAGTAATTCAATTACTGAACGAATTGAAAAGAATAAAGAACTTCTCATTGAACAACTAAAGAGAGTGCCAATTGTTCAAATTGCGTGTGAAAAGACGGGGGTTGGACGCTCTACATACTATCGTTGGCGAAATGAAGATGAAGAGTTTGTTCGTAAGGCTGATGAATCTATTGCGACTGGTCGTAACTTCATAAATGATCTTGCCGAATCGCAACTTTTAAAGGCAATTCAAAATAATGATTTAACAGCAATAATCTTTTGGTTAAAACATAATCACAGACAATATGGAAATAGGATTGAACTTACTGCAAAAGTAAAAAATGAGAATATTCCTCTTACTCAAGAACAAGAATTACTTATAAATAAAGCTTTAGAACTCGCATCATTTTCGCCGTCGTTAGAAGTTGAAAAAGTGGAAAATAATGGATCATGATGTTTTACAGAAGATTATTCACAATCGAGGAGTTCGAAAAAACCTTGCAATGAAAAGCCATTATTGGTTTTTCCACATATACCTCAGTCATTACGTCAAATTTAAGACAGCAGATTTTCATAAAGAAATATTCAACATAACCGAGAATGAAAACATAAAAGACGCTGTGATAGTATCTTTTCGAGGGTCTGCGAAGTCAACCATAATGACTCTTTCCTATCCTTTGTGGGCTATGCTTGGAACACCTCAAAAGAAATGTATTGTTGTTGCGAGCTTGACACAAAATCAAAGCAAAACATTGTTGTATCAGATCAAAAATGAACTTGAATCAAATAGTTTGTTAATTGAAGACTTTGGCCCGTTTGCCGAAGAGAATGATGCATGGAGAGCAGACTCACTTATAATCGGTCCCTATGGGACACGAATTCTTGCTATTTCTGCGAACGAATCAATACGTGGACTTCGTCACGGCGCATATCGACCAGATTTAATTATTTGTGACGATGTAGAGGATATAAACACAGTCAAAACCCAAGAAGGAAGAGATAAAACATATCAATGGTTCACAGGAGAACTCATTCCTATGGGTGACATTAATACAAAAGTTGTCGTTATTGGTAACTTGTTACACGAAGACTCTCTTATCATGCGATTAAAAGAACAAGGGAATAAAGAAAATAAAAAACGAATTTTTAAAGCTTACCCACTTTTGACAAATGAGGATGTGATCATTTGGCCGGGCAAATATCCAGATAGAGAGTCGATAGATCAAGAGAGAAGTCGAGTTGGACACATTGCATTTCAAAGAGAATATTTATTAACCATTGTCCCTGATAACGATATCGTTGTAAGACCTGAGTGGATTTGTTATTATGACGAATTACCGAGTTTAACCCAAAGCAACAACTTTCGATATTTTGCATTTTCTGTTGATTTAGCAATATCTGAAAAACAAACAGCAGATTTCACCGCAATTGTTTCAGGATATGTCTTTGGTATTGATAAGGATACAAAGATATATATAAGTCCTTTCCCGATTAATCGAAGAATGGATTTCCCAAAAACAATCCAAACAATACTCAAAGAGAATGAAAAACAAAATGAGATAGTGCGTAAGTGGTTTGTAGAAGATGTTGCGTATCAAGCAGCTGTCATTCAAGAACTTAATCAGCAAGGGCTCCAAGTCCAAGGAGTAAAACTACTTGGAGCTGATAAGCGGGCCCGAATCTCACAAACGACCAGTTGGATTCAAAATGGAAAAGTGCTCTTTCCAAGAAAAGGAGCAGATCAACTTATTAGCCAGTTAGTAAGTTTTGGAGTTGAAAGACATGACGATTTGGCCGATGCCTTCTCAATGCTTATTCTACAAATCATAAAACATAATCCAAGGAAAGCTCGGGCATTTGGGGTCGATTCTGATGCTTATAGATTCTTTCATCGACTTTAATTAATATTGCCTTGACTTACACAACCATACTGATACCTTTGAGGTATATGGGAGAGCTTCAAAACAATCTAAAATATTGTCTTTATGCAAGGAAATCGTCAGAATCTGATGAGCGCCAAGCAATGAGTATTGATGGACAACTGAGCGAAATGAAGGCGATGGCAAAGAAAGAGAAGCTGTTTGTGACTGAAGTAATAACTGAAAGCCATTCTGCAAAAGAATCTGGTCAACGACCTGAGTTTAACAACTTACTTCAAGGTTTAATTGACGATAGATATAATGCAATTCTCACGTGGGCTCCTGATAGGTTGAGTAGAAATGCAGGTGATCTTGGTAGGATTGTTGATCTCATGGATCAGGGAAAACTACAAACCATTCGGACATATTCTCAGTCATTTTCAAACAATCCAAATGAAAAATTTCTTCTTATGATTTTATGTAGCCAAGCAAAATTAGAAAACGATAATCGAGGCGTCAATGTAAAAAGAGGATTGCGGAATAAATGTGAATTTGGTATTCGACCGGGACTTGCACCAATTGGTTATAAAAATGTCCTTAGGGCAAATAGAATATCAACCGTTTGTATTGACGAAGAACGAGCTCCGATTGTTCGAGAGATGTTTCTTAAGGTGGCTAACCAAGGGTTTTCAGGACGAATGGTAAAGAAGTGGTTGGATGATATTGGATATAGGACAAAAAATAATTGCCTAATGCATTTGAGTAAAGTATATGTTGCCCTTCGTAATCCTTTTTATTATGGAGAGTTTGTCTATGGTAATAAAAGATACAAAGGTAATTATGAACCGATAATTTCAAAGCAGATATTTGAAAAAGTACAGATACAATTAGAGGTTGCGCCAAAACAATGGAACAAGCAATTATTCCCTTTCAAAAAGATATGTAAGTGCGGAACCTGTGGAGGAAGTGTGACTGCAGAGATTAAATATAAACATTTAATAAACAATCGAGTTCATTCTCATATCTATTACCACTGTAATCGTAAAAAAGACTATACATGTAAGGAACCGTATATTACCGAAACAGAATTAATAAAACAGCTTGTCGTCCATCTTCCAAATATTAAACTCAAAACCTCACTTCTTCTCTCTGAGTTCCAAAACGAAATAACAAGACTTCAGCATATAAAAAACACTGTTCTCAAAGAAAAAAATTCAAAACTTGAATTAACCAAATACAATGATGGATTAAATATAGATATTCAGCCAAAGGAAGAACAAATACAGATGCTCAAGGATTATCTACTTCACGTACTTCAGTATGGAACACCGGAAGAGAGGCTTAAAATTCTAGGAGGGATCTACTCAAAATTTGAGCTAATTCAAAGACGATTAATACTGGTATAACTAGTGATAAAATATCTGCATGACACTGATTGCATCGGTCGGATTTGCAGATGAGGTGATTGTTTTTAGTGATAGTAGAATATCCTACCAAAATAATATAAAACCTCCTAAGGATGAATTAAAGAAGATATATCAATTATCATCACATTCGCTAATCTCATTTACAACAAACGATGTTGTTTTTACCTGTAAATTGATTGAGAAAATAACCATATTTGCCTCATCAAGACAAGACAAAAACACTTCAAAATTTTTGAAAGACATAACTTCATATGCAATTGAGGCTTACAATAAACTTTTAATTTCATCAAAGCCTGAAATAATATTTATATACTCAGCAATGATAAATGAACCATATGTTGTTAGGACTAATAAGTTAATCCAAATGTTGAATTTACATAAAAATAATTCTTTTATTCCAGAAAAAATCAAGACAATAAAAATAACTCCAAAGAATAAAAAAACTAAAATTCCTGCCCCAACACCATTATTAATAAAACAGCACTTTCCTGACGGGCGTATTTCTTCAACGGTCGGATGGGACTATACAGCTACTGGATCAGGAAAAGATTTTGAAAAAGATATTACAGAGATGTATCCCAAATTATTTTTTGTTCCTGGTGCTCAAAATAAAGGCATAATACTTTGTGAGACATGTAAGAGTTATCTTAAATCTGCGAATAATCAAACAATAGGTGGAACAATTCAAACCTTCATAATTTCAAAAGAAGGGGTAAAACCAGTGATGTTTATGGAGGGTGATATTAGGAAACAATATATTGATCAAAATGGAGATTGGGTTGAAGAGGATTTGAAATCTGGAACGATTAAAAGAGCAAAACAAAATCCTTTGTAACCTCAATACATTAAGAGAATAGGAAGAAGGATTCGAACGAAACCTCATAAGTGCCAAAGAAGACTCCAACAACCTAAATAACGCAAAAAGGTTAGAACCAAGAGCATTTACCTTGAGGGCTTTTTAGACTGTTTTTCATTCTACAGGACTGTTTGAGGAGTATTAATGTTTCTTACGATTTTTCAGCAAGTCCTGAAGGGCCAAAGTGAGAGGGTAGAAGGGACTAGTAGAACTTTCGATCAAAATGCGGAGAAGGCGAGATTCGAACTCGCGATAGGCTTGCGCCCATACAGACTTTCCAGGTCTGCGCCATAAACCAACTAGGCGACTTCTCCAAGATCGAATTTATTTCTTAATCTTTTTTGCAATATTCTTCTTCCTTGGCCAGTTTTATATAACAATTCTTGTCTCCTTGCGTCTTTTTCATATTTATATGCCTCATAATAAACTAACTCTAATGGCCTTCTTTTTTTTGTACTTTCAACCTCACCCTTTGTATGTTCTATTATTCTTCGATTGAGGTCTTCAGTGAATCCAATATAATGTTTGCGGTCTTTTTTGCTTTCAAGTACATAAACATAATACATATCGATTGATTCATTATAAACCAACCCCGCTCGGCGCGTTTCGCTTGCGAGCGGGCCCGCTCAGATTTTTTTGCAAAAATCTTGAGAGGGTAGGCGATTTCTCCAATAGGTTCCCAGTATATCAAATTATACTCTGGACTACCCACATTATTCAAATATGATATAATAGTATCAAACTAGATCAGGTCAGCATAATTATTATGAGAAAATTATTTAAAGCTATCTTCATCGTTCTTCTCATTTTTTTAGTAGGAGCTGCTTTTTATACGGGTATCAAGAAGTATCAAGAGATTGAACGGAAGTATAATGAGATGAAAGGAAAACAAGCTAAAATAGAGTCTCTGCTTGGACAGCCGATTGAAAAAGCACTGCAGCTTAAAGAGCAATACTCAAGAAAGTGCACTATTTTTTTTACCAACGAAGCTCGCGAAGATCAGATTTTTGAGCTTAAAAAAAACATTCTTGATAAACATATAAGTAATTCTGTTACCTACGTAAGTGAGAGCGAAGCTTTGTCAATTTTTACCAAGATGAATCCAGATATAGATAATTCATTGATTGGAGAAGGGGTCCTTCCTGCAAGTTTGGAATTTGAAGTCAAAGACACTCAGTCACTTATTTCTTATCTTGAGACAATAAAAGATACTGTTAGCATAGATCAGGTGCTATGCGGAGGCGTGTCTATCTTGAAAAACGACCTATCCCCTACTCCTATTCCAACTCTATCAAGGGAAAATTTGCTTACCTATAATGGAGACGGATATATATTTACATACCCTGTAGATTATGAAATTAAGTCGATATCAAGCGATTCTGCCGAAATTGATCTTAGATTCTATGCCACGGATAAAGAAGCTTTTTGGTTGCGAGAAATCTCACATGAGAAGTCTGTTGGAATAAATACAAAAAACCTTATGGTACTTTATCAGCAACCTCAGGCAGCCCAAGAACTTAATACTACGGATATAACATTGCACAACAATACGTTTGTAAAAATGTCATATGCCATATGTCAACTACCAGAGTGCGCGATCATCATCGGAAAGAACTATGGGTATGGATTGTCCCTTAAAGACAAAACCATATTATTATACAACTCATCTATGCCCGAATCTGAGTTTGAAAAAATAATACTTGAAAGTTTAACTCTTCTTTGACAATTCTCAGCCTTAGAAAATAATATTATTTTCTTAGGTTGAGAAGAAATGTATTGATATGAGTTGTTTAAAGCCGGTTTCGGCTCCCTTTCGGATGAATCCGTAAGGGTAACAAACTATGCAATACGCAGCCGCATGCTGCCTCTGGTATTATCCCCAGACCAGGATTTCTTCTTTGCTTTCGGTTGTATTTTTAAAACCGTCGATGTCATTTAGACATCATTTTGTGCTCAAGCTTTTCGAGCACGCCAGGCGGTTTCTTTTTTTGGTTCTTATGGAACAGCCAGCGTCGGGGTTGGCGTTGACGGGAATAAACAGAGAGTTTGCGCATCGGCCGCATCGGTCGTTTCTACCCCGTCCACAGTGTAGTAGTGGACGTATGTCTGAGGCGCGAGTCCACCATTGCGTAACCATACCGCTATTTCACAATAGTCGGCTGGCCACGTTTGTGCATTCACTTCCCAAGCAACGAGCGCGTGGTTCGAAACTCCATCAAACCCTACTCCGATGGGTATCGGAGTTTCTGAGGATAGATTCTGCAAAAACGATAACCATACCTCAGCCCTGGTCGGATCGTCTTTTCTCCAAATAATGGTCAAGAAGATGTAACTCATCGAGCCGTTAGCTTGGATAGAAGAGATCTTCACGAGCTGTTTCTGAAGCGGAAACGTTTCGGTGAAGCTTGTCGTGGCCGTTAGGGTCGGCTCGGGAGTGGCGGTTTGCGTCGGCTCAGGCGTATCAGTATAGGCGGCCGTGGGGGTGTTGGTTGCGGTTGGAGCAAGCGTCGCTGTGGCGTGCGCCTGTGTAGCAAGCGGCCTTAGTGTTGCGTACTCTACTTTTGGGGAAGCACATGGCTTAAGAAACCAGCTAGCGATGCCTCCTATCAGTAGCAGAACAATGCCAATAATAAAACCCAATCCTGCCATAAACAGCCTTTCTCTTTTCATTTTCATTTTTTCCTCTTTTCTTTTTTTGTTTTCTTCTCTCCCTCATGGGTTTATCCAGAGCTTTTTAGGCTTGGAACAGATGGAGAATGTACACCTGTTTTTGTTTTCCCTTTCCTTTCCGCAGTTTTGATACTGCACCTTGAAGACAATAAATATATCCTCATAGTGCAGTACCAATAACTGTTTATATTAAATACAACCGAATTTTCAAAGAGCGATAATGGCTACAATAAAACCTCCAAGCTTGTAGGAGGTGTATCCAACATCACTTCAAAGAAACCACTTTGAATGGCCTATAGCATACATTATTTCATCCACTTAGTCAAGATAGTAAGTGGTGGGTAAAAATTGAAGCTAAATGTTATAATTAACATTGAGTCCTCCATAACTTACTTTGAGACTTAACTCAACGTTATTCACTCGTCGTCTCAAAGGGCGTTTATTGGAAGACATAACCCGCTCAAGTCCACTTATTTTATAACTGGATCTGAGCGGGTAATGCCGGGGTGGTGAAATGGCATACACGCAGGTTTTAGGAACCTGTGATCGTGAGATCGTGGAGGTTCAAGTCCTCTCCCCGGCACTGAAAATAAAAGTTTTTGATTTACTTCTACAGTGTAAACGCCTCAATTAACTTGTTTTTTTCTTCAACGTCGTTTAATATGGATATATGGGAATAAAAGAGGGAATCTTACGCTTTCTTGAGTATAGTGAGCTTGATCGCAACCTTTCTCTCAAGACTGTCAAGATGTACGGGTATTACTTGCAATTTTTTCAATCGTGGGTTCTTGCACAGACTAACCTGCAGGACTATGACGTAGAAAAAATCGATGAAAACATGATCCGAAACTTCCGGCTCTATCTTTCACACAGCTACAAAAATCCATTTAAGGGCAATCTCAAACGGCAGACTCAGAACTATTTTTTGGTGGCGCTTCGTTCTTTTTTTCGCTATCTTGTCAAACAAAAACTTCCTGTTCTCTCCCCTGACATGATTGAGCTTGGAAAACTGCGCGATCGTAATATCAAATTTTTGTCTGAAAATGATCTGGAGAGATTATTTAGGAGTGTTGATACAACAGATGAACCAGGGGTACGTGATCGCACCATACTTGAAGTACTATTCTCAACCGGTCTTCGTGTCTCAGAACTTGCCGCATTAAACCGCGAAAAAGTAAATTTGGATGCGGGAGAGTTTGGGGTATTGGGAAAAGGAGGTAAGATGCGGGTTGTATTCATATCGCAAAAAGCAAAGGAATGGTTAACAAAATATCTTTCGATGCGCAAAGATCCATACGCATCTCTTTTTATCCGCTACAGCGGACCAAGTGATGACAATCTTACGGATCAAAAAAGACGGCTTTCAGTGCGTTCGATCGAACGGATGGTAGATAAATACAGAAAAAAATCAGGGATTTTAGATAAGATAGGACCTCATGCTTTGCGTCACAGTTTTGCTACGGACTTGTTATCACACGGAGCAGATCTGCGAAGTGTCCAGGAGATGCTTGGGCACAAAAACATTGCAACGACCCAAATCTATACCCATGTGACAAACGCCAGATTAAGAGAGGTTCATGAGAAATACCATTCGGGAAACAAATAAAAAAGAGCAAACAAATAACTTAGAAGTAAAAAACAAGAGAATGATTAGACAAAAAAAAACAGGAAAACAGGTATCAAATATACTAGTTTGGGCGGGTATTTTGATATTTAGTATTTATTTTTCGGTTTATACCGTACTGCGTTATCAAAGACTGGTTGCTTCATATTTTGATCTGGGCATCATGCATCAGACGGTATATAACACCTATAGAGCTATTCAGACATTTGATTTTTCACGGTTTCTCGAGATGACAAACCCTCATGGATTTGAGCAGGTAAAGCGTATGGCAATCCATAATGATTTGTTTCTTGCGCTCATTTCCCCGCTTTATTTTTTGCATGATGGGCCATCTACTCTTTTAGTCCTTCAGGCAGTAGTGGTAGGACTTGGTGCATGGGCAGTTTTTAATATCTCGTTAAAAGTATTTGAAAAAAATAGTCAGCAGAGATTGATAAGTGTCATTTTTGCCTTCTCCTATCTTTTTTATCCTCCGCTTCAAAGGGCTGTCATTTATGAGTTTCATGCGGTTACTCTTTCTACCTCATTTCTTCTTTTCATGTATTATTTCTGGAGTAAAAAAAAATATGCATGGAGTTTATTCTTTCTTTTTTTAAGTCTTTTAACCAAGGAGCATATGGGTCTTACTACTAGTTTCTTTGGTTTTTTTATACTTTATAAGACCATAAATTCAGATTTATTTTTACCAAAGAAGAAAGAAATATCAGAGTATATTGTCTCACTGAAGAAAAAACATCTTAAGGCGTGGTTTCCGCTCATCGTGATTGGAGTAAGCGTAGTATGGTTTTTTATCTCGATGAAGATCATTATTCCGCTTGCCCGACCACAGGGTGGGCATTTTGCCCTAGATTATTACAGCGATCTTACTCACTTTTTAAGATACATATATCGCAAAGACACACTTATTTATTTTTATCAGCTTTTAAGTCCGGTTGGATTTTTGTCGGTTTTTTCTTTGCCACATTTGTTGATTGTATTTCCTGAATTTGCAATAAATCTCCTTTCAACAAGTTTTAATATGAGAAACATAATTTATCACTACACTGCTGTCATCACTCCTTTTGTATTTATTTCTGCCATACATGGATTTCATTCTATATATTCATTTATTTCTTCCCAAAAAAATATACAAATAAAGTTTGGTAAAGATAGAATTTTTGTTATATTGAGCACTCTATTTTTAATAGGTTTGCTTTTTGTATCATATCTTGAAGGACCCTTGCCGTATGCGAAAAAAAAAGACATATATGCTTTTACGCACGTACCTCAAACATTACCTGCTATAAAAAAATTGAGTAAGGAACTAAGCGATGAATATATAAAGATCTCATCAACCGGCCACTTTGCTCCTTATTTTACATCACGCCGGTATTTTTACAATTTTTCTGATTATTATGTACAAGCGGATTATGTTATAGTATCTATTAACGAGGCAAAAAAGGGGTGGCAAAAAGAGATCATGGCAACCGCATACGACAAGCTTAGATCTGACCAAGACTTTTTCTTGGTGTACAAACACAATGACCTTGAGGTGTATAAAAAAATTATCAAATTGCAAGAATAATATTTGTTTTAAACTATGATAAGCATTATCATTCCCTTTCACAACGAAGAGGAAAGTATCAAACCTCTTTATGAGGAGATAAGAGGTATGTTTGAGGCGTATAGATATGATTATGAGATTCTTTTCATTGATGATGGATCAACAGATGAGAGTAAAGAAAAAGTGAAGGAAATCATGGAAAAAGATCATCACATATTTCTCCATGTTCATAAAAAACAGTTTGGAAAAGGTCAGGCCTTGCAGACAGGATTGCAGCACTCAAAGGGAGATGAGCTGGTATTTATGGATGGTGATCTTCAGGATGATCCGGGAGATATCCCTGCGCTTATTCAAAAGCTACATGAGGGGAACGACCTCATAAATGGAATACGTACAAAAAGAAAAGATAACTCAGTAATTAAGATATATTCGCATATTGCAAATATTGTTCTTCATCGGTTTCTCCATTCCCCTTTTACTGATATTAACTGCGGATTTAAGATATTTAAAAAAGAGATAACCAAGGACATTCCTTTTTATGGAAACAGTTTCCGCTTTTTTCCTCTTGCGGTATATCTTAAAGGTTATAAGGTCTCAGAGATTCCGGTTCATAATAGGCAAAGAAAATATGGGAAAACAAAGTATGGGATGAAAAAACTTCTCATCGGAATGCTCGATATGGTTACTGCCTATTTTTTATTTCGTTTTGCAGAAAGACCGCTTCATTTTTTTGGAGTGATTGGGGGAGTTTTTTTTATCATTGGTTTTCTTGTATCGCTATACCTTTCATTTGAGCGGATTTTCTTCAATGTACTGCTTTATCGTAGACCCGCACTCCTTTTCGGAATTCTTATGATAATAGTAGGCATACAGATTGGTATGACCGGTATCATAGGTGAACTGATTGTTTATTTGAATAAGAAAGGAAATAAATAAGAAATTTGAAATTTCAGTCATATCCAATGAATCCAGTACTTGCACTCATCATCACAAATTTTATCTGGGGGGCAGCCTCGCCTATTTTTAAACTGTCACTTCAAAATATTCCTCCCTTTACTCTTGCGTTTATCCGTTTCTTTTTTGCCGGTCTTCTATTTACATACTTTGCCCTGCTTCATTGGCAAAAGATAACGTGGAGGCAGTTTTTTATGATTTGTTTTGGCGCATTTTTTGCGGTTACGGTCAATATTGGATTTTATTTTCTAGCTCTTCCCAAAACAGCTAGTATAAATGCCCCCATAATCGCTTCTTCGCAGCCTATTTTCCTTTTTTTTCTGTCCATCTTTTTTTTGAAGGAAAAACCGAATAAAAAAGTTTTCCGCGGCATACTTATATCTTTTATCGGAGTTCTTGTTATTATCCTTTCTCCACTCTTTACCAACGGTACAGTTTCAGCGGCAGCAAAAGAAGCGGCTCTTGAGGGCAATCTTTATCTTGTCATCGCCACATTCGGTTCGGTCTTGAATGCGATCATTTTTAAGAGAGTTTTAAAACAGGTGAATTTCTACCAAGTGACATTTATCAGTTTTCTTTTTGGGGCTTTTACCTTTTTTCCCCTCATGCATGGGGAGGTTCAGAGGTGGAGTTTTGCCATGATTGACTATAGAGGTTGGATGGGTATCATCTTCGGTGTTGTTTTTTCCTCAGCCATCGCTTATGGATGTTTCAACTACGGAGTGTCAAAGATTGATGCTCAGGAAGTCGGTATTTTTAGTTATATTGATCCGGTGATAGCTATACTTCTTGCGATTCCGCTTGTGCATGAGTATCCGACCCTTTCTTTTTATATTGGTACCTTTTTTGTTTTTGTTGGTATTTTGCTGGCTGAAGGACGTATACATTGGCACCCGATACACAGACTAAGAAATGTCAAATCTCAAATGGCAAATGTCCCAACTTCGCCCAAGGGCTTCGATGTGCGAGGCAAATAGACATATCAAATTTAAAATATTTGATATTTACTATGTAGATTTGAAATTTGAGATTTGATATTTGAGTTATAATATAGCTTATGGCACACAAAATTCTAGTTACCGGAGCAGGTGGATATATAGGCTCAGTTGCGGTTTATTTGTTTCTTCAAAGTGGATATGAAGTTGTTGCTGTTGATGACTTTTGTACAGGTTATCGCCAACCACTTGCTTTTTTTACAGAACGCTTTAAGGGAAGATTCAAATATTATGAAATCGATCTAAAAACTAATAAAATAGATGATGTTTTCAAAGAAGAAGAAAATATTGAAGCGGTGGTACACTATGCTGCCTCATGTATTGTGGATGAGTCGATGAAAAATCCGGGAAAATACTTTTCAAATAATGTAGGAGGGACCAACAACCTGCTTTCTGCTATGGCTTATGCCGGAGTGAAAAATATCGTTTTCTCTTCAACGTGCGCAGTATATGGAGAGGCGCAATATATGCCCCTAGACGAAAAACATCCTCTTAATCCAACCACACCTTACGGAGCATCCAAAAAAATGGTTGAAGAAATAATCGACTGGTATAAAAAGCGTAAAGGATTACGATATATGGTACTTCGATATTTTAATGTGTGTGGCGCCTCAGACGATGGACTTATAGGAGACTCAAAAAAACCCTCTACTTTGTTGGTGCAAAATGCGGTGAGGGGTGCTTTGGGCATTGAGCCATTTAAGCTGACTTGTCCTGAAGTGCCAACACCTGATCGGACGCCGATTAGAGACTATATAAATGTAGTGGATTTAAACGACGCTCATATGAAAGCAATAGAACTACTTATAAAAGGAGCAGAGAGCAATATAATCAATCTTGGTACGGGTACCGGTAATTCTGTGCTTGAGATTGTGAAAGAAGTGCAGTCGGTAACCGGTGTGAAGTTTGATATCGGCAAGACAATACCTCGAGAAGGAGATGATGCAAAAAAAATAGCCAACATTGACAAAGCAAAAGATATTCTTGGATGGGAGCCAAAAAAAACAATCTCCGATAGTGTAAAGTCACTTGTCACTTGGTATAAAGCACATCCTCATGGTTGGCAGAGTTAAAAAAACAGGTGCTCGATCAATATCTTGGTTCCAATTCCCATAAGTACCAGCCCTCCAAATATTCCATGCTTACTGTTTTTGAAAAGCTGACCTATATGATCTCCGATG
The DNA here is from genome assembly GCA_001790095.1 of Candidatus Roizmanbacteria bacterium RIFOXYA2_FULL_38_14. Taxonomy (GTDB): domain Bacteria; phylum Patescibacteriota; class Microgenomatia; order UBA1406; family GWC2-37-13; genus YC2-FULL-38-9. The sequence goes on along the minus strand of MGBH01000001.1, from coordinate 618,123 downwards.
ATATCAGCAGTAAGAGACATAAAGAGAGTAGTTACTCCGATTATGAGGGAGGCCATAAGTACCGGTTGATCCAAAAACGCAAAGGTCATACCTACCAGCACGGAATCAATACTTGTTGCAAAGACCAAAAGAAGAAGCGATTTGGGAGAAGTATAACGAAGTACCTCTGCATCAGTAAGTTTTTTTTGGGTAAGTGATGAATGGACCATCCTTGCTCCAAGGAAGAATAATAATATAAAAGAAATCCAATGGTCATATTGGGAGATGATCTGTCTTAGACCTGTTCCCAATCCCCAACCGATTATAGGTTGAATGGTATGCGCAACGGCAAATGCAACCGGTAACACAAAATGAATAAGGGATTTTTTTCTTTGATCTGCCACATGTAGACTAAGAGTGACTGCGACACAGTCCATAGATAGGCCAATTCCCAATAAGATGTTTGTTAACATCACATTACTATAGCAGATTTTTTTATCCTTGACATACTTCGTAGTATGATATACTTAAACTATTACTAATTTTGTAATATATATGAAGGCTCCCACCTTTTCTTTACCAGATCAAATGGGTAAGGTTCATACCCTTTCAGATTATAAAGGCAAATGGATTGTTCTCTATTTTTATCCCAAAGACAACACGCCGGGATGTATCGCTGAAGCATGCGGATTTAGAGATAAAAGTGAAGAACTAAAGAAAAGAAACGTTGTTGTGCTTGGCATATCAAAGGATTCTGTTGATTCGCACAGAGAATTTGCGAAAAAACACGTGATAACTTTTCCTCTTTTAAGTGATGAATCAAAGGAGACGATAAAGGCATATGATGCATGGGGAATAAAAACGGTGTTGGGTAAAGGTTTTGAGGGTGTTCTTCGCAAAACATATATCATAGGGCCTGATGGAACGATAAAAAAAGAGTATCAACACGTAAACGTATTGAATCATGCAGAGGAAGTATTAAGAGATATAGATCTTTTGTCTGTTTCTTAACCTGTTCTTAATCTATTGGTCTATAAAATGATTATATTATCATTTTCTATTCCTTTATAAATATGCAAAAACTTTTAGCTTTTTTAACTAAAAATCTCATTTCGGTGATAGGAGTTACTGTGCTTACCGGAGCAACGGTTTCAACCACCGCTCTAGGTATGGCTAAGGTAGCAAATAATCTAAATACAGGTAGCCTTAAGGTACCTGAGATTAGGCAAGACATCGAAGAAGAGGAGGTTTCAAAATCAGAAGGCTCAAGTTCAGTGTCTTCAAGTATACAAAGCTCAAGCTCCTCAGTCAGTAGTATATCAAGAGATACCGATACAAGGTGTATTGTCACATTGTTTGGTAATCAGTATGATGTGACATCGCTTAAAGGCAATCATTCAGGTGGGGATATTTTTACCTGCGGGATCGATATGACTACAGACTATCAAGGTAAACATGGTACAAATCTTAATCGCATGCAACAGTATCTAGTTACATCAGGGGGGACGACGAGTAGTAGTTCAAGTACAAACTCATCTTCTTCTAAAAAAAATGATAAGAGGGATGATGAGGAACATGAGAAAGACCGCGATGAAGAAAGAGATGAAGATCATAATGAAGAAGAAAAAGAACGTATGGAATCATTTATGAGGAATATTATACAGTTAAGCATCTCATAAATTAATTCGTAAAACTTATATATGCAGCGTCTTAATAGTATAAACATTCAAGACGCTGCATATTCACTTATGAAAACTAATAAAGGTAAAAACATCATCTTTGCCTCGGTTTTTATAACTATAATTCTATGGTTCTTTTCAAAGACATCCTTTTCTGAAATTTTAGATAATCCCCTTTTATCATTGAGTCAAATCTTTTCTCTCATAGGTCTGCTTCTTATGATGACATCTTTAATACTTACAACTCGTATTAGGAAGGTTGAGGATTTTTTTGGAGGGTTAGATAGGGTGTACGGAATGCATCATATCATTGGCAGCGTATCATTTGTGCTCCTAATCAATCACCCGCTTCTCTTAGCTGTTAAAGCATTACCCAACATATCTTTAGCTCTTCAATACATGATCCCGGGTAGTTTTCTACCCTATAATCTTGGCATTTTTGCTTTATATGTCATGATTACGGGCTTATTATTTATTGTTTTTATCCGACTCCCCTATCATGTGTGGAAAGGGCTACATACGACGATGGGGTTTGCAGGTATTATGGGGGCTACACATGCCCTTCTTATTACAAGCGATATTGCAGTTTTTCTACCCTTAAGGGTTTGGATGATCGGTTGGATTATATTGGGTTTTTTAGGATTTATCTATATATTAATATTTTATGACATAATCGGTCCGCTTTTTACATACGAGATTACAAAACTAGATCGAGTGCTAGATGTTGTGAATATTTATGCAAAACCCATTCGCAAAAAAATTGAGTTTGTCCCAGGACAGTTTGCCTATATCAGTTTTTCAAATGAAAAGTTAGGAAGTGAGCAGCATCCTTACAGTTTTTCCTCTGCTCCGGAGGAAAAGGAGATAAGGATTACGGCTAAGATGTTTGGGGACTATACGGTAAAGCTCCCCTTTTTAAGAGTTGGAGACAGAATGTATTTGAAAGGACCTTATGGCAAGTTTGGGGATGTATATATTGAGGGGAAAAAGCCATTAGTATGGATAGTGGGAGGTATAGGAGTTACTCCATTTTTAAGTATGTTACGGCACCACTCACAGCTTATTGAAGAAAGAAAGATATTGCTTTTCTATTGCTTTAGCACAAAAGAAGAAGCCATTTTTTCTGATGAAATAAAACGATTAATCAGTGAAAAGAAATCAATTGAGGCCTATGAATGGTGTTCGGCAGAAAAGGGAAGGTTCAGTGTTAACAAAGTGCTTGAAATTTTGGAAAAGTATCATAATTATGATGTGCAGATATGTGGACCAGGGACTATGATCGATAATCTTCAGAACCAATTTAGGGAGATAGATGTTGATGAAAACAGGGTGTTATTTGAAAGGTTTCAAATGGTATGAGTAATCGCTATCTCAGACAGCTATCTCAAATTAGCATTATTAACTTTGCTGTTTTTTTCTTGGTTTTGCTGATACTTGCGACGGTACAAAATAAACAAGCACCAATAGTAAAGAGAAAAGTGAGGCAGGTAACTGTACCAACCATAAGGGACATATTCGGAGAGTTGCATATGCACAATATGAGGTCTGACTGTTGGATAGCTTTAGAGGGGCATATCTATAATGTTTCTACGTACTTTGGATCTCATCCGGGTGGCGATCAGGAGTTGGAGAAATATTGCGGGAAAGATGCAACTCAAGCCTTTCAAACACAAGACGATCAAGGTAAAGACCACTCACCCGATGCCTATGCTCAATTACAACAGTTTTTGATACAATAACCCATGAGGATTCTCATCATAGAAGATGATGTACGCATAGCTACAAACATCAAAAAAATTCTTGAGGAGAACCATTATGTAGTAGATTTAGAGCATTCTGCAGAGAATGGTCTTTCTCAGGTAGATATACAGGTATATGATCTTATTATTCTTGACTGGATGCTTCCTGACAAGCAAGGGATTGAAGTGTGTTATGAGCTTAGAATGAAAAAAAAATACTTTCCCATAATCATGTTAACCGCAAAGAGTCAGAATGAAGATATTGTTGAAGGTCTTGAAAAGGGAGCAGACGACTATCTTGCTAAACCCTTTTCGATGGATGTACTTTTGGCAAGGATAAGGGCACTTATTAAACGAAGTGCAAGAATCGTATCATCACCCATTTTAGAAGTAAAAGACTTGGTCCTTGATACCAATAAAAGAACAGTAACACAAAGAGGTAATATCGTTCGTTTAGCACCAAAGGAATACGATTTGCTAGAGTATCTTATAATACACAAATGCAGAGTTATTGACAGGATGGAGCTACTTGAACATGTTTGGGGAGAGAGGGTTGATGAATTGTCAAATACGGTCGATGTACACATACGATATTTGAGGATGAAGATAGATGTTCCCTATAAAACCACTCTTATAAAAACCGTCATAAATAAAGGATACATGTTATGCGAAACATAAAGGCAAAACACAAACTGATCTTTATTTTTACTTTGTATTTTTTTCTCTTTCTTGTGGTATTGGCTACCCTTTTTATTAGTGTTTTCAGATACGTATACGTATATCAATTAAGACAGGACCTTATTCATGAGCTTGGTGAGGTAGTTGAAGAACATATTGGTATCGATCAGGCGGGAATTTTTTTTAAAAAGGATAAAGCTGGCGATACATTACGCTTAAATCTCTTTAGTGATTCAGTCAGCGCCCTTTTTTTAGACAAAGAAAACAAAGTTATGCGGGCATATGGTGCATTTGAATCTCAGATAAAAAATAACAAAGAAGTTGAAAATTTAAATACGCTCATTGCAAACGCCAACAAAATAGAAAAGGTAAACGAAGAGAATTTTTATTGGAATAATATTCAGTATTTATCCTTTATAACTCCCCTTAAATCTAGGGGTCAGCGTGTCGGATCAGTTGTACTTGCGAAGTCGCTTGTGGGATTGGATACGATGATGACAAATGTATTTGTAGTTCTTGCCGTGCTTGGAGGTGTCGGGCTTTTGGGAAGTTTTTTCTTAGGATATATCGCGATAAATTCTTCCTTTAAACCAATTCTAAAGATTGTTCGTGCTTTTGAAGCAACAGATTTAAATCGATTGGAAAAAAAGGTTCACCTTGATGGTCATCCTGACGATGAGTTTGTATTGTTGGCTGACAAATTTAACGATATGTTGGAACGACTTAACGATATGTCATTGCGGCAAAAGGAGTTTATCGGTAATGCATCTCATGAGCTCAAAACTCCGCTTACCCGCGCGATCACTTCTCTTGACGTTATGATGACAGATCGAGCATTGCCCAAAGACGATCTTCATCTCATCAAACAGGATCTTCTGGAGATAAATAACCTTATTGAAAAATTGTTGCTTTTGGCAAGGATTAAAGAAGGAGCGATGCCGCAGGGATCAGTAATACTTCAGAATGTATTAAGTTTTGTTATGGATAAATACATTGACAGTTTGCACAAAAAAAGAATCGAGCTTCATCATGAGACATCATCGAGGTTTATAATTCCAGTTCCAAAGGAATATGCGATTATGATATTCGCAAATCTTATGTCCAATGCAGTGAAATATTCTTCAAATGATTCAACCATCTATATAAAGATCAACGAAGCAAAACGGCAGATCACGATTCAAGATCACGGAATTGGCATGACGGAAGAAGAAAAGAGCAAGATGTTTGAAAGATTCTACCGTGGTAAAAAGACTCACAATACCATAAAAGGATACGGTTTGGGCTTAAGCCTTATTAAGCAGATTTGTGATGAGTATGAGGTTAAGATAATCGTAGATTCAAAACCTGAAGATGGAACATCTGTTACACTGATATTTCCTCTATGAAAAACAAACCGCTATTGGCCATTTTTCTTATCGTTTTTGTCGACTTACTAGGTTTTGGTATCATACTACCTCTTCTTCCCTTTATAGCCGAGCGCTTTTCTGCTAATCCTGCGCAAATTGGATTTCTTAGTGCGACCTACTCGTTGTTCCAGCTTTTGGCCGCTCCTGTTTTAGGCAGGCTTTCTGATCGTTTCGGCAGAAAAAAACTTCTTATTATATCGCAACTTGGTAGTGCTGTCGGTTATCTTCTGTTGGGTTGGGCAACAAGTTTACCTATTCTTTTTTTATCCCGCATTATCGACGGATTGACAGGTGGGAATATTTCAATAGCTCAGGCCTATATTGCAGATGTAACCACAAAAGAAAATAGAGCAAAGGGAATGGGCATGATCGGAGCCGCTTTCGGAATGGGATTTATATTCGGCCCGGCATTGGGCGGATTTTTAGCACGGTTTGGATATAGTTACCCTGCTTATTTTGCAGTCTTTGTATCGCTTGTTACGGTCCTGTGTACCTATTTTTTTCTGCCGGAGACGATAAACGTAGTAAAAGCTGCCCATACCAAAAGAACTGCCTTTACGTTTGTTGAAATGAAGAAAATACTGATGAGCGAGACGATTGGATATCTTATTATTGTGTTCTTTCTTCTCAACAGTGCTTTTTCAATACTCCAGGGTAACTTTGCACTGTGGACACAGGCGAAATTTGGTTTTGGTCCAACGGAAAATGGTTTTTTCTTTGCCTATATTGGTATACTTGCGGTTATTTTCCAGTTACAACTACTTCCTATTTTGATAAAACGGTTCCATGAAAAAAAACTTTTGAAATATTCATGTCTCTTTCTATTTTTTGGTTTATTCTTGATGCCTCTTATCCCGATTGCGTCTTTTTTATTTGTTACTCAGTTTTTAATTGTGCTTGGCAATAGTATGGCAAATCCCGCTATACAAGCTCTTGCTTCGGAAAATATACCCAAAGAAGAATATGGCGGAACACTTGGATTTTTGCAGTCTGCCGGAGGCTTGGGTCGTATATTTGGTCCCATTATAGGAGGAGAAGTTTTTTTTCGAATGGGAAAGGACATGCCTTTTTTCTTGGCCTCAGGAGTCTTTGCGATAGTATTTTTTTATCTGCAGGTGAAACTAAAAAAGACCTAATTTGTTATAATGGGTGAATTATGGGCTACAAAACGATCTCCATCATCATCCCCGTCTATAACGAAGAGAAACTTATTACTCAAACCATCACAAAAGTAATCTCTGCTGACACTCTTGGCTTAAAAAAAGAGATTATAGTAGTTGATGATGGCTCAACGGATAAGACAGTAGAAAGTATAAAGAAGAAAGTAGCAAGTATAAAGATAAAGCAAAACTATGTTATCTATACTATTTTCAAAAAGAACAATGAAGGAAAAGGAGCGGCGCTTAAGAATGGGTTTAGAAAAACAACGGGAGACATTGTTTTGGTACAGGATGCTGACCTTGAATATGATCCGTCAGATTATCCGACCCTGATTGGACCTTTTCTAAACAGGGAGGCGGATGTGGTATATGGTTCACGGTTTATCTCTGATCGACCACACAGAGTCTTGTATTTCTGGCACTCGGTGATAAACAAATTTTTAACCATGCTCTCAAATATGTTCACCAATCTTAATCTGACTGATATGGAGACAGGGTTTAAGGTTTTTAAAGGCACCCTTATCCGTAAGATTGCCCCCCATCTTATAACTCAGCGGTTTGGTTTTGAACCAGAGATAACTGCACGAATCTCAAAGATTAAGGAGGTAAAGATCTATGAAGTTGGTATTTCTTATGCGGGGCGCACCTACTCTGAAGGTAAAAAGATTGGGTGGCGTGATGGAGTGCGGGCACTATGGGAGATAGTATATTTTAATCTGTTTGCAAGATGAAGAGAACAATCTCTCTCTTAAAACTAAGGATTCCTCTTTTTATATTTCTCATATGTTACTTTATCTTCGCTCTACTTACCTATAAACAATACGGTATTACGTTTGATGAGAGAGATGTGTATTTACGAGGAAAGCTTCTCTATATAAAAGTCCGCGGCAACGATCAAACTCTTCAAAAGGATTTTGTGATACCTAGAGGGAGCAATGAAATGATCTATTACAACAATACGTATCCCGCTTTTCTTTATCAACTTAACAGCGGGGAAAGTTTTGAACGGTATCATCTCCTTAATTTTATATTTGTTTCTCTTATCTTTATCGCACTTTATGAAGTGTTGCTTAGCGAAACAAAGAATATATATTATGCTTTATTAGGACCCATATTTTTAGTTTTTACTCCTCGGTTTTTTGGGGATATCCCCTCTAATCCAAAAGATATACCGTTTGCAGTCCTGTATTTTCTCTCTCTTTCTCTTATTTTTCTTTCTCAAGAGTGGAACGACAAGGCGAGAATACTTATACTTGGTATTTCATTTGGGCTGACACAATCTGCCCGATTGGTTGGTTATACTATATATCCTGTATTTCTTATTTTTAGTTTATTGTCCATATTTAATCAGAAAAACATCAGGTATAAAAAAAAGATATTGGTTGACATGTTTTTTGAAACGTTTTTGATCCTATGCATCGGACTACTTATCCATGTATTTTCAGTCCCCTATCTTGGAGCTGATCCGATCAATCATTTTATTGATCTTATAAAAATGACAAGCAACAACGGATGGGATAAAAGTATTTTATTTTTCGGAAATCTTTTCCTGCCCAAACAGCTGCCCTGGCTTTATCTTCCTGTTTGGTTTCTGATCACCTTGCCTTGTGTCATCATTCCCCTTATTCCCATCGGAATAGTAAAAGGTCACAAAGAAAGACTTGTTCAGCTACTCCTTATTTCTTTAGGAGTAAATATCCTCATGTTTATTTTAATAAAACCAGTGATCTATGACGGGATACGTCACTTTCTTTATTTTCTCCCGCAGCTTATACTGCTTTCTGTCACCGGACTCATATATCTATTGAAAAAACATAAAAGAGTGGGGTTATTTTTTGGAATAATTGTGATTGCAAATTTTATTTTGATTGCTATGAGCTATGTGCGCCTACATCCTTTTGAGTATGTATACTTTAATGAATTAATTGGAGGGGTAAGGGGAGCCAGTGGAAAGTTTGAAACTGATTATTGGGGTGCTGCAAACAGGGAGGCCACCTTATGGATACGTGACAATATTGCGAACAAATCATCTCAAGCTGTTACGATCAATGTGTGTGGAACCTCGTATTCAGCATCCTATCATTTCAGTAACAAAATGAGATTGGCTGATAACAAGAAGGGCGCTGATTATGTCATATGTTGGGATAGATTTCAGGATAATAGGGGGGTGAACGGAAAGATCATATATCAAGTTAAAAGAGACGGTGTCTCTTTAGTAAATGTATATAAAATAAATCATGACTAGAAAACACATCCATTTAATAGCTTTTATATTATTTTCTATTCTACTGTCTTGCTTTTACTATCATTTTGTAAATCTTTCAACAGATACCATAATCCTATTTCTTGCTCAGAAAATATTTTTGGGTAAATGGCTAGCGGGTGGAATACTTCCTCTTTTTAACCCTCATATATTTCTTGGAGTACCTTTTGCATTTGATGTGGGGATGGGCAATATCCACCCGTTCAATCTTTTTTTTGCGCTACCTTATCCTCTATCGTTTGCTGTTTGGGTGGGTATTACGGTATTTATATTCTTATATGGATTTTATTTGTTTTTTTGCTCTATAACTAAAGATAAAACGCTTGCGCTACTTTATACTTTTATCCTTTTTTTCTCAGGAAGCGGATTTGTAAGACTCAACAACCCCACCATATTTGTGACGATTGCCCACTACGGGATATTTTTATACTCTCTTTCCTTTTTAAGAGAAAAAAAAGGCGGATATGTGCTGCCACTTATCGTTGGGTTTTTTATGACGATATCGGGACATTTGCAGTTTGTAGTGTATGGGTATATCCTTGGCTTTCTCGTAGCTATTTTTCATTACAAGATATCTCTTAAAAAGACGGTTTTGTTTTTTATTCTTCTTGCTTTTTCAACGAGCTGGTATTATATCTTTTCTCTACCTTTGGTTATGGACTCGACCCGACTTGGTGCGGGAAAGGAATATGCTGATATTGGGTCGATTCGACCGCTACAGCATCTGCAGCTGATACTGCCTTTTTACCTTGGGATGATTCAAAACGGTTCAAGCTGGAATGCCGGACCTACCACAGTCATCCTGTCTTCTTTATTATTAGTTTTCCTTTTTATCCGTACGATATATAAAAGAAAAATTGCGTCATACTACGTCATTATTTTATCTATCTGTATTTTTCTTTCTTTGGGAATACTAAATATTCCTTTTTTTAGAGGAGCCGGGCAGATATGGGTGATCATACATATAATAATATTGATTATTGTTGCCTCATATAAAGACAGCATTGCTCTATTAGTGGAAGAAAGATGGAGAAAAAGCTATTTGTTACTTATATTTTTTTCAATTACTGCTTTTGTTTTTTTTGTCTCTCCTCTATTTCCTCTCCTTTTTCAAAACGGATATGCGATGCTCAAACACGGCGCGGTTAGCCTCTTTTTTACTCTTGATACGGTGCGCGCAATCGGAAGACTTATGGGGTTGAGCTTTATACCTATGGGCTTGTTGGGGTTTATGATGTATGCCGGGAGTATGAACAAAAAATACGGTATATATTTTTTACTGCTATTTGTATTTATTGAGGGACTTCTGGTAAATTATTTTCACGGATATTTTATACCTGCCTCTGCTCTTTCGGTAAAGACAAGCTTTCCCAAATCAATTGATGCAAAGACATATCGTATACAATCTACTTCAGACGTGATTCCCTATACGGGTTTTCATACCTATATGAGCAGCATAATGTTTCGTCCTCCCTTTTCAAAAGAAAAGTCCATGATCGATCTTTATGAAGAGCAATCTTATGACAAATTAAAAAAAACACTTGTGACTATTCCCACCTCATGGGCGGCTGTTGCCAATACATATGCTGTCCAGGGATATAACACATTTGTCCCAAAAAAGCTTGCAACATATTTTTCAAACTTCTCACATAATTATCAATCAGAGTATAGCTATATAATCTCACGGAATGAGGAGTTCGCAAAGACCACTAAAACATCCCACATCAACGCACTAGATACTTCAAGAGTGACGATGAACGATGACCGCTGGGGGCGACTTGGAATCAGATATATCATATCTGACCGACCATTAAAAAAATACGAACTTCTTTTGAAAGAAGGAGGGACTTATTACTATGAAATCGAATCAGCTCCTCCAATATATCGATACATCGAAGGAACAGATAAGGAGACAGTGGCAGTGCCGACATATGTTAATCCAAACAGAGTGGAGTTTGCAATATCAAAAAAAGAAATCTCAAAGAAACTTGTACTCATCATGAATCCTAAAGGATTTGTGGCTTTCCAAAACGGGAAAGAAATACCAATTGAAAAAGGAGACTTTGAGATGATAATCCAACCTACTCAAATTGGAAGATTGACTGTCTTCTACTCCCCTCTTAGACACCTGATAGAGGTGTTTAGAAAAGAGTAAGAAGTGTCTTGCTTAAAATTGTAATTGTCATTCCCGCGGACGCGGGAATCCAATGAATAATTACCTTGTTATAGTTTGTTATTTTAGACTGGATCCCTGCCTACGCAGGGATGACCCAAGAAAAGAAAACCATGTGTGTAGGGTTAAAGAAAGAGTAAATTAATATACTACTCTATTTTTAACGGCTAGATGCCATTTTTGTTACGTTTCTCTTTAAAGCAATTTTGAGCGGGATAGGGGAATCGAACCCCTGCCGAAAGATTGGAAATCTTTCGTTCTGCCATTAAACTAATCCCGCATAAGACAACGATCTTTCAAGTATAACATGGGACATTTTGTATCTCAAGTATTATGATCCTATTACTGCACTTATGGCAGCGCCCATAAGACAGGCATTGTCAATTCCAAAATCTGAGGTAGGTACAAGTTTGTATTGCTGCCCGCGTTCTGTATGATGCTTGGCTAAAATACTTGAAATTCTTTGCATCATACCCTCGACCTTTGTTCCTCCTCCGTGCATGACAACAAGAGTTTCGTTTGGGGAGAACCCAAGAGACATACATATTCCTTCAATAGTGTGAGCTAAAATATTTGCACTATTGTTAAATAAGTCAAGTGCTTTTTTGTCCCCGCTATACATAAGTTCTGCAATCTGTCTTCCATTTAGTTCTTGCCATGCAGTTATAACATTTTTCCAGATAGCCTCTATTGCTCCCATGGAACCAATACGCTCAAGACAGGTAAAGGTTTGTTCCTCCATCCCACATGGTGTAGTTATTTCCCTTGGATTTAATTCCCGACTTGCCCTTATATGTCCAGGTTCAAGGGATATCATCATATCTTCCCCATCTTTTGCAGCTCCCCCAATACCTCCTCCATGTATAAGATAGAGTACATTTTTATGAGCTAATCCATGTTGCGATGCTCCAACTATACTAGCCTTAAGGCCGGCTACGGCGTCGTTTGCCACACTTATTTTTCTTCTAAATATAGCATCAAGTCCGCCGACTGATTCCAAGTCATGTATAAAAGATGGAAGATTGGGGCTATCTTTTAGTTTTCCATTTTCTACGAGTCCTGCAACAGAAACTCCAATGAGATCATCCGCTTCTATAGTTTCGCTTAATTGCATTAATGCCGCCAAATAATTTTTTCCCTTTTTTTCGTTTTCTCCTTCAACCTGCATGATTACTTTATCATCTGGTGAAAAGACAACAACTCCGTTTTGGATGGTGAAGCGCTGTGCTTTAAGCGCAGTGCCACCGATATCTAGTGCCCAACCAGTCCGTCCATTTGCATCTCTGAGACATTCAAGTGCGTGATTTACGAAAAATCTTTCTGTGTGCCGTGCTCGTAAAGTTTGTGGGTTGAATTCAGCAAGCTGAGAAGGTACTAGATCTGGGACAGGAAGTTTTGTTAGAAGGTTAACAATTTCTCTTGACATATTAATCGGATTACGTTATTATAACAGCCCATAGTAGATTATGCAAAAAATATCTATTACATCTTCTATGCTATTGTATAATTAGATTTTGACCATTATGAAAAAAGCATTACTTGTCATTGGGCTGTTTCTTATCGTGTTGGTAGCCTATGTTATTAAAAGCGGAGCTGATTTTTACAAGGCAATATTTAATAAAAAACCAAACCAGAAAGGATTTGTGCTTCCCAAAGAAAAGACACAGTACAACATTCTACTACTTGGATATGGCGGACCGGGGCATGATGGTCCATATCTCACCGATAGTATGATGGTAGCCCATATAGATTTAAAAACCAATAAAACAGCTCTTTTATCTTTGCCAAGAGATCTATGGATAAAGCTTCCAACCAAGTCAAAGGCGGATTTTCACGCGAAGATAAACTCAATATATCAGCTTGGGCTTTTTCCGACAGAATTTCCTGATGTGGATACCCAAAAATATCCGGATACAACATTAGTAAAAAAAGCGGTTTCAGATATCACCGGTCTCACAATTGATAATTATGTGACTATAGACTTTACCGGATTCACAAAAGGGATTGATATACTGGGTGGGGTGGTTGTGGACGTACAAAAAACATTTGATGATTATGAGTATCCAATAGATGGAAAAGAAAAAGATTTGTGTGGTAAAGACGAAGACTTTGCCAAGATCGAAAAATTTCTCAAGCCAGGGTTTAGCGAAGATGAAAAAAAGGATACGTTAAAAGACAAACCCGAACTTGAAAAGTTTTTAAAGGATATTACTGAGGATCCAAAAGAGGCATTTCCCTGCCGGTATGAACATCTGCACTTTGATAAAGGAAAAGTTTTTATGAACGGTGAGACAGCTTTAAAATATGTCCGTTCGCGGCACAGCGCACAAGACGGTAATGACTTTGCCAGGGGGGCCAGACAACAACAATTTGTAAAATCTATAAAAGAAAAAGTTATATCTTTAGGTATGGTTACTAAAGTTATCCCTCTTCTTGATGAGTTGAAAAATCATATTAAGACAGATATCTCAGTTGATGATATGAAAAAATTAGTTGGTGAGGCAAAAGACTCAGGTAAATATAAAGTGATCAATATTAACGTAAGCGACACTGATTATTTGAAAAGCTCTTATTCTGATTATGGCGGATATATTCTTATACCACGCCTAGGTATGGATAGATGGGGAGAGCTGCACTCTATGATAGCGAACGGCATTCTGGAGATCACTCCTACTCCAAGTCTATCCCCCACTAAAAAAGTAACCCCAACTGCTTTGAAAATAAAGAGATAAAGGAAGTATAATAAACGTATGAGAAAGAAGTTCATGCTTGTTTTTGGTTTGGCATTTATCATTCGACTCATCTCCCTCAATCAGTCCTTATGGTTGGATGAAGCGATCACAGCCAAAGTGATAAAGCAATTTACCCTTTTTCAAATCTCCTCGCTTTTTTCGCCAACTGATTTTCATCCACCTCTTTATTATCTCTTTATGAAGTTATGGAGCACCCTTTTTGGTGTAGGCGAAATCGCGCTTCGTCTTCCTTCAGTAATCTTCTCGCTTTTGACCGGACATGCTGTCTTTCTCATAGCAACGCGTATAAGAAATCAAAAGTTTGGACTATGGGCAGCTGCGTTGTACTTATTTAATCCTCTTGCGGTCTATTATTCTCAGGAGGCACGGATGTATTCTCTTGTCACTTTCTTGCTTGCCTTTGCCGCATATTTCGGTTTTGAACTTTTGCGGCTACATGAAAATACCCACAAACACCGCCTCAATGGCCATATATATTCTCTTATCGATTTTATCCGCCAAAAGCTAATCCGAAGAGACAGCGTGGTGAGTATATTTGACATTAAAGAAAAAAGAATTTTGCTCTTGTTTTTTAATCTGTTTCTTATACTTGCTTTATGGACCTTTTATGGAAGTATATTTTTTGTCGCAAGCTTCTTATTGCTTCTACTTACCAAAAAAAGATATAAAGAGGTGGGGATAACGGTGGTCGTATTATCTGTATCTTTTGCATTGCAGCTTCCCCTTTTGATTACACAACTTCATAATGCACAGGTGCTCCAAAAAGAGGCTCAAAACTGGGCTTTGGTCTTAGGTCCCGCCACCATTAAGAACCTTCTTCTTATACCGATAAAATTTGCATTTGGTAGAATCAGCTTCTACCCAAAATTTCTATATTATGTAATCGCTGGTTTATGGACTTCTTTTGTATTTTCATATGTAATCCTTGGAGCATTTAAAGCAAAAAGATTAGCGTTTATTTTTTCCCTCCCGCTTTTACTAGGATTTATTTTTTCTTTTTTTTCCCCGCTCATGCAGTATTTTCGATTCTTATATCTATTGCCTATTATGAGTATTTTGATAGCTGAAGGAGTAGAACATTATCTGTCTATCAAGAAAAAGAAAGGATTTCTCCATTTCCTGCATTTTTTCAAAAAGAACCAAGAAAAAAAGCTTATTCATCAGATACGAGAGAATGCAATTATGGAGATACTTATCGGTATATTTCTTTTTCTTTCTTTGATATATCTTTTTTTCCCTCTACATCACCGCGAAGATTGGAAAAGTATGGCGCAGGTTCTTCCCCTCAATAAAACCATATATATGATCCTCCCTTCATCTGATCCGCTTCTCTATTATCGAGGTTTACCCGTAAAGGAGCTTCGCAACATTGAGACCGAATGGATATTTGAAAAGGAAATTTACATTATCCCCTATACCGTTCCCATCTATGGATTTGACTACGAGGGAAAACTTCATAATAAAGGCTGTTATCGTAAAGAGAAACGCGTATTCCATCAAGTCTTTTTTGAAAGATGGGTGTGTGGTTTTATTTCATCTTCCTGTACTCATATCCAGCAAGGGTAATCAAAAGACCGCCCGAGAGTAAAAAAGCTATCCCTATAGAATATACTGCAGCTGTTATACCATACCGTGGGATAAATAAGTAGCATCCAAAAGATATCGTAGTAAAAAGTACGACGTTTGTCGTCAAGATATGGATGGGTTTTTTAACTGTGTAAAGGAGAAAAAGATGTGCCAGACTCATGATGGGATACAGGACAAACGGGATTGCAAGCGCCCTGGTAATAGTTGCTGTTTGAACAAATTTTTTAGTAAAGACAAGAAAAAATATCCAGTTAGGAGTGATAGCTAAAAGAAGAAAAAGAGCAGTGGGTAAAAGCATATATAAAACCCCGGATTTTACATGTGAAAAAAAGTCTCGTTTAAATTTTATTTTCGAAAAAGCGGGAGATATTACTTGCGTAATACTTATGACCGTTGCGATAATAGTCAGTATAATTTTTTGTGCTAAACCATAATAGCCCACCTCGTCTTTAGGTCGAAAATACGACAAAAGAAAAAGATCCATACGAAGTCCTAAGTTAAAAAACTGCGAAGCGACAAAATAAGTCAATGTGTAATTGAAACGAAAATCTTCCTTTGCGATGGGGGCGGCAAGTACCGATGATATATGGTTTTTTTTATTCAGATAGACAAGGATAAAAAAGATGATTGGTCCTATGATACCGAATGTAAAAATGACCGCTCCAACAGTCACCGTATGGGTAAGAACAAGGATGATAATGACGCTGGTCTTGACGACATTGGCTATATTATTATAAATATTATTCTGGAGTACTCTTTTTGCCGCATAGAGACAGTTCCCCAAAAAATTTTGCCAAATAAAAAAAAGAACACAGATGGCCGTAATATATAGTTCATGCACTGGGGCGCCTGTTTTGAAAAAAATCTTATCAAGATAGGGAAATGTGACAAACAGTGTTGATATAACGATAAGAGCAAAAAATGTTTGATAGAAAAAAGTGCTTTTAATAAATCTGTACAAGGTCGGTTTGCGTTCATCTATAAGCGGGGGCAAAAATGAATAAATCGTTGCAGTTGTACCAAAATCTAAAATGTTTGCCAACACGTATGCGATGCCAAAAAGTACGCTTAACACCCCATATTGATTTGGATCAAGAATCCGGACAAGAAGATATACAAAAAAAGCAGAGAAAAAAACATTTAAATAATTGCCGAGTGTATTTATAATGATGTCGCGGCTCGTTGGGCGCGCTACAAAGGACTTAATCCGACGGATCATTGTATCATTGTATCATAATTAGTGTATAATCTAATAATTATTAACGAGTTGTAAAACTATATGCAAAAATCAGCACTCATAACGGGTATTTTAGGTCAAGATGGTCCTTATCTCGCAGAGCTTCTTCTTGGAAAAGGATATAAGGTATATGGACTAATGCGCCGTTACTCTTCCCCACACTATGATAATCTAAACTTCTTGGGGATCATGGATAAAATTGAGTTTGTTGAGGGAGATCTGACCGATGAGTCTTCTCTTATCAACATAATTAAAAATGTAAGGCCAACTGAGGTATACAACCTAGCCGCACAGTCGTTTGTTGGATCTTCTTGGGAGCAGGCAAAGTTAACAACAGAGATAAACGCCCTTGGAGTGCTTTCACTTCTCAATACGATCAAGTTTAACTCTCCAACATCTAAATTTTATCAGGCATCAACGAGTGAAATGTTTGGACTTGGCAACGACGGAGGATATCAGGACGAAAAAACCTCTTTTCATCCACGATCTCCTTATGGGATTTCAAAAGTTTACGCTTATTGGATGACGGTTAATTTTCGTGAATCATATGGCTTATTTGCAGCTAACGGTATCCTTTTTAATCACGAATCACCCCTTCGCGGCATACAGTTTGTTACGCGAAAGATTACAGACGGTGTTGCAAGGATTAAACTGGGATTAACAAAAAGCATCTCACTTGGTAACCTTGACGCAAAACGAGACTGGGGATTTGCGGGTGATTATGTTGAAGCGATGTATCTGATGCTTCAAGAAAAAGAACCTGATGATTATGTGATAGGTACAGGCGCATATCACAGCGTAAAAGACGTTGTTGATCTTGCCTTTAAGGAAATTGGAGTGAGTGACTGGAAAAAATACGTTGTTATTGATCCCCGCTATAAAAGACCTGCAGAGGTACCACATCTTCGAGCGCGCATTGATAAGGCAAAGAACAAACTTGGATGGCAACCAAAGGTAACTTTTAAAGAGCTTATAAAGATGATGGTCAAAGCAGATCTTAAAAGGCTACAAAAAAAATAACATACCGAAAAACTGTATGGACAAAGAAATGTATATCGTTATACCTACTTACAATGAATCAAAAGTGATAGGTCAAGTCTTGGCGGAGCTTCATCGATATGGTTTTGATCGTTGCATTGTGGTAGATGATGGTTCAACCGATGATACTTTTATCAAAGCAAAAGAAGGCGGTGCGACGGTTCTGCGCCACATACTTAACCGAGGCAAAGGTGCCTCTATCAAGACAGGGATTGAGGCTGCAAAACTCCTTGGTGCGAGGGGGGTTATTACTTTTGATGGAGACGGCCAACACGAACCAAAAGACATAAAAAACATGATTAAACTCCTAGATTCATACGATGTAGTCTTAGGAAAACGAAATTTTACCCAAAAACATATTCCAATAGCCAAAAAAATAGGCAACTGGTTCGGCAATCTTCTCACTTGGTTAATATATGGACTATGGGTGCAAGATAGTCAATCGGGTATGCGCTCTTATTCAAAAAAGGCACTTGACCTCATTGAAATTTTTGCAGATAGGTATGAATATGATAGTGAGATCATGAGGGAGATAGTTCGGCACAAACTAAAGTATACAGAAATGCCCATAAGCGTCCGTTATACTCATTATTCCCAAAACAAAACAAACAGACAATCATATCTAGGCGCCGTAAAGACAATGTTGAAAATGTTATTATCAGGTTAAATAAAGTTTATATACATGTCTATTATTCAAGTGGTTTTAAGCGCAATCTCAGTTTATTTTTTGATGAATCGATTCATACGTTTTATCAGGCGTGAAAAGACCCAGACAGGATTCAAACTCGTGATGACACTGACCGTTTGGGGAGGAGTACTTTTTACGTCCCTTTTCCCCACAGTCGTCCATCGTCTATCCCAGACTCTCGGATTTGGAGAGAACCTCAATACTCTTATCTTTTTTGGATTCGTCATTGTCTTCATTGTGCTTTTTAAATTACTATCAAGCATTGAACATTTAGAGAGAAATCTTACAGAGATCGTACGTAAGGAGGCACTGAAAGACTTAATAGTAAAGAAATAATATGAACAATTTTTTTTATAAGAAAAAAATTTTATTGACGGGTGGAGCAGGATTTGTAGGGACCTATGTATGTAAGGAATTGGTAAAACAAGGAGCAAAGCTTTCAGATATCATAATTCCTCGAAGCCACAAATTTGATCTTCGAGAAGCGGATATATGCAACAAGCTTACAAAGGGAGTTGATATAGTGATTAATTTAGCAGGCAATGTGGGAGGGATAGGTTACAACAGGGAAAATCCCGGTGCTCTTTTTTATGACAATATTACGATGGGAGTCAATTTGATTGAGGCCTCTCGCATAAATAAAGTTAAGAAGTTTGTGCAGATTGGAACGATCTGTTCTTACCCAAAATATACCCCCGTCCCCTTTAAGGAAGAAAACTTATGGAACGGATATCCGGAAGAGACTAACGCACCCTATGGTATCGCAAAAAAAGCCCTGCTTGTGATGATGCAGGCATATAAGAGACAGTATAACTTCAGGGGAATATATCTTTTACCGGTTAATATGTACGGACCTGGGGACAACTTTGATCCAAAAAGTTCCCATGTGATTGCAGCGCTTATCAGAAAAATTTATGAAGCAAAAAGGAATGGAAAAAAAGAAATCATAGTATGGGGTGATGGGTCTGCAACCCGTGAGTTTTTTTACGTTGAAGATGCAGCTTTAGCCATAGTGAAAGCAACTGCAAAATATGAAAAGACAGAACCTGTGAATATCGGAGCAGGATTTGAGATACGAATCGATGAGCTTGTAGGGATGCTGGTCAAACTTATGGCATTTGAGGGAGATATCGTTTGGGATAGATCAAAACCAAATGGTCAGCCGCGAAGAAGCCTTGATACATCAAAGGCAAAAAAAGAGTTCGGTTTTAAAGCAAAAACACCTTTTAACGAAGGCCTAAAAAAAACAGTAGAGTGGTATTACCAGAATCCGTTCGTTTAATTTTCAATTATCAATTTTCAGTTTTCAATGAATTTTCATTGACTCAATAATTAATTGAGATTTAATTGATAATTGAATATTGAAAATTGATTATTAATATGCGATTAAAGATCTCCATTATAACTCCCTCTTTTAATCAGGGGCGTTTTATCGAGCAGACTATCAAAAGCGTTCTAAGCCAGGGTTATCCGAATCTTGAATATATTGTTATGGATGGCGGGTCAACCGATGAGACAGTTTCAATTCTTAAAAAATATGAAGGTAAATTAAAATGGATTTCGAAAAAAGACAAAGGTCAATCTGACGCTATAAATCAAGGATTACGCATGGCAAAGGGAGACATTGTGGCATGGCTTGGTAGTGATGATTTCTATATGCCAGGTACTTTACATAGAGTAGCTTATTATTTTGAAAAACACCACACTTCGGTTTGGTTAACCGGTGATTACATCATAGTTGATGAGATGGGAAGAAAAATACAATCACCTGTGCGTGTCTATAAAAATATGCTGCGTATGTCGAACTCTTTTAACACATTGTCATTTGCTAATTATGTCAATCAGCCAAGCACGTTTTGGCGAAGAAGTCTACATGATGAGTTCGGATATGTAGATGAAAGACTGCATTATTGTATGGATTATGATTTTTGGTTGCGTATCATGAAAAAGTACCCCCTTTCTTTTATCCCCCTTCCCCTTTCCGGTTTTCGCATACACAAAGATTCCAAAAGCGGATCACAATATAACCTTCAATTTGAAGAAGAGGTAGAGGTTGCAAAAAGATATCAAAAAAACATGGCGATCATTGCACTACACAAACTTCACAACCACATCATAAGGGCGATCTATACTCTTATCAAATAATGCTTGAGAATATCAAGCATCATATAGAAGGGTTGATAGGTCTTTGCGATCAATCTGTCAAATAAAGGATCTACACTAATTTTTTTGGGGTGGATTAAAGGAAATGAGAGGGGTTGAGCTTTTATCAAGGTATGGAATGTAATCCTCTTGGTGTGTGTGGCCTTTTTCCCAAACCCTATGTTTTGAACAAGATTTCTCATGGGAAAAATACAAAGTCCATTATGTAACAATATCGCAAGTTGCCAAACATAATCCCACGTATCAATCTTTCCTTGGAGTGTTTTTTGAATTGCTAGAAGTCTTGATTTTGGCATCATTTGAGAGAGGCGGTCATATTCTTTATCAAGACTCTGTAATCCAGAAGTGTAAGTTTGGTTATAACTTACCCACGCTCTTTTCCATGTTGCCCATCCCCATATGAGTGAGTGCCGGCAAAACCCATAACTATACGCTGATTGTTTTCCAATATAGTTGTTACCAGAGATCATCATAACTTTGTCATCTTTTTCATATTTCTTAAGAAGTTCTTCACAATACCTAAAGAAAGTTGGGTCGGGAACACAGTCATCCTCAAGTATGATTGCTTTATCTACTTTTGTGAATACCCAGTTGAGACCGTCTGATACTGACTCTCTACAGCCAAGGTTTTTTAAGGAGTATTTTCTATATACCTTACATTGCCAATTGATGTTTTTGACAACGTTTCGTGTATTGGTGATTAATTGTTTATCTTCTATACTGTCTTTTCTTGGCCCGTCTGAGATAATAAAAAGTTGTTTTGGCTTGATTCTTTTAATCACCTCAAACACGCGCCGCGTCAAATCAGGACGGTTAAAGATGAGAAGAACGAGAGGTGTATTCATTTGATGTTAATCTTCCAAATGTTACACGAACCATAACAACCAGTTTTTACTAAAGTTAAAGAAAAGTTTTTTTGGATTTCTTCCATGTCTTTTTTGATGTTTCCGTCACTTCCAAGGTAGCTTAATAAATATACTTCATTGTTTTGAGAGATCTTCTTTTGATATAGCCGTGTAAGATCTGAGTAATTATCTTTACCCCAGATGGTTTTGTTGTATTTCTTGAAAAAATCCTGTGATGGTGAAAGAGGCAAAAGCTTATAATTATGATTACTAAAATAATCGACATAATAAGGGATCATAGCGGTTATGACGTATGGTTTCTTAGAGGTTTTAGTCTTGAAATACTCATTCATTTGTATAACCGACAGATAATACCATGGGGTTTCGGCATACCTAAGATTAATGCTTATCTGGGTTTTGAGACGAACCACACTGCCCGTAAAATAAAACAACAGTAAGCCTATAAACACTAACGATCCAATTTTTTTTAACACAGTAAACCGAGTAACAAACGATTTTAATGTTTCCCAAAATATTACAAATCCGATGATGAGCGTTGGAATTGCATGATATAGATAGCGCATATCAATAGCATAAAATGTAGACATAAACAAAATACTAATGAAGAGCATACCTATCAAAGACCCGCAAATATGACGCGTTTTTTGGCTTCTTAGTCCTATAAATAAACCAAGTATTCCCGTTGATCCCACAAAAAAGGGGATAAGAGGGGTTCCTTCCCATAAAAAACGTACGGAATACCCTCCCACAATCGCTCTCAAGTATTCTGGTAGATGAGTGCTTAAGTATCCAAAAGAAAACCAATCGTTAGTTGCGGCTATATTACCTACTTGTTTTTGAGAGTTAAGAAGTAAAGAACCAATAGTGTTAAATATTGTGGCAATGAGCGTTGATCCTTTTGTACAAAACTCCCATAAAGAAAAAATGAGAAAAACCAAGATACTAGAACCTACAAAAAAGAGAAAGTTCATTAGTTTGTTTTTAGCTTTGTCTTTCGCTACTTTTATCGAATAAGCAAAAAAGTAGATAGCCGACAAAGGTAAGCTTGCATACTTGGTCATGTAAAACGCAATAACAAGGATGCCTGACAATATTGAGCTTCGTTTGTTTGATCTTGCTAAGAGAAGATATGTACTTACGTTAAAGAGGGTAAGAGTAAGGTTTTCAGCCATTGCAAGACTTGGATACCAATATATAAAGTAGTTGGTGACATACAGGAAAAGGCTCATTCCCATGATAAGGTTATTGCGGGCTAGTCTACGGATTGTTAGATAGAAAAAAGTTAAAGAAGCAAGGGAAAGTATGGCGTTGCCAACATAAAACATTCGCGCATCTGATTTTAATACAAAAAAAGGTAAAAGGAATAATGAGTAAAGCGGTGGGATGGTGGTTGGTATTATGGTTTCCCCTTTGATAAAGCTCATTGCAGAGCTTATGTAGTAGATCGTATCAGGGTATGGCTCTAGATTGGGGATGAGGGTACGGGTGGAAAAAGGATTCTTAGCAAGAAGAAAAAGTAAAATGACGAGATGAATTGCGTATATCTTGTGCGGTATTTTCTTGATCAAATGCATCTTTTTATTCTATCACAATAGGCTTTGAAAAGAAAAAAAAGACTGCTACAATTAACCAATGCGAACTCTTTCCATCATCATCCCCGTCTATAACGAAGAGAAACTTATTACTCAAACCATCACAAAAGTAATCTCTGCTGACACTCTTGGCTTAAAAAAAGAGATTATAGTAGTTGATGATGGCTCAACGGATAAGACAGTAGAAAGTATAAAGAAGAAAGTAGCAAGTATAAAGATAAAGCAAAACTATGTTATCTATACTATTTTCAAAAAGAACAATGAAGGAAAAGGAGCGGCGCTTAAGACAGGTTTCAAGCGGGCAAAAGGAGATATATTGATGGTCCAGGACGCAGATGAAGAATATTCAACCAAAGACTATCCCTCACTTCTCACTCCTTTTATCAAGGAAAACGCACAGATCGTATATGGAAGTCGCAATAAGAAACGCGAAAATTTTCACAATCGATATTCATACTTTATATTTTATTTAGGAGGATTATTGCTTACATACTTTATAAACTTGCTTTATGGATTAAAATTGACAGATCAACCCACCGGTTACAAACTTTTTTTAAAAAGTTTAAAGGGAGTACTTTTAAAACCTAAAGAAAAGAGATTTGCCTATGAAGTGGCAATCACTGCATTATTGGCTAAAAAAGGAGTTTCTTTTGTGGAGATACCTATTCACTATAAACCGCGCACCCTAGAAGAAGGAAAAAAAATCAAAGCAGCGGATTTTATTAAAAGCATGTATGTTGCATTAAAGCACAGATTTTCGTAAACATAAATATGGCTACCAAAGAATTTAATATTATTGATAAATTCATATCCTGGATGCGGCTTGGAAAAGTGCTCCCCTTTGTAAAGCATGGGGATACTGTACTTGATTTTGGCTGTGGTTATCAGGCATATTTATTGAAGCATATAAAAAACCGTATTAAAAAAGGTATTGGCCTTGATCGTGACAGCGAGTCAAAAAATATTGCCCCAAACTGTGAGATAAGAAAGTATCATTTTACCGATAGACTTCCATTTACTGATAAAATATTTGATACAATCTTTTTATTGGCAGTATTAGAGCACGTCGAACCACCACATGCCTCAAAACTTATGAGAGAGTCAAAAAGAATCCTAAAGGCGCAAGGTAAAGTCGTCCTTACGACTCCGACTAAGTGGGGCAAGGTTATTTTGGAGTTTCTTGCTTTTAAGCTGGGAATAATCTCAAAGGAAGAGGTAATGGATCACAAAAAGTATTATGGAAAAAAAGATCTTGAGATATTGGCAAAAAATACCGGGTTTGTAGTCACTCAGTATAAAACATTTCAACTTGGCGGAAATAGCTTATGCGTGTTAATAAAAAAGTAATAGCATTTATTATTCCCGTAATCCTCATCCTGTACTATTGGAAGGATATTATCCTCAACATATCTACTCATCTTTATGATTGGCGCGACGTTCCATTTGTTGCGTGGGTTATGCAGAACAACATATGGCATATCTGGAATATGGATTTTGATAATCTCTACAACACCAACGCCATGTATCCTTTTTCCCACACCCTATCCTTTACCGAACATATGTTTTTTCCATCACTTTTGGCATTCTTCGTATCGTTATTTGCTAAAAACATAATCGTCGTCATAAACAACATGTATCTTATAAATCACATCGCAATCTATGTCTGCACCTACTTGCTTTCAGGTAGGTTTACCAAAAATAGATGGATTAAAGTGCTTCTATCTTTTTATATGGTCTTTAGTCCTTATATGCTGTCTCAAATGTCTCATTTTCAAATGGTTTTTTTCTGGCCGCTTCTTTTATCTTTGTATTTCTTATTCCACCCGAAGCACAAACCCCTTCATACCGTTTTGACCGGTGTTTTTTTAGGTTTGCAGTTTTTAAGCTCCGTCTATCTGGGGGTCATGGGTATGATGATCGTTTTGATTTGGTATGTATATCAGTTTATAGATACTGTATTAACACACAAATCTTTGCATGAATATTTCAAACAGGTAGGTATCGTATTTGCCGTTTTCTTGGGGATATCGATGTATTCGATTTACGGATATATACAGATGCTTGAGATATATAAACCTGTCATAGACCAGGGTCAGTTGGTCACTTATGCCGCTCATCCAACGGACTACGCACTTGTTCTTTCACCAGCCACCTCTTTGCTACACAAAATATTTGATTTCTTTTCTCAAGCAAACCACCATACATGGGGTGAAACAGCCGCTTTCCCGGGGATATTCCCCCTTGTCGTTATCCTGATTGGGATATTCTTTTATTTCAAAAAAAATAAAAATGTGGCAAAGCAAAACGGATCAAAGGCTCTTCTATTTTGGTCTCTGTCTCTTATCGTCACCGGATTTATTTTTTCTTTAGGACCCCGCTTAAATTGGAACGGTGTTTATCTTGTCACCCCGCTTCCCTACTATCTGATATATAAATTTGTTCCATTTATGACCGCAATACGGGCTACTGCTAGATGGTATTTTGTATTTCATTTTGGTATATATCTTTTGTCGTTATATCTTCTAAATCAAATTGATGAACAGATGAAAAAACAAGCCAATCGTACGATGAATATTTTTCTTATCTTATTATTTATTCTGCTTTTAGTTGAACAGTATCCCCTACCAATTCAGGCAACAAGTCGTCAGTGGATGACAAAAACGGTTTTGACAGTTCAAAAAGAATGTGAAAAAGATCCAGGTCCGCTCCTTGAGTATCCTTTGGTATACCGACTGGAAAAAGATAATCCTATCTCCAATCTAGAGTACACAACCAATATACTTTTAACCTCCACAGAATATACGTGTGAATACCTTAGTGGATTTTCAGGATATGAACCCAAAAAATATAATGAATACAAAAAATTCTTTGAAAATAACGAGTTTAATGAAAGCAGTGTTGCTTTCCTGAAAAAGATGCAGTTTAAATATGTAAAGATAAACAAACAGGCACTTTTTCCCTTGCAAAACAGCTCAATGAGTGCAGTCCTTCAGAATGGTGGTTTTGACAAATTGACCGAAGATGAGACATCCTCTCTTTACAAATACAACTCTCTTCACGATCCAGTCGTCAACTCCTTTGATAAAGAAAAAGGACATTAACCCTAAAAAATATTCGCATAATAATATTTTTTTATCCACCACATATCAAGTGTAAATGCATAGATGCAATTAAACAGATCTTCACTTACTTTATAGCGAGATGTCTTAAGGGATGAAAATCTATCAAAAAATGGGTCAGGATATATAGTTTTAAAGGGTGTCAAAGGATTGGGATATTTATCCGTAACGATTTTATCGCTTTGATCCCCCTTAAAAATAAGAGGTGTTTCTTTTGTTTCGCGTTTGAGAAGTTGTGCCCAACCGACCAGAAAAGGAGCGCACCGAAAATCATAATACCACCGCTCAGAGCCTACACAGGTTTGCTTGGAGATAAAACGATAGGTGAAATGAGGAATAAGTAGACCCGGGATCTGGACAAGGACCCCAAAAAAGATAAACAGAGTAATAATAATTTTTGCCATCTTTGTTTTAGTTTCCTGCATAAACAATATAAAAAAAACAAGCCCTACTACGACCAGCGGTGTCAGATATCTGGGTCCGTATGCGGAGTCTCCATGCCAAAATGTAACTGGTGAATATCCAAGTAAATAACTCACTGTTAATGTAAGAAAGAAAACGATGAGGCTTCGAACAGACTTATTCTTTGTCTTCATATTCTTTAGACAGTAAAGATATGAGAAAAAAAGGATAGGGCTATAAATAAGAAGTCCTTTATTAGGGCCAATAGTCATACCATAGAGGTGCTTTATCATCTCTCCTATATTAAATACATAAATCGCTTCTGCCCGTTGAAGATAGCCGGTGAGGAGTGGGTTGCCATATCTCAGGTAATTCCATATCCCTTGAACTGCAATGGCTGGTAAAAAGGACAATCCCAACTTGAGCGTCTGATAGACATTTCTTTGCTTTTTTTCAGATGCAAATACATAATAAATCAAAAGGGCGGGTATAAGAAAGATAAACGTTGTGTTATAAGAAGCAGCTACTGCTGCAAATGCAAGAGAAAATAGGATTATGTTTATTGCACGATTGTGGTGTGCATATTGAGTTAATTGATCAAGCGCTAGAAGAACAAAAAGAGAGAATAAAAGATGAGCAAACTGTTGATGTCCCTGGATAATAAGATTGGATGCAAATATTCCAACAAGCATAAATATGTTTATCTTTTCTGATCGATCACGAACTAGTTGGTATACAAAACGCCTGATCATATATCCAATCAAAATGAGGACAACTCCATTAAAAAGGTTAAGATAGGCGGTCATTATCCAGTCTGGTTGTTGAGGGAAAAGAGAGGGGGAGGTGTGTAAAAGAGTCCGTATAGAATTACTTAAGAGTACTGCTGGGATGAGTAGCACCGCATAACCGAAGTTATATATGGGGTAATAATTACCTGTTTTTGGATCGCTTTGAGCTACCATCTGTGAGCCAATCACGTCTTTCCCAAAATCGATTCTACTTTGCGTCACTATCTGTTTCGCAAGATATAAATGTGTTGTGGCATCGATTGAGTCGATATTGCCAGAGGCAGTTAAGATGAAAAACAAAAGAAGAATGATGACAAATAGTTTTTTTGACATTGTAAAATACAATTATAGTTATGAATAGCCAAAAAAACAAACCTCTTGTCTCAGTCTTGATTTGTTCTTACAATGCAGCAAAATTTATCCAGAGTACTATTTTATCTGTTTTAAACCAGTCCTATCCGAATCTCGAACTCCTTATCCTTGATAACGCTTCAACTGATGATACAGTTGCTATAGTCAAACAGTTAACTCAAAGGGATAAGCGGGTAAAAGTTATTACATCGGATAAAAACCTGGGTCCATACAAGGGGCTCAACTTTTTACTTGAAAAAGCAAAAGGATCATATATTGCAAT
Organism: Candidatus Roizmanbacteria bacterium RIFOXYA2_FULL_38_14; assembly: GCA_001790095.1. Classification (GTDB taxonomy): domain Bacteria; phylum Patescibacteriota; class Microgenomatia; order UBA1406; family GWC2-37-13; genus YC2-FULL-38-9. The sequence goes on along the minus strand of MGBH01000001.1, from coordinate 590,179 downwards.
AAACGATCATGATGACATCTGGCATCCTGACAAACTTGCAGTCCAGGTTGATTTCCTTGAGAAAAACCTTCAGTATGTCGGGTGTGGCACCGCGATAGTAAATTGGTATGAAAAGTACGAAGCATATCAATACAGGACTCAATCAGGCAAATCAGTAACTGCATGGCACACATCACTTATTTTTAGGAACAGGAGATTTCGTTATGACGCGCATATCAAAGTAGGCACGGACTTCTATTTTATGAAACACATACTCTGCAAAGGAGGAGAGACGTTGTTTAATTTCGGTGAACCGTATGTGCTGAGGAGGATCTTTTCAGAGAATCTATCAGGAAAATGGATGAAAAAAGTGTCAATTGGTGAGTTATTGACACTTGATATTGGTTTAATTGACAAACTTAGCTTGATTAACCGCTATTTTATCCCGGAAGAGGTCGTGAACTGGGTGATTGTCACGTGTTTTGCACGTAATATCCCTAAAAAATATGAAGGTTACACAAAAACTTTATTCTCAATCTTGTCAAGTCCTCGTTCATGATTATGTAGTATATCATTTTGGTCTTTTATGGATTCAAGCATCTGATCCATTCTGTTAAATCCATCAGTGATCAGGTTTACCAGTTCGTGTATAGCATCATGAAATTCAATTCTGGTGACAAAACCTTTTAGATTTTCCTGGGTTGCAAATCCTTTTAAATCATCTTTTTTGGCAAATTGCTCTAAATCTTTTTTTGTTGCAAACTTTTTTAGGTCATCTTTTGTAGCAAACAGTTTAAGATCGTCTTTTGTGGCAAAAATTGACTTTAATTTATGGATATCATGGTCGGTAATCATATGTTGAATAATAAACAATCATGATTTATCTGTCAATGGTCTATAAGCAACAAATAGTTCTCCTCAGACTGTCTTAGTAAGCCTTCTCTCCACAAAGTAGTAGTATCCTATACCGAAAGTGATAGATGTAAAGATCCCCCCAATGAGAAGGATAGGCAGTGAAATATTATCCCAAGCGCGAACCAATTTCATGAGCCTAGCTTGGACCGAAAGAATTACCCCATGTGTGATGAATATTGAATAAGATGCTTTGCCTAAAGACATGAGGGGTTGAGGAATTTGGATGCGCGATTTGGACTCAAGAAGTGCAAAACTTAAGATAAGGCCAGATATAGGAACAGCAATAAAAAAAAGTCTTCTTACATCATTTAGTTCCCTAAAATAATGTGCATAAATAATAGAAATCACGATGAGTGAGCATAATGTACTATAAAGTAATATTCTTATAAAATTTATACTCATATTATGCATTTTTTTATACAAGTGGAAAATCAGCAATCCCATAAAAAATTCGATAATAATATAATTGGTTAGAAAGTCTGTTAATCCGTTGGTCAGTGGAAGATCAACAAGTAGGATTTGATGTATAAAAATATTGTGATATAGGAGTGCTCCAATTCCAGTACAACTTAGAAAAATAACAACCCATTTCTTCCTAATAATCAATCCTGTAGCAAAAAGGATATAAAAAAGTACTTCGTAAGTGATCGTCCATGCGGGAGTAATAAGGCGTGGCCAATAAGGATAAAGAGTTATTGAGGAAAAAATAAAAAGTGGATTAACAAGGTTGGGGTACAGAAAGAAATATATTACAAATACAACTAAAGCAATAAACCAATAGGGAGGATATATCCTAACAAAGCGTTTTTTTAGAAAAAGAAGCGCGTCTAAGAAAGTAAATTTTTTTTGTGAATATCGATATGCGAGAATGAAGGCGCTTAGAAGAAAAAAGAAATCAACTCCCCATTGGCCAAAAAGAAAAAAACCACCCAATAGGTTGTATCCAAAGTTTTCTTTGAATATGCTGATATAGTGGTATACCACAACCAATATAGCTGCAAGCCCGCGGCATGCATCAAGCACTAACAATCTTTTTTGTGTTGATGGTGGTGGCATAAGGGGTTATGTCTTTGTGCAAAGTGTAAGGAAATGAGAGCGGAACTCCTTATCTGAAAATGGATTTGAAACATGTTGTATCGGTGCTTTTTTCATAAGTATGTGAGTGTTTTTAATGAGTTGTGTCACACCTGTAAATGTATGGAGATCGTCAAGAAGGTTAAATTTTCCAAGTATCTCGGGGAGGCCTCCTCCCTTATAGAGTATCGGATGACACCCTGAAAGTATTCCTTCAACTGCCGCAATCCCGAAATGTTCAAACGCAAGCGGGTTTGTGTTTTCATCTTCATCGTGGCCTGTCGCATGCCAGTATATTTTGGATTTCTTAAGGATTTCAAGTACTTCACTATGGGAAATATTAAAGTGAAAGAAAATCGGATACCCTTTTGCCTGCTTTTTCAGATGTTCGACAAAACGAAGAGATGAAGGTTCATTCCCTACCCCACCGACTAGATGTAATTCCCAACCTTCTTTAACCGATGCGATTAGTTTTTTAAAGGCTTCAATCATAACCTCTTGTTTTTTTCCATGGCCAAGGGTAAAGAACCGGCCGACAGAAACGATCCAGTTTTGCCTTGCCCCTCGGAGCTTTAGCGAAGTGGGGTTTGTTATCGAATTAACCGTATTGGTTTTAGAGTCTATTGTTACCGGTGGATACAGCACCTTTGATTCTTTATTCCAATAATTTTTAATCCATTTTTTTGTAAACTGCGAGTTTGCAAGGATTGTGTCATAGGAATCAAGCCTTTTTTTCATATCAAAATAAATTCCGGCACGTATGCGGTTATAGATCCGTTCGCGAAGATGTGTGGGGAAAAGGATATGTGATCCTGTGATGTGAAAAAAATCAAGACAGAGATTAAAGAGGGTGCTTCTTAGGGGGGTTGGAAAATGAGTGTAATATATATTTTTTTTTGCATACCCATAGCTATAGTCCATAAAAGAGAGATTGATAAAAAGATCCTTACCTTCAACCATTTTTTTTAGATGGTTCTCATGATTCCATACTTCATAAAACTGTACATTGTTAAGATCAATACCGAATTTGTCCCTAATTTTATGAAGATGTATATATTTTCCCCCAATAAAAGTCACATCCCAACATTCTTTCTTTAGTATGTCTGCTATGGTACAGGCTACTAATTCAGCTCCTCCAAACTGGTGAAGCCATTTGTCATAAATGACGGCTGTTTTTTTCATACATTGTTTTTTTAAATAGTAATAAAGGTAGATTAAATATAAAATACCATCTTACTCTCAGATATTGCCAGTTTTTCGGAGTAGATTTTGGATTCGTAAAAAGTCTTATAAAGAACCGCATCTTTGCTCTTATTGAAAAAATCGCGAATTCTTTAATAAAAACTGAAAATGGAAAATGAAGAAGTACATGAAGGAGTCTTCCTTTTTCGCTATGATAGATAAAAAATGGAGACCATTCCTTAGATGACACTGCATGTATATGATAAGCTTTAGCATGAGGCGCATACATGATCTTATATTCCTTCTTTTTTGCTCTTTGCGATATCTCAACGTCCTCATAGTAAAGAAAAAAATCTTCATTAAATAATCCGATCTTGTCAAGGATGGATCTTCGATATAAAACTGCCGCTGCGCATGCCGCATCGACTTCCTCCTCTTTATCATATTGGTCCTTATCTTCTTCATAATCCTGTATTTTATTTTTGGGCACTGCTCCCCTATCTTGCGCATATCCGTTGCTAAATATTTTGATACCGGCATTTTGGATTTTATTAGTATTGGCAAGGTATATCTTTGAGTTAACTGCAAAGGTCTGATCATCCTTTTCTATAACCGATATAAGTTCGCTTAACCAATCTTTATCAACCGTACAGTCATTATTGAGAAGCGCAACATACTTTCCTTTAGCTTCTTTTATACCCACATTGTTTCCTGCTGCAAAGCCAACATTTTTTTGGAGGGATATAGAGTATACTGACGGCCCACTTTTAACCTGCGAGGTTAAACTAGGGCTGATAGAATGCGCTAAAGTATGGATAATTTCTCTACTTCTATCGGTTGAGGCATTGTCGACGACGATGATCTCATACCTATTTTTTGGGTAATCTAAGGCAAGGAGCGAATCAATTGTCTGGGCGAGGAATTTTTCACCTTCGTAATTAAGGACAATAATCGAACAAAAAGGAGAAGACATGCTTTTATTATAGTAAATCAGTTTGTCTTTAAGGGAGGAAGATAAAGATGATCTTCCTTTATTAAGTGAGCCCAATGGGCTATAATATACCTTATCTATGAAAGTCCTCTCACTCGTTGGCGCCAGACCTCAATTTATCCAAGAGGCGGTACTCAATAGGGAGTTCAAACTCCAGGGTATAAAAGAGATTTTGGTCCATTCAGGCCAGCACTATGACTTTGACATGTCCGATTCTTTCATCCAAAGTCTTAAAATAGAAAAACCTAAGTATTTTCTTGGAGTGAAAGCCACGACCCATGCCGAAACAACTGGCAAAACGATGATTGGATTTGAACAGATAACATTAGTTGAAAAACCTAGCGTTATTCAGGTGAATGGTGACACTAATACTACACTTGCTGGCGCATTGGTCGCAGCCAAGCTTAAAATACCGCTTGCGCATGTTGAGTCGGGAATCCGAATGGAGCCAAAAGATATGCCGGAAGAAATAAACAGAGTGGTGACCGATCATATTTCTCAATTCCTCTCCTGTCCCAGTGCACTTACAGTATTAAACTTGAAAAACGAAGGAATTACAAAAGGAGTACATCTTGTTGGAGACGTTATGTATGATCTGTTTCTTTCTATGAAATCAAGCTTTGACTTCGGATATCATAAAAAACTTAGCTTAAAGGAGGAAAAATATGTCGTTGCAACTATTCATAGAGATTATAATGTAGATAAAAAAGTACCACTTGAAAATATTCTTAACCAACTCAGCAAAATCTCAAAAGATGTAGAAGTAGTTTTTCCTCTTCATCCAAGAACAGCTAATAGAATTAAAAATTTTGGATTATCTCATTTACTCAAAGACTTAAAGGTAACGAAGCCACTTACTTATTTTCAACTCATGGGTTTAACAAAAAGTGCTTATAAAGTAATAACAGATAGCGGAGGGTATCAAAAAGAAGCTTTTTATTTTGGCAAGCAGGCCATAGTGGTCATGCCTGATACCGGTTGGAGAGAACTTTTGGGGTGGAATTATTTAGCCGATCCGAATAATATAGCGAAACTTCTGCACAAAAAACCCGTAAAAATTCCCGCAAGCTCCGTTTACGGAAAAGGGGACGCCGGTAAAAAAATTGTTGCCTTGTTAAAAAAAAATTATAAGTAAATTTATTAATTATTAAACTATGGAAATAAAAAACAAAAGATTTTTAGTGATTGGAGGAGCGGGTTTTATAGGTTCACACGTCGTTGATCATTTACTTAAAGAAGACGTCAAAGAAGTTATAGTATATGATAATTTTTCCCGTGGCTCAGAGAGCAACCTATACGAATCTATGAAAGATAAAAGAGTTACTATCATCAAAGGCGACATACTCCATAGAGATTTTCTTGAAAAGGCAATGCGGGGGGTAGACGGTGTTTTTCATTTAGCTGCAGTATGGCTTCTTCACTGTTATGAGTATCCTGAGACTGCATTTGAAGTAAATATAAGAGGCACATTCAACGTAATAATGTCAGCTATAAAGCAAAAAGTTGGTAAAGTCGTATTTTCCTCATCCGCAAGTGTCTACGGCAATGCTCTGGAATTACCCATGACTGAGGACCACCCCTATAACAACGAAACATTCTATGGAGCCACAAAGATAGCGGATGAGCATATGTTTAAATCACTTGGCAAAAGGTATGGTTTAAACTGGGTGGGTCTTCGCTATATGAACGTCTATGGACCTCGTCAGGATTATCACGGCGCGTATACAGCAGTGATGCATAAAATAATTGATAGGCTTGAGGAAAAGAAAAAACCAGTTTTGTATGGAGACGGATCTCAGCAATATGATTTTGTGTATGTAGGTGATGTAGCACGTGCTAACATATGCGCTATGAAGTCAAAAGCAACGGGTAAAAATTACAATGTCGGTACTGGAATTGGTACTTCGCTAAAAGAACTGACAGAGATAATAATTAGTTTATTTGGTGCCAAAACATCGATAAAATATGAACCTGCTGGTTTAACTTTCGTTACAAACAGAATAGGTTCCCCCAAGATGGCAGAGAAAGAGCTTGGCTATGTATGGAAAACAGATTTGAAAAAAGGAATGAAAAAACTTATTGAGTGGAGAAAAAAAGAATAATATGTGTGGTATTACTGGAATATACAATCTGGATGGAAAAAAGGTTGCCGAAAAAGTCTTAACTGAGATGACGAAGGCTATCGCCCATCGAGGTCCTGACGGAGAGGGATTCTTTTTTGATAACAGTGTTGGTTTAGGCCATCGAAGATTGGCAATTCTTGACACATCGTCAAAAGGAGCACAGCCCATGATCTCTCACAATAAAAGATGGATTATAGTTTTTAACGGTTGTATCTATAATTATCTTGAACTAAAAAGAAAACTTCAAAAAAAGGGTCACAAGTTTATCTCCACCTGTGATACGGAAGTACTTGTAGAAGGAATAGATGAGAATGGAATTGATTTTCTTAAAGAATTAAATGGCATGTTTGCTCTCGCGGCTTGGGATAAAAAGACGAGAACTTTATATTTAGGTAGAGATAGATTTGGAGTTAAACCATTATATTATTGGTTTAATGGTAGATCTATAGTTTTTGCCTCTGAAATCAAAGCAATTCTTAAACACCCTAGCTATAAAATATCTGTAAATTTAGAAGCTCTAAATCAATACTTTACTTTTCAAAACGTGTTTGGATTCTATACCCTATTTTCAGGTATAAATATGCTTCCACCTGCGAATACTTTAAAAATTACTGCCCAGACACGCAACATTGAACATAATGCTTGGTGGGACTATGATTTTAGTTCTCCAGACAGCTCTATGACATTTGAGGATGCAAGGCGTGAGACTAAGCGCTTATTCATACAAGCGGTGAAAAGACAGATGATAGCTGATGTGCCTGTGGGATCGTATCTCTCTGGTGGTATGGATTCAGGATCAATAACTGCTGTTGCTAGCCAACATGTAGAACGTCTTTCTACTTTTACTGCGGGTTTTGAACTTTCCAGAGTTACTGGTATTGAGGCAACATTTGATGAACGGCGCGATGCGGAGTTACTTGCAAACCATTTTAAAACAGAGCATTATGAACAAGTGATTAATGCTGGTGATTTAGGTTGGTCTCTCCCCCGCGTGGTATGGCACCTGGAAGACCTACGTCTTGGGATGAGCTATCCGAATTATTATATAAGCCGCCTTGCCTCGAAATTTGTAAAGGTTTGTTTGCAAGGCACAGGAGGTGATGAACTTTTTGGAGGATATCCTTGGAGATACTATCGCATTTTTAAGTCTCTTGGTCAACAAGAATTTTTTGACAACTATTACAATTACTGGCAACGTTTAGTTTCTGATGATGATAAGTCAGAACTATTCTCTAAAAACATATTAGACAAGATAGATACATCATCACCAAAAGAGGTATTTAAACGCGTATTTACTTTTAATAACAAGTTAAGATATGCTACCCCAGAGGACCATATACAAAATAGTTTATATTTTGAGATAAAAACATTTCTCTCGGGTCTTCTGATAGTGGGTGATAAATTATCGATGGCTAACGGACTAGAGGAAAGATTTCCCTTTCTCGACAATGACTTAGTTAATTTTGCACAAAAAATACCGATTAAGTATAAACTTGGAAACTTAGAAAAAATGAAGCAAATAGATGAAAATAGATTAGTAGATAAAAAAGAAATTCAAAAACACGATGACGGTAAAAATGTTTTGAGACGGGCAATGAAAGATATCCTTCCATCATCCATTCTCAAAAGGAACAAACAAGGTTTTTCTTCTCCAGATGAATCATGGTACCGAGGGGAGAATGCAAAATATGTTAAAGACTTATTATTGGGATCAAAGAACATCTCTTCGGAATACATTAATCCTTTATATACAAAAAAAATAATTTTAGAACACACCGAAAAGAACATCAATCATAGGCTTTTGCTTTGGTCTCTTATTAGCTATGAATGGTGGTGTAAGATATTTATAAAATAAGCAATTTAAATAATTATATGCGGTATATAGTGTATTTTTTTTTGTTTACAGTTGCGTCTTTCATCATCGATGAGTTGATGGTCTACACAGGACGCTTGGTAGTTTTTATTCAGTCAATTATAAGGGGATTACTAAGGGGGAAAAAGAAAAAGCTAAGGAAGCTATTTTATTACAAGGAAACCAAATCTTTATATTTTATTTTTAGACGAATTTTGATTGTTTTTTTGTTATTTTTCAAAATTATTTTTCAGATAAACAAATCATACAAAAGCTTTATTTTCTTTTTTCTCAATTCCTATTTAGTAGAATTCATTAGCATCCCCTTCTTGATTGTTGCATGTTACATATCACAGAAAAGTGAAAGAAAAATAGATGTTGGAATAGGTCCTTTACCTATTGTAAGTCATCAGTATCAAAAAAAAGCAATGGAATTATATGGTTATAAAGTAGAAACATATGTTGACCAAGTATATTTTATAACATCAAACTTTGACATCAGAGCTGATTTATTTTTCAAAAAATATCCTTTTTTACATCATAGTCTTCTCCCTATTTTTTTATTTGTTTTTACTATTTTTCGATATAAATCACTATATTTTTATTTTAATGGTGGAGCTTTATGGAGGACAAGAATACTTTGGAGATTGGAACCTCATTTTTATCGTTTAGCTGGTGTAAAGACAATAATAACCGCTTATGGAGGTGATGTTCAAAACATGAGTCATTGCGATAACTTACTTTATAAGACAACAATGTCAAAAGACTACCCTGGGTTTAGGATGTTGAGAAATGGTATTGAGAAACGAATAGATTTATGGACCACTTCGGGTGATCATCTTCTGGGGGGTTGTGACTGGGTCAAATATATGTATCACTGGGATACTCTTGTATTAGCTCACTTTACTGTTGACACCCATGAATGGAAGCCTCCAAATTTCAAAAAAAAGAACCATAATATGGTTGTCTTTCACGCACCGAACCATGTTAATATAAAGGGATCAAGATTCATAATTAATGCGGTAGAAGAACTTAAATCAGAGGGTTATAAAATAGAATTGATTATGAAACAAAAGATGAAACATTTAAATATAAAAAAATTAATGGCAAACGTGGACGTCGTCGTTGATCAGTTGGTTGTGGGTTGGTATGGAATGTTTGCTGTTGAGGCGATGGCTTTGGGAAAGCCTGTATTGTGTAATATTGATAAAAATCTTGAAAATTTATTTATCTTCGAAGGGATAATAAAGAAAAATAACCTTCCGGTTATTAAATGTAACTATGACAATATTAAGGAAACGCTTAAACAATTGATTGGAAAAAAGCAAAGGTTAAATGATATTGGAGAAAAATCAAGATCGTTTGTTATGAAATACCACTCCTTAAATAAAATGGGTGAAGTTTTTGACCAAATTAATAAAAAAATTGGTGTATATCCAAGAAAAAAACTAGTTAAAAAAAAATATGAAAAATACAAAAAAAAGCTTTAAAGATAAATGGGAGAATAACAAAAAATTGGTTTTTCAGGAAACCCTTAAAGATGGATCAGATATTCAGACATGGATTCTTCAAAGAAATGGCTGGAATACTAAACAACATTTAAAAGCCTTCTTAAAAGGCAAAAAAAGGATACTTGATGCAGGTTGCGGAAACGGAAGAGTGACTGCGTTATTAAGAGAGTGTTCAGATCCAAAACATACTGAGGTTGTTGGAATTGATCTGGTTTCTAGTGTAGTGGCTAAAAACAATCTTAGAAAGTATAAAAATATTTTAATATACCAAAAAGATCTCCTAGGGGATTTGACTGATTTATCAAAGTTCGATTTTATCTATTGTCAAGAAGTATTACACCATACCGCTTATCCTGAAAAGGCTTTTACAAACCTAACGAAAATTCTTAAGCAAAATGGTGAAATTGCGGTGTATGTATATAAAAAGAAAGCCCCAGTTAGAGAATTTGTTGATGATTATATCCGTAACAATATTTCTAGTCTTAATTATGAAGATGCCATTAAGGCAACAGATCAAATAACTAAACTAGGGAAAGTTTTATCAGATAAAAAAGTAAGGATAAACATTCCACAGGTTGACATTTTACAGATAAAGAAAGGGTCATACGATCTTCAGAGATTTATCTATCATTATTTTATGAAATGTTTTTGGAACGATCATCTATCATCTAAAGTAAATAGTGTTATTAACTATGATTGGTATCATCCTCAAACTTGTTCACGTCACACAATAAAAGAGGTTCAGTCATGGTATAAAAACAAAAAAATAAAAATAGTCCATGAAAATATTGACGATTACGGCATTACAATTAGAGGTATAAAAAAATGAAAACAGGAAATATCACCAAAGTTGTATCTAAGAACAGATTTGCTATTAGTATAGCAATTAATATCTCCCTGGTTCTTATGTTGATGGCAACTTTAATCATAATAAATAGGTCAAATATAAATAAAAAAAAGGACATAAAGAAAAAAGAGCCTTATTCGCAGTTTAAACAAGGGAACAAGCCCTATGCCTATTACTTGAAATATACACAAACTACCGCTGTTAACGAAGCGATAGATAATCGTGAAGTAATATTAGATTTACCTGATACCTTAATCATAGCTCCGGGGATCTATCGTGTAAATAATCAATTATATGATCTGCAAAATGAAGGGCTATACCGGTTTATTTACCCTGAAGTATCTAATAAACAACGCATTGTATATGAAAAGGATAACAACGTGCTTTTATCAAGTATTTCTTGGATAGTGTCGCACGGTAATGCGGATGATACTTTATCCTTTAAGCTGCTTGAAAATAAAGCAAAAGATTCAAAGTTGAGTATTACGTGCGGAACGATGATAAGTTGGACACAGTCTCTATTAAGCCGGTTGGGCACATCATCTAGAATTGTATTGGGGTTAACCCTAAAGGAGTGGAATACTTATGATAATGGTCATACATTACTTGAAGTCTACGATCAAGGGCTACATAAATGGATAGTTTATGATCTTGATAATAATCAGTATTTTTCATACAACAGCGTACCGCTTTCCTTCTATGAGTATTGGGAGCATATAAAAGACGATTATCAGATAATTAAATTGGCTAATGATTTCAAAGTAGATGTCGGCGGATTTAGAAATAAATATAATAATTTTGATTATTCGTTGTTAGTAGAGCAAAACCTTACAAGTGAAGAAAATTTGCGCAGTTGGTACGCTAATACTATTCAGGTGCCCATGATCCAAATAGATGGAATATTTTATCACTTTGATAGGGCAAATAAAAATAGAGTAGATTCATACAATCCCACCTTCAAATATATTGATTTTGAGATGTTTATGAGTAAATTTTATAAATAAAAATGGGTTTAATAAAAGGAATAATTTGCTATATAAAAGATTTGACTGCGAAAATAGCGAGGCATCTTATTGAAATTTTTTTAATACCATTTTTTCTTGCTATTAGTTTTATAGCAAGGCTTCTCAAGAAACCAATTGATGTGGGCTTGGGTCCTGAACCCCTTATAAATAACATATATCATAAAAAGGCTCTTCTTAAATATGGATACTCTGTGGAGACGTTTGTTATAAGTGTATATTTCATCACAAGCGAGTTTGATTACCGAGGGGATTATATCGTTGATAGATTTAGCAAATTTAACAGACTACTAGGATATTTAGGTATGGATAGTCTTTTCTTAGGATCAATACATCTTTTTTTGCGATCTCTTTTTAAATATAAGATATTATATATATATTTCAACGGAGGTCCCCTATTTCCTACAATCATTCTTCGTAGATATGAGCATATTTTTTATAAATTAGCAAATATAAAAATTGTAGTTTTTCCATATGGCGGTGATGTTCAAGACCTATCAAGATGTCCTAATTTGCTTTTTAAGCACGCTATGGGAGTAAATTACCCCGACTATAGCAAAAGGATGAAAAGAAGAGTTGCTGAACAGATAGATAGATGGACCGTTCATTCAAATCATATTATATCCGGCTGTGATTGGGTTCACTATACATACTATTGGGATACACTAATGCTGGGCCATTTTTCCATAGACATTGATAGATGGCGTCCTGTTCAAAGACATAAGAAAAACAAAAGCTTTAAAATCCTACATGCTCCCAATCATCGGGCAATAAAAGGAACGGATTTTTTAATCCAAGCTGTAAATGAGCTGAAGCGCGAGGGTTATGATATCGATCTTGTCTTAATTGAAAAAGCGAGTAATGACGTAGTTAAAAGGGCAATAGAAGATGCAGATTTAGTAGTTGATCAGTTGGTTATTGGGTGGTATGCGATGTTTGCTATAGAAGCTATGGCGCTGGGAAAACCTGTTGTTTGCTATTTAGACAGTAACTTAGAGAATCTGTATATTAATGTGGGTCTAATAAGTAAAGATGAGATACCGATCATTAAAGCAAACCCTACAAATATCAAAGAGGTAATAAAGCAAAATATCAAAAACAAAGAAAAATTAAAAAAAATTGGAGAAAATTCAAGGAAATTTGTTTTAAAACATCACTCGGTAGAATATATTGGTTCAATATTTACCTCAATAAACAACAAACTAGGAATTAAGCCGTCACTATTAAAATCTTTTTAATTAAATAAGTTTAAGACATTTTGTGATTAACAAATCAAAAAAACTAGTATATAGAGATGGTATAAGCTTCATAACGGCCATGAGTGCTTTAATAATCTTATGGACCCATCACAGCGCTTATACCGTCAAGATCATTTACTCTATCCCTCAATTCCTCATCGACAGAACTGCTCCAGTAATTTTTGCTCTTGGTGCATTTGTTTTTATATCTGGTTTTAAACTCATCAACTCACACCTAAAAACAAATTTGACTGATTTTTTCCACTCCCGTTTCCTTCGGGTAATCCCACTTTATTATGTATCTCTGTTATTGTTTATTCTTTTTATGAGAAATAATATCACCTTACCTAAACTGCTAATTCATTTATTCGGAGGACAACTAATTTTTCCCCATCTTTTTAAAGAAATGTTGCCGACCCTGTGGTTTATTGGCTTGATATTTGTTTATTATATCCTCTTTATAGTTATGCGTTCTTTTATAGGAAATAAACCTAAATTTTTCTTTATTTCTTTCTTTTTATACGGTATATTATTATTACTTGATTCTTGTCCCTATACTGCAGACAAAATCATAGATTCAAGAGTTTTGTTGTATTTTCCTTATTTTATATTAGGAATATATTTCGGTAAATATCATGAAGCGACTATCAATAAATTCAGAAATCTAGTTACTCTGTATTTACTTTTTTTCGGTAGTATGATTTTGAGTAATATTTATTTTTACCCACCCAGTAAGAATTTTGAAATACTTTTCCATCAATTTTTTCATCTTCCCCTAAATATAATACTTTTGTTGGTTACCTTAAGAGTAAAGTTCACTGGCAAGATAAAAGACCTAATTTTTTCATTAAGTTTTGCCTCATTTTCAATATATCTTTTTCACAGACCAATCTGGTATGCCATGAATCTGATATACCATAAGCCCACTCCCTATCAGCACCTATATATATTTTTTATAGGCATACCTACTATTTTTATAGTTAGTTATATAATTCAACGATCCTATAACGGTTTATTGAAAATAGTAATGTCATAATCAGGCATTATTTGAAGATGATTTCATCTAATATATTAAAGATAAATATAAAAAATAGGTTGATATTATAAGTAGATATTATTCAAAATGAAAAAATGTATTATTACAGGAGCAAGCGGGTTACTTGGTAGTTACCTGGTTCCCCTGCTTTCAAAAGAATACGAAATATATTCACTATCTAGAAATAAAGGTATAAGACAGTACAACGTCAATAATATTGATATTGATTTATCAAAAGACTGGTCGATAAGAAAGCTGCCTCAATCTGTTGACTTGGTAATACATCTTGCTCAAAGCGATAATTATAATGATTTCCCAAAAAATGCAGCCCAAATATTTAGAATCAACACTGAAAGTACATTGAAACTTTTACAGTACTCATGCCTTAACAAAGTCAAACGCGTTATAATTGCCTCAAGCGGTGGTGTGTACAAAGAATCAAAAAAACCACACAAAGAGACAGATCCGTTAACAGATAAACCCAACTTTTACATAACTTCAAAGATATGTCTAGAACATCTTGCAAAAAGTTATAAAGATTTTTTTGATATATCAATCATCAGACCTTTTTTTATATATGGGCAGAACCAGAAAAAACACATGTTGTTTCCTAGACTAACAAAACTGATTAAAGAGAAAAAAGAGATCGTACTAAAAGGAAAAAACGGAGTAACTATTAATCCTATTCATGCTCAAGATGTAGCCAATGCAGTACTAAGTCTCATAAGCAAAAAAAGCATCTATGCTGTTAATCTAGGAGGTACAGAAAATTTCTCCCTACGTGATGCAATAATTATGATATCGTCTTTTTTAGGAGTTAAGCCTCTTATTAAGATCGAAAATACAGAAAGCAATGATTATATTCTAGCAAACATAGATCTTATGAAAAAAGAATTATACATACCTAAAATACAATTTAACAAAGGTATCCTTGACGTTATAAAAAGCAAAGCATGAAAGTTTTACACTGTCCGTACAATATTGCAGGAAATCCATCACATCTTTCAAATGCGGAAAAGGAACAAGGCTTAGAAAGTCATACTTTATCGTTTGAAAATAAGTATGGATTTAAATCAGACTTTACCATTGAGTCGCAAAACATTTTTTTATTTGAGATACAAAGATGGTTTTGGTTGTTTAGGGCACTTCTCCAATATGATATCATCAATTTTAATTTTGGAAGTACTCTAATGCCTGATTGGAGATCGACCCAAAAATGGAATTCTAATCATTATGTTCAACTATTAAGAAAAGTTTATATTAAGCTGTTTACATTGAAGGATCTCTTTTTGCTAAAATTGTTTAATAAAAAGATTATTGTTACATTTCAGGGCGACGATATAAGGCAAGCAGATTATTGTAAAAAAAACTACAAAATCACATTTGCAAATGATGTAAGTAAGAATTATTACCTCAAGGGTTCAGATGACTACAAAAGATGGATTGTGGCGCAGTTTGAAAAACATGCTGATATTTTGTACTCTTTGAATCCAGATTTACTTAATCTGCTACCAGCAAGGGCAAAATTTCTTCCGTACACAAACATCAATCCTGATTCCTGGAAGTCGTTGGATACGAACAGGAATAAAAAAAATAATGAAACTACTATAGTGCATGCTCCTACGGATAGGTCTGTAAAAGGAACAAAATATATAGTTGATGCTATTGATAAATTAAAGCGAGAAGGGTTAAAGTTTAACTTCATACTTGTCGAAAACATGACCCGTGAAAAAGCCAAAAAAATATATATGAAATCAGACATACTAGTAGATCAGTTACTTGCTGGGTGGTATGGAGGGCTTGCTGTTGAACTCATGGCTCTTGGTAAGCCAGTGATTGCTTATATCAGAAATGAAGATTTGAAGTTTGTTCCTGAACAAATGAGAAAAGAGTTGCCAGTAATAAATGCTACTCCGCAAACAATTTATTTAGTATTAAAAGAGTATATAACAACTAAAAAAAACAAGCTTGAGTCAATTGGGAGAAGAGGCAGAAGATATGTAAAGAGGTGGCATAATTCATATAGGATTGCCAATCAGTTAATTAAAGAATATAACAAAACATATATCACTTAAGGGCTGTTTATTAAATATGATTTTAATTCAATGTGTCAATTGTAACCAAAGGACAAATTTCAAAGAGACCTCATTAATTAAAACTCAAAAATGTTTGTATTGTGGCTATGAATATAAATCAAGTGTTAAATATTTAAAGTTTGATTATACAAGCTTATTAAAAAAAAATTACAAGAAGAATTACTTATTAAACCAAGTTCTTAATAATAATGCGCTACTAAGTTATATTACTCAAAAAGACGCCTCTCTTTCCCTGCCATACCGTAAGGATGTGACTAATTTTCGACTCTTTATTGAAAGATCCATCCTTCATAGAAAGAGAGTTAACGATAAATTTAAAATTCTTGATATAGGTTGTGGACCGTTGAAACTACCTGGTTATTTGCAGTTCTCAAATAAACTGCATGGATGCAAACTATATGGAATTGATCCAATAGATAAAAGGTCGTTTAATGGATATAGAGTCGTTGGTACTGCTGAATATATGCCTTTTGTAAATGACTATTTTGATGCAATAATTTTTGCAACTAGTTTAGATCATCTTTGCTCCTTAGAAAAAACTATCTTTGAGACATATAGAGTGCTAAAAAATAACGGTTTAGTATTGATTTGGATGAGTGACAGAAGCCGTTTCTTACAAAAAAATATTAAAGAATTAATCGCTAATTTACTGTTTTATCTAAAAAACGGTTATAGACAAGAAAAGTATTATTTTACAAGTAAAACACATTTATATTATATCCCAGATGGTGCAGTTGATCCATTTCATTCTTTTAATGAAACCCCCGACTTAATAAAAAAGTGCTTCGAAAAGAACAATATGGAATTAATTGATTATAGACACAACAATATAAACGAAGTATTTCTTGCCTTCAAAAAATAAGTAAATCTAGAGGTTTGATAAAATCTTACCTATTTGAGTAATTGTTTTATTCTTTAGCTCCGGATAAATAGGCAGACTTAATACTTCGCTACATGCTTTTTCTGCTTCGGGGAGAGAACCCTTTTTGTACCCTAAATACTCCATTGCTTTTAAAAGATGAAGTGGTACCGGATAATAGATCATGGTTTGTATGCCTTTATCCGCAAGATATTTCTTTAACTCATCACGTTTGCCGTTTTTGACGCGGATGGTGTATTGGTGAAACACATGTTGGCAATGTTCAATTTTCAATTTACAATTTTCATTGTTGGGAAGAATAATGCCTGAAACATTTTTCATGAGTTTTGCGTAGGTTTTGGCGACGTTGTTTCTTGCTTTGTTCCATTTGTCCAAATGCTTAAGCTTTGCGTTCAAGATGGCAGCTTGGATGCCGTCCAGGCGTGAGCTGACTCCTATCTCATCGTTATAATACTTCACTTTTGATCCGTGGTTGCGAAGCTGCCGGATTTTGTCTGCAAGGTCCTTATTGTTTGTCGTCACTATTCCCCCATCGCCATATGCCCCCAGGTTCTTTGAAGGAAAAAAACTAAAGGCTCCTATATCACCTAGGTTTCCGGTTTTTTTCCCCTTATAAGTGGCGCCTATGGCTTGACATGCATCTTCAATCACAAAGAACTTGTGCTTTTTTGCGAGGGCGTTTATTTTATCCATCTCGGCTGCTTGACCAAAAAGATGTACGGGTATAATTGCTTTTGTTTTTTTTGTGATCTTTGCTTTTATCAAATCAGGATCGATGTTAAAAGCGGTCGGATCAATATCTACAAACACGGGTTTTGCTCCTACCTTGGCGATCACCTCAGCTGTAGCAAAAAAAGAAAAAGGTGAGGTGATGACTTCATCCCCCTCCCCTATGCCAAGTGCCCAAAGGGCAAGATACAGTGCGTCTGTTCCTGAATTAAGTGCGACTGCATATTTGGTACCGCAATACGCGGCAATATTTTTTTCAAGCTCCTCTACATGGCGGCCGCCAATAAAAGCAGATTCGGCTATCACCGTTTTAATCGCGTTATCGATCTCTTTTTGAATCGATTTATATTGGGCTTTTAGGTCTAAAATCGGGATTTTCATATCTTGTTTGTCATGCTGAATTTATTTCAGCATCTTTTTTTTATAGGATCCTGAAACAAGTTCAGGATGACGTTCACTGTCATGCTGAATTTATTTCAGCATCTTACCAGTTTCTTGATAAATCATCAAGATTAGAATTTGTTTTTTTAATTAAATTAAACTTCCATTTACGATGCCAGTTCTTGAGTTGTTTTTCCCTCTCTATTGCTTCTTCAATGCTTTTATACTCTTCATAATATATAAGTCTATGTAATCTGTATTTTCTTGTAAAACTGTCAACTTTTCCTTCTCTATGTTCAAAAATCCTTCTTTGAATGTTATTTGTAACTCCAATATAGAGAGTGCTATTCGTTATGTTAGTCAAAATGTATACGAAATAAGTCATACATAGATCCCGAAACAAGTTCGGGATGACATTTATTGTTCAGGATGACATAGTGTTAATTTTCTTTCCTTTCTCATCCACTTTTCCTTTTACTCTTGCGGGGTTGCCATAGACTAAGGCATAATCGGGAACATCTTTGGTGACGACAGAGCCGGCTCCGATAAATGCGTATTTGCCGATAGTCACTCCGCAAACTATTGTGACATTGGCTCCTATAGTCACTCCTTTTTTAATGAGTGTTTTGTCATACTTTTTATGTACCGGGAACTCACTTCTGGGTTGTCTCACATTGGTAAATACACACGATGGTCCGCAGAATACATCGTTCTCAAGAGTCACTCCTTCATAGACTGATACATTGTTTTGGATCTTTACATTGTCTCCTATTGTAACGTTGTTACCAATAAATACGTTCTGACCAAGGGAGCAGGATTTACCGATTTTGGCGCCACTTGATACATGGGAGAAATGCCAGATCTTAGTTTCGTCACCTATGGTTACGTTTTTATCAACTATCGATGATTCATGGCAATAATATTTTTTCATATATTTATATTGTCATGCTGAATTTATTTCAGCATCTTCCATATTGATCCTGAAACAAGTTCAGGATGACATAGTATTATAATATTACTTCTTTTTTCATCTCGCTTGATTTTTTGATTCCGTCTATAATTCTTAAAGACTCAAGTGCATCTTCGGCTTTAAGAAACGACTCTTTTTTGTACACAAGATTATTGATCATATTTTCATAGATTGATTTATGGTTGGGACATGATCCCACATACATTCCTCCGGCATATACGTTTGGAATCAACCCTTCGGGAATATATGGCATTGGAGTGTCTTTCACTTCCCAAAGTTCACATTTATTCATTGCGGTTCCTCCTATTTTAACCGTTCCTTTTTCTCCAAGCACGGTAAGAGAACATTCAAGATTGTGCGGATAAGTGCAGACGGTGAACTCAAGATTGACCCTGGTACCTGTTTTGAGATCTATGATGGCGTTTGCGATATCTTCTGCTTCGATCTTATGCGCTACTCTGTCCAGTTTGCCAAATACCGATTTACCCGGTCCAAGCACATACTGCATTATGTCAACATAATGGATCGCCTGTGTGAGAAGCGTGCCTCCGTCCATCTTGAGAGTACCTTTCCAGTCGCTTTCATCAAAATATTCCTGGGGGCGGGTCCATCGGATGATAACTGAAGCAGTAAGTATCTTACCCAGTAGCCCTTTTTTTATGGCGCTTCGTAGTGTTTGTACTGCTGGATTATATCTGACCTGTAGAACAGGAAAAAGTTTGCCTTTTGATTTTTTGAAAGCATTGACCAGTCTTTGCGCATCTTTAAAATTTTGCGAAATAGGTTTTTCCATAATGCAGTGTTTTTGAGCCACTGCAACAGCCATACCCATGATATTATGTAGGCCATTAGGTGTAGCTATCGTGACCACATCAACACGTTTATCATCAATAAGATGCTGATAGTCGGTATAAAATGATGGTGGGGGTGTCTTATCTTTAGATAGTTCATCCCTGTATTTATTAAGTACACTTTTTTTATTATCACACACTGCAACGAGTTCTATCTCTGGCAGTTGTTTGATACTGTCATCATAATGACGAAGGAATATTCTTCCTAAACCTATGACTCCGATGCCAAGTTTTTTCATTTATGTCATCCCGATGAAAATCGGGATCTATAAAATTTGTAATTTATGTCTGGATTCCCGCTTTCGCGGGAATGACGGACAACTTTTATTTTTATCTTCCTATTCCTTTATAAACTATCCCCATTTTTTTTATTTTTTCTTTGTCTAAACAGTTTCGTCCGTCAATGACCACCTTAACTTTTGATTTTTTTAATAAACTCTCAAGACCCATTTTAATTTCCTTATGTGCTGTTGCAACTACTATTGCTTTTGCATTCTTGATAGCTTTTGCCAAATCTTTTTCTGCACGTTTTACATAAGGATCATAGACTATTATCTGTGCCCCAAGCTTTTTAAGTTCTTTTTCAATAATAAGACTTGGGCTTTCACGGATATCTCCAATATCTGGTTTATAACTTAAGCCCAGAAGCGCAACTTTGGTACCTTTGAGACTAAGTCCGACATCATTTAGACCAAGGAGCAATCTTTGTATGGTATAACCGGGCATGCCATTATTGATCTCGCGGGCATATTTTAAAAACTGATGATTAAATCCGTCAAGTGACGCGCGCCTGATCAAATAATATGGGTCAACCGCTATGCAATGACCCCCTACTCCACAACCGGGGTAGTGCGGCATAAACGCAAACTGTTTGTTTGACGAAGCTTTCAATGTCTCATGGAGGTCAATGCCCATGATATCAAATGACTGGGCAAGCTCATTTACGTAAGCTATGTTTATATCCCGGAAGGTGTTTTCAATTATTTTAGTAGCTTCGGCAACCTTAAGTGAGTTAACTTCGTTGACCTGCCCTTTAGTTATAAAGGTTCGATAAAACGAAGCGATTTCTTTATTTTGGCTTTTTGAAAGCGACCCAATATTACGATTGATATTGTAGATATTCCACTTTTGGTCTCCTGGGTTGATGCGTTCGGGACAATGTGCGATATTAAAGTCAGATCCAGCTTTGAGTCCTGTTTCTTTTTCAAGGATGGGCAGAATTATTTCCTCGCAAGTTCCTGGATTGACTGTTGACTCAAGTACATAATGTGACCCCTTTTTTATATAGGGAGCAACCAGTTGAGTTGCGGATATGACCGGTTCATAATCTGGCACATAGTCGTCTTTTACGGGGGTAGGTACACAGATGATAAAGACATCACATCCTTTTAAGTCTTGCTGTTTATTGGTTGCTTTAACTTTATTACTTTTTAAGTAAGATATTACATCCTCATCTTCGATCGGTGATTGGCCCTTATTGATAGCATCTACTTTTTTTTGCGACCGTGTGTATCCAACGACCTCATATGTTTTTGCTTTCAAAAGAGCTACATAAGTCGGGAGCCCGACATAACCAAGCCCGATGACAGCAACTTTTTTAATACGCATATTTCATATATAACAATCCTACTATTATATAAAATTCATGCCAGCTTGAGTAACTCTTTATACAATATAACTGAGCGCTTTTCCCACGTATTCTTTTGAGCAACATCCTGGCGTTTTTTCCTGAGCTTAATATTCTTTTCCTTAAGTGCAAATCTCACATTTAAAATAAACTCCTCATGAGATGAAGAATAATAGAAGAGTTTTTTGTAAGTCTCAATCTCCTGAATCGCGGTTGTGACGACAGGTTTGCCAGCCGCAAAATATTCATACATCTTGACCGGGTCAATGAGACGCGTATGTTTATTGATGAGGAAAGGGATGACACATATATCAAAAGTTTGCAAGTACTCCGGGAGCTTTGCATATGGTTTTTCGCCAAGAAGGTAAATATTTGGATATGTCTCACCGATACGTAGAATCTCCTCGTTTTGGACTTCGCCTATGAGTACCACTGATGCGCTTGGGAAAGAGGTTGCTATTTTGATGAGTAGCTTTGTGTCGATCCATTCCCCTACTGCACCAAAAAAACCAATGACCGGTTTTCTGATCCAGCATAACCCGGCCGAGCATGTATCTTTTTTTACGTATGCTTTTTTAAAATGGGTGTACTCGCATGCATTTTTAAGTAGGATGGTTTTACGCGGTCTATTTTTTTTCACCTTTTTTAAAAGTAGCTCTGAGCAAACAAGAGTAATATCGCTTTTTTTAAACAAATCCTTTTCCAGATCTAAGATGTGTGAGCCTGTTATGTTAAAGCCTTCATAATCGTCCATGCAGTCATATATGACAGGTACTTTGAGATGGTTTGTTATATAAGCCCAGAATGGATAGTCAACTTTTGCCAGGGGGTTTGTGATCCCTATATCGTTTATAAATTGTTTGAGGGAACCGATGATTTCATTTATTTCCTTGACGGTTGGTGGTTGATGATAGATCGCAATATCTCTTGATGAAGCAAGCTTTACGACATAGACATTATCTACTTCTTTTGTTAGGGAGTATTTTGCTTTTCCATCCGCAAGCGGTATAAAACGACTTTCTATATAAAAAATCCTCACGCCCTTTTTCGCGAGTTCTTCAGCAAGATGCTGTTGGCGAAGCTTTCTGAAGTGATACGGGATGACTCCAAAGTTAATAAGATCTATCGTTTTTCGTTTGGTACTATTTTTTCGAAGTTCCTTGCGCACAAGCGCATTACTTATAAAGGCTGGAATAAACAATAAGACAGATGAACATGTTTTTACGATCCATACCAATAAAATAAATGGCGATCTTTCCACTGCCTCAAGCTTCTCCTTATATGCTTTTAAACTCCGTATGCTTTGAGTGGTTATCTTTATGTCATTTTTTAAGGACCCATTTTTATTAATTGGCTTAAGGGAAATTTTTTTCTTTTGAAAAAGATTTTTAAAATCAGCCGCTAGCAATTTAAAAAAAGAGAAAATACGATAAAAAAACTGGGATTCTGAAAAAAGAAGTTTTTCACGAAGATGCACAATCTCTACTCGAATATTTTTTTCCTCCTCACATAATTTTGCATATTTTGCGTGTAATTTCGTATTTGATATGCGGTGAGATTTCATGTATGACAATATACTATAAGTGTTTTTGGTTCAAAAGTCAATCTCATTTAAGGCTCTATATGTTACAATGACAGTAATAATGACACCCTTGACTCATAAGGCGAACAAACTATACAAAAATATACAGCTGCTTTGGTTTTACCGAGAACTTCTCTGGAATCTAGCTCATAGGGAAATAACCCAACGGTATAAACAGTCGGTGCTGGGTTACGCATGGGTAGTCCTAAACCCGCTTTTTCAGCTTATAACCATGAACTTTGTTTTTTCGGTTGTGTTAAAGGTTGACTCACTTGGAGTACCCTTTATCATCTTTTTATCTGTTGCCCTTCTCCCTTGGAATCTATTTGTATTAAGCTTAACCAGTTCAACCAGTGCGCTTGTTGGAAATAGCAGTCTGATCACTAAAATATACTTTCCACGGGAGATACTGGTGTATGCGACCATCATCGCAAAACTCGTCGATTTTTTTTATTCATGCATAGTCCTTGTTTTTTTCTTTATTATTTTTAAGACAAACATTACGATCCACATCCTCTGGGTCCCCCTTATTCTTTTGATCCAGGTGATATTTACCATGGGGCTTTCGCTTATTCTTGCAGCCCTTAATCTGTTTTATCGAGACATTCAATATCTGCTCAGTCTTGTTCTTACTATGTGGATGTATCTCACTCCTATTATGTATCCAGTTGAGATGTTGCCTGAGAGATATCGATTCCTATTTGCTTTAAACCCTATGGCTGTTATCATAAACGCTTTTAGACAGGTCATGCTGTCAGGTGCAGGGCCAAATCTAAACAGTCTCAGCATCGCCCTAGCTATCTCAGTTGGAGTGTTTATCGTAGGTTTTCTATTTTTCAAAAAGTTAGAAGGAGAATTTGCAGACTATGTATAACCATATCGCTATTAAGGCTGAAAATATCAGCAAAATCTATCGGTTGCAAAAACATCGTACTTTTAAAGAATTCATACCAGCGCTATTAGGGCGTCAGGAGACTCTTATCAAATTTAATGCACTTTCTCACATAAATATAGAGATAAAAAAAGGAGAGTCATTGGGGATACTGGGAAGAAACGGATCAGGAAAATCGACCCTTTTGAAGATCATCGCAGGAGTCACCAAGCCATCGGACGGACGGATCACTGTCAATGGCCGTATAGCACCTCTTATTGAGCTTGGGGCAGGATTTCATCCTGAACTAACCGGTCGGGAAAATGTATATCTCAACGGATCGATACTGGGAATCCGCAAAAAACAGATGGATAGACTATATGATGAAATTGTTGCGTTTTCCGAACTTAAGGAATTCATGGATCAACCTATCAAATACTACTCCTCAGGCATGTATACCCGACTTGCATTTTCTGTAGCAGTAGCCGAAACGCCCGATATTCTACTGGTTGATGAGATATTGGCTGTTGGAGACATAAAATTTCAACAAAAATGCTTGAAAAGGATGGAGGAGTTTAGAAGAAGTGGAAGCACTATGGTTATGGTAAGTCATGGTCCGGAACAGTTGGAGAAATACTGTGATAAAGGGCTTCTTCTCAATGAAGGGAAACAGCTTTTTTTTGGAGACATAAAAGAAACAACAAAAAAATACGCAGAGTTATATTGAGACATCTGTTATAATTATTTTTACGCCTAAAATATCAAGAGGGACAAAATGTTGACACATGGTCAACGCAAGAAACGGCTTGTGTTTTTTTGTCCAGCAACCGAGCTCGCTTAAGCGGGTCACGGTGCTTCATCCGTCTCCCGCCTTGGCGGGAGAAAGATAGGCCATTATTAATTAATGGAAATATATATATGCAGTATTCTTCTTTCACCTCCGAGTCCGTCTGTAGCGGACACCCCGATAAAATTTGTGATCAGATCTCAGATTCGATACTTGATGCAGCATTACGACAAGACAGATTCGCACGCGTGGCCGTTGAAGCTTTAGTTACAAAAAATTTTGTGACTTTGGCAGGAGAGGTTACGGTAAGGGGAAAACTTTCTTACAAGAGAATTGCTCAAAATATGATAAAGCAGCTTGGCTACACTGACAAGAGGCTTGGCTTTACAGACCAATCCCCCATTATTATAAAGATCCACACTCAGTCTCCGGAGATCGCACAAGGAGTGGATATGCAAGGAGCTGGCGATCAGGGGATGATGTTTGGATATGCTTGTGATGAGACAAAATCGTTCATGCCTTTACCGATCACTCTTTCGCATGAGTTAGCAAAGATGATAGATACAGTTCGCAAGGACTCTACCCTTTCCTATCTTCGCCCAGACGGCAAAACTCAGGTAAGTGTCGGTTATGAAAATGGGGTGCCAAAAAGCATAGAACAGGTAGTGTTGGCGGTGCCGCATAATGAAGACACATCGCTTTTACAGGTAAAAAAAGATCTATATACGTATGTGGTTAAGCCGGTTTTGGAAAAGTATGGATTCAAAGTTAACCCAAAAGACATCATAGTAAATGGGACCGGAGTATGGCATATCGGAGGACCGTCATCTGATACAGGTGTCACGGGACGGAAAATAATCGTTGATACCTATGGTGGCATGGCGAGAGTAGGCGGCGGTGCATTTTCGGGCAAAGATCCGACCAAAGTGGATAGATCAGGAGCATATGCCGCACGCTTTTTAGCAAAAAACATAGTTGCCGCAAAACTTGCATCACGCTGCGAGGTCCGGATCGCTTATTTTATCGGCGCAAAAAAACCCGTAATGCAGGAAGTAGAGACATTTGGGACAGAGACAAAGTCTCACAAAGTCATCAAAGACTATATGGAAAAAATCCTTGACACCTCGGTAAAAGGTATCCTTGACGGACTTCATCTGCGACGGCCGATATACCTTAGTACCGCATCGTATGGACATTTTGGAAGAGAGGAGTTTCCATGGGAGAAAGTGACATTGCAATGAAAAAATATTCTCATATTGTAGTGACAGGTTCAATGTCATGGGATACTATCATGGATTTTCCCTATCGTTTTGTTGATTTTCTTCAGAAAGACAAACTTCATGAGTTGAATGTATCATTTGTTGTCAAAACTCTTGAGAAGCAGATAGGTGGTACAGCTACTAACATCGCATACGGGGCAAGTCAAGTGAGAAAACAGATACTTGATCAAGACAGTTTAAAACAAAAAAAAATATATGTACTGGGAGCTTTGGGAAAAGATGGAAAAGATCACCTTTCCCTTTTCAAAAAAAATGGAATCAATGTCCAGGGCATCATCATCAATAAGACAAAGTTTTCAGCCCATGGATCAGTCATAACCGATATAAAGGATAATCAAATATGGGGGTTTTATTATGGAGCGTGTGAAGATGGAGGAAGGGCGGATTTAAAAGGATGTGTAGATAACAAGAGTTTACTTATCGTTTCTGCAAATCATCCCCATGCATTTTTAGCAGCGCAAAAGTATGCAATTGATAACAATATAGATTATGTATACGATGCTGGGATGACTCTTACCTGGATAAAGGACCCAGATCTCTTAAAAGGCACAATCCATGCAAAGTATTTGATTGGAAACGATTATGAGATAGCAAGGATCATCAAAAGAACAAAAAAATCTTTGAAAGAACTAGTTAAAAAAGGAGTTGCCATCATTACGACTATGGGAGAAAAGGGAGTAACGTATGAATCATTAGATGAAGTAATTGAGATTCCTGCATATAGGGTAAAAAGAGTCATCGACCCAACAGGTGCAGGAGATGCATGGAGGGGTGGATTTATGATGGCAAAATCATATGGGTATGATATGATAGATTGTTTAAAAATTGGAAATGTTGCAGCAAGTTTTGCGATTGAGAAGTACGGAACGGTGAATTATAAAATCAGTAAGGGGGAATTTAATAAGCGTTTAAAGCAAATTGTATGAAATACGACATTTCAGATATAAACTTAAGCTCACAAGGAAAAAAGCTCATAGCATGGGCAGAACGGGATATGCCTGTATTACGGTTGATTAAAAAAAGATTTCACGAAGAAAAACCCCTAAAAGGAGTAAAACTTGCAGCTTGTCTCCACGTAACAAGTGAAACTGCAAATCTCGCCATAACTTTGAAAGAGGGAGGTGCGAGTGTGTATCTTTGTGCTAGCAATCCCCTCTCAACCAACGATATGGTTGCATCATCCCTAGTCAAGGATTTCCACATCCCGGTCTTTGCCATAAAGGGTGAGGACAACAAGACATATTATCAACATCTTAGAGCAGTGTTAGATACGAATCCAAATCAAACCATGGATGACGGAGCTGATTTGGTGGGGATGATACACAGCACATATAAACACTTGCTTAAGATAGTTGTGGGGTCAACTGAAGAGACGACAACAGGGGTCATACGGCTTAAAGCCATGGAAAAGGATAAAGCGCTTAAGATTCCGGTGCTTGCGGTTAACGACAATCTGACGAAACATCTTTTTGACAACAGGTATGGTACCGGTCAATCGACGATCGACGGGGTAATACGTGCGACCAACATCTTACTTGCAGGACGAACTTTTGTGGTGGCTGGTTATGGTTGGTGTGGAAGAGGGCTTGCGATGAGGGCTCGCGGTATGGGAGCTTTGGTGATCGTGACAGAGATTGATCCGATCAAGGCTCTTGAGGCAAAAATGGACGGATTTATGGTAAAACCCATGATAGATGCCATAAAAGAGGCCGATATATTGGTTACTGTCACGGGTAATAAACATGTGGTAGATGAGCATCATCTGAAAGTTGCAAAAAACGGAATTATTATCGCCAACTCAGGACATTTTGATGTAGAGATAAACAAGGGAGCCTTAAAAAAATTATCAAAGAAATCAGTATCAGTAAGGCCATATGTAGAAGAGTATGATCTTGGAGCAAAAAAAATATATTTATTGGCCCAAGGAAGACTTGTCAATCTTGCATCAGCTGAAGGTCATCCCGCATCGGTTATGGATATGAGTTTTGCCGGCCAGGCATTTGCAAGTGAGTACATGTGGAAAAACAAAGACAGCCTTGAGCATAAGGTGTATAAACTTCCAGATGAACTTGATCAAGAGATAGCCAGACTCAAGCTCAAAGCTGAAAAAGTAGAGATAGACTCTCTAAGCGCAAAGCAAAAAAAATATTTGGAATCATGGAGAGAGGGTACGTGAGTTTGAATAGTTTGTTATAATAGTAAGCCTATGGATAAGCTTACCAAGATCGTAGCAACGATTGGTCCTACATCAGATTCTGAAGACACAGTTGAAGAACTCATCCATGCGGGGGTAAACTTGTTTCGTTTTAACTTCAAACACAACATCATCTCTTGGCATAATGAACGGATAAGGCGAGTAAACAAGGTTTCAAAAAGACTTAATAAGCCAGTTGGAACCCTCATTGATCTACAAGGACCGGAGATTCGCATAAACATGCCCCAGGATGAGCTTATCATACGTGAAAATGATCTTCTTGTCTTTGGAGAGGATGTGTATAAACAGTCATCAAAGGGATTCTCCATTTCACATCCCCAGATCATAAAACACCTTAAAGAGGGACAAAAAATCGTTGCAGACAGTGGTTCTTTTTCTTTCACGTTTGAAAAAAATGGTGAAAAGACATACCTGCGATCCCATTCAAATGGCGTTCTTAAAAACAGAAAAGCGTTAAATATCCCAGGCGCCGATTTCCCGTTTCCGGTCCTGGTGGATCGAGACTTTGAAGGATTAAAGCTGGCCGAACGCAATGAGATTGATTTCGTAGCCCTTTCTTTTGTAAGAAGTCCGGAAGACATCTTGGTCGTGAGGGAGGAGATGAAAAAGTATCATGTCGAAGCAAAGCTTATTGCAAAAATTGAGACAGAAAAAGCCTTGAAACACCTTGATGAGATCATTGAGATAAGTGATGGTATTATGGTCGCAAGAGGAGATTTGGGAGTAGAGCTTCCAATCGAAGAAGTTCCATATCACCAAAAGATAATTATTAAAAAAAGTATTAAAAAAGGAATCCCGGTGATAACAGCCACACAAATGCTTGAAAGCATGATTGAAAAACCATTTCCAACACGCGCTGAGATATCAGACATCGCCAATGCTACCTACGATTTGACAGATGCAGTGATGCTCTCTGGAGAGACTGCAACTGGAAAATATCCTGTTGAGGCGGTACGGGTCATGAGTAAGACGGTTGCTTTTAATGAACGCAAGAACATGGTGGATAGCCGTAAACGATTTGATTTTCAGAAAGAAGATCAAGATGCGATAATGTGTGATACCGCATATGGCCTATATCTTGAGTACCGCAAGCGAAAAGAGCATATTGCAGGATTCTTAGCCTTTACCCACACGGGGAAAACCATACGCCTGCTTTCCCGTTACAGACCTCTTATCCCTATCTTTGCTTTTGATCCGCAAGATAAAATCAGTGAGAGCTTAACTTTACAGTACGGAGTAATCCCCTTCTGTTTTAAACAGATCGGTAAAAAAACAAGAGTAAACAAAGAAGATATCATAAAAGCAGTCGCATATCTGAAAAAACAAAAATTAACAAAAAGGGGTGACATTCTTATTGTTTTGCATGGTGAATACTGGGCATCCCAAGGACAGACTTCGACTGTAAAGATTCTGAAAGTTGAATAATCTCTATGATAGATACTTCCCTCATACGAAATTTTGCCATTATCGCTCATGTAGACCACGGCAAGTCAACTCTTGCCGATCGACTATTGGAGTTGACAGGTATCGTCAAGGCAGGTAGCCATGAAGAACAATTCTTAGACCGTAATCCCATATCGCGCGAACGCGGTATCACCATAAAATTAGCTCCTGTGACCATGAAATATCATGAGTACACACTCAACCTGATCGATACACCGGGACACGTAGATTTTTCCTATGAAGTAGATCGTACGTTAGCTTGTGTTGAGGGGGTAGTTTTGCTTGTTGATGCGACCCAAGGGGTGCAGGCGCAGACGATCGCAAACGCTTATAAGGCGATAGAAAAAAGCCTGGTGATTATTCCTGTAGTCAATAAAGTTGATATGGCTAATGCCGAGGTGTCAAAAACAAAAAAGCAGTTGACCGATTTTTTAGGAGTAAAGGAGAGTGAAATATTTGAGATTTCTGCAAAAACGGGTTTAAATGTAGAAAAGCTCCTGCAAACAATCATAGAAAAAATACCTCCTCCTCAAAATACCCAATTTCCAAATTCCAATTTTCATTCAAACACCAATGATAAAACGATCAATGATAATTTATTAAAAAGTAATAATCACAAAGTTGAAAATTCTTTACAAGCTCTCATCTTTGATTCTTACTACGATTCACACAAAGGCGTTATTGCATTTATTCGTGTGTTTGAAGGAAAGATTGAAAAAGGTCAGGACGTCAAAATGCTCCATACGGGTCATTCTTTTAAAGTCTTGGAAGCGGGCATTTTCAAGCCGGACTTGCTGCCGGTTGATAGACTGGATCAGGGAGATATAGGATACATCGCAACCAATCTCAAAGATATTCATTCGGTTGAGATTGGGGATACCATGATTAATATGCGTCACAAACTCCCTCCCCTACCCGGCTATAAAAAAGTTAAGCCCATGGTATATGCATCGGTATTTCCGACGGAGACAAAAGATTATTTAAATCTGAAAAAGGCGCTTGAGAAACTGTATCTGAACGATTCAGCACTTCATTTTACCTCAATCTACAGCAGCGCTCTTGGTGCAGGGTTTAGAGTCGGTTTCTTAGGTTTGCTACATGCTGATGTGGTGCGCGAACGGCTTGAGCGTGAATATGAGCTTTCAATCGTCCTTACTCCACCACAGGTAGAATACAAAATCGAAAACAATGAGTTTTATGAACCTTACGCCAAGATCCTCATCTTGACTCCTGAAGCGTATCTTGGTGCTATCATGAAGCTATGTGATGATTATCGAGCCTCATTTATCACCATGGATAACAAAAATCAGATATCATTAACCTACGAGATTCCGATGTCTGAAATGATCTCGGACTTCTTTGACAATCTCAAAAGCGTGACTCAAGGGTATGCTTCTCTTGATTGGGAATTTTTAAGGTATCAGCATGTAGATGCGGATAAACTTGAGCTATTGTTAAACATGGAGCCTATTGAAGAGTTCTCCGAGGTTGTGGTGGCAGAGCGCGCAATGACACGTGGAGCTGAGCTGACTAAGAAGTTGCGAAGCGTAATCCATCGCCAGCAGTTTGACATACGGATTCAGGCAAGATACAGAGGTAAGATCATCGCTTCAGAGCGTATCTCTCCATTTCGCAAAAACGTCCTTATGCACAAAGGAAAGATGGTGGGTGGAGGAGACTTTTCACGCAAAAGAAAACTTCTGGAAAAACAAAAGGAAGGCAAGAAACTCATGAAATCAGTTGGAAGCGTAGACATCTCAAAAGACGCATTTATGAAAATGTTCAAGAAGTCTTCTTAATCTATCATTCGTACGACTTTATTGTTTTGTTGTTTGAGGAATTTTTATTACTGGGGGTGCTACTTCGTCTTCCGGCGTACCCATTTCTTTCAATCTGCCAATTCCCCCTTTTCCAACTTTTTGTTTCAATAAATCTGCAAGTGATACTCCTACTTGCTTTGGTTCTGGTTTTGGCTCTGTTTTTATTTCTGGTTTTGGTTGAGGAGGTAATTCTTTAGTAAATAGGTTATCAGGAAGACTCGTTCCTGTATCTCCTGATTTTAAAGCAGCTGCTAATTCGGCAGGTAATTCACCTTCTCCCATACAAAATAAATGAAATATTAAATATATTCTAAAATCATATTAGGATCTTTTTTCATGAATGTCAACTGGCGTTTGGTATATTGGATCTCCTTGTTTATCCAATCTTGGATAGCCTCTTCTTTTGAACACTTATTCTTTAAGAACTGAAATATTTGCTGATAGCCTATTGTCTTAAGGCCGGGATCTTGTTCGTTATATCTGCTTTGAATAAGGCTTTTCACTTCCTCAATTGCGCCTTGTTTTAAACGCTTTTCAACACGGTTTGCAATGGTTTTTTTGAGAAGGTTTTTGTCTTTAAAGACAATTCCCCTATACTCAATATCAGCCGATTTGAAAAAATCATTGTAGGTATACTTCATAACTGTCGGGACTCTGACCCCTTTTTTCTTATAATAACTTGCCAGTTCAATTTTACGAACAAGACGTTGAGGATTTTTTCTGTCGCTTTCATTTAAATGCTCAAATAATACTTGATCAATTTTTTTTAATTTTTTCTGCAGATAAGTAAGATTTTTATCTTCTAATCTTTGTCGCAGCGAAAAATCTGGAGAAATATGTTCTGTCTCGATTGTATATAAAAGATGATAGAGATAAAGATAGGTTCCGCCTACAAAAATCGGTACTTTTCCAGCCAGACGGATGATCTCAATAACTTCCCTAGCACAAGCTGTAAAGTCAAATGATGAAAAATACTGTTTTGGATCAACTATATCATAGAGCCAAAGCTTAGTTTGTCCTATGAGATAGTACCCAATATCAAATCCATTTAACTGTTTGACTGTGATGAAGGCGGAGAGGTTGATATCTTTGCCGGTTATGATATCAAGCTTTTTGTAGACCTGTCTTGAATCGAAGTTGATGATCTCTCCATTATTTTGAATAGCTTGAGAGAGAGCGAGATCTGTTTTTCCTGTAGCAGTTTGACCTGTGATAATGATGGTCTTCATTTCATTTTAGCAGCATCTATGAGATTTTTGTAGAGATACAATACATCAAGAGGTCCAATCCCTCCTGGCGTGGCTGTGTAAAAAGAAGCAACATCTTTAACTTCTTTTTCATCATAGTCGCCCCTTAAGAGTCCTTTTTCTTTTCGGACTCCAACATTGATGAGAATGGCTCCTTGTTTGATGATATCTGGGGTGATGACTTTTTTACCGGCTGCAGTAAGGATGACATCTGCTTCCCTGTAGTATTCCTCAGGCTTGATAGTCTGACTGTTGGTTGAGACAAAGTTTATCTTGGCATCGGTTAGTGTCTTGCCGATAGGTCTTCCGCCCGTAATGCCTCTTCCTATGATGACGATCTTTTTATGTTTTAATGCTTTTTTAAGTGATCCTATGTCAGTCTTCATATCAACAAAAAGTTTCTTATCAGCTTTTGGGTGGACATAAAGGTATTTAAAAAGAGTAAGGACCGCAAGTCCAAGAGGTGAAAAAAACTCGGTCTTTCTTCGATGGCCCTCGATCTCTTTTTTAATCTCGATAAAATCATAGATACTGTCGGTTGAAAGCTGGGCTGGAAGGGGTTGCTGTATGATGATGCCAGTTGTGCTTGGATCATGGGAAGTTTCCTTGATTAGGCGCACAAATTTTTCAAAAGGAGGAGTGGTCTTGATATTGATGAATTCAAACTTGACTCCAATTCTTTGGGCAATGCGTTGTTTTATCTTGACAAATGAAAGCTGTTCAGGAGACGACCCAACTAAAAAAATAACCAGCTTGATGGTTTTTTTCTTCTTTTTTAAAATTGATACTTCTTTTTTAAGTACTTTTTCAAGTTCCTCGGCTATTTGTTTGCAAGGAATAATCATAAGTATTTTGAACCCTATGGACTATTTGTTTGTCTTATTATATCAAACTAAAGTTGCGCTTACAACCTCATCCCCCTTTTGGGAGAATCGCATAAGAATGACCCCTTTGGCTGAGCGTGAACGTGGAGGGATGGAACCAAGAGGAATCTTTACAACCTGTCCC
Source organism: Candidatus Roizmanbacteria bacterium RIFOXYA2_FULL_38_14 (assembly GCA_001790095.1). Classification (GTDB taxonomy): domain Bacteria; phylum Patescibacteriota; class Microgenomatia; order UBA1406; family GWC2-37-13; genus YC2-FULL-38-9. Next base: position 556,622 of record MGBH01000001.1, on the reverse strand, counting down.
TGCATACTGGTGATAATAACCGTTGTGTCTTCGGGATTTATGATTTGAACAAAGACGATCTGTCCGATCTTTTCATCAACTGATGCTACCTTTACTCCTTTGCCGCCTCTATGTTGGCCTTTGAAAAGGGATAGGTTTGTTTTCTTGCCAACACCTTTTTTTCCAATTACAAATATGTTTTTCTTGAATTCGGAATTTGCAAATACATCAGCTGAGGTAATCTCATCTTCTTTTTCGAGTTCAATTCCCTTTACTCCAATGGATGCCCTCCCCGTTGGTCTTACTTCACCTTCCTTGAATATAATGGCTTTTCCGTGTTTAGTAGTCAGGAGGATGTTCATATTGCCATCAGTGATTTTTACCCACAAGAGTTCATCGGTTGGCTCAAGTTTGATAGCGATAATGCCGTTGTTGCGAATGTTTGCAAAATCTTGGAACTGTGTCTTTTTTACTGTTCCGTGTTTGGTGACCATAAATATGAAGCTCTTTGTGATAGCCGTTGTTTTTCCTTGGATGATGGCAGCTTGTGGCGCATCGCTTGGCGATTGATACGTCAAAAGAGAGGTAACTTTTTCCTCAGGTCGTAGAGTAAGGAGATTGATGATTGCCTTCCCTTTTGAGATGCGGGATCCTTGTGGAATATCCCAAACTCTGTTTTGGAAAATACGTCCTTGGTTGGTAAAAAACAGAATAAAATCATGAGTCATGGCGGTTGTGATATGGTAGACATTGTCAGTTTCCTTTGTCTCAATACCTGAGACTCCTTTTCCTCCTCTATTTTGGACGCGGAATGTCTCACGAGGAACTTGTTTGATATATCCTTCTTTGGTAAGGACGACGATTACTTCTTTGTTTTCAATAAGTTGTTCATCAGTAATCTCACCAGGGCGCGACTTGATAACCTTTGTTTTTCGTTCATCGCCATATTTCTCTTTTAGATAAAGAAGCTCATCTTTTATGACTTTCAAAACTTTGAAAATATCCTTAAGAAGCGACTCAAGATATGCGATAGTTTCTCTTAACATTTTAAGTTCATCTTGGATCTTTGATCTTTCAAGACCGGTGAGGCGACGAAGTTGCATCTCAAGAATGGCTAGAGTCTGTGCTTCACTGAGACCAAATTTTTTCATAAGCTTCAGCTTTGCCTCGGTCTCATCTTTAGATTTTTTAATGACTGCGATGACTTCATCTATATGATCAAGCGCTATAAGGTATCCCTCCAGGATGTGGGCGCGTTTTTTTGCTTCTCTAAGTTCAAACTCAGAGCGTCTCGTGACCATGTTGACACGATGTTTTAAATACAGTTCAAGGATAGTTTTGAGTGACAGAGTTTGAGGGATGCCATCAACAAGAGCAACCATGTTTACAGGAAATGAAGTCTGAAGCTCGGTAAATTTAAAAAGGTTGTTTAACACTTTTTTATAAGATGCATCACGTTTTAGTTCGATAACCACCCTAATACCGTCACGGTCAGATTCATCTCGTAGATCAGAAATGCCTACAATCTTTTTATCGGTGACGAGCCGAGCAATTTTTTCAACAAGATTAGCCTTATTTACTTGATAAGGAAGTTGGCGTACAATCATTGCCATCTTGCCTTTTCCCATATCTTCTTCCTCGATCTTAGCCCGTATCAGCACCTTTCCTTTTCCAGTCACATAAGCTTGTTTTATATCGGCAGCTCCATATATGATTCCTTCTGTTGGAAAATCAGGGCCCTTGATATACTCAAACAATTCATCTATCGTAACATTAAATATAAGGCGTTTTTTTATTGAAGGGGTTTGTTTATCAGTATCTTTATTGGATTTGTCATTATTATTAGTATCTATTTTTGCCTTGTCAATCATGAAACAAATCGCATCGATAAGTTCATTCAGATTATGGGGAGGAATTTTAGTGGCCATACCAACCGCAATTCCCTCTGCTCCCATAAGAAGAAGATTGGGTAGTTTGCCCGGCAAGTAAAGCGGTTCTTTGAGAGTTGCATCAAAATTGTCGGTCCACGAAACAGTCTCTTTGTCGATATCAAAAAGCAATTCATCCGCAATTTTGGCTAATTTTACTTCAGTATAACGCATAGCTGCTGGAGGATCACCATCGACTGAACCAAAATTTCCCTGACCTTTAACCAGAGGGTATCGCATGGTAAAGTCTTGTGCCATACGGGCCATTGCCTCATATACCGATGAATCGCCGTGTGGATGATATTTACCCAACACCTCACCTACTACTTTTGCAGATTTTGAGAAACGAGCACCAGATGAAAGACCCATTTTGTGCATAGCGTAAAGCACTCTTCGATGAACAGGTTTTAAACCATCCTTGACATCAGGAAGGGCACGTGAAACGATGACAGACATCGCATAATCAAGATATGCGCGTTTCATCTCAGTAGTTATCTCAGTTGTGACATTTTTTGGATCAATAGGTGTTGGTTTGCTAGTATCTGTCATAGGTTTATTTCATTCCATTTTTTATTGCTTCAAGCGCTTTTTCTTTAGATAAAAAATTCTTAGTTTTTACCCATTTGCCTGGTTCAAGTTCTTTATAATGATTAAAAAAATGCTGAATTTTTTTCTTTGCTGTTTCATTTAAGTCGTCAATATCCTCAATGTCAGCATAAAAAGGATCAACTTTTTTTGTTGGAACTGCCAGTATTTTTGTGTCGATCCCTGCCTCATCCTCCATCTCAAGCATACCTATGGGGCGCGCTGGTATAACGGTGCCAGGATGTACGGGGTAGGTTGAAATAACCAAAACATCAACAGGATCTCCGTCTTCAGCATGAGTTGAGGGTATAAAACCATAGTTAAATGGGTATACCATGGTCGTAAATGCGAAACGGTCAACTATGACGTAGCCTGATTCTTTATCTACTTCATATTTAATAGGACTTCCCTGTGGTATTTCAACCAATACATTGATTTCACTAGGCGGGTTTTTTCCTTGAGTCAGTTTTGATAGATTCATAATATTAATTAATTAGTAACGTCATTACACATCAAGATTAGCAAGTCTTGCATGTGTCACAATAAATTTTTTTCTTGGTGGAACTTCATCACCCATAAGCATAGAAAAAACATGATCTGCTTCTTGTCCATCGGCGATGGTTACTTGTTTTAAAATACGATTTTCAGGATTCATAGTCGTCTCCCACAGTTGCTCCGGATTCATTTCTCCCAAACCCTTATACCTTTGGACATTAACGATCATCGGGCTACCTTTTTTGTATTGGGCAACAATCTTTTCTTTTTGTTCCTCTGAATATGCATAATCGATTTTTTTACTTTGTTGGATTTTATAGAGAGGTGGTTGGGCTACATATAAATGTCCGTTTTGAACAATGGTTGGCATATGACGGAAGAAAAAAGTAAGAAGAAGCGTGCGGATATGTTCACCATCCACATCAGCATCAGTCATAATCGCGATTTTATGATAACGTAATTTTTTGTAGTCAACGGTTTCCCCAATACCCATACCCAAGGCAATCACCAAATCTTTAATCTCTTTAAACGCGAGAACTTTATCAAGATATGCGCGTTCGGTGTTTAAGACCTTGCCGCGTAAAGGTAAAATAGCTTGGAATTTACGGTTTCGGCCCTGTTTAGCTGTTCCTCCTGCTGAGTTTCCTTCAACTAAAAACAGCTCAGATAGTGCAGGATCCTTTTCAGAGCAGTCTGCTAATTTACCAGGAAGTGTAGCTCCTTCGAGTGCCCCTTTTCGTAAAACTGCTTCCTTTGCCGCTTTTGCAGCAAGTCGGGCTTTTTGTGCAAGAAGAATTTTACCCAGTATTTCACGTGCAACCCTTGGGTTTTCTTCAAAATATACATCCAAATACTCTGCAACCGCCTGTTGTACGATGGCCTGTACTTCAGAGTTGCCGAGTTTGGTTTTGGTTTGTCCCTCAAACTGCAGGTTGGTGGATGGCATCTTTACGTAGACAATGGCTGTTAGTCCTTCCTTTACATCTTCACCAGTTAGCGCATCCCCTGCATCCTTCTCACTTAATTCTTTTCTGGCATAGGTGTTAATCGCCTTGGTAAGCGCTATACGAAAACCAGTCAGATGCGCTCCTCCTTCATGTGTGTTGATCACATTTACAAATGAATACACATTTTCAGCGATAGAATCATTATATTGGATAGCAACCTCAACTTCTTTATCTTCAGCATTTTTCAATATATGGATGGGCTCATGGATAGTCTTTTTTCCGCGATTCAGATCATTAAGAAGAGAGATGATGCCTCCGTCAAAAAAGTACGAAACACGATCTTTAGTCTTTTTATTCTCGATCTTAAAATCAACATTTTTGATAAGATATGCGCGTTCTTTTAACTGTTTTTTAAGAGTAGGATAATGAATCTCAATTGTTTCAGTAAAAATAGTTTTGTCCGGTAAAAAGGAGACGCCGGTTCCTTCTTTATAAGGAAACCCAAGGAGTGATTCTTTGACCTGTTTTACTTTGTGTTCTGGTTTGCCTCTTCTGTATTCTTGACGATAAAGCTTTCCGTTTCTTTTTACTTCAACGATAAAATGATCAGCGAGAGCATTCACAACAGATGCGCCGACTCCATGCAGACCTCCTGATATCTTATATGCTCCCTGGTTGAACTTGCCTCCTGCATGTAGCTTGGTCATGACAAGTTCAAGGGCGCTTGTTTTGTACTTTGATACTTCTTCAACAGGAATTCCTCTACCATCGTCAAATACTGTCATGTAGCCATTTTCTTCAATTACAACATATACTTGTTTGCAGAAACCTGCCAAGGATTCATCGATAGAGTTGTCGATGATTTCATTTAAACAATGATTCACTCCTGTCTGTGAAGTTGTACCTATATACATGCCTGGCCTTTTACGCACTGGTTCAAGCCCTTCAAGGACAACGATGGATTCTGCTCCGTAATCTTTAGAATTTGACATAAAAGTTAATTATAGCGAATATGCAGCACTTAGTAAAGGTGTATTACTACATCAACCCTACAAAAAACCCCTCCAAATCGGAGGGGTTTCTTTTTATTGATTTCTTATTTAAGCTCTACTTTGCCACCCGCTGCTTCAATCTTAGTTTTTGCTGATTGTGCGTCGTCTTTCTTTGCGTCTTTAAGTAACTCTTTTGGAGCTCCCTCGACGAGTTTCTTAGCATCCATAAGGCCTAAAGTTGGTAGTACTTCACGAACTGCTTTGATAACTGCAAGTTTATTTGCTCCAGCATCAGTAAGTGTGACGGTAAAAGTCGTTTTTTCCTCTTGTGGTGAGGCCGCTGCGCCTGCTGGTGCGGCTACTGCTGCAACGGGCATAGCTGAAACGCCGAACTTTTCCTCTAAGTACTTTGCTAAATCCGCCATCTCAATGACGGTTAATCCTTCAAGTTCTTTTGCGATTTTTTCTAGTTTTTCTGATAGTTTTATTTCTGCCATTATATACGTCACCTCCTTAAGATATAGAATTACTAATTACCCAATTAACGGGTTAACAAATTAACGAATTATCTAATCCGTTAATACGTTAATACGTTAATTACTCAATTCGTTTGTTTTGCTTTTGCATTCAATACATATACCAGTTTCTGCATGTTGAATTTCAAGGCATGAATAAAGTGTGTGGTTGGGCTTTGCATACCACCAAGCATCTTACCTATAAGCTCGCCTCTTCCAGGTAGTTGTGCGATACGGATGAGATCGGTTTCTTCATACATTTTTTTATCAAGACAACCAACCTTAAATCCGACTGTTTTGTCAGCCTTTAGAAAAGAATAAAACACATTCATGCCAGCACTCCAGTCCTGACCAAATCCCAAGACCGCGGTGTTCTCACGCAGTGTTTTAGTTTTTTTCTGCACTTCCTTAAGGTACGAAGTATCTTTTGAACTGGCAAGTTTGTTGATTGCCTTTTGTAAAATAGTGTTTTTAACCACCATTAATTTTGCATCGCTTTTTTTTAGTTGTTTGCGGAGAGTCTCAAGCGCACCATGAGTGGTTTTTTCAAACTTAAGGAGGCTAAAGCTTGGAGTTTTTTTTAAGAAATTAGTTACTTTATCAAGTTGGTTTTTTTTATCAGTAGATAGCATATTTTTTTCACTTTCCCCTCCGATTCGGAAGGTCTATTTTGGGAATTGATAATTCTTACAATCCCCCTTCGCTAAAGCTGCGAGGGACAAGCCCAAAGTCTTGGTGATGTGTAAATTGTATCAGAAAGCAAAGATAAGTACAAGCGAATTTATGACTCCTGAAGCAATTCACGCAGCGACTTAGTCTTCTTTTCTGCTTTTTCCTCTTTCTTCACTTTAGATGAAGAAAGCTTTTTTTGCATTTCTGCGGCTAGCTTTTGTTTCTTTTGGAACTTTTCAACTTTTCCTTTTGTATCAACAAAACGATGTTCTCCGGTATAAAGAGGGTGGCATTTGTTGCACACTTCAACCGTAATGGAGTTAACGGTTGAACCAGTCATAAATTTATTGCCACAGGCACATACGACCTGTACTTCTTCAAAAAATTGTGGATGGATTTTTGCTTTCATTGTTTTAGGTAAAACTTGATTATAGCACAAAGTAAAAATATTGCTAGTACAATTTTCAAGCGATTTCTTTGTGATTGTCATAACGACGAAGTGTTGGAACCACATATGCCATGATCGTTGTTATGACCATAGTTCCGATTCCGCCCAGTACGACAGACATTGGAGTACCAAAAAGGGTGGCAGCTACACCAGCCTCAACCTCGCCGAGCTGAGGCCCGCCAAGATAAAAAATCATATTGACTGAGGTCATCCTGCCTCGGAGATGATCAGGGGTGATAAGTTGTCTCATGGTGTTGCGGATGACGCTACTTATCATATCGCAAGCTCCAGCGATTGTTAAACACACAAGAGAAAAAGGAAACAATCGAGAAAAGCCAAAAAAGATTGTCACTACGCCGTATATAAAAACTGAGACAAGTAGGATCTTCCCCTGTCTTTGTACATTATGAAATAACGAAAATACACACCCCGCAACGACGGCTCCAACAGATGGAGCTGCATATAATATGCCTAGTCCCTGTGGTCCCACATTTAATATATCTTTTGCAAAGATTGGCATAAGAGTCATGGATGAGGCAAAAAAAGTGGCAAAAAAATCAAGCAGCATAGTACTCCATATAAGGGGAGATCTTTTGACAAACCCAAGACCTTCTCTCACACTCTTAAGACCAAACGTAGTGTTGTTGGTGTTAACAGGAATAGGTTTTAATAAAAGCATGGTTATATTTACTGACATGAAGGCAAAGACTCCAATAGTATATACAAGCGGAATACCTAAATAGCCAATGATAAATCCTCCAATCATGGGTCCGATTATGACTGACAACTGCCACATAAGAGAGTTAAGACTTACCGCTTGCATAAAATGTTTACGCGGTACTAAATGAGGCAAAAGAGCTTGACGGGCAGGAGATGTAAATGTATAAGCGGTTGAGTTTATAGCCACCAAAAGATAGATAAGTAAGGGATTTATATGGTGAGTAAAGGTTAAAAAAGCAAGATATGAAGTGCTTATAATCAATACGAGCTGAGATACAAATATAAGTTTCTTACGATTCACCAGGTCAGCAAAAAGTCCAGCAAAAAGAGCAAACATTAATACTGGTAAAAAACGAGCCATACCTATAATACCCAGAGAAAGAGGAGATTTTGTAATGACGTAGATTTGCCAGTTTATCGCAATAAGAATCATCTCAGTACCAATCTGAGAGATGAAAAACCCTATCCATGCGAGACGGAAGTCCCTATAGGAAAAAGGAATAAACAGCGAAGATCTTTTATTCATTTTTGTGCTTCAAACACCTTATCCCATTTTCCTTGAGAGATGATGTCTTCGAGGTTGTGGAAACTTTTGTTTATGCGGTGGTCGGTCAGCCTGTTCTGGGGAAAGTTATAAGTTCTTACCTTGTCTGAACGTTCTCCTGTTCCGATATTTCTCACAAATGACTGCATTATTCCTCTTTTTTTCTCTTCTTCAAGTTGGTATAGCTTACTTATAAGTAGATCCATCGCTATTTTACGATTTGCTTCTTGGTAGCGTTCTTGACTAGCTGTTGTGATAATACCTGTAGGTTTATGGGTCAGTCTGACGGCTGTTGAGACTTTATTTACATTTTGTCCTCCTTTTCCTCCAGACCGGTAAAACTGCCATTCAAGATCAGATGGATTGATGTGTACATCTGATTTGATGATCTGAGGGAGTACGACGATTGTTGCAGTTGAGGTATGTATCCGACCCTTTCTTTCAGTATCGGGAATGCGTTGTACGCGATGTACGCCTGTTTCGTGCTTAAATAGTTGATAGGCATTGTCTCCTGATATTTTCAGAATATTTTCATCAAGCGGTATGGCTTTTAGTCCATGTCTTTGGGAGTATTTAATGTAGGACATAAGTAGATCGTTCATCCAGATCTTTGACTCATCTCCCCCGACTCCGGGAAGGCTCTCAATAATTGCAATGTTTGGATTTATGAGCATATTATTCAATTAATGAATTAACGGGTTAACGGATTAATAAGAGTTTAAAACTTTAGATTTATTATGTTTTCTAACCTTACTGTTTTCTGTTCTCCGGTTTTCATGTCCTTCAGTTTTACTACATTCAACTTAATCTCCTCAGGACCGGCTATCACTACATAGCGAATTCCTTTCTTATTGGCATATTTAAGTTGTTTGTCGAGTCTGATCTGTGCATCAGGATAAAGTTCAACCGATATGTTATTTCTACGGATACTATTTGAAATCTTTATTGATTCATTCCATAGTTCTTGAGAAAATACAGTCACTAATACATTTGAAATAGATTTAAAGTCAGGAACAAGACCACATGCTAGAGCCGATTCAAGTGTTCGGTCAAACCCTATTCCGATACCAGTTCCCGCCACTTTTTGTCTGCTTATTTTTTCAATGAGAGCATCGTAACGTTCACCTCCACCAACCGAACTATTTTCATCATATTCAGGGATAACGATTTCCCATATGGGACCTTGAGAATATGAAAAAGAGCGCGCTAAGGTTGGTTCAAACTTATACCAATCTTTTGAAAAACCCGAAGATTCCAGGTAATCAAATATTATTTGAATAGTTTTATCAGGTTGAATATTTTGGACATATTTCAAATAAGAGACTGCTTTTCCCTTTTCTATTCCTTTTTTCATCATCTCACCGATGACACCTTCTTCACCAATTTTTTTGAGTTTATCAATTGACGCAATAGCGGTATAAGGAACATCTTTCATGAGGTCGCGGTTATTAATGAGTGCAACTGCTCTTTTGAAACCCAATTTTTTGTAAATATCTAATGTTACTGCTATAACTTCCGCATCTGCGCTTGGTGAAGCAACTCCGAAGATGTCAATGTCAAACTGAGTGAATTCACGATACCTTCCTTTTTGTGGTTTTTCAGCTCTAAATGTGGGTTGTATTTGATATCTGCGGAATGGATAAATTAGTTGATTATTATATTGACCGATTACGCGACAGGTTGGTACTGTTTGATCATATCGCAAAGCGACATCGCGTCCCCCTTGATCTTTAAACTTAAAAAATAATTTTTCATCTTCACCGATCTGCCCTGCAAACAATTCCAAGGGTTCCAGTGTAGGTGTTTCAAGAGGTTCATATCCCCACGTTTCACACACTTTTGACATAATATTTCTAAGCCATTGTCTCTGTGCCGCCTCTTTTGGTAAAAAGTCACGAAAGCCCTTTAATGTTTGTGGTTTTATGATAGACATATGTATTGATTATAGCACAAGGAGTAGGTCAAAAAGAACTATTGCTTTTTTGAAAACAGCTTTTTATTGATGTAGAATAAAACAACAAATATAAAAATAAATAGACTTAAAAGAGGTTTTCCAAAAATAAATGTGTCAATTAGTACAAATACGCAAAGTGTGTTTATGATGAAAAAATAAGTTGCAAATTGTCGCCAAAATTGATTTTCCATACGTGAATTCAGTGGAATATTCAATCTGGCGTTCTTTTCAACAACCCCCCTGGAGAAGTCATGGGTCTGATTTTAGGACTGCCTGAATACCGATCTGTGAATATCGACTAACTGGAGTTTGCTCCATCCGGTCGATCTTCAGCTGTTTTTAAAATACTCGCTTAAGTTTCGATCTACGATAAATATCTCAAAGCGCTCTCCTGTCTTAGTACTTGAATCGCTATGAAAACTTATTACTTCACATTCAATATGCTTTTTAATAACCTTATTCAAATCTTTTATTGTTGCTTCCTGAAACGCTTTTCTAATATGTTTGACAAGCTCAATTCCTTTTTTTTCATGAATTAAAAAATCCTCGAGTGGATGCAATCTTCCCGTAAGTCGGGCGATGATCATGTCTTCAAGGATATACACTCTGGCGTTTTTAGGTCCTGTGCCTAGTTTTTGCACATAAAACTGGATAAAAGCTTTACCAAGGGCGTCTTCTATCTGTCCTTTCGTTTTTTTCAAATCGTGCGTGTAATAATTTTTTTATAAATACATACGCATTATATATAAAAAAAATGAAAAATACAAGATGGTGGCCTGCTATAATATCTTTTAATGGTAAAAGGAAAAAAACAAAAGGCAGTTCCTCCAACTGTTTTAGTACTAAGCTTGGTAAGTTTGTTTAACGATATCGCAAGTGAGATGATCTATCCCATTGTCCCCCTTTTCCTCACGACAGTCCTGGGAGCGCCGGTGAGTGTGGTTGGACTTATCGAAGGAATAGCTGAAGCTACCGCTTCTTCAATGAAGCTCATAAGCGGATATTGGTCTGACAAAATACATAAGCGAAAAATCTTTGTTGTGTTGGGGTATGGATTTGGAGCGCTATCAAAATTATTAACAGCTGTAGCAACCGTTTGGCCGTTTGTTTTATTTGCTCGGTTTATTGACAGACTGGGAAAAGGAGTGCGCACATCAGCCCGCGACTCACTTCTTTTACAAAATACGACAAAAGAGAATAAGGGTTTTATATTTGGGTTCCATCGTGCAGTTGATTCTCTTGGAGCAGTTATAGGCCCTCTTTTAGCACTGGTTCTTCTTTCGGTATTTAAGGAAAATATGAGATTGACTTTTATGGTCGCATTTATTCCTGCCGTCATAGGACTCTTCCTTCTTGTATTTTTTGTAAAAGAAAGAACCGATAAAGGAAAACATGAACTGGACAAGAAGAAAAATATAAAAATTTCGTGGAGAGAGATAAACCCTTCACTAAAAATATTTTTTCTAGTAAGCATGATCTTTGCGCTAGGTAACAGCGCAGATTCTTTTCTTATTCTTCGGTCAAAACAACTTGGTCTTACTACCACGTTGACTGTTTTGGCCTATGTACTTTACAACGTGGTACAGACTGTTTTTTCAACACCCGGAGGTCAGCTAGCTGACAAAATAGGAGCACGGAGAGTATATTTTATTGGTCTTATTGTCTTTGCTTTTGTATACTTCGGGTTTAGCTTTATTCAAAACGCGGTATTTATATGGATATTATTTCCTGTCTATGGTCTTTATATTGCATTTACTGACGGAGTGTCCAAAGCATATATATCTGAATTTATAACTGAGAGAGAGTCTGGCACCTACTTTGGTATCTATCAAACAGGTATGGCTATATGTCAGTTTATGGCTTCATTTATTGGGGGAGTTCTTTGGAGTAGTTTTGGTCCGTCATATACCTTTTTATATGGCGCAGCTATGGCGGTCTTGGCACTTGGTGTCTCAAGGTTGGCTCGATAGCTATTGAAGCTTGATCGTATATCCATCTTTGCTGTCCTCAATCACATATCCTTTTTCTTCAATCTGTTTGCGTATCGTGTCTGAGGCAGCAAAATCTTTATTTGCTTTTGCCTGTTTTCTTTTTTCGGCAAGAATCAGTATCTCTTTTGGAAATGATAATTTTTTTATATCAGACAGCTTTAATCCTAACACTTCGTCAAAGGAAAATAAAAGCTTGAGTTTTTCTTGTGCAACAAGATCGGATTTGAGTATTTCCCACATGATAGCTATTGCTTGAGGTGTTTGAAGGTCTTGATTGATGGCGTCATTGAATCTCTTTTCAAATATATCTGCTCGTGGATCATTGTTATTATTATCTGAGGCTTCGTTCTTTAACTGAGCCACTATTTGTTTAAGTTTTTTTAATGCTTCGCCTGCTGCTTGAACTGAGCCCCATGTAAAGTTCATGGTTTGGCGGTAATGTGATTGAAGAAAAAGATAACGTAAAGCAAGCGGATCGACCTTCTTTTTTATAAGGTCATCGATCGTAAAAAAATTTCCTAAAGATTTGCTCATTTTTTTTCCATCTACCAATAAAAAATAAAAATGCATCCAATAATGGACAAACGGTACCCCGTTTGCGCATTCTGACTGAGCAATCTCATTTTCATGATGTACTGGAATATGGTCGATACCGCCCGTATGGATGTCGATAGTCTTTCCCAAGAATTTCATACTCATGGCAGAACACTCAATATGCCATCCAGGAAAACCATCACCCCAAGGGCTTGGCCAGTACATGGTATGGTTTGCAAATCTACCAACTCTTTTGAACCAAAGTGCAAAATCAGCCGGATGTTTTTTTTCAGCGTCGATATGGACTTCTTCTCTAGCTCCCTTTAATTTTTCTTCCATTTTTTGATGTGAAAGCTTACCGTAGGTGGGGAATTTGAGGACGTCAAAATATATAGCTTCTCCTGTCTCATAGGTATATTTTTTTTCCTGAAGTTTTATTATGATATCGATCATCTCTCCTATGTGATCTGTTGCTTTACAAAGGGTGGTTGGACGCAGTATGTTGACTGCGTCGATCGTCTTCAAAAAAAAATCGGTGTAAAACTGTGCTACTTCCCAGACAGTTTTTTTATATTTTTTTGCTCCTTTTTCCATCTTGTCAACACCTGAATCATCATCTCCGCTCAAGTGTCCAACATCGGTTACATTCATAACGTGATTTACCTTATAGCCATCATGTAGTAGTACACGTTTGAGAAGATCATTATAAATAAAGGTCCGAATATGTCCAATATGGGTATAATCATATACAGTCGGTCCGCATGAGTAAAAAGTCACAAAAGGCGAAGCCATGGGTTTGAATTCTTCAATTTTGCCGGAAAGAGTATTGTAGAGTTTCATATAAGTTAAGTATATCAGGGGTTAAATGAGTTTAAACATGGCATAGACCGGATAGTGGTCTGAATACTGCACATTTACCTTTTTTGCATACATCGATTGACAATTTTTATAGAAAATATAGTCAAGCTTTAGTCGATGACGCATAATTCTAAAGAAGATGCTCCCAAGGATTTTCTCAAAAAAAGTATAGTGGGCCATGGCTCCTTCGGTCGTAAAAAGTATTTTGTTTGTGGCTTCCTTAAAGTCATATTTATGCATGAGCCCTTCAAGGCCTTTTCTACCGTATGGATAGTTAAAATCTCCTGTAAGTATGGTTGGTTTATTAGTCTTTATTAAGCCCACATCATTAAGGGTCGTTTGAATTTGTTTAAGTCGTATGTGGTTGGTACCGTGGGCTGAGAGATGGATATTATATATGATGACCTTATTTTTCATTTTTTTGCATAGGAACTCAGTTTTGAGAACGGTACGTGTTTTTTTGCCCGTTTTGAAAATCCTAAGCAGATAACCAACCATCTCCAAAAGCCCTTTTGGTAAGAGGATAACTTTTGATGCACGAAATTCAAATTTATGAGGATTGTAAAAAGTAGCAACGCCATATATATGACCGTATTTAATGAAGGCGTTAGAATAGTCTGCAAGCTTGTATCCTAATCGTTCTACTTTTTGGAAGGTACTGGTTGTAGTATCGATTTCCTGCAGACATATGAAGTCAGGACGTTGAGAGGAGCATATTGTTTTTAGTCCAGATACTGCATCATTTAAAAGGGTATTATAGGTAAGCAGTGAGAAATCCATAGATCAATTGTACAAAATAGGGTATATAAACACAAATAAGGTATAATAAAACATCGTTCATCACGGGGTATAGTTCAGATGGCTAGAACACACGGTTCGGGACCGTGAGGTCGTGAGTTCAAGTCTCACTACCCCGACTTATTTTTAAATTTCTTTATAAAGAATCAGCGCTCGTGTGATAAAAAAAGTAACCTATATTGTAAATGAATATTGCGTGCGTTATATTTAATCTAAATATAAATTAGTAGATATTTCTCAATATGGATAAAAATCATCAAAATATTCCTTTACAAAAGGACGCAGTTATAGGGATAAACAATGACGTTTCAAATACTCCTGTTAATAAAAAAAAGCCAATTAAGAAGAAATTGATTGTGATTTTTGCACTTATCGGGGTGATTTTATGTGGAACGGTCTACGCGATGAATCTACTCGCAAAATCCAAAGTCGTTCAAAACAGTAAAGCAAGTGCCTTATCAAACATCTGTACGGCTCAAGGATATGAAGGGATACCTCAACTTGGTAGGTGCAATGAAAAAACGCAGGTATATGTGTCAAGAATAAAAAATTATTTAGGTATCAAATACTATTGCTGCAAAAATACAGTTATAAAAGAAAACTATGATAAAGTGTGTAAAGAAATGAGTAAAGACGTCTTAAATTCTAGAAACTATTGTCAAAGAGCGTGGGAAATAACCTGCGGAAAAGGATTTGTTGCAAGTGAAACCAAATGTGGATTAGGAAATGTGAATATATGTTGTGTTGATGTCATAGAGGATACAAGTAGCAAAGTGTGTCAAGATACAGGGTCTTCAGAAGATTATTGTCAGCCTACCAAATTGTCTAATTGCGGAGAAGAGTACTATTTAGATCAATCACTTGGTTGTAGCAAAACGATGGCGGGTCTTGATTTGTATTGTTGCAGAAAAAGAAAAGAATCAAATAATAATAGCTCTTCATCAACAGATGAAAATATAAATCCAACTGAAACTCCAACTGTTCAACCCACCGGTTATACATCTAGTAATGTAAATAGTAGTTCAATTGGTCCTTGTGGATTAAAGAATACACAATGTTGTGATGAAAATGCTTGGCGAAGGTGTGAGAACACAACATTATATTGTGATTTTATTACAGAAAGATGTCTTGAAGTTACTGACGATATTTGCGGTGGGTTGAACGAAATGTGTTGCGGTAAGTATGTGCCATTAACTGCCAATGGAGGAAGATATGTTAGTTATTGCGACAGCTCATATATATGTCGTTTGGGTGGTGATAATGAAAATGGAGTTTGTATAAACAACTAACTTATTGTTTTCCGGTTGAAGGTTTGATCTCTGTTGGAGATGGTTGAACTCCTTTTTTCTTTTTTCTTGGTGCAAGAACACTTTGTTTTTCTTTTCCTTGCGGTTCGGTTGTGGTTTGTGCTTGACGTTGTTTTTCTGCCTCTTTTCTTCTTTTTTCTTGCTCAAGATAAGCCGCATCTCTTTTTTCCTGTGCTTCCATCTGTTTCTTTTCAGAGTATACTTTTTCTTCACCACTTTTTACCAGTTGAAAAAGCCTATTTCGAAGAGCGTCGGTTTGAGATTTATCCTGATTTTGGTACCTTTTTTGTAGTTTTTCAAAATCAAGAGCAGTACTACTCCTTTTCTCCTTAGCTTCCGTAGCTCCCCTGCCTTCAACCCCCTTAACCGCGTCGGTTCCTCCCCCTTCTTTTGCTATTCCAATTGCATTACCAATCATCTGGGCAGGGTTGAATGTCTGTTTCAATTGTTTTCCGCCGCTTTTAGCCATAGACTGTCCTGCCTCAATGGCTTTTTCAAACGTATCGCTTAAGAATGAACCTTTATGCATAAAAGTTAAAATCAGTATTAACAACTATATTCCCATCATGGCCCGTCCTTTTTCCGTGATCCGCTCCATTGTCCATGGCGGATCAAACGTAAGCTCAAGTTTTATATTTTCTGGCTTAAAACCAAGAAAAATAAGTTTATCTTTTACTTCTTTTTCAATGAGAGAAAAAAGCGGACAGCCAACCGTGGTAAGAGTCATTAATACATGTATCTTTTCTTTTTGTACCGTAATTTTGTAAATAAGGCCAAGATCAATAAGAGAGATATGGATCTCAGGATCCATGACTTCCTCAAGGGCATTCCATGCTTTTTTCTCAGAGATTTTCATTACTAATAGTATATCAACTGTTATAAAGTAATAATGTTATAATGTCTTAAAGTTTAAGCAAAAAAACTTTATAACTTTCAACTTTATAACTTTATAACTATGTATATGGAAACATTTAAGCTTCGTTTTATACCTTTAGGTGGTGTGGTTGGGGTCACAAAAAATATGTATGTCTATGAACTGTATGAGAACGACATATTAAAAGACATACTGATAGTTGATTGCGGTATAGGGTTTCCTATGGAAAAGGAGCTTGGTGTTGATTTTGTTATTCCAGACATCACCTATCTAAAAGGAAAAGCGGATAAAATCCGTGCAATTTTAGTGACCCATGGTCATGAAGATCACACAAGCGCACTTCCCTACCACTATAAAGATTTGGGAAGTCCAAGCATCTTGACAAGCAATCTTACCGCTTCGTTTATTGAAAATAAATTTAAAGAGTTTGATATTCCATCTAAAGTAGAGAGAGTCAGTTATGATAAGGAATATACCTTCGGAGGATTTCAAATAAAATTTATTCGGGTCACCCACTCTATCCCCGACACAACCCATATACTTATAAAGACCCCCATCGGTGATATATATCATGGCGCTGATTTTAAGTTCGATCTTACTCCCCCCTTTGGTTTCCCACCAGATTTTTATGAGATAACCAAAGCAGGACATGACGGACTTCTTTGCTTGCTTTCTGATGCTCTTGGGTCAGAGAGAGACGGTCTTACTTTATCTGAAGCAATCGTGGGGCAAACATTTGAGGATACCATGCGTAAAACAAGAGGGAAGTTTATCATGACAACATTTTCATCAAACATCTCTCGCATAAGGCAGTGTGTTGAAGCTGCGATCAAGTTTAATCGAAAGATTATATTTTTAGGCCGCTCGATGAGAGAAAATACGCGTATCGCAAAAGAAATCAATTATTTACCTATTCCTCACAACCTATTGGGCAAAGAAGAAGAAGTTATGCAACTTCCTCCAAACAAAGTATGTCTTATAGTCGCCGGTTCCCAGGGACAATACGGTTCTGCTCTTTCTAAACTGGCAAATAAAATGAATAAAAATGTCAAGATTAAGGCGGGAGATCGTGTCATCATATCCTCAGACCCGATCCCAGGAAATGAAAACGAAGTTTATGCTCTTATAGAAGAGCTCACACTACAAGGAGCAGACGTAGTTTATTCAGACATCCAGGATCAGCTTCATGCATCAGGTCACGGAAGCCGTGAAGATCTCAAACTTCTCATTCGACTGACCAATCCAAAATACTTCATCCCAATTGGGGGTACGGTACGTCACCAACAACAGTACCGCAAGCTGACAGAAGAGTTGGGTTACAGATCAGACTCAGTTTTTTTACTGCAAGAAGGTGAGACAGTATGGTTTACAAAGAACAAAGCTACTTTAGGTGATACGATTGAGACAAGAAACATTTATGTTGATGCATATGGTATAGGAGACGTTGGGAGCATTGTACTTCGTGATCGCAAAACGCTTTCAAGTGATGGGATAGTAGTTGCCATTTTACCCATAGATAATTTGGGTAAGTTGGTAAGTAGGCCTAAATTACTTTCAAGAGGGTTTGTTTTTGAAAAAATTGGCATTAAACTCTTTGATGATGCTATTAAACTTATCGAAAAGACCCTTAAGCCTCATGGAAGCGACATAATAGATGCAACCAAGGCGAAAAAAGAAGCGATTGTCCTTTTGGAGCAACACTTTTTTTCCGAAACAGGAAGAAGGCCTTTGATAATGGTTGAAACAATACAGATATAAGGCAAGTATATGTCTACTCTACCTACCAATTTAAAACATATCGCGTTATTTTTTGAGCGCTTACCTGGTATTGGTGAGAAAACTGCAAATAGACTTGCTATGTATTTGTTACGGATGCCTGAATCAGAGCTAAAAATATTTGGTGAGAATGTGTCTACTTTAAAGTCCAGAACCAAGCTTTGTAAACGATGTTTTAATTTGACCGAAAAAGAACTTTGTAGTATATGTGAAGATAACCGTCGCGATACAAGTAAAATCACCGTTGTTGAGACAGTTCTTGATCTTTTGTCATTTGAAGTTGGAAATATCTATAACGGCACATATCACGTTTTGCATGGTAAGATTGACCCGCTGAACTCAATTGGGCCTGAGGACATCTATGTTAATCAGCTGCTTGATCGAGTAAAGGAGCTGCAAAAAGCTGATAGTACGCTTGAAGAGATCATTTTGGCTACAAACCCAGACATGGAAGGTGAGGCAACGGCGATGTACATTATGAAAAAACTCAAATCTCAAAACCTAAAACTCAAAATTTCCAGACTCGCATATGGGTTACCGATGGGTGCAAATCTAGAGTATGCTGATTATGGAACACTCGGAAAAGCGATTGAAGGAAGAACGAAATATTAAGTTATTTTAAGTGTTTGATTTCCTCCGAAATAAGAGCTGCTATGGAAACCTCATGTAATTTTTCAAATTTTTGTTCGTCTTTAAGAGCGATAGTGTTGGTTGTAATAAAGCGAGTTATTGAAGATGATTGTATAAGATTTGGTGCTTCTGGTCCAAAATCGTGATGGACAACAGCAGCGAGTACTTGACTCGCTCCCCTATCCATGCAAAGTTTTGCCGCATGTATCAAAGTACCGCCTGAGGTGACAAGATCATCTACAAGAATTGCAATTTTTCCCTTTACATCTCCATACAGGTCAAGCGCTTTGCTTTGATGTATCTGTTTTAGGTCCCGTTTTTTTTCAACCACTGCGATAGTATGACTTGTGTGTCCAAAAAGAACATCAGAAAACTTTCGAGCCCGTTCTACTCCTCCATGGTCAGGTGACACAACAGATACGGTATCGGTCAGATTTGTCAAATTAGTCTGATGAGACAAGTATGATCTTACTTCTTGAGCCAGTACAGGAAAAGCGTTAATATTTTTAAATGGAATTGAAAATACACCCTCAGTAGCTTCATCGTGGAGATTTACCGTATAAATTTTGTAAAAACCAATTGACTCAAGAAACTTAATTATGACATTAACAGATACGCATTCACCGTCTCGATGTTGTACGTCTTGACGAGCATAACCAAAATAAGGAATAACTCCAATTACTTCTCTAGCTTCCTGACGACGCAACGCATCACAAAAGAAAAAAAGTTCCATAAGATGAGTGTCGGTCGGGTTGGAGGTAGATTGAATAAGCACACATGAATGATGTTTTACATCCTCACTTATCCGGACCCTAATCTCTGAATTCTCAAATCTTACGACCTCTCCCCCAGCAAGAGAAACGCCCATTTTTTTTGCAACTTCTTGAGAAAGTGCTGGGTTTGCGGTTCCGGAAAAGAGTTTAAACATTTTTTTATCCTTGTTGTTGTGATATTTCGATAAGCTTTCGCGCTGCAAGTTCTTGAGTTTTTTTGACAGCTTCATTGATCGCTTCGGCAATACGGTTTTCAATAACTCCATCAACGGTGACTTCAATAATCTGTTGATCTCCCCGCATGGTTATCTGTACTCCGTTTTTTTCCACCGCAATTTGTTCTTGTTGTAGGGCAGACTGCATCTTTTGTGCCTGTTGTTGTAATTTTTGGATATCTCCCAAACCTCCTAATGGATTAAACATAGATTTGTTATAAAGTTATAATGTTGAAATTTATAAGGTCAAATATATATAAACATTATAACATTAAAACATTACTACTTCTCACTTCTTTTTGAATAAAATTCTACAACAGCCATCTCAAGAGGAATCGATTCTAAGGGAGAATGTCTTAAGGAGTTATAGGCCTCACTTAGTACTTTCATAAGAAGCATAATCTCCTGAAGTGAAAAAGAAAACGGCATTTTTACTCCTACTTTGTGTTTCTCAAGAAGCATAAGATGTAGTTGAGATAAAAGCTCTTCGATAAGATTTTTAGTACTTCCGCCTGTATGTATAAACTCATCAATCCATACAAGTGCTTCGGAGATGGGTTTTGCGTGAAGTATTCCAAGAAGATTTTCTTTTGACCGTATTCCCAAATAACTTTTAATTTCGTCCTCTTTTAGTCTATTGAGTATGACAAGTTCTTCAAGAAGCTTGGCGGCATCGCGGAATGAGCCTTCACTATGTTGAGCAATAATCTCAAGTATTTCTTTTGATATGTTGAGTTTTTCTTCACGGCAGATGCGTTGTAGCATATGTACAAGTTCATCTTTCTTTGCCTTTCCAAACACAACCGGTATACAACGAGAAAGGACAGTCTTTGGAACCTTTTCCATATTGGTTGTAGCCAAAATAAAGATGACGGTAGGAGATGGTTCCTCAAGTGTTTTTAAGAGTGCGTTGAATCCGTCGGATGTTATCATATGTGCCTCATCAATGATAAAAATGCGATATGAGCCCGCAATGGGTAAGAATGAGGATTCTTTAATAAGGCTTTTAATTTCGTTGATCCCACGGTTTGATGCTGCATCCATCTCAACCACGTCAGGAAACGAAGACTTATCAATACTTTTGCAATGAGCACAAGAATTGCATGGTTCAACAGATTTTTGTGTATGATGAGATTTGGAGAATGAATTAGAAAGGCAGTTTACTGATTTTGCAAATATTCTTGCAGTTGAGGTCTTTCCAGTCCCCTTTTGTCCGACAAACAGAAAAGCATGAGGTAGAGATTTACCCTCCAATATTTTTTTTATTATTTCACGTGGGGCAACATTGTCGATTTCTTCAATCGTTTTCGGTCGGTAAGTAAGGTAGTACATTATTTTAATAAATTTTCAATTCCGTGTTCAATCATCGCATCAATCATGTCTTCGACCTTTTTGTTTCGTTCTGCAGCAAGTAAAATGATTTGAGGATAGCACAAAAAAACCTCACCAAGAAGTCTTTCTTCTTGATGGGTGTCGTCAAGAAATGGAAACGAAAGCACAGGAAGCGCTACATCCTCTTTTTTATAGCGTAATGCTATTTGTTTCATCTTGGTTTTACCAATAAAAATACAGTTTACTTGCATGTCTTCTGTGATACCTCTATAATCAAACAGTTTCTCAATGCATTTTTTAATTCTTTTGCGATTTATTTTGTAGCGAGAGGATGTAACGATATGGATCATAATTATTTCTCTTTATAGGTTCTGCTGTGAAAAAAATTATTTCGGTTTCTTCTTCTTCTTGCTCTCATCTTAATACGCTCTTTTTCCTCTTCCTTTTTTTTAAGAGATGGCTTTTTGTAAAATTGTTTTTTGCGAAGTTCATCAACGATGTTTTCTTCCATGAAAACACGTGAGAATTTTCTAAACATGCTGTCTTTTGTTTCGCCTTTTTTTCTTGTTATGACAACCATTATTAATACACCTCCTTAATCAGTAATAAACTTATTAGGTCATAATATAAAAAGCACAGATAAAGCATAAACTTTATGGCTTTCAATTTATCACCGTATAACTATTGTATTATAATGAGTTTATTATTTCAATGAGTTTTGGAAGCGTGAGAGAAGACGGAATTGAAGATGGCTTTTGTGATGCGTCATTAAGTAGCATATGTTTTGAAACATGGAAATACCAGTAGGCTTTTGGGTCTTCTTGTTTGATCTTTTCATACAATGGGGTTAGATCTTCCTTTACCGAAGGAGGAATCTTAATGCGGACAAACCCTTTATCTGGATCTTTTGTCACCACAAGAGCAAATCCCATCTTTTGAGCAAGCTTCATGGCTTCTTTATTATTAGTGAGAATAAGAATTGACTTACCCCACCGTGATTGGAGAATGTAGCCATTTTTTATCTCTTTTTCAGCTTTAACTTTATTTACAAACACCTGTAGAGCGGCCTCAAGAAAAGGAAAGGTAAGGTTGACGACTGTACTGTCTGAACCAACAGTATATTTGAGGGCCCCAACAAGTTGATAAAGACTTAAATCATATCTATCTGAAGGAGCGTCAGGATAAGAGGATTCAGCAAAATGGTCAAGGTCTGTTACTAAAAGGATAAGCCGTTCAAGCCCATTTTGTATTTTCTTGTCGATATGACCCTCTTTGCATAAATATTCAAAAACACGTTTTGAAGCGCAGGTGTGTTCTGTTGTTTGATGATGATCAAATTTGCCAAGGCCAGTATCTACGTAAATTACATCGGGGTCACTATCAACAACAACATTATTCCACAAGGATCCTGATGCAGCAAAGACAATATCGGCCTCTTCCCACAGAGGAAGGAATGTTTTAATAAGCCACAGACTCGTTATGGCGTCAAGATCAACCGACATGTGAGTAACAACTGTTTTCATATTCGTTTCATTACCTCCTCCAAGCTTAATAGCTGCGTTTCTTTACCTGCTCTTTCTTTATATTCCACCTTATCCCCTGTTTTTTTCGATACAACCAATCGGACGGGAATACCTATAAGATCGGCATCTGCAAATTTCTCACCTGGTGAGACCTCGCGGTCATCATATAGTACATCAACCCCCTTTTCTTTGAGGTCTTTATATAGTTGATCTCCTCTTTTCTTTTCGACTTCTTCCTTTCCAATGGAGATAAGGTGAACTTGAAAAGGAGCTACAGATTTTGGCCACACAATACCCTTCTCATCATGGAATTTTTCGACAATCACTCCCATAATACGGGAAGACCCGATACCATAACACCCCATGTATACCGGTTTTTCTTTTCCATTTTGTTCTTTGTAGGTATAATCAAAACTTGCAGTAAATTTGGTATAAAGTGGGAAAATATTACCTACCTCTGAAGCTTTAAAAACTTTATAAACCTCATCGGTTGCTGGAAACATATCTCCTTCTTTTACTACTTTAAAATCATAAAATTTATCTGGGTAGGGTAAGTCTCTTCCAAAATTCACATTAATACTATGATAGTGAGTCCTATTTGCCCCTGTTTCAAAATTCATGCGATTATCGGTAGATTCATCAAAGAATACTTTTACCTCAGGAGGTAAATTTAAAACTCCCGCATAGCCTACCTCTGCTTTGGTAATCCTTTTTACGTCTTCCTTACTGGCTAATTTAATTGTCTTACAGCCTACTATTTTTTTTAATTTATCTTCGCTTATATCATATCCTCCGCGTACGGCCGCTGCTACAATCTCTTCTTTATCTGTTTCAAAAATGAGTGTTTTGGTGGTTTTTTCGACAGGAATATGTAGGAAATCAGCTAACTCTTGGACTCCTATTATATTTTCACCAAGAACGTCTTTACGGGACATAATTTCTTTATCAGTATATTCAACTCTAGGAGCTTTTGAAGGCGCAACTTCTTTATTGTAATAAGTATCTTTACTTTTAACATAAAAAAGAGTATCTTCGCCTGACTCACAGATTGTTTGAAACTCGTGAGAAAAATCCTCGGTGAATGAGCCTCCTGAAGCAAGAGTAATGACTGTATCGTCACCTAGGCCAAGCTTTTTAAAAACATTCATATATACTTCTTTGGCTTTTTCGTAATATTCTTTAAAATCATCAACCGATGTATGAAAACTATAAAGATCTTTCATACGAAACTCTCGCCCGCGAAGAAGACCCGATTTTACTCGGGGTTCATTACGGAATTTGCTTTGGATTTGATACACGGCAAATGGAAAATCCTTGTAACTTAAATTATATTTTTGAGCTAAAGGAGTAACTACTTCTTCGTGTGTTGGATTTAAAATATACTCTGAGTTATTTTTTTCAAGGGCAGCTTCATTTGCAGGGGAGGTCTTCATTAGAACATCGACCGTATTCAATCGTTTGGTTTGTTCCCAAGCTGTTTTGGGCGTGAGAGAAGGCATAAGTACTTCATAGGCTATTGTATTCATTTCTTCTCGTATGATGTTTTCGATGTTTGTCAAAACTTTCAGACCAAGGGGAAGATAAGTATAGACTCCCGCCATAACCATATCGATAAAGCCCCCTTTTTGTAACAAAGTAGCATTGACAGAATTATATTCTTTGCTTTTTTTATTTGTTTTTCCAAAGAGTTTTGAATATAGCATAAGGCAATGAAAGGTTAATCATTCATTATACCTAATAACTTGCTGTAATAGATAGGAATAGAAATCTTGCTATCACATTATCAACAAATTTTTAATCATGACGTAGGACTGAGAGTACTTTTTGCAGGATTTGATCAAGCGTAAGTTCTGTGGTGTTGATGATAAGGTTATAATATTCTCTGTCAAAAAAATCAGTTCTGTTATGAATAACACTTACCTTACCAAACCAATTTTTATCTCGAGATAATACTTCCTTTTTTGCTTCTTCAACAGATACTTTCTCTCGTTTGGCAAACCTTTTGAATCGTTCTCCATTTTGGGTAACAAGGAGAATCCTTAATACGTCTGGATTCTTGTCAGCCAATATTCCACCAAGCCAGGCATCTACTAAAAGAGGCCCCTTCTTTTTTAGCATTTTTTTTACCATCGTATCGACTTTGACCGTGAGTTTTTGCGTTTGTTCTTCAGCTTCGTTAAGAATGAGACGGTGTTCCTTAGCGTATTTTCTAAAATAAGCACCTGTTGAAAAAGTTGGCCAATTTAGTTTTTTTTTAAGAGCTTTAAAGAGAGATGATTTTCCGGTGCAGATTTTTCCCGAAATCGTTATTTTTTGATATTTCATGTTACGATGGTAGAAAGATTGTCATGAGGAAATCCAAGCTTATCAAGCACTTTGCCGAGAGTTTCTAGACGACCTGAGGAATAAGTATCAATGACAAGATCATAATATTTACGATCCCAGAAATCATAATCTCCATACAATTTTTTCCACTTGTTAATATTTTCCTCTTCTCTTTGTTTTATCCATTGTTTTGCTTCTTCAACAGATATGTTTTCCCGATTCACTACTCGGTCAACCCGAATAGCGTCTTCCGAACAAACAACTAAAATTTTTAGAACCTGGGGAATCTTTCGTGCAACAAATCCAGAAAGCCAAGCCTCATATACTAAATGATGTTTTTCAATAAGCAACCGTTTTGTCATAGCCTCAATTCCTTTTTCATGTTCATCAGAGCGAGCAGATGCTCCCTGCATGTTTTCATGTATGTGATTTTTGCGATCGTATTCTCGCTGAATAAAACCGGCGTTAACGTGCTTCCATCCAATGATTTTGCTAAGGTTTTTTGCAAGAGTCGTGGTGCCAACCGCAATTTTTCCAGAGATGGTTATATTTTTATAGGAAAGCTCCATAGTTGATTATATCATCTAAACAATCTCACAACGTCATTTATTGATACCAATATTCCAAGTAAGATAAGGGAAAAAAAACCAATAAGATTGACATATTTTTCAAACGTTTTATTGACTCTTTTTCCAGAGACCCATTCATAGATAACAAAGATCAATCTTCCCCCATCAAGAGCGGGTAAGGGGAGAACATTCATAAAAGCAAGTGAGAGACTTAAAAGGCCGACTATATTTAATATATTCTTTATGAGTTTTTCTCCGGATGTTTGTACCACATCGTTTACAACGGAATAAATACCGATTGGTCCGGAAACGGTATGAGATACAGGAGAAAATGACTTTTCTTTAAAAGCTATCTTAACGAGCTCACCAATTGTTGAAAAGTTATAGGAAAGTATGTTGTATGAATGCATAAAGCCAGATAAACTCTTTTGGGTAAAAGTGTTGTATTTTAGTACAACCGTATCAAGAAGATTGATACCGATAACTGCGCGTTTTAACTCTTTATTATAATATGGAGTCACAGAAACGATTTTGCGATTGCCGTTTCTGATATTTTCTACTTCAAGGTAAACATTTTTTCCAAGGGAGACTTTTATCGCATTAATAAACTCCTGAGAAGATCTTACCGATACCCACTTTGCAGTATTTTGGGTTTCAGAAACCTGATAACGCAATATAATGTCTTCAACAGAGAGCCCACCTTTTTCAGCGGGTGAATCCTTAAGAATATTCGTCGTGACCACTCTTCCTTCCTGTGTGCCAAAACGGAATTTATAAGGTGTGATAAGAGGGATTGGATCTGATTGGAAACGATTTATAGAAAGAAGCGAATAATAGATCGATACTCCAAGTATGGTATTCATCAAGACACCCGCAAGGACGATAAGTACTTTTTTTGACGGATGTTTGTAGACAAAAGCTTTATTTTTAAGCGATTTACCATCTGTCATTTCATCATATTCTTCCCCATACAGCCTTACAAATCCTCCCAATGGTAGAGCGTTTATACTATAAAGGGTTTCGCCAACTTTTTTTCCCCAGAGGCGTGGTGGAAAGCCTATTCCAAATTCTTCCACCAGTACTCCACTCTTTTTTGCAGCGATAAAATGGCCAAATTCATGTATTAAAACTAAGAGACCAAGTATAAGAAAGAAGATAATTAAACTTATCATTTGTAAAGTATATCACACTTCTCTAATTTCTTTTTCTTTTTGTTCCTTTATAAAGAGTAGTTCCTCATTTGATTTTTGGGTTAGGTTGTCGATTTCTTTTTCTATCCTGTATTTGTCATCTTCGGTTATTTCTTTTGAGTCAAAGGACAATTTAATCTTTTTCCTTTTATCATCGCGATGATTGCGTATAATACCACGTTTTTCCTCGACTTTTTGACCCACCAATTTCACATATTTTTCTCTTTGTTCTTCTGAAAGTGGAGGTATGCGGATGATAACCTTTGTGCCTTGTACTTGTGGACTCAAACCAAGAGGTGACTTTAAAATTGCTTTTTCAATATCAGGTATTGTGCTTGGATCAAACGGTGATATAACTAAGGCAGCAGATCCTTCTGTAGTAATGGTTGCCATCTCCATAAGCTTCATCTTCGTTGAACCACCGTATGCATCAACGACCAGTTGTTCGATGATGACGGGATTAGAACGACCAGTACGAATGGTTTTCAAATCTTCTTTTAAAGAAGCTGAAGTTGACTGAAGTTGGTTTTTAAAATCGTTAAGATCCATAGCTTATTGATAGTTTATTGTTAGTTACCAAGTGCCCAGCGTAAAATTCTGGTTAGCTTCATATTTTCACCGAATTTCAAAGCAGTTTCCTTAAAAAGATCTCCCATTTTTTTGGATGGGTCCCGAACATATTCTTGATTCATGAGTTCATCTATAGTTTCAGCAGGCATGGATGCAAGCTGCATTGCAAACTCTTGACCTAACGTTTGAAATTGTGCATTTCCTGATACAAAATCCGTTTCACATTGTATCTCAACAAGCGAAGCAATCTTTTTATTATGGTGTACATATGAAAAGATGGCCCCCTGAGAAGTAGACCTATCTGATTTTTCAGTCAGTTTTTTAGCTCCCCATTTGGTAAGAAGCTTTTTCGCGTCTTCAATATTATTTGAAGATTCCTCTAAAGCTTTTTTGCAAAGTGAGAAAGACACATCAGTTTTTTCACGCAAAGATTTGAGTTTACTAAAATCAACCTTTATCTTGATTTCATTTGACATACGCGTCGATAACATCTTTAATGACTATTTGGGCGGCAGATGCAGCATCATCGTTGCCAACGATTGGATATGGTATAGAATCAGGATTAGCATTTGTATCAAGAAGTGCGACGACTGGAATGTTGTTCTTTTTTGCTTCAATCATCGCGTTTTTTTCTTTTCTGGCGTCAACGACAAACATGACATCGGGTTTTTTCCCGAGTTTTGAAAGCCCCATATAGAGTCTTTTTAATCGGTTTAGGTCTTTATTTAATTTGGTGCGTTCATGTTTTACAAATTTGTCCCATTCCCCTCTTGCTTTTGCGTCTTCCAGATCGATCATCTTTTTGACATTTTTCATGAGTGTTTCAAAATTGGTGAGAAGCCCCGGCATCCATTTGATCGTAATATAAGGGATCTCATGCTCCTTGCACGTATCAGTAACAAACTGACTGACGGTTTTTTTAGTTGCAACAACGAGAAGTTTTTTACCATCTTTTGCTTGTTGTTTGAGAAAAGCTTGAGCGCTTTGTATCTGTGATAATGTTTTAGTGAGGTCGATAATCGCAGTTCCGTTTACAATTTTATATACATATTTGCGTGCTTTTGGATGCAGACGATTTTTTTTGTGACCGAGATGGACTCCTGCGTTAAATAGCCTCTCAATGGCTTCTACGTTGTTTGTTTGATCTTTCATAAGCTTTTATTGTAACAATGAAGGCTCTTATTTGCAAGGAGAAAAGGTCTTAGTATTACTAAAGCATCTATCTTTAAATAAAAAGAAGTTAAACTATTAAGATCTGGATTTATTTGTCAAGCCCTTATTCTTATTAGAAGATATGTGTAAGTAAGATAAAAATGAATTGTCAGCTGGGAGGCCCAGCCTTCGTATATGGCGCAGATCACTTTGTAGTTTTTTGCGTTGTTTGTTTGTCATGTATAGACAAGCCAAATCATTATTTATACATATTGTATACATATTAAATTTTTTTGTCAAGAGCAACCATATTGGATTCAAAGAATTATCAAAATATAAGTATGCTAAAATAGTATCCAGACGACAATTATGAACATAGCTATACTTGGAGGTGCATTTGATCCTCCCCACATAGGTCATTTATTTGTAGCTTCACAGGTTAAAGAACTACTTTCAATGGATGAAGTTTGGCTTATGCCGTGTTATTCCTATTTTCCGGAATTTCCAGTAAAATTTTCTCATATAACAAGTCCCCATATGAGAGCAGACATGGTTTCTTTGTTGTCTGGTCAGGGTTTACGTATATCACGTTTTGAGTTTGATCACAACAAAAAAAGTCGAACAATTGACACCATGAGGTTATTAAAAAAACAGTATCCCAACGACACTTTTTCCTTCATAATCGGTTCCGATACACTACCTACTTTTAGATTGTGGAATGAGTGGAACTCTCTTGTACACGATTATAATCTAATTGTTTTTCCACGAGACACGGATCTTCAGACACTTGAGGAGAGAGTTAAGCTGTCATTTGGTATTGATTTGATATCTTCAAATATTTCAATTATCAAAGGAGATGTGATAGTGAGTAATATTGCATCTACTCATATCCGTAAACGAGTAAGACACAATTTGTCAATTCGTTCCATGGTGTTGCCTGAGATTGAAAAATATATTTTCGATCATAATCTTTATAAGTAATCTCGAATGTCAAATATCAAATTTACAAATCAAATCTCAAATCTCTTGAACATGAACGCAGAGAATGAAACCGCAAGAATAATTTTATTTCTCCGTAAAACACTTAAGAAGACGGGTTTAAAACACGTAGTAATTGGTTGGTCAGGAGGAATTGATTCCACAGTCTCTTTATATTTGCTGTCAAAAGCTATACCGGAAAAAAATATACACGTTTTACATCTTCCCCACTCAACCACATACATAGATGAACTTTCCGATTTAAACATATCTATCCCGTCACAAAATACCCATGAGATATCA
The DNA here is from genome assembly GCA_001790095.1 of Candidatus Roizmanbacteria bacterium RIFOXYA2_FULL_38_14. Lineage (GTDB taxonomy): Bacteria > Patescibacteriota > Microgenomatia > UBA1406 > GWC2-37-13 > YC2-FULL-38-9. The sequence goes on along the minus strand of MGBH01000001.1, from coordinate 527,145 downwards.
ATACGGAACGGTGTTGATGATGTATGGAGAACAATAAAAAGTATTGATAGTCACAACGACAAACAAACAAATCTTGAACAAGTTCGTTTGGGCAACATTATGGCAAGAATACGAATGATCGTGCTTTTTGATTATGCAAAAAGAATAAACGGTTTGGTATGCGGTACAGAAAACAGGTCAGAGTACTTGTTAGGATATTTTACACGGTATGGTGATGAAGCGTCAGATATAGAGCCGATTCAACATTTATATAAAACACAGGTTTATCAATTGGCGAGGTATTTAAAAATACCCAAAAGAATAATAGATCGCCAACCAACAGCTAATCTGTGGAAGGGTCAGACTGATGAAAGAGATTTTGGTTTTACTTACAAAGAAGCTGATGAGGTATTGTCGTTGTATGTTGATAAAAAAATACCTCTTAAAGACATTGAAAAAAAAGGATACACACAGACAAAAAAAATTATTGAACGGCTAATAGATAATGCTTTCAAACATAAAGTACCCTACAAGATATTCTCTATTTAAATTCAATCTTTTGTCCCGGGCGGGGATGATTAAATGCATGAATACCGGTTGCTGGATTCTTTTCTGTAAAATGCCGCCATACTGATATTTCCATATAAGGATTATCTTTTTGGCCGGATGAACCGGGATAAATGACTAGTTCACCAGGCGTTCCCCCAAACAAATTTGAAACAAGTTTTGCTCGTTGTTTTTCACCGTTTATTTTAATCTCTATCATCTCACCCATCTCATGCTTACCTTTCAGGTCCTCATGAGTAATGGTCGTTTTAATATTGCCATAGTTATCTATGTGAGCCACATAATGATCTTGTAAACCGGATATGATGTTTGATGGGATTTCTTCAAGTTCAAGCTCATCTTCCATTTCATCCATGAGATGTGCACACACTCTAGCATAAAGATCGCGAGAACGAAACTGGCTTCCTTTATCAAAACCAGGATAACGAAATATTTCATCAATTTTATTTCTGATCATTGAAAAATCATATCCAGCATTTGGTCCACATACATATATGCCTGACTGCAGTTTGATGATGATGAACTCTGCACCCTTTGCAGCATCTACTGATTCATTTGTTTGGATACGAGGATCGGTATTTTGAAAAACAATTGTTTGCATAGGATCTCCACATCTTTCCTCGGTGGATATCACCTGACTCATAAGGAATGCGGTATGGATGGTAGATGGAGTTGAAGAAACAAAAGATATATGTGTATTTAGAGAGTCTTTTAAAAAACCGTTTGCTGCTGATAAAAATTCTTGTTTTGTTAAAGAGTCCCCTGCCCAATCGGCAATAACGATAAGTTTTTTCATATTTTTTTAAATTTTTAATAAAGTTATTATGACCGTAAATATAGATGCAAAGACGATCATAACTGACGCAGTGATTGCAACATTTTTTTGCAGCGGTTTGTTGATATAAGTTCCCATGAGGCTTGGATTGCTGGTAATTTTTATGAGAAAGTAAAAAATAACCGGGAGCAACATGGCATTTATGGTCTGTGCTGCTATAGCGACTTGAAAAAGAGAGATAGAAGGAATCATAACCACAATACCTGCAATGATGAGCTGAATGAGAAATATGAGATAAAACGTGTATCCTTTTCGAAAGGAAGCATCAAGACTTCCCGTTACACCAAAAAATTCTGAAAAAGCGTATGAAGTGGTTAGAGATACGACGATAATGCCCATAAATCCAGCATTAAGAATACCAAAGGCAAAGAGAAAACTAGCGAGTTCTCCGGCGAATGGTTTAATAGCTAGGGCGGCTTGTTCACCTGAGACAAGAGGAATACGATGGACAAAAAGAGTTGCAGCAGTTGCAACAATCATAAAAAAAGAGAAAAAATCAGTAAGAAACGCACCGGCGTATGTCTCAAGCTGTGAAAATCTGAGTTTGCGTATGTCTATTTTTTTGTCAAACGCAAAGCTACTGATAAAAAACTGTCCCCAGGGAGTAATGGTGGTGCCAAGTACACCCATACCAATAAGAACGTAGTCCTTCATATATGTTGGAGTAAAATTAACACCGTTGGGAACAATAAGGTTGGATAATGCATGTCCCCAGTTTGGCTGTGCCTTAAAGGCTGAAAAGATGTATGCCAAATAAAAAAAACTGGAAACAAGCATTATGTTTTGAGTGGATTTATAGTTTCCCTTGGTGACAAACAAAAATACAGCAAATACAACCAATATAATCATTGGTGCTATTGGAAGATGAAGTAATTGGCCAACTGTTTTGATAGAGGCAAGGTTGACGACAATCGTACCCATATTTGCAATAAAAAGAAGTAGAAACACAAACACAGATACACGTATTCCATAATATTCTCGTATAGAGTCTCCCAATCCTTTTCGAGTTACAAGCGAAAGCCGCATGCCCATCTCCTGGGTTATGGCTAATAAAATAGTAATAAGAACAAGCGCAAATAATATCGGGTATCCAAGTTTTGCACCAGCTATTGAATAAGTGGCTACACCCGCAGCGTCATTATCAGCCATTGCAGTTATCGTAGCAGGTCCAAACACACTTAAGAATATGAGAAAACTTACTCTGAAACGTCTAGTGTAATAGACCACATTTTGTTTTATAGTTTCAAACATAATTAATTAAATTTCTTTTTAATAACCTCTACCACCTGGTCAAAAGTAAGGATGCCTAAAATACGCTTATTATTATCGACTACAGGGAGGGCAGGAAGATGGTATCGTAACATTTTACGTATTGCGATTTCAATTGGGGTTGTAATCCTTATTTCAATAAGGTTTTGAACCATAAATTTATATGCAGGTGTGTCTTGATTTTGCATAAGTAAATCATGGGGATTAAATACGCCCACCAACTGTTCTTTAGCATTTAAAACGTAAACACAGGCAAAAAAGGAATAATCGGCAGTTTCTTTTCTTATCTTTAATATAATGTCTTTAACAGTGTCGCTTGGCAAAACAGTGAGGAATTCGGATGTAATAATTTTCCCAATTGGATTTTTAGAAAGATGCATGAGTTGTTGAAACTCTTGTTTTTTATCGTCACTTAAATACGTAAATATTTCTTCTCGTTTTTTTTTAGTGATTGCAAGCAAGATATCTACAGCCTCTTCACAATGGATTGTTTCAAGTATGTGTGCTGATTTTTCAGCTTCCCAATGCAAAAATAAATCTCGTTGGTAATTAATATTAAGATTTTCAATTACTTCTGATGCAAACTTCTTGTCAAGAATTTGAAGAAACTTGCGTACGTTTTTTTCATTCGTTTTCTCAAGATAATCAGCAAGGTCTTCGGGTCTCATATTTTGAAGTTTTTCATCTCTTTTTTTAAGTTTTACTTTACCGCGAGAAAGCTCAAGGGGTTGGACGTCTCCCCAAGAAAGAAAATCTGAAGATAAATTCAGTTTAAACATGTGGAGAAGTGAGTATACAAGCGATTCAACACCGAGCCTGCGCAAAATACCTAGAGCGCCGATATCGACACCGGATATGTATACTTCATACATCTCTGGTGTGATTTTTTCTTGGAGAGACACATCGTTCACACGGACTATTTTATTACCTCCAATATCAATGATTTGTTTGTCAAGTAGGTTTTTTTTTATAAAAAGTTCGTTTTCAAGAAGTTCGCCAGACAAATAGGCTTTCTTTATACTGACATAATCATTCATTTTTACCACAAACTCAAACGGAAGCAGGATCTTGTCGTTGGTGATGCTGCGGATCACCAGTTTCGTTACTTTGGGATTTGCAGATACAACAAAGATAATATCTTCAAGTTTGCCAACCTCAATCATGTCTTCTGTGTACACTTTTTTTCCTTCCAATTCGGAGAAATAGAGCATAATAGTATTATAGTATCCTAACAGGTATAGATTTGCAATACATGCCTTGTTTTTGAACGAAAATGTTATAATATAATACATATGGATAAGACCCTAGGGACCTTGCTTGTCGTTTTTTTCTTATCGTTTACTCTCTTTGTAACAGTCGTTTTTTTTAACAAGCCCATCGCAAAATTTACGCGTGCGAAAGAAGACTTTCTTCCTTCATCCGCCAACTCACTTATATTTGCGTATCCCCTTACTGTAAAGGCTGACGGCATAACTGAAAGTACAATAAATGTGTTTGTACGAAGCGATAAGGGTATACCTGTAAAAGAACAGAAAGTTACTCTTGCGTCAACCGTTGGTTCTATTAAAGAAAATGAAGCTTCTACAGACGATCAAGGGAAAGCCACGTTTCATCTATCTTCCTCCTCCAAGGGTGTAGCTGAAATCGAAGTTATGATTGGAGGCTCATTAAAGCTGAATCAAAAATTATCAGTTAAGTTTGAATAAACTCCCATTATGAAAGCAAAAAAAATCACAAAAGTTGTTATTCCTGCCGCAGGATTTGGTACAAGATTTCTTCCTCAGACAAAGGCGATGCCAAAAGAAATGCTACCTATCGTTGATAAACCAGTTATTCAGTACGTAGTGGAGGAGGCAGTGCATTCGGGGGTAGAAAACATCATTATTGTTACTGGAGCAAACAAACGTGCTATCGAAGATCATTTTGATGTGCCAAATGAAGACCTTGTAAAAAATTTGATGTCGGGCAACAAAGAACACATTTTACGAGAAATAAAAAAAATTGCAGATATGGCAAATTTTATCTATATAAGGCAAAAAGGTCCTTACGGTAACGGGACTCCCGTTCTTGCTGTTGAGCCAGTGGTTGAAGATGAACCGTTTGCAGTATTATGGGGAGATGAGTTTATATACTCAACTCCACCACGATTAAAACAGATGATTCAAGTGTACGAAAAATATGGAGGAATTGTAATTTCCGGAGTAAAGATAGAAAAAAAAGAAGACTTGAAAAGATATGGTATAGCTGAACTAGAACATGTTGAAGGCAATGTCCATCAGATTAAGCGGATCGTTGAAAAACCAGATCCTGATGAGGCTCCGTCCAACATTGCAACCCATGGAGGATATATACTTCCTCCCGATATCTTTCGAGCTCTCAAGAGTATTAAGCCTGGAAAAGGCGGTGAGATATGGTTGGTGGACGCCATCAACTTCTTGAAAAAAGAAGGTATACCGGTTTATACTGTGGTTATTAAGGATGGAAAGTATTATGACACGGGCAATAAATTTGAATACCTAAAGACAGTGGTTGAGTTTGCCCTGCAACACACAGAGTTAAATGGTGATTTTAAAAAATTTTTGAAGGGGTTAAAAATATAAAACCTGAATTTACTCCTCCGACATGAAGCTGAATTTTGAATCTATTCTTCAATATTCTTTTAAAATTGTTAAAGACAATTTGTTTGTAATAATTCTCTATCCTTTTTCGAGTGCGGTTATTATTGCAGCACTTTACTTGTTAGGCATATCTTCGTCTTTGTTTTTTATTTCACAACTGACAAAAGGAATAAGCGGAATCTTGCTTTTTTGGGCTTTAATTACTCTTTTATTTGGACTTCTGACATATATTCTTGAGCACTATCTTATGAATATTTATATACTTCTTCTTGAAAGTGGACGGGTTAATCAGGCTGTTCCAGTGGGTCAAATCTTTAAATATTCATTACAGAAAACTGGACCCGTGATAATTTCCCTTCTGGTTTACGGCTCTTTAGTAGTGGTTGGATTTATTTTTTTTATCATTCCCGGAATTATCCTTTTACTTCAGTACAGCCAGGTATATTATCTTACCTTGATCGATGGATTAAGCATTAAAGAAGCCTTTTCAGAAAGTAAAAGAATGACAAAAGGGAACGAACTTAGGCTATTATTTTTATTTATCGTCATTGGAGGTATATCTTATCTTTTAGGACATCTATTGAACGTAATACGTATGCCAAGCATTTTAATAAGCTTGGTGCAACTTTATGCAGGAAACTACTTAATAATAGTAAGCTATAGCACTTTTTATTATTTAAAAAACAATTGTGGATGAGTTAAAGATGTAAACATTAGTTTTAAGAAGAAGGTTGAAATACATTTTTTACTTCATCGGCTCTTCCATAAATACCAAGTCTCCAAAACGGAAAATTTCTTTCAGCAGGTTGTTGTTTCTCAACATATTGCATATCATCAGCTACAATATAAAAATCAGGTTTTTCTCCGACCTTTTGATGATTCTCTTGGATCCCGTATTTGACACTTTTTACTCTTAATTTTCTTTGGGAAGGTTCTAGCATGTTATCTTTTGGCCGATAATAAGTAGTTAATATATATAGAATTCCGTTTTCAACTACAATGTTTAAACCATTAATTTGTTCAACATCAACTCTTCCGGCTTTTTTATATTTATCTAGATACATTAATTCTAAAGTAGATCCTGCTGCTATGTTTGTTTTCTTTGTTTTAAATCCATATGGGCTAACATCCAGAAGAGTTTCTCCATTTTTTAATAGTATTGGAGCACTAATTAAAGGAAGGACTTCTCGTCTTGCAAATGATCCTCGGACTTGTTCATATTGAGCAGTCATAGGCAATCAGTATTTAGTTCAATAAACGGGCTAGGAACAGTGACTGTTTATGCGGTACAGTCAAACGAAACTCCGTTTACGTTAACGGAATCCGAATCTGCTAATGCAGAAACGGACTTTTATTTCACTTTTCCAATCTTACGACTGAATAGACAAAATAAAAAAGAAAGGAGGTGATCCATCCGCTCCTTCCAGAACGGATACCTTGTTACGACTTAACCCCCATCGCCGAAAGTATCCTCCCCCGCCTTGCGGCGAAGTTCAGATATTCACGACTTTGTTGGCTTGACGGGCGGTGTGTGCAAGAGGCAAGAACGTATTCACCGTGGTGTGACTGACCCACGATTACTACCAATTCCGCGTTCATGAGGTCGAGTTGCAGACCTCAATCCCCACTGAGGATGAGTTTATGAGATTTGCTCCGTTTTGCAACGTGGCAAGACTCATTGTCTCCTCCATTGTAACATGTGTGTAGCCCAAGGTATAAGGACCATGCTGACTTGACGTCTGCCCCTCCTTCCTTCCCAGCAAAGCTGGGACCGTTTCTTGTGACAAATATAACACAAGATGGGGGTTGCGCTCGTTGTCCCACTTAAGGGCACTCCTCACGGAACGAGCTGACGACAGCCATGCAGCACCTGTGCTAGCCTTCTTGCGAACACTCTCCCATTACGGAAAGCTGGACGCTAGCATGTCAAACCTTGGTGAGGTTCTTCGGTTCGTATCGAATTGAACCACATGTTCCACTGGTTGTGTGCCTCCCCGCCAATTCCTTTGAGTTTTAACCTTGCGGTCGTACTCCCCAGGCGGTCTGCTTAACGGGTTACCTTTCCCACACGATATTAGCTCTCAGCTCATAGTTCTTAACTACTAGCTAAAAGCTAACATCATGCAGGTAGCAGACATTCGTTTAGGGCTAGGACTACGCAGGTCTCTAATCTGCTTCGCTCCCCTAGCTTTCGTGTCTCAGTGTCAGTTTTCTCCCAGGGACTTGCCTTCGCCATTGGTGTTCCCCAAGGTATCAACGCATTTCACTACTCCTCCTTGAGTTCCAGTCCCCCTAAAGAAAACTCTAGTTTAACAGTCTTATCTCCAATTCCAATGTTGAGCATTGGAATTTCAAAGATAACTTATCAAGCCACCTACACGACCCTTTACGCCCAATAAAACCGGATAATGCTTGGAGCCCACGTATTACCGACGCTTCTGGCACGCAGTTAGCGGCTCCTTTCTAGCAGGGTACCGTCAATTCCGCCTTACGGCGGAACTTCTTCCCCTACCACAGTAGTTTACACTCCGAAAAGCTTATTCCTACACGCGGCGTCGCGCGGTCAGACTTTCGTCCATTGCCGACTATTCCTGATTGCTGCCTCCCGTAGGAGTGGGGGCCGTGTCTCAGTCCCCCTCTGGCTGATCATCCTCTAAGATCAGCTACCCGTCATAGGCTTGGTGAGCTATTACCTCACCAACTACCTGATAGGATACAGGCCCATCCCTTAACGAGCAGTTAAGCTCTTTACCCCGCCAAAGGCGGAGACCATAAAGTATTACCCCAACTTTCGCTGGGCTATCCTCTATTAGGGGGCAGGTTCCTGTATATTACTCAGCCGTCCGCCGCTCCCGCTCAGCCCCCTTGCGGGGATTGAGCGGGGCGCTCGACTTGCATATCTCAAGCACGCCGCTAGCATTCATCCTGAGCCAGGATCAAACTCTTAAAAAAATTAAGGTCCCCTCCGAATCGGAGGGGTCCTAACCCGTTTACCGAACTAAAAAAATACAGTGCATTGCTGCTGAAATAAATTTTCAAAGAACAAAAAAGAAAGTGCTTACAATAGAAAGCAACATTCCATTTTATCGCTTGAGTTAGTAATTGTCAAGCGTTAATTCCGCGAATATGAAGAGACTCGGTAAACAGCATTCTTTTCTTTATCTAGAAGGGATAATCCGTATATTGTTGCATCCATAAAATGATTTGGTCTGTTTACTGAGATTTTAAGCTCGGTGCTAAGAAACTTATCTAGGCCTTCGATAGAGGCAAGACGACCAGTTATGAATATGCCTGAGTCATAGACTTCATCGACCACCTCAGGAGGAGATATCTCAATGAGCTCTTTCACTGCATCAGTTATCTGGATAAAATTGTTAAGAAGCGCTTCTCGAATGTCATCCGTTTTTATCTTTACCGATTTCGGGAGGCCGTTTTCCAGTGACTTGCCTCTGACAAGCATGACCTTTTCTTCACCGGTAAAATTGAAACACTCAATCTTCAGTCGTTCACAAGTTGCCTCACCCAAGATGACTCCATGCTTTAGATATACATAATTTGCAATAAGTTTATCCATATGTTCGCCTGCATTTTTTAAAGTTCGGTTAGTAACAATACCACCTCCGCTTACGATGCTCAGCTCAATCAATCCTCCCCCCATATCTAAAATAAGATTGGGTTTGTGAGAAAAAATGTTTAATCCACATCCGGCTGCCGTTGCAAGGGGTTTTTTTATGAGAAGTACTGAGGAACACTGTGCTTTTAGAATGACCTCCTCTACAGCTTTCTGCTCGATCTCAGTGGCGATGACCGGGAATACGGCTAGTGCTTCAAGGGGAGGCTTCAAAATAAAATTTTTCTCCGTGTATGGCTTTACTGATTTTTCAATAAATCTATTTGTTAAAGCGACCTGAGCATCAAAGTCAGAAACGATTCCATTTATAATGGGTCTTGTTATTTTGAGAAACTCCGGGGTTTTCCCCATAATATTTTTGGCCTCATCGCCAAAAAAAACAAATTCTTTAGACTGTGAATTATAGACTAAAAAAGTAGATTCTTTGAGAACCACCCCTTTTTCCTTTACCGCAATTCTTGTAGTTGAAGTACCAAGGTCAAAGTAGGCTTTAAAGCTGGAGAAAAAGGGTATTGGGATAGAGCTCAGGCGGTTTAATAAACCAAACATATGTTATTATTATACCGAAATACATGAAAAAATATCTCATACTATTTTTCATATCAATATTCATATATTCAATACATTTTGCAGTTACCAAACATGGGATATACGGAGATGGAAATGGTTATTACTCACTTGCGCATACTCTTTTTTTTCAAAGGAAATTAAATTTCAAACCTATATATCAACACCTTTCTCACTTCCAAGGGGCTCACTATGTTTTTAGTAGAGTTTTCTGGGACACAAGTAATACAAATACTTACGTAAATAACTGTCCTTGGCTTATTGGAACAGCATTATTTTGGATACCGGCAATATTTTTAACTTCAATAGTTAACCTTATTTTGTACTCTCATACGTATATGTTTCATCCGATTTACGAAGCAGTTTGCGGGACTATAGGTATACTCCTTGTCTTATTTGGACTAAGGTTGCTTGAGTTATTCTTAAAGAAGTATTTTGACTCAAAAACTTCTTCCATAACTATAATTGCTCTTTTTACAGCCTCTCAACTATTTTATTATTCTACCTTTGAACCGGCCCTATCACACCAACCCGCCTATCTTTTAGTATGTCTTTTTATATTTTTATACCAAAGAGGATACAAAGAAGTAAAAAAAAGCCTATGTATGGGTTTGATTTTTGGTCTTCTTTTCATCACAAGGATTGGAGATGTAGTTTTATTAGTACCAACCTTATTAATCGTTTTTTATTCATGGATTAAAGAAAGAAGGCTTGTAAACTTAGGGCTTTTTCTGATTGCGTTATTGATCGCAGTGACACCTCAGCTTATTTTGCAGTATTTTATGTATGGAAATCCTTTTCAAAATCCATATCTTCAAGGCGAAAAGGGTACATTTACTTTTATTTCAATTTCCTCACTATTGATCCATCTGTTTTCACCTGCAGGAGGATTCTTGCTTTGGTCTCCAATTTTTATACCCAGTTTAGCAGCCTTTATATTCATGAGGAAAAAAGTAAAGTACAGAAAGATAGCTACTTTATTTCTTATAACCATAATCACATATATAGTATTTATAAGTATTTGGACAGGTATAATTCCTGCTGGTTTTGGTAACCGATTCTTTATTTCCGCTGTTCCCTTTTTTTCTTTTGGATTAGCATACGTTATCAGTATATTCAATAAAAAAGCGTTTATATATTTATCGATTTGTTTTATTTGGAACAGCCTTCTTCTTACTTATTTTTTGATACAATAAAATATGCGCACCCTACAAAAATATCTTTATTACTTCTTATTTTTTGTTACTCCACTTGTCATGTTTTCTGGAACAAGCGAGCTTTTTGAATTTAACAAAATGATAACGATCTATATTGTTGTTACAGCAATCTTGAGTGTTTGGTGTGTGCGGATGATACAGACAGGTAAGTTTTATATAAGGAGAACACCCTTTGATATCTTTATCGGACTATTTTTTATATCACAGGTAATATCCACCATTTTTTCAATTGATCTTCATACCTCAATTTTTGGTTATTATGGAAGATTTAACGGCGGATTACTTTCGCAAGTCACCTACTTTTTACTTTACTACAGTTTTATTACCTTTTTAGATGAGGAAGAGGGAAAAATGCAGACGATCTTAGGGCTACTTAAAGTCACACTTATTTCTTCCGCAATCGTCATATTGTGGGGGTTGCCAGGTAGGATAGATAAAGACCTCTCTTGTCTTATATTTACCGGCAAATGGGATAATAGCTGCTGGACTTCGCAGTTTGATCCTGCAGCTCGCATGTTTTCTACACTGGGACAACCCAATTGGTTGGGTGCATATCTTGGCATAACTTTTTTTATTACGATCTACTTTTATCTTACCTCCATTAAAAGGAATACGAACCTACTTAGTTTTTCATTTTCCATTCTGACATTGATCGCCATTTTTTTTACCAATTCTCGATCCTCAATTATCTCGGTCTACGTTTCGTTCTTATTACTCCTTATGTGGATTATATACTGGAGGAAGCATCTCCATTTATTTTTCTTAAAAAAAAAGCTTGGTATCCTTATCATCTCAATGATGCTTTTGATACCAATCTGCAAAACAGGTATAAGTTCAATTGACAGATTTTTTGCCTTTAGTACCTATCAAAACTATTTTAAAAAAGCACCACCCGCAAAAACAAGCGAAGGAGAAAATAAGATTACAAAAGCAGCGCCTTCAAAGATATCCGACTCCCTTGATATTAGGAAGGTAGTATGGAAAGGAGCAATAAACCTTGGTTCTCAGTATCCACTTTTTGGTACGGGTGTTGAAACATTTGCATATTCCTATTATTTTGTGAGACCAATCGAGCACAATCTTACTTCAGAGTGGGACTATCTTTATAACAAAGCTCATAATGAATATCTAAATTTTTATGCTACAACGGGTATTTTAGGTGTCGGCACATACCTCTTGTTTATATTTGCTATCGTGTTATTAGGTCTTTACTGGATCATACGTTCAACAACTGCAAAAAAACAAGCAAATCCCCAGACTCCCTTTTTACAAATCATTCTCCTTGCATCTTGGAGTACTATACTAGTCACTAATTTCTTTGGGTTTTCCACCACAGTCATCAATCTGTATTTCTATACTATCCCTGCAATTCTTTATTATCTTGAATTAACAAAAAACCAAACAAAAGACTCCTTAAAGGGTAGTCAAGCATTACCAAACACACAAGGAAACATCTTGGCGGGTATTGGTTTTGTAGCGCTTATTGGATTGTTTCTTCTTCAGTTCTTTGTGACATATTGGATTGCGGATACTAAATATGCCATGGCAGAAAATCATGCAAAGGCGAACGATTATCAAAGCGCCACCTCACTTTTAACCCGAGCCCTAGAGTTACATAAAGAACATGTTTATGAGGACAAGCTTTCATACTATTTGGCGAATTTAGCATTTATTGCCTCGTATCAAAAAGATACTCGGTTGGCAGACGAACTATTAAATGCATCTGAACAATATAATAAAAGCTCTCTAAATGCGTCTTCTCAAAACATTTTATATCTTAAGACACGGATTAAAAATCAATACCTTTTTTATCAAATCTCGCTAAACAAACAATATCTGATAAACGGAATACAAACACTCAGTGAGGCACAAAAAATTGCTCCAACAGACGCTAAAATTCCCTATTTCTTATCTACCTACTACTCTCTTTTATACGATGAAGAAAAAGATTCAATAGAAAAATTTAAACTGCAAAATAAATCACTTAAAACTATCGAAGAGTCAATTCGATTAAAAAATGATTATTTTGAAAGCCATTACTTGAAAGCACAGCTATTAGCAAAATACCATAAGAAAGAAGAAGCAAAAAAGATATATGAGTTTATACTGAAGAACATAAGTCCAAACAATATCCAAGTTCAAAACGAATTAGAGAAACTATAGGAAAATATCGCCTTACTCAGGAGTTACCATAGTAGGTAGTGGAAGTGCGTTTGCACTCCCAACTACAAATTTGCATCTTCCACAGTCTCCACATGTAGGTGCAGTGCCGCATGGATTAGGTTCTGCCGCTTCACAGTATCCATTACGGCTTACCCCTGCCCCCGAATCATTAAGATAGTTTTCAATGCAGGAAAACAGATAATAATACTGCCTATTTGAATCAATAGAATATGAATAGGTGTATGAGCTGTTTGGGTCGTTAGGAGTTCTTATCATGTAAACCTTAGAGTTTGTTGGACAGTTGGGTGAAGAGCAAAACTTTGATCCAAAAGGTGGTGCAGCAGAAGGATAAGCTTTATGATCATCATAGTACAGCTCTAGGGCACGTTGAATCTGAACAAGGTCATTCTTTCGTTTTGAATCTCTACCTTTTTGCAGAGAGCTTAAAAAATTACCAGAGATTAATGCTGCTAGAATGCCTAAAATTATGATAATTACTAGAAGTTCAATCAAAGTAAATCCTTTTTGTGTCTTCATGCTTTCATTTTAGATCATAATCATTTATAATGCAAAGTACTTTTGCAAAATCAATACGAATGAAAATAAAAAAGAGGAGACATTTATTCTTTTCGGTTGGTATCATGTGCCACAATGAAGAACAAAACATTCTTAATTTATTGAAATCTCTTCGTAAGCAAAGCTATTGGAGATACATTAAAGACATAATAGTCGTCTCAAGCGGATCAACAGATCAAACAAATAAGTTTATTAAATCTTTTGCTAAAACCCACAGAAAACTTTCTTTTATAAATGAAAAAAAAAGAAGAGGTAAGGCACATGCAATAAATAAATTTCTAGTTCAAGCAACTAAAGAAATCATTGTACTTATAAGCGCAGATTTGATGCCGACTGAGAAGTCTTTAGAATTTCTGGTAAAACATTTTTATAATAAAAAAGTTGGTATCGTTGGATCTCACCCAATACCCATGAACGATAAAAACACATTTCTTGGATTTGCAGTACACCTTCTATGGGATCTCCATCATCAAATATCACTGAAAAATCCAAAGATGGGAGAAATGATAGCATTTAGAAGAGTCTTTAAGAAAATCTCTGACTCATCTGTAGTAGATGAAGTAAACATAGAGTCACTTATAAAGGGTCAAGGTTATAAAGCGGTTTATGAGCCAAGAGCAATTGTTTACAACAAAGGGCCATCATCAATCTCAGATTTTATTACAGCTAGAAGAAGAATCTATGTCGGTCATATTGCAACAAAATACGAATATAGCTACTCCGTGTCAACGCTAGATAACTTTATGGTTCTAAAATGTATTTTAAAAAATATAAGGCTATCTCCTACTTTTTTGCTATATCTTATCGGTACAATCTTACTTGAACTTATTAGTCGAGTACTTGGATATGTGGATTATAGATTTAAACTAAAAGACCATACTATATGGGAAGTGATAACATCGACAAAAAGACTAAAATAATTGCAGATCTAGAAAGAATAATTCCGGACAAAATACCCCCATATTCTAAACGGCTGCTTCAAGAGCATGTCCTAAGATATCAATTTGTCAGCAAATACATCAAAGGAAAGACAGTGCTTGATGTTGCATGCGGAAGCGGGTATGGATCGTATATCATCGCAAATAGTGGTGCAAAAAAAGTCTACGCAGCTGATTGTGACAGCAAGACTATTTCTTATGCAAAAAAAAGATATCCTCATGATAATATAAATTATATTTGCACAGATGCTGCAAAACTGTCGGTTGCAAACTGCTTAATCGATGTTGTTGTTTCATTTGAAACTATAGAGCATCTAAGTAAGCCGAAACTTTTCTTAAAGGAGATGTACAGATTGCTAAAAAGGACTGGAATATGTATTATTTCTACTCCCAATAAACATTGCTCACTTGAGGATAATCCTTATCATTTAAAAGAGTATACGTTTAGTGAATTCACAAACATCTTAGAACAGTACTTTCCTGGAAAAAAATATTACTTTGGACAAAGAAAGGTTATTAAACCCATTATTTCTTTTTATTTATTCCTTAAACGATATTTACCATCAGTTTTTTTACCTTTATTGCGTATAAGACCATGGGAAAAACTAAACATAATAAAGATTAACAAAAAAGCAACACACGATTACTTATATTTTATCGCAGTATGCTACAAAAACTAAAAGAAAACAAGCGCGTTGGTGTGGTTATCCTAACACACAATGGACAGGATAATATCAAAGGTTGTCTGGACTCATTGCTTAAAAATAGAGCCAAAATGCAGATAATTGTAGTGGATAACAACTCTAAAGATAAAACCCCCAAACTACTAAGAGAATATCCATCTATAGTCACTACTATCAATCGGAGAAAAAACGACGGATATGCAAATAGTAACAATCTTGGGATTAGATACCTTCTTAAAAAAAAATGCGATTATATTCTTTTACTTAATGATGACACTGTTGTCAATAAAAATCTTATCTCACGTCTTACAACCCTTCTTGAGAAAAAAAAGGATGTGGGTATAGTATCCCCAACTATTGCCTACTACAAGCACCCTCGAAAGATATGGTTTGCAGGAGGTAAATTTAATCGAACTTTTTGTTTCACCCAACACGTTAAAATGGGCGATGATGTAGAATCCTCCACTAACAGCTATACAGATTTTGTTACAGGCTGCTCTATGATGATAAGATCATCTGTTTTTAAAAAAGTAGGGTTACTTGATCGACGATTCGGTTATTATTTTGAAGACCTTGATTTTTGCTTAAAAGCATACGATAAAGGCTTTTTAACCTATGTATTAAAACAGTCATTAGTTTTACATAAGGTATCAGCTACCACAGGGGAAATTGGATCAAATCTAATGACGCCCCTTCGTTCTTATTTTTTTGCGCGAAATCCATTTATCATAATCAAATCATTTTCTAATCCCCTCTTACAGATGTCGCAGACTTTAGGTCAGTTTTGTATCCGTTTATCTTATTATGTAATCACTTTTTTGAGAACAGGTATGTATATTTCTTTATATTGGTATTTTCGAGGACTATATGAAGGATTGATCTTTCTTTTGACCGGAAGATTGTTCAAACATAAAATTAAAGAAATAAAATAAGGCTAAAAAGTAGTATTGATTAAAAAAACTAAGATGCATGAAATACCCGAAAGCAAATAGTATAAGAGCAAATCGCTCAATAAATCGATACTTTTTTTGTGCAAAAACCCGTAGATAAACGACGGTTAATAATAATATTGAGATTACATAGAGATAAGCGGTTTTGATGTTTGGAAAAACATATCTGATAAACACTTGGAAGCTGAGCGCTATGTGGGTCGGTGTACTTTTTGGAGCACCTGGATAAAAAACTGCCCCAAACATTGATAAAAATGTGAGCATAAGAAATGAAGGGGGATTTAGAATTATAAACAAAATTATAAGAGCAAAAGGCATTAAAAAAAATAGAATTTCTTTTTTAAGATATTGTCGGACCAAAGAGTTCAAGAGAAAAAGTGGAAATAGTATAAGCAGATTTTGTTTGAATGAAAAAAATAAGCCAAGTGACATCATGGCAAATCTTCTTTTCTTTTTTAACATACTAAAGTAAAAAAGAAGAAAAAACATAAAAATAATAGGGTCTAAATACATATGTTCAAGTATGTAAAATGAGCGAGGCAAAAATAAAAAAGTAGCAAGTAAAAGATTTAAATCCTTTTTTTCAAATCTGTCCATAAATATTTTTCTAAGACACAGTACAGATACAATATTGGCAAATATTATGGCTATTCTGGGATCTCCAAATATAAGCATAAATGGTGTAGTAAACACGAAACTGAACGGAAGATAATGAAAATGGTTGTCTATTCCTGCATATGTCCTTGAAAAATCTGCAGAGTAAGGATTAACACCGCTTATGATCTTTCCGGCGACCTCACGAAAAACATCAAACGTGTCAACGAGTGGTTTTGGTGAGCCGATTAGTGTCCAGAAAGAGAGAGCAATATAAAAAAGAAGAATAATAAAAAGTAAATCGATTTTATTTTTAATAAAAAAGTATGATAAAACCAATAAAACAACTATAAAAGATAAAGTAATACTGCCTATTAACGTACTTAAACTATTTTGATATAATCCTCCATAGTAGATGCAAGCATAAAAGAGGAGAACAAAGCATGTCTCAGCTATAGAGTGGACTTTTGATGACGGCAGTCCAGTTCCAAATATACTAATGATAAAAAGAAAAGTTATAAGAGCAAAGGATATAGGGGTAAAAAAACCAAGGTTGGGTACTGTTGCAAAAAATAAAACTATAAGCATTGTTCCATATCTTCCGATCATTTTGATAATTGTAACACACCTTATTCTTTATTTTTTTATTAAAGACAAGCTGTTATTTACTCCTGATTTTGATCGCAGCGACGCTGTTCACTTCAACCTTTCGCTTAAATATTTTCTCTCCAAATCCCTTGCCCAAAACACACTTCCATTTTGGACAGACGCACTACAAGGAGGATTTCCCTTATTTGCGGAGGGGCAGATTGGAGCTTTATTTCTCCCTAATATAGTGTTTTTCCGCTTACTCGGTTTTGCTACGGCTTATAATTTACTTTTTGTGTTTTCGTTGTTTTTAATGACATTAGGGATATTCCTCTTTATGAAAAAACAATCAATTAGACCACTTCTAGCTCTTTTTTTGAGCTATACATTTACTTTCTCTGGTGCTATTGGGTTTAGATGGATACATTTAAACGTTATACAAACAGCCTCACTTATTCCCCTTCTTTTTTTTATGATGTTTGAATTACAGAAAACAAGGAAATTAAGATATGGTATTTGGAGTATCTTTTTTCTATCTCAGATGATTTTTGCAGGACATATGCAGATTGTATTTATAGCTTTGTTTGGACTTTTTTTATGGTATATAGGAATGTCCTACACACTTATACATTTATTTGCAGTTGTTATAAGTGGCACAATTATTTCGTTGCCACAACTTCTTCCTACGTTTGAATTAATACGATATTCGGTAAGGAATCTTATGGGAGGGTATGCTCATGCGACCTCCTTTTCCATGCCATGGAGTCATCTTCTATCTTTTTTATTTCCTTATCCATTTGGCAATCCCAAAAGAGGTTCCTATCCAGAATTTCCTTCAAACATGGGGATTTTTTGGGAAAACACCCCGTATATTGGGATCTTATTTATCGTCGTTTTTGTTTCATGCCTTATCTATTTATTTTTTAAAAAGAAGCTCAACAAAGAGATCAGTGTTTATTTGTGTATTGTTTTTATATTTATCCTTATATCTTTGGGTAAGAACTCCCCCGTTTACTTCTTGTTTGATATTTTTCCTTTTAATGTTTTTCGCACTCCACCAAAATATTTATTAATAGCAGTTTTTTTTAGCGTTATTGGCGCTGGGCTCATCATAGAGAAAACTCTACTTGTTGCAAAAAACTCATTTCTAAGAATACTCATAATGGCTGCATTATTTATTAATATTGTTATGCTTGGAATAGTAACACTAAACTATCATATATTTATTAAAAACAAGATCGTGTTATCTCCTCCACCTCTAACCACTTATCTAAGTAAAGATACAAGATATATAACTCTAGGATTTGATAAGGTATGGCACTCATATTTTGCAAAGCATGGTTGGATGACGGAAAAAGATATTGATATGTACTCATTTCTTAACAACTCATTAATACCGAACTCAAACCTTATTTTTGGCTATCAAAGCAGTACAATCAATTCAGGTGGGCTGAGATTAAAAAGAGTAGAGTACCTAACTGATGCCGTCGAAAATATGCTTGTGTTTCCTTCAACCGAGAAAGTTTCTACAGATTCAGCAGTAAAACTATTATCTGTAATGGGGGTTGACTCAATTGTATCTCTTTATCCTTTATTGCAAAAAGAAAATCAAATTTATAGTATCACCAACGGTGGATCTACGATCTATCTATACCGGATATCTTCAAAGCAGGAAACTCCGTATTATGTACCCTCAAAACTTAAAAAAATTGAATATATTGATGAGTTTGATGCGCTTCTTGAGGCAGGACAAATATCAACGGTTGAGGCTGTCTTAGAGGAGCAAAACAGCTTGTCTCAAGAAACCCATATTATATCTCACAACACAGAACAAACAGATACAAAGCTAATAGCTGAGGTATATGTACCAAAAAATACATTTATAGTGTTTAGAAAAAATTGGTACCCGGGTTGGACCATACAGATCGATGGAAAAAGAACTGTTGGAAAACGAGTAAATCTTATACATATTGGGGTGAGCGTTCCATCTGGTCGTCACAAAATTACACTAACTTACTCTCCGACATCCTTCTATTTAGGAGTGCTTTTGGGAAGTATTTATGTTCTTATTTTCCCTCTCGTTTTAGTCATCTACAGAAAAATTAAAACTCAGTAAGCTTGGGTTTGCTTTTTTTTGATTTTTCCAAATACATCTTTTTTAACCGGTTTATTTCCTGACTCTTTGAGTCACAAGTTTCATAATAAGTAATAAATGATGGAATATATAGTACATCTGTCTTTAGATTGCTTAAATTCAAAGTATTAAGTAGTAAAGTGGCGTCAGTACACTTTTTTTGACTTACCAATAAATTCATAAGAATCATCTTTGAGTTTTGATCTTGCGGCCGGTAATCACGAATTAATTTTTTAATTACTTGAATAGATTCATCCATATGGTTTGTAGCGAAGAGAAGCTTACTATAATTCATGTAAGCATTTAAATAACTGTCCTGCACTACATTCAAGTGGAGTATGCTTTTTAGATCTTTGTTGAGTTTGGGGATAGTATATACATGGTTCCAAAGATCTTTATTTGCCTTGACTAATTTTGCGCTGTCAGATGCCGCTTCCTTATTGGTTTTATAAAATTTCCACAAAAGACCATAGGGTTCCCACGTATGTGATGATGTGAGAGGATTCTCTAAATAAATGCCAAAACGTGCATTTTTTTCCAAGAAATCTGAGATGTCTTTATTATTCTTTTGATAATGGGTGGGAACATACAATTCTGGATATAATTTTTTTAAGTTCTTTCTATAATGCTCTCTCTCAAGAATATTTAAGAACACAAATTTCACGTCTTTTCTATAATTCTGAGAAAAAAAATAATAGACAGATGGGAAATAGCTGTTATCACTTCCTACAAAGAATATCCCCCCCCTTGGTACGGTATCAAGTAGATTCTTAGCGTAAGTGGCAAAGACATCTAGGGTTTTAATCTTTCCAACGGTTCTATAATTTTGCCAAAAAACTATAAATACATAACTTAAAGCAAATAAATAAACAGCGATTTTGCAAAGTTTTATAAGAACCCGATTTCTTACGTATAGAGTTATAAATTTTCCAATAAAAGATATAACCTGTTCAAGTCCGTATCCAACTGGAATAATAAAAAGCAGATAAATAGGTATAAGGAAACGTTCATACATAGCAAGAGTAAAAGATCCATGAAGAAAGAAGTTTGTATAGAATAGGAAAAATACATGCATAAGGATGGTGATGCCAATAAACGTAAACATTCGTCGCTGTTGTTTATGAAGCCACGCAAGACCAGCTACTAACAAAACAATACCTATGATCCGAAAATCATGAACAACAAAGATAATAAGCGATAAAACATCATACAACTGATTTAAAATATCGCCCGAAGAACCAGAGTAAGCTTTAAAGGTGCCATATGTTGACCTGGTAATAAGGCGAATAAAGCCTGAGAGTGTTTGTGCATTTTCCCAGTCAAGTGGAGGAGAAAGTCTGCTTGCAAGAGGAGGATATAGGTAAAAACCGCATCCTAAAAGAAAAAAAATAAAGATGTATAAAGCACGTCTTTTGCTAATATTTTTTCTCAGAAAAAGTATAGTTTTTTCTCCACTCATGAGATATATCCATCCAGGGATGAATAAAACAAAAATATGGTGATGGCTAACACTTAATCCGACAAGTAAGGAAAAAAGATATAGTATCGAAACAGACTTTCTTTTCTCAAAAATATACAACAAGAATGTGATTAGACAGACAAACAAATTATTAAGTGCAAATACTTCAGGTATAACAGCATAAGACCATATAGGGAATAAAAAAATGTAGAGAGTTGATGATAAAATACTTACAAACTTTGACAACTTCATTCTAAGCAATATTTGATAAATTAGATAAGCGGTTATGATAGTTGGGATAGAAGAAAGCAAAGATACTCGCCAAGGGGGGGTAAAAAAAGGCATAGATCTTCCCACAATATTTGCAAGCAACGAATAAAAAGGATAGCCTGGAGGGTGAGCTACGCTTAAGCTTTGTGAAACAAAAGAAAATTCCGCACTGTCTCCCCCAAAGACATAAAGTGACTGATTAAACAATAAAAGTATCCATAAACAAAGATAATATAGGAATGTCATAGTGATAGATTATAACAAAAAACCCGCCCTCCGAATCGGAGGACGGGTGAAGTTTCTTATTTTATTGTACGCACCAATAACATGCATCTCCTGCCGTTTGGCTTGTACCGCCAGCTGTACAGTCAGTGTATGCAGTCATAGTACCATCTACGCCGTTTACTGTTCCAAATTTGGTATTTGCGTCAACTCTGAATGATTTAGATCCAGGTTGAAAGCATACAAACGCTTTTTGTGTACCTGTGTTGTTGACTGCCGAAATATAGATTCTATCAAGTTGATCTTGGGCTAAGGTGAAGAAATCTTGCTTCAATTCTCCTGCATCGATAACTGATTGTATGGCTACATATGCAGTACCTGCTGGATCAGTGCCGACAGAACCCCATGCAATGGTGTCAAACGGTAAACTTCCACCTTTGACTGATGCATAACGTGTAAATGCTGAGCCTATTTCGGCTGCAGTATTCCGAATGCCCGTGTCAGTACCTTTTTTTATCTGCTCAAGCGGATCAAGAGCGGCAAGTAATGCAACTGCTAAAGCACCCAAAAGTGCGATGACGATCAGAAGTTCAATGAGGGTAAACCCTTTTTTTGTTTTGTTTTTCATAATATATTCATATTAGTAAAAACTATTACACAATGTCAATAGCATCTTTTTATATCAAAATGGATCATTTAAAAGAAGATGTTAGGTTATAGATTGGTGTGATAACAGAAATGACTAAGAACCCAACTCCAAGACCTAGAATAACAAGTATAAGTGGTTCGATAAGTGTAGTTAGGGTTTTAACAGCCATTTCAGACTCCATCTCAAAGTAGTGGGAAATCCGCAGAAGTGTATCATCTAACTTTCCTGTTTGTTCTCCGACGGTTGTCATTTGGACTAATATTGGAGGATAGATGCCTTCATTACCCAAAGCAGTCCCAAGAGAATAACCTTTTTCCACCTGTTTATATATATTTTGAAAGGAGTTTCGAAACACCATATTGCCAGTTGTTTCAATAATGATGTTTAGTCCGTCAAGTATTGATACTCCAGATCCAATAAGAATGGCGAGTGTGCGGGTAGCGTCCACAAGCGAGGAAATCTGGATCAACGAACCGAATGCAGGAAGTCTTAAGGCCATGGTGTCAAAAAGCAGTCGTCCAGCTTTAGTTGCCGTATATTTTTTAAAGGCAGTTACCGTTACAAAAATTCCAACAAGAATAAGCGGCCAAAACGTTGAAGAAAAATTGGAAATGACAATAAGAATTTTAGTTGTGACGGGTAATTCAACATTGAAGTCTTTATACAAATTAAGCAGTTTTGGTATAACAAAAGTAACCATAACAAACATGACTCCAAACATACCAATAATGACTATGATTGGATACGCAAGAGCGCTTTTTATTTTAGACTGGAATTCACGTTGCTTTTCAAGATTCTCAGCAAGTTTGAGTAGAATCTCGCTTAACTTTCCTGATGCCTCACCCGACTTAACGAGAGAGACATAGAGATTTGGAAAATAAGCAGGATATTTCTGCAGCGCAGATGAAAAGGTATTGCCCGACATGATATCTTTGTTTATATTTTGGATAAGAGCAAGAAGACCAGGTTTGCTAACCTGTTTCTCCAAAATATTGAAACAGTCAATAAGTGTTAAGCCTGCATTCAACATAATTGCAAGCTGTCTGGTAAAATCCACGATGTCAGTAAAACCAACCTTATTAAAAAAAGCCTGTACTTGGGGAAAAAGGGTCTCTGCTTTTTTTACCTCAATAGGCATGTATCCGTTTCTTTTAAGAAAATAAACCACCTCATCTTTCGACGTTGACTCAATAGTGCCTGTTTTTATCTTGTCTTTTTTGAGGGCTTTATACCAATAATGCATAAGTTAACCTATGAATTTGCTGAGCAATTGTTTACGAATTGCATGATCAAGAGCAGCTTCTTTTGTAACGAGTCCTGATTTATAGAGTTTGGAAAGATATTTCTCAAAGAGGATCATACCCTCATCTTCGCTTGTTTCAAGCACGTTGTCTAACATGAAGTTCTTACCGTCTCGAATGATTGAGCTGACTGAGGGAGTATTCATAAGTATCTCAAAGCAAGGAACGCGCGATACTCCAGTTGAGTCAGGAATCAAACGTTGAGCAACTACTCCAACGAGCGTAGTTGACAAAGTATTACGAATTTGGTTTTGTTGACCCGAGGGAAAGACGTCAACGATACGATCGATTGCTTCTTTCGTTGATCCAGTGTGCAATGTAGAAAAAACCAAGTGTCCGGTTTCAGCGATCGTCAAAACAAGCTGTACTGTATCATAATCTCTCATCTCTCCAACCAGCACCACGTCTGGATCTTCTCGTAAAACAGACTTGAGTGCGATTGGCCACGAAAGAGTATCTTGGTGTAACTCTCGCTGTGAGACGATTGATTTGCCATTTGGATAGGTAAATTCGATAGGATCCTCAACAGTGATAATATGACGAGCTTTTTTTTGATTGATTTCATTGATGATTGAGGCAAGCGAAGTTGACTTCCCTTCTCCTGTTGGACCAGTAAAAAGAATCAAACCCTGCTTATAGGCAGTAAATGTATGGAAAAAGGATGGTAAATTCAACTCATCAATCGTTTTGATATGATTAGGAATGAGTCTAAAAGCAGCTCCAAGCTTTTTTTTGTTGGTGTAAACATTGATTCTAAATCTATTACCTTCGTAATCCCATCCAAGATCGATTTCTTTATTTTCATTTAAATAGTTTCGTTGATTATCCGTTAAAAGGGGTAGGATTAGTTTTTCCGTATCTTCTCCGGTTGTAACCCCAAAGCTTCTCAAAAAAAGAAGTTCATTATTTATCCGGATAGATGGGAAATACTCAGGGATAATATGAAGGTCAGAGGCTTTTTTCTCTATTGTGGCTTGTAATAATTGATTTATTTCCATATATATAATCTATAATTGTTCATCATACTTCAGCTATGCGTAATACTTCTTCAATGGTAGTTATTCCATCAAGGGCCTTAAGGTATCCATCTTGCTTCATAATAATAAGACTTTCGGTTGTACGAGCTTGTTGTTCTATCTCCTTAGCAGAAGCTTCTCGAAGTATCATTTTGTTAATGGCTGGAGTTATTTTTAGTACTTCAAAAATGGCAATTCTGCCTAAATAACCCGAAAAATTGCATTCAATACACCCCTTGCCACGAGAAAGCTTTACATCCTCCCCTTTTGAATACTTAGAGGGCAAAAGCGGACCGAGCACGCTTACAATATTTTCTTTTATTTGAGGTGTCGGCTGATAAGTTTCTTTACAACTTTCACATATACGACGCGCAATTCTTTGAGCTATCGAGGCATTTAATACTGAAGAGATAAGAAAGGGCTCACCGCCAAGATCAATAAGGCGCGGTATCGCTGTGGCTGCATCATTGGTATGAAGTGTAGAAAACACAAGATGACCGGTAAGAGCTGCTTGAATTGCAAGCTGAGTTGTTTCCTTATCTCGGATTTCTCCAACAAGAATAATGTTTGGATCTTGTCGTAAAAAAGCACGAAGACCTGTTGCAAAGGTCAAACCGGCCTGTGGGTTGATTTGAACTTGGTTTATACCCTCAATTTGGTATTCGACAGGATCTTCAAGGGTAACTATATTTACCGTTGGTTTATTAAGCTTTGTTAATACGGAGTATAAAGTAGTTGTCTTTCCAGAGCCGGTAGGTCCCGTGACAAGAATAATACCATATGGTTTTGAGACAGCTTCTTCCAAGTCTTTAAACTGCGGACCTCTTAGTCCTAGTTCACTTAAAAGCGGCAACCCGCCTGTTTTTTTGAGAAGTCTCATAACAACTTTTTCTCCATGCACAGTTGGTAGTGTTGATACACGTAGATCCACTTCTTCCTCTCCCATTTTAAAACCAAATCTTCCATCTTGAGGTATGCGTCTTTCATCAATCTTCATTTCGGAAAGTATTTTGATGCGCGATACAAGTGAGTCGTGTATGGTGCGGGGAAGGGTTAATTTTTCCTGGAGAACTCCATCGATGCGGTATCGTATCCGAGTTTTACCCTCCTCCGCTTCAATGTGTACATCTGATGCTCTTCCCTTCACAGCAAACTCAAGTATAGTGTCTACAATCTTAGCGATAGGAGCCTCTTTAATCACTGCTGTGTCTTTTTCTTTTCCCTTAGTAGTATCGTCTGACACCTCAGCAAGTGCCTCTTTTACTTCGGGTGATAACCCGTGCGCATAAGAGATACTAATGGCGCGAAGTATGTCTTCGATATTTCCTAGAGCTAAGATAACTCGCTTCTTTGTTTTTTTTTCAAGAAAATCGTTAAGATTGAAGTTAAGCGGATCAGATGAGGCGATATACACTGTATCGGTCTTAGTGTCATACGCATAAGGTATGACAGTATATGTCCGAGCTACGGACTCAGGAATAAAATTTAAAGCCTGTGGATCTGCTGCAGATGATGATATGTCAATGTACGGAACATTCAAAATATCGGCCTGCACCTTAAGTACGGATTCTTTTTTGACATTACCATACTTGAGTAAATAATCAAATATAGGAAGATTCTTATTAAGTGCATCAATCTCAATTCTGTCTGCAGCCTCCCCATCAATAACGTGGTTTTCGACAAGCCTTGCTATAAATTGTTTTGGTGAGATAATCATAACTTACTATAAATATAGTTTGAATTTTGTTAGAATTCAATACGGATATGATTCCTCAACTTATCATCTCTCTTGACGAGAAAAAAATAAACACTTATATTGCAAGCTATATACGGGACAACGCGGTTTTATCTTACGACGTGATACATATAATTCCCAAGACTCAAGAATTAGGAATTAACGAAATACGCGACATTTCTTATTTTGTTTTCACCAAAGCCACATCAAAAAGAATAATCGTTATTCATTCTTTTGAAACTGCATCTATTGAGGCTCAAAACGCGATTCTAAAAATGTTAGAAGAAAAAACAAAAGAAAACACCTTTTTTTTGTGTGCAAAAAATAACAGATCGATACTGTCAACGGTACAATCAAGAGTTAGCTTAGTCTATCTTGATAAAGAAAACGCTGTACTAGAGAAAGAAAGAATTCAAAAAATTAACACAATGTTTAATGAGCTTCAGAAAAAAGAAAGCTACGGTTTTTTACAGAACGATCTGACGTTAACAAAGACAAGAGATGAAGCAATTATTCTTATTGATGATTTAATTTTGTTTTTAAGACAAAAACTTCTTGAATCTAAAAAAATAGATCTTATACCAATCATGAATAAAGCGTTCCAGACAAAGAACAACATCCTTCTATTGAATCACAGCCATCAGCTTGCTCTTGACAATCTATTGATTTTTATCCACAAAACAGTTACGATGAAGTAAAGAGCATGAACAACACAGAATCTTCTTTCACATTAATTGAAATACTTGTCGTTATTGCTATTCTTGCGGGGATGGTGGTGATACTACTTCCCAATTTCATGGATGCAAGAGAACGAGCTAGAGATGCTCAGCGTAAATCAGATATAAGACAGATTCAAAAAGCCCTTGAGTTCTATAAATCAAACCAATCGCCTCCCTCCTACCCAATTGACGCCTCCTTTCCCGCCCCTTGCACAGGTTGGTCGGGAACAGGTTATTTATATATGTCCAAGGTGCCTGGCGATCCAAGTGCATCCTGTGCGACACCAAAAAAATATTATTATCATCGGAATCCAACGGGTACTCCTGGAGAAACACTTGAGTATCTGCTTGCCGCATGTCTTGATAATTCGCTTGATTCAGAAGGGGGCAGTTGTCCATCAGATTTTGCAACTATTACTACCTACGGTTGTACATCGCCAAAAAAATGTTATGTAGTTACTCAACCATAGCAGTTTAAATTATTTCTATGATTAAAATCAAACAAAATTCGGTACAGAAAGGTTTTACTCTACTTGAGATGTTGATAGTGCTGGCAATTATCTCCATAGTGATTACGATTGCCTCCATATCTTATTCCACCGCACAAAAAAAGTCTCGTGATTCGCGAAGGAAAAGCGATTTGAAAGTAATACAAAACGCTTTTGAGCAGTATTACTCGGTGTGCGGGTATTCTTATCCCGTTAGTTCTTCTGGTTTTGTACCGACCATTGGTTGTTCGAATCCAGCAACAGTATTTTTGCCTACTGTACCTGCTGATCCAAAAGGTGGTACTCCCTATCTTATGCCGACAAGTTCAAGTAGCATGTATCGGATTTGTTCATATCTTATTGAAAGCGAGTCACCAACAGGATATTGTCTTTCAAACCAACAATAATCTATGATTAATTATTTACAAAACAAAGAAAAGCGACACGGCTTTTCCTTTATAGAGATATTGGTTGTTGTTACCATAATCGGGATTATTTCAACTATCGGTATGGTTACTTATACCGAGTTTCTAAAAAAGTCACGTGATGCCAAACGAAAAGGAGATCTAGAACAAATCAGAGCATCACTTGAAATGTATAAAAGTAAAAATGATAGTTATCCTCTTACCTCAGAAGTTACATTTGGAGGTGATATTTGTGATGATCCGCCCACCTGTACATCGGGTATATATTATTTAAGAAAAGTGCCAAACGATCCAAAGACTGCTCAATATACCTATTATTATGAGAGTAATGGAATTGATTATACACTTGGGGCCTATCTTGAACAGTCAAGCACCTCCTCGTGCGGAGATTGTGCTATTGTTGGAGCTACAAGCTGTAACTACTGTATGGGTCCGTATGGTCAAATAGTACCACCGTAACTACTTATGGAAAGACAGAAGAAAAATTCAGGCTTTACTCTCATTGAACTATTGGTAGTCATCTCTTTTATCCTCCTTTTTTCGGGTTATTCAGTTGGTTATTATAATCAATACACAGAGCAAAAAAAATTGGAAAATACGGGAAAAAAAATAGCAAATATACTAAGTTTAGCCCGAGCCAAAACAATAGCTGGTGATTCATCAATGTGTGGTGGTGTTGGGGCAGAGATTGCCTCATATAGTATTGAGATCTTATCTTCGAGTGAATATTCACTTCAGCCCAACTGTAGCGCGGGATCTCCAAGCCCAATTGTATATAAAACAGAAACAAATATAGTATTTCCAACACCCGTCCTTTCAGTTTCCTTTTTTCCTATCACAGGTGGTGCAAAATGTGATTATATTTACATAAAAAATACAGCACTAAGTGGAAGCGGTGTGTGTAGATATACCAAAGTTTCAAGCACAGGACTTATCAGTGAAGATGCGTGTAGTGCTTGTGACGCATGTCCAAGTATTTGCCCGTAATCCATGAAACAGCTACCAGTACCAATAAAGGCATTTTCACTTATAGAAGTAATGATTTTTACCACAGTTTTCTCTCTCTTTTTCGTTCTTGCTGCGTCTGTAATTACCACTTCTTTGCGCATCACCAAAGCAAACCAAAAAAAAGTGATTGCTACTCATTATGCAGAAGAACTACGTGAGTGGTTGCAGGCTGAAAAGGAAATCAACTGGGGAGGGACGACTTATGCGGGAGGATTAATCACAAACTTCACAGAACAAGTAACTCAATCAACACCTGCATCAACTGAGTTTTGTTTTAATACTGCTCCTCTATCCCCCTCATGGCCTTCAAAGGGTGTTGGTAGCTGTTATTTTGAGCTAGAGGGTCAATATAGAAGAATGGCTACCTTTTCAGCTACCCTTATGGAAGGAAATTTTGTTAAACAAATTAGTGTTAGATTTTCTGTTGAGTGGAAAGATGGCAATTATCTATATTCAGTTCCGTTAAAGGCTGTTTATTCAGTATGGGAATAAAAATAAATTTCCAAAAAAAAGGTTTTACGTTGATTGAAATGGTGGTTGTGGTTGGTGTCATTGGGTTTGTATTGCCTATCCTTTTTGCTATAGTCTTTCTTATTATTCAGCAACAGGCGCGAATTTATTCCCTTCAAGAAGTAAAAAAACAAGGAGACCAAGCGCTTTTCTCCATGCGTGGTACAGTTAAGCAATATGCAGAAAAAATCACAAACCCTTCCATATATCCAAGTTCACTATATCCAACAATTATTGACATCTGTCCTGTTTATCCAACTCCAATGCCAACGACAATGCCTTTCATATTTTTTTTTGACAAAGACTCGGTAAGTTTTTCCTATGAATTGTTAGACAACAAGATAGCTTCTCAAAGCCCAGGAAACGAAATAAAGAATCTTTATCTTACAAACGATAAAGTAAAGGTATCTAACTTGAAGTTTACCTGTTATCGGACAAGTATATTTAGTCCACCGGTCGTTTATACGTCATTTGATGTGGTAAGATCAAATGAATTGAACCCAACCCCACTTCAATACAGTACAAAGTTTCAGCTACGAAATTATTAGAGTAGGTTTTTTTGCTTGACTTTTGATCCAATTTTCTGGATACTTAAAGCTATATGACAGATTCATCTTTTGCAATTGATATCAATGAAAAATATACTCGTATAGTTGACCTTACTTATAAAAATGGCAAGATAGACCTATCGTGTATGGGTACAGAAAACACTATTCCGAATTTCTTTTCGGACGACACGGAAAAAAGTATTGAAAACCAGTCAGAGATAATATCAAAGCTGTATGCAAATTTAAAAATAGTCAAGAAAAACGCCAATATAATTATTCCAGATAGTCAGTCATTTTCTCAAATCCTTGAGTTCGCAAAATTAAATGAAAAAGAGCTCCTTTCAGCAGTCCGTTACCAATCAGATCAGTTTATACCCATGTCTATTGAAGAGGTTGTGCTGGATATTGAGATCATGAAAGAAGACAAGCAGAATAAAAAAAATACTATACTTATTGTAGCCTCACCAAAAAAAACAGTAGACAGAGTTGAAAAAGCTATTGAAATGGCTGGGCTTAATCCCGAATCTCTTGAAAACGAAATGAGTTCTTTCGGAAGACTTTTTTCTGAGGTATTAAAACAACAAGGATCAGGGACGTACCTTGTATTAAATTTCGGGTTCGCTAGCAGTTCAATATATCTAATTGACACACAGACATCGCTTATTTTGTTAACCCGTACGATTAAAGTCGGGTACGATTTATTTCTTAAAGAACTTAAATTCAACTTTGAACTCCAGGAGTCTAAGGCTATTGAAGTTTTACGAACAATTGGCTTTGAAAAGAATGCATCTTATGATACTTCTACCATTGTTGCCCCCCTGATGAAAGAACTAATGGGAGAACTATCCAAATTTATGATATTTTCGAAAGAAAAATATGCACTTCCTGTATCTAAGATATTTGTGTTTAATTACAGCAGCAATATCCTTTCTTTTGAAAAAAAAATTTCAGAAGTGCTTCTTTTACATACAGAAGCACTTTATCTCCGTGAGTTTCTCGTGAACAACCCCGTATCACAGTCTTTCTCAACAGACATGCCATCATATATTTGTGCAATCGGAGGCGTATTAAGATGAAAAAAAGACTAAATCTATTTAGTAAAAAGAAACGCTTTAACGCTTTTGCTTCTTACGCAAATAAAATAAAGCGTTTTGGTACAATTATCGGACTCATTTTTTTTGTATTATTTGTTATCACCATAACAAGGACTATTATATTGCGGGCAGAAATGAACGATCTGTTAAAAAAGAAACAACTGTACTTATCTCTTCTCATGGAGGAAAAAGACGTTGAAGCCAATATACGTTTTTTTAAAGGAAAGCAAACTCAACTATATACGTATGAGAAAGACGATGCCCGCTTTGCACCTTATTATTCAATACTTCTTGATATGCTCAATACCTCCACTGATTCAGCGACACTTGACTCAATTGAAATTGATAAAACAAGAAGTACAAGCTTTGTTATTAAGTTTAAGGATTATGAAACCATGATTTCCTTTCTGAAATACGTTGAATCTGAAGAGTTTCTAAAAAATTTTGATGAACTATCGATGGCAAGTCTTAGTCTTAATCGTGACGTTGTTGTTGTATCTACTGCGCGTTATGCAAACAAAAATTTTCAACTACAATTTAAAGGTAAATTTAAAGAACTAAATGAAGAATCTAATTAACATACGCAAAATTAAGTTTTTTTTAAGGGATTACTGGTCAACTATTTTGACCCTCGTATCAATTGTTGTAATTATCTTACTTGTATCTTCCTCATATAAAAGCTTTAAAGAACTTTCTAATCAGCAGGCTATCCTAAAGGAAGAAGTAAATCTTCTGAAAAACAGAAGCGATACTCTTAAATTCAACAAATCGCTTACAGAAGATCAAATCATTATTTACAACAAAATACTGACTTCTTTGATTCCAGAATCTGAAGATTATTTTTCAGTTATCTATGCACTTGAAACCATATCTCAAAAAACGGGATTTTCCATAACGAGCTATACTATAAATTTATCAAAATCCTCACGAGAAAAGATGTCAATCATTATTGAAGGAAGAGGGAGTTTGTCTGCTTTTTTAATATTTTTACGTAACTATGAGTATACAGGAGGAAGGCTTATTACCAGTGAGAAGATTGAATTTTCTGGTGTGAATTTTACTAATACAAAAGTATCTCTTAATTTTTACAGCAAGAAATTTACATTTAATGAATCGGTCATTCCTCAACTGAGTAAAAAGGACATAGAAAAACTTGAGCAAATAAAACAAAAAGTTCAGATTACGCTTAAAGAAGATGAAAGCGACACTCCTCAAGAATATGAAACCAAAGACAACCCCTTTTAGTGTTTTAGATACATTAACTTTTATGGAGTATTTTCTTCATTCCATTAGATAAAACAGCACCCTTCTGCTCCCACTTAG
Organism: Candidatus Roizmanbacteria bacterium RIFOXYA2_FULL_38_14; assembly: GCA_001790095.1. Taxonomy (GTDB): domain Bacteria; phylum Patescibacteriota; class Microgenomatia; order UBA1406; family GWC2-37-13; genus YC2-FULL-38-9. Next base: position 495,069 of record MGBH01000001.1, on the reverse strand, counting down.
TAAGTAGTTGTTTGTCGATGATAAGTTCTGCGGGATTTTTCATTGGATTATATGTCCCTATCTTTTCGAGATATGACCCAACTGCTTTTTTTCTTTTATCAAGCACTACAATTCGATATGTAGGATACCCTTTTTTTCCGAATCTCATTAGTCTTATTGTTGCTGGCATAGATAGACATTATATATGTTTTATTTCATTTTTTCCAGGGCATTTTTGGCAGCATTTTCTTCAGCTTCTTTTTTAGAGAGACCTGCTCCTGTGCCTAATTTTTTATCATCGAAAAACACATCGATAGTAAACTCTTTTTTATGCTCTGGTCCTGCTTCTTTAGAGATAGTATAGGTAGGTAGCATTTTATATTGTGCTTGCAGCAGTTCCTGAAGCCTGCTTTTTGGCGACAGATACAATTTATTCTTGACAATATAATCAAGTTTTTCTTTAAACAAGACATTGAGAATAAATGAATAGCTTTGGTCAAATCCTTGGTCAATAAAGATAGCAGCAACCAAAGACTCAAAACAATCAGCAAGAATATTTTTGTTATCTTTTCCCATATTGAGTTCTTCTCCTTTGGAAAGATATACAAGATCTCCCAGGCCAATTTTTTTTGCAACCTCAGCCAGACTTTCAGTGCGTACGATCGACGCCTTGATGTCAGTATATGTGCCTTCATCAAGATCGGGATAGTTTTTATATAAAAAGATTGAGGTTATTAAAGATAGAACGCTATCCCCCAAAAACTCAAGCTTTTCATTGGAGGGAAGATAAAATGACTTATGTTCATTTAAAAAGGATCTGTGTACAAACACATTTTCAAGCAAAACCTCATTTTTAAACGAGATGCCAATTTTTTTTTCCAGGCTCAAAAATTTACGCTTCATGTTTTATGAGTTTACCCAAAACACCGTTTATAAATGAATATGATTTTTCACCACCCAGTTCCTTCGCAAGTTCTACAGCTTCGTTAATTATAACTTTTTTTGGTTCATGTGGTTCGATCGACAATTCAAAAATGGCAAGTCTTAGTATGGAAAGATCGATTTTGGCTATTTTATCTATAGGAAACTTGAGCGCAAGCGAAGAAATGACTAAATCAATTTTTTTTATATTGTCTACAATTTTTTTTGTAGTATTGCTTGAGAAAGGAAGATTAGACGATAAGGGTTGAAAAGTATATGCAAAAAGGTTTTGAACTATTTCAGTTCTTTTTTTGTGCCTTGTATCCATACAAAAACAAAATTATTTGTTGCAATACTTGCATATACGATGAGATCGCTTTGGTTTTCCGCAGTTTTTACAAGTAACTAATTTGGGAAGACCTATCCCTTTGTGGGCTTTACGCTTACCTTTGCGTCTTGTTGAATGCTTTCTTTTTGGTAGTGGTGCCATAAAGTAAATGATATCATATCGTAGATGATTTGCCAAGGTGTGTTTGCGGTTGGTTTGAATTTAAAGAAGAAAGTAGTTTTGGAAATAGTTTAAGGTCAGGCGACTTTTTAATCAAGTAATCTGCTGCATTTTTTGATTGTTTTATGAGAGAGATATCGCTTAGTGAAGCGATTTTAAGTTTTAAATAACCATGCTGGTTTGTGCCGAAGATATTGCCGGGTCCCCTGTGATGTAAATCATACTCAGATAACTCCGCTCCGTTTGTAGTTGAGGAAAAAAAGTTGAGTCTGTGAAGAACGGCTGGTTCTTGATTGTCTGAAAAAAGATAGCAGTATGATTGTCTATTCCCTCGCCCAATTCTTCCTCTTAATTGGTGAAGCTGTGCTAACCCGTATTTCTCTGCTCCTTCAATGATCATGATCGTTGCATCAGGAATATCTATACCTACTTCCACAACAGACGTAGATACAAGAATATCATACTTTTTTCGGGTAAATTCCTGCATAATCTCAGTTTTTTCTTTACTTTTAAGCTTTCCATGTAAAAGCGCTACTCGCAAAGTAGGAAAAACATTTTTTTGCAGACGTTCATACTCCTTTTTTGCAGCCTTTACTGATATTTTTGTCTCTTCTTTTGATTCTTCTATCAAAGGACAAACAATGAACGTCTGACATCTGTCTGTTAGGATTTTATTTTTGATCCACTCATAGGCTTTTTGTCGCTTTTTTGAGGGTACAAGATATGTTTTTACTGGCAGACGGCCTTGAGGCATCTCAGATATAACAGTGAGGTCAATTTCTCCATAAAGAGTGAGCGCTAGTGTACGAGGTATAGGTGTTGCAGTCATAGTAAGCAGGTGTGGTTCGCCACCTTTTTCTTTTAAAAGGGCTCGCTGAGCCACTCCAAATCTATGTTGTTCGTCTATAACGATAAAACCAACCTTGTTAAAGATAAGAGACTTAGTGAGTAGCGCCTGAGTTCCGACTATGATATCAAAGTTCGAGGAATCTTTTTTTAAATTTTTCTTTGATCCCGTTTGGATAGCTATCTTTACTGACGTTTCCTTAAAAAGACGTAGCATTGTTTGATAATGCTGATCCGCCAAGATCTCGGTTGGAGCCATTATGAGGGTTTGATACCCATTTAGATAGGTAATATAAGCAGCCAATGCGGCAACCACGGTTTTTCCTGAACCAACATCTCCCTGGAGAAATCTATTCATAGGATTTTGTTTTTTTAGATCTTGTTCAATATCGTATATTGCCTCTTTTTGGCCGTTTGTTAACTTAAATGGAAGACGTTCTATGAAATTTTTTATTTTTTGTTTCTTTTCTATATCGTCTAAAGAAAACTGATACATAACTTTTTTTTGTTTTTGCTCATGTTTTTTTAAGAGAAGAGATAACTGTAAAATAAGCATTTCATTAAAGCCCAATCTTAGTCGAGCTTGTTTTAAACGTTCTTTGGACGAGGGGTAGTGTACTTCTATATATGCTTCATGGAAAGATATAAGGTTGTTATATATAAGGACCTCTGTGGGAAGACTCTCCGGGGGTTCCTGTGTATTTTTGAGGTGAGAGATAACATGGAATACTTTTTCACGAAGTGTTTTTGTGGAAAGTCCATGTATCTCAGAATAGACGGGGATGATTCTGCCCGTGTGCATTGATTCGTCCTTAATTATCTCCCATCCGTTTGGTTGTAATGTTAATTTACCGGCAAAGCGGGTTACCAGCCCAGATACAGAAAGTGTAACCCCCGTCTTAAATATATGCGCTAGATATGGTTGATTTATCCATGTGATTTGAAGACTTCCTGTTTTATCTTGCAATGTAATTTTCTGCAGTTTGTAGCCTCTTTTGGTGTATTCATTGGTTGACTTGATGACAGTTCCCCTTATAGTAACGGTTTCCCCTTCCTGGATGCTCATGATCGGACTAATTATGGAGTAATCTTCGTACCGATATGGAAAGTAGTTGAGAAGATCGCAATAAGTTTCAATCCCTATTAATTTTAAACGTTTAATAGTAAGAGGGCTTGTTGCGGGTAGAGATTCAATAGGAGTGTCAAGAATCATCATATACTTAGACAGTATATTATATTTACCGTATGAACAACATAGGTGAAAGAGAAGAAAGAATAAGTAAGATAGATGATACGATCATGATTATTTTCCAAATAAACTCTTTTTTTATTTTTACTTTTCCGATTTTCATAAACTATAGTATATCAAAAGTTTGTTTTTTGCGGTTTACTCTTTCAGTTGGTATACTACAACTATGTATGTAAGTAAAAGAAAAAGAGTTAGATTTAGCTTAAAAAAAGAACATCTATTCAAATATATTGGAATAGGTTGCATTGGCGCTGTTATTTTGGGTCTTTTTTTTATATTTATTCTATTTGCTTGGTATGCCAAAGATCTTCCTGAGCCTGGAAAACTTTCCCAAATTTCAGAAAATGCGACTGTCTTTTATGACAGAGACGGCAAGGTGCTATTTGAGATGTATAAAGACAAAAACAGGTTACCCGTTGCCATGAAGGACATCTCCGATTATCTAAAACATGCAACGATCGCAATCGAGGACAAGTCATTTTACAAACACGGAGGCATTTCACAGACCGGCATGCTACGCTCAGTTATTAACATGCTTCTAAAGGGAAGCGTTCAAGGAAGCGGTTCAACCATTACTCAGCAGCTCATTAAAAATGTCCTTTTGGATTCAAGTCTGACGGGTTCAAGAAAAATAAAAGAAATAATACTTGCTATTTCGGTCGAAGGAAAATACACAAAAGACCAGATTCTTGAGATGTATCTAAATGAGATTCCATATGGTGGAAGCTTTGTTGGTATTGGATCTGCAGCAAAAGGATACTTCAACAAGTCTCCCAAAGATTTAACCATCACTGAATCGGCCATCCTTGCCGGTTTACCTCAACTGCCTAGTTACTATTCGCCATTTATTGGTAAAAAAGACGCTTGGAAAAGTAGAACAAAAGATGTACTGCGCAGGATGAAAGAAGATGGTTATATCACAAAAAAACAAGAAGCAGGCTCGTTAACACAGTTGGATAAAGTAAAGTTTTCCTCTTCGAAGATGTCTATCAATGCACCCCACTTTGTCTTTTACGTAAAAGAACAAATAGAAAAAGAATATGGAACCAAGATATTGGATCAAGGTTTAAAAATAAAAACTACTCTTTCTCTTGAAACACAAACGAAGGTAGAAAAAATAGTGAAAGACGAAATTAATGAAATTAAAGATGATTATAAGGTTGGTAACGGAGCAACGGTTGTCCTGGATTCACAGTCAAATGAAGTTCTTGCCATGGTTGGTTCATATGATTTTAATGACCCCGAATATGGCAAATTTAATGCTGCTCTTGGACTTCGTCAGCCTGGATCAACAATAAAACCCATTACTTATGCAACTGCATTTGAAAAAGGATACACGCCCTCAACGGTACTTATGGATGTAAAGACTGTTTTTCCAGTAAAGGATCAACCGGATTATATTCCCGTAAATTATGATGGTAAGTATAGGGGTGCGCAACAACTTCGTTTTGCCTTAGCTAATTCAATCAATATACCCGCAGTAAAACTTTTGGCAATGATTGGGATAAAAGATTTTCTACAAAAAGCGTCTGATTTAGGTCTCTTGACTCTTGCACCCACCAATGAGAATCTTAATCGTTTTGGTATGTCAATTACCCTTGGGGGTGGCGAGGTGACCCTCCTTGATATAACAGGCGCTTTCTCTGTATTTGCTCGTGGTGGGATTAGAAAAGAAACTCAGTCAATACTTGAGATAAAAGATCACCGGAATCACATAATTTACCGCGCGAAGGGGGGTAAAGAAACCAAGCCTTTTTCTCCCGAAGTTTCTTTTTTGATCTCACATATACTGTCAGACAACAACGCAAGAGCTGAAGTATTTGGTACAAGGTCGTTTCTTAACGTCCCTAGTAAGACTGTTGCGGTCAAAACAGGTACAACCGATGATAAACGTGACAACTGGGCAATTGGTTTTACAAAGGGTATAACTGTTGGGGTATGGGTTGGAAACAATGACAACAGCAAGATGAATCCAAATATCTCATCCGGATCAACAGGAGCATCTCCTATTTGGTACAAAACCATGATTGCCCTGCTCAAAACATATCCAGACGGTATAATGGATAAGCCGGATAAAGTTAAGGCTCTTACTATTGATTCTTGGCTTGGTGGGTTACCAAAAGATGGTCAACAAACAAGGAGTGAGTATTTTATTGAGGGAACCGAACCAAAAGATGTTTCTCCCGCATATAAAAAATTGAAGATAAGTAAATCAAATGGTAAACTTGCAAATGATATAGAGATAAAATCGGGCAATTATGATGAAAAAGACTGCGTGGTGCTTATTGAAAACGATCCCATATCAACCGACGGTAAGAATCGTTGGCAGGAAGGCATTGATGCCTGGCGTAAAGAGATGACCGATGATAAATTTCACTGTCCAACAGACATAAGTGATAATAACTCTGAGAATGTGCTCGTATCTATTAAGTCTCCCTCGGACAAAACCACGGTAAACGGCAACAGTATAAACGTGAAAGTAAAAATCACTACCTTAAATAGTTTAAAAAATGTCAAAATATTTATTAATAACAATGAGGTGAAAAATTATAATGAAGATAAACGGGAGATAGATGAAACCTTTAGCGGATATTCGGATGGTACATATGAACTAAAAGTAAGGGCGGTCAACGATAAAGACAAATCAGGTGAGTCAATGATAAAATTTGGTTTGAATAAACCTTGGGATTATGCAGCGCCGACTTCAGGTCCAACTAACACTCCTCAACTCATTCCCACCTCATCTTCTTCCTCAGAAAGTAGCCAAAGCTCCTCATCCTCTTGATGGATTGATGAGTTGTAGTGCTTCTTTTGCCTCACCTTCAGTGATGTTTTTGTGTGGTGAAGAAAAGTACAATCTGATAGTGACCTTATTTTTATATCTATCAACAACCTCAACCTTATTGAGCAAGTTTGACATTTTGAATGCTTTATCCCTGAACTGTTCATATGAAAGTGTTGATGATAAAATAAATGATGTATCAAGTTTGATGATTGCGAAAGGGTGAAGGGGTTTATAGTTTGATACTTGTTTTACGTGGTGAATAAGACGGTCAAAGTCAATTTCGGCCAACATACATTCATATGAAAGCAGGTTTGACTCTTGATAAGATGGTTTAAGCTTACCTAATAATCCAACTTCTTCTCCTTTGATAAAAAGCGCTGCTTGTGTAGTGGAGAAATAAGGGCTTGATGACCGGTTAAATGCATATTGATCGATATGTAATTCATCAAGGAGAGCTTCAACCACACCCTTTAAGTCATCAAAGGAGGTGTTGAGTGCAATTCCCAGTTTATAGGACTCCTCTGGTAATGAGTTTGTCTTGGGTTTATATACTTTAGCAAGTTCAAAAAAGCGCATGATTTTTTGTCTGCCTTCATTGGTTTTGATATTTTTGACAAGCGAAGGTAAAAGAGTTATACGTAAGTATTTGATATCTTCTGACAAAACATTTGAAAGATACAAGTGTTGCTTTTCATTGAGACCAAAATTATGTATCATCGAAAGAGAAATCATAGAGTAGTTAAGTACTTCATGAAGACCTATATGTTTAAGAAATAATTTTATTTTGTTGGTATTCACAAATAAATCTTCAAATTCTTTTGGTTGCTTAACGTAACGAGCGGGTGATAAGTTATTAGGAAGGTTGTGATAACCATAGATTCGTGCTATTTCTTCAATTATATCTTCCCGGATAAGTACATCATTTCTCCTAAATGAGGGAACTTTAATGTTTAGTATTGACTCCTTAGTTACCTTTACATCAAACTGAAGCCCTTTAAGTATCTTTACGACCTGCTCAAGCGATATAACTACGCCTATTTTTTTATTTATATACTCAAGGTTGATATTAATAATTGTGTTAGTCGGTTTTTTTGGAAAAATATCTATTATACCTCCGCTTACTTTTGCACCCGCCATTTCTTTGAAAAGATCAATGCCCTTTATAAGGGCAACCTCTACTAGTTCTGGATCCGGTGCTTTTTCATTGATAGTCGCAGCAACGGTCCGTATACCATATCTCATAGAACTTCGTCGAATTGCAACAGGACTATTTGACTCAATAAAAAATATAATACGTTTTGTTTCTTTTGTTACCACACTATTGGCAGTGCCCATGATTCCCGGTAAGTCTATTACTCTACCTGTTCCATCATCAATGATGACATCTTCATCTGACAACAAGTACTTTTTTTCATCAAGCGTTACTATCTCTTCATTATTCTTTGCTTTGCGAATGATAAGTTTGTGTGTCATTATTCGGTCATAATCAAAAACATGAGTTGGATGGCCAATTTCTGTCATCACATAATTGGTTATATCAACTACGTTGTTTAATGATCTTATGCCTACATCTTGCAATCTTTTTTGAATGAGTTTTGGTGAGGGTTTGATAGTGATATTGTCCATGACAACAGCCATAATTCGTTTACACAAGCCTTTACTATCTACAATATCAAGGGGCAAACCGGTCTCTGCGGTTTGTTTTGAGAACTCAAGCCTTGGTGGTTTATATGCTGACTTAATACCAAATCGCGTGAGTATGGTGGCTGCCTCTCGGGCGATACCCATTACTGAGGCGGTATCAACTCTGTTTGAGGTGATTTCTACATCATACACATAATCACCCCCTTGTGTTTTCTCTACTTTCTCTATTGATGGGCCACAAAGTGAAAGATATTTTTGGATTTCCAAAGGAGTTGCCTTTGTATCAAGATATTCCAACAACCAAGAATGCGTGATTTTCGTATTCATAAAAAGGTATTAAAACTGCTCTAAAAAACGGATGTCACCTGAATAATAATTCCTGATGTCATCTATTCCATATTTCATCATTATTACTCGTTCGATACCAAATCCAAACGCCCAACCTGAATATATATTTGGATCAATTTTTCCGGAAATAAGAACATTTGGATGAACCATCCCGGTGCCTCCTAACTCAAGCCAACCAGATTTGCACACCCTACATCTTTGTTTGTCAACAAGTGCAGTACCCTTGCAAACCGTACAGGTCACATCGACCTCAAAGGAAGGTTCGGTAAACTGAAAGTGATGAGGTCGAAGTCTCGCTTCTATATCATTGCCAAAATATGCTTTTACAAAGTAATCAAGAGTACCCTTTAAATGAGTGATATTTATGTCTGTATCTATACACAGACCTTCAAACTGAAAAAACATAGGAGTATGTGTTGCGTCCCAGTTTGGGCGGTAGGTCTTAGCTATATTGATCATGCGAATGGGTGGGGTGCCTACACGCCACATTTCTCTTACTTGACCTGAGGAAGTATGAGGAGTAAGGAGCATCTTGCCATATTGAAGATGCTGTGGGGCTTGTATAAATGATGTTTCAAAATCATCCCGTGCTGCGTGAGTTTTGGGCATGTTTAATGACTCAAAAGAAAAGAATTCGTACTCAACCTCAGGATACGAGACTCTAATAAAACTTATTTTTTCAAAAATTCGGCTTATCTCCTCTACTGCCACTGAGATCAAATGCAGACTGCCTTTTGGATATTTGTTTCCAGGTAAAGTGACATCAATGTAATCATCATTGTTAGCAGTTGTTAGTAGCGCTTGTTTTTTGGAAATAAGTAGCTTAATGAAGTTTTCCTTTATCAAATTAACACTCTGTCCATATGTTTTCCTTTCCTCTGGTCCTTTGTCCTTCATTTTTTTAAGGAGCTCATTTATCTTACCGTTACGACCCAGATAAAGAGTCTCAAGAGTGCTAAGTTCTTTGAGGTTTTTTACCTTTGTTATATCATCATGTATGGAGGCACTTATGCTTTCGATATCTTCCATCTAATTATTATAGCAGTTGATTATTTAATTTTCTCAATGATTTTTGAGAAAACGGAGGGGTATTCGACAGCTATTTGAGATAGTACTTTTCTATCGAGAACTATGTTCTTCTCTGTAAGTTTATGGATAAATTGATTATAGTTTAGTCCTAGTGTTCGTACAGCTGCGTTCAATCTAACGATCCACAATGTCTTAAAATTTCTTTTTTTCAGCTTGCGGCCATCATAAGCATATTGGCCAGCATGGAGCACTGCTTCTTTTGCCTTTTTAAACTGTTTATGACGAGTCATCCAAAAACCTTTCGCCATCTTCAATACTTTTTTGTGTTTTCGTCTTGTATGTACTCCTCCCTTGACTCTAACCATATAAAATTATTTCCTAATTAGTAAACTCTATCTAATTCCCAGCATCTTTTTCATTTTTTTTTCAAATGTCCCTTTTATCTGCTTCATTGTTTTTAAACGCCTTATATTCCTTTTTCCCTTGACAGTTCTTAAATGTCTAATCTTTTGTGATCGATGAAGGATTTTTCCTTTTTTGGTAATTTTAAACCGTTTTGAGGCGCCTTTATGTGTTTTTTGTTTGACTTTCATAGTATGAAAACTCAATTATATCTTATTTGGATTAATCTGTAAAGCGCTGATTATTAAATCATTTCTTTCTGGCAACAACAGCACGAATAACTCTTCCCTCAAGCCTTGGTTCCTTCGATATATTTATTTCACCAAGTGAAGTAAGATATTTTTTGATAAGATCAAAAGCCATATCTCTTTTTCCCATCTCTCTTCCTTTTAAAGTTAGATTTATTCTTACTTGGCTACCTTTGCTAAGAAATTCCTTTGACTTATTGACTAATCTTTCCAGATCAGCCGGTCCGATAAAAAGAGATAACTTGACGTCTTTTACTACACTTCTTTTTATTCCTTTACGTGCTTCCTTTAGTTTTTTTTCTTCTTGGTACAAAAACTTCTTAAAATCTATAATTTTTGCAACAGGCGGTTGTGCTCTTTCAGCAATAAGAACCAAATCCATTTCTTTTTCCTGTGCAATCCTTAAGGCGTCGTCTTTACTCAAGACTCCTACTTGTTTACCCTCATGATCAATGACTCGCAGTTGAGGAGCGGTAATACGGAAGTTGACCGTCCAATACTTACGTTGAGGACTTCTATGATAGGTATTTCTCAATGGTTGTTTTTTAGTGTTTGAATAAATTCTGTAATTTTTGTGGTTCCGATATCTTTTCCTTCCCTAGTCCTTACCGACACAGATCCTTCATTTACTTCCTTATCGCCAATTATAATCATATAGGGTATTTTTTGCAAGGTCGCAATTCTAATCTTTTTACCTATTCGTTCTGGTTCTTGATCAAAACCTGTTCTTATACCAGATCTTATTAATTCATCTACTATCTTTTTCCCATATTCGTTGTGTTTGTCAGAGATAGGCAGTACGATTGCTTGTACGGGAGCAAGCCATAGAGGAAATGCACCCGCGTAGTGTTCAATCAAGATGGCTAAAAAACGTTCAAGCGATCCAAGAGGCGCTCGGTGGATCATAACGGGCACTTTCTCTTTTCCATCATGATCGACATATTTTAAACCGAATCGTTCGGGTAACATAAAATCAATCTGTACAGTGCCACATTGCCATTCACGACCCAAGGCATCCTTAATAAGAAAGTCAGCTTTAGGACCGTAAAAAGCTGCATCTCCCTCGGAAATAAAATAATCTGATCCACTTTTTTTCAAAGCCTCAATAGCCTTTTCTTGAGCTTTGTTCCAAAGCTCATCTTCACCTAAATATTTTTCTTTTTTAGATCTGATACCAAGACGTATTCGGTAGTCTTTAAAACCAAACATTTTATACAGTTTATTAATGAAATTAAAAACAGATAAAAATTCATCAACTGCCTGATCTTGAGTACAAAAAATATGCGCATCATCTTGAGTAAAAGCTCTTACCCGAAGAAGTCCAGCAAGCTCGCCTGACTGTTCGTAGCGGTATACTGATCCAATTTCTGCTATCCGGTAGGGTAAATCTCGATATGACTTTGGTCTGAATTCAAATGATTGAATATGCATAGGACAAGTCATGGGTTTGACTAAGTACTCAACCCCGTCCACATCCATGGGGGAGTACATCTTTTCCCGATATAAGTCCCAATGCCCACTTTTTTCCCATAATGATTTTTGTCCAATGTGTGGACTATAGACATGCTTAAAACCAAGCTTTATTTGCTCGGTAACCATGTAATCTTCTATTTCTCGCCGTATTATAGAACCATTTGGTAGCCAAACAGTGATACCTTGCCCAACCTCATTGTTCATAGTAAATAGTTCAAGTTCCCTTCCGAGTTTACGATGATCTCTTTTCTTTGCCTCTTCAATCATTTTTAGATATCCATCCAATTCCTCTTTTGTTGGAAAACAAGTACCGTAAATCCGAGTAAGCATTTTGTTTTTTTCATCTCCATGCCAGTAGGCGCCTGCTACAGAAAGCAGTTTGAAAGGCCCAATTTTGCCCGTAGAGGCAACGTGTGGTCCTTTACATAGATCTACGTCAGATCCTTTTTCCTGAGGATTTCCCGTCCAATAGACCGTTGCCCTTCCATCTTCTTGTTCAATCTTTGAGACCCAATCAAGCTTATATGGATTATCTTTAAATAAATCCTTTGCTTCCAGTAGCGTTATATCTTTTTTAACGATCGGAAGATCCTTATTTACAAGCTCTCTCATACGTTTTTCTATCTTTGGAAAATCTTCTTCAGAGATTTTTCCGTCATAATCAAAATCAAAATAAAATCCATCTTCAGTTGGAGGACCCATCGCACGTTTTAGCCCAGGGTATAAATCTGTCATCGCTTGGTGTAAAACATGTTCGCATGAGTGTCGCATTGGTTCTAGGTGTTGGTTTTCCATAAGTTGTTTTTAGTTTAGTTTAATTATAAATGGAACTTTTTAAAAATGTAGTTACAAAAAATCCCTCCTTTCGGAGGGTTTGTAAACTACACACAAAAACCCTCCTTAACAGGAGATAGTAGTTGTGGTTTTCATTACAAGGAAAAATCTCATAAAATAATTATATCAAATTAGAATAATTTGTGTATAATATTATTCTTGACTGCGATCATAGCTCAATTGGCTAGAGCGCTTCCCTGTCACGGAAGAGGTTGAGGGTCCGAGTCCCTTTGGTCGCGCACACTGGACCTGTAGCTCAGTTGGCTAGAGCGTTTCATTGACATTGAAAAGGTCACAGGTTCAAGTCCTGTCAGGTCCACAAATAACACCAAAAAGTCTTTCATTCTTTTTCTCAAGTATTTTTATTTGCATCATTCTCCCATTTAAATCTTCGTTTGTTTTTATGGTTACGGGTATTTGATTGTGCATCAATGCCTGTTGTAATGCATCTTTATTGTTACCGATAAATAATCCTGTATTTGTTGATCCAATTTGCTCAGTCAAAAATTCTTGGTATTTTTTCTTTCCCAACTGCGTGAGGATTCTTGCTCTGTCTTGCTTTTCCTGAGATGTTGGTTCACCAAGCTGTTTGCGTAAAAGATCTGCAGCTGTGCCACGACGTGGGGAGAACCGAAAAATATGAAACTTGCTTATAGGTAAGTATTTTAAAGCTTCATAAGTATTTTGAAACTCTGTATCTGTTTCACCAGGAAAACCAACGATTACATCAGTTGCAATAAGCGCAAAAGGATTAATCTCTTGGATCTCATTAAGCCGTTCTTCAATATCTTCAATACAATATCCGCGATTCATATATTTGAGAATTTTATTTGAACCCGACTGGATTGGAACATGAAAAAAATCACTCAGTCTTTTTCTAGCAATATTGACTCGGTAATAGTCGAGAAACTCTTTGGTGATACTCCATGGATGGATGGAACCAAAACTTATTCGGGGTACTTTTATTTGATGTATCGATGTCTTAATAAGCTGAAGTAAAGACTCACCGGTATCTTTTCCAAAAGCTTCGGTATTAATGGCGGTATATATAATTTCATTAATATGATTTCCTTGCTGATTTTCCCTGACCCTTTGTATAATTTCATATATTTTTCTTGATTTTGGTTTGCCGCGTAGGTGTGGAACTATACAGTAACTGCAAAATCTGTGACAACCGTCTTGTATTTTTATCATAACTCTGCCTGACAATATGAATTTATCTTGCTGTAACTGATCGCTGTTCGACTGTCTAGGTTGGAAAACAGCCAGGTTTGATGGGTTACTTATATGATATTCCTTAATCTGAGAAATCAAGGAAGTTTTCTGATTATTACTTATAATAAGATCTATGGGTATATTTTTCCAAAGTTTGTTTTTTCTCCAGTACGTTGCTGCACATCCAGTTACAACCAATCTTAGGTTCGGATTATCTCTTTTTAGCTTCATGATAAGCTGTCTGACCTCCCTTTCCGCTTTGTTTGTAACAGCACAACTATTAATAATAAAAAGATCTGGTCGCTTGTGATCTAATATAAATCCCGCCGCAATCATCTCCCTGTTCATTTCAATGCGTTCTGCTTCATTAACTCGACAGCCAAAGCTAAAACTGGTAAATCGAATTTGTTTATACATATTGATTATATAGATTTCATATAATTATAAGATATTTGACTTTATTTGTTAAGTGTGTTATAATAACCAAAGATCCTAAGGTTCCTCTACCTGCTAGAGAAGCTTTAGGATTTTTTTATGCACATAAAACACTTTGTAGGACTTTTACTGACAATACTTTTGCTTATCTTTACACAGCCAGTAAGTGCTGATTTGGTGGCTGGTAACTCTGCAAATATGTATTATACAGAATCTGATGGCGCATCGTTCACAAACGATCAGACCTATTTTATAAAAAAGCGAGCGATAAAAAACTATTTATCAAAATTTCAAACTCCTCTCATTGATCATGTAGATGCTTTTATTCAAGCTTGCCAGTTGTATAACCTTGACTGTTATTTATTGCCTGCTATATCAGGAGTTGAATCTACATTTGCCAAATTTATCAAGACTGGTACAAACAATCCGTTCGGATGGGGTCGTGGCCTTATCGAGTTTGACGGTTATGATAGAGCGATTTTAACTGTTGGAAAAGGTTTGCGTGAAAATTATGTTGATAAGGGGGCAACTACAGTGGAACAGATTGGAAACATTTATTGTGAGGGTAATACATGGTCTTCAAAAGTGTCTTACTTTATTGAACAGTTTAAAAAAGAAGAAAAAAACCTATTGCTTTTGAACGGCAATACAGTAGAATTATAATGCCACTTCGTCCCGCTAAGCGGGACTTCGAGGTATAATACCAATTTACATTATTGAATGATAAAACATACAGTCAAAAAACTTCCCTCCAACACATTTGAAATAATCATTGAGATATCGTGGGATGAAATTGAAAAGGAATATAAAACCGCATTTGATCTTATCCTTGCTGAATTTAGCTTCGAAGGGTTTCGTAAAGGAAAAGTTCCAAGCCAAATTGCTCAAAAACACATTCCCAAAGATCAGGTATATTCTCAACTTATTCGTACATTGCTACCCCGTATTTATGAGGAAATTATAAAGAAAGAAGGCTTAAAACCTATTGTTTCCCCTAAAATAGATCTTGTTAAGGCAAAAGAAAAAGAAACTTGGCAAATAAAGGCCACATTAGCAGAAAAACCGACAGTTGATTTAGGAGAATATAGAAAGAAACTATTGGATATTAAAGCAGGTATGAAAAAAGATGATATTTGGGTACCTGGTAAAGATGAGGCTAAAAAAGAAGATCAGGCTGCAAAAAATGATAAAATATTGAGTGCAGCCCTTTCTCTTATCCTTAAAGAAGTTAAATGTGAGATTCCCCTACTTCTTATCGAATCAGAACTAAATCGTAAGCTTACAGCTCTTATTGATGATGTCCAAAAAATTGGCTTGACTGTTGATAACTATCTTCAATCGAAGGGGTTGACTATGGATAAATTGAAAGAACAGTATACAAAGGAAATAACCGACATGTACAAGTTGGAGTTTATTCTTCTTGAGATCGCTGACAAAGAGCAAATTAAGGTTGAACAGGCTGATTTGGATAAGCTTTTCGGGGCACTGAAAACCGAAAAAGAACAACAGGCAGCCAAGGCTAATTCTTATTTTTATGCATCTGTACTACGCAAGCAAAAAACACTTGATTTCTTAATTAGCTTATAGTATAATCTTACTATGGCAAATAAGCCTATAGTAAAACAAAATTCAGGTCAAATCAAGGCTAACACTGTAGAGTCTCTCAAAGACCTTGGTTCATCAACCGTTCGCAATATTGGATCTTCTTTAAAGGATCTTGGAAGTGGTGTGCTTGATCAATTCTTCGGAGGATATGTTGATAAGAATGAAAACAATTCTTTTGGAAATGAATTTGGACAAAAGGCTTCAGAACATAAGGTCTCAGCCAAATCTAAGAAAGAAGCAAACATATTTAATTACAACGAATATCATGAATCAGTACTGGTGAAGCGTGAGATACAACAGCTTGTTGAGCAAATACGTAAAGAAATAGAATATATAAAGAAAGCTGACAAATCACTCTTACAAGAAGTAAAAGACATCGAAAAAATTGCAATCGATTCCCTACCTGAAAAACCGGGTATATATCATGTTCGTTTCTTGGAGATTGTTTTAAGAGCTTTACGACTCATGAGAGAAAAAATGGGCGAATCAAAAACATGGATGCAAGCACTTATGTCAAAAAAGAAAAAAAGAGGATCATTGTTTGCTGCACGTTCAAAAAAAAGTGGAACTCAGTATTCTCTTTCCCAGGAGCTTTCAACTGCCAGAAGCGTACAATAAAAGATATCTCAAATATCAAATCTATTAAAATATTTTAAATTAAACATTTAAATTTGCCATTTGATATTTATTCAATTATCTTTAAAAAAGTATTTACCCCGTGTGCCCAGCTCCCATTAGAGGGAGGTGTATATTTGCGCATGATTTCTTCAGGTGTTGTCAGGCCCTTATCGATATAATAAGTTTTAATACCACGGCTAATAGTTTCAATCGCTTCATCGTAAGAGCTAAAACGGGTGACCTTGCCGCCATAGATCCCCCATCCCCAGCAGTTATAAGAACCTTCATAGATATATTTGCACAGATTTGATTCCTGCATAGCAATGGCTGGTAAAAGACGGTAATCAAACTGATATTTATCTGCGAAATCGACAAAAGTCTGCGCATGGTCATATAGGGGTGAGTTATATTTCCTGAAAAAGTACTTAAGATTGGCAGTACGGATATCACTTGTAGCAAACTCCTTTAAAATTTCTTCTTGATTCTGAGATGGTTCTTCATTTTGAAGTGCTGATCCAATCTCGGTAAGATCATTCATAATAGCTTTATAAAATGCAATTTTTCGGTCTTTCTTTACAATTTGCTGTGCGATTAATAAATTAAATCCAACTAAAAGAAAATAAACTAAAAAAAGGTAGAACGTCTTTTTAAGCATAGATATATGATACTCTAAACGTAATTATCCTGTCAATACAACAAGTGGCTATACGCGATAAAAAAAAGTTGAGAAAGGTTCAGATTTTATCACATCAATCTGTTTTTTTTCCCAACCGGGGATTTTAAAGCCGTGAGAAATCAATAAAGTACTTGGTTTTAACTCCTTTTCAAACTTTTGAAGTATTTTTTTTATGGTATCTGGCATGAGAAAAAGATATACTACATCAGCTTCACTAAGGGAAGTTGAAAAGATGTTCTCCTTTCTAAAGGAGATATTTGATAGGTGCTGTTTTTTTGCATAGATTCGTGATAGTAAAACAAGGAGCACATTAATGTCGACTCCGACTCCGTATACGCTGTATTTTTGTACAGCCCTACGGACAATTCTGCCGTCACCGCTTCCCAGCTCAATGAATCTTTGTCCCGCTTTGAGTTTGGCTCTTTCTAGAATTGTATCTATTTGTTTCTTTGAGGTTGGGACATAGGGAGCTCCCATGATGGACGAATAAAGAAGACCAATAGAATAGGAGCTTAAACCCACTAAAAAAAGGAGTTCAAGGACAAGGAGGAACAGATATAAAAAAGCACTCATCTGTATAGTATAATATAAAATTGACGTTCTTAGTAGCTTTTGTGACTTGCGCTCGTAGCTCAATTGGATAGAGCATTGGTCTTCGGAACCAAGGGTTGGGTGTTCAAGTCACCCCGAGCGCACTTCGTCCCGCAATATGGGGATTCAGCGCAAGTACGCTTGGGTTATTGAAGGTTGGTTTGTTTTTTTAGACACTATTAAGAAATGAAGCAAAACGATTGGTTCTTATATATAGTCAGATGTAGAGATAAGTCACTTTATACAGGGATAACAACCGATATTGAGCGACGAATAAAGGAACACAATTTAAAAAAAGGTGCAAAATCTCTAAAGAGTAAAATCCCTGTGATTTTAGTATTTAGCGAGCTATATAATACTCATTCTGAAGCAGCAAAACGGGAAGCTGAAATCAAAGGTTGGAATAGAAAAAAGAAACTAGAACTGATTTTGAACGCTGATGAAGATAGGGGGTTACCCTTATAAGCTTGAAATCTAAAGTTAAGCTTATAAGTGCAAGGGTTTACCCTGAGGAACGAAGTGACGAAGGGCCACTAGCTCAACTGGTAGAGCATCTCCCTCTTAAGGAGGTGGTTCAGGGTTCGAGTCCCTGGTGGCTCACACACTTCGGCAAACTCAGTGTTTCGCACAGAGATTGACGAAGTTGTTAGGGACGAGAAGTTTACCCTGAGGAGCCATATAGTTTAAAAGCGACGAATGGGAGTCCCTGGTGGCTATATACTTTTTTCAAATTTTATGACCTTACATCTTGGCGAAGGGATACCATTACCGCTAAACGCTCATAAAGCATATTTTCCAAAACGCCTTCGGGAATTTTGTTTGGGTACACAAAAACTGGAGCTTATCTTCAATGAAATGACTCGATTTAATGATATTAATAAAGGCGATACTATTCTTATACCTTTTGGAGGCCCAGGTTCGATGACCAATTTTTTTGATTACAAAGGAATATCAACGATTACAGGAGATATAAAATATCATCATGAATATAAAAATCCGTATAAAGGACTTAAACGCTTCAGAAGAAAATATAAATATAATGGACAGCCTCAACATTTTATAGAATGGGACGCAAAACGTCTACCTCTTAAAGATGCGTCACAAAAAATAGCCATAGTCAATCCTCCATATGGCAGAAAGTGTCCTACGGGTGAATACCCTATTGACTTATCTCTTCAAGCATTAGCAGAGCTTGATAGAGTGTTAATTGGGGGAGGTGTAGCATATTTTATAATCCCAAGAGCGTGGCAAAGAGAATTTTGGCCAAGAGCTATTGAAAAAGCAAAAAGTATGAAACCCCAGGGACTATATATAAATATCTCGAATAATCCATTTACCGAACAACCACTTTCTTTGATAAGATTTCAAAAAATTTGAAGCAACAAATTCTTCATATTTTGTTACTATCTCTTGATATTTATTAGTTTAGGCTTTATCAACAGTCTAGTACACTTCCGAAGCGTACTAGAGCAAAAAGACTTGCTAGCTAAGTCTTTTGCTTATTCTTAACAACAGCCTTCCTCTTCTTCATCACAACACCCACAACAAAGCTCTTTTACAGCGCCAAGTTTTTTCTCAAGGTGGGCAAGCTTTTCCTTATCTCCTTTTACTGAGATAAGAAGTTCTTCTCCTTTATTGGTCATTGAAACTTTCAGATCTTTAAAGTGTTTTGCAAAAAACATAGTATCACCCCCTTTCTCTAGAATCCGTTTGTGAACTGTTAAATGAGCAATTACGGATTCTTGAGTCCGTCGAAGCGAATATTTCGTCTGCGAAGATGTAAGTCTCGAGACGAACATGAGCGTAGTCGGACATATAAATATTATATATCGATACATTTAAATATGTCAATATATAAAACAAGATCAAAGTAGTATTATTTCAACATCTTCTCCATAAATCCTGTACAACATGAAGATATGTTTTTTTGATTTAGTGAATAGTGGATTTCTCTTCCCTTTCTTACGCCAATTATAATCCCAGCGTCAATAAGCATCTTGAGATGATGAGAGATGGTGGGTTGGGACAATCCAACTTTTTTTTCGATGTCACCTGCGTTTATAGATTTATGTACACTGATATGTGATAAAATCCTTTGACGATGGCGATCGGCAACAGCCTTAAAAAATTTAATCCATATCTTTGGTCCACAGCATTCTTTCATATTTATATAGGTATATTTTCCGATTATACTATATTAGATATAGAATCTAAAAGAAGTTTATAAATATTTATGAAGGATTTGCCCCAGGATTTTAATGCCTTTCTCTATATTGCTATTACTTTGGTTCGTAAAATTTAAGCGCATGGAAAAAGGCGAATTTTTTTTCCTTGCAAAAAAGGGATTGCCCGGAACAAAGCCAACATTCTTCTTTAACGCCTCATCCAAAATAGTATTGATATGTATAGTTTTTGAATTGTTACTATAAGCCCAGACAAACATACCACCCAGGGGGTTTGTATGACTGATTTCGAGCGGAAAATATGTATCGATAAGAGACATCATAAGATCTCGTCGTGGTTTATATAGATTAATTATTTTTTTGAGATGTGGTTCAAGATGTCCTCCTGCAAGATATTCAGTGACCATAGCTTGATTATAGTTACTAGTATATAAATCAAGACCTTGTTTGATCATTGTTGCGGTTTCACAGACTTCAGGTGGAGCAACAATTCCTCCAATCCTAAAATCAGGTGCAAACGTCTTAGAAAAAGTAAAAAGATGAATGACTTTTTCGGGGATAAGAGATTGTAGAGAAGGTATAGGCTCTGCTTCATATCTAAGTTCACTATAAGGATCGTCCTCTACAGCTATTACATCATGTTTCCTTAGTATCTTTGCAATACGAACTCTTCGGTCAAGAGACAGAGTTTTGCCTGTTGGATTTTGGAATGTCGGAATAATATAGATGAATTTAATATTTGGATATTTGCTTATAGTTTTGTCCAATTTGTCTGGGACAATTCCCTCATCGTCTACCTCCAGTTCGATATAGCGTGGTTGAAATGGATTAAAAGCTTGAAGTGCGCCTAAATATGTTGGGGTTTCAACTGCAATATAATCTCCAGGATCAATAAACATCATAGCAAGTATCGCTAAAGCTTGTTGGGAGCCAGTAGTAATGGAGATAGTGTGAGGAGTAGCTTTGATACTTCGATTGGTTCGTTTAAAAAAGGGAATAAGTTGTTCAAAAAGTTGAATAAGCCCTTCGCTTCTTCCATACTGGTAAATCGAATTTTTGTATTTTCGCTTGACCAAAATACGTAAAGAGCGAATAATGTCTATTGGAAAACTTTCAGGATCAGGATATCCTCCTCCAAGGGAAATAAATCCAGGCCTGCCCGCTTGTTTAAGCATGTCTCGTATTGCGCTGCAGGTCATGTTCTTGAGGCGGGTAGCGAGGTGTTTTTCTAATTTATAGGTGGACATGTACATCACATACTAATTAAGAATAGTCAGATTGTCAATATAAATCCCCTAAGGCCTTTATATTTTTGCAAACTTCAACTACAATATCCACATGATCATTTTAGGTATTGACCCGGGTGTGGAGCGTGTTGGATATGCTTTTTTTAGAAAAAAAAGCCCTGCAGACTTTTCTTATCTATCATCTGGTCTTATCAAGACTGAAAAAAAACTAGCACTTGAAATACGATTAGAAAAAATCTATAGTTCGCTTGAGAGTTTGATAGTAAATAATAAGCCGGACATAATCGTATTGGAGCGCGTATTTTTTTTTAAAAATCAAAAAACAATTGTTATGGTAGGACAAGCACAAGGAGTCATCTTATTGCTTGCTGCACAATATCATATTGAAGCCCTTTTTTTGACACCTCCACAAATAAAACAGATTGTCACTGGTTACGGTCAATCTGACAAAAAAAATATTCAAAAAATGCTCCGTTTGAGCCTGGGATTAAGTCAAGAGCTTGAACAAGATGACCGAGCCGATGCAATAGCAACAGCTTTTGCATATTGCTGCATGAAGAAAAACTTACTTGATTATTGATATCTGTATTGATCTATTTCTTGATTCTTACTACTTCTTTTCTTTGATATAAAGACCTCTGGGTTGCTAAAATTTTTTACTTATAGATTAGTTAGCCCCTACTTTTTCAAGAACCTTACATGCATATTTTCCGCCGATTTCCATCGCTTGGGGGATATCTGTGTGTTTTAGATACCCTGCAATAAATCCAGCAGTATATCCGTCCCCCGCTCCTGTTGTGTCAATAATTTGCTTAGGCACAAGGGCTTTGAGGTGGTGAACCGTCTCATCAAAATAGCCATAACTGCCCTTTTCACCATCAGTAATGATAAGTGTTTTATCACAAAGTACATCGATATATTTTCTCACGTCCTTTTTGAAATTAATTGATTGATAGTCATGTTTAATCATTTCCCCAAATTCGTGAGAGTTAAGGATAAGAATGTTAGTCTTGTGGAGAAGAGGAATCAGTTGTTGGATTGGCCTTCTACAGTCAAGTATGCCCAGATTAAGCACGCAAGGTATTTTGTGCTGATTTAAAAAACTCATCATGTGATTTCGTTCTTCAAGTGATACTTTAGGCAAATTGGATACATAAACGATTCGTGCTTTTTTTAATGAATCAAGCTCTTTCTGGTGTTGAAAAATATGCTCATGGGGTGTCTCATAGTTTATGATAGTTCGTTCTCCAACAGCAGAAAGAAGAATGCTTGAAATTTTGTAATAATCATCCTGAAAAGTACAAAGTTCATGAGCTACGCCGTGTTCTTTTAGGTGTTGAAGGATCATGTTTTTAAACTGATTGTTACCGATTTTACCCATTATAGCTGTTGTAAGCCCATGTCGAGTTGCTCCAATTGCAACATTTGCGCCACCACCACCGAGGGTCTCATAAAAATGATCGGCGCTATATTTACCACCGATGGCAAGATGAAAACGATTATCTTCTTGGGTTAAAGATTTTCCTTGAAAATAAAGATCTATGCTAATGTTGCCAATGGTAATTAAATCATACATAGTTTAAGTATATAAAATTATGCAAATAATTGTTATACCACTTCGCTTTCAACTGCAAGTATTATACCCAACGAAGCTTTGATTTAAAATAAAATTAAGTTACTAAGCTTAGTTAAACTTTTCATTTGAAAGCTTCGATTGGCATATCAAGAGTTGCAAAATCAAAGCAGAGTGGTATAGAATAACTTCATGTTGATAATCATTTGCGGTGAAGACACAGTAACTTCAAGGAATTTTTTTGCAAATATAAAGAACGATTTTACAAAAAAAAATATAGAGGTAAAAGATATAACAGCTCAAAGTATCCCTGAATTGCTTAGTTGGTCTGCTGACAATTTGAGCTTATTCTCTGACAAAAAAGTTTTTTTTACCGAACATCTGGAAGCTTCCATAATACGCAAACGAGGTAAAAAAAACGAGGACGTAGTGACCACCATAGCAAATCGGAAAGACATTGAGTTTTATGATTGGGAAGAAAAGTCGGGACGCGATATCAAACTGAAGGATATTGCTCAAATAAAAGAATTTAAGCCCCATGACAGTATTTTTAAACTTCTTGAGTCCTGCTATCCAGGAAATCGTAACGTATTTGTGCAACTTTTACAGACGATTTGTGACTCACATGATGCAACTTTTATATTTATAATGATTTATCGCCACATTCGTTCACTTATATTGGCATATGAGCGTATATTTTCTCCAAGACAACAATCATGGCAGCAGCATAAATTACATTCACAAGCTGCCAGATGGAGTCAAAATATACTAGTTAAGTTCTATGAGGGTTTGTATAGAATTGAGTCTTCAACAAAATCAGGCAACAATCCATATGGAGTGAAGAAATCACTTGAGATATTGGCCTGCTATTATTTATAATATACTAATATGAATAAATCACTTATCATTCCAGACCATGTATATCGCGGTTATGACCTTCGTGGAGTTGTTGGTGCCGATTTAAATGAAGCACGAGTTGAGAATTTAGGGAAGGCATATGCAACATGGCTTTTGCAAAGACGCATCTTTGATTGTGTGGTTGGGTTTGATTCAAGACTCTCAAGTCCCTCATTCCGTGACTCTATGGTCAAGGGTTTGACCGAATCAGGTATCACTGTCTATGATATCGGCATAACTCTTTCTCAGATATGCTATTTTGCCCAATATTATTTTCGTACGAGGGGTATGGTAATGATCACGGCTTCGCACAATCCTAAACAATTTAATGGTTTTAAATTTGGAGTAGGTTTTTCAGAGACAATGCTGACTGAGGACATAATCGAGTTTAGAGAACTTGCCAAATCTGGCAAATTCATATCTCGCAAACCAAAGGGCAAGCATATTAAAAAGGATGTTTCAGAAGAGTACTTAGACGATATTCTGAGAAGAATTGATAATATTAAACATTTTAAAGTTGTTGTTGATTCTTGTGCCGCTACAACGGGACTGTTTCTTCCCAAATTATTCCGAATGATTGGGTGTGAAGTGGTTGAGCAAAACACTAAACTTGATGGCAATTTCCCGGTCGGAGTCGCTGATCCAACTGAAAAAGAGGTTCAAGAACGGCTTGCAAAGCGGGTCATAAAAGAAAAAGCAGATGTGGGGTTTTCCTATGACACTGATGGAGATAGGATTGGGGTGGTGGATGAAAAAGGAAACCTTATCTGGAACGACACGCTGCTTGCTTTGTTTTCAAAGGATATCTTAGAGTTTCTTCCTGGATCAAAGATTATTTTTAACACCCTTTGCTCCAAACAAGTAGATGATGTGGTAAAGCAGGCTGGTGGACAGGCTATTATTTGGCAGACAGGCCATTCTTTTATTAAGGCAAAAGTGAGAGATGAACGTGCTCCATTTGGTGGCGAGCTAAGCGGGCACTTTTATTTCGTAGACAACTTTTATGGTCATGATGATGGTGCTATAGCAAGTCTTAGACTTCTTGCTTATCTAACCAGAAAAAAAATAAGCCTAAGCAATGCCATTAAGCAACTTCCTTCATATTTTTCAAGCCCCGAGATCAAGGTTGGATGTTTGGATGCAATAAAGTTTGATATTGTTAGCAAAAAAATTGGTGCATCTATAAAAAATCTCTACCCAAAAGCAAAATATACGGAGATAGATGGAGTTAGGATGGATACAAAATCCGAAATGCTGATCGTACGAGCATCTCAAAATGGTCCCTATCTCACTGTAAAGTTTGAAGCTAAAACTAAGAGTAGATATAATGTGCTAAAAAAACAGATCGCACATATTCTACATTCGCTAAAAGAAGTTGATTTTGATACGGGTGTTAATGTAGACTCGTTACGTTAATGTTAACAGCAAACGAAGTTCAACAATTTGAAGAATTTTGTGAACTAACTCTTCGAAAAGCAGGGGAAATACTTTTATCCTTTAAGGACACATACAAAATAAAAAAAACAAAAGATCCTTTATCTTTGGATATTTCAACGAATGCAGATTTTGCGGCAGAAGAATACATTATTAATGAAATAAAGAAAAAGTATCCAGGCCATAGTATCCTGACAGAAGAAACAGAAGGTCTGTTATCAAAAAGTGAGTTTGAATGGGTAATTGATCCACTTGATGGAACTAAAGAATATATACGGCATTCCCCCTACTTCTATACCCTGCTTGCTCTTGAATATAATAACGAATTGGTGGTTGGAGCTGGATATCAGCCAGAAATTAAACGTATGTTTTGCGGCTCAGTTAAAAATGGTGTTCGAGTAAACAATCATCAAGCATCAAGATCATCCTCTCAAACACTCAATAAGTCCATGATTTCATTTTCTTTGCCGACTTGTCCCATGAGTGAAAGGACCCTCAAGCCATACATACATCTTTTAGAATCATTAACAAAAAGCATATACAGACTCCGCTCTACCCCATGGGACGTTGAAGCTCTTTTTAATGCCTCAGTAGGCATAGTGGAAGGTTTTATCTGTCCCCCTCAGGAGGAGGGAAAGGGTCCAAAGTGGTGGGATATTGCTCCAGGTGTCCTCATGGTACGCGCCGCAGGTGGGTTGGTGACAGACTTTTTTGGTCATCCTTATCATTATAGATCGCTCAACCGTGGAATTGTAGCAACAAACGGTCACATACATACGGAGCTTCTTCAACTTATCGGTAAATCTTATCTTTCTTGAGTTATGTCTCTATTTGATTTATAGCCTGTTTTATCTTATAATATAGCATGTCAGAAACAGCTACAGAGCGGCAAGATCCTCTTTTTTTGTCACATTTTACGACTGCGCTTCTTGAGAATCTTAAACAGATTAAGCCTCGACTTAGGCCTGATGATCTATCAAAGATAAACGTATCACAAGCTGTTTCTCTTTTTGCCCTTGTGTATGAACGGATACGTAATGCAATTGAATATAGAGAAGATCATTTGATCCGCCGTGCAGCAATTGAAAGGATCTTAAAGCGACGGTTAATGCTTAATCCAGAAGGCAGAGGTGAAGCTGAAAATATCATTCGTGAACTTCTCTGGGCACGCTATTTTTCAAATGGAAGTCTTGGCGGCCACGATCTTATTACCATTCAAGAAATAATAGATAAATACATATCTATAAAACGATCCTTAATTGCAGGTCGACCTATTGAAGTCCAACAGTATTTAGCCGAATTTTTGATCCAGATGTTAACCTGCGAAATAGAAGAAACTTTAAGCCCTGAGAATGCAAGTAAATTTTCAAGCTTTACTTTTTTTATCTATCAAGTACTAAGAAAAAAGATTCGAATAGAGGGGTTAAGCGAAGATCAAAAAGATGCATATTTTTTGGCTGCACTGGAGAGATCATATAGGAAAAGTGATAAATCTTATCAGCGCTACCACCTTTTTATCACTTTTTATAAGCCTCTTAATCAATATAGCAAAAGAGATCTTCAAGATTTTTCTATCAAACTGCCTGAAATATTCAAGAAAATTGATGAAACACTTACCAACCCCTTTGTTGAGAACTTAATTCACTACACACGTAAACAACTTCCACCCTTTTTGATACTGTTTAGTATTATTCAAGACAAATGGAAATCAATAAATAAAATTCTTACTGACAAGAACAAACTATGGCAAGAGGTAGATACTTCATGCAGGGAGAAATATCAACAGTTAAGTACACGTATACGAAATTTGGCCATACGAAGTTTTATATATATTTTCTTGACAAAAATGATCTTCGCTTTAATATTAGAGCTTCCTGTATCCAAATACCTTTATGGAGATGTCAACATAAAATCAGTGATTATTAACTCGATATTTCCTCCCATCCTTATGCTTCTTATTGTTTCTTTTTTTAAAGTGCCCGGAGAAGACAACACAAAAAACATTTTTAATCGAATCGTGAATGTCATTGATAAAGATACAAGGTTTGAAACAAGCATTTCCTATATGCCAAAAAAATCCAGAGTAAAAAAACCAATGCTGATATTTGGTTTTACAATTTTTTACTCTCTAACCTTTATCGTTACACTTACTCTCATATATGAGGTACTGCTTCTTTTGGAGTTTAATCTTATAAGTATGGCAGTTTTTATATTCTTTGTCAGTGTAGTTACCTTTTTCTCCTATCGAATCAGACAAATAGTTAATATGTATAGACTTGAGGAGAAGGAAAGCGTATTGACTCCTATGATAGATTTCTTCTTTATGCCAGTGCTTTCTTTGGGCAAGTTTTTTAGCGGAGAGTTGGCACGATTAAACTTTCTTATATTTGTTTTTGATTTTTTAGTTGAGGCTCCGTTCAAACTTATTTTTGAAGTTGTTGAGGAATGGATTTCTTTTGTGAGAAAGCGAAAAGAAGAGATAATCTAATAAAAAAACCTTCAAGCTTCTGGGCAAAAGTGCCAA
This sequence comes from Candidatus Roizmanbacteria bacterium RIFOXYA2_FULL_38_14, assembly GCA_001790095.1. Classification (GTDB taxonomy): domain Bacteria; phylum Patescibacteriota; class Microgenomatia; order UBA1406; family GWC2-37-13; genus YC2-FULL-38-9. Next base: position 467,805 of record MGBH01000001.1, on the reverse strand, counting down.
AAACCTGAAGATCTATATGTATTATAGCATAATATTATAGGCTTGTCAACCCCTTTTGAGAATATAGTAATCAAGTATAATTTAAATATGTGGACAAATTTAAGCAAGCCAATAATAGGTCTTGCACCAATGGATGGAATAACCGATGCTGCATTTAGAGAGACCGTTGATCTTATTAGTAAGCCCAACATATTGTTTACTGAGTTTGTACCAGCTGAAGGAGTGGCACATGGAGCTACGCGACTTTATTCTTCTTTACAAAAGCACAAAACAACAACACCGATAGTAGCACAACTATTTGGTGTTGACCCAAAAGCTTTTTACAAAGCAGCCGTTATTGTGTTAGAGCTTGGTTTTGATGGGATTGATATCAATATGGGTTGTCCAGACAGGAATATTATGAAAAAGGGAGGAGGAGCAAGTCTCATAAACCAAAGAGTACTTGCAGCAACGATAATTAAAGCAGTAAAACAGGCTGTTAAGGACTGGCAGAACGGTAAAACATTAAAAAGCTTGAGCTTGCGGGATGAAGCTTTTGGCTGGATTGAAAGAAACAAACCTTTAAAAGTTGACAGAACATATAAGCCAGTCTCCATCAAAACAAGAACCGGCATTAATCAACACGACACTGTTCCATGGATCTCTACACTTCTTGAGGTTGAACCAGATGCAATCTGTATTCATGCAAGGACCTTTCTTCAGATGTATAAGGGAAAGGCTGACTGGGATGAGATAGCCAAAGCAAGCTTATTAACTAAGGGCACAAATACCTTGTTGTTTGGGAATGGTGATCTAAACTCTGTATCTCAAGCAAAGGCCCATTGTAAAATGTATCGTTGTCAGGGAGCGCTTATTGGTAGGGCGGCTCTGGGTAATCCGTGGGTATTTACAAACAAGTCTCCCTTACTCAGTGAACGATTTGGTACAATGTTAAAGCATAGCAAGCTTTATTTAAAATATCGTCAAAAGCTCAAACTTTTTCCCATGCGAAAGCATCTAGCATGGTACTGTACAGGCTTTGCCGGAAGCAGAATTTTGCGAGACAAACTAATGAAAATAGAGTCACTCGTTGAGCTCAAAAAGCTATTAATCGATTTCCTTAATCAGCCCTTAAAAACTTGACAGATTCCTCATATTTTAGTACAATATAGGCCATGATGTATGGTATAGGGGACATGCAAATAAAGACAGTTCGTCGCAATTATCTTCCTAAGGTTTCAGCGGTAGATAAGTATCTAAGTATGGTATTTATGCTTCTTACCGTATTCACCATATTTGCGCTGAGTTTACGTCTTATTATAAGAATATAATCTTCTAAGATTCTTTAATGATCTGTGTTACTTTTCCAAGAGCCTCCAAATCATAGATCGAAACACAGTAGACAAGGGAGTTTAATTTTTTAAATGATTTTAATTTTGCAGTACGTTCGCTTGGTAAAACAAGATCAGACTTAGTCAGTAAAATTATTTCCTTTTTTGTTGCAAGGGTCGTGCTATATGCCGTAAGCTCTTTTCTTACTGTTTTATAGTTCTTGATCATTTGCTTAGTATCCTCGTCCGCTGCAACACAATGGAGTAATAACTTAACTTTTTCGATATGTTTTAAAAAGCGAATCCCCAATCCTTTTCCAGATGAGGCCCCTTCAATAAGGCCTGGAATATCTGCAATGATGATCCGGTCAAGAGAACCTAGGTTTGGTTCAAGGGTGGTAAAAGGATAAGGTGCGACTCTTGCGCTTGCGGCAGTTAATTCATTTAAGAGACTACTTTTGCCCGCATTGGGAAGACCTATAAATCCTACATCTGCGATAAGTTTCATGATAACTTTAAAGGTACGTGTCTCTCCGGGATGACCTTTTTCTGCTCGTTTGGGCGTACGATTGACTGATGATTTAAAATGATCGTTGCCAAATCCCCCTCTCCCTCCTTGACAAACTAAGATAAGTCTATCGTCAGAGGGTAGTTGAATTAACTTTTTTGTGCCGGTCTCAACAAATTCGGTGCCTAAAGGAAACTCTAATACAAGATCTTCGCCGTTTTCACCGGTTTTATTAAATGAGCCACCGTTTCCTCCATCGTCTGCTTCAATTTTGTGTTTGCCAGCATATTGAGCAAGCGAAGTCATATTTCGATTAACTTTTATATAAACATTGCCGCCGTTTCCACCATCCCCTCCACAGGGACCCGATTTTTTTCCAGGGAAAAAAGCGACAAATCCATTGCCTCCTTTACCTGCTGAAATAATTATGTATGCTTCATCTATCAACATAGTGTTTAAGTGTTATTTTTCCTTAATCTTTGTTATATTATACAGAATCAAGTATGAATAGTCCGATCATAAGCAATAAGACAGCATATTCTCTAATTGTAAAGATAGAGATAGTCATAATCTTTGTGTTTATAATATCATTGCTCTTTTATGTTTCAGGTCAAAAGAAGTCAACCGCCACACGATTTCTTAAACTTAAAGATTCACTAACCTATGCAAAGAACTCCGGGTTTGACGTGTCAGCGTTTGAAACTAAAATCAATACAATTGAAGAAGAGATAAGTTCACCCTATGTATATATTTTTACTACACAGTACAAAAGATTGCAGACAGAGATAAATCTATTGGAATCTGACCTTCATAATTCCTATGTCCTCAACGTGGATGCAAAGAAAGACCTTTTATCTTCAAAGTTAAAAGATATGCAACTGCAGCTTATCATCGTTGATCCTTATAGCATACCGTCTAGGGATCGAATTCAACAAGAACTTGATACCATTACTACCTCTACCTCATCAGCAGATCTAACTATCATGAAGATAGACGAGCATCTTACACGAATAAAAGAACTGGGTTATGAGATTGATTATGAGGTTGAAAAGTCAAAGATAGAACAACTCATAAAACAAGTAAATGCTTCCTTTTCTGAACTTGAAGAACTTGAAAAATTTTATGAAACTCGCGGTGGGATGCAGAAAGAAAAAACAAATATATTTCTCTATCGGGAAAAAGCAAGTGAAATTTTATCATCGCAATATAATAGACTGAATTCAGATAAGCTTGAAATAATTATTCAGCAAGATCTTTACCCGCTTCTATCTCTTCCAAGGAAAACAAAAGCTCAAATCCAAGAAGAAGAACACCGAGCGTGGCTTGAGGAACAAAGACGACTTCAATCACTTTCAGGAATCCCACAAGCGCAAATAGGTACTGGAAAAGAAGTAGTAATTGACCTTAGCCAACAGAGACTATTTGCATATCAGGACGGCGTATCCATTTTTTCAAATCCCATACCAATTACAAGTGGCAAAAATGGATTCGAGACGGTAAAGGGGCAGTTTGCAATATATTATAAACAAACCCACTTTCGAATGAGGTCTCCTTTTCCCAATGAGTATTACGACAATTTTGTAACGTATTGGATGCCTTTTTTTGAAGGATATGGATTGCATGATGCCCCATGGAGAAGTGTTTATGGGACACAGGATTACCCCTATGTGGGTAGCCATGGTTGTGTGAATGTGCCTTTTGCTGAAGTAGAACGACTCTATTATTGGGTTGACGTTGGTACACCGGTAACAGTAAAATGATCACCTGATCTCCAGCCGGGCCGTGCAACTACTTTTACCCATGTTTCATCTCCTCTGGCACTGTGTATTTCGTTTGGTTGTATGGTAAATGATTCACCAATATTAAGATTATATTTCTTGTTATTAACAGTAAGTGTGAGTGAGCCCTTTAATACCTCATATACTTCGACAGTATTTTTATGATAATGAGGCAAAGTAAGATCAATAACTGCTATAGCAGTACTAAACGATGTATGTTTGTCAGTTGGTTCTATCTCGCACAAAATTTCGGTTAAATCTGTCTTGTTGTTAAGTATAATGGGTTTACCCGGGTATTTTTTTTTCAATTCCTCAATGACTTCGTTTATCTTCATATTATATTCTAGCAAATTTTTTTCAAGCTAAACGATACATTTTTGAATTTATAATTTGGTATAGTTATATATGCGCCTACGCAATTCTGCTTTTACATTGGTTGAAGTGCTTATCGTAATCTCTCTCCTAGGTGCAGTTACCATAGTCAGTGCTCTAGGTCTTGCAAAGCAACTATCCAAAGCAAGAGATGCACAAAGGAAACTTCAGCTTAAGCAATTAAATAAAGCACTTGAAGAATACTACGATTCTACACTTTGTTATCCGCTATATTTACCTGCATGTGGTGAAAAAATACAGCTTGAAAACTCAATGCTTCTTGACTCTGTTCCCTGTGATCCCTTGACGCATCTTCCCTATCTATATGAGACCGATAACGCTGCGTGCAACAGCCAATACAAAGTGTATGCAAATTTAGAAAATGATGAAGATACAGATATAGCATATGTTGGATGTTCCAACGGATGCGGTCCAGATTGCAATTATAATTATGGATTCTCAAGTCCTAATACTGGTCTAGACTTTTGTTCAGCTCCCATCATTCCTACCCCCTCCTCTGAAGTTCCCCCACAGGTAACGCCAACGCCGACTATTGACTTGCTGGAGTATGTCTGTGCCCCGGGGCTTGGTAATGATGGTCACTGTACTTTATTTGTATATCCAGAATTAAGCGAGTGTCCCAAAATTTGGATAGATGATCCAACCTGTAACAATGAATGCGATTTAAAATCGAATCATTGTAAAAGTTCAAAGGGTAAAAATGATTAATATTAATTTTGTAATTTATGCAGTGTTCGTAATGCATGTGAGGTGACATAGTGCCACATTTTATATGCACGCGTATGTGAAAAATAAAGATGTATTTCATCGACTATTTGCTGTTTTCTGTCAATTTTATCTTCGCCGATTCCTCCCCTATATATATAGTATGGTTTTGGTCCAAGCCAGAACGAATCGTCAAGTAGCTTGGCTTGTTTTGCCTGCTCATACAAGGCAGTCCCAGGAAAAATCCACACAGCCCCAACAGTTCCAACCTCATCGGGGTTAATATTTTTAATAAGTTTTTTTGATAGTATTCTATCTTCATTTGTCTCTCTTGGAAGTCCATACATCATAAGTGCATTTACTTTAATATGAGCTTTTCTAGTAAGGTCTACTGCTTTTTTAATAAGCTGTATATCAGTTCGTTTATTAATTTTAAGAAGCATGGCAGGTGAACCAGACTCAATACCAAAACTCAATTCATAAAATCCAGCTTTCTTCATATAATTGAGCATTTTAAGATTAACTTTGTCTACTCGTGTAGTACCGTATATTGCAACCTTGAGTTTACGCTTTATTATTTCTTTACAGAAGCTTATTATTTCTTTTTGATTTCCAGTCAGTGTATCGTCTTGAAATACAAAATGTTTTGCATTATACCTTTTGCACAACATCTCAATTTCATCCGCAACTAGTTTACCATTGCGGTATCGATACCCTTTCCATATCATCCAACTTGAACAAAATGTACACGCACCCATGCAACCGCGAGAAAAAATAACTGGAAATCTTACTTCTTTTGCCAGATCTATATCATTGATCAAACCTTCTCCTCGGGCAGGATACATAAGCGGATCAACAAGATCCCATGCTGGAAAGGGAAGTTTGTTAAGATCTACGATCATAGGACGATCAATGTTCTTCAGAATTTTTTTTCTAGATCTCCATACCAAACCCTTTATTGAAGAAGTAGGTTTTCCAACTACAAGTTCATACAACGTTTGTTCCCCCTCTCCTCTTGCGATATAGTCTACTTGTTTGTACTGCGACATCAATTGTTTCCACATAATGGTTGCGTGCACATTGCCAAAAATGGTCTTGGATCGAGGAAGTAATCTTTTTATCTCTGTTGCTATATGAAGACCTTGATGTCTACCTGGAGTAAGAATAGATATACCGATAAGATCAGGCCTAAAAGATCGACAAGTCTGGAGTACTGCCTCTTTTCCTTGTATAGCTCCATCTGTAACTCGTACTTGAGCTTGAGGACAATGTTTTTGCAAATAAGCAGCAAGATAAAGGAGTCCAAGCGGGCTTGGTTTATATCCCCCCTGATCAACCTTAGGTGGATTTACTAAGAGGATACGACGGTATTTCATTGCAGTTCATTATTATACTATAAAGCTAGAAAGAGTATAAATAGTATGCAAGAAATTATAAAATGCAGAATTTGCGCAGAAAGACATAAAAAAAATTTAACCAACTAAAGAGATGGGAGATTGATTTTAGTACGCCTTGACTAAATCCCTTACAGGACTTACATCGAGCGCCTATCAAACCAGTATTCTTCTGGTAATCTATACGGATTTCTAATCTTGGGGTTTGTTTCGCACTTGATATGCATTCAGTGCTTATCAAAGGGAGATGTAGCTACCCAGCGGTGCCCTTTTGGGACAACTGGTACACCAGGGATCTCCTCTTCCAGGTCCTCTCGTACTGTGGAAGACTCCCCTCAAAAATCCAATCGTCTGCACCGGATAGAGTCCGAACTGTCTCACGACGTTCTGAACCCAGCTCGCGTACCGCTTTAATGGGCGAACAGCCCAACCCTTGGAACCGACTACAGCTCCAGGATGCGGTGAGCCGACATCGAGGTGCCGAACGACGCCGTCGATATGAACTCTCGGGCGTCACCAGCCTGTTATCCCCGAGGTAGCTTTTATCCGTTAAGCCCCTCCCGAAATCACTTCGGGATGGGGGATCACTTACGCCTGCTTTCGCATCTGTTCGGATAGTCATCCTCACAGTCAAGCCAGCTTATGCGTATACACTTACATTCCGATTTCCATCCGGAATAAGCTTACCTTTGCGCTCCTCCGTTACCTTTTTGGAGGAAACCGCCCCAGTTAAACTGACCGCCAAACACTGTCTCCTTCCCAAAAGGGAAAGATAAGGTGAGATAAAAGCAAAGAGAGGTGTTTCATTGACGGGCAAGCCCTCCCTCCTACGCTCAACAGTTACTTTCATCTCCCCAATGTCTAGTTTCAGTAAAGCTCTCGGGGTCTTTTTGTCCAGGTGCAGATAGGCCGCATCTTCACAGCCATTTCAACTTCGTCGAGCAACGATTCAAGACAGTTATCAAGTCATTATACCTTTCATGCGGGTCGGAACTTACCCGACAAGGGGTTACGCTACCTTAGAACTCTCAGGGTTAGAGCTGTCGTTCACTGGAGCTTGCACCAGAACCTAGGTAAAGAGATTGCTCGCTTTACATCAGTCCCAATGATTAACTTACCAGTACTGGACAGGCATCAGCTCCTATACATCCCCTTTTGGGGTTAGCAGGAACCTGTGTTTTAGTTAAACAGTTGCCTGATAAACTTTTGTTGAAAGCCAACTTGCGTTGGCCAGAGCATCTTGCAAAGCTTACGCTCAGTTTTTTATGCAGAGTTCCTTGAATCGTCCTTACTCGAATGCCGTGGTGTTCTCCACCAACTCACCTGCGTTGGATGTCGGTACGGATATACGTAAAACTCCTTGAAAAGTTTTTCCCGGAAGCATAAACCAATCAGCTTGTCCACCTTGCGGCAAACTCGACATCACTGTTTGCTCCCACCTTGCGGTGAGACCTTGCAGTTTAAACCCCCATATAGGAGGCCTGAATTATCACACTTCGTCACAAATCAAGTAATAACGTTTTACATACAGTAGCTGAATATTAACAGCATGTACATCGCCTCCGCCTGTTGCGGCGGACGCTTAGATCCGACTAACCCTCAGTCGATTGACGTTGCTGAGGAAACCTTGAGTATTCGGCATCCCGAATTTTCATCGGGAGAAATCACTACTTATGTCAGCATTCTCACTTCTTGCCGCTCCACCACGGTTTACACCATAGCTTCACTGCAACAAGAATGCTCCCCTACCACTCTTTACCAAGGAACACGGACGGCAAGCCAAAACCACAAAAGGGTCCAACTTGTCCGACCAGGTTCCTCGGTAAAGAATTTCCGATTTCGGCAGACTTTTTGAGCTCCGAATCATTTTAGGCGCATGTCTTCCATCCCCCGAATCGGGGGACTATTCAGGTGAGCTGTTACGCACTCTTTAAAGGGTGGCTGCTTCTGAGCCAACCTTCCTGCTGTGTTGGAAAACAAACGACCTTTCCCACTTAAAAGTCATTTAGGAGCCTTAATCGGGAATCTGGGATGTTTCCCTCTCGCCCACACTCGCTTATCCGAGCGGGACTGACTCTACTCAATAAGCCTTGCGCATTCAGAGTTTGGTTAATCCACAAAGCCAAAGGCTCCGGGGACTATCCAGTCGCTTTACCTCACAAGGTAGTTGAATAGGCTATACCTAAATATATCTCGGGGAGAACCAGCTATCTCTGGGTTCGATTGGCATATTACCCCTAACCACAAGTCATCTCACGCCATTTCACCGACGACGAGTTCGGGCCTCCATCTGCCTTTCGGCAAACTTCACCCTGCTCATGGTTAGCTCACCCAGTTTCGGGTTAACCGATATCTACGCTTGATCGCCCTATTAGGACTCGCTTTCGCTCTGCCTTCCCAAGCTAAGCTTGGTTAAGCACTAAGCAGATATCGATAACTCGCTGACTCATTCTTCAATAGGCACGAGATCATCCCGAGGCTTGCGCCGAGGGACTCTCTCTGTTTGATAGTTAATGGTTTCAGGTTCTATTTCACGCCCCTCTCGGGGGACTTTTCACCTTTCCCTCACGGTACTAGTTCACTATCGGTTAGTTTGAATGTTTAGCCTTGGATCGTGACCGACCCAGATTCCCACAAGGTTTGCCGTGCCTCGTGGTACTTAGGAAACCCACCGGGGTATATTTTGTTTCAGATACGAGGTTCTCACTCTCTATGACCAGCCTTTCCATGCTGTTCTCCTACAAAATATACATCCCTACTGTGGTCCTGCAACCCTTAAGCTTGCGCTCAAGTTTAGGCTCCTCCGCGTTCGCTCGCCGCTACTGACGGAATCTCATATGATGTCTTTTCCTCCGGATACTTGGATGTTTCGGTTCTCCGGGTTCCCCTCAAATACCATAAAGGTATTTGATATCTCGATTTACATCGAAACGGATTGCTCCATTCAGAAACCAACGATTGATAATGTCTGCTAAAGGACTTATCGTTGATATCGTGCTTAAGCACACGTCTTTCTTCGGTTCAAACTGCCAGGGCATCCACCATTAACTTAGTTTTCTCCCATCTCTTATGTTAGTTAAAAGATGTTATTTTCTATACAATCTGCGCAAATTGTCAAAGAACAAATTATTTATCCTACTTCGTCAAGCTAAGCTTGACTTCGTTGAGGACACCCTTCGCTTATTAATATTAGATAATGAAACTTCTTAATGGCTGTGCCACTACGAAGCTCCATATAATCTCAATGAGCGAAGTGTGGACCTAAGGGGACTCGAACCCCTAACCTTCGGAATGCAAATCCGACGCTCAAGCCAATTGAGCTATAGGCCCTTCGTCGTTTTACTCCTCAGGGTGAACCCGGTAAACCCTGTTGCATTCAGAGTTAAATGCATTCTAAAAATTTAAAAAGTGCTCAAACACAAAAAAAACCACAAAATTCTTCTTTCGGATTGATTTTTGGTTTCTTAAAGTAGGCTGTTAGGAGGCAGATTGTGCATCCAATGGTGCCTTATGAATAGAAAATATTCATTGGTAATAAGAATAGTACCATAGGCAAAAACCGATGTCAAGCGATATTTAAAAATCCTAGTTGCAAACAAATAGATTTTTTGTGTATAGTTAAATTATATGAAAAAAAATATTGTATGGTTTGAAGAAGTTGGTAAAAAAGATGTTGGCTTAGTTGGAGGCAAGGGTGCAAATCTTGGCGAGATGACAAGAGCGCACCTTCCAATTCCATACGGCTTTGTGATTACATCCGAGGCATATTTTCATTTTATTAAGATCAACAAACTAGAAAAAAAGATCGAAGGATTCCTTTCACTCATCAACTTCGATAATGCAACAGAGCTTCATCAGGCATCTAAACATATTCAAGACCTTATCATGAAGGCAAACATGTCTGATTCTTTAGTAAATGAAATACTGGTTTATTATGATAATCTTACCCTGAAAGAGGATGCTTATTTTAATAAAAATTCGCACCTATTAAGTAAGGCATTAACAAGAGTAAAACATCTCTACAATCCCCCACTTGTTGCAGTACGTTCATCCGCAACCGCTGAAGATTTGCCAACAGCATCTTTTGCTGGTCAACAAGAAACATTTCTCAATGTTAAAGGTGAAGCACACCTATTGGATTACGTGAAACGCTGTTGGGCGTCTTTATTTACCCCACGCGCCATTTATTATCGTCATGAACAAAAGTTTGATCACTTTAAGGTCGGTCTTGCTGCTGTGGTACAGCGTATGGTGCAATCTGACAAATCAGGTATTGCCTTTAGCATTGATCCGGTTACAAACGATAAAACGAAAATCGTCATAGAGGCGATTTTTGGACTAGGAGAATATATTGTACAAGGAAAGGTAACCCCAGATCATTATGAAGTTGATAAGCGGTCTTTTGTACTCCTTCTTAAAGATATTAAGTACCAAAATTTAAAATATGTTCGGTCTAGTATGGGTAATAAAGAGATAAAACTATTTAAAGAAGAGGGGTCAACGCAAAAATTATCGCAAAAAGAGATAGTTGAAGTGGCGCTTATTGTCAAACAGATAGAGGATCATTATTATTTTCCTCAAGATATTGAATGGGCCATTGAAGGCGAGACAGTTTTCGTGGTCCAGTCTCGTCCTATTACCACAACAAATAATAAGTCAACCGATGCTCTTGCAGGAACAAAAAAAAATCCATTTTTAACTGGATCGCCCGCCTCTCCTGGGATTGGAATCGGACTGGTAAAGATTATACATTCACCTTCAGAGATCGATAAAGTGAAAAAAGGGGATGTACTTGTTGCTCCTCAGACTAATCCGGACTATGTTCCAGCTATGAAAAGAGCTGTTGCGATCGTGACAGAAAAGGGCGGTCGAACCTCTCATGCCGCTATCGTATCACGAGAGCTTGGTATTCCTGCAGTAGTTGGAGTTGAGGGAGCGACTAAGAAGTTAAAAAATCAAATGATTATTTCGGTTGATGGAAAAGCCGGGGAGATATATAAAGGAAGCGTTCTTTCTGAGATGAGGGCTATTGCGGCTAAAGAAAAAATTGCTGCACCGAAACATAAATACAAAACACTAACTAAAGTATATGTTAATCTTGCTGAACCAGAGATCGCTTCTCAGGTAGCCAAACTTGATACTGATGGTATCGGTCTTCTTCGAGCTGAGTTTATGGTCGCAGGCATTGGTACTCATCCAAAAGAGTTTATTAAACACCACCAGGAACATATATATGTAAAAAAATTGACCACTGATTTGCTTAAATTCGTTAAACCTTTTAGTCCTCGACCTATCGTCTATCGAGCCACTGATTTTAAAACCAATGAATATAGACATCTTAAAGGAGGTCAATACTATGAACCCCATGAAGAAAATCCTATGATAGGATTTAGAGGAGCAAGTCGTTATATAGCAGATCCCCATGAGTTCCAGCTTGAACTTGAAGCAATTAAAAAGATATGGGACATGGGTTACACAAATCTACATCTCATGATTCCATTTGTGCGAGTCCCGTGGGAAATCATACAGATTAAGGAAATTGTCAAGAAATCCGGCCTATTAAACTATCAAGGATTTCGATTGTTGATCATGGTCGAGGTGCCCTACTGCGCTTTGAATCTGGAAGAGTTTATCAAGGTTGGTATTAGCGGAGTTTCAATCGGGACAAACGACCTTACTATGATGCTTTTGGGAGTAGATCGTGACAATCAAGAAGTTGCAAACGTCTATGATGAGCGTAATCCTGCCATAGTCCAAGTCTTGGAATATATCGTATCCACGGCTACCAAATATGGTATTACCTCTTCCATCTGTGGACAAGCGGCATCTGACTATCCAGACATAGTTGAACGCCTAGTAAAAGCAGGTATTACAAGCGTATCGGTCAATCCGGATGCGGTAGATCGTACACGTGAACTTATCTATCATATAGAAAAAAAACACTTTGATAGCATAAAAAAAGGTAAATGATTTATGTCAACAATCAAAAATATACATGCCTATGAGATCATAGACTCAAAAGGCAATCCTACCATTGAAGCAAGGCTTACACTGGACAACGATAGTTATGTGATAACGTCAGTTCCCGGTGCTATTTTCCAATCAACCAAAGAAGCAGTGGATCTACGCGATGAAGACCCAAACCGCTTTACTGGTATGGGAGTTTCGCATGCGGTATCGTACGTAAACGATCTCATTGCTCCAAAGATCAAGGGCGCCTCTGTTCATAAACAACTGGAGATAGATATGTGGCTTTCTCAAGCTGATGGTACGCGCAATAAATCTCGACTCGGAGTCAACACAATTCTTACGGTGTCTCAACTTTTAGTGAAGGCGGCCGCACTTTCGGAACAAGCTCCTCTTTTTAAATATATAAATAAACTGTATCAGTCTATCTATAAAGAAGAAATTCCGCTCGAGAAGATTCCGACACCCATATTTAATACGATAAATGGAGGAGCTCATGCAAACAGCACGATTGATTTTCAAGAGTTTCAGATAATTCCCTCCTCCTCTTTTACGTTTGGCACAGCTTATCAAAAAGCCGTTGAGATCTTTTTTGAACTAAAAAAGGTGCTTGAGTATCGCAACGCTACAACTGCCGTCGGTGAAGAGGGTGGGTTCAGTCCAAATCTGACGACCAACTTAGACGCTCTTGAAATATTGACAGAGACCATAACTCAAAAAAAAATGAGATGTGGACTAGATATTTTTTTAGGAATTGATATGGCTGCAAGCCATTATTATAAAAATGGACAGTATCTTATCAAAGATAAAAATCATCCCCTTAACAAAAACGAATATATCGATTTTCTTTCAAGTGTTATCCAAAATTATTCTATTTTGGCTCTTGAAGACCCTTTTGCCGAAGATGATTGGGATAGTTGGAAGAAATTTAGCGGACATATTTCATCAAATATTTATGTAATTGGTGATGAAAACATACGTATGAGTAAAGATCGGTTGGGTTATGTCATACGTGAAAATGCGTGCACAAGCTTTCTTATCAAGCCCAACCAAATAGGCACTATAACTGAGGTTTTGGAACTGGTAAATATAGCGCGCAGAAGCAATCTAACCTACATAGTTGCAGCGCGGTCTTCTGAGACAAACGACAGTTTTATTGCCGATTTAGCTGTTGGTATTCAGTCAGAGTTTGTAAAGTTTGGGGCACCGACTAGAGGAGAACGAGTATCTAAATACAATCGGTTATGGCAAATTGAGAGAGATGAACTTGGAAAATAACGGTGTATAATGAGCAATATGATTGGAAAAATAAAAGGAACTCTTACATCTATTGAAAACAGTGTAGGATTGATTGAAACAAGTGGTGGGGTGTCATATGAGCTTTATTTGACTAGTCGTCTTCTTTCAACAGTTACAGTGGGGCACGAAGTTGAAGTCTTTACGTATTTACAGGTACGCGATGATGCTTTTGTGCTTTTTGGCTTTAAGGAAAAAGATGAGCATCATTTTTTTAAACTGTTGCTAACAGTTCCGGGTGTTGGTCCCAAAACGGCTTTTAGCGTGGTTTCAAACACAATAACTAGCGATTTATTTACTGCAGTTAAAGAGAATAATATAGATTATTTTACACAAGTTCCTGGCCTTGGGAAAAAAACTGCTATGAAAATCATTCTTGAACTTTCTCAAAAAATCAAGTCAGAATTTAAGTTTGATCGCGTTCAGCTTTCAGATGAGGACAAAATAGTAATTGATGCGCTTGTTGCTCTTGGGTATAAAACACATGAGGCAAAAACCCTATTTCAAAGACTTCCAAACAACTTAAGTATTGAAGATAAGATTAAACATGCACTCAAACTTACAGTGCAAAAGAAATAATTGTAGATCTTATGGAAAACAAAAAAAATGACCTTAATTTGAGACCACATAAGCTTAACGAGTACATTGGGCAGCAAAAAGTAGTTAGGACCCTTAAACTCTTTCTTGATGCGGTAAATAAACGAGGTATTGCGTCTGAACATATACTGCTATATGGCCCACCTGGTATCGGGAAGACTACTCTTGCTTTTATCGTTGCCAATGAATTAAAAGGAGACATAAAGATTACATCAGGTGCGGCGATTACCAAAGTTGGAGATTTAGCTGCAATACTTACTAACTTAAAACAAAACGACATTTTATTTATTGACGAGATCCATAGATTACCAAAAGCAGTTGAGGAGATGCTCTATCCTGTAATTGAGGATTATGCGCTGGATATAATCATAGGCAAAGGTCCTAGTGCGCGCACTGTCCGCTTGCCAATCCCTAAGATCACCATAGTTGGTGCAACGACAAAACTTGCTCTTTTATCTGGACCCCTGAGAGACAGATTTGGGCTTATCCTGCGCCTTGATTTTTATAATGAAGATGAGATGATTTTGATCATAAAAAGAGCGGCCTCAATCCTCAATGTACCCCTTGATGAGACTTCAGCACATCATATAGCTAAACGATCTAGACGGACGCCCCGGATTGCAAATCGTATCTTAAAACGAGCACGTGATGTAATTGAGGTAAATAAATACAAATCAATTACAAACAATCTTTTAGATGAACTATTTATCCTGCTCGGGATTGACGAAATGGGACTTACTGACATTGACATTAAGTATTTGCGTTTAGTTGGAGATAAATATCAGAATATTCCAACAGGTATCGAAACCATATCACTTTCTCTTTCTGAAGATCGTCAGACAGTTGAAGAGTTTATTGAACCATATCTTCTTCAGCTTAACCTTATCAAAAAAACCCCACGTGGTAGAATTTTAACACCCAAAGCATTAAAACATCTAAAGATTAAAAACTCCGAAAAACCATTAGAACAAGAGAGGCTGGTTTGATATAATCTTACAATGCGGTTAAAATCAGTTGAAATCAGTTAAAATAGGTAAAAATTGTATTGTGCAAAATCTGATTTTAACTGATTTAAACTATACGGCCCGGGTGGCGAAATGGTATACGCGCAGTCTTGAGGAGGCTGTGGAGCAATCCGTGGAGGTTCAAGTCCTCTCCCGGGCACCTTGTTGTTATAGCCTGGATAGCTCAGCGGTAGAGCAGCTGTTTTGTAAACAGCAGGTCCGCGGTCCAAATCCGCGTCCAGGCTCAAGACTGACCTGGTAGCTCAATTGGATAGAGCAACTCCCTTCTAAGGAGTAGGTTGTGAGTTCAAGTCTCACCCGGGTCACACCATGAATAAAATTGTTCCTGTTGCCATAGCGGTCATTCACAATAAAGATAGATTTTTGTTAACCAAGAGAAAGGAAATTGATATTGAAGATAAATCTTTTGGGCATTGTTGGAACTTTCCAGGCGGAGGGATCGAGTTTGGCGAAGATCCAATAACTGCTTTAAAAAGAGAAGTTAAAGAAGAACTTCAGGTTGAAATTACGATTAAAGATCTTATTCCACGCATATTTTCTCCCTTGAGACATACATGGCACGGTCTTCTTATATGTTATATATGTGAGCTTACTTCTTTAGACAAACCCATTATTCTGAATCATGAAGCCATGGCTTTTGATTGGTTTACTATCGAGGAAATAAAAAATTTGAAAACTCTTCCTCTTGCCTACGATATTGCGCTGGAAGCGTCAAAACTTCTCGAAGTGAAACGCAATAAACCCTTGGTTTAAGCGTTTCAACAGCGCTCAAATTGCGCAGCAATTTATTGTGTTGTGCCCGGGGAGGGAGTCGGACCCTCACGACTTTCGTCACAGGATTTTAAGTCCTGCGTGTATGCCATTTCACCACCCGGGCATTTATACGATTATAACAATTACTTCCGTTTTATAGTATATGAGTAGGGGAAGTATAAAAATACTGCTGCATTATCTTCGTCTAGGTTTTTCTGCAGATCCATATAATATTTTATTCTATCGCCTTGATCAAAACTTCCTCTTCCTTCTTCAAGCAGCTTATCTACCTTAAGGTTTCGATACCCAGTAAGAGTTGATAAATTTTGAGTTGAGTGCCAGTAATAGTATTGGTCCGGATCAGTTGGAATTTTGAGAAACGCAAGCATGACGTCAAAATCATTAGAATTAGAATAAGAAATGACATTAAGGTTGGTTGAGATTCCTATATCATTGAGACTGCTATTTATATCGCCCCCAATATCAAGATAGTCGTAGAAAGTATTAAAATTAAGTTTTGCCGAATCAGTACCGGTTTTGTACTTTCGTATTATCTTTTGCGCAAGTTCTTTATCAAACACCTGATCTTTCAAATCTTTATTGTAGGCCCAGGATGAGGGAGGTATTGAACTTTTAGCCATTACTCCTACCTCTGCAAATTTACTTCGATCTATACTTAATTCAATGGCGGATCGAACCTCTTTTTCTTTAAGAAATGGGTTGTTAAAGTTAAAAAAAAGGGTAAGTAGATTCGAATAGTCGACTATTTTTTCCACTTTTGTATTTTTCCACGAGAGAAAAACATCTGCCACGCTTTTTTTTTGTATCGTGAATTGACTTATTTGTCCAAGCTTATAAGCGCTTATCATCTCCAGCTCATTAGCGAAAAATTTGTAGGTTAGTCTAGGAAGATCCTTCTTGTTTGGAGTGAGACTAATCTCTGATATTTTGTCGTATTTTTGCTTCATGCGATTGACTTTGTATAACCCGCCTATTCCAATATATGGATATTTAATAACAGGTTTTGTCAAATAAATGGGAAAAGTGGCAAGAGGTTTTTTTAAGGTAAATTCAATCACATAATCACCCACTACTTGTACTTCCACGTCTTTGAACGAATAATTAATATCTTTTGCTACAAAAAACGACCCATCGTCAAGCAAGACATTTTTTTTTAAATGGAATCGATACGTATTTCCACCTTTTAACAATTCCCATGATTCGGCAAGTATCGGTACGATCTTTCCACTCTCATTAATATAGACAAGTCCATTTGAGACTTTAGATAAAACTTCCTCTGGCAAGGTGTCAATAGTGTAAGAACCAACCATACCAACGACCGTATTTTGAGGTGATAGTAAGGTTATCAAGTAGGGAGAAATAGTGATAGAGCTTACAATAAAAATCGTAGAAATAAGCGCACTTAAAAAAATGAGTTTTGAGTGTTTCTTTACAAATTCTATGCTAAGCCAGTAATAGTACCGGATGCTTATATTCCCTCTCGTCATGACGGGTTATTTTATAAAAAAACTAATGAGAGATATGATGAAAAACAAAATAATACAAAGAACTGTTATACGCAGAGTTACTTTTTCAATTCCTCTTCGTGTGGCAAACATCTCTCCCCCTCCGCCCCATGCGCTTCCTAAGCCAGCACCTCTTCCCTGCATCAAGATAAGCGCAACAATGACGATAGAAACAACGATGTTGATAATAATTAATACATTTTTCATAAAGACCTAAAGCAATTGCTCAAATACATTTATTATACTTGATATTGATACAGAAGACAAAACCAAATTTCCTAAATAAGAAATATGCATCTTTGGAATGGAAATAAAAGCAATATTTAAGCCTTGAAAGTTCCATTCTGTTATTTCAAATAAGTGAAGACTTGCTCCACTAAAGTGAAGAATAACTAAGTAAACCACAAATGTAACGAGTCCAAGGGTGATAATGTTAAGGGGAAGCAAAATAATTTTGGATAAGGGTAGGATTATATAAAAAACTAAAGCTAGAGTTAATGATGCAACAAAAAAAGTAATAAGATCAGAAGGAAGAATAAAACCCTTGTTCCAAAGAGATGTGAGTATAAGGGCAAATGAGGAAAAGATAATCATTCGAAATATCCTTTTCATATGAAAATTATATCATGTCGTGATTTCGAAGTAGTAGGTGATATTTTCGAGCAAACCTATGCGATTCATCTCTAATCGCTTGGATCAATCTATATCCAAGATTGTTTATTGACGGTCTTATAGTTGGATATTTTTCAATTCCAATAACTATTCGATCCGGCCGCTTCGCTATGCCAATAAGCGGTATATTTATATGCAGTTTTTTTATTATCTGAAGCGCTGTCTTCACCTGAGGCTTGCCACCATCCATGACTAGCAAGTTTGGGCTTATCCATGAATTGCTAAATCTGCGCACTAATGCTTCTGAAAGCATCTCAAAATCAGAACGAATCGACAGATTTTTTATTTTAAACTTTCGGTATTCACCCTTATCAATATGACCCTTAGTCATTACTACCATTGAAGCTGTTGCCTGCTTGCCGTTTAGATTGCTTACATCAAAGCATTCTATTCTCGATAAGTCACTGAGTGACGGAAAATATGGTAAAAGTAGCTGTTTAAGCTCGTGAAGACTTTTACCAGTAGTATCAAAATCACGTTCAGTATATGTTTTAAAGGAAAGATTATAGAGAAGATAATAGAGGGTCTGTATTTGATTTCTAATCTTAATTCCTTTTTCATAGTCTTGATTTGCTATTGTTTGCTTCAGGTCTTGATTAAGAGCTTTTTCAACTTGCTTGGTATTTCCTTTCAGTAAAGAAATAATTTTTCGTATATTTGCTTTATATTTTCTTTTAAAAAGCAACTTCTCTCTACTGTGTAGCGTTTCAACGTTGTTTGGGCAGGGATCACAAAGATGAATCTTACTATAAAAGCATGGTTTACTTGTAATTTTTTTTTGTGCACAGTATGGAAACAATCTTCTGATAAATCGAAGAAGGCTCATTACATCAATGGATGAAGAAAATGGCCCAAAATACAATGATTTTCCATCATTTTCTTTTCGAACAGCAGTAATTTTTGGATAAACTTCATGGGTAATCTTGATATATAAATGACTTTTTCCATCTCTCCAGATTACGTTATATTTTGGATAGTGTTTTTGAATAAGTTGCGATTCAAGAAGCAGTGCCTTAAATTCAGAATCAGTGGATATTGTTTCAACGGTGTTGGTCTGTGATACTATGGCTTGTTCTTTTTTATTCAATAAAGAGTTTTCAACATGTGATAAGACACGAGCTTTAATATTTACTGATTTACCAATATAAAGATAAGTATTATCTTGTTTAAAAATATACACTCCATGGGTAGAGGGAAGCTTCACGTACGATTGTTTCTCAAGTGGTCTGGGGATGTGAAACAACTGTTTCATGGGTTTGTTTTAGCGAATTAAAAACAAGCAACATCCACAAGATAAAGGGAAGCGTATAAGTATATGGGATTTGGACATTAAATATAGTTTTTAGCGTTGAGAACACTAATGAGAATGTAATTCCATGCATCCCCAGATGAAATACCTGCACATAGCTAAGTCCTTTTTTCATAATCTTTGTGACAATAAAGAGAAGGATCGAAAGGAAAAGCAGGTAAAAAAGTACTCCGGATAGATAAAAAAAGGAGCCAAAAAATGGCATAAATAATAAAGCAAAAACAAACATTACATATATAAAAATTGGTAGGTAATCAAAGTAGGGCAGGATTTTATCTACAAGCCTGTTATATACTTCGTTATTCAATATAAGATACCCTTTAAAATCTGAAAGAAAGTTTACTTTATATCCACCTTTTGAACTGGTGTCGGGATAAACAACTGCATTCTTTGTAATAAAAAGCAAGGTATTATATTTTTTTGCATCTTCAACAGAAGCCTTTGTATCGATCACCGCAAAGTTCATATTATTTTCTTTGAACTGTGGGGGAAATGGTATTGCATATGGTTCATCTACGTTTGTTCTGACGTTTCCGTCTTTTACGGTTACCGTAAGTTCAGGAGGATAAAAAGATTTCACTATTTTTTTTCCTTCGCTGACATAATGCGGGATTTTTGGTATCAGTGGAATGATGGATAATGAAAAAATAAGTCCTTGGATAAAGAGAATAAAAAAGAATAAGGTAAGAAGATATTTAAAAGAAAAAGAAAATGGTGCTTTCAACACGTCAGTATAATATTTTGGCTCCGTCAAACTTTTTATTAGTGTTTTTCCAAAGATTTTTAGTTTATTCATATATGAAATATTATCATTTTCTCATAAATTTTACTGCAATTATAGCAAAAAAGCAAAATGCAAAGCCGACAATTGCATATTTTAGAAAGGTAAGATACATAGAGTTAAGGGTAATCTCATGCTCATACAGCTCTTTAGAATCGCTACTCAATACCATCTTTGTTTTTACCGTTTTGAATTTGTTATTTGATTTGTATTCAAGCGTCAATTCCTTTTTTTCAAATGGTGCAAGTGACTCTATAGTAAGAGAGGATGGTGATACGATCAAATCTTTTGCTGAGGTTGTAATGGGCATATTAAAAATAAATGAATTTCCAGTATTTTGTACCGTAATCTTTAATATATGCGCACCATTTGTGTTTATGGGTATTTGCAAGGGTGGCACATCAAAAGATAATGATTTTTTTTCTGTAAAATACTCATCGGTTGGTAGTATATTGATATCTTTTGTATTATCATCTGTTTTATAGCTTCCTGCTGGATAAGGATAATCTGATTTTTTTCCATGTATTGCAAACACAATATGGTTTAAGTCGAATGAATTCAAGTAATCAATCCCTGATGTGTCCTCCCAGGTTGGATCAATTGGTATCCACAACTGAGAGTTCATATCGTAGTACTCGCTCCATGAATGAAGAATGTCTGAGTTTATAGATAATGGTCTTAAGTCCTGGTCATTTGAAAATCCATATCCTTGAATTTCTCTGGCATAGTTCCCTTTTTCTCTGGCAACTGCAACAAACACATCAGAATATTCTGTACAAACAGCTTGGTCTGGGTTTTGAAGTACTAAGCTGGCTCCCAGCCGTGTAACTGATGAGTTGAGCCTTCCACGGTTATATTCAAGAAGATCGGTTGTATATCGATATATCTCTTGCGGTGACGTGATACTTGCGGGGATCTGATTGGTTTCCAATTTCCAATGAGTGCTTGGTGAAAGAAGATACTTGCGTGATTTATTAAAAAGAGAACGTATAACTCCTTTCATATTCTCCCTCGGCTCAGAAAAGATGCTGATTCCTCCATTGAAATAAAGAGTTTTTTCTTCATGAGGGTTGAGATAATATCTACCGTAATAATTGCCGTCTTCATCTGTACGAACTTCATCAGGTTTTGGCTGAATAGAGGAAACAAATATTTTTTGGTAAAGAGTATCCGGAGGAAAAGTAACATCGGTATATACGCGAGTGAGGCGTGGGTTTTTAAGGTGATATCTCAGTTGCAAAGTATAATTTTGCTGCTTTCCAAATACTGCATAGATAGTTTTTCTATCAGGATTCTTCCATACGATCTCATCTAGGGTAACGTGAGTTGGCTTTGGTTTGGAGATTGATATTTGTTTACCTGAATTGGGAGGCAAATGAACTGTTATCGTGTAATCTCCAGCTTCTTCTCTCCTTTCAACGGTAGGCAATATTACTTCCCAGACATTTCCGTTTGCTTTAAAAAGATTATGTTGAAGAAAATCAAGATAAAGCGTATTTTCCATATTGATTCCCACAAGAGGATCACTGAACTGCGCCGATATTGAGTGTTTTTCATCAAGCTCTTCTACAATCGGAGTAATATCTTTGAAATCATCGGAAGCTTTAATATTACCGATCTGAAAGCTTTTCGGAAAAATAATAGAGAACTTTTTTATTACTAAGTCAGTCGTAAGATTGGTAATTCTTATTTTGAATGAGACTTTGGTAGCGATATCATTATTTTTTTCGGACAGATAGTAATCAACAAAGTAATCAGTTTTAAAGTCTGCAGCACGTGCGAGGGGAGTATAAAAAAGGAAGAAGAAAACAAATAGTATAAAAAGCAAGAAATTTTTCACTATCTTCCAAATACTATTTGTCACTTGAAATGATTGATTTAAGATACTGCCCCGTATATGACCTTGCATTCTTCATAATACCATGTAACGGACCCTGATAAAGTATCTCTCCTCCTTTTTCTCCACCTTCCGGGCCCATGTCGACTATATACTGACAGTTTTTTATTACATCAAGGTTGTGTTCAATAATAATTACGGTATTTCCATGTGCTACCAGTTGGTAAAGAGTATGAAGTAGCTTTTCAATATCATAAAGATGAAGGCCTGTTGTGGGTTCATCCAACACATACATTGTTTTACCAGTGTCGCGCCGGGAAAGCTCATTTGCTAGTTTTATCCTTTGAGCTTCACCGCCGGAAAAGGTTGGTGCAGGTTGTCCTAGGCTTATATAACCTAAGCCCACATCCTTAAGAAATCGTAATTTTAAAGCGATAACAAAGTGGTTTTGGAAAAACATAACAGCCTCATCTACCGTCATGTTCAATATGTCAAATATTGTTTTGCCCTTGTAAGTTATTTCCAGAGTTTCGTGATTATATCGGTGACCGGAACAGACATCACACGTTACGTATACATCCGGTAAAAACTGCATCTGGATTTTTATCACACCTGCTCCTTGACATTTTTCGCATCTTCCCCCCCTAACATTAAATGAAAATCTTCCTTTTTTGAATCCCTTTGCCTTCGCTTCGACCGTTTCTGCAAAAATGTTACGGATTTCATCAAATATCCCTAGATAAGTAGCGGGATTTGATCGAGGAGTTCGCCCTATTGGTGATTGATCGACCAAATATATCCGTTCAATATAGTGTTGCCCTAGAAGACGCTTGAAATCTCCCATTTTTTCCTGATAATACCCATCAAGGTAATATTTCAGAGCAGGATAAAGGGTTTCCACCACGAGAGTGGATTTACCTGAACCGGATACTCCAGTTACCGCAATTAGATTGCCAAGAGGTATCTTGATATTTACCTCCTTAAGATTAAATTGTGTTGCTCCCTGGAGTTCTAACGCGCCCTTTGTTATCACAAGTTCTTTTTCAGGAAAAGAAACGTTTTTTTTACCAGACAGATATGCACCAGTCAAAGATTTTTTTGACTTCTTCATCTCAGTTACAGTACCTTCAAATATTACTTTCCCCCCATCCTTACCTGCATGTGGACCAAGCTCTACGGCATAATCGGCATTTTCAATAGTTTCTCTATCATGTTCTACCAATAAAACGCTATTGCCAAGATCTTTCAGTTTCTTTAATGAGTTTATTAAGGCGCTTACGTCTCTTGGATGAAGGCCAATAGATGGTTCATCCAACACGTATAAAACACCTGTTAAGCCTGATCCTATCTGAGAAGCAAGACGGATACGCTGAAACTCTCCACCAGATAATGTTTGCGCGCTTCTGTTTAATGTAAGATATGACAGTCCTACATTGCGAAGAAACGAAAGACGTACCTTTACTTCTCGCAAAATCATGCGACTAACCTCTTTTTCATAGGGGTTTAGAATTTGAGGAAGTGTATGATTTACATAATCATGCAACTGGTCTATGGAATACTCTGACACATCAATAATATTTTTTTTATCAATCGTGATTGATAGTATTTCCGGCTTTAGTCTTTTACCATTACACAGATCACATACTTGAATTTTCATATATCTGTTTATTTCAACTTCTTCAAACTCTCCCCTATTTTCAAAAAAACGCCTTTGAAGCTCGTTTACAATACCTGAAAATTTATCTACAATTCCGGTAATTTTTCCAAATCGGTTGGGTCCGGTAACCTTAAGTAATCGATCTGAACCATAAAGTATGGTATTAACTTTTTCTTTGGAGAGATCGCCTATTTTGGTATCAAGGCTTATTTCTTCAAGCTCACACATTTTCCTAAAAAGCCTGATGTGCCAGGTATCCATATAGAAAACTTTGCTTAAGGGAAGAATTCCCCCTTCATTGATGGTTAATTTATCGTTCAGTACAAGAGATGGGTCGATGATAAATATAGTTCCTAAACCCTTACATTTTTCACAGGCGCCAAGCGGAGAGTTAAAGGAGAACATGCGGGGCTCAAGTTCAGGTAATGACAATCCACACTTTGGACATGATAATTTTTCCGAATAAAGCTTTTCATTTTCTTCATTTGCCAAGATGATGAGTCCGCTTGAGAGAGAGAGGCCCTGTTCCACGCTGTTTGTCAGACGTGAGTGCATATTGGCCTGAAAAATGTCATTTTTTAAATCCTTGTGTGTAATAACAAAACCATCAACCTCTACTTCTATGGTGTGCTTATTTGATTTAAGCAGATTAATTTCATCATTTTTAAGGTTATAATTTGTTCCATCGATACGAACATTGAAAAAACCTTTACTGCGAATATTTTCAAACAAATCCTTAAACTCACCCTTCTTTTCTCTGACAAGGGGAGAATAAATTTTAAAATCATGAGGTTTAATTTTGTCCTTCTGTATTCTAAGTTGGATATCAGCCATAATCCGATCGATTATCTCATCTAGGGAAAGTTTTGAGATTTCAATTTTGCAGTTTGGACAATGCGGGTGACCTACACGAGCAAATAACAATCTAAGGTAGTCGTAGATTTCAGTGATAGTACCAACGGTTGAGCGTGGATTATGTGATGCTGTCTTTTGATCAATTGATATAGAGGGAGAAAGCCCCTCAATCAAATCTACATCGGGTTTATCCATAATCCCAAGAAACTGCCTTGCATAGGCAGAAAGCGATTCTACATATCTTCTCTGTCCTTCGGCATATATCGTGTCAAAAGCAAGTGACGATTTGCCTGATCCAGATACACCGGTCATAACAACAAGCTTATTCTTTGGTATATCAAGAGATATATTTTTTAAGTTGTGTTGTCTTGCTCCTCTAATTTTGATATGTTCCATCATATGAGTATTACAGATTATTTTTTAATTCTCTAACCTTATCCCTTATCTTTATAGCCATCTCAAAATGGAGATTTTCAGCTTCATGTCTCATCTCTTTTTCAAGTTTGGCAATAAGCTTTTTGCGGTCATAGGGTGTTAATGATTCTCCCCTTATCTTGTCTACAGTAGTATTGTTGGAAACAGAACTAATCTCATCCTGTTCAACAACCTTTCCTCTGATTGGTTTTACTACAGACTTTGGCGTTATGTGATGTTTGTGATTATACTCAATCTGATACTGTCTTCTTCGATCAATCTCATCTATTGCTGATTTCATTGATCGAGTTTGAGAATCTGCATACATGATAACCTCTCCTGAGATATTTCTGGCTGCCCTACCCATTGTTTGAACCAATGCGGTGTGGGAGCGCAAGAACCCTTCTTTATCCGCATCAAGTATCGCAACTAGATATACCTCAGGTAAATCCAGACCTTCCCGAAGCAGGTTTACGCCAATGAGTACGTCAAATCTTCCTCCTCTTAAATTGTCTAATATATTTGACCTTTCAAGCGTCTCAATATCCGAGTGTAAATACTCAGCCCGTATATTTTTTTCCTTAAGGTAAATACTTAGGTCCTCTGCTGTTTTTTTAGTAAGTGTAGTTACAAGAATTTTTTGAGATAGTGTTACTCTTTTTTCAATTTCTCCTATCAAGTCTAATACCTCACTTTTTGCAGGGCGCACTGAAATTTGTGGGTCAATAATTCCGGTAGGTCTTATGAGTTGTTGTGCAATTCCTTCATATTCATTTTCCTTCCACTTGCCATTCTTTCTAGACTGTTCGATTTCCCATTCATTGGGAGTAGCTGAAGTGTAAATAATATGTTTTGGGACATTATAAAATTCATCAAAAGTCATTGGCCTATTATCAAAACATGCCCTCAATCGAAAACCGAAATCAACCAACTTTTTTTTTCTTGAATGATCGCCATTATACATGCCTCTAATCTGCGGCACTGTCATATGTGATTCATCAATAAATACAAGAAATTTATCTCCATAAGCCTGCTTAAAATAGTGAAGAAGAGAAAAGGGTGGGTCTCCAATCTTTCTTCCGTCAAAATATCGAGAGTAGTTTTCAATACCATTGACATACCCAACCTCATTAATCATCTCAAGATCGTAGTTCACTCTGCGTAGAAGTCTATCTGCTTCAACTGTTTTTCCGGCTTTCTTAAGCATAGAATATTCGCTTTTTAAATCTGCCCTGATTTGTGCTTCTGCAGCCTTGACAGTAGCTTGATCGGTCATAAAATGCTTTGCAGGATAGATAATGACTTTTTTTATCTCCTTTTCGATTTCTTTTCCACTTATGGTTTCAAACTTAGAGATTCTGGTTACTCTACTATTGATTGTTTCAATCATATAGCCTTCATCCTCATACGCAGGATAGATATCAATCCTTTCTCCTCGTATACGAAACGTTCCTCTTTTAAATTCAAACTCGCTTCTGTCATAATGAAGTTCTACCAATTTTCTCCCAATTGCCTTTAGATCTCCACCCTCTCCAATTTCAAGAGTCAGCACATACTTTCCATATTCAAGCGGAGAACCGATATTGTAAATACTTGAGACAGAGGCAACAACAATTGCATCATTTCGAGTTAAAATATTTGCCGTTGATTGCAGTCGAAGCTTATCAATAAGTTCATTTATTTGAGCTTCTTTTTCGATATACGTATCTGTTTGAGGGATGTATGCCTCGGGTTGATAGTAGTCATAATAAGAAACAAAGTATGAAACGGCATTTTGGGGGAAGAAATCTCTCATTTCTTGATATAGTTGACCTGCCAAAGTCTTATTGTGAGATATGATGAGAGCTGGAAGATTTAGATCCTGGATAACGTTAGCCATGGTAAATGTTTTACCCGATCCTGTTACTCCAAGCAATACTTGATTTTTTCTACCATTACGAACCCCTTCGCAAAGCTGTTTTATGGCTTGGGGCTGATCGCCGGTTGGATTAAATGCAGATTTAAGCTTGAACATGTGATTAAAAAAAGCTAACCAATAATTTTATCATATTTTAATCGCTTATTGCATTACCACTTTCCTTGTGTCATAATTACAAGATGGAAATAATCAAATACATGATAGATTTTATACTTCATATAGATGTTCACCTCGGTCAGATCATAATGACATATGGTACGGTAACATACTTGATTTTGTTTCTTATTATTTTTATGGAAACCGGCCTCGTTTTTACTCCATTTCTCCCTGGTGACTCGCTTCTTTTTGCAGCTGGCGCATTTGCGGCGCTAAACTCACTTAATATCGCACTACTTCTATTCATACTTACTACAGCTGCGATCCTTGGCGACACAGCGAATTACTGGATTGGCCATTTTTTTGGAAAAAAAATAATAGCTCATCCCAAGATACCGATTGATGAGAAGCATATCAAAGAAACACAGAAATTTTTCCATAAACACGGTGGAAAAACTATCATAATTGCACGATTTATGCCCTTTATCCGTACTTTTGCTCCTTTTGTGGCAGGCATTGGCACCATGGACTATGTAAAGTTTCTTTCATACAATGTGATAGGCGGTGTACTCTGGGTTGCAGTAGCAACACTTGCGGGTTTTTTCTTTGGTAATATTGAGTTTGTCAAACATAACTTTTCTCTTGTCATAATAGGAGTTGTCCTGATTTCGCTACTACCTATCGGTTTTGAAATCATATCTAGAAAGCTCAAGCAAAAAAAATAAGTTTATAATAAAGGTATGCTATATATTGTTGGTACTCCTATCGGCAACCTCGAAGATACTTCACTTCGACAAGCAAGAACTATTGCATCTTCAGATATCATACTTGCTGAGGATACTCGATCAGCCCACACGCTTCTTGAATATATAAAGAAATCTTTCCAGCTTCAAATTACAGCATTAAAAATTATCCCGTACTATAAAGAAAAGGAATTTGAAAGACTTCCCGGTATCATTGAGATGCTTGAAGATGGGAAAAATATCTCCCTCATAAGTGAGTCTGGTATGCCCCTTATCAGTGATCCAGGATATCTTCTGGTACAACAAGCGATCAGACGCGGAATACCCTTTACTGTAATACCCGGCCCGACCGCTGATATCACAGCACTAGTTCACTGTGGATTTGAACTCAAAAACTATGTTTTTTTTGGTTTCTTACCAAAGAAAAAAAATGACGTAATAAAAACTTTTGAAAAGGCAAGACAAGTATCTCTCATACTTGATCATGGACCAGTCGTATTTTATGAATCACCAAACCGCATAAATGAATCCTTGAGGGTACTTGATTCTATTGTCCCATCTGTTAGGGTCTGTGTATGTCGCGAACTTACCAAAAAGTTTGAAGAAGTTGTGCGTGGCATACCAAAAGAACTTTCTGAAAAAATATATAGAGGTGAGATCGTTTTAATCGTCTCTTTCTAAACCGTTTAATATTTTATCCTATCGATTTGACAAGTGTTTTTAAAACATATAATATAAAAATTATATGAAAAAACTATTTCCTCTTCTTTTTATTCCACTTTTTTTTGTTTTTACCTCATCTGTTTTTGCTGAAGAACTTGTCATTACCAAAATCGGAGCTTTGAATGTAAATGGCAAATATTATAATCAATGGTGGTATGAACCAACCCGCCTAACGCTTGAAGGAACTGGCAGCAAAGGAGCCAATGTAGACATCTATCTTGACGATGAAGTTAGTACTATTAAGACTTCGACTGAAGATGGTAGTTGGAAATATACTCATCCAACCGAGCTTGAAAAGCGGGATTATAAAGTAAAAGTAGCATCAGGTGATAAAAGTTATGCATTTATTCTTACAATCGGTTCGGCTTCTGTCCCTGCTGAAGCTACATCTTCCACAAAAGGTGGATTGCTTGAAGCGGGTGGAGTTATACCAACTCTTCTTCTTGCTGCTTTTGCCGGCTTTCTCATCTATTACGGCTTTAGGGAAAAGGTCGTATAAGACGTTATCTTCTTTTTATTTTGGCACACTTTATAAAAGTGTGATGATATAATAATAAAACTGGTCCCATCGTCTAGCGGCCTAGGACATCTGGTTTTCAGCCAGAGAATCTGGGGTTCGAATCCCCATGGGATCACAAATATAAATTATACTGCTCTAACAATCTATTTTCTCCAATTCAACTTGAAAACTTAATCAATATATCCTATAATATTGATGTGATAGAAACTCTAGGAAAAATGGATTGTACTACTGAGTATCCCCCTGGAAACATCATGGCTCATTTGGGTATAAGCCTAGATTCGTTGAGAGGACTAAAAGTATTAGACATTGGGTGTGGTCTGAAAGCGGGTTTCGTAAAACATTTGAGGAAAAACGGAATCCAAGCTTGGGGTATAGATCGATTATTAGATGTGTCAGAAGTAGGTGAATATACTGCAAATGCAGAAGCTCTTGAAATCCCAGATTTTGGAATGCAATTTGATGTAGCAATTGCTCATTTTTCAGCTTTCAGATGGGGAAGTTCATTTTTCGTTGATACTGGAATTAAAAGAGGTGCTCTTAATCAGCAAGATTATGAAAAGAACTTACTATATATGGGGTATACCATATTGAATTTAAGAAAGAGCATAAAATCAGGTGGAAAACTTATTATATTTCCGTGTCCAAATGAATTATTATCTATTATTTCTGATTATCAATTTACAATTGAAGATATTCCAGAAGAACCAGCTAGGATATCAACTGATGTAGATGTAGATTTTCAAATATATCCAGAATTAAAACAGAGACTGATTATCACCATGTCTGAATAACATATATAAATTAGTGGTTTGAATACTTAAGCGTACATTGCTTGAAGGAAGTACTTATACTGGCCGAAGCTAGAATACCAATCAAGAATTTCTGGAATAATTATTCTCAGGTTTGGTTCGGTTGCGACACTCAATGGATCACCGAGCTTAGCTCGGTGTACAGCAAGCTTAGCTTGCTCACCGAGACTTCCTTTAACATATTAACCAGTTCAGTTCAAATGTCAAGATCAAATCTTCATTTAAATAGTTAAATCTATTTTATGGAC
Organism: Candidatus Roizmanbacteria bacterium RIFOXYA2_FULL_38_14; assembly: GCA_001790095.1. Classification (GTDB taxonomy): domain Bacteria; phylum Patescibacteriota; class Microgenomatia; order UBA1406; family GWC2-37-13; genus YC2-FULL-38-9. The sequence goes on along the minus strand of MGBH01000001.1, from coordinate 437,968 downwards.
GAAATATTAAATTAAATTGCACTAATAATATATAGTGACTTCGCATTTGATAACCTATCGCAACAATACTTTTATAAGGTTTGCAGTTTCTAGACTCTGTACAAAAATATATCTATCGTATAAAGTACAATTGTGTACTACGTGTATATTCTATTTTCAAAAAAGGATAGACAGTTGTATACTGGTTATACAGACAATCTGCGATCGCGATACAGAGCTCACATAAGCGGTTTTGTAAAGGCAACCAAATATCGCACGCCTCTAAAGTTGATTTATTACGAAGCTTACTTAAAGGAGTTAGATGCCAGAAGAAGAGAAAAGTATTTAAAAGGAGGAAATGGAAGAGGTATAATGAAAATTCAATTAAAGTATATTCTGAGCAAGTTGCAATACAAAAACCTGGAGTAACTATTTTTTTACAAACCCCCAGAGTTATTTTAGTGTGATATTCCACTATAAGAAATGGAGTAAGTTTTAATTCATAAACGGAATATGACTGTTTGTTATACTAAATAGATGGGTAAATACAAAGCAATTATTTCTGATGTAGATGGTACATTAACCCCTATTGTTCCTCAAGCCGTTCCCTCGGAAAAAGCAACAAAAAAGATAAAAGAATTAAGTCAAAAGGGTATGCTATTTAGTCTTGCATCCGGAAGACCTTTTTTCTTACTTGAATATCTAACCAAGCATCTTTCCTTAACCACTCCTATTATTAGTGATAATGGAGCTGTTATTATCGATGGAAACAATGGGTCTGTTATATGGGAAAAAAACTTACCAAATAACGAAGCTCAAGAAATAATCAACATGATTCCAGAAGAAACTTTAACAAGATTGTCATGCGATTCGATTAATCTAGAAAATCCCCAAGATGTTCCCCAAAACGTAAAAATTCGAAAGGTGTCAATCCATGACTTAACTCATGAGTTAGCTGATCTGTTGATAAAACAAGTAGAAGACAAATTTAAAAATTTGGCTGTGGTTAAATCAGCATCTTATAAAAGTGAAAAATTTGCCGATGTTTATTTTTCTCATGCTGAAGCAACAAAACAACACGCAGTACTTAAGTATTCGCAAATATTAAATATATCACCGAAAGAAATTATTGGGATTGGAGACGGTTACAATGATTTTTCACTTTTAATAGCGTGTGGGTTGAGGGTGGCAATGGGAAACGCAGTCTCAGAGTTAAAAGCAATTGCGGATTATATTGCACCACCGCAAAATGAAGACGGAATTATTGATATTATTGATAGGTTTACGTGATTCTTATTGAGACATCCTTGTACTTTTCTAAAAAATTACTGTACGATTCTCAAAACTCAAACCCAGTGGGTTTCAAATTTGTTATAAAAGGCTTACAGGTTCAGGAAGTCTGTTCTAGGAAATCTAATTACTACTATACTTGAAAACCTTGTGAAATATAACTATAATTAATTAGCCCTTATGAATAAACGCCTTAAAAATATTCTAGTAATTATCTTTTTCCTTCTTTTAATTGCAGCGATAATTGCCATTGGTATTTACTCCCAAAAAACCACTTCAATTAATAGCAAGGCGAATGTTAATTCAGTAAGAAAAGTCAATGGAATAACATATTATTTTGATGCCATGGGAAGAGTGCGCAAAACTGTTACTTCTTCAGGTTTTGTAACTTATTATTATTACGATGCAGCTGGAAACTATATAGGTAATTCAAATTCTCCTACAAAACCTCCTCCACCTAGGACAACACCCATATCAAACTAAGTATCAAAATCTTCATCTGTATACTCTAAAGTTTTTTTTAAGAAATAAGTTCCAACTTATTCACTATTACATTAATTTTTTTTAGCAAGATATCTCTCCATATTGCGAGGTGATTTTGGCATTTTGTCCGGGATATACCTGTGAAGTAAGGCAAAGGGTAACATCCATCTTGGAGTCCCGGGTGGTATCTCTTCCTTACTACCGCCGATATATTCAGTCTTTCCTTCTCCTTGTCCAAGTCTACCAGCATCAGTCATCCCACAAGAAGGTAATCCGTCTGATCCGAATACTTCCAAAATTCTAATTTTTAATTCACCCGAACTTGCCATACCCGCTATTATACAGATAATTTTGATATACTTTTAAACAACATATGATAAATATTTCTTTACTAGCAAAAAAAAAGAGAAATAACTCCAATAAAGTCTTAGAGTCAATTATTTTTCGCTGGTCACCACGTATGATGACGGGAAAAACCATACCAGAAAACGATCTTCTAACTCTTATTGAAGCTGCTCTCTATGCTCCGTCTGCATTTAATGCACAACCTGAGCGATTTTACTACGCAAAACAAGGAGATAAGTCTTTTACAGACTTAATACAGCTTTTATCTGCCTTTAACCAGAACTGGTGTAAAAAAGCAGCTTTTTTGATCATTGTTGTTTCAAAAAAGACCTTTGAGCATAATGGCAAATTTGACAGGACGCACTCTTTTGATTCTGGAGCCGCATGGCAAGCTTTCGCGATTGAGGGTGTGAATAGAAATTTTGTCGTCCATGCGATGAGCGGTTTTGATTATGACAAAGCAAAACAGTATTTAAAGTTAGGTGATGATTATGATGTAGAGTGCATGATTGCGGTTGGCCAACCCTCAGACGAAGTTAATCAAGAAAAAATAACCCTAAGAAAACCTGTAAAAGAAATAGCTATCAAATTAACATAATACAATTAATTACTTCCTTTAAATCTGGCGCCTTCTAATAATCAGCATTACGCTAAAAAGCGTATTGGCGATTGACCATGTCACAGGATATAGCCAAGTAACAATACTATAATTTTGTAGAGCAAGCAAACTTATACCATGACGAAATCCAGCAAGCTCATAAGAAAATAGCGTTTCTGAATATGGTTTATGCCAAGATTTTCGAATAGTTGGAACAAAACCAAACATATCAATCGTGCATACGAGTATGATAGATAAAATAGGCTGTTTAGCAATAAGCCATAAAACAAGTGCTACAAGAGAAAGAAGTAGAAATACGGTGTCAAGTGGAGCTATGTCTTTTTTTCCATTTCTTAAGCCAACTACAAAAATTAAAGCAGATATCAATACTACAGCCAATGTTATCCATGCACCAACCCCCGCTCCTCCACTTAACTGTAAGCCAAATGCAATGGCGGTTACAAAACCCCAGATAAACCAAGTATATATATGCGGTGTAGTTTTTCCAGTAAAAGTATCACGAATATACGGAACATATCCAATAAACGTCAAAATAATCGCAAGTATGCTGATAAAGATCTTTAAATCAAACATGTTTATAATTATATCTAGAAAAACCTTTTAAATTCCTTACATTAATCCAAAAGGGGTGATTCGAGAGATATGTCCATATCGTAGTCTCTTTGATCAACAAATTGATTTTCGATAGTATAGTAAATATTAAAATATTTGCGTTGCAACTGCAAAAGCTCATGGTAGCTTATGTTTTTATTCATAAGATAAAAGGCTCTTGCGTCAGATGCGTTCCAGGTATAGAATCTGTCAATATTAGAATCTTTAATCTTTTTATCAGTTTTAATCTTATTTTTAAAATAATCGCTATAGTAGGGAAGCGTAAAAAAGCTTCGGTTCCACCTCATCGAATCTGTATCACTAAGATTAAATCGATATTTATATGTTGATTTAGAAATGGTTATGTCTTTGATAGCCTTACGGTAATCAATCATCTCTGACCAGATTAGTTCTTGCATCTTCGTGATCCCATCATTTTGCTCCATAATATAGTTTCTTGAGCCAGGTGGTACATACAAATTTAAGTTTGCATCTCTTTGAAAGGCATAGGTTTCGATCAAATATTGTTTTAGATCATTTTGGGTACCTCTCTGTAGCACCATGTCTTTATAGTTTTGCAGCAATTCTCTTATGACAATGCCTGCATATGCTACTTCTTTTCGTTCATCTTTATTTAAAAACTCTTTCTTTTCATATTTTTCAATTAAATTCTTTTGATACGTGTATGCCTTCTCCCACCCTACATATCCATCAGAGGACATCCGCGACAAATAAACATAGTCAACCTTACCATTTACGGTTGGAGGATGATTAAGAACAATAAAAGTCTCAACATTAAGCACACCAATCATAAAGATAATAAGAGCAGTAAATATCATCTCCCCAATCACCCATTTTCTCTGCCAAAAGTGCCTGAGGGCAAGGAATATCGTAACACCAAGTATCCAAAGAAGAAAAAAGCTACCGTAAATACGTATCAAACTCCACCCATGATATTCCTGATAAAGCCATATTCTTCTGAATATTGAAAACAGAAAGACAGCAAACTCAACAAGCACTACAATCTGTATATACTTTAAAACACTTTTTTCTTTTGCTTTGTTTTCTCGCAAGATTACTAAACCTGCCCATATTAACCCGTAAACAAACAATGCAATCTTTAGTAATTCGCCAAAACCTTTTTGTACATATTCAGAATAAGTAGCCACACCGAATTTGGAAAGATCGGTTTCAAATGGTACTCTTACAAATACATATGGCCACTGTATGATAAGAAATAATCCAATGATAAGAGCTACTAATCCCATAACAACAGACATTTCATGCACCAAGTTCAGTCTTTTCAACAACTCTAAGGGAGAATTAAAAATATTACGACGATTGAGTGTAAGAAAAGGAAGCAGCAATAGAAGAAGTAAAAAACTTAAAGTAAGTCTTTGTGAAAGTGTTTGAATAAAGTCTGCTGAAACAATATTTTTAATAAATGATGCAAATATTGGATCTGCGCTTGAAAACATGGATATAAGGATACTTATGACAATAAGTCCGATCATAAACCCTATGAGAAGTGATCGAGCAAGAGAGCTCTTTACAACGGCCGACTTTTCCGAAAGTATTTCCTTGTACTGTCCGGAGGTCACGATGCTTATCGTCTTAAACCCTGTTTTAATATAGGTTTGAGCAAAATAAAGAGGTGCCAAAATAAACTCAAATAATGAGCGGACCATTGGAATTCTACTACTTAAAATATATGCGTATATAACTAGGGTTATTAGACTGGACAAGCCAAGCACTGACTGTATAAAACCATTAGCTCGAAGGATTACTCCCAAACAAAAAAATAAAAGTATTAATAAAATACTAAGTGCAGAAAGAAGCTCAGTCTTTTTGTATTGCGCTGGTTTAAAGGTAACAGTTAGAAAGATAAAGGATCCAAAGACCATAAGTCCAAACATGACAGATCCGAAACTATGAAAAAAAAAGAGATTAAAGAAGAAAACAAAACCAAGAAGAGCAATAAGACGTTGGCTCATAACCTATATTATACCAAACTTTACACAATTCTATTTTTGTACTATTATAAAGTGTGCTAAAAAAGAAGGATTATGCGATATGTCTCATAGTTACTGCCTCGTTGATCATGCTCTTATACCCACTATTTTTAAAAAAAAGTATTACTACATGCGCAAATACACTTAGTTGTAAAGAAAGCTTAATGCTAAAGGTTGAAAATAACGAGAATGGAGTTTTTAACAACCAGATGGTTCTTGTTCCAACGATTGATTTAGCCGCAGAAACCACTAGACCCATCATCTTGGGGGTGGGATCAGATTTAAAACAAGGTGAGAAACATATATATGTCAATCTGAAGACCCAGATGCTATCAGCTTATGAGGGAGATTCATTATTTATGGAGACGCCCATATCTTCAGGTAAATGGTTTCCGACTCCTGAGGGAGAATTTACCATCTGGGTAAAGATACGATCTACCCGTATGAGTGGGGGTTCGGGGGATGATTATTATAATCTACCCAATGTCCCCTATGTTATGTTTTATTCAAACGATAAAGTACCAGCAAATTCTGGTTTCAGCTTGCATGGCGCTTATTGGCATAATAACTTTGGTCATGCGATGAGTCATGGATGCATAAATATGAAGATAACCGATGTGGCCAAGTTATATGAATGGGCATCACCTCAGACCAATGGACCAACTACTCATGCGGTCAAAAATAATCCTGGCACCAAAATTACTATTTATGATGGTGATTAATCAAATCTGTATATGCATACTATACGACAGCAACTGGAGATGCTTTTTATCATCAGTTTAGGTACAGCCCTTGGTCTTTTTGTGTTGTTACAAACTAATAAGGTAAATACAAGACGGATGTTCTCAGGTGTTTTGCCTACTCAGATTATTCAACCAACCAAAACTTTAGCTTCACCTATACAGACCTCTATTATGGATTCACCCGATGGTACGATCACTTTAACAATGGAAAAACAACAGCAAAGCGGCTTGCCAACGAAATATTTTTTCTATACCATAGGTTTGCAGTCGGATCAAAAAACTATATTTAATAAGGAGGTGGATGATACAGAAAATCTGTCTATTCCCTACAATGCATGGTCTCCTGACAATAAATATGTATTCTTGAAAGAATCGACTCCCACCATTAATAATTATTATGTTTTTGCCTCATCTGGCAACCCTCTCTACCCAGACAAGCAATATATAAATATACAGGAGTTATTTTCAGAACAAGTACCAGACTTTGCTATTACAGACGTCACTGGATGGGCAGACTCTGTTTTAGTAGTGGTAAACACCGTTTCAAAAAAGCAAGGCCAGAAAGTTTCATTTTGGTTTGATGTAAGCTCACAGTCATTTATCCGTTTGAGTACATACTTTGACTAATTTTCACTTATTTACCTAGCTTTTTCTTTAAATCCTCAAGTAAATCGCGAGCTACGTCTTTTCCTCCTAAACCAAATGCAAGTCCCCCGGCTATGGCTATCATAGCTACAATTCCCGTAAAGAAGATACGTATAAGGTCTTGGGCAACTCCCAACTGATTCATCATGATAAGTATCGTAAAAAAAACTATGGTAGATTTGGAAAAAGCACTTAAGGTATTGGCTGAAGTTGCCCCTAAGGAATTGACGCTATGCTTTACTAAATCTGACGCAAGATTTGAGATAATGATGCCAACAAACCCTATGACAACTGCCACAATGACGTTGGGCAGATAAAATAAGAATTGATTTAGTACAGATGTAGCTTTAGAAAGTCCCCATGTCTCAAGAGTTGGAATAAGGAATAGTATTATTATCGTCCATTTGACAAGTTCCGTAAGTACCTCTTGCCACAGTCGAACTTCTTTTTGAGTTGCAAGCCTAGTTCTATTTAATAGTGCATCAACGCGAAAAAAAGCAAGTATGGTAAGAAGAATTTTCTTGAGTACCGTTGACACAAATAAACCGATAAGCAAAATGAGAAGCCCGCCAAAAAAGTCAGGAATGTAGTTTATAAACTTGATCCAGAAACGTATTAAAACATCATTCGTTGTCTCAAACATGGATTAATTTTTAATTTATAACATGACATCGTCAAAATAGTCTAATTTTTGCACCTTCTGATCTTTACTTAAGATTATAGAGATTACGTTCAAAGATAGTTTATACGTTTTAAGATTGTTTTGCAAGACATAAAGCTCTGATGTATGTTTTAAATGAGATAGTTTGCGAGGAGTTACAGACTCGTAAGGCTTGCCTTTTTTAATACCCACGCGGGTCTTTACTTCTATAAAAAAAATGGTACGATCTTTTTGGGCAATTATATCTATCTCACCAGATTTAGTTCGAAAGTTTCTTTCTTTGATCATGAAGCCCTTAGTAGTTAAGAAATCTGTTGCTATTTTCTCTCCAAGTTTACCGACTTGAGTTGAGGAAGGCATCATTTTTTACTATAAAGTTTTCGTTTGACCTCAGCTTCGGTAAGGGAGCGGACAAAATACAGTTTAGACTTTGTATATGAGCTGTTTTTTACTACCTTGACTTCAACGAGGCTTGGGGAGAGAAGTGGAATAATGCGCTCAACCCCTATACCGATTTTGGATATTTTTCTTACTGTGATCATGCGGTTTTCACTAGTGCTTCCAGATATCTTTAAAAGAATACCCTTAAAAAGCTGTTGACGTTCTTTTTCACCATCTTTAAATTTATAGGTAATATTTAGCGTATCACCGATATGCAGTGAAATGTCTCTAAACGGTATTGAATTTGCCATATGTTATTGTATCATCTCATTTTAACTTTTACAAGCCTCAAGAAATGCCAAAAAGATAGGGTGAGGATTCCAAGGACTGCTTTTGTATTCAGGATGACCTTGAGTCCCCAGATAAAACGGATGTATTGACTGTGGAAGTTCGACAATCTCAACCAAACCTTCAGCTTTAGATCTTGCAGATATAACAAGACCATGACTTTCAAACTGCTCTCTATAAGCGTTATTAAACTCCCATCTATGCCTATGTCTTTCGTTTGTCATGTCTTTTGACTCATCTGTAAAGGCTTTATGTTCCTTATATATGTGGTAGGCAAGAGTATCTTTTTTTATTTGTGCCTCCCATCCTCCAAGCCTCATAGTACCTCCGTAGGCACGCTTTGCAATCAGCCGATCTTGTTTGGGTATGATATGTATCACCGGATGAAGAGTATTTAGTGCGTTTTCTGTTGTATTTGCATCTTTGAGCTGCAGGACATTTCTAGCAAACGCAACTACGGCAAGCTGCATACCATAACAGAGTCCAAGATAGGGTATTTTTTGTTCTCTAGCATAATTTGCAGAGGAGATCATACCCTCCGCCCCTCTTTCTCCCCAACCTATGGGAACAATGATCCCATCAGGCTTTCCAATTATTGCAGTTCCGTGTTTTTCTACCTCTTCAGCGTCTATCCACTTTGTTTTTATCTCTACACCCACTCTCCATGAAGCATGATTGAGTGCGTCAAAGAGGGCGGCATATGAATCTTGTAACTGATAGTCACCTGTACCAAAATATTTGCCAACTATGGCTATCACCATCGATTTACTCTTTGGCGAATTAATACTTTTGATAAGCTGATGTAGCTTCGTTAAGTCTGATGCTTTTTCCGGTAAACCTAACTTTTTGAGTATTTTTTTGTCCAAAGACTGCTCATGTAAAATATGTGGGATTTCATAAACGCTTTTTACATCTGGATTGGAGATTATGTCCTCTCCGCGTACATTGCAAAAAAGCGCAAATCTGTCTCTCCTGCGTTTGTCAATATAGGTTTTACTTCTTGCAACAATAAAATCAGGTTGGACACCAAGAGAGTTAAGGGTTCGAACTGAAAGTTGCGTTGGCTTGGTCTTTGGCTCTCCTAAATGCTCAGGGGTTGGTACATAGCTTACATGTATGTGGATTACATCATCCGGATTCTGAAGAGTAAGTATACGCGATGCCTCATAAAAAAAAACATTCCAATACTCCCCAGCCGTACCACCCAGTTCAATAAGTACTATTTCTGCATTGTCTTTTTTGCCCACTTTTTGTATTCGTTCTATTATCTCGCCACATATATGAACAGCTTCAACGTCTTCCCCTCCATATTCAAACCTACGTTCTTTTTCTATAATATGTTGATAAACTTGGCCCATGGTGACAAAGTTATCTCTACTCATGTTACGTCCCAAAAACTTCTCATACGTACCAATGTCCATATCTGCCTCTGTTCCGTCTTCACACAAAAAAGGATCACCGTGTTCGATTGGATTAATGGTGCCAGCATCTATATTAAGATACCCTTCAAACTTAATTGGAGTAACTCTAAAACCCGCAGACTGTAATAGGTAAGCAATAGAGGCAGACGTAATACCCTTACCAATACCTGAGATCACTCCTCCTGAGATAAATATATATTTAAGATTCATGTATTAAATATATCAAACTAGACAATACCTTTTACTGTCCAACTACTGTAGTTACATTTTGGATAATTCGAACAGCCATAAAAGCGTTTTTTATTTTTGGAATATTTGACAACTATATCTCCTTTGCATTTTGGACAGGTCTTTCCAGCAACTTTTTTGAGAAATGATTTTGTGGTTTTACAAGCAGGATAGCCACTACAAGCATAAAATTTTCCAAATCGGGAGTATCGTATAATAAGTGGTTTTCCACAGTTTGGACATGCCTCTGTGGTTTCTTCTTTTATCTCAACGGAGCTTGTATCATTTTTTTGCACATCAAGTTGGGTTTTAAAAGGAACATACACTTCGCTTAATATTGAGACTGCGGTTTTTTTTCCTTCAGCTATCTCATCCAAACCTTCTTCCATATGCGATGTAAACTCAAGATTGAAAAGTTGAGGAAAGCTCTTTGATAAATAGTCTGATATTGGTTCGCCAAGTTTTGTTGGCATGAAGTACCTACCCTCTTTATCAACATAGCCTTTTTCCTGGATGAGAGAGATTATGGGAGCATAGGTAGATGGTCTTCCTATTCCTTTTTCTTCAAGAATTCGAATAAGAGTTGCTTCGTTATATCGATAAGGGGGGGTCGTCTTTAATTCTTTGGGTTCAAGTTCTTTCAAGGTAACTTTTGAACCTTTGGTCAAGGAGATGGCACGTGTGTTCTGGTTCACAAAATCAGGATTCAAAATACGTAAAAAGCCGTCAAACAATACCTGTTGTGAGCTTGACTCAAAAAGGTATTTTTTACTCGATAAAATAAAGATTTTTACAACCTTGATTTCAGCTTCTTTCATCTGGGTTCCAACCGCCCGTGCAAATATAAGTTTGTAAAGCTTTTTATGATTAATAGTTATTCTTTTATCTTTTGACTTATCTAAAATATTTTCGCCTTCAAGCTTGGTCGGACGTATTGCTTCATGAGCTTCTTGTGCCATTCGTGATTTGGTTCTATATCCTCGAGGTTTTTCAAGAGTATATTCCTTTCCATAAGTTGCTTCAATGTAATCCTTTGCTCTAAACACAAACTGAGTGGAAAGATTAAAAGAATCAGTACGGTGATAGGTAATAAACCCTCTTTCATATAGATCTTGCGCCAGTCTCATCACCATCTTTGAAGAAAATCCATATTTAAAAAATGCGTCTTGCTGCAGAAGTGAGGTGCTATATGGTGGGGGCGGATAGCGTTTGATTGTTTCTTCCGTTGTTTCCTGGATCTCGTATGTATCGGTTTGTAGATCTGTCTTTATACTTTCTACGTTATCTTTGGTAATGCTTGTCTTAGTAAACTCATACTCACCTGCATACAAATCTATTTTTTGGGTAATTTCATAAGAAAGATCATCTTTTTTAATGAGTTTGCCCTTAAACTCTTCACCTTGCATAAACAATCCATAGATCTGAAAATATTCTTCTACCTTAAACGCTCTTCTTTCTTTCTCGCGTTCTACAATAAGCCGCAACGCAACTGTTTGGACACGTCCTGCAGAAAGCCAGTTTTTTCCCGTTTTTTTCCAAAGGAGTGGTGATAACTCATAACCCACCATACGATCAAGTATACGTCTTGCTTGTTGTGCCTCAACGAGTTTGATACGAAGTTCATGACGATCTTTAAGAGCTTCCTCAAGTGCCTTTGGGGTAATTTCATGAAATACAATGCGACTTAACCTATGGGTGTTGTCTTGTATAGAAAAATCCGGCCAAGTTTCCTTTATAAAGCCCAAGATATAGGCAACATGATATGCTATTGACTCACCTTCGCGGTCAAGATCGGTTGCAAGGATAATCTCGTCATTTTTCTTGGCTAGCTCAAGAAGTTGATCAATCACTTTTTTCTTCTTAAGTATCTCCTGATACATTGGTTCAAACTGATTTTGATAGTTGATAGCTATTTCCTGTGGTGGAAGATCACGAATATGTCCTAAAGTAGCAAATACATAATGCTCTTTTCCTTTTAAGATACGGTTAAAAGTACGTGCTTTAGTAGGTGATTCTACAATTATGAGAGCCATTATTTAATCATATAACATATAATACGAAACAGGTGACTAATTAACCGCAAAATACCTAATGTTCTGAAAATGTCTTTGGAGCTTTTTTCTTAAGCAGCTTCATATCAATAAGTGATTTGCGTAACAATGACGACACCTCTTTTAACTGCTGTTTGTCTTTTGGTGTTTTCATCTCAACTTTCGCATGTTCTATAGCCTTTTCTGTCGCTGCCTGATCTATAGCGTCCTGACCATATGCGCGAGTAACCAATAACTCCACTCTCTCACCATCTGTTTCCAGATACCCTCCACCTATGGCCAAATATTCATCTTCTCGCCCAGTTTTATATCGAACAATACCCTCACTAAGAAGAGTAAATAAAAAAGCATGTTTTGGTAAAATAGTAATCTCACCTGATGTTGACGGCACTGTTATCTTCTCTACCTCTTTTTCCAGCGCAACTCTCTTAGGAGTTATGATTTTCAAGTGTAATACTGCCATATCATCTTTACGTAATATTTAAAGTCCTTTTATTTTACTTCCTCAATCGTACCCTTCATATAAAAGGCAATCTCTGCTTTATTGTCATGTTTCCCTTCAAGTATTTCCTTAAAGCCCCGAACCGTCTCTTCTACCTTGACGTATTTACCCGGTCGTCCAGTGAATGGTTCAGCCACTGCCATAGGTTGTGTAAGAAAGCGCTGAATCTTGCGTGCTCTTGATACTACTAACTTATCTGCATCTGAAAGCTCCTCAATACCCAATATGGCAATAATATCTTGAAGATCTTTATATCTTTGCAACGTCTTAATAACATCACGAGCTGTATTGTAATGTTCCTTGCCAACTACTGTCGGATCAAGTACGCGCGAATTTGAAGCTAAAGGATCGATCGCTGGATATAGACCTTGTTCTGAAAGCGATCTTTCTAGATTAATCGATGCGTCAAGATGTGCAAATGTCGCAACGGGGGCGGGATCTGTATAGTCGTCAGCCGGTACATATACTGCTTGAATTGAAGTAATGGATCCTTTGTTGGTTGAAGTTATACGCTCTTGAAGACTTGCCATTTCAGAAGCAAGTGTTGGCTGATACCCTACAGCGGATGGAATCCTTCCAAGAAGTGCCGATACTTCACTACCCGCCTGTGCAAAACGGAAAATATTGTCGATAAAAAGCAAAACGTCCATGTTTTTTTCGTCTCTAAAATGCTCCGCCATTGTCACACCGGTAAGTGCAACACGAAGCCTGTTTCCTGGGGGTTCGTTCATTTGTCCAAAAACCAGTGCTGTTTTGTCAATGACTTTTGTTTCTTTCATCTCACGCCAAAGATCATTTCCTTCTCTGGTGCGCTCTCCTACGCCCGTGAAAACCGAGACACCTTGATGTGCTTTTGCAACGTTATGAATGAGTTCTTGAATAAGAACTGTCTTCCCTACACCTGCTCCTCCAAATACAGCAACCTTACCACCTTTGATAAAGGGCGCTATAAGATCAATTACCTTAACACCGGTTTCAAAAACTTCTTGATTTACTGATTGACTTGCAAGCGAAGGGGCTGCTTGATGAATGGCTCTTCTTTTGGTAGTCTTTACTTTTTCCATTTCATCAATCTCTTCTCCCAATACGTTGAAAAGTCGACCCAAGGTCTCTTCTCCGACTGGTACTTCGATGGGTTTGCCAGTATTTTGAACATCCATCCCACGAGCCAAACCAAATACATTTCCCATTGCAACTGTTCGTACAAGGCCAGGACCTAATATTGCCTCAACTTCAAGAGTAACAACTTCGTTATCCTTTGTTTTGAGAATTAAAGCATCATAAATCCTTGGAGTGTTGTTTTTTTCAAAAGCTACGTCAACTACCACTCCTCTTATCGAGATAATTTTGCCATTATTCATATTATGAAAATAATTTCTAAATACTAAGCATCTACTTCTACGGACTCCTTGGCTGTCACCATGTCAAGAAGTTCATTGGTTATCTTTTCTTGACGGAGCTTATTACCAAGTAACGTAAGATTATATATAATATCGTTGGCATTGTCTGTTGCGTTTTTCATAGCAACCATGCGTGCCGAGTGTTCACCGGCCTCATTCTGTATCAGAACATTTCTAATTTTTTCTTCAACATAGCTTCTAAGAAGAGTGTCAATAATCTTTTTTGGGCTTGGTTCAATAAGATAGTTGCCTGTTTGTTTTTCCTCTATCTTTGTCTCAAATCGTTGTTGCATAGGAAGAAGGGATTCAAGTACTGGTTCAGTATGAAGAGTCGAAATAAACTTGTTATATAATACGCTTACCGATCTATACGCACCTTTCAAGAAAGCCTCAAGACTCATATTAAAAACAGCGCTTACATTGTTAATGGGAGTATTGGATGAAAAATCAGCAAGTATGGTCCCACCCATTTTAAGAATAAAAACAACACCTCTCTTTCCCATAACAATAAAGTCTGTTTTGTCTAAGTCTATTTGCTTGCCCACAAAACGAAATAGGTTAAAATTAAAGGCTCCACACAGACCTTTGTTGGCAGTTACAAATATGACAAGATCCTTATCTTTGGCATTTTTTACAGAAGAAAATAAGAGCGAGTGAGATGAATCACTTTTGCTTATAATTTTTTTTATCATTGATTCAAGATGTGTCTGATAAGGCATTGCTTCAATTGCAGCTGCCTGACTTTTTTTCATCTTTATTGCTGACACAAGTTGCATTGATCTCGTAATTTTTTTTACATTGGAAACTGATTTAGTTTTCTTCCGCACTTGTCGTAGATTCATAAGGGCTTAATTATTTGTTAATCAGGACAAAGTCACCTGTTAACGCTTCCAGTTTTTTTTCTGTTTCTGCAGATATGTTTTTTTCCTTACGAATTGATTCTAATATTTCTTTTCCTCTTAGATGTACTGTCTCAAGAAGTTTTTTCTCAAATACCTCAACCTCTGTAGCAGGTATTGTGTCAAGTAATCCATGGTAAGCTGCCCAAAGAATGACAATTTCTTCTTCAAAAGTGTAAGGATTATTTTTATCCTGTTTAAGTACTTGTGTAACTTTCGCGCCTCTATTGAGCAATTTTTTTGTTTCTTCATCAAGGTCTGATTCAAACTGAGAAAAAGCAGCCATCTCACGGTATTGGGCAAGATCAAGTTTTAATTTACCAGCTACTTGTTTCATCGCTTTTGCTTGAGCATTACCACCCACTCTTGAGACGGAAATACCAACGTTTATGGCAGGTCTTATTCCCGCATTAAACAAATCTGTCTCAAGAAATATTTGCCCATCTGTGATAGAAATAATGTTTGTTGGAATGTAGGCTGACATATCACCTTCAAGTGTCTCAACAATGGGTAATGCAGTAATAGAACCCCCACCATATTTATCGTCAATTCGGCAAGCTCTTTCAAGTAGACGGGAATGAAGGTAAAATATGTCTCCAGGATAAGCTTCTCTTCCTGCTGGTCTTCGTAATATAAGTGATATCTGACGATATGCCCATGCATGCTTTGACAAGTCATCATATATCACAAGCACATCTTTTCCCTGCGACATAAAGTACTCTCCAATTGCACAAGCACTATAGGGAGCTATATATTGCATTGATACAGAATCTGATGCTGAAGCATTTACGACCACGCTATAATCTAAGGCTTTATGTTTACGTAGAAGATCTATGACGAGTGCCATTTTTGAGTTTTTCTGACCGACGCCAGCATAGATACATATAACGTTTTCTCCTTTTTGACTCAGTATCGTATCAAGAGCTATGGTCGTCTTACCAGTTCCTCTATCTCCAATGATCAACTCACGCTGTCCACGACCTATTGGGATAAGAGCGTCTATGGCTTTAATACCTGTTAAAAGAGGTACGCTTACCGACTTACGATATACAACAGTAGGCGCAATTTTTTCAACAGGAAAGTTTTGATCGCTCTTTATAGGAGCTAAACCGTCTTGAGGATTACAGAGAGGATCTACAACTCTTCCTAAAAGATCGTCTGAAACTGGTACAGAAAGAGTGTAACCGACTGCTTTTATTTGATCATTTGCTGCAATGGTCAAATAATCACCCAATACAATAATACCTACTCTATCTTCTGTCAAATCTATAATGTAACCTTTTACGCCGCTTGCAAACTCTACAACCTCACCATATGAAGCATTGTTAAGGCCGCTTGCTATTACCACACCATCACGGATTTCCTCAACCCGACCTACCTCAAGCATGGACGGTTTGATTGATGATGTGGAGGTTAGTTGTGTCTCGACTTTTTTTATGTATTCATCTAAATTATTCTTCATATAGTTTTTGTTGTACCGTTTGTAATAAAGTTTTGACTGATAGATCAATAAGTTTTGAACCAAAATGAATTACAAATCCGCCAATTATGCTTATATCAACCTCATTCTCAACAGTTTTCCCTTGACACTGAGGGAATTTTGCAACAATAGCGTTTATTTCATCAGGTGCAAGCTTGTAAGCGCTTATGATAAGTACTTTATCCTGTATTTCATCAAGTTCCTTCCCAAAATGTTTGCGCAATACAGACTGTAACTGCGGATTTATATTCATATCAGTTGTGTTGGTTTGGTAAACGAGAAAGAATTTGGCTTGTTATGTCCTTCTGAGCATTTTCATTGAGATAATCCTTAAGTGCCTGTTTAACTAAGATTACGCTTAAATCTGCTGCTTTGCGTTTAAGAGATTGGTCCATAAGGCGCGCCTCTTCAGCAAGCTGCTTTTTTGAATCTTGTGCAAGGTCTGCGGCTTCCTTTCTTGCTTGTTCAATAAGACTCTTCTTAATCACGTCTGCTTCTTTTTTTGCTTCATCAAGTATGTTCTTTACTTGTTTGTTTAGTTCCTCTTTATTTTTCGCTTCCTCCTTGATCATAAGCTCTTTTTGATTGGACATCTCTTCTTGAAACTTTATTCTTTCTTTATCTTTTTTTTCTTCATTTTTTATAAAGTGTAGAAATGGTTTTGCTATGAACTTTTGAAATATAAAGAAAAAAAGCGCAAAGTTCGTTAGCTGTGCCACCAACAGCTTTATATCAACTCCTAACTTATCCATACTTTTTACGTAAATTTAATAATAAGTGATACCACGAGAGCGTAAATTGCGACTGCCTCAGCAAATGCAATAGCTAAAATCATAGCTGTTCTAATCGATGATTCGGCCTCAGGATTGCGTCCAAGCGCCTCAACAGCTTTGCTACCGATCATGCCGATTCCGATTCCAGGTCCAAGTGCTCCAAGTCCTATCGCAAGAGCAGTACCTATAAGTTTTGCTGCTTCATCCATATGTTTTGTCACCTCCTTCAAAAACCCGTTTTAGAAATTACTAAATAAAAAACTTTAATGGTGTTTTGTAATCGCCATACTTAAAAAGACCGCTGATAACATAGAAAATACAAGCGCTTGTATGAATCCAACAAACACCTCAAGAAGAAGAAATGGGAACGGTGCAATAACTGGAACGAGAAAAGCGATAATGGTCATAAGCACCTCACCAGCAAAAATATTTCCAAATAACCGGAATGCAAAAGATATAATCTTTGAAATTTCAGAAACAAACTCAAGAATTCCTACAAAGAAATTAATAGGATTAGATATATCAATAAATTTTTTTATATAAGATCTAAACCCAACAAACTTTATTCCAAATATCTGGGTTAGAACCACCGAAACTAGTGCCAAAACCAACGTTGCATTCAAATCTGCATTGTTGCTTCGAAAAAGCGGAACATGTAGAGTATGCTCTCCTTCTTTAACTGCCACAAGTAAGCTGCCTACTCCAGGAAGAAGTCCGAGCCAGTTTTGAATCATTACCCAAAGAAAAAAGGCACCAAGAAGGGGAAAAAAGAAAGCGATATCATTGTTTAATACTGATTTGAATAATATATATATATTTTTTAAAACAACATTAAAAATATAAAAAAAACCGCTTTTTTGGGAAGCGGTTATCTGAGACCGATAAGCTATTCCCATGACAAAAATGAGAATAACGCCCACAAATGACAGTAGCAGAGAATTGGTAAGATGAAAACCAAAAAGAGAGGTTATTGTTTCTGCTTTGATGCTGATTTCAGGCATATCAGTTCTTTTTAATTAATCGTAATAAATTGTAAAATGTCGCTATTCCTCCACACATAATCAATGTCAATGTTACAACGGGCTTTGTCCCTAAAAACCGGTCAATATATATACCTAAGGCAACTCCCATAAGTATGGGAGTTATAAGATAAAAGCCCAAATGCGTATACTGTAACCCATGGAAACTGCCATCTTTTTTTTCAGATGTCTCTTTCTTCTTTGAAAGAAACACCTCATACTCCTCACCTTCAGATAATATCGCGCTTTTACGAATATATTTCTGATCTTTTTTTTTAAGAGGCCTTAGTTCAAAATCAGATCCGATTTTGAATTTATTTTCCGCATATATTCTATCATCCATTTTTTTGCTTTGTCAAGTTAATTTCATAGCGTTCTCAACAATGACGCTCAGTTGATCTTCTTTTTCGGTCACTTTTCCTTTGAGGATAATCGCTTGATTTAACGATATCGACAAACTTATCTTAGCATACAATTTGGGAAAAACGATCGCTTCTATTGAACCAGTCTCGTCATAGATTGTGATAAATGCCATTTCATGGTTGTCTTTTTTCGTTTTAATAATCTTTCGGTTGCTAATAACCCCAACAAGCACATGCGTTTTATTAATATCTTCCTTAGTTATCTCGCCTATTCGTTTGGTCGATTTTTGTGCAATAATATTTTTAAATTTAATAAGAGGGTTTTTGCTTATAAGAAATCCTATCACTTCTTTTTCCATAGTGATAAGCTCATCTTCAGAAAAATTTTGTATAGGTTCAAAATTGTCTTTTAACGTTTCTTTAGAAGAGGTTTGAAAAAATAGACTAAACTGACCTTTGGAACTTTCTTGTTTTGCATCACTTAATTCTTTGACTATTTGCGGATAGTAAAAAAGAAGTGTTGCTGGATTTGCCATACCATTAAAGGCTCCTGTCTTTGCCAAACTTTCAACGGTTTTTTTATTGACTTTTCGCAAATCCACCCGAAAGAGAAAGTCCTTAAAACCTGCAAAAGGACCCGTCTTTCTTGCTTCAAGTATAGATTCAATAGCTGCAGCACCGACATTTTTTATTGCAGATAAACCAAAACGTATTTCACCATTTTCAATCTCAAAATCGTGGATGGATTTATTGATGTCTGGTGGAAGAACCTTTATCTCCATGCGTCGGCATTCTTCAATGGCTTGAGCCATTTTAATCTCACGCATAGGACCAGCTACACCTTGCAGTTCCGCTGTTAAAAGAGCGGTCATGTATTCAACTGGGTAATTAGCTTTCATGTATGCTGTCCAATATGCTATAAGAGCATAAGATGCTGAGTGTGGTTTGTTGAATCCATATGCTGCAAACTTCTCCATGAAGTTGAATATGCTCTCAGCCAGATGTTTTGTATATTTACGTTTTACACAGCCATTTATAAATTTGACACGCTCTTTATCCATTAAGGCCTTTTTTTTCTTACCCATTGCCATACGTAGATTATCTGCCTCGCTCATACTATAACCTGCTAGGCTATGAGCAATCTCCATAACTTGTTCCTGATATACCAAAATCCCATAAGTTTCCTCTAATATAGTCATCAAATCCCTGTGGAGATATTTAATGCTTTTTGGGTTTCTTTTTCCCTCCAAAAACATTGGGATAAGATCCATGGGTCCTGGTCTATAAAGAGCTACCATAGCGATGATATCGCTCATTCTTGAAGGCTTAAGATCTTTTGCAAGTCTTCGCATACCACCTGATTCGAGTTGAAAAACTCCAATAGTCTCACCTTTAGAAATAAGATCATAAGTCTTTTTATCTGTTAGAGAAACGTCGTGAATGTCTACAGTTTTCCCAAGACTTTTTTTTACAAATCCTAAAGCCTCCTCAAGAATAGTAAGATTGCGAAGACCCAAAAAATCAATCTTTAGAAGACCAACAGCCTTACCATTTGGAGCACTATTGAGATCAAGACTGTACATGTCGTACTGAGTGATGACTCTGTTTTCCTTTGACTCTGTTTGAATTGGTACATACTCTGTCAGATCATCTTTTGATATGATGACGCCTGCCGCATGTACCGAGGAATGACGCGGAAGACTCTCTAGGCGCATAGCGATATCAACAACCTTTTTTACATCTGGTTCGCTTTGATAAGCGAATTTAAGTGCAGGAGCCTCAATCAAGGCTTGAGCTAGCTTCATTTGGAATCCTTGTTTGCCCTGCGGGATCATCTTAGCTATCCTGTCACCTTGCGAATATGATTGACCCAAGGCGCGCGCTACATCCCGAACTGCAAGGCGTGCTTCCATAGCACCAAAAGTGATGATTTGAGCCACTTTTTCTTTTCCATATTTTTTAGTCACATACGCAAGCACCTCATCCCTGCGTATATCAGCAAAATCTATATCAATATCAGGCGGAGTTGGCCTTTCGGGGTTTAAAAAACGCTCAAATGGTAAATTGTGTTCAAGCGGGTTTATGTCTGTAATGCGCAGTACGTACGCAACAAGAGATCCTGCAACTGATCCTCTTCCCGGCCCAACAGCTATCCCTTTATTTTTCGCCCAATTAACAAAGTCTTGTACAATCAGAAAGTAAGTAGCGTACCCTTTTTTGGTAATAATGTCCAGTTCATAATCGAGCCGCTTTTCTGTAACTTTTTTATCATATATCGCAGTCCTACTTTTTCTCTCGTTTACTAAAACTTTTAAGTGTTCCTCCGGACTCATGTTGTTGGGTGTTTCATAATATGGCAAAACCCATTTGCCATTAGGTATTTCAAGGTTACAAAGATCTGCGATCTTGTTGGTGTTTTCAATGGCATCAGGTAAGTCTGAAAATGAATTCCTCATCTCGCCTTCTGTTTTAAAGTAATAGTCGGGAACATCTAACATGCTCATGGCTCTATTTTTTTCGAGCATAGTGCGTTGCGTTTGAATACATAGAAGCACTTCTTGTGCATATGCATCTTCTTTGTTTGGATAATGCACATCGTTTGTGGCCACTAAAGGTACTGCATACCGCTTGGCAAGAGATATAAGGTCTTTGTTGACTTTTTCCAGATCATCAACATTTGGATGACGTTGAAGCTCGATGTAAAAGTTATCTTTATATATGTCAAGATAGGTTTCTAGCAAACGCTCTGCTTCTTTTGTCTGATTTTGAAGCAAAGCTTGAGGTATCTCGCCAGCCAAACAGGCAGACATGGCTATTATGCCCTTACTGAATTTTTTGAGGATTTCAAAGTCTACTCTGGGTTTATAATAGAATCCTTCAAGATGAGCAATACTAACTAATTTCAATAAATTTCTATACCCTTCAAAATCTTTTGCTAATAAAACAAGATGATAACGGTCGCGATCTACATTTGCCTGTTTATCAAAACGTGATTTTTTTGCTTTGTAAAGCTCAACGCCAATTATGGGCTTTACACCTATTTCTTTGGCTTTTACATAATATTTAAAAGCTCCATACATTGCGCCATGATCAGTGATGGCAAGCGCGCTCATCCCCTGATCTTTTGCTTTTTGCAGGATATCACCCACACGACACATGCCGTCAAGAAGAGAATACTCAGTATGAAGATGGAGATGAACAAAAGACATAATATTATCTCAAATGTTAAATGTCAAAACTCAAAACTACAATTATAGATATTAATACTTATCAGTTTTGGGATTTGAGATGTATTTTTGAGATTTGCGATTTGAGTTTTGCTATTACAACACTTGCATCTGCCTTTCCTTTCATTTCTCTCATCACCTGACCAACCAAAAACATGATGGCATTTTGTTTGCCATTTTTATAGTCCGAAACTACATTTGGGTTATTTTGAATTACTTTTTCGCACACTTCTTCTGGATTTAAAAAATTGGATAGGTCTTGTTTAAGTTTATGTAAGCTAAATATTTCTTCAACGATTGCTTTGTCTGTTTTAGAAGGTAATTGCTTACCTATTTTGTTAATAAAAATATTTGCAACAGTCTGTGGTGAAATATTATTTTTAGTAATAAGATTATTACTAATTGCTATTTCAAATTTTTTTGTAGTGTTTTTATCTCTTGTTAATATATAAGCATCCATTGGTTTCAATTTTAATATTTCGATGTATCGATACATTTTAGTATGAGGAAGCTCAACCAAAGTTTTTCTAATAGACTCAATATATTCATCACTAAACTCAAACGGTGGAATATCAGGATCAGGAAAATAACGATAGTCATGAGCTGCTTCTTTTGTTCGCTGAGAATAGGTCTTGTTATGATCGCTGTCCCACCCACGTGTCTCCTGAGGGGGCGTTTTCCCTTGTTCAAGTAATTCAATATGTCGTTTTACTTCATAATCGATTGCGCGTTTGACAAAATTGAAAGAATTGATATTTTTCACTTCTACTTTATAGTTTGGTAATTGGAACTTGGAAATTGGTTCTTGTTTGGAATTTGAAATTTGATCATTGGAGGTTACTCTTACGGATATATTCGGTTCCATCCGCATGGTGCCTTTTTCCATATCAGCGTCTGAGACATCAAGGTACCGAATAATAGTATGAAGCTCCTCTAAAAACATCTTTACATCCGTACTTGAACTGAAATCAGGTTCAGTAACTATTTCAACAAGAGGAGTACCTGATCTATTGAAATCAATAAGTGTGTCATCGCCTTTATGTATAAGCTTTCCTGTATCTTCTTCCAAGTGAACTCTATGTATACGAAAACTTTTGCTTTCATTTTTGTTGGTACCATAGTTTGCTTCAAAATCAAGGTGCCCATTTATTGCAATCGGTTCATCATACTGTGAAATCTGATAACCTTTTGGTAAATCAGGATACGAATAGTGTTTACGATCAAATTTAGTGTGTTTGTTAATCGTACAATTAAGTGCCTGAGCTATTTTAATTGTCCACTCAATGGCTTTTTTATTTGGCACTGGAAGAGCTCCTGGTAGGCCCAAACAAACTGGACATACATGACTGTTTGGAAGAGAGGTAAACTGGTTAATCTTGCATTGACAAAACATCCCAGACTCTGTTTTAAGTTCAACATGGATCTCAAGACCTATAACGGGTTTGTACTGTTTCATATTAGTCTTTATATCTCTCTATTCCTTTTTTTATAACTCCAAAGTAATCTGTCTCTTGTTCAAACTGATAGGCAGCATTCAAAACATCCGATTCCCTAAAATAATTTCCCATAAGCTGCATACCAATCGGCAATCCATTACTATCCAGACCTATCGGAATACTTATCCCTGGTATTCCAGCCATCGAGCCCGGCTCATTGAATTTATCCATTAGCTCTCCAAAAAAAGGGTACTTTGAAAACTCACCAAGCTTCAACGCAGTAATGGGTGTAGGTGTCCCTATCACAAAATCGACATCTTGAAAAGCCCGTTTAAAATCTTGAATGATAAGAGTTCTGACTTTTTGAGCTTTCTTATAAAACGCATCATAATAACCATACGAAAGAGTATAGGTACCAAGCATTATACGGCGCTTTGCCTCATCACCAAAAAAGGTACGATCTTTGCCGTATCTGATACCATCATATCTGGCAAGGTTGGATGATACTTCCGCTCGTTGGATAATAGTATAAACAGATATTGCGTAGTTTGGTGATAACAACTTGATTTTTTTTGTTTTAAAGCCCAATTTTTTGAATACTTCTATAGATTTTTCAAGAGCGGTTGCAACATCTTTATCAAGTCCCTCAAAATAATCATCAGAGATACCGATAGTAAAGGGTTTTTTCTTTTTTATTTCAGTAACATAATCCTCTGTCGGAAGAGGTGAGGAGGTAGCATCGTGAATGTCGTGACCTGCAATAACTGAAAGTATGTAGGCTGCATCTTCAACATTCAAAGTCAAGGGTCCCGGACAATCAAGAGATGATCCCATGGCAATGACCCCGTATCTGGGAACCCGCCCATAGGTCGGTTTCAAACCAACCACACCTGTCCATGAGGCAGGTTGACGAATGGATCCGGCAGTCTCGGATCCAATCGCTGCAGGAGCAAGATATGCCGACACCGCAGCTGATGAACCACCCGATGATCCGCCGGGTGACCGGGTTAAATCCCAGGGATTTTTGGTAGCACCATAGTCTGATGTTTCGGTAGATGAACCATGTGCCCATGCATCCATATTGGTCTTTCCAATTAGAAAAGCATTTTCGTATTTAAGACGCTTTGTGACTGTCGAATCATATGGGGGGATAAAATTATCAAGTACTTTTGCAGAAGCAGTAGTTCTAACTCCCTTTGTGCAATGATTGTCTTTTACTGCAATCGGCAACCCGACAAAAGCTCCCCTGCTTTCTGGTACTTCGTCAACGTCGTTTAATGTAAGGAACACATTTAGTGAAGAATTAAATTTATTTATTCTTTTCAAAAAATATTCTTTCACTTCCACAGGAGTAATTTCCCTTTTTTTAATTAATTCCTTTAATTGTGTAAGTGTTTTTCCAAGTAACATAAAATTTTTTACATAATCCGTCCCACGATAAACGCTTTATCTTTTATATTTGGAGCATTCTGTAGAGCTTCTTTTTCGTTCAATGATTTTTCATTTTTACCACCATCATCAAAGTTTATATTTTTAAGATCGACTACGGAGTTTGTTGGTAGCACATCTTTTGTGTCTAATTCGTCAAGATTCTTTATGAAGTCAATGGTTTCACCAAGCTGTTTCGTATATTTATCTATCTCACTTTCGGTAAGCGAAAGTTTTGCAAGATCAGCCAAATGAAGTATTTCTTCCTTCGATAATGCTTTTTTTACCATAAGATATTATACAATTAACTTGTTCTTTTTATCAGCCTGAGAGCTGATTCGTGTATATGTGCATCTCCCAAACCTACATATTCATATACTTCCCTCAGTGTCCCCTGCTCAGGAAACATATCTTTTACTCCTAGGATATCGTACGCAAAATCAACCCCTCTTGATTGAAGATCACAAACTATGCTCTCGCCCAATCCCCCTCTTACAAAACCATCCTCAAGAATAAGAAGTTTTCCCGTTTCTTCTACATACTTGGCAAACGCCCTTCCATCAAAGGGCTTTAGTTGTGGACAATACACAACCTCAACGCCCTGTATATTGTCTGCCACTCGCAATGCTTTCCCCATCATATTACCAATAGGTAGAATCGTGAGCTTTTTTCCTTTTCTTAATGGGATCATGCTTCCTATAAATGATTTCACGAAAATATTTTCATCGGGTGCTTGAATAAAGACTGGTCCTTGCATCATCATTGCCTTATCAAGAAGTCTGTCGTATTCGTTTAGTCCATAAGGATGAATAATCGTGGTGTTAGGCAACATGCTAAGCATAGGAAATGTATATATTCCCTGATGAGTATATCCCCCATCACCGATGCCTGAAAAATACATGACAAAGACCATCGGTATTTTTTGCAAGCATACATCTATAACCTGGTCAAATGCTCTTGGCAAAAACATTGAAGCTATATAACACAACACTTTGTTTTTGTTTAAGGCTAAGGATGAAGAGAAAGTAACACAATGTTGTTCACTTATACCGGTATCAATAACTTTGCTTGGATATGCTTTCTTTATAGCAGCTAACCCCCAATTGACAAATGCTGGAGTCACAAAATATACGTTTTTATATTTTTTTACATATTCTATTCCTTTTTTATGACTATGCTTAAACCAACTGTCGCCAGTAGAAGGGATGCTCGCATTTCCCGTTTTTATATCAAATGGTGCTGGCCAATGAAATGTTGATGGACTTTTTTCTGCGTATCTATATCCCTTTCCTTTTGTAGTGATTATGTGCAAAAAAACTGGCTTTTTAATCTTTTTTACTGTTTCTAACATGTTTATAATTTTTTTTGTGTCATGCCCTTCTGGTATATAGAGGTATTCGAAGCCTACACTTTCGGCAAATCCTTTTACCTTACTTTTGTCATGCAGTGCACCTATATTTTCTGTTAATGACATACCGTTATCGTTATAGATAACAAGAAGATTTGATTGTAATTGTCCAGCATGGTTTAATCCTTCAAACACTTCTCCACCTGTTAAAGAACCATCACCTACAACCGCTATCGATTTATATTCAGGATGGCCTATTGAATATCCTAATGCTGCAGACACTGCTGTTGCAGTATGCCCTACACCATAAAAATCATAGGGGCTTTCAAATATATCAGGATAGGCCCTCAGCCCACCTTTTTTACTCATCGTAAAAAACTTATCTTTCCTACCAGTTAAAATTTTGTATGCATGTGCTTGATGACCTACGTCAAAGACAATTTTATCTTTCTTAAAATCATATACAGCGAGTAGTGCTTGAATAAGCTCAACAGCCCCTAAAGGAGATGCACAATGACCACTGTCTTTGGAAGCTCTTTTTACAATCATATCTCGTAAGTCTTTTGCCTGCGTTTTAAGAGCGTTATAATCTACTTTTTTCATAAAATATATGAATTGATAAAAAGGACTACTCAAATATAATTGCGCCCCTAGGGCAAAGTGTCACGCACATTTGACATTCCATACATTTTGAAGTATCTACTTGGGGTGCGCTTTTTTCATCTTTCTGAGTAAGGGCAGAGACGGGACATGACGCGGCAGCAGGACAACTGTGATCTTTTGGACACTTGGTCGGATCTATTTTGATAGGCATTGCTTGGTTAAGTAATTAGTAATGTTAAATCTCTTATGTCAAAAAGTCAAATACTATTATTCACATATTACAATCGTCAGGGGGGTCTGTTCGTTGGTTTGCCCCATCGGATTATCTTGGAATATGTCCTCAATAAGTTTACTTGATAATGAAGTTGAATTGCCTAATACGTTTCGCCCAATATCATTGGCATCAATTATCGCCACTCCCAAAAAACCACTCTTACTACTTTCTACCTTATACTTTATACTTTTTTCAACATCCTCGCATACTTTCTGTGGTTCTTTCGGCAAAAGCTTTGCTGAAACATTAGCCGGATATAAAGAATACTCTGTTGGACCATCTATACCAGCCGCAGCCCTTCCTGCAATTTTATAAAAGATACCTCTCATTCCAAGTAGCTTCCCAACTCCTCCTAGTATGGAGGCTAATAGAACACGCAGTAAACCAACTTCTTTTATTGCAAGCTCCATAGTCCATGGTGATCCCAATCCGATACCCCAGGGTACACGCCTCACAAAGCGGGAAAGTAGTTTAGCCCAAAACGAAGGTTTAATATCCCAAATAAAATAAGCTCGTCCCTGTGCAACTGCTACTACTTTTTCCGATACCACGACAAAGTATTTTTTGTTGCTCAACAGCTTTGCTTCAGTTAGTTTTTTTAATGCGGTAAGAACAGCAGATGAAATTTTTCTAGCAACACCATCTCCTTTTTCAAATACATCAGTCCTTATCGGATGTCGTACATATTCTTTTCCCTGAACAATGATATTTTTATTAATCTTTTTTAAGTTTGAAGTTTGAGATTTGTTTGAAATAAATTCTCTCATCCATAATTCCAAATTCAAAATTCTCCAAAATACCATAGTGTCTTTTGTTTTTCCTGCAAGAAAATCTTTATATGCAATCACCACCTCAGCCTGGTTTACATATTTTTTAGATAAAAAAAGTTCACCGGTGAAAACATCAAGGATTTCTTTATGCATTTTTTTGAACCATTCATGCTCAGGAGTAGTAAATCCAATTTTATTTCGTCTTTTATTTATTATGTACGGCAACAGATCTGTTGTTGACTGACGAAGTATATACTTGTTCCAACCGTCCTTAATAATAGCATCATCAGGTAATGAAAAAATGTGTTTTAGTAACCTAACGTCAAGAAACGGTACACGGCCTTCTATCGAAAAACGCATTGCATTCTTGTCTTCATATCGAAGAAGCGATTGAAGGCTGTTTTTAAAAATATCCTGAATAAGTCTCTTTTTTAAGTTGGAGTTTTCAATATAAAATTTTTCTGTTTTAAATTGAGCAATAAATTCTTTATTTAACAGGCTTTGTACTTTAACTTCTCTACTTCTATTCTTAAAAATGAATTTTGATATGATATCGTTCGCTGAAAAAGCTTCGTTAAAAAAGGAAAAGTACTTGTGTTCTTGCCACAACTGTCTCAGATATACAAAATAGTAAGGGATATATCCTGCCATCATCTCATCCGCACCTTGGCCGTCCAATACTACAGTCACATGCTTGTGGGCTTCCTGCATTACTTTGTATTGAGCATACGGACCCGTACTGATAGTTGGCTCTTCCTGTGTCTTAATAAAATCCTCTAAATCATTAGAAAATTCTTTTGAAGTGGGTCTTACTTTATAACTTTTAACTTTCAACATGGTAACTTCATCTATATATTTTTCTTCATCGTTTGCTGATCCGGGGAAAACGGCAGAAAATGTTTTTTGGATATCACCAACAGATTTCGTTTCTCCGATCTTTTCTTTTAATAGTTTGTTGACTACTGCAACAACAGTTGAAGAATCAAGACCTCCGGACAAGCAGGTCCCAACAGGGACTTCGGATATTAGACGACGTTTAATAGAATCGATCAATAGAGATTTAAATGATAAAATGCTATGATTTTGTAGAGGATTGTTGTGTTTTGTTTCTGGCTTTTGTAGCAGTGTTTGAGGTAACTTTGAAAAACATTTTATCTCATGTTTCCCATCTTCAATCTTCATCATCTCTCCAGGTAGTAATCTTTCAACTCCCTTAAAAAACGTCTCTCTTCCATCATCATGTATACGATAGTTCAAATATCGATAAATAATTTGATCATTGGGAAAAACAGGGATAAGACCTGAGTAAATAAGTGGTTTTATTTCTGAAGAAAACATTAGTCCATTTCTCTTGTATTTATTCGTACCGGTAAAAAAAGAAAAGTACAATGGCTTTATCCCAAAATGATCTCTAGCCAGGATGGTTCTTTTCTTTTTTATGTCATAGATTGCTACTGCAAACATCCCATTCAGTCGGTTAAAATTGTCATCTCCCCATTCTTCATATCCATGCAAAATGACTTCGGTATCAGAGACCGTTTTAAAAACGTGACCTTTTTTTTCAAGTTCGCTTCTTAGGTCTTGATAGTTATAGATCTCTCCGTTATAGACTATTACCATTGTCCTGTCTTCGTTATAAATGGGTTGATCACCTCCTGCAATATCAATAATGGCCAAACGACGGTTTAAAAGAGTGACATAATCGTCACAAAAAAAACCTTCACCATCAGGCCCCCTATGCTTAAGCAGTTGAGAAAATTCATTTATAAGTCTGTCATCGCGAAATCCGATAAATCCAGCTATGCCACACATAAAAAGTTACAAAGTTATAAACTTAAAAAGTTTGTATAGTAT
This sequence comes from Candidatus Roizmanbacteria bacterium RIFOXYA2_FULL_38_14, assembly GCA_001790095.1. GTDB lineage: Bacteria > Patescibacteriota > Microgenomatia > UBA1406 > GWC2-37-13 > YC2-FULL-38-9. Next base: position 408,796 of record MGBH01000001.1, on the reverse strand, counting down.
CACATGCTTCTTAATACATTTATTCTTTCCTGTGTCGGTGGATGGGTACTAAATAGACTAAGTAACCAGTTTTGATTCTTTGTTTTTTTAAAGGGGTTTGATATAAATAAATGAGCAGTGGAAGTGGTAGCTGATGACATAGAATGCGGATACTGGCTGATTTTTTCAAGCGCTCTTGCCAACCCCTCAGGATAACGTGTAAGCAATGCGCCATCAGCATCGGCCAAAAACTCCCGCTTTCTTGAAATAGCTAGTTGAATCAAAGTTGCAATCAAGGGAGTTAAAATAAATACAAATATCATAAAAATGAGAAAAAGAGGATTTCCCCCTCTACCGTCTTTATCATCATCTTTTCCCCTAAAACCACCCCACCACATACTTCTCATAATCCAGTCAGAAACAAGAGCGAGTGTGCCAACAAGTACTGAAACGATTGAAGCTAAAAGAATATCGTAATTTTTAATATGAGAAATTTCATGAGCTATGACGCCTTCAAGCTCTGTGCGATCAAGTCTCTCTAAAAGTCCCGTCGTTACACATACGACAGCGTGCTTTGGATCACGTCCTGTTGCAAAGGCGTTAGGGGCATGATCGTTGATCACGAAAAGTTTAGGGATAGGAAGACCCGCAGCCATACTTACATTTTCCGCCACAGTGTAGTAATCAAAATAATCTTCTTTTTTTGCCTCAACAGCACCTACCGTAAAAAGAATGATTTTATCTGATAAAAAATAGCTTCCAATAGTTGAAAAAAACGAGAATAAAAGCCCTATCACAAAGTATGAAGGACCGGAATCGCTGTATAGACCCACTAAGTAAAAGAATCCGCTAACTAAAAAAATAAAAATAGCGAATATAATGTAAGTCCTTGTCTTATTGGATGATATTTGTGAATATATTGACATAATCTTTAGTCAAACATAAGCTAAACATATTACCGTAACGCATAACAGGTTCATTCGTTATACGTTACACGTCATATGTCCATGTATTACTCGAACTTTACTTCAACTTTTTTTCTCTCTTCCTCTGTTGCGGTAAAGAACTCAAACTGCTTGAATCCAAGCATGTTTGCTATGATGTTGGTAGGGAAAACTTGAACTTTAGTATTAAACTCAAGCACGTTGCTATTATAGAACTGTCGAGAATAAGCAACTTTATCTTCTGTGTCTTCAAGCTGTCTATGCAGATCCTGGAAGTTAGTACTTGCCTTAAGGTCAGGGTAGCTTTCAGCCACTGCAAATAATGATTTAAGCGCTGTTGTAAGCTGATTGTTTGCCTCAGCCTTTTCTTGAAGCGAAGTCGCGGACATAAGCGAACTTCGTGCTTTTGTAACGTTCTCAAAAACACTTCTTTCGTGTTTTGCATACCCTTTGACTGTCTCAACTAGATTAGGAATAAGATCAGCTCTGCGCTTAAGCTGTACATCGATCCCAGATAGTGCTTCTTGGATCCGGGTTTTCAGGACGATGAGTCCGTTGTAGGTCCCGATTAAATAGAGAGCAAGTAGCACAGCAACTCCAATCAATATAATAGGTATACTCATATCATCTCACCTCCTTTTAATATATGAGAATTGCTAATAAACATTATTATAGCATTGCATAAGATAAAATAATCATCTTGAGTAAAATCAGTTCAATCTTGAAAAAATCGTATAATATGGTATGATACAGTAGTTTATACTACAACCTTAAAATATCAATATATATGAAAGAAAATAAAAGGCTTGATATAAATTATAAAGCTTATACCCGTCTTGTAATCAGACAAAAACTCCCTTTTTTTGTAGTCGGTGTCTCTGTCTTTATTCTTACTTTTACTATTATCTTTAGTAAATTTATTATAGGAAGACAAACAAATTCTAACAAGACAACTAATAATCAAAAAAATAAGCAAAAAATAAAAAAATATATTGTGGAAGAAGGAGAAGATCTCTGGCAAATTGCAGAGAAAAATTACGGTTCAGGATACAATGCGTATGACATAGCTCAAGCTAATAATCTAAAAGAGCCATACATCCTGATTAAAGGACAACAGCTTGTCATCCCAAGTGTCCCAAAACGCTTTCCTACACAAGGTGAAATCACTCCAACCGCTGCTTCAACTGGACAAGTAACGCTGACTAATAATACTTATGTTGTACAACCTGGAGATTATTTGTTTCTTATTGCTCAAAAAATATACGGTGATGGCAATATGATGCGGCGAATAATTGAAGCAAATAAAATCTCCGAACCCTACAATGTTGAAGTCGGACAGACTCTAACAATCCCTCGTTGACCTTGCCACAATGAATATAACCGCTATAATATAGTTTACACTGCGGGATTAGTACACCGGTAGTATACGTCCTTCCCAAGGATGAGAAGCGGGTTCAATTCCCGTATCCCGCTCCAGATGCACAGAAGTAATTGTAAACTTACATAAGATAACAAAAAATGCAAAAAGTATATCCACGAAAACTAAATAAAGGAGATCTTGTCAGAGTTATTTCACCAGCGCGCTCCTTAGGAATAATTAGTCAAGAATTAAGAGATATTGCTAAAATTCGGTTTAAAGAACTCGGATTAAAATTGACTTTTGGGAAACATGTTGAAGAAAAAGATGATTTCAACTCCTCTTCAATAGAATCCAGAATTGAAGATTTACATAATGCTTTCTCAGATAAGGACGTAAAAGCTGTCATAACCGTAATTGGCGGTTTTAATAGCAACCAACTTTTGGACTATATTGACTGGGATTTGATTAGAAATAATCCAAAGATTCTCTGTGGTTATTCAGATATTACAGCACTAAATAATTCTTTTTTTGCTAAAACAGGACTTGTTACCTACTCGGGACCCCACTATTCATCCTTTGGTCAAAAACTTTATTTGGATTACACCATAGATTATTTTAAAAAGTGTTTGATGAAGTCTGAAGAATTCGACGTAATACCAAGTGAAGAATGGAGTGATGACCAGTGGTGGAGAGCTCAAGATGATAGAAGTTTGCTAAAAAATGATGGGTTTTGGATTTTAAATGAAGGGAGTGCAAAGGGAACTCTTTTGGGTGGTAACCTTTGTACTTTTAATTTATTGCATGGTTCCCAATACATGCCAGACTTAACGAACTCTGTGCTATTTATCGAGGATGACTCCGAATCTCTTCCACATCATTTTGATAGAGATTTTCAATCAATAATTCACCAATCGGGATTTAATGGAGTTAAGGGTATAGTTTTCGGTAGATTTCAAAAAGACAGTAATATGACTTTCGATCTGTTGAGACAGATAGTTAAATTCAAAAAACAACTCACGCATATTCCCATAATAGGAAATGCCGATTTTGGTCATAGTGACCCTAAAATTACTTTTCCTGTAGGTGGGACAATTTTTTTGAGTGTGAACCAAAAAGAAACTAAATTAACAATTCTTGAACATTAAATTTGATTACTTAATTGGCAAAAACTTCAGCTAACATACATCAAGCGCTTCCTCCTCCGACCATCTCAATCGTAGGAACCCGAACGGTAATGATTTTTCCATATTTCTGCAGAATTTTGTGTTGTGTCTCAGTAAATCCAGAAAAAGCTGTTTCTGACATAGTTATTATTGATTCTCCATCATTAGATAAAAGTTGTAAAACGTTTCCACAAAATTGAGACATTTGATCTACTGTGATAGAAATTATTTCTTTGCCTAGTTTTTTTAGCTTATTTTCTAAATAATGTCTTTCCACCTTATCTCTAATGGACTCAAGACAAACAATTGCAAATTTCTCTCCTATATTCATAGTTACATTGGTATGATAGATTGGAAAATTTTTCGCATCATATGCATGAAAAAAAACTCCTTCGTAATCCATTATTTGGCACCACTTATTAAATTCTTGGTGGGTTGTTCTAGGAGATTCCATCGCAAAAGCGACCTTGTGCTGCCGATCTAATACTAGACTACCAGTTCCCTCCAATATCATTCCATCTTTTTCATCTTCCGTTAGATCAACAACCTCCTTAACAGAAATGCTTGAAGTCTTTAGGAGCTGCTTTAATTCGGTTACTTGTCTCTCGGCACGTCTGTTTTCTGTGAGCATCGGATAAACGATTAGTTTTTCTTTTTGGTGATGAGAAAACCAATTGTTTGGGAATATAGAATCAGGAGTAACGACATCTTTTCTACTTGATAAAACAAGTACATTAATATTTACTTTTTTAAGCTTATCCACCATCTCATTAAACTCATGTAGAGCTTTATTCTGAACTTCTGTTTCAGAATCACTAATTTCATGTTGGAATGAGTTTGTATTAGCTGTCTGCTTATTAAATCCAAAATGTCCAGGAGATATCATCACTACGGTATTGGTTAGTTGGTCTCTTGTCATATAATACTTTTTAACAATCTTTAGAAGGAAATAGTGTATCAAATTTTTGAAAACTATTTATTCCTAAATGGTGTTCCAGTTTATCGAGTTGTATAATTAAACCTGGTGTAACTAAAACTTATATGACCAACCATCAATCTAAGCAAAGAAAGATAATAGATGACATTGAACGACAGATACTTTCTTCGTCTTTGAAGTTTAGCACGGTTTCACCAGTCACAGATTATGAAAATGATACGCGTATCGGTCTGACCGGTGTTCATTTACCCCACCAAAACCTTTTAAAACAAATACATAATTCCTTAATAATACCCATTCAAAAGATAGCCCCTAATCTGTATTATTATTCGCCGGACTCCCTTCACTTTACTATTAAGGGCATCCGTGTGGTGAACGATCCTCCTCGATTTGATGAAAAAATCAAACAAACAGCTAAAGATGTATTTGCTAGAGTTGTTCCCTTCCATCACAGTTTTAAAGTTTTTCTATACAAACTTATCATTTTCCCTCACAATTTAGCTCTTGTGGGTACAACTGAAGATAAGCTTGACAATCTTATTCTGGATTTGGACAAAGCATTGCATGAAAAGGGTATTCCCGATGATAAAGTGTATACAAATAATAAATATTTTTTTATAAACATGACCTTGGCTCGATTTCAAGAAAGACCAACATCTCATTTTATCAACGAAGTACATAATCTATCCGACACTATGCAATTTATGCCTTACATCATAGACTCGGTAACACTTGCAAGTTGTAACGCAGTCTTTAAAAAAAGAGAGATTATAGAAAGTTGGAGTCTGTTACCATTATCAAACAGCAAATAATTATTCGTGTTTAAATAATATAATCTAAACCGCTATGGATGGTCAACTTGTAAAAACGATCACTTCTTCTGGGTGAATCAACAGAGTGATACTGCCGTACTTCATATACATGGTACTGCAGGAGATTTTTATACTCATAAGTTTATTGAGACAGAAGGAAAAGCTTTACAAAAATTAGACATATCGTTTTTGACTGCAAATAACCGGGGCCATGATGTCTATGCAGATATACGAAAACACAGTAAAAATATTGTTGAATGGATAAGTATTGGTGGTGGTTTTGAAAAATTTGAGGACTCCGTTTTAGATATACAAGCCTGGATCAATTTTCTTGTTAAACAAAAGATAAAAAGAATTATTCTGCAAGGTCATAGTCTTGGTGCTCAAAAAATACTTTATTCTCAACACAAATTAAAAAACTTAAAGATAATAGGCCAAATTCATCTGTCACCACAAAATGATGCTGGGTATATGCTGGTCAAGTATGGTGAAAAAAAATATATACAGATCAATGAAACGATAAAAAAGCTTATTAGGGAGGGGAAAAGTAGAGATCTTCTTCCTCAAAAACTAAGCATTATCTGTCCTATGTCAGCCATAACTTATTCAGGATATCTTACTGAAAATGGAGCCGGCACGCTGCATCCCTATCATAATCCTCATTCGAAAAACTGGCGCATATTTGAACAAATTCAAGAACCGTTATTGGTGGTATTTGGAGAGAAAGACACATTTATCAAAAATTCTTGTAAAACCAAATCAATTAAGGAAATTGTGAATATATTGAGATCAAAGAAGCCCAAAGATGTGACCATTAAGGTAATAAAAGGTGCCAATCACAGTTATATTGGTTCTGAAAATCACCTTGTGGAAACAATCATTCAGTGGCTTGATAAAATACGCAACGAAAGCTTTAGGTAGACTTGTGATTAACTGACAACGGGAATTTTGTTAAGATTTTTGAATTCTTCATCAAAGACCTTTACTTTTTGTAACCTAATATTGTTTTCCAGATCTTTATACTGTTTTAAACTAAGAATAGTTGGTATTATATCTTTGTCTCTTTTCAACAAAGCGCCCATCCCTGACCAGAAATTTACAGTTGAACCCCGAGCCGATCTAATATGGATAGCCCAACCATCCGTATAACGATAGCCCAATGTAATCATGTCTTTCTTATCCCACGGGGCACTGTCAAGCGTCCAACACTCCGAACAAAAAGCATCGTGAACAAAAATACTGTCTAGTATTTTTTTATCATAATCTTTGTCCTTTGCGTCCAAACAACAGTTGCGTTTTGCCCGCATGATTTTGGTATTTCTTACCTCTTCTGAGTTTTGCATCCAATTACGTTTTAACTCAACGACTTTTTTATCTATCATTTTGAGCATAGGTTCTTTGGGAAGATGATCGGTAACTCGTTTAAAATTTAATGATAAATTCTCAGGAAAATGATTTTTAAAAATCTTAATTAATTTTTCAAATTCGCGGTCATAAAGAATTACGTCTTTATGCGGAAAATAATTCATTTTCTCCTCAAAAACAGCAACGGAAATATAATCAAGAATGACTCCATGTTTATACATCTTTGCAATCGGGGCTAAATAATCACGTAAAAAAATTATGGCGAAAACCTCACCCCAATCAATACCTGGGGCGGTGGGTAGAGTTGGGACTTTTACGGCGCCAAACGGAACAGTAAAATGGATGGGGACTTCATGATTGACGCACAAATTTATCTTATCCTTGACTTTTACTAAATAATCAGGAGTTATTGCAGACGCTTTATAGGAAGAGGAGTTAAGTTTCTTGACAATAAATTTAACAATACCCTCAAGTTTTATCGCTTTTTCTTCCTCAAAAGAGGGTTTGAAAATGGGTTTTTGTTCTACTAATTTTTTTAAGAAAACATCTAAATCCATGTGGAGGGAACCAGTATTGAACTGATACCTGCCGTAAACGGCAATGCTGCTTCTACACCATCCCCCCTATATTTCCGTAATTAAAGTAGTATAACAAATAACCGCGTCGGTTAGAAGTGGCTGTCGAGTGGTATAATTAATCACTATGCCGGCTTAGCTCAATTGGTAGAGCAACTGTATCGTAAACAGTAGGTTATCGGTTCAAGTCCGATAGCTGGCTCAAGGCGTCTGGCTGGTAAATTTTAAGAAAAAAGGTGTACAATATAACTCGGTTATGAGTAGACTATCCAATCATCAACAAAAACAACTAGCATATAAGGCCATTTTCTTTTTTGTCCTGCTTATGGCGTTTATTATACTTCTTGCAACATATGGATTTAGAATCATTATCAATGGCTCCCTTTTGATTAACGAACTTGCAAATTCACAAAGAAGCAAGAATGAAGAAGTAAAAAAAGATCAGACCCTCACCAGTCTTATGATAGATCCTCCACCATCAGCAACTAGTAGTTCGCAACTTAGCGTATCTGGTTCCACAGTAAACTTTGATATAGTTGAGGTATATTTGAATCATGAAAAAATGACGGAGGTTGCTGTGATAAATGACGTTTTTGCCGATGAGATACGCGGACTTGAAAAAGGAGAAAATTCTCTTTATTTTATAGCCAAATCCAAAAAGTTTTCGCAAACAAAAAAATCCTCAGTCTTTACTGTCATATATAAAGATGAGAAACCTACGCTTGAAATCACTGATCCTAATGATAATTCTCGAACTAATAAACAGGAGATAAAAATCGCTGGTAAAACAGGAAAAGAAACATATATAAAGATTAATGGCCAACCGGTTGTAGTTGATGCAAACGGAGGTTTTCAAACATGGTACAAATTGAACGATGGTGATAATATTATCGAGATAGTAGCTGAAGATATCGTTGGGAACGAAGAAAAAAAATCTCTAAAGATCACCTATGCTAAAGACGACTGAGACGATTCAAACATAAGTAGTCTCAAATAAAGAAAAAGCATAAACGGATGAAGAAGAGCATTGTCACCAATCGAAAGCAAAGATAAAAACAATATATAGTAAAAAGCAGGCTCAGATAGAGAAGCTAACTTCCTTAATAAAATCAAAAAAGCAATAATCCCACACGCACCAGCCGCAACTAAGATCGTTACAAAGCTTGAGTGATAAGAAGAGGCGGCATGAGAACCATCATATTTATCAGTTAGTCCAAGTGCTGCTTTTTTATAACGAATCCGATTATACCCTACACCAATTACTGGTTCTTCTAACCAAATGCGTATTCCCTCTACTGCGTTATTTATTCTTGTTTCAATTGAAAAGGTACGAAACAATTGCACTCCCACTCCAACAGGTTTTGGAATAAATATCGCAAGTATGACAAACGCAAGAATGGTTAATCCAAAAAGTTTGAATTTCCCCTCCTTTATAAGTAGAAAAAAAAGACTGCCAAGAAATGCAAGATATACTGTTCGCGAAAAAGTCAACATAATAAGAACAAATATTAAGCCCAGTAAGATCATCTTTATTTTTAAACATTTTTCTTTATTGAACATTCTAAAATGCACAAAATAAAAAGCAAGGACAAGCGCTGCTCCAGCCAGATATGGTTCAAAGAAAAAACTAAACACTCGGTAGAGGTGAGGATCCCATCCCTGATAAAGAAGATTGCGGAGATCCGGATAAAATAAATATTGTAAAACAGAAGAGATAACTATAATCCAAATTGTGAACTGAAGCTGATGAAAAATATGTATTTTTTCTTTTTTATAAAAGTTGAGATGAAACACGGTGTATACAAAATACAGGAAATAGAAACATAGTCGAACTAAATACATAAAACCAATCGTATTGGCATAGAGATCAAATTTATAAATGGTTAACAGAAAAGATAAAATTAATATTATTAAAAAAAGGAGTATGTGTTTATAAGAAGAAGTTTCTCTTAGTGGTTTAAAGGAGTGTCGTAACAACAAGCACACAAATCCAAAAAACATAAAGCCTTCATAAGGATATATGCTTGCTTGCTGATTAAAAAAGGAAAGACGGGCAAGCTGACCTAGGGGAAAGAAAATAACTGCTAAATATCCAAAAGCGGTGATTAAGATAGGTAACATATTTAATCAATTTTTGTATACTGATACAGCTTTGCACGAACCAAAAAGGAGTGAAAGCTCATCATAAACGCATACGCAAAGCCAGGAGGACCATCTAAGAAACCAAGATATAAAAAATAGGTAAGAATAAACTTAAAAAAAGGAAAAAAAATTGTGCTAAAAATGCTTGCAGCGATTTTTTGTTCTTTAAGCTCTTTTGCCCTAAGACTGCTGTAATAATTTATTTCTTCAATGAATTCCCTCAGAGTAGGGTGGGGATAATGATCGATATAACCATTTAGTCTATGCGTTTCATTAGTCGCTGATTTGACCTCAAACTCCTCATGCACCTTTCCCATCCATGTTCCACTGCCTTTTTTCATCATACGAATGATTCCATAGCTTCTTGCTTTCTGTGTTTCTCCGTATTTCATCTCCCTACTCCACCAATAATCACGTCGTTTAATGAGATATGCAGAGTGCTGAAAATTCATCTTTATATCCGCGATCTCTTTCCTTAACTCTATGCTTATTGCTTCATCTGCATCTATATAGAGTATCCAATCGTGTATGGCTTTCTCCATCGCCCAATTTCTTTGTGCAGCAAAATCACCATTACTTTTTCTTTCATAAACTTTTGCTCCCTCACTTTTTGCTAGTTCGATGGTTTTGTCAGTTGAATCATCATCTATAACTATAATTTCATTGCAAAATGAAACAGATTTAATTGCCTTTTTGATATTTCTTTCTTCGTTTTTGGTGAGAATTATTACACTTATGTCCATACCTTAAAATTTCAGATATAATTTTTCATATAACTTCTCTATCTTTTTTGCTGTTTTTCTGCAATCAAACTCTCGCTTCACTCTCTCTCTTCCAATTGTACCAACTTTTATGCGAAAGTCCGTATCCTTTATCAAATTCTCAATAGCAAAGGTTAACCCTCCTACATCTCCCTCATGGATATATATTCCAGCGTTTCCTACAACCTCTTTTATTGCTCCCGTATCATAAGCAATGATAGGTAGACCTGACGCCATTGCTTCAACTAGTACCATCCCATATTGCTCCTCCCAGGTATTTGTTCGATGTGATGGTAAGACAAATATATTAGCTCTACGATAAACCTTTGCCATTTTTTCATAAGATGCTCTCTCTATGATTACATATTTTTTTAATCCGTCATTTAGAATCATATTGTTTAATCTTCCAACCAAGGGCCCCTCTCCAATAAAATGAAGTTTGACATATTTGACATTTGACATTTGAGATTTGAGATTTTTATATGCCGCATATAGATCCATTACTCCCTTTTCCTCGACCAGTCTACCAACAAACAAAATTTCAATAATTCTTGAATGTTTTGATTTAGAATTTGCCTGACTTGTATGATCTGATGGTTTGAATTTTTGTAGATTTACTCCCAATTCTATAACGGTTATTTTTGAAGGAGCGATTCCTTCTCTTATAAGACATTCCTTTGCTTTATCCGTATAGCATAGAAAATGATCTGTTTGTTTTAAGACAAAATGTTTATTCCTTTTCTTTTCTCTGGTTGATTCATTATTGAACGGTATAGTCTCCCACGAAGTTACAAGCAGCCTCTTTATTTTGTTTTGACTTCTCAGAATGGCCAATTGATAGCTGTAATAATAATGAGGGTCAGCCGTGTGAAAAATGTCAAACCGGCAAGCATACTTCTCCAACCCGAATAAATTTTGGATGTCACCAAGAGTCCTGTTTGCAATCGCCCTACCAATTCGCCTCGCCACATTCCAGTCGTTGAAGCTTGGCAATCTTATCACTTCAAACGGAAATGTTTTATGTATCGAGCGCATGGATGATACCCCGGTGATCTTATATTTATTTGGATTAACAAATTGATAACTTTGACCTTCAAAATTGTTAAGATATGCTCCTCTAACTAATGCAATTTTAATCATAAAATATTTTTTTTCGGTAAATGACAAACACAATGACAATAAGTACAAGTAAGTTAACAATCTCTGAAAATACTGTTATATAAGATGAGGCAAAAAAAGAAAACTGAGGGACAAACAGGAAATTAAGCGTAATGTTTACAATTGACATCACGAGAAATAATGCTACAACAATGGATGTGAGATCTGAGGCATAAAGCAGATTTAAAAGCACTGAGTTAAAAAGTATAAAGGGAAGAGCCCATATGACGATCTTCACAACAGGGATTGCCTGTTCATAATTGCCTTTTAGTATGTGAGGAAGAATTATAGATCCAAATATAAGAGTGGCACATACCACACCCCCCCCTATAGTACCGAGAAATAACGTATGCTTTACTACCTTTGCGAAAAGTAGTCGCTTGTTTGCATAGGCAGTCTTTGAAAATATGGGTGCCGAAAGCGTGTTATAGCTTGAAGCTAGCATAATCATAGCTTCGAAAAACTTGTATCCTGAAGAATAAACTCCAACAGCCGCTGCTCCTTTGAGATAGTTAAGTATAAACACATCGATTTTGAAGTATATACCTGCAAAGAAACTAACCAACACAAAGACGTAGGATTTTTTTATTATATCGATCCAACTTTTTATATCTATCTTCAAAACAAATTTTCCAACCATCTTCCTGAGTAGCAAACTGTAAAAAAATGTATACAAAATATAAAAAACAGAGATTGCGAAAAAGACGTATTGAATCTTTTTAAAAAGCATTACTATCATCACCAAACATCCCATCATCAAAATATTAGTTAACACTGAAATAAGTGAATTATGGACAAGCTTTTCTTCTATGGAAGACATAATGAGATACATACCTGATGTTGTATTGTAAAAAATGACGAATGAAGTGAGAAGAATGTAGATAATTATCGATATTTGGTAATGAAACACATAAGCCAAAACTATGGTGAGGGCAAATATGATGAGGGAAAGTATAAGGCGCATGGAAAACAACGAAAAAACCTTCTCCTTTTTTTCTCTTGGTAAATATACCATACCGTATGAGGTGGTGCCAAAATCTACAAGTGGTGAAAGTATGTTTACATGGGCCCAGACTAACGTATAAATCCCATATTCTCTTATGGGAAGAAATCTAACAAGAAATATGAACAATACCAAATTGAGAAACTTGGAAATAAGCCCAGATATATTTAAACTAAAAAAATTTGCTAGAAACGGTGAATGAAACAACAAATAAAATATCAAAGACCTCTCCTCTATCAAAGTCTTTGGTATACGGATAAACTCTCTGATCTTTTGAAAAAAGTCTCCATACATGAACAAAAATTTGAGCCTGTTTTTAGCAAGCAAGTATGTTTTACCTTTATTTGTTTTTGATGATTCAAAATGGAGATATGAATGCTTTGTATCTATGCCAACACGTAGTTTCGCTCTTCTTGCCCTTTCGCAGTAATCAACATCCTCATAATACATGAAGTAAGATTCATCAAACATTCCAATCTTTTCTACTGTTTTTCGGTTTACACACATGAAAGACCCACTCACAAAATCAACAGGTAAAAATATTGAGTTTGGCTTTTTCCGGATGAGCCCGCCGCTTTTCCGCCACTTGTCAATCTCTCCCCCATAATATAAGACGTTTTCTTGCTTCATCGCTAAACCCCATATGTCAAAATGTTTTTCGCCCGTCATAACATCCTTTTCTGAAAGTGATTTAAGCGAGATGTCAGGGTTACATAATATAAATAGATCAGAGTTATCTTTTATAGCTTTGTGTATGCCTTCATTTACGCCTGATGCATAACCCCTTCCTTTTCTGGTATTGTCTACAAAATATATGTGGTAGTCTTTAAACTTCATGTTTTTAATCTCTCTCTTCAATCGTTCAACCTCGCGGTGTTCGGTATGAAACAACACCACTATAAAGGCTACTTTCATATGAGTTTATCTATAACCTGTAATACTTCCTTTGTAAACGTACTCCAAGTAAATGGATTTGAGTTTGGTTTTTTTGGTTTAGGAAGTGTCATGACCGAATGCATACGACTGATAAAATCAAGGGTGTTTTTTTCAATGTGTAGATTAAGGAAAAAGGGTTGAAACTCCTTATATAAAGGTATGTCATTTACTATGACGTGCTTCTCCATTACAAGCCCCTCAATTACGGGGTAACAAAATCCCTCATCAGAAGACACATTTAAAACAGCAATTGCTCCTTTATAATATCCTGCAAGTTCTTCATCACTTACTGTCCCGGCAAATACAATATTATTTTTGGTTTTTTGATATATGGGTGAATCTATGATTGTTCTGTAGTAGTTTTCTTCACGGGATCCAACAAGTATTAACTTAACTGATAAATCCTTTGCTTTAAGCAAAAATAGATTAAAACACTCAAGTAGGTGCTCAATATTTTTAGCTTTTTTTATTACTCCCACATAAAGAAAATATAAACCTTTGTTTTTTATTGTTTGGTATTGTTTTTTTATGTGATCACTTCCCGGATAGATACGAACTACTTTTTCTTTTCTAATCGTTGGAAATCGAGTAAAAATCTGTTTTTTTATATGATCGGAGAAAACTACTATTTTATCTGAACCAAATAGAGCATATTCTGTCTGCCATCTCATCCGAGCAGGGTCTTTGTAGTTTTGAGGAGTTTCATAAAAAGCAAGATCGTGTATAAAAATGATGCTTTTTTTCTTTAACACTCGGATCAGCTGAGGAAGTACACCGGAAAAACCAAGATATATGTCAATTTTATCAAAAAAAATATAAAGTGGAAGAAAAACGGTAGAATACAACTTTTCAGGAATCTGCTTTGGTGAGTAAATATCATTTTTAAAATTTTCTTTTTTATTAGAAAAAAAATAGTAAAACCATGATTTGTCAGTTGAGTGAAGATGGGCAAGAGACTTAATAAAAGCATCAACTAATCGTTCAATCCCACCCCTCACCATTCTTGAGGGGACAAGACTTCCTCCATCAATTCCCAAGCGAATCATCTTTTGTTTTGTTGCAATCATATAAAGCGTTGATTTAGTTAATCCAATTATATAAAATACCTTATCGTTTATGCTATGGACATCATGACAGTAAAGAACAAAGATAAACTTGCAGTGATTTTTTTGTTACTGGTTGGTTTGTTGTTTTTTTTCGATGTACTATTTTTAGGTCGTGTTTTTTATGCAGGAGATAATCTCTCCATAAATGTTCCAAGTAAGGTACTGCTTTTAAAGATGTTACAGCAAGGACAGCTTCCACTTTGGAACCCATACATTTTCTCGGGTGCTCCTTTTTTAGCTGATATCAACCTTGGTCTTCTGTCGCCATTTAACATATTTTATGCATTTCTTTCACCTCTTCGTGCACTTACCATCTCGATAGTCCTTGAAGTGCTTTTTGCTGGAATCTGCATGTATTGGTATGCAAGACTAAAAAAACTCTCCTTGTTTGCTTCCTCTTTGAGTGCAATGGTATTTATGTTTTCTGGCACAGTAATGACTCATACTATGAACACTGCTATACTAAATACCATCGTTTGGACGCCGCTTCTATTTATAACACTTGAGCTTCTTTTTCAAAAAAAACAGATCAAATACGCACTTTTTGCATCTATCATTCTTGCCTTATCTTTTTATGGAGGACATGTGCAGTATTTCTATTATATTGCGCTTTTTTCTCTCGGATATATATTATTTCAGGCTTTTTCTTTAAAGGAAAAGATAAAACATATTGTATTTATTTACATACCATTTATTTTCCTATCTGCAGTACAACTTGTGCCTTTTTTGGAATACACTGCATTTTCTACCCGTCCAATAAAGGATTTACTTTACGCAGGATCTGTTTCTGTCGTGTCATTTATCCATCTCATACTGCCTAATTTTTTTGGCGTGATGAAAAGTGGTACTTCATGGGGAGCGACCGCTGATATAAACGGATATGTCGGCATTATCCCACTTATATTGTCCTTGTTTATACTGACTAAACACCGAAAAGACACAGTCCTATTTTTTTTCCTTGCAGGATCTATATCATTTTTAATAGCACTTGGCAAAAACTCACCGTTTTATCTTGCTGCCTTTTATATTTTGCCATTTTTTTCCCGTTTTAGATCACCAACTTCTATTCTTTTTTTATATACATTTTCTATATCTATACTTTCTGGGTATGGATTTGAACACCTATTCAAGGAATTGAAAAAAAAAGATAAGCTTAAAGACCGTCTTATCGGAGTGTCGGTAATCACGTCTTTCATATTATTTATTTTTCTTTATCTTGCACGCATTACTTCTTTTAACTCTTTTGTTTTGTTTATCAAGTGGATAAACAATTTACACCAAACATCTTTTTTAAACCGCTTTTTTCAATACTCTCAGTCTCGCATGCATATTATATTTGATCTGTGGATAAGCAATGCAGCCGTTCTTTTCTTATTTATTTTCCTTTTTTCTTTTTTTTTGTATGTAATAAAAAGGCAGAAATGCATTTTACCTGTTCATAAGCTTTTGTTTATATTGCTTGTTGCAGCAGATCTTTTTATGTTTTCCAGTAATAATTACATCGTATTTGATGAAAAGGCGTTGCAATCTCCAAGAAAAATAGTCGATTTTTTAAAAAAAGATAAATCAAATTATCGAGTGCTTACGATGATTGACCTTGGTGCAAAACCTCCTTTTACTGACCCCACATATTTTCCCCGTGAAGCCATAAAAGCCCTTGACTTTTTCCAGGCAAACACCAATATGCTCCATGAAATTCAGATTGTATCAGGGTATGCATCAATCGTAAACAAACAGTATTCAGATTATATTTCATACAAAAAGAGTGATGACCCAACAGGAATAACTCTGCCAAGACCAAGTATGCCTGAGCTTGATGAGCTGGGAGTTAAATATGTTATAACAGCAGGGAGATACAGAGATGAACTTGAAAAAAATAACCAATACAAAATGGTATTTGCATACACAGACCCTCGTATTGAACGGACATTCTACTTGTATAAAAATTTGAAGATGTACCCTCGTGTGTTTGTATTGAATGAAAAGAATGAGATGATCGGCAAAGCTACCATTGCCTCATATACACCAAATAAAGTTGTAGTGCGGGTTGAATCTCCTCACTCAGGAAGACTAGTCTTGACTGATGTGTATTATCCTGGATGGAACGCATATGTAGATGGAAAAAAAGAAGCTATACAGAAGTACAAAATATTTAAAAGTGCACTCTTAAAACAGGGAACTCATGTCGTACATTTTGTATACAAACCAAATTTCCTTTATTCAACAGCTTTTGTAAGTATTGTCAACTGGCTATATATTCTTGGTTTTCTTCTTTTCATTCTTATAAAAGAACATAAAAATGTAAGTCAACCACTCCATATAGGCAAATCCAAGATCAAGCAGAAAACGAAGTGAATAATCTTTATATCCTTTATCTTTAATATAACGGGCATAAAACATATGGAGGGGATAAAGAATCACTTTTTTAATGGAAGTGTTTTCCCCATACAAAACTTTTCTTTTCGCTTCACGCCTGGCATAGTCGGTAAACTTCTTATATGTTTGGTATAAACTCTGATAAGAATAGTGGTAGATCTTACCTTTCAGTTGGGCAGTTATCCCCTTTACTTTTACATGTTCGTGAATGACATTATTGAAAATAACAGCAGCTTCTCTTTTAAATAATCTTAAAATCTTGTAATTCTCCCCACCATGATAGATTGGTTTACCTAAAAAATGATTTTGGTAAGGAATATAGTAACCTACAGTGTTGCTTTTTAGTCTGTTATTTGAAATAACGCGTTTAATATCTTGTGACAACTCATCTGTTACGATCTCATCTGCGTCAAGCATCAATATCCATTCTCCCCTACATTTCTCAAGTCCATACGCTCTCTGACTTCCTAGATCTAAGTTGTGTCTTGAATAAATGGTTGCCTTGTATTTTTTTGCAATGGATAACGTATCATCTGTTGATCCATCATCTACTATGACGATTTCATCGATAAAATCCATCACCGAATGAAGCGATTGTTCTAGTAATGTATCTGAGTTCTTGGTGATCATGAGAAGAGAAATTTTTCTCATACTTATATAATAATTATACTGGTTATAACTGTTATAATAGGACAAAATGAGCTTTTCAGCAAAAATTGTCTTCGCATATATTTTTGTTTTAGGTCTTTTTTTTACCTTTCTTGTTCCTCCTCTTCAAAAGCCCGATGAACACGGTCATTTTATACGAAGCATCCTACTAAGTCACGGCAAAATTATTCTCACTGATAAGGATGTGGAGCTTCCTATTGAGAAACAATATTATGATCTTATACACGACCCTCATCTAAATAAGATACCCTATCACCCAAAGATCAAGTTTGACCCCATGTGGTATGTGCGCTCTCCCTTTGCAGATAGGGGAGCTTATCAATTGGTGAGAGAGTCTACGTGGGGACAGTTCATGTTACCAGCTTCTTCCTATATCCCCTACGCCTTTGGCATTATTTTGGCTCGTTTCTTTCATCTGAATGCGTATCTTACTTTTTTTACGGGGAGACTTACTATGTTTTTGTTTGTTTTCATTTGGACTATTTTTTTGTTTAGAAAAACACCCTCTCCGTTTAAGCCAATTCTATTATTTGTTTTTTCACTGCCCATGTTGATCCATCAAATTACTGGTTACAACTACGATAGCATGCAGTATATGATGGGGTTTAGTCTTTTTGTTTTGTTACTTAATCTTTTACAAAAAAATACTTTGTCTTTATATGATCTAGCACTTATAGCTTTTACCTTTATTCTTTTTTTTATTATGAAGCTTTCTTTTGAACCAATGCTACTTCTGGTTTTTTTAATTCCAAACAAAAAAATAGATACGGTATTTTCAAGATATCTAAAAAAAATCGGAGTAGTTTTATTTATTATATTACTTGTTTACTTTTTGAGTAAGTCTACGTTTTATTTATCTGCTTCCCGCTACACACATCATCCCAAGGGGATAAATCCCGTGCTTCAAACCCAATATATACTGAGTCACCCATTTGATTATCTGCAGAATTTTACTCAGTCAAGCATTCGTTTAACTAAATTTCATCTACAAGGTGCTATAGGACTTTTTGGGTGGCTTGATTATTCTATGGATTGGTGGATATATATATTGTTTATAGTAGTAGGTATATATATCATGTATACGATCAAACTGGATAAAAAAAGTCGCATAGAGAAATGGCAATCTTTTCTCATCTTGGGAAGTATTTTCCTTACCTATACATTTATGATGACCATCTTTTATTTAAATTGGAAAATAGTTGGATCACTCATCATAGATGGCACTCAAGGAAGATATTTTTTGAGTCTTATACCGTTTGCAATGTTTAGCTTTATCCAGTTGAAAAAGCGTGTTTATCCGTTACCAAAATCTAGTTGGTTTTTGTTATTGCTGACTTTTATGTTATATCTTATAGTCATTTCTGTTATCTCAAGTATCCACAATCGCTATTACTAGTCTTTCTTCCTGCATGATACTGAAAAAATAAGACCTCCTTCTCCCGAACTCCATAATAAATTACGGAGCAAAAAATATATCGGAGTAAAAAGTGTAAAAAATATAGTTTTTGTGCACTTTCGAATAAATGTATTGGTGATATAGACAAAATTACCGTCCAAATTTTTTTTAAAATCAAACCAATCTTCATAAGTCCAAAGAAGAAGTGGTTTATACCCCACTTCATTTAATAATTTTTTTAGGGAATCCGGACTAAAAAACCATTTATGATCTTCCACCATCCACCAAGACCAATCTCTTACTATATACTGCATAATACTTTTGTAGTTAGGTGTTTGAATAACCAAAACCCCTTCACTCTTTAATGCTTTTCTTAACTGTTTTATTGATTCAAGAGGTTTGGGCAGGTGTTCAATAACGTCAAACATAACTATCAGATCAAATTTTTTTTTATTTTTCTTTAAGAAACCGTCTAGATCTGTTTTATGAAGGGTGAACTTTTTCTTTGCTAGATAGTGTGGTATAAGACTTGGCTCCACAACATCTAGCGTATAATGACCTTTCTGTAATAACATGGAGCTAAGAAGTCCATAGCCCGCACCTATCTCCAATACCGAACCTGATGATTTGAAATAGACTATTTTATTGACTAAATTAGTCAAACGCTTGCGAATCATACCCTCTTGCTTTTTATACATGTCAAACAAATAGAGGTGATCAAGTGTTTTGCCTATTGCCTTTGACTGATCGACAAATCCAAGTCCACAAGCCCTGCACTCATAGATCTTTACTTCATTTACGACCCTGTAAACCCCGTCTGTCTCGTGACCACAAAGTAAGCATTTCATAGTAAAAGTGATATTGCAAAAAATATACTGTTCTACCAACCCCTTCTAATTAGATTGTAGCATATATGCTCTGGTGTTTTTTTAACTTCTTATCATAATCGCTTCATGAAGGTTTTTTGTCCTTTATGTAACTCAAGGACAGAGATAAAAAATAGAAAAGATACATATATTTATTATTTCTGTAAGTTTTGTAAAGTACTGTTTCTATCTCCTTTTCTAAAAAATAAAGAAATAAGCGCGTATTACAAAAATAGCTTTAACTACACCGCAGGTTTTTTAAACGAAAAAATTATAAGAACTCAAGCTAAACATATTATTAATAAATTACTGCATATGAATCCTTTAGGAAAAACTGTTTTGGATATTGGTTCAGGATATGGATTTTTTTTGGATGAAGCAAAAAAAATTGGTTTACAAATATATGCTATTGAACCATCCAGACGCCTTATTTCAAATTCAAACTATAAACAGATTATGCATACATTTTGCATGACTTTTGAACAGTACCAGAAAAAGTCTAAGAGAAAAAAATATGACTTCATAACACTAATACATGTTGTTGAACATTTAAAGAATCCAAAACAAACTGTTCAGAGTGCAGCAAAATTGCTTAACCCTGGAGGCGTTTTATATATTGAAACACCCAATCTAGATAGTCACTTGTATAGAGTAGAAAATGATAACTACACGTTTTTAACTCCTCCTGATCACTTATGGATTTTTTCAAGATATTGTCTCATTCGTTTTCTAATAAAAAAAAATTATCTTATTAAAGTTTCAACATATAGTTACCCCGAACATTTTATGGGAATTTTAAAGGCTGTGACGGGCCACATCCAACCTCGTAGGTTAAAAATGGACTGTCAAATCAATCCACCTATGGCTAAAAAACAGTGTTATTTCAACATTTCTCATATTAAGTATTTGTTGTTTGATAAATGCATTGCTAAGCTCCTGTATCGACTTTTAAACATAAACTACTTTGGCTCTATTCTGGAGCTTTATATAAAGAAAAAATAACCAAATTGTTGTCTATAGTCCATTGTGCTTTTTTTCTAACTATTTTAGAACAATGATAGATGAAAAAAATACTACTGGTCGCTTTCTTTTTATTTACAACCTTGTTTAGTTCAAAACAAACATATGCTTTCGAACCATTTATACCGTATGAGGAAAATCCTCTTAATGTTACGGGCCAGTACTATAACTGGGAGGAAGCTGGAATCATCCAGGCTTCTTTTTTATATGATGAGTCAAAATACAAGATGTGGTATACCAGTTTGGGAAATGGGATGCGTCTTGCTTATGGTGAATCAACAGATAATGTCAACTGGGAAAGAAAGAAATTGTACAATTTTCTAAATAATCAAGATATTCATGACCCATCTATTTTAAAGACACCGCAGGGTTATGTTCTTTATTTTGGCACTACTCCACCCGGACAGCACACGCGTATTATGAGGATTGATTCTTCAAATGGAATCGATTTTGATCTTTCAACCCTCCAAACAGTACTTATGCCCGAGCAAAGCTGGGAATGGGCAGGAGTCTCATCACCCACAATTTATTTTGAAAACGGAGCCTACTATCTTTTCTATACAGCGTTAAGCAATAACTGGAAAATGGGCTTTGCATATTCTACAGATGGCATACACTTTACAAAATGCCACGACTTCTTACTTGAGGCAGATGTAGCACCAAAATCTCTTGTTAAAAAAGATAACATATATTACTTATTTTTTCACTCACCCAATGGTGTTGAGACTGTTGAGACAACTAGCCAACCGTCATGCAACTCAAACTGGACCAACCGACACATAGTTTTCGATTCACCGCGTTTTCATTCTGTAATGCACAAAGACAACGCGCTTTATCTATACTATGCCAAAAATATTAACTCTTTGTGGAGTCTAAACCGAGCTTCCTCGTCTGAACAAGTTAAAAAAAATCCAATTATTATAATCCCTGGTTTTCTTGGATCATGGAATAAAGATGCCATACTTCACAATAAAATCGTTCTTCAGCAAGACTGGATACTTAATCCGATCGCCAAGGAATACGAAGGTCTTGAAAAGACATTAATACATCTTGGGTATGAAAAGAACAAAGACTTTTATTATTTTAACTATGATTGGAGAAAAGATATCGAATCAAATGCTGATAAATTGAATGTTTTTATTAACAATTTACATCTTGAACAACCGGCCGACCTAGTGGGTCATTCTCTCGGTGGTATAGTAGGTCGTATATACGCACAAAAATACGGAAAAACAAACATAGAACATCTTGTCACAGTTGGTTCACCTCATCAAGGTATTGCAAAATCTTATATGGCAGTAGAAGGAGGAGAGATTGAGACTGACAATTCATTATTTTGGCTTGCTGAAAAAATTGTTTTACAGCTGTATAAGGATGGATTAAAAACCGATAGACAAATCCTTTCAGAAAACTTCCCGGTAATTCAAAACCTTATCCCTACAACAGATTTTTTAAAAGATGAGTCTCAAGTGATTTCAATCTCCAATATGGCAATCAAAAATAATCTGCTCTCAAGATATCAAGATAACTTTAATCAAATATTTGACATATTACAAACAACTTCAGGTGAAAAAGGTATGACTACGTCAGGATATGTAGTAAAAAAAAGAAATGTTATAGATGAGTTACTTGATAATTATCCAGACGGTAGACCGATTCAGAAATTGACTGACATGGGTGATCTAACTGTCACATCTGTTAGCGCAAAAGGTGGAGAAAATCCAATCATCCTCTCAAAAGATCATGGTGAGCTCATTTACACAAAAGATGCAATCAAGCAACTGCTTGATACATTGCAGATTGGAGTCGAAGATAAAGATATTATAGAAGGAAAAAGAACCAATCTTTTTCCTTCTCTTATATTTCTTATGCTTTCCCCAGCAAAACTTGAGATAAGGGTAGGAGGTAAAACATATCAAGAACAAGAAGGGGTTGTTTTTATTGAAAACGCTCTTTCAAACTCATATGAATTAAGAGCAACAGGACAAGATAATGGAAGATATTCTATTCTGGTAGGTCGCCTGACCGAAGAAAAAGACTATTGGACTCGGATCGAAGGAATAATCACTGCAAATCCACCCTCATCTCAAACAGATATCTATACTCTTTTGCTTGACGACCAGTTTCCCCAACTTTCATTGTCTTCATCATCCACACTTTTTGAAGAACTAATACTTTATCTCTCAGATATAAATATAACCTTTAAAAAGGCAGATATTACAAAGGCGATAAATAATTTAAAATTCTCAAAACAGCTTTCCGAAGTTCAGAACAAGGGAAAACTTAAAACAACTCTTCTTCTTTCTCACCAGCAACTTTTTTCCGGGTACTATAAATTACCAATACAAGAGAGAGCAAAAGTTTTGTATGCTGTTGAAAAATTAGAGCGTTTACATGATCAGGTTATGGGTTCATATAATATAGGAATCTCTCCTTCTAAACTCAAGTCAGACATAAGAAATCTTAAGAAGTTAGACCTTCCCACTCAAACATTTCTTCTATCCATGAAAAATAAAGGAAAAAACATATTAAAAAATACTCAAACTCTCATTGAAATTAACAAAAGGCTAAAACAAGCTGAATATTCGATAAGCCAAAATAGGTTAAATTATGCTCAAATATTGCTCAAATCAGTCAATGAACTGGTAAAAGAAGTTAGAAAACTCTAAATACCAAGATTTGATATAATACCATTCATGCCGAGGTCTTATACAAAGATGGATATTGAGAACTTGGTAAAACTGGGCCAAAAAGGCGATATTGATTCGTATGGAAAACTCTTTGAGCTTTTATCCGATGAAATCTTTCGCTACTGCATGATCCAACTACATTCTGTACCCGATTCAGAAGATATCGTAAGTGAAACTTTTAAGAAAGCTTGGAGTTATATATATAAATATAAAAAAGACAATTTTCGGGCTTTTCTATACGCTATAGCACGAAATTTGATTTACGATTATTTTGATGATAAGAAAAAAACGAATATAACTAATATCGATACTTTTGAAAAATTTGATAAACATGACGGTAAATCTGAAATTTTAGATAAGGTGACCAAAGATGATGAATGTCAAAAGCTTCATGAGGCGATCGCGCAGCTTCCTCAAGATTATAAGGAAATCGTCATTTTGCGTTTTATTGAGGATTTGCCAGTGCAGGAAGTGGCAGTTATTATCGATAAATCACCAGAGTCAGTCAGAGTGACCCAACATAGAGCAATCGCTAAGTTAAAACAAATACTAAACAATGGAAGATAAAAAATTAATACACAATTTGAGCTCTCTAAAGGGAGGCTTTGTCCTTGGCCACAATCAAAGGCAGGCGCTAAAAAACACACTTCTTCATCATTGTGCGCATAATCTTCCACTCCCACCTCAGACAAAAGGAATATTAAATAAAGTTAAAAAAATCGCAAACAAACGGCTGCTAACTGTTGTTACTGCAGGAATAGTAGCTACAAGCATAATAGCTACAAAGTTGCCAAAAGCAGATTCATCCCAGAAAATACAAGAAGAGACAAAAACTACGCAAAAAATTACTCCAACCCCTCTTAAGACATCAGCCGGTTCGGATAGTTCTTTGCAACCTACCACCTCTATATCTAGCAACTCCTCTTCTTCAACATCTTCATCCTCATCCTCTTCTGCTGAAGTATCAAAAGATCATCCTGAGCATCCTATTCACCCTGAACATCCTGAGCATCCTATTCACCCCGATCATCCATAATTCTCTCATAAGTCATGGTTATCTTCTTTTTAAGTAAATGTGTAACAAAAATTACTATCAAGCGTTATATATGCAGTATGTATTATCCTTTTTTGTAAAGGAAACATACTTAGATTGACAATAAAGCTCAAATAATGTATAATATTATAAGCTAATTGAAAAAGATTAGCGATTTTTTTTTGAGTTGTTACAGTTACTTAATTTAATTTAAAAACGCTTCTTATGAGACAAAAAATTCTTCGCAAGGCTTTTGGCTTTTTAACAATCTTATCTCTTCTTTTTAACACACTTACTCCCTACCTCTATATCGTACCGCAGTACGTTTTTTCATCTGAGCCTTTATCGGTAAAACTTGGATATGAAAGTCAAAAAGGAGCGTTTAAGTTTGAGATAAACACAAAAGAAAACAGCATTACTTCAGGAAAAATTACGTATTCGCTTCTTTACAAAAATGATTCTCCTAACTCAACTAATCAGATTGAGGCGGTTCAAGGTGAAACTGAACTTGGGATTGAAAATTTTATAAAGGAACTGGAAGCAAAAACCTGCTCAACGCATGGAACATGCATAAATCATACTGTTCCAAGAGGTATTTTGAAAGTCAATTTAGCAAATCAGAACTGGTTTAGAATACAAAGATTTCTTTTGGAAAATGGTGAGATAAGAATCGAGAAAGAAGATACGGTCGGCTCTGTAACTGAGATGACAGACGATGAAAAATATTGGATTGAAAATGGCAAGGATCTTGAAGTTTCTCCAACCATTACTTCTACCCCAGCACTGCAGCCCACTCCTACAGTAGTTGAAAAAGGTGAAATACTTGATGGCATATCAACACAGATTTCTCCTACTGTCACTGTTGCACCCACACAGGGCGCTAATTTAGAAACCGGCGATGAAACAATACAGATAACAATAATTGAAAGCAATAATCAAGCATATGTTGATCCATCAGTTTGGACAGACAAGAGTGACTATGCTCCGACTGAAAAAGCAGTTATCACGGGTGAGAATTTTACCCCTGGCTATACCTACACCATAGTGGTTTCATCTGACGATGCACCAGCCGTATATACGGTAGGATCAACCACAACTGACGCATTTGGCACATTCACATATACCTATCAGCTTGACGGGATATACAGACCAAACTATAAGGTTGAGGTAAAAGACCAGTTAGGCGTACTCGTTGCTACAACAACATTCACAGATGCAAACTGGGTATGTTATGCAGATTCTGAAGGGCCCAATGATGAACCAGGTCAAAAAGACATGACTCGTATGTGTTTTGATAATTCTGAAATGGATGTTTATTTTGAAATGAAAATGCAGTGGGATGAAATAGGATGGACAGGAGCAAATACTGGAGACGGATGTAGTCTCTTTGATACAGACGGTGATGGTTTTGCAAACTATTCTTTATGTGTGTCAGTTACAAACACCCCTGCAGAATTTGATTCATTGGTTCTTTACTCATGTAGGAATGATAGGGTCGACAGATGTATGCAAGCTACTGAAATCACAAATACTTCTTCTTGTTCTGTAAGCGTGTTGCCAGATGATCCATTTGACCCAGAAGGAGATCATTACCCGGATGATGCTGTTGCAACATGCACAGTACAGATGGCTGACATCGGTGGTGGTACAAACGCTACACTTCTTGATGTTTGTTCTTATCCATCAGGTGAGCCAAATTCGGATCCTTCAGACTGTGTATATTCAATCAATGGAGTAACACCAACACCAACCTCTGTTTCATCAAGTTCTTCATCAAGTAGTTCAAGTAGTTCATCAACCTCTTCGTCTTCTTCTTCAAGTAGTTCTAGTTCATCTTCGTCTTCCTCCTCTAGCAGCTCATCTTCAAGTTCATCCACGAGTTCATCCTCGAGTTCATCCTCTTCTTCCTCTTCATCCGCTCCATCCTGTGAACACTTAAATGGAGCTGTATGGACAACCGATAGGTATTGTGAAGTGGTAAATGAAAATGTGAATTACGCATTAAAGACAGATGTTTATTTGAACGGTGGGCCAAACGGTAACGGATCGGGTCTACCTGACGGGCAGTATTATGTAAAAGTGACTGAGCCAGACGGCACTTTGCTTGGTCAAAGCAACACACCTTCAATCACAGTGGTTGATGGTAGTTTCGAACAATGCTATAACCTCTTTGAATTGACAGCTTTTGCAGATACTTCAAATCCAGGCGGTGAATATAAGGTTTGGGTAAGCTCAAGCCCAGATTTCCCAAGTGATTGTTCAAAAACTGATAACTTTAAAGTTGGTCCAACAGTCACCCCGACAACTGGACAGGTTATAGTAACCAAATTTGAAGATGTTGACGGCGACTCATATATAGATCAGGATGTTGATACTTATTTATCAGGCTGGAATATAATTCTTAACGAAGTAATAAAGACCACTACCGAATCCGGTGAGGTGAGTTTTGAACTACCAGAGGGTGTCTATGATTTTAGTGAAGACCTTGAATCTCAACCAGGATGGACTCAAACCACCATGTATTGTGATGGTGATGAATCACATGAAGACAATGACAATCTTCACAGTGTTACTGTTAATGTGGGAGAAGTAGTCCATTGCTATATCGGCAACAGACATATTGAACCATACATGACTTTGTCCAAATTCAATACAACGTGGCCAAATGATACAACTCCTGGTAATGAAGTCGTATACAAACTTACTTTGAAGATATTAGACTACGGAGTCAAGGACGTTGTGGTAACTGATCTTCCACCTTCCGGATTTACCTATAAGGCTGGAAGCTGGAAAACATATAAAAATGGAGTTGAGTTTGCTATTCCAGAACCTCAATATCATTCCCCTGGTGAATGGCAGATTGGAGATACAGATGCTGGGGACATTATCGAACTTGTGTATACCGCCGTAATTGATGGTAGTCAAAAACCAGGACTCTATAAAGATCTTGCATGGGCTGTTGGGTGTACAACAAGTACCGAATGCACCATTGAAAGCTCTGACGCCCTGCTTGCTCAAGCCGTAGATTCAGGCACCGTCGACCCAGGTACGTTTACAGGAATTGACACATTTGTAGGTACAAAAGTAAGTATAAATCAAACCCAGCAAGATTCCTCTGGTGTAGATGTGAGAAAAGAAGAAAAAAAAGAGGTAACTGAGAATGGTGATGTACTTGGTGCTTCAACTGGTCTGCCAGGAACTGGCACACCAAGCATATGGGTAATGCTATCAGGACTCATGATACTTATCGGACTGTCTATGTTCATCTCAGCTTTATTCCAGAAAAAAACATTTGCCTTGAGGATTTCTGCTTTTGTTATAGCAACAGCTTTGTTTTTAACTGTTTCCGGTGGGGTTCAAGCCGTAACTAATCTACACGTGAGGCTTGTACAACCAAAAAGCCCATCCCGCATCAATGATTTTAATCTCGGTTATGTCACATTGGACCTTAAGGGTTTACCTGTCACCGTAAGATGCTACATGAAAAAGCCAAGCTCTGCTTATAACCAAATAGGTGGTGACATATCTGTTACAGCTGGCGGAAACAGCGGATTATGTCCTCTTGAATCAAGCATGATTAGTGAAAATGGTACCTTTCAATTTTATGCAACAGCCACAACAAGTGATGATTTTGCAACGAGTGAAACCATAACTGTTGACTATAATACAAGCGGACCAGGTACGCCGACAAATTATGCAAAAGAAAAAGTGTCATCCTGTGAATACAAGATCATGTTTCGCACTGCAGACGATGGTGGCAAAACAACCAGAGTAGAGGTATATCGTTCTGAAAATACCTCCTTTACAGCAGATTCAGGATCTAGACGTACCACAATATCTATTGGTTCCAATCAAAATGGGAGCTATAATGATATTGTCGGAGACTGTAACAAAACCTATTTCTATGTATTAAGAGCTTTTGATAGTGCTGACAATGGCTCAGGTCTTGTGGGAGATAGTGTCACGGTGACAACCACCACAACTACAACCACTGGCACCACAACCACTGTCTCAAATCCCGGCACAAGTACAGGGACAACCACAGGTGGTGGCGGAGCAATTCCTGTCACCAATGTCACCCTTGCAGCAGGTGAGACTGAAGGAGAGGTACAAGGTGCCGAAGAGGTAAATCAAGAAGAAACAAGCGGAGCAAACACATCTAACAATAATGAAAGTGTCTTAGGTGAGAAAACTCAGAAGGACAAAGACGTATTTTCTAATGCATTAAACTGGGTCGCTAACCGTAAGGTGATTATACTTAGCATACTTGGTTTAGTAGCATTGATTTTAGGAGCTATTTATTATGTCAAAAACAAAAAAAGAAATTCGGAAAAAAGTAAAAAAGAATGGCTTTAAGCCAAATCACATACATCGTTTGTTGATGGTCGGTGGATTTGCATTTATTTCCGCCGGATTAGTCCTTCTTACTCTTATATATTATCCTGTCTTGTTTCAAGAAATATCTTTCTATTTAAAACCAGGAGTGAACAATTTTCTTGTCCTCTCAAAAAATGAAGAAAAGCCAACCTTGATAACAAGTAATAAGGTGATCGAACCGGTTGATGAACAATACGGATTAGTGATACCTAAGATAGGTGCCAATTCACCCGTTATTGCCAACGTAAGCCCGTTTAATGAAAAAGAGTATCAGTTACAACTTACCAAAGGAGTGGCGCATGCTCGTGACACGGCATATCCTGGAGAATACGGCAATACCTTTATCTTTGCGCATTCTGCTGCAAATTGGCATCAAGCAAACAGATATAATGCTATTTTTTATCTTTTAACTAAGCTTAAAACAAACGACGATATTTATCTATTTTATAAAGGAGATAAATTCAAATATAAAGTAACAGGCAGTAAGATCGTTGAGCCAAGTGAACTTAAATATTTAAAACAAGATAAAACAAAAAAAACAATAAGTCTTATGACTTGCTGGCCCCCAGGTACTACATTTAAGCGGCTTATCGTCGATGCGCAGCTCACTAAATAAATAAATTCTGTAATAGTTTTTAGGTTGTAATGTCAACATTTAATACGTCTGTAAGACTATCGCTTGACAAATATTTTTAAAGGGTGTAGGATGATCTAATCACATGTATACGCCACATGCCAACCAAGTTTTTTTGAAAACAAGGTTGGTTTTTTTTGTGCTTTTCGTTTGTTAACAATTTGATTAAGTTAATTTGAAAGGAGGTGAAAATATATGAATAAAATAATAGCAGGATTCTTAGGATTGGTTATGTTAACAGCTGTTGTCGGTGGAACAGCGTATGCGTTGTTCTCAAGCAGTGTCACGGCAAGCGGAGTGACGTTTGCAACTGGTAATGCCAACTTAGAGTTTTGGTCAAATGGACCAGGCGTCGTACCAGCTTCAACATGGACTCAAAATGTAACTTTTCCAACCACATTTCAGAATCTATATCCAGGATATAACGGTTACAACGAATTCTATTTAAGAAACACAAGTACATCGCCTATTAGTCTTCGCTTAAGCGCAAGACTAACTGCAGCAACCGGTGACTGGGGTGTCTTATCACCAGTTATCACTGCTTGGATCGGTGATGATGCAGGCGCTGTTGGTAGCGGATACTACACCTTAGCAGACTGGAATTCCTTAGAAAGAGATATCACCATTACACTTGCTCAAAGTGAGCAAAAATTGATGAGAATCTATGTCCAGGTTCCAAGTGATGCAGGAAATAGCATAGCAAATAAAACAACTGCCACAACTTGGTTGATCACAGGTACTCAAGTTGCGCCATAACTTAATTAAGTACTTCTTGACAGCATGAGGCGGGACGCCGCTTCCTACTGTCAGATAAGTATTTATATGGCTAAGAAAGAAGTAGAAAAAAACAATACGGCAAAGGTATGGAAGATACTCAAGACGGTGGGCATAGTATTTGAGTGGGCTATATTTGCCGTGCTGATCGCTACATTTCTCATAGTCCTCTCACCCCTTCTACCCACAAAGAAGTATATATATACATATATTGTAGCCACAGGCTCTATGGAATCGGCTATCCATGCAGGATCTGTTGCATTTGTAAAACCCGCAGAGACAACCAAGCTCAAAAAAGGCGACATAATAACATTTACTTCTCCTAAAGACTCAAAACTTACCGTACTTCATAGAATCATCGCTGTTAACAAATCGGGGAAGGAAAAGACCTTTATGACAAAAGGAGATAATAACAACTCACCCGACAGCTGGACCATCTCACAAACCATGATAAAAGGACAGTTTCTCTTTTCAGTCCCCTATCTCGGTCATATAGGGGCATTGATCAAAACACCAAAGGGGTTTGCGGCAATTGTGATTTTTCCTGCTTTGATTTTAGCTGTTCTTCAGATAAAAACAATAAAACTGGGTATTGATGAGGAAGTAGAAAGACGTACAAATCAAGTTCTTGAAAAAACAAAGAATAAAAAAGGGAAAGCATTGCTAAAAAATGTCATATTGCTTGCTTTTATATTAAACGGCTTGGTTATATATGGAGTAAGTGAGATATCGAGAGCTCTTTTTGTATCCTCTTCTACTGCGTCGGGGGTTACATTTTCAGTTAAAGATTTTGTACCTCCGCCCGTACCCACTCTTTTGTCTCCTACTAATAATTCATATAGAAATACGTCTGGATTGGTTATGGATTGGTCGGATGTAACTGATTATGAAGATATGCATAACCCTGTTTATTATATATATCAAAGTGCAAGAAATCCGGGATTTTCACCCTTAGCATATACTTCAGGCCATCTTTCCGCATCCCAAATACCAGCTCCAGGCACGCCGGACGGTGAATATTGGTGGCATGTAAAGGCTTGCGACACATTGGATAACTGTAGCGACTGGACTCCTGCTTGGAAAGTGATAGTAGACAACACCGCTCCCCCTGCGCCGACCAACCTGCTATGGAAAAAAGCAGACGGTACTATCATCTCCTGTGGCGGAGCAACAAATAGTTATAGCATAATTGCTGACTGGGATAATGTAATAGATCCTTTCCCTGGGCAAATAGAGAAATACGAGTACTTTATCACCTATCCCAAGCTAGACGGGACGATTGGTACATGGAGTACCTTTGTCATCTCTTCACAATACACAGGCGTCTTCAACGCAGGACAAGGAGTCCATACCTATAAAGTAAGAGCATATGACAAAACAAATAATATTTCTGTCTGGTCCTCTGAGTGTTCAATCGTCTACGATAGTGTTGCTCCATCTCCTGTCTCTCTTTCGATAACCGGATCCTATACCAAGGCTGTTGAGGAAAAAGTTGTTAATGGTGGGTTAGAAGACGGATTGAACGGTTGGACAACTGCAGGAGATGTAGATGTCATAGCTAGTGATACCATTCCTCAATTGTCTCCCGAACCAGATCTGGTAATCAATCCATATGAGGGTTTGTCTATGGCAAAGATTGGCAACTATACCTATCCGACCGATCAAGGTAATAAAGTTTGGGAAAACCGCCTTATGCAGTCGATATCCGGAGGGGCAAAAAGTTTATCCCTTCACTATAACTATGCGTCTTATGATTTTGCTCCATTTGATGATCCGGGCTTCTTCATACGGTTAAATGGTCAGGAGGTATTTAAATTAGATCCATCTGTACTTGATGATACGGATGTGGGTATCGCAACATCAAGCGGTTGGCAACAATTCTACTATGATTTAAGTAATTATTCTGATAGCGAAAACATCAATCTAGCTATTTATGCAGGCAACAGTTATGATGACACCCGTCAATCGTGGGGTTACGTAGATGCGATAACCACTTATTTTGTATCAGCTCCAGGTCACGCTATCTATACTTTATCAGGTACAGACTCCTCTTCAGGCATAAACCATTACGAATACCGCATTGGAGGTGGATCATGGCAACAAACTCCCTCAACATTTCAGGTAACAGAACACGGCGATCATTGGGTTGAATACAAGGCAGTTGATAATGCAGGAAATGAGAGCTTGATCTATAGAGTTCAGATCATAACCGACACTCAAGCGCCATCCCAGATAACAGATCTTCAGGTGGATGAAATCGGTGCAAACTCAGCGACATTATCATGGACTGCACCAGGCAACGACGGGGCGTCAGGAAAGGCTGCAAAATATGATATACGATATTCTACTTCCCCCATTGATCTTGACAACTTTGAGACGGCCACATCCTCTGGCAAAAGCCCAGTACCTAATGAGTCCGGACTAGAAGAAACAATTGAAATCTTGGGCCTCAATCCTTCTACTACTTATTATTTTGCAATAAAGGCTGCAGATGAAGCACCAAATTGGTCAGACATCTATACAACAAGCAGCACAACCACACCTCTCTCTCCAGCCACAACTGTTTCACCGGGCGATCTTATAATAAATGAGCTTATGTGGATGGGTTCAAGCGTATCCTCTGCTGATGAATGGATTGAGCTTCGCAATATGACAGATCGAACGA
This sequence comes from Candidatus Roizmanbacteria bacterium RIFOXYA2_FULL_38_14, assembly GCA_001790095.1. Lineage (GTDB taxonomy): Bacteria > Patescibacteriota > Microgenomatia > UBA1406 > GWC2-37-13 > YC2-FULL-38-9. The sequence continues at coordinate 376,055 of MGBH01000001.1, read as the reverse complement.
TTGATCTCACTGGGTTTAAGATTCAAAAATATAATGGATCAACATATGTAGATATGATTACTTTACCATCTTCTTTCATTGAAGCTCGTGGATATTATCTCATAGCAAACTATACACCCGGCTCTTCAGATAGTCAGCTGAGACCTTTAGTCACAGCCGATCTTGTAACTACTTCTGTTGATTTGGCTGCAGGACACCTACAACTACAACTCACTGATTCTTTAGACAACGTGCTTGATTCAGCTTGGGACTACACGTACAATCTTTCAGATGGTGAAGGTGAGGGATTATATGATGCTGTCAATCTCAAATATTACTCTATGGAGCGTACCTCAATACCTGGAGACGGTACGGATCCTTTAAATTGGTACTCATGTATTGATGCTCAATCCTATACAGACTTTTTTACCGTCGGGGTTACAGGATCAGATATAAGAGGCACTCCAAGAGTTGAAAACCGATCGGAAAATGAGCCGTATAATCGTAAACTTAAACAAACTATACCACCCACCCCTACTTTAACTCTTGCGCCAACAGTTGCACTTGATAAAAATCCAAAAGTAATACTCATTTTTTCAGAGACCAAAGACTCAATAGGATTTATAGTGGAAAACATTACCGCCTATTCTGAATTAACCTATAAGCTTGAAAATAGTTTGACCAAAAAAATCATTGCGGATAATTCCTCGTCGGAGGAAGTATTATCTGGCCAGGACAAGTATGAAGCAAAAGGCATTATCCTTGAAACATGCTCAGGAGGTGTGTGCACTAAACTTACAGATACAGAGAATTTGACATTAACAGTTGTGCTGACAGATAAAGAAGGCAAAGAAATACTATTGGAGACTAAACCATGAAAAAAATATTTTTGATACTGTTAATGACGTTTGGTTTATTGATCGTTACCCAATCAGCTTTTGCGGCTGATGAAAATGTAACCTGTACAAGCTCTGACTGTACTCCATCCATTATTACGAATTTTTTCCCTTCATCAGAAGTATGGTATCCGGGTAAAACCATGACAAAAACGGTTCAGATCACAAATGCAAGCGGTACCAGTCAAAAAGTTGGAGCAGATTCATCAAATGAGGTAACCAACGGTAATCTTGACCATGTAATGCATCTTACTATAACCAGATCTGACAGTTCACAAGCCTGGTCTGGACTTTTAAGTTCATTTTATGCAAACGGTGAAACAGAGCTTTTGACAAGTCTGGGAAATGGGTCATCTGAAACCTTTGCATTTACTGTATCTATGGATCTTGATGCTGGAAATGAGTATCAAAATACCTCAACCAAGTTTGACCTTTCCATAGGATTTCTCGATCAACCCATCGGTAAAACCTCTTCTCTTTACACATCATGTACTAACTCCAATTTTGACGCTATTATGGAGTTAAAAGACAATGGGGTTGTCCAGTCTGGAGTAAAAGTCAAGTTTACTTATAAAGGATCAGTCCAAGAAGTAAATACAGGAAGTGACGGAAAGGCTGTCGCGGGATACAGCTACTCAACAGACGATGAAGTAAAAGCTGAGCCAGACAACGGATACCCTTCACAGACTGTCACGATACGCTATGCAGACTGTCAACAACAAAGCTCAGCCTCATCATCTTCTGCACAAAGCTCATCGTCTGCACCCTCAGGCGGAGTTTTAGGTCTCTTCACTACTTTCTTTGGAGGACCGGCAGTGCCGGCGGGTGAAGTCGCTGGTGAAACCACCATCACAAGTACGCCCGCCCCAACTCTTTCTCCCCCTGAAACAAGGGAACAGATCGGTGAAGTAAAGGGAATTGAAACATGTAACTGTCTATGGTGGCAGATACTGCTTGTGGAGGGAATACTAGCTTCTCTTTATTACTTCCTTGTTGCAAAGAATATAAACAACCGTAAACATAATCTTATGGGCCTTGCGGGGGTTATTGCAACATTTTTAGTATTTCGCCTTATAAATAAGTGCTTTACCTACAGCTTCTTTGTGTTTGCCAACACTTCATCGTTTTTCTGTAGGTACTTTATCGTTTTAGATCTTATGATAATAGTAAGTATTACTTTAATAAGAAGACTGCTATTGAAGAATCAAGAAGGACAAACTGTCTGAACTATCCTTTCAAAAAGCCATTTGCCATCTAATATGTTTTTTTGTTGTACTTCTGGATGAAATTGAAAACCATATATGTTTTTGTTTGAGTGTTTTACTATCTCCCATCCATCCTCACTTCGTGCTAAACCAATTAAAGGAAAATCTATCCGTTCTACCATCCATCGATGACTTGAATATACTTTAAATGAGCTTTTTTCACCAAATATGGGATCAGACCCCACTACTTGGATATTTTTTATTCCATCATGTTTTGCCGGCATTCGACCTACAAAACCCTCATAGGCATAAGCAATGAGCTGCAACCCCAAACAAATACCAATTATAGGTTTGGAACAGGACTTAATAAGTTCAATCTCCTTGTTAAAATAAGCCTCGTGCCCAATAAGGGAAACCTTATGGCTACCCGTAAGGATAATAAGATCGTTTTTTGCAACATCGTTATCTGAAATATGCATTGGGGTTATCTCGGTAACAATATGATTCTGTAGTAAAATACAAAGCTCATCGATACGTCTTGTTTCGTTGTTAATGACGAGAATATTCATATATATGATTATAAATCATACTTAGTAAGTATAAAGATCCTGTTATAGCCATTATTTGATCTTTCTTTGTTTTCATAAGTACTTGATCAAACGCCCTTATTTGATTGGTAACAATCTCTAACTCAATAGGCTTTTTTATATAAGATTTTATGATGTACGGATCTTCGGATCTATGAATGAGATCGTGTGTCTCCAAAACAAAGGTAGTAATGGTAAGGGTAAAAGCATGCTGTTCAATAAGTTTCATCATTTCCTTAATATCTTTTCCTTTTTTAAAAGCAACCAAAAAATGGATCTTTTTATGGGGAAATGCTTTCTTTAATGATGTAAAAAAGGCTGACATCTTTTGCGGATTATGTGCCCCATCTAATATGATTTTTTTTCCCTGTACTTGTAGCTCTTCCATTCTTCCTGCAAATCTAACCTGAGTAACAATCTTTCTGATTTTTTCTTCAGCAATTAAAAATTTGTCTCTTCTACTTAAGATCTGAGTGGCTGCCAAGGCCATGCATATATTTTCTGCTTGGTAAAGAGCCCGGGTTGAAGATTTAATTTTTTTATATATCTTGCCTTTAAATATATAATTAAAAGACAATCCGCTGTCCGTTATTTTTGAAGATGACATAATCTTTGAAGTGGGCAAATAAAAAATCTGCGCATTTTTTTGCCTTGCTTCTTGCTTGATAACCTCACGGATAACTTTTGTGTTTTCTTGAACTACTGCGATACTGTTTTGAGTGATAATCTTTGCTTTTTGTTTTGCGATTTCCTTAACTGTTTTTCCAAGAATATGCGTATGATCAAGGCCTATTGAGGTAATAAGAGATAGCTTATCGCTTCGATCAACCGTATTTGTCGCATCATACCAACCTCCCAGACCTGTCTCAACCACCGCATAATCAACTCCTACATCGTAGAATATATAATATGCCAAACACACTAAAATCTCAAAGTACGTAGGCGATCCATGTTTAGATAGGGTGGTTTGTTTAATAAACGGTTTCAGTTTGTTAATATAGGCAATAAATGCTTTTTGTGAAATAAGTTTATCGTTTATCTGCATTCTTTCTCTAATATCAAGTAGGTGGGGAGAGATATGAAGACCTGTTTTAAATCCAAACCCGTGCAAAAGAGCGTTTATGTAATAAGCCGTTGATCCTTTGCCTGAGGTGCCTGCAATATGAATGACTTTTAATTTGTTTTGAGGATTCCCAATCAGATTAAGAAGATATTTTGTTCTATCTAACCCTTTTTTCTCACTAAAAAACCCCTTTGTTTCTTTAGGAATAAAAGAATAAAGATAAATAAGTGCTTCTGAAAATGTTTTTGTCATTAGGGTGGATCCAACAGGACTTGAACCTGTGACCTTTGCAATGTGAATGCAACGCTCTAGCCAACTGAGCTATGGATCCATTTTACCTCTTTATTGTAATTTTTATTCTTGTCTTTTGCAACTATTTTTACTACAATTAGATTATGCTGAAAATACTTAAAGGCTTCTTTGAGTTTGTGATGGATATACTTGAAACGGTTGTTTTTATTGGCTCCCTTTTCATAGTGGTTTATTTATTTGTAATGCAACCAAACCAGGTAAAAGGTGCATCTATGGATCCAACCTTCAACTCTGGAGACTACATATTCACAAGTAAAATATCAAGTAAATTCCGTGCTTATGAAAGAGGAGATGTGGTGGTATTCAAATCACCTAAAAACCCTGATATCGAGTATATCAAACGTATTGTTGGGCTTCCTGGGGATAAAATAATGATTAAGGACTCAGAAGTATATGTTAATGACATTCAATTGACTGAGAACTACATCTCAGCCAAAACAAATCTGTGGGAGGGAGGCTTTTCAAAAAACGGAGAGGAAATCATCGTGCCTGAAGAAGAACTTTTTGTCATGGGAGACAATCGTCCGCGATCGTCTGATTCAAGGGAGTTTGGACCTATTTCCGCCTCAAGCGTGATTGGTTTGGTATTCTATCGCTACTTTCCATCAAACAAGGTCGGACCCATCAATAATCCATTTCCAACCAATTTAAGAGATTAACTTTTTTAGTATCTGTCTGATCAGGGGTGTTGTCTCAGCTAAACTTCCTTTCATATCTAATATACATCGGCTTTTTATCCGTGTTTGAACTATTTTTAAATCAACACCGTCAAATAGAAGTTTGATATCTTGCCTTGATTTATCAACCTCATCCTTTGAGAGATGCTCCCCTACTGTTTTTGTCTGATAAAGTGTTTCTCGAATAAGTTCCTCCGTTTGGCCAACAGTCAAGCTATCTGATAACACTTTCTCATATGCTTTTGAGATGTCTTCATTTGTCTTTAATCGGGATATGATAAATAGATGACTTATTGAAATAAGCTTTGAATAATATCCATCTACAATCATGTCAGTCAACTTATTAAGCCTAAGAATATGACAAATATATGATTCCTTTATTCCTATTTTTTTACTTATGTCTTTTATTCTTATCTCTTTGTCAACGACTAGGAAACGAAGAAGCTTTGCCTTTGTGATAAAATTCTCTTCTTTTTTTATCTGTTCATATATGGCTTCAATGTCCTCATGCATATAATCATTTTATCATGTATGAAAGAAAGATGCTAAAAATTGGTTATTTGACGAAGACGTATTTTTGACCGTATCGCACTTTAAATGTCACAACGCCTTTTTTTGTTGCCATGATAGTAAAGTCATTTCCAAGCATCGTACCCTCACCAGCCTTAAACTTTGTACCTTTTTGTCTGATGATGATGTTGCCAGGAATGACAAGTTCTCCTCCAAATTTTTTAACTCCTCTTTTTTTAGGAGCTGAGTCTCTATTGCCTCGAACAGCCCTTTGGGCCTTTGTATGTGCCATATAATAAAGTTAAATCTGTGGGATTTTAGTAATTTGTATTTTGGTGAGTTTTGATCTAAATCCTGTTACTCTTCGATAACGCACCTTGGCTTTAAATTTCGAAATCCTTAATTTTTCTCCCTTAAGATGTTCTATTACAGTCGCCTCTGTCTTTGTAGGAAGGTTGGGCGCTCCAAGATTGATATCACCCTTTTCATCAAACACAGCCAAGGTCTCAAGTTCTATCTTGTCTTTTTCTTTTGCATCCATACGGTCCACTACCAAAAAGTCCTTTTCTGTAGCTACGTACTGTTTTCCTCCTGTTTTAACCACACAAAATTGTGCCATAAGTAGTTAGTATATATGAAAAAGCCAAAAAAATCAATATGAACTTTCTCTTGTTTCTTAATCAAGAAACAGCTTTTCGCAATTTTTGAGTGTCTCTTTTTTTTGAGTATTTGTCTCACCTTGCCCTTGAATAGCAAAAAAGATATACGCCTCTTCTTTTGAAAATAACTCCCTCTTTAGTGAATAAAAAGGAAGTTTTGTATTTAATGAGATGGGGGGAGAGATAAGCGCCATGTATGAGGAATTTGCATAAATCTTCATGGGTTGCTCCCTATATGGCGAGGAGGAGGGTATAAGGTAGAGGTCAATTGCTTGTGCTGTCTTGTTTTCTATGGCTTTAAGGCAAATTGCTAGTGTTTTAACAGTTATTGGGCTTGGATTTAAGCTTGTTTGCTTAACCTTGATCTGAGGTGTACTATATTCTGATGCTTTGCTATTTTGATATATCCTTTGTGAATTAACAAAGAGCGAAAACGAAAGTATTACAAAAAAAAGTGGAACAACAAACAATATAAGATACCATATCCTTTTATCTATGCAGATTTTATTGTCCATGATAAGTTTTTATTTGTATAGTAACACTATAAAATATGGAGAGCTATTTGTCAATTCTTGACTTATGGAATAAGAGCAAAACCAATCATAAGAGATACAATCATTGATCCTCCGTAGGAGATAAAAGGAAGTGCTATGCCTGCAATCGGAAGTATGCCAAGATTCATACCAATATTAACCATCACTTGAAAAAAAATAAATGACATCATTCCTAAAATATATAAAAAAGTATACTTACCTGTCTCATCATCTTTAAGAACAAATTTTTGTGATCTTTTAAACAGCATATAGAGTATGACCACATAGAGAATAAGAGTAAGCAGTCCCCCAACAAAACCAAACTGTTCAACCAGTGATGAAAATGCGAAGTCAGTGCTGTTTTCAGGTAAAAAGTAAAGTTTTGATTGAGTTCCAAGCCCTAGTCCGCGTCCAAAAAACGTACCAGATCCAATCGTAATCATGGCTTGTATCATGTTGTACGCATTTTGTTGTGTATCAAGATGAGGTTGAAAAAAACTTATTATCCTACTTTTTTGATACTCTTTGAGAAAAAACCATCCGAACGGTAAAAAAGCGCAAAGGCTTCCCAACAGATATAGCACGTTTTTTTTTGGAACTGATGAAAAAAAAAGCAAAACAAAGAAAACAAAAACATATACCATTGCATTTCCAAGATCTGGTTGTTTAAATATGATTAAAGTTGGCAACGCAAAATAAATAAGAGTTTTTGTGAGGGTAAGGAAGATATTTTCACTCTTTGAAAACTTTGAAAAAAAGTCAGCAAAAAAAAGAATAAAAAAAATTTTGAAGAATTCCGAACCTTGAAATCGAAAGAAAAAGAGATCAATCCACCGCTTAGAACCCTTCACTTCAAGCCCGATTATGTAGGTAATAAGCAAGATTCCTATAAATAGCCAGTAAAAAAGAGTGCTATTCTCACGAAAAAACTTCCAACTAAGTTTTTTGAAAATAAAAAAGAAAAAGAGTCCCACAGTAAAATTAAGCAACATCGTGCTGCCTAACACGGGCTTTATCCCAAAAAGATTAAAAAACCCAAACAAAAATAAAAAAAATGTAGGTAAAAGAAGGCTTATCATAGTGAAACGTTTAGCTCATTTCCCTCTTCAATTTTATGTGCTAATATTTTTTTTCTTAAAAATTCTGCAAACTTCATACAGTCTTTCGGAAGGGTTAGGATAACAAATTGATCTGGTTTGGTACCAAGTTCTTTTCTTTTTGATTGTATCTCCCGCATAAGTTCACGGAGTTTGCCCTCAAACTTCAATTCTTCAGTGAGAATAATGTCATATTGCACGTATATGACGTCGTCTTTGGATATACCAAGCTCAACTTTTTTGACATTTAATTCAAGACGTAACAGTCTCAAATATTCTTCCCTGTATGCTTCAATGTGGAACTTTTTTGATACCGGAGCAGTAATTCTTACAGAATTTAAGGGTTGTCTGACTTTTATTTTTTGCTCTTTTCTTGCTCTTTGTCCTGCCTCAGCCATCTCTCGGACAATCTCCATGTCAACAAACATTTTGTCATCCGGCTTGGGTAAACTATCTGTCTTTGGCCAATAAGTAAGATGAACAGACTCATAATCTGTCAGATTTGTGAATATCATCTCACTTATGAATGGAACTATCGGTGATATGATTATGGAAAGATCTATTAATATCTTCCTTAGTGTAGTGTAAAAATATTGTTTATCGTTTGTGTCGTCAGAGTTCACCCAAACTCTGTCCCTACTTCTCCTTATAAACCAAGTTGATACATCGGCAACGAATTTTTCAATAGACAAGGCGGCCTCTTTTGCATTAAACTCTCGAAACGATTTTTCAGTATGGTCTATAAGAGATGCAAGACGTGAAAGAATCCACGTATCAAGAATGTTTTTAGATTTTAGATTTATTTTGTCATCCTGAACTTCAAATTTATCTAAATTGGCGTATTCGACAAAAAATTTATTGACATTCCACAGCATAAGATAAAACTGTCTACGCACCTCATCTGCTTTTTTATATCCAAACAACATATTATCTGCCGGATTTTGTCTGGCAAACATCCATCTCATCACATCTACCCCTATCTTGTCCGCACCCTCGTTAAACTCAATAGAGTTTCCCCAGCTTTTATGCATGGCTCGTCCATCCTCTCCCAACATAGTCCCATATCCCAACACCCTTTCAAATGGATTGGTGTTTTCAAGTACGCTAGACATTGCAATCATCGCATAGAACCAGTTTTTGAACTGTCCGGGAAAGGATTCGGTTATAAAATTCGCTGGAAACCAATCTTTCCATTTTTCTTTATCTCCAAGATAAAGAGGTTCCCCTTGGTTTTTATCCATGATGGTTGAGTAGGGAACAATTCCTGCATCAAGCCACGGATTACCGACATCATCTATCCTTTTTACTTCCTTATTGCATTTTTTACAGGTGATTGTAACTTCATCAATAAATGGCTTGTGTGGAGAGTGACCTTCAAATATGCTCCAACCGGAGACAGCTCTTTTTTTTAGTTCATCCTTAGAACCGACTACTTCAAAGGTTCCACATCCTTTGCATTCATATATAGGAAGAGCTAGTCCCCAGTAACGATTCTTTTTACTTATCAACCAATCATGCATGTTTTTCAACCAATCAAGCTCACGATCAAGTCCAAATTCCGGCATCCATTTTATTTGCTTAGCAACATTTATCATTCGCTGTCGCAACGTCAAATTTTGACTTTTGCTTGCCCTGAGCTTCGTCGAAGGGACGTTTGACTTTTGAATTCGCGATGGAGAATCCATCGCGATATACCACTCATCTGCAACTTTCCAAACAAGTTCAGCCTTACATCTCCAACAGGCGGGGTAGCGATGTTTATATCGTTCAATTTTAAAAACACAGTCTTTCTCCTTCAAAAAATCAAGAATGAGCTCTGGATGTTTTTTTGCATTCTTTCCACTCAAGAAACCCATTGTTGGCAGATAATCAGCGTTGTCGGCAATCACGGGAATCATGGGTAAACCGTATTTTTTACCAAGTTTAAAGTCTTCAGTACCGGCTGACACAGCCGTGTGGACAAGACCCGTACCTTCTGTAGTTGTGATTGGTAAAATCGTTTGATCTGTAGCGACCACCGTATGGAAATTCTTTTTGTTTGCCTCCTCTACTTTTTTTACCGCAGGTATCCCATCGAAAGGTGCCTCATAGGTAAGCCCAACCAAATCCCTTCCCTTAACCGTCTTGATAATCTTTTTGTATCCTTTACCAAACACTCTCTCCACAGCATCCTTTGCTACCCAAAAAAGATCATTGGTTGTTCCTTGAACCAATGCATAGTCATAATCGTTTTCAACAGCAACAGCAATATTTGCCGGAATAGTCCAAGGAGTAGTCGTCCAGATGAGTAAAAACTCATTTTTGTTTTTGAGTTTCAGTTCCAAATATACTGATTCATGTACTACTTCTTTATAATCCTCAGTCAACATCTCATGCTGAGATATGGCGGTTTCACACCGGGGACACCATGGAACTGATTCGTGTCCTTTATAAATCCAACCATGCTCATGGCACTTTTTTAGAAAGTGCCAAATCATATAGTTGTTTTGCTCACTCATGGTAAAGTACGAATGATTCCAATCGGCAAAATAACCTAGGCGTTTGGATTGTTCTGTCTGAATTTTTGAAAATTTGACTACCCTATCTTTGCAAAGTTGGACAAACTTAGCGATAGATGCTTTCCTATCTCCAGGTACTAGATTTTCTATGTCCTTTTTTGATCGAAGTCCCAATTCTTTTTCCACCTCAACCTCAACCCATAGCCCTTGACAGTCAAATCCGTTTTGGAATCGCTGGCGATACCCCATGAGGTTAAAAAATCTTGGCCAAAGGTCTTTGTAAGTACGACCCCATGCATGATGGGCTCCCATGGGGTTATTGGCTGTTATGGGACCGTCTAAAAATGAAAATGTTTTTTTTTCTTTGTCGTTTTTATGCAGATATTTATCAACTATTCCATCTTTATACCAGTGAGTAAGAAGCTCTTTTTCAAGGAGTGGAAAATCGGGGTTTGACTGAACTGGCTTGGGCATATAAATAATGTTTTTTGAATTATTTCTTTCTCAAGAAAGCAGGGACATCAAAAGCATCATCTTCTTCCAAAAATTCTTCATCATCTGGCATTTCCATTTTTTGTGATGATTGTTCAAGTTGGACAGCTTCCTCAGGTTTACGTGAATCAGGGGTTAATTTGGTTGATTCTGATACTGGTTCTTCTTTTTTAAATCTGAAAAGTTTAACACGATGATCATCAAACTTGGTGGCAATAAGGGTTATTTTCACTGAGTCCATCATTTTTTCATCTATAACAGCTCCAAATATGATATCGGCATCGGGATCAACCGTCTTTGTGATTATGGAGGCGGCCTCATCAATCTCACTCATGGTAATATCAGGACCACCAACTATATTAAGAAGTATTCCCCTTGCGCCTTCAATCGATGCATCAAGAAGTGGTGAAGAAATCGCCTGTTTTATAGCAGCTAAGGCTCTTTTGTCGCCTGAACCAATTCCAATCCCCATGAGAGCGGTGCCAGCGCTATTCATAACGGTGCGAACGTCTGCAAAATCAACGTTAATAAGTCCAGGAACAGTTATGAGCTCTGCTATTCCTTTTACCCCTTGATGAAGTACCGAATCAATCCTTCTAAACGCTTCAAGGATGGGTGTTTTCTTTTCCACAACCTGTAAAATCTTCTGGTTGGGAACGACGATAAGGGTATCTACTTTTTCTTTTAACCGGAGAGTTCCTTCATCTGCAGTAAAGCGGCGCTTCGTCCCTTCAAATTCAAACGGTTTAGTGACAACAGCCACAGTAAGAGCTCCCGATTCTTTTGCTACTTCAGCTACAATTGGTGATGCGCCAGTCCCCGTACCTCCTCCTTCGCCGCATGTGATAAAAACCATATCTGCACCACTTAACTCCTCTTTTAATCGTTCTCTTGATTCCTCTGCTGCTTGTTTACCTACTTCAGGGTCTCCGCCAGATCCAAGACCTTTTGTAAGACCTTCACCTATTTGAACTTTTACGGTTGCTTTATTATTCAGAAGTGCTTGAGCATCTGTATTAACTGCAATAAATTCTACACCCGCAATACCTCCCTCAAAGATCATGGATGAAAGGGCGTTGCCTCCACCACCACCCACACCCACAACTTTTATACGTGCAGCTTGCCCTGCTCTTGGTTTGATAAACATATTATGGTATAAATTGTTTGAAAAACTCCTTTACTTTTCCGACTGATCCACCTATTGAAAAATCCTTTAATATTTTATTAAAATTTTTGAAGCCTTCTTCTTTATTGCTCATTATATTTTTTCTTCCTTGTAAAATCAAGCCAACGGTGGTTGAAAATTGAGGATCAATGATCTCATCAACCAAACCAGTTATCCCACTTGGTATTCCAATTCTTATGGGCAGTCCTATCACTTTTCTTCCCATCTCAAGGATGCCAACCGTCAAAGCTCCTCCACCTGTAATAACAAGCCCTGAGGGAATATGCTCAATAAAATTACTTTTTACAATTTCATCACTCACAAGTCTAAATATTTCCTCAAGACGAGGTCCGATGATACCATCAATTAACACCTTTACGTCTATCTTTTCCGTTTGTTCCGGTAGTAAAAGCTCATGAAAATCTAACTCATCAATCTTCTGTTTGCTTTTTTCGGTTTGGTGGCCTAATTTTTTGCTTAAAAAAAGTTTTATTTTTTCCGCTGAGTCAAGAGAAACACGAAGTCCAACTGCAATATCATTAGTTATGTGCTTTGCACCTATTGGAATCGAGGATGAATACGAAAGAGAGCCGTCTACATATAAAGCTACATCTGTTTTACCTCCTCCAATATCAACACACACGACTCCCAGCTCCTTTTCCGTATCGGTGAGAACAGATTCAGATGATGCCAAACCGGCAAAGATAAATCCTTGATTTTGGACACCAACGTTATCCATACAACGATCGATATTTTTTAGATTAGTATGGGAGGCTGTTATGATATGAGTTTCAACTTCAAGCCGTACTCCGCTCATACCGATTGGGTTTTTTATCCCTTCTTGACCATCTACTACAAAGTCCCGCGGAGATACTTCAATAATCTGTCTTGTGGTTGAAAGTGAGATTGCTCGAGCAGCTTCAACAACGCGATTAATATCAGTTTCTGATATCTCGCCTCTTGCATCAGCTACAGCCACTACACCGCGCGAGTTAAGTGATGAGATGTGTGGCCCACCGACTGATACAAGGGTGTGGTGGATTTTTTGTCCAGCCATTCGCTCTGCTTTCTCAATGCTCTCTATGACCGATTCTGTGACCTTGTCTATATCAACGACTAATCCCTTTTTAACACCTCTTGAGGGTGTTGAGTTAAACCCTATAATACGTAGCTGTTCATCCTCTTTTGATTCTAAACCTACAATTGTAGCTATTTTTGAACTACCGATGTCTATTGCTGTTATTAGCTGGTCTGCCATATTATTCAATTAGTTCTAAAACAGGTCGGTTAAACCTTAGATCCAGTTTTTTAAAATCTTTTCCTTGTATTTTAAACTGATGGACTATTTGCTCCATTTGATATACTTGAGATTCAACATCTTTTTCTGAGGAAAACAGGATTGTTTTACCCTTCAAGTGTAATCCTATCACACCAACTCCATCAATATCAATAGTATTAACTTTTAAACCCGCATCTGTTACTTTTTTGACAAAAATAAGGGCCATTTTTATCTCCCTTAAATCAATTATGTCACCCGGTTGATAAGAAGCATAGTTGAACTTCTGAAAGTAGGTAAGATACGGAAGTATAGGGTTCCCTTTAATATCTTTAATTTTTTGCATAATTCTTCCATCCAAGTTTAGTACGAGTAACCCTGGGTCTGCCTTAAGATATATGTAAGGAGCAGCCTGCTCAATGGTAATGTCTAATGTACTGGGATACCTTTTTTTAATAACAACAGATGAAAGGAATGGATTTATTTGTTTGATCTGTTCTTCAGTTTTTTTTGTCGAAAGAAATACGATGCGTTTGTCTTTCAAATCTTCTAAACCAAATAGTGTCACATCTTTTAATGTGCCTTCTACCCGAATAAGCTTTACTCGAAACATCATGTCTAAGTAAATAAATAGACTCCCCAATACAAATATGGGGATCGTGAAAAATAAGAATAGACGACTATATATTAAGAATTTCTTTGATGATCGTATCTGTTGCATCTTGCCTTATTTGGAATGGTAATTTTAAGAAATGTTTTTTATATGTATCTATACGTGAGGCAATTTTTTGTATAAACTCCAATAGTTTCGTACTCTGTTCATGCTGCTCAAATACCTCCCCCAAACCATTCTTTGCAAAAAAATTACCATGAAGTTGCTGTTCTTTATTGGCCGACCAGGGGAGGGGGATTAATACCGCTGGCTTACGCAATTGAATAAGCTCAAAAAAAGTATTTGCGCCTGAACGACTAACTACAATGTCTGCGATTGAATATATATATCCTATCTCCTCGTCAAAGAAATGTTCAACGGGATAATAACGATTCCTTAGATCTTCCTGAAGTGTTCTGCGATAACGGACCAGACGATCATAATCGTGAAACTCTTTTACGTTACCTGTCTGATGGATGACAATAAAGTCACGTAACAAATTGGGAAGAATCATACGTATATGGTTATTAATGCCATGGGAACCAAGAGATCCTCCTGTTATGTATATGACCGGTTTGGTTTTTTGTATTTCAAATGGTTTTTTTCTTACCTCAAAAACAGTTTTTCGTATCGGATTACCTGATAGTATGGTGCGTCTTCCTGAGGGAAAAAACTTTTTAGTTTCCGGGAATGAATAAAATATTTTTTTTGAAAAATAAGCAATAATTCTATTTGATAATCCAGGATGCATAGTCTGCTCATGTGTAAATATCGGTTTTCTATATAACCATCCAGCAAAGGCTATTGGAAGCGCTAAATACCCGCCAAATGACAAAATAATATCTGGTGACTCCTGACGTAAGACAAACAGGGCGTGAAAAAATCCAAGGGGAATCCTTAAGATACTTCGAATGCTTTTATACGATAGAAATCTCGTAAGTCGTCCCGCATGAAGTGAGATAAAAGGTATGTTTCGCTTTGTAATCTCTTTATACTCAAATGAATACGTCTGCTCGCTTTCAAGTGAGTACTTTCTACCCACAAATACAAAACTAATATCTTTGTTTTGAGATGATGCAATAATGCGATCGATGACAGCAAGAGCAGGAGTGAGATGGCCACCGGTAATGAGTATTTTCATGATTTGTTTTTCATCTTATCTAATTTTTATGCTTCTGGCAATGCTTAACACAATACCCATAAGTGCAAAGGATAGAAGCAGATTCGAACCACCATAGGAGATAAATGGTAAAGGAACTCCTGTTAAAGGAATAAGGTGGACCATGCTTGCTAAATTTATTGTCGTTTGAAGACAGAAAAAAGCAAATATACCGCCGCAAAGCAGCCTGCCAAACCTGTCATGAGCTTGCTCTGCAATCCTAAATATATATATAGCAAGGAATATGAAGATAGTGATTAAAATGAAACTCCCCAAGAATCCAATCTCCTCCCCTATGATTGCAAAAATTGAGTCTGTATGAGCCTCGGGCAAATAAAGATGTTTTTGTTTGGATGCACCAAATCCTTGACCAAAAATTCCTCCGTTTGACAATGAAATCAAAATTTGATTGATGTGATAAGTTATACCCAGTGGATCGATTGTAGGATCAAAGAAAGCAAGCAAACGCTTAAGTCTATAAGGTGATGATTTTGCTAGCATATAAAAACTGAGGAGAGAAAACGGCACTAAAAACAGTAAATAACGAAGCTCAATACCTGCCAAAAAATATATGGCAATACTGAGGGAAAAAAGGATAGCTGCAGTTCCCATATCAGGTTGCAAAATAATCAAAAACATAAGAAGTCCAAGTAAAATGATAAAGGAAAAAAAACGTTTTCTTTCTTTGGTAATAAACCAAGAAGACAGATAGATAATTACTGAGAATTTTGCCATCTCTGTAGGTTGAAAACCAAAAATCCACCTTCGTGCACCATTTACTTTTGTGCCGATGCCTGGAACAAGCACAAGAAATAAAAGAAATATATTGACAAGCATCAGAAAAAAAGCTCCGTAATATAGTTTATGATAGTCAACATAAGAAAGAATCACCATGATAAGGGTACCAAGCAGAATCCACGTTGCTTGAATTTTGAAGTAATGGAAACTATCCCTATATTCACCAAAGCTTCTTACGTAAGAGGCTTCAAACACAAAAAAAAGACCAATAACCGAAAGCACGATAGGTAAAGAAAACAAGGTAATAAACGATCTTTTCGCACGGGTTTTATTGTCGGTCATGGGCTTAACTCTTCTCATATTTAGAAGCATAAAGAGTAAATAGATCTCCCTTTTCTTCAAAATTCTTCCATACGCTATAACTTGGAGACGCAGTAGAAAGGAGACAAATAGTGTGGGGTTTTGTATGCAAGTATGCAAATCTTACTGCTTCTTTCATGTCTGAAGTTTCTAGAATGCGAGGTTGATATGCTGTTTGTTTTTTTAAAAACGATAGGATCTTTAACCCTGAATTAGGAAATAACACGATGTTGGATATCCGCATTTTAATTATTTCATCTACAAGAGTTGAAAAATCATAACCCCTATCTTCCCCCCCTAGAAAAATGGTGTCGATGGGAGAAAGGGATTTGATAGCGGCAATGGTAGACTGGGGAGTCGTTGAGATTGCATCGTCATAAAATGTTATTTCTCTATAAGTGCCTATGTTTTCAAGCCGGTGTCGAAGAGGTTTAAATGTCAAAAGCGACTTTTTTATACTTTCTTCAGATATATCAAATAAAGATACTACAGTGAGCGCTGCCTTAATATTCGTCCTATTGTGTTCTCCTAGAAGCGGTATTTTATTATCAGAAAGGGGTATGAGCTCTGTGAAAGGAATTGCTCTACAGTAAGTATTTTTTGCAAGCTGCACCAAATCTTCGTACTGAGGATTATAGATAAAAAAATCATTCTCTTTGCTTTGCTTAATGATGTTCTTTTTTGATTCAAAATAAGTAGATACATCGCCATGGTAATCCATGTGCTCGGGAAATAGGTTAAGCATTACGCTGATATGAGGAGAATAAGCAATGTCGTCAAGTTGATAACTTGAAAGTTCTATCACAAAAATATCATCCTTTCCTCTCGGAAGCATAAGCTCTAACAACGCTGGGTTGCCAATATTACCAACCAAATGAACAGGTTTACCTGAAGACTTCAGAATATGATAAATAAGGGTAGATGTAGTGCTTTTACCCTTTGAACCGGTGACGCCAATGATGACGCCTGGACAACTCTCAAAAAATAAATTGGTAGCAGTAGTGTAGGGAACAGTAATAAACTTTTTGGGAATACCTGGGGTCTTTATGACAACGTCATATTCTTTTTGTCTTTCCAAATAAGCAGACTCCATCTTCTTGTCAGTATGATCTACTAATATACTAGGAAAAGCTTTCTTTAAGAAAGCTTCTGTTGCTTTTCCTTCTTTGCCATAACCCAGGATAAGAATTCGTTTGTTTTTTAGGTCTTTTAACTTCATTGATTTATTTCATGTTTGGTAATACTTCTTTAATAAACATATTCATAATGACATCATCCTTATATTCGTTTCTTTTGTAAGCCATATAAAAAGCGGTTCTTACTTCATCGGGTGTACCCACGCAATCAAATGGTTTTAAGTCACCAACACCAAGTAAATCTTTATACAAAATAATAAGAGATGGGTCTTTATAAAGATTTTTTTTAAAAATATCTTCAACCTCTCCCCCCGATAGATAGGCTGACAACATGGTAAAAACAAAGGCACATTTTGGACACTTTCCACACCACCTCAACTCTTTGTTGTTTGCTATTGTCTTATGCGTTTTGTATATTCTAAAATTCTTGTTGCAGCTTGAAAAAACATTAAAATATTTTTTGTGTTTTATGAACTCCTTCGTAATCTCAAGTTCGTTCATATGACGTAATATTGAAGAATAAGCAATCCGTCCGAGGGAGGAATGATCAAGATATTTTCGCAGCAAATCCTCAAACTCTTCACTCTTGCTCCACTGGTGATTAATAATCTCACCTAAATAACAAAGGTTACCGATGTTTGAGCTTTTCCCGTTTGGTATGATCACAAAGGAGTAACCCATGATCAAAGCCAAAAGAATACCTACAAAAGAATATATGGCAGTGATCGGCACGTGACCGTTGTAAACCTTATGGCTTTTGTTCAACTCAAAAAGCTTTTTGTCTATCTCTCTCTCAACTATCAAGCTATTAATTCCCATAACTCCAAGTACTTCTTTTTTTATTTTTATGTCCTCGTTTTTATGGTAAAGAATAAAACCCGTTGTATCTTTTTTTGCTTGTTTTAACATCTCTAAAGCTACAATTGAATCTTTTCCCCCACCGATCCCCAACAAGTAGTTTTGTTTGTTATTAACAGGTATAAATCCAGTAGATACTACATCGTTTGTAATAACAATCTTTTCACTGTAGGGAAAGTCTATTAGTCCGTGAAAGTTGATCTTGTTTTTAAAAAAAAATTCTCCCAGTCCTTTTGTATATACTGTATTCCAAAAATGAGCTTGAAAAGAATCAAGTTGATATCCCCTTATCTGTATATGGCTCGGACAATAAAGCTTCCAGTAGCTTATCCCAATTGCCAAATGGAGACTTATAAGTATTTGATTAAGTAGGACTGAGGATATACTTGTTGAGATTGCGTATGGAAAGATAACTTTTTCTTTAAATGGTATTTTATTCCCGTCAGGAAGGATGTGAGAATAGTCAAAATAAAGGCTTTTCCTGTCGTCTGAAATACTATAGGTATCAAAAGAGAAATAACCCTGGCTGTTCATAGCTACATTATAGCCATCTTACTTCATAAACGCAATCATAAGACCAAAGATCGAAAAGATGATAGAAAGAAGCCAAAGCCGCATCACTACCTTAGGTTCCTCCCACCCACGAAGCTGAAGCCAAAGATGAAAAGGAGCAACGGTAAACATTTTTCTTTTCAGATATTTTTTGCTTAATAATTGAACAAGAGACGTCACAATCTCAAGTATAAAAACTCCTCCTATCATGGGGAGAGCAAATGCTTTTCCCAATATGAGCCCAATGACCGCAAACATTGCGCCAAATGAAAGCGCACCAGTGTCTCCCAGTATGATGCGTGCCGGGTAGATATTAAAGTACAAAAATGCAAGAAGCCCGCCCAACCATACACCGATAAACATTGAAGTTGGTACATCGATAATCGATCTTGCAATGACCCAGAATCCTGTTAAAGCGATCATAAGAACACCTGAAGCAAGTCCATCTAATCCGTCAGTTATATTAACTGCATTGGAAAATGCAACGATGACAAACGATGCAAAAGGAATATAAAACCATCCCAAAGTAAATACGCCAAAAAAGGGTATATGGATTATGTCAATTTTTAGATCTGAGTATAACCAGTAGGCAATAATTGTCGCAAGGATAATTTCCAGAATAAATTTATGTCGCATTCTCAATCCAAAAAAAAGTGATTTCCTCCAAAGTAAAATTTTTGTCAAATCGTCATAAATTCCCAAAAGAGCAAATCCTAAAAAAGTAAAAAATATTATCTTTATTTCACCTATTACTGAAGGATAATTAGCATGGAGGGGTTTATTAAAAACGGCATAAAGTAATACAAAAAAACCGAAAAGAAGCGTTGTGGTAACAACGATTAGTATACCTCCACCAACAGGAGTACCCATTTTATGGGCATGGAACTTATCAAAGATAGGTGTCGGTTTGTTAAAAGCGTCTTTTGTCTGCTGATTTTGACGTTGGAATTTAGCCTTATACAAAAAATGTATAAAGGGAACAATGAGAAAAAAATTGAACAAAAAGGATACAAAAGTTGCAAAAAGGTATAGAGACATAATAGAGACTAAATAAAATTAAAATAGTAACAATATCTTGGGTATAAAAATAAATCCAGCAATAAGCGTTGCTCCAATAGCAAAAATAAGCATCGCACCAGCAGATACATCTTTTGCTCGCTTGATATCTTCACGAATCTTTGTGTCCACAGCATCTGTTGCTTCTTCAATTGCGGTATTTATCGTCTCAATAGAAAGACCAAGTGTTATTAATACGCAAATTATCAAAAATTCATAATCGGCTATTTTTAACCAAACACCAAGAGCAAGGGATAGCGAGGAAAGTAGCACATGGATGCGATAGTTTGGTTGTGTGGAAAAAGACCAGATGATCCCGTTCCAAGCATTTTTAATCGAAATGGTGTGTCTTCTGATCATATATTAATAAGGGTGCGTATAATATCTGCTAATTTTTGACTGTCGTGTCTTAATATGCTTCTTGTTAATACATCAGCTCTGCCCTTCACTATAGAAACATTGTCAACAACATCTTTTTCAACGACTGCTCCATTACAACACGCTTTATCGAGGTCGTTGATAACGGGTTTTTCGTTGTGTGTGATATACCATTGTATTATATCCTCCGGTATCTTGCCATTATTGATGATGATATGATCAAGTTTCCGACCAAGATAGCTTTCCAGATCCTTGATATGGTCTTGCGCAGTGTAATTGGAGGTTTGCCCGGACTTTGTCATAAGATTCATAACGTAGATTATCTTTGCCTTCGTGTGAATTACAGCTTCCCTCATTCCATCAACGAGAAGTGTGGGAATGATGCTTGTATACAGATCTCCCGGCCCCATGATAAGGTAGTTTGAGTCTTTTATGCGTGTAATGGCTTTTGGGTTTGCTGAGACGCTCGGTTCAAGAAAGGTACGTTTTATCTTGCTTATCTCCGCATGATTTTCATCGATATATGTCTCTCCTTTAAGAAGTTTTCCGTTTTCGTATTGAGCACAAAGAGTGGTTTTTTCAAAAGTAACAGGGATAACCATACCTGAGGTCTTAAGCACGTAGCTTGCCGTATCAAGTACTTGATCGTAGTTTTGCGATACCTTTTCAAGTGCTGAAAGAAAAATATTCCCAAAATTATGACCTTTAAAATCTCCTCTTTCAAACCGATATAGAAACAGTTTTCTCCATAACTCCGGTGCTTCAGAAAGAGCTACTAAACATTGCCTCAAATCACCCGGCGGCAACACTCCTAATTGGTCACGAAGACGCCCTGTTGAACCACCTGAGTCCATCATGGTAACAATCACACCAAGATCAATTGGAAGCCTTTTAATACCCGACAGCACAACAAATGTCCCTGTTCCGCCCCCAAGTACTGTGATTTTTTTCATATTATTTTTTTTCCATTCCGGCTCCATTCATATAAAATAAATTGTCTCCTACGTCTTGTTTTATAACTTCATGTGGGGCAATAAGTACCTCACTACCTATCTTCACTCCTGGATAAATAGTGCTGTTCACTCCTATTTTTGTATTTGTACCGACTATAGCACCAAGCTTCTTTAAACCACTATTAATCTTGTTTTTTTTGACAAATGAGTATACTTCCTTCTCATCAAACCGAAAATTAGCAGTAACTGCTCCAGCTCCACACAAAACATTGTTTGCCAACACTGAGTCACCAATGTAATTGCGATGCAGCATTACATTGTCGCCCAAGTAAGATCGTGCAACTTCACTTGAGGAACCGATGAGACAATTACGACCTATGTGGCTTTCGCGAACAAGCGCATAGTCAGCTATTATGGTGTTGTCACCAATATAACATGGGCCAGCAATCTTTGCAAAATCGCCAATGACAACATGTTTTCCGATATATACCACTCCATTTATCACAGCGTTTTTAGATATGGATGCTGTTTTATCAATCATAGAAGTTCTATTTTCAGCAAGATAGAATCGAAGCATTGATAAAAGATGAAAAGAATACTTCAACATATACCAATAACTTTCATAAAGTACATATTCAGTTTTTGTTTTATTTTTTAGAAACGAATTTAATCCTTTTTCATATTGATCATCTGCGTTTGTTGCTGTTTCTCTCAATACTTTTACAAATGACTGAAAATCGGCAATATAATCAACAACAAGCTTGAGCGTATCTGAAGGCACCTTGTCTGGTGCAGGTTTTTCAATAAATCTTACAATATTCTCGCCATTGAACTCAATATATGCCCCAGGAAAATATTCTTTTGTCTTTTTTGCCAAACAGATAAAATCCGGGCTTCCCTTTTCTATTCGCCTTAAAAACTCACTCAATATATTAAAGTCAAAGAAATCAGAAGCATTAAGAATAAGAACATTGTCTTTTACTTCGCTATCGCAAGATAAAACTGCAGCAGCCATGCCGGTACCTTGATTATTCTGAATAATAGTTTTTACTTTTCCCTTTGTTGCTTCATGTATAGAACCTTCGTTGTGCTTGTTACATACTACAAATATCTGCTCTCCATAAGGAAGAACTCCTTCTACGAGCCTCTGTAATAATGACTTTCCTAAAATTGAAAAGAGGAATTTTTCCTTTAATGGCCAAAAACGGTCACTATCACCGCCTGCAAGGATAACAATGTTGGATATTTTTTTCATACTTTTTTTATATCTCCGCCTAAATGTGTAACTTTTCCAATAAAGTTTTCGTATCCGCGTTCAAGAATAGATGCTCCATTTATCACCGACTCACCTTGCGCAAGCAGTGCAGCTATCGCAAGTGTAGCACCCGCTCGAAGATCTGCGATATTAAGAACACCGTTGTGAAGACGCTGAGGCCCATATATCTTTATTGCTTGTTTATGATCTTTATGAACATCATAATTGAACATATAATACGATTGGGGGTTTTCTATTTTTGGTTGATAATACTCTATCTTCGCACCAACCTTAACCAGCTCATCAACAAAAGCAAATCTGTTTTCAAATATACGCTCATGTATGGTAGATGTGCCATTAGCTTGTGTCATAAGAACAGCCCAATTTGGTTGCCAATCAGTCATAAATCCAGGGTGTGAATCTGTAATAATATTGGTTGCCATAAGATCTCCTTTATAATAAAAACGCCAACTGTCGTTTTTTACTTGTTCAACTCCAGCACCAATCTTTTTTACAAAAGAAATAAATGTTTGAATATAGTTTTTCGGAATTGATCCAATTGTTATGTCACCCTTGGTAATGATTCCTAGGACCGCATAGGTAACTGCTTCGTTTCTGTCTGAAACTATGGTGTAAGGTCTTTTTTGACGTAGTTCGTCAACTCCAACTACCTTGATATCTTCTCCTATTCGAGTTATATTCGCCCCACCCTCATTGAGAAACTGTATAAGATCATCAATTTCAGGCTCAAGCGCAGCATTGCGGATGAGAATAGTACCTTTGCAAAAAACCGACATAAGGATTAAAAACTCTGTTCCTGTATGGGAAGGTTTTTGAAAGACATAGGACCCCTCAGGTTTTTTTATAATAGAAGCATCATAATAACCCGTTTCACTATTATATGTCACCGTAACACCAAGTTTTTGCATCCCTTCAACGATCCGGTCGATTGGCCGTGCGCCTAGTCGACATCCACCTGGATTAGGAATAAATGCTTTTTTGAATCGATAAAGAAGGGGGGCAAACAACATAAACGATGTTCTAATCTTTGACGCATGGAGGAAATCAAGTCTATTTTCATTAAGGTCCGTTGAATCAATAGAAACGGTGTTTGTATCGATAAATTTACCTGACCCACCCAGTGTTTTTATGAGATGGAAGAGTTCAAATATATCCTCGATCTTTGGAATATTGTGAAGTATAACTTTACCTTTAAAAAGAAGAGCTGCAATAACAACCTTTAATGAAACATTTTTTGCGCCAGATAAGATTATCTTTCCTTTAAGCGGTTTACCTCCATGGATTATAAATGCATCTTCCATATAAAGATTTATAAGATTTAAATTACCACAACTTCTTCAATAAGTGTTACACCAAATCGTTCCTTAACTTTGCGTTTTATCTCGCTTATTAATTGTAACAGGTCTTGCGTCTTCCCATCACCTCTTGCTGAGTGTAAAATAAAGTTCGCATGCAGGTTGGAAACAGAAAAAGCGCCTATTTTTAAGTTTTTCATACCAGCCTTGTCGATAAGGTATCCTACCGAAGTGGTCGGAAGATCTAATCTGAGTTGGTCTGCTTTTGATATATTTTGAAAAAAACATCCGCAGGTTGCCACACCAAATGGTTGTGTCTTTTTACGATATGAAAGTGATTCATCCGCCCGCCTTTTTAATATGTTAGGATCAGTTTTTTCTAATCTAAAAATGCCGTCAATAAATATTTCTCCAGTTTTTTGCAAAGTACTAAAATCGTAACCGAACTGAAAGTAATCTCTTTCAACTAACTTTAATCGTCCTTTTTTATCAAGTATTTGAGCACTGATTAATCTATCACCAATATATGAGAGTGGCCTTGTCCATTTTGAGTTCATATACACTCCTCCACCCATGGTACCAGGAAGACCTTTATGGTATTCAAACCCACCCCAACCTTTTTCAACGGTTTCACTTACAAGAAGAGAAACACTATAGCCTGAGGAAATACTCAATTCAACATATGTTTTTTCTTCATGTATCAGTTTAAGTTCTGAATAGCTGTTTTTTATTGTAAGACCGCGTATTTCTTTTGTTATAATTGCGGTATTTGAACCCCCCCCTATCAAAATGTACGGAACATTCTCCCTTAGACACATAGTCAACACTGACACAAGTTCCCCCTTAGTCTCTGCTTCAAAAAAGTATGGAGCAATCACATGCGTTCGAAGAGTAAGATAAGGAAATAAATCTTTGTCTTTTTCTATCTTATTAGGACCGAATTTGTTGGTAAATACAGATATATCCATAGATAATTGGTCTTATGTGTTTTGCGCATGACGATTCATAATCTTAATTATATCACCGTGCAGTTTGTATATATCCCCTGCTCCAACGGTAAAAACTATGTCTTTCTTCTTTAAATACTTATCAAGTTTGTTAAGGATGTATTCTTTCGAATCACACGCCTTAACATGAAAGACACCCTTCTTGTTAGCTTCTTTTTCAATATCATATGATGTCACTTTGAACTTCTCTTTTTTTTCACGGGCGGAAGGAAAAATTGGAGCAACAAGACAGTAGTCGCTCGTGGCAAGACTCACTGCAAAGTCTGCCTTAAGAGAAAGTGTCCGAGAAAAGGTGTGTGGTTGAAACAGCAAAATAATACGCCTATTTTTAAATCTTGCTCTCGCGGCTGAAATAGTAGCTGCTATCTCGGCAGGATGGTGTCCGTAGTCATCGAAAAGATAGATATCGTTTTGATGATAAATTAATTCATTCCGGCGCTTGACCGATGAAAAGTTCTTAATAGCTTTTTTTATTTCTTCACTATTTAACCCAAGATCTAAGAGAGACAAAATGACGCCTGCTGCATTAGAAATATTTTTTTCTCCAAATAAAGAAATGGTAAATAATCCAAGAGGTGCTCCTTTGTAAATCAAATTGAAAGACGATTGGGTTTCATTAACTACCGGGTTTTGTATTTGTAAATCTGCTTCCTTTGAGAAACCATAGGTAAGATGTTGCTTCTTATCTAAGGAACCCATAACTGACTTTATCTGAGGATCGTCGATACAAAGATATAGTCTTTTATGATCAAAAAATGTCTTAAAAGTTTCCTTTGTTTCTGTAATGTCCTTATATACATCTGGATGATCGAAATCAATGTTGGTACAGATAATGTGAGTAGGATTCAATAGTAGTAGTTTTGGTGTCTTATCAAGCGGAGGGTTGACTCCATATTCATCGGCTTCTATGACAAAATAATCGTTCCCCTCATACATCCCCCCCGGCAGTCCATTAAAATGAGGGACTCCAATCATATAGCTTGGCTTTTTTCCAAGCTTTCCTAGAGTATAAGCAAGAAGTGAGGATGTTGTAGTTTTGCCGTGACAACCCGAAACGGCTATGCTAGTTTTGAAACCTTTAAGTATTTCGTTCTGGAGTTTCCCTTGAGACACGATGGATACTCCCCTTTTTAAGGCTTCTATCGCTATGGGATTATCCTTCCCATTATGAGCTGCTGAATACACCACTAGATCAACATGCTTTGGTAAAATGTTTTCACTAAATCCTACTAAATTGGGTATGTGATATGAATGCAGTATTGTATCCGTGATAAACTCCTCATCAGTATCACAACCGCTTACGGTTTTACCCATCTTCTTAAAAATAACCGCCAAATTTGACATAGCTGCTCCTTTTATGCCAATGAAAAAAATGGATTTAGTAGTTTTTATCATTAA
Source organism: Candidatus Roizmanbacteria bacterium RIFOXYA2_FULL_38_14 (assembly GCA_001790095.1). Classification (GTDB taxonomy): domain Bacteria; phylum Patescibacteriota; class Microgenomatia; order UBA1406; family GWC2-37-13; genus YC2-FULL-38-9. The sequence goes on along the minus strand of MGBH01000001.1, from coordinate 350,288 downwards.
TTTCTCACAATAAAACTAAACATTTCTCCAAATCTGTCTGGATGCTTTTTGTAGTCACGTCTATAAGAAAAGAAGAGGTCTTTATTGCACATGGTACAAAAGGGAAAAAAATCAATGTTATCAGTCTTAATACCGATACGCTTCAAAATCTCATAATTCAGTTTTAACAGATTAAGATGCCGTTTACCTCCTCGTATGCTGAATGCGCCAAAATCATTGTCGAATTCTTCCAGAAAACTATAGTATCGTTCATCCTGTACGTCATAACAGCATGCTCCAATCCCTGGACCAATCGCTACAACAATGTTTTCTTTTGAAGCGCCCCTTTCCACCATGATATCAATGACTCTTGACGATATATTTTTAAGAGACCCCCTCCAGCCGTTGTGCGATGCCGCTATCACTCCAGCCTTTAAATCGCAGTAGATGATAGGTATACAGTCTGCGGTCCGAACTGCTATCGCAATTCCTTTTTCTGTAGTAACTATGCCATCTGTTTCCGGTAAAAGTTCAACCTCACGATGCATAGGTGAATCAAAGCTAGCAACATTGGCAGAATGTATTTGCTCTGCAACAATAAGGCTTTTGAAAATGACTTGATTTATGCGTAAATATGACAAAACATTATCAATTACCCGTCCATCGCCTATAACTTTTGTGGTAAATCCCATAGACAAAGATATGTCATCCAGTTTTGAGGACATATAGGTTTTATTTATAGGACTAAAATAAATCATACTCGCAGAATGCTTTTAACAACTTTTACCTCATCCCATGGGGTTTCAGTTTTACCTCTGCACAAGCTTTTTTCGTGTCCTTTTCCAGTAATAATAACGATGTCATCTTTTTTTGCTAGTCGTATTGCCTGTTGTAATGCAGTATAACGATCAATGATCGTGCTGTATTTTTTTCTGTCCGTTGAAGACAGGTTTGTTTTACGGATAAAACCCGAGCTTTTTAGTCCTTTTCCGATTTGTTCACATATATCTCTGGGATCCTCAATCCTATGATCTTCTTCTGTGAGTATCGTTATATCAGACTCAGACGCGCTTGCAATACCCATGAGCGGGCGCTTGCTTACATCACGAAGTCCAGCAGAACCAAAAACGTGAATAATTTTCCCGCCCTTCTTCAAATAAACAGATCTTACTGTTTGGAGAATTTTAGCTATCGCGTTTGGGGTGTGGGCAAAGTCAACAATCACCTTAAATTTATTATCATAGACTATATCAATCCTTCCAGGTGGCAACCTAAATGTCCGCATTGCACTTAGTATTTCTTTTTCTTTTACTCCGATTTTCTTAGCTGCGACATACGCTGCTAAAAAGTTATATGCATTGAACTCCGCAAGAAGAGGGATAGTTTTTTTGAAGTCATACATATAATCTGCCTTACCACATAAACCATACGTTGATAATTTTTTACCCTTCGTCATACTGTTTTGCATGATCTTGTTATAAGATTCATCGTCCCGATTTATGATAATCTGATTTGAACGATTAAGAAGAAGCACTTTTGTATGTAGATAGTCTTCGTAATCTTTGTGATAATCCAAGTGTTCGTGTGTCACGTTGGTTAAAATTCCCATACTATAAGCTATACCCCATACCCTATTTTGATCAAGCGCGTGCGATGTCGTCTCAAGGATAAAATATTCATCATGTGCCTTAAGGGCAAGTCTTAACATACTTTGGACCTGAAATGCGTTGGGAGTTGTGGTATGAAGCCCTGTGTCATATTCTTTATCGCCTACTTTTGCATAAACCGTTGATATCATTGATACTTTTTTTCCTGATGATTTGAGAATATGATAGATTAAATGAGTAGTCGTAGTTTTACCATCAGTACCCGTAATTCCTATTACCTTCAATTTGTGGCTTGGAAAGCCATAAAAAATATTAGCAATAATTGCTTGAAGAAGATGATATGTATTTTTTATTTTTTGTATCATGTCTTGCGGGTTATTCCGGTGCTATATTATAGTACACTATAAGTTCTTTTGCTATTTCAAAAAAGAGTGGAGCGGCGGTTTCTGAACCCCACTGAGAAGTAGAGGGTTCTTTAATCACAACAAGTATGGCAAACTGAGGTGTTTCAACGGGTGAAAAACCAATAAATGAGGCTATGGTTTTTGATGCATCGTAGTGTCCTTTTATGGCTATCTGGGCTGTCCCTGTTTTTCCTCCGATTGAATATCCTTTTGGTTTCAAATATTTTGTCTCCCCGTTTTCAATTGTTGAAACAAGCATTTCTTTGATTTGTTGTGACACCTCCTCGTTGACTACGCGTGTTATGGTCTGAGGTTCGATCTTTTGAGTCTTCATTTTGCCGACCAGTGTCTTAACCACGTGAGGTGTCATAAGATTACCTCCGTTGATAACCGTGGAAAATGCTCTTATCATCTGTATGGGGGAAACAACCAAGCCCTGTCCAAATGTAGCCGTTGCATAGTCAATTGGGTACCACTCATCATCAGCTCTCAGGTAACCTGGCACTTCTCCTTGTAGATCAATCCCTGTAAGTTCTCCAAATCCGTATTTTTTAAGATAATACAATAATTTTTTATTACCTAATTTTTCACCCACATATACCATCCCTACGTTGGACGATTTTTCAAGTACTCTCGTCATCGTGATTTTTCCTTCATATTTGTCGTTCCATGTCTTTATGTTATATTCTCCAATTGATATCTTCCCCTTTTCATTAAAAATACTATTTGGTGTAATTACCCCTTCTTGAATGCCAGCCGCCATAACAAGAGGCTTAAATGTGGATCCAGGCTCATAAAGACTTGAAATAGCTTGGTTTTTATAATAACCCTCATCAAAGGAGTAGTATTTTTCAAGATCAAAGTCAGGAATACATGAAAGACCTAGTATCTCAAGAGTAAAAGGTTGGACCACAATAATGCAACCCTCTTTTGCCTTATATTTTTCGATACCAGCAATAAGTCTTCTTTTGATTATCTCCTGTACTGTTTTATCTACGGTCAATACAAGATCGCGTCCATTTTCTGGATCAATTCTCTCCTGTGTTCCTAAAAAGATTGGCCTATCGATAAGGTCACGATCTGATCGAATAAGCCCTGGAAAACCACTTAGATCTTTGTCATAAAACCCCTCTATTCCAAAATATCCTATATTTTCTCCACCCTGATTTTTCCCAACAAAACCTAAAAGGTGCGCGGATGAGGACCCTTCCGGATAATATCTACTTTGTTCTTCATTAAAACCAACACCGCTTAATTTAAGTGCGTTAATAGCGTCGTGTTTTTCTTTTGTTATTCCAGAGTATAGAGCTATCCATTCTTTTGATCTGTCAAGTTTGGAAGAGATTGATGACTCTTCAACCTGGAGTTCTCTAGAAAGCTTTATTTTGAGGATTTCTTCATCATCGATGTTCTTTGGCTCAAGATAAAGCTGGTATTTGGTTTGGTTTGTTACTAAAGGTTGGTTATTTCGGTCAAGTATTTTACCTCTTTCTGGGGGAATTTTTCTTGTGCGTAGATAGTCAGCTGAAGTAGATGGACGTAGAACTTGGATGAAAAACAACCTTACTATTATTCCAATATAAAAAAGAAAGAAAAGAAAAAGTAAAAAACGTAATTTTGTCATCTGTTAAATGCATATTTCAAATTCTCAAAATATACGGGCTGCGACTTTTCGGTGAAATCAAGATGAGCGCTAAGTGAAGCAGCATATTGTAATGATTCTACCTGATAAACTTCCTTTTCAAGCTGAAGATTTTCTTGAGTCAGTTTTTTTATACTGTTGTCAAAACGATTAATGTCGTCACTTAAATACATTCCAGCAACAAATAAATACAGATTGGCTGCTGCAATAAGAATAAATAGAACATATATACCTTGTCTTATGATTGATTTCATAGTGAAAATACTCTTAATTTAGCCGGCTTTTCAAACGATAACAACCGATTTCCTTGCACTACTTTTTTATTAATCTGCTTCATGCCGTGCTCTTTAATAAACTGCTTAACAATTCGATCCTCTAAAGAATGAAAACTAATTACCGCTATTCTTCCAGTTTTGCTAATAAGCTCCATTGCCCCACTCAGGCCTTTTTTTAAATTTTCAAATTCATTATTGACTTCTATCCGTAATGCTTGAAAAATACGGCTGTATGTCTTACCTGCATTTTTACCCATGACTGTGTCAATTGTTAAGTTCAGATCTCTTACTGTTTTATATTTTCTTGACTTTCTCTGGTGTACAATCGACTTGGCAATGTCAGATGCTCGTATCTCCTCAGAGTTGCGGGCGAAAAGATCATAGAGCTCTTTTTCTGAGTAGGTATTTAATATCTGTTCTGCCGTTAACTCTTCCTCTTCATCAAGCCTCATATCAAGCGCTTCTTGTGTCTTTCGATAAGATAAACCCACCCCCTTTGCACCTAACTGATCCCAAGAAAGTCCAAGATCAAACAAAATTCCGTCAACCTCTACGAACCCGTTCTTTTTTGCAACTTTGGCAATTTCGCTAAAGTTAGCAACTGTTAATGTCAGATTGTCATCGTCATGCAAGTGTTTGGCAAGGCGTTCTATCTGAGATGAATCTCGATCAAGACCCAACACCTTTGCGTCCATACTTAATATTGCTTTCGTATGACCGCCTTCACCAACAGTTGCATCAATATAGCGACATCCTGTCTTGATATCCAACAAATTTAACACTTCATTTAAAAGTACTGGGTGATGCATATTGTTTGATATTTTTTTCGACTCCTTTACTGTATTCCTGCCACTTCTTCGTGTTCCATACCTCAAAATAAGTACCAACTCCAATTAACACTGCATCCTTCTCTGTTAGGTCTGCATATTCCAATAGGTTTTTAGGAACGATGATTCTTCCCTGTTCATCAATCTCAACGATGCTTGCAGTTGAGAAAAAATGACGCTTCATCTCTGCAGTCTGAAGCTCTAAAGCCGAATTACCCATAAGTTTTACTGTTTCTTTTTCCCAGTCTTCGTTTCTGAAACCCGATAGACACCTATCAAACCCTTTTGTTAATGTAAATGTTTTCGTTTGTCCTAATACTTCTCTTATCCTTTTAGGTATAACAATTCTTCCTTGTCCGCTGAAATTAACCCTATATTCTCCTAAAAAAAGCATATATCACCATTTAACACCATTTTTAGACAGCTGTCAAGAGCAAAGGATAGAGGGAGACAAGGTAAAAACATTGCTGTATAATAAAAAAAGTTTATGGAGAGATTTTTTAAAAACACAAGACGGATTTTCTTTGCCGAACAAGGCGGTATATTCTCCTCAGCGCTTATTATATCGGCAATGATTGTAGTATCTCGGATATTCGGATTTCTTCGCTATAGGATACTGGCCGGGTACTTTAACAAAGAAAACCTGGACATATTTTTTGCCTCATTTCGCATCCCTGATCTTGTATTTGAAATCCTCATAACTGGTGCCCTTACCTCATCTTTTATCCCCATATTTATCAAGTACCAGAAGAATAAGGAAGAACTTGAAAAACATATTTCTTCCATTTTTAATTTGCTGGGCATAATACTGTTTATTTTTGTAGGTATTCTTTATTTTTTTCTTGACTACCTTATTCCTGTTATTACTCCAGGCTTTAAAGAAGAAAAGCTTATGTTCGTTATCCAGTACTCCAAAATACTGCTTCTTAGCCAACTCCCGTTTTTGGTAGCAGGAAATTTCTTGACTGGTATTGCTCAAGCAAAAAAAACATTTCTTGTAACAGCTATAGCTCCTGTTCTATATAATTTAGCTGTCATAGTAAGTACTCTTCTTTTTGCACCACAACTAGGACTTCTTGCACCCATACTCGGCGTATCAGTCGGAGCAGCGCTTTTTTTTATTGTGCAGATACCTATCGTATTTACTTTTGATATCAACTATAAAACAATCATTGAGATGACAGATGGGGTGAAAGATTTCTTCAAAATGGTTGGTCCACGTATACTGACCGTTATTATTACACAGATCGATGCTACTATAGATTTGTCACTTACCTCTCTTCTTGGCTCAGGATCATACACTATTTTCTATTTTGCCCAACATCTTCAACTTCTACCTGTATCTGTAATTGGAGTAGCGTTTGGACAAGCCTCCCTTCCTTATCTTTCAGAGATGTTTGAGCAGGGCAAAATGGATGACTTCAAAAGAATCATTATCGACTCTATTTTGAACTTATTCTTTTTCACTGTTCCTATCATGTTTTTCTTTTTCTTTGCTCGCACTCCTCTTGTCAGAATCTTTTTTGGAGGTGAAAAGTTTGATTGGGATGCAACCGTTCAAACAGCATTTACACTCTCTTACTTTTCTTTTTCTCTCCCATTTCACGCAGTGTACTATTTTCTTACTCGATGTTTTTACGCCCTACTTGACAGTAAAACTCCCTTCATCATCAGTCTCTTTACTATTGCAATTAACACGCTTTTAAGCCTCTATTTTGTACTTATTGCCCACCTGCCTATCTGGTCTTTAGCCATCTCATTCTCAATCTCAGTTATCTTAAATTCAAGCGTGTTGTTTATTCTTCTTGCAAAACGTTTAAAAAATTTGAATTTGAATTTACTTTTTCAAGAAACATTTAAAATAATAGTGGCTTCTTTGTGTGCTTCACCAGGTGCATACTTCCTAATAAGGCTTATGGATAATCTCATTCTTGATACAACGCGCACTATCAATGTTTTTCTTCTTCTTGTTGCAAGCTCGCTCCTTTACTTTTTGCTATACTTAGCTTTGTCATGGTTGCTAAACATCAAAGCCATGTATTCTATATCACGTTTGTTTGCCAAAGCAAGAGGATTCCAAAAGAAAATTACTGAAATCACCTCCTATGAATAAATCTGACACAAAAGTAACGGTAGTCAAGACCATTCAAAAAAAATTGCTTGGAAAAAAACTTAGCTATCATGAAATTTATCAGCTTATGGATGAGATAGCTCATGAACGATTAAGTGATATTCTAACAACGTACTTTGTAGCCGCATCATTTAGGGAAGGTTTTTCTTCCGATGAACTTTACCATTTCACTAAAGCAATGGTTGAGACCGGGGCGAGACTTCATTTTAAAGGCATAGTTGCTGACAAACACTCAATCGGCGGACTTCCTGGTACACGAGCTACTATGATCGTTGTTCCAATTGTGGTTTCCTCCGGATTTAAAATGCCCAAAATATCATCAAGAGCTATTACTACACCAGCCGGAACCGCTGATGTTATGGAAGTACTTGCAGGAGTTGAGTTTTCACCCAGCAAACTGGAGGATATAGTAAATGTAGTTGGTGGCTGTATTTGTTGGAATGGTCATCTAGGAATTGCACCCGCTGATGATATCATCATTCGCGTTGAAGAACCACTCTCTTTTGAGTCATTTGATAAGGTAATTGTTTCCATTATGGCCAAACACGTAGCTGCAGGCTCAACACATCTTATTCTTGATTTGCCCATTGGTAAAACTATGAAAATCAGACATGAAAAAGACGCTGAAAGCGTGCTCCATAAATTTGTAAAACTAGGCAAACGTTTTGGAATCAAAGTCATTGGTAATATTACTCACACCAAAGAACCCGCCGGCAACGGCATCGGTCCTGCTCTTGAGGCTATCGATGTTTTAAAAGTTCTTGAGCAAAAAAAAGACAGACCAATGCAACTTGAGACAAGAGCGCTGAGTTTAGCCTCAAAACTGCTTGATCTTTGTTACAAAGATGCCCGCATAAAAAAAGACGGCATGAGTCAAGCAAAACAAATCCTTGAAAGTGGTGAAGCTTTAAAAAAATTTAAGGAAATTGTTGAAGCCCAAGGAGGAGATACTCAGATTACCTCTGATACACTTAAAATCAAAGCGAAGTCATTTGAAGTAAAAGCAGTACATACTGGAATAATAAGGGCAGTTAACAACTATAATTTAAATAGTATCGCTAAATTGTTAGGAGCACCTCATAATCAATTCTCTGGGGTATATCTGCATAAAAAAATTGGTGATAAAGTTATAAAAGAAGAGACTATTATCACCTTTTATTCGATGGGTTACTACCACATTAAAGAAGCCATAGAAACGTTAAAAATGTTTCCAGTTTATATAATTGAATAAACAACTATGAAAAAAATCACTGTTTTGTTTGCGTTTATCATCCTTCTGTCTCTTGCATTTTATATGTTTTATCAGGAAGGATCTCTTCCCGTAGATAAGAACAATCAAGGAACGGAGATATTTGTGATAAAGAAAGGTGAAGGACTTAACAGCGTCGTAAAAAATCTTGCAAGTCAAAATCTTATTCGCAATAAAGTCGTCTTTTATCTTATCGTAAAGCAAATGGGTATCGAGAAAAAGATACAGGCAGGAGATTTTAGACTTTCAAAAAATATGAAAGCAGGGGTGATAGCAAAAAATCTTACTCATGGAACGCTTGATGTATGGATCACTGTCATTGAAGGGTTACGAAAAGAGGAGGTTGCTCAAATACTCTCTGAAACGATACAAATTGAGACAATCCCTTTTATTGAACAGGCGCGGGAGGGTTATCTCTTTCCTGATACTTATCTTGTCCCAAAAGACGCACCCATTGAAGCTCTCTTATCTATCTTTACTAAAAACTTTCAGAGTAAATACACGGTACAGTTACAAAATAAGGTGAAAAGTCTTGGTCTAACTGAACGGGAAGGAGTAATTATTGCATCACTTGTAGAAAAAGAGGCAAAATTCCCTGAAGATAAGAAAAAGGTTGCTGGCATACTTATAAAGAGATTTAAAGAGGGTTGGATGATGCAACTTGACGCTACAATCCAGTATGCATTAGGTTATCAAAAAAAGGAAAAAACGTGGTGGAAAAAAGATCTAACAATCGATGATATAAAAGTGGACTCAACATACAATACATATAAGTATGTCGGCCTTCCTCCTGCCCCTATCTGCAACCCTGGTCTTGACTCATTTGAGGCAGTTGCCAATGCACAGGTAAATACCCCATACTGGTATTACATATCAGATAAAAAAGGAAATATGCACTATGGAGTAACCTTAGAAGATCATAATGCAAATATTCGCAAGTATCTGCAATGAGCTTTTTCTTTATGGATTAAACCTGCCTGTCAGGCATAAGTGTTGTGTCTTGTTGAACTGGCCGCTTGATGACTTCTCTTGGTTTTGATCCTTCAGCTGGACTCACCATGCCAGCTGCTTCAAGTTCATCAAGAAGTCTTGCTGCCCGAGCGTATCCAACCTTCAACCGTCTCTGCAATAATGAGGCTGAAGCTTTATCAAATGAGGAGATGATCTGCACCGCTTGATTGAAAAGTGGATCTCTATCACTTGCTTTGCCAGGTGTCATAAGTCCGGACATAGCAATGGATTCTTCAGCCCCTTCGGTGATTTCTTCGGTATAGTGTACTTCTGGAGCCTGGGATCTTATGAATTTGACTAATTGAGAAGCTTCTTTTTCTGTGATAAATGGTCCCTGGATACGGCGCGGCTTTGCCTGATCTGGAGGTAGAAACAACATGTCACCTTTTCCTAAGAGCTTTTCTGCTCCCGGCATATCAATGATGACACGTGAATCAATCATGGACGAAACATTAAAAGCTAAACGTGTTGGAATATTTGCTTTCATCAAACCAGTAATAACATCAACAGATGGTCTTTGAGTCGCCAATATAAGATGTATACCTGTTGCACGAGCCATTTGAGCAATTCGGGTAATAAGACCCTCTACATCGCCCGGTGCAAAGATCATAAGATCAGCAAGCTCATCGATGATAAAAAGTATATAGGGCTTTTTCTCAACGCCGGCCAAAGCATTATACGTTTCGATGTTTCGTGCACCAGCTGCGGCAAACTGTTTATATCTGTTTTCCATCTCAGCAACAGTCCACCTCAGCGCTGATAATGTCTTGTCAGTATCTACTATCACTTCTGTCAACAAATGAGGTATTTTATTGTATGAAGTCATCTCAACACGTTTGGGGTCGACTAAAATGAGTCGTAATTCTTCTGGCCTTGTTCTAAACAGAAAAGTACTAATCCATGCGTTAAGAATAACTGATTTTCCGGAACCCGTAGTACCAGCTATCAAACAATGTGGCATCTTCGCAATACTGGTTGCCTGAGGTTTTCCTGAGACATCAAGTCCAAGTGGAACAAGAAGAGGGTCGCTGTTTTTGGTAAAAACAGGGTCAGACAAAAGACTTTTAAGCGTCACTATCTGGGGTCTGTTGTTTGGGATCTCTATACCAACAAGTGATCTTCCTGGTATTGGAGCTTCTATTCTCACCTGACCAGTAGATGCAGCAAGCGCTAATGCCAAGTCATTGGATAATGCAGTTATTTTTGAGAGCTTTGTCCCTTGAGTAATCTCGATAGCATACTGTGTCACCGCTGGTCCATAGTTTACCTCTGCTACTCGTGCACGAATACCAAAACTATCAAGAGTTTTTTCAATTACGTCAGCATTATGATTTACATCTCCTCGATCTGCCTCAGCCTGTTTCACATCAACTAAAAGATTAAGTGGTGGAAAAACCCACGTTGATGAGGCTGTTTGATGCAGGGGTTGTACAACGAAATCTTTGCTTGAATTTTGCGTATTTGCTGGTGTGATTGGATGAATCACGGCTTTTTCTGGAATTTTTATCTTTGGGCTTTCAATAACTCTTCTGTCTTCGATAAATTCTTGTCTTTTATCTTCATTTTTCTTCTGTTCAGTTTTTTTGCTTCTTTGCTCGAAAAGCCCTCTAAAAAGATAGGTCTTTATAAAAGATGATGTACCCTTGACAATGTTAAACACTCCCAAGAAAAAAACATCAATTGAGGTATCGAGAAACAGAATAAGTCCGATGATAAAAAAAATGAATAACACAAAAAGACTCCCCAGTACCGATATGTTAAATGTTAACACTTCAAATATTGATTTTCCTATTACACCGCCTTGGAAAAGTCCTAAAAAGGATACAAAAATCAACAATAATCCAACTGTTATGTTGGGTTTAATAAATCTTAATTTTTTTGTGTTGAAGAAATGACCGGAAAATAGAAAAAGGATAAAAGGAAGAAAAATAGCAAGAATTCCAAACTTACCAATCAAAATCTCATTTATCTTTTTGAGTAGGACTCCTCCCTGAAAGGAAGGAGAAAAAAGACTTGCAAATGAGATAAGAAGAATAAAAGCAGCCAAAATAATACAAAATCCTAAGATGTTAAAGATTGTCTTGCTGTTTATCTTTACTTTAAAGAATGGGATCTTTATGAGTGATTTTCTTCGCGCCATGTTTTCATTGTAACAGATTTTTAGATCATCTCAAGATTGACACGGCCCTGGTTATCTATTTGATAAACTTTTACTTTTACTTTCTGACCTATCTTGACGACTTTTGAGGCATCTCTCACAAATCCTTTTCCCATTTTTGAGACGTGCACCATACCTTCTTTACCAGGCAAACATTCCACAAATGCACCAAAGGGAAGAACTCTCTTCACTTCACCTTCAAACACTTCACCTACCTGTAAGGCACGGGTAATGTTACCTATTGTTGCCACCGCCTCTTCAACCTTTAATCGATTCAGTCCACTGATGGTTACTTTACCGTCATCGCCAATATTTATTTCTGTTTCAGTCTTGGCTATAAGAGCACGAATGTTTTTTCCTCCCGGTCCGATTATTTCTCCGATTTTGTCCTGTGGTGGAGTAATTACAACCACTTTCGGGGCATACTCTGAGATATCGGAACGTGGAAGAGAAAGTGTCTTGTTCATGCCTTCAAGAATGTATAAACGTGCTTTTTTTGCTTGAACAAATATGTCCTTTATCATATTGGCAGTGAGTCCTTTATTTTTTACATCAAGCTGTATGGCAGTTATTCCGTCTTTTGTACCAGCAACTTTAAAGTCCATTTCTCCAGCAAAATCTTCTAACCCCACAATATCAGTCAATACCGTGTAGTTTTCATCACCATCAGTCATAATACCCATTGCTACACCAGCAACAGCGTCTCGTATTGGGACACCTGCGTCCATAAGAGCAAGAGACGAACCACAGACAGACCCCATCGATGAAGAACCATTTTCAGCTAAAATCTCCGAAACCACGCGTATTGCATAGGGAAATTCGTCAGATGAAGGAAGCACTGGTTCAATTGCTTTTTCAGCAAGGGCACCGTGTCCGATAGCTCTTCTGCTTGGACCAAACATACGACCTGTCTGACCATAAGAATAGGGACCATCAGAGTAGTGATGAATATAGCGCTTCGCTTCTTTTCCTTCCGGACCTTCAATAAGCTGCTCAAGTGTGGTTGATCCAAGAGTGACGATAGAAAGAATCTGAGTCTGTCCTCTTTGAAATAATGCGGATCCATGCGTTCGCGGTAAAAGACCCACCTCAACGTAAAGATTTCTTACTTCGTCGGTTTTTCGGCCATCGAGACGTTCTTTCTTTTTTAGCACGTTCTCCTTAATTTGTGTATAGTTATATTTAGTGACTGTATTTAAAATCTGCTTTTTATCATACTTGCCACTCATTTCCTCATATATTTTGTCGATTATTCCATTTAAAAGAGCGCTGTTGCTTCCTGCTGTAGAATAAGCCTCTTTAAGAGCTTCGATAAGTCCTTTCGTATAAGTTTTTTTAATAAGCTTTATTATTTCTTCATTATCTTCCATCTTTTCAACTACTGTCTTTTGCTTTCCGATTTTATCTTTCACTGAGGTTATAAATTCAATGATTTTTTTATTCTCTTTTTTTGCAAGCTCAATACCCTCTTGAACGATAAGATCGCTTACCGCATCTGCCTCTGTCTCAATCATAACCACTTTGTCTTGAGTGGAAGAAACAACTAAGTTTAGTGATGAAGCCTGCATTTCTTCCTCTGTCGGATTAACAAGAAAAGTACCTTTTGTTCCTTCAGAAGCAGCCACATATCCAATCTTCATTGTAGAGATGGGTCCATCCCATGGAACACTTGATACCGCAAGGGCAGAAGATGCAGCAATCGATGAAAGTATTTCAACAGAAGTACTACCATCAACAGAAAGAAGAGTAATTACAACCTGCACTTGTTTTTTGTAGGTTTTCGGAAAAAGAGGTCTTACTGATCTATCGATCAAACGACCCGTTAACACAGCCTCATCGGACGGCCTTCCTTCACGTTTTATCCATCTTGATCCTTTGATAAGACCACCTGCGTATAGTTTCTCCACATATTCAATGGAAAGAGGGAAATAATCTATTGCTGGATTTTCTGGTCCAACCGCAACTGTTACTAACACCGCGGCTCCATTTAACGTTGCGTATACTGACGTATCCACTGCCTGAGCAAGACGACCAAACTGAAGCTTTAATTCACCACCCTGAAGTTTAAGAGATTTTTCAAAAACGTTCATAAAAAAAATTAAATGGTAATAATCAGCCTATAAATATATTGTTATTATTAATAATATAGGTATTTATAAGAAGATGGAAGGAGAAAATTATTTCTTTAATCCAATTTTCTCTATCAATTGTTTATATCTTTTTTCGTCTAATTTCTGCAAATAGTTCATTATTCGTCGTCTTTTAGCTATAACCTTTAAAAGCCCACGACGAGAGTGATTATCTTTTTTATTGATGCCAAGATGCTCTGTTAGACGTTCAATTTTTTGGGAAAGAAGAGCTACCTGAACCTCGGGTGAACCTGTGTCTCCTGATTTTTGTGCAAACAACTCAATAAGTTTCTGCTTATCATCCGGTAGTTTTTTCATATAACATACGATTATAATTTATATATCGCCAAGATTCAAGCGAGAATTTGATTTGCGTATGCAAAAAAAAGTTGCTTCTACTCTAAAAAAAACAAGATTGTTACTTTTGACTATACTTGGATGTTTTATTTGTTACAGCCTGCTTTTTTTGGAACCGAATGGGTTTCCTATTATATTTGCTTTTTCAATCTGCGTTTCTTTGTTCGTCTTTTTCCTTACTACCTATTTCGTTAAAAAAAAGGATTCGATACTGCTAAGCATTTTCCTTTTTATACTTCTTTTTATCAATGCATCGATTGGCTTTAATTGGCTTAATACTTTACTACTTCTTTCCTTTGTACTTGGCATACGGTTTTTGATACAATAGGTCATGGATAAGAAGTTCTATATCACTACAACTGCTCCTTATGTAAATGCTGATCCACATATAGGATTTGCCCTGGAAATCGTACAAGCAGACGCTGTAGCCCGCTATAAAAGGATGGAGGGATACGAAGTATCCTTTGGATTTGGGACCGATGAGCATGGAGTAAAAATATATAGAAAAGCACTTGAGGCCAAAATGGATCCGCTTAGCTACTGCAATTCATACGCAAAAAAATTTGACGATCTCACTCATATACTCAATCTTAGCACTACTCATTTCATCCGTACTACCGACCCAAAACATATACATGCTGCACAGGAATTCTGGAATTTGTGTTTTCAAAATGGTGATATTTATAAAAAAAATTATCGTATCAAATACTGTGTCGGCTGCGAACTAGAGAAAACCGATTCTGAACTGGAAAATAATATATGCCCAGTCCATCCGAATCTTAAAATTGAGATATATGAAGAAGAAAACTATTTTTTCCGATTCTCAAAATACCAAAACAGGTTGTTAAAGCTCTATACCGATCAACCCGAATTCGTAACACCGCAAAACCGTCTTCTTGAGATTAAAACATTCGTACAAAATGGGTTACAGGACTTTAGCATATCTCGTCTAAGGGAGAAAATGCCGTGGGGAATAGATGTTCCAAACGATAATAAACATGTAATGTATGTTTGGTTTGATGCTCTTGTTTTTTATATTTCAAACATTGGTTGGCCAACTGAACAAAAAAATTTCAAATCTTGGTGGCCCGTTGTACAGCTTGCTGGAAAAGACAACTTGCGCCAACAAAGCGCTATCTGGCAAGCAATGCTTATGTCTTCAGGGCTTCCCACCTCAAAGCAAATAAGAATTCATGGCTTTATCACATCAAACGGACAAAAAATGAGTAAAAGCTTAGGGAATGTGATCAATCCTTTTGACTTGGTAAAACAATACGGATCCGACGCGGTTAGATATTACTTGTTAAAAGAAATTCCTTCCTTTAATGATGGTGATTTTTCTTTTGATCGTATGAAAGAAGTCTATAACTCAGAACTTGCTAATGAGTTGGGTAATCTCGTATCTCGTATTACAACCATTGCTGCAACTGACCACGTCATCATAAATGATGATCTTCTAGGTAACGTCTATACTAAATCCCAAATCGCTTTGTTTGAAAAAGGACAACTTGACTTGGTTATTAAATCAATCTGGGATCATATTAAAGAATTGAACAAGAACACAAACGATTTTGAACCGTGGAAAAAGAGTCAGGCAGAACGAACTGTTTTTTTGAAAAAGATGCTTAATGAAATTAGAATTATCGCGCATCAATTACTCCCCATTATTCCAACCGCCTCAGAAAAAATAATCGCATCGACTAAGGGAACTATTATCAAAACCCCTCCCCTATTTCCAAGATTAAAATAACCATGACAGAAACCTTAACCACTAATCCCGAACCTGTAAAAAAAACAGTAAACTTTAAATGGCTCCTCATCATAGCTATTCCTTTATTAATATTAAGCCTTGGAGGAGTTGTTTTTTACTTTCTTATACTTTATAAGCTTCCCTCTCCTGAATCGCTCAAAGATTATAAATCAACTGCCATATCAACACACATTTACGACCGCAATGACAAATTATTATATGAAATCTATAAAGATCAAAATCGCACTCCAATCAAGTTAAAGGACCTTCCCAAATATGCCCTTCAAGCAACCATTGCTATTGAGGACAAGGATTTTTATAAACATAAAGGTATATCTATCTTCTCAGGTATCTTAAGAGCAATGAAAGATATGATTCTTAAAAAAAATTTGCAAGGTGGTTCAACCGTCACTCAACAGTTAGTCAAAGGAGCACTTCTTACTCCAGAACGTACAATCACCCGAAAAATAAAAGAGATTGTCCTAGCTCTCCAGACCGAAAAGATTTTTAACAAAGATCAAATCCTTGAGATGTATCTCAACCAGATTCCGTATGGAGGGTCTTCCTACGGTATTGAAGAGGCATCTAAGACCTACTTTGGCAAACATGCAAAAGATCTTACTCTTGATGAGGCTGCTTTGCTGGCCGGACTGCCTCAAGCTCCTTCTCTTTATTCTCCATACAGCAATCCGGATTTGACAAAGATGAGAAGAAACGAAGTATTAAAAAAAATGTACGAGCAAGGATATATAAATAAAAAAACTGAAAAAGATGCTCAGACCGCAAGCATAAGCGCTGTTCCCCTAAAAACGTCTATAAAAGCGCCACACTTTGTTTTTTTTGTCAAATCGCTTTTGGAACAAGAATATGGAGTAAAACAAGTAGAAGAGGGAGGACTCATAGTTAAAACCACGCTTGATCTTGATATACAAGAACAAGCTGAAACTATTTTAAAGGAAGAGCTTGAGAAAATTAAACATCTTGATGTGTCAAACGGTGCGCTTCTTGTCACACGTCCACCAACTGGTGAGATTTTGAGTATGATTGGAAGTGTTGATTATTTTGCAACAGGCTCAGGTGCTTTTAACGTTACAACAGCACTGCGTCAACCGGGTTCTTCCATTAAACCAATTAATTACGCAATAGGACTGGACAGGAAGCTTGTTACGCCGGGCACTATGTTCCTTGACATTCCAACCTGTTTTACTGCTGCTGGCCAATCTGGGTCATACTGTCCAGTAAACTATGATGGACAGTTCCATGGTGCCGTACATCTACGTATGGCTCTTGGTAATTCATATAATATTCCTGCAGTAAAAATGGTTGCATTCAATGGAGTAGAAAATTTTATTGCATCCGCATCAGCATTTACTATCACCTCGTTTAAAGACCCGAAAAACTATGGCCTCTCCATCACCCTTGGAGGAGGAGAAGTTCGCATGACAGAGATGGCTCAGGCCTTTTCTTCATTCCCCAATCAAGGAATACCACGAAAACTTCAATCAATCATAAAGGTCAAGGATAAATTCGGCAATAAATTATATGAATTTAAAGATTCAAATTTTGTTGCAGATGTTAAAAAGCCTCTTACCTCTCCATCGTTTATATCAATCCCGGGAAAACGAGCCATCTCACAGGAGGCCTCCTATCTCATATCCCATATTCTTCTTGACAAAAATGCACGCTCCGGAGCTTTTGGAACATCATCCTTTCTTGACATAACCGGACATGCTGTATCTGTGAAGACTGGTACAACTGATGACAAAAAAGACAACTGGACTATTGGTTTTACTCCAAATTTTTTGATTTCCGTATGGGTTGGAAACAATGACTCATCGCCTATGAACCCATACCTTGCATCAGGAGTTACAGGAGCAGCTCCTATCTGGAATAAGGTCATGACTCAAGTCCTTAAAAACCAACCTGATCTGTGGCCTATCAAACCAGAAAATGTGGTCGGGATGCAGATCTGTAATGATACAGGCGCGATCATGACTAAAGGAGAAGATGGAAAAGAAAGTTGCGGTGCACGGTTTGAGTACTTTATAAAGGGTACCGAACCAAAGGCAAGCATAATGACTAAACAAACAATTCCTATTAACAAAGACACAGACAAACCCGCCTCCTCAAATGATCCAAATGTCGAGATGAAAGAAAAAACAGTACTTAAGGATATGTTTTCAATATACTGCGTCGACTGCAACCACGATAAGGATCCGTATTCGATTATTAGATTATAGTCAAAACTGTAATTCCACTTGACATAATACTAGTGTACTAGTATACTAGTATCTATGAATTCAAAATATCAGAGTGAATTAGTTACTATTCTCCTTGCCGTAAAAAACAAAAAAGAAATGGCAGATTTTTTGTATGGCATCCTCACTCCCCAAGAACTTGAAGAAATTCCTGTACGTCTGCAAATCATTAAACTTCTTAAAAAAGGTGTTCCGCAACATGAAATTGCAAAAAAACTTGGTATTGGTGTAGCAACAGTTACCCGCGGATCAAAAGAGATTGCCAAAGGCAGATTTAGTACGATAACGAAAATGGGTTGGCGTGCCTCCAAAAAGGGAGGTTAATCTTTTTTATTGTTCGTTCATAACCTCCCAAGATATGGGAGGTTTTTTATTAATTTATTTTTATTATGTTTTTAGGAGAAGGCTTCAGACATTCCGGACCCGTACAAGACCTTTTTGCAAATACGCACCGTTTATATTTTCATGAACAAAACGGTGATACTAATTTTGCAGATAAACACCCTGATCTGTTGGAATCACTATCGAGATTAACAGCAGTTGGTTTCTTAAGAAATGAAGTTACCGAGGGATTACGAAAAGACGTAGCAGATCATGTGTTTGGTTGTCAACGCTTAACCGTTGCGATGATGGATGAGTGTGCAACGGGATTCTTAGCTACAACTATTCGAGGGTCTGATTTACATGAAAAAATCCTGCATGTAGAAGGTATTATATGCGATCCCGGCTTTCCTGGACTTGGCTTTCATCTCCTAAAAAAAGAGGTACAAGAAACACGCCCTGATTTTATCGCTTTTCATACCCAGTCTGAAAAAATGAAGAGATTGGGTCTAAAGGTGGCAGATTTAAATATTGATGATGCTGTCCGTCTTGGTGTTTTTATCAACACGGGTAATCAATTAGGTGATGTGGATAGGGGCAGATATGGGCATAACTGCTTATATGGTGATATAGAAGCATTTGCACCATGTGCCATAACTGATGTCGATTATGCGAGGGGGGACGCAATGATTTTTGCGGGCCCTCCACGACCTGACATATTACAAGATTTATAAATTTTTGTATAATCAATTATATGATAGAACTAAACGTAAAAGAATACTCAAACAAGCTCAAGGAACTGAATGTCGATCACTATGTGGTTGAACACCCATATTTTAAAGAAGTTGAGGATGTTCTCAATTACTGCAAGCTTACCTTTGAAAATGGAGCTTCAACGTTGATCTTTAAAGTTGATTATGGATATATCGCTGTTATTAGAAGAGATGATTGCAAAGTAAACTTGGAGAAACTTAAAAAAGCTGCCAAAACCACTTTATTAACTATGGCAACCAATAAAGAGTTTTCTTCTCTTACAGGACTTGAGCCTGGAAGTGCGCGTATTTATATACCTCAAGTCGTAAAAACATTTCTTGATAAAAAAATATTTGAAAAAAAATATGTTCAGGCAGGTTCAGGAAGCTTTACTTCAAGTATTAACTATAAAACATCAGATCTCATCAATCTGCCAAATTCGACCATAGTGGATGTTGGATTCATCAAATCAGCTTCTGATTCTATACTTAAATCTCATTACTCAATTTTAACTGGCATTACTCCATCAGGAAGCGGGGAAGTACACATAGGTAACTATCTAGGAGCCGTAGTTCCATTCTTGGAATTGCAAAAGCAAGCTGATAAGGTGTATTTTTTTATCGCTGATCTTCATGCTCTCACAACCATACAAAAAAGAGATGAAATGCAACGAAACGTTGAAAATCTTGTGTTGTCTTATTTAGCATTTGGGATTGATACAAACAAAGTAGTTTTTTATCGACAATCTGACATACCCCAGCACACTGAACTACAAAGTATTTTAAACAATATTACTCCACTTTCTCTTATCAAGCGTGCACACGCGTATAAAGACAAACTCCAAAAAGGAACCAATCCGGAAGATATAAATATGGGACTTTTCAGTTACCCCATCCTTATGGCCGCAGACATTCTTTTGTATGACCCTGACTATGTGCCTGTTGGAGACGATCAGAAACAACATATTGAAATCACAAGAGATGTTGGAGGATTTTTCAACAAAACATATGGGAAAACATTTAACCTTCCTGACATCTTTAATATGAAGGAAAGTGCTCGTTTGATTGGTACTGATGGCAAGCGCAAGATGAGTAAAAGTTTGAATAATTACATCGCTGTTTTTGCTGAGGAAAAAATAATTCGTAAACAAGTCATGAGTTGCTTTACTGACCCAAATCGTATTAAAGCGACAGATCCTGGACGAGTTGACGGTAACCCAATATTCACTTATCATCGCTTGCTTAACGATGACAAAAAAGAAGTTAAAGATCTTGAAAATAGATATGAAAAAGGAACGGTGGCAGATGTAGAAGTAAAAGAAAAACTTTTTCAAGCAATACTTACAAAGTTTAAAAAAGAACGAGAATTATATAGCCAATTGAAAACAAATCCCGAAAGAATAAAAATGATATTACAATCAGGTGCTGCAAAAGCCCGATTACAGGCATCAAAGAAAATGATGGAGGTAAGGGAAAAAATTGGGATTACAAATAAATATTCTTCCTTTTCCTATGAAAAATAAACCCTTCCTCTACTCCAAATACTGCTGGCGCATCTAAACCCTCAGTTTCAATTTAATATTAAATTGAAACAAATAATTGTTATTAATATTCTAGTCTGGGTTCCCGTCTTTACGGGAATGACAACTAAACAATTAACTATGCAAACACATTCTTTACCTGATAAAAACGGTTATTTTGGAGAATTTGGCGGGCGTTTTGTTCCACCTGAGCTTGAAAGCGCGTTAAAAATTCTCACACAAAAATATTACCAATTGCGAAAAAACAGGTCTTTTCAAAATGAGCTTCATGCTATGTATAAAGAATATGCAGGTCGACCAAGCAATCTTTACTTTGCCCAAAACCTGACCAATAAAATAGGGGGAGCAAAGATATACCTCAAGCGAGAAGACTTAAACCACACGGGGGCACATAAAATAAACAATTGTATAGGCCAAGGATTGATCGCCTATCATATGGGTAAAAAGAAACTCATTGCCGAAACAGGAGCAGGACAACACGGAGTGGCAACCGCAACGATTGCTGCATACTTTGGAATGAGGTGCGATATCTATATGGGTGCACGTGATATAGACGCACAAAAACCAAACGTATACCGTATGAAAATCCTGGGGGCAAACGTAATTACTGTTACCCAAGGTCAAAGTACACTAAAAGACGCAGTAGACGCAGCTCTTACCGCATACGTCAAAGAGCCTGATTCATATTATCTTTTGGGATCAGCTGTCGGACCACACCCCTATCCCGTTATGGTACGTGACTTTCAGAAAATAATAGGGAAGGAAGCGAGGATTCAGATATTAAAAAAAGAGGGTAAACTTCCAAAGGCTGTTGTTGCCTGTGTTGGCGGAGGTAGCAATGCAATGGGGGCTTTTTTCGCATTTTTACCTGATAAAGAAGTTGTCTTAATTGCTGTTGAACCCGCAGGAAAAGGAGAAGACTCCAATCGTCATGGTTTATCGCTAGGAAAGGGCAAAGTGACCTTAATCCATGGATTCAAAACCTTGACCTTACAGGATAAAGATGGAAACATAGCTGAATCTTACAGTGCCGCATCAGGACTAGACTATCCTGGAGTTGGACCAGAATTATCTTTTCTGAAAACCACTAAGAGATTGACGTGTGTTAACGCAACAGATAAACAGGCAGTAAACGCATTTGTTGAGCTTTCAAAAACAGAAGGTATTATCCCCGCTCTTGAATCAGCTCACGCGGTACATTATGGGGTACTACTTGCAAAAAAAATGAAGAAAGATGATGTAATTATCATTAATCTATCAGGACGAGGAGATAAAGACGTTGAACACGTATATGAAACGTTCTTAAAATAATCGACTATTCAAACGGGGTGCAATCTTCTGTTGCTGACAGCACCCCGTTAGTGAACAATCGTTCTTGACATGTCTTTATTTTTCATGTAACATGCAAGTCATGATCCCTCTTGCAGAACAGCTTCGCCCCAAAACACTTGCTGAGGTGATCGGACAACAACATCTTGTAGGTAAAAATAAACCGTTCAGAAAAATGCTGGAAAACGGAAAGGTTACCTCTATGATATTATGGGGGCCTCCAGGATGTGGTAAAACCACGCTTGCCCGTCTTATCGCCTATTATGTGGATGCAGATTTTGTCTCATTTTCTGCTGTCACAGGAGGAGTGTCAGAAGTACGTGAAATAGTAAAACATGCAAAGGAAAAAACATTATTCAAAAAACAAACTATTTTATTTGTGGATGAAATCCATCGTTTTAACAAAGGACAACAAGATGCTTTTTTGCCACATGTAGAAAATGGAACCATCATCCTCATTGGTGCGACTACCGAAAACCCAGGATTTGAAGTAAATGCCCCTCTTATCTCGCGAGCACAGGTATACGTCTTAAACTCTTTGTCTGATGAAGATATAACAACTATCATTACAAACGCAGTTAAACTTTTTCCAAAACATAAATGGTCTCCAGATGCTATAAAACACCTTGTCAAAAGCAGTAATGGAGACGCGCGCACCGTTATAAATGCAGTTGAGCTAGCAACCTCAATGGCAAAAAATATCACATTAAAAGTAGCTGAGGAAGCTATTCAACGAAAAGCTATTTATTATGATAAGAAAGGTGACTGGCACTATGATACTATCTCTGCATTCATCAAATCCATGCGTGGATCAAATCCCGACGCTACTCTTCATTATCTTGCGCGGATGATAAAGGCGGGAGAAGACCCCGTTTTCATCGCAAGAAGAATGCTTATATTTGCAAGTGAAGACATCGGCAATGCACTCCCAACAGCGCTTGTCGTTGCAACATCATGTATGCAGGCGGTACACATGATAGGTTGGCCGGAAGCGCAACTCATACTTGCTCAAACCGCAACCTATTTAGCAACAGCAAAAAAATCTATAGCCTCAACAAGCGCTATCTTTGAAGCGCTTTCCGATATAGATGAAAAAAACCTCGACCCCATTCCTCTTCACTTACGAAACGCCTCAAACAAAATCATGAAACAATTAGGTTATGGTAAGGGACATGTACGATATCCTTGGAAGGTGGAGCGAGTGGTTGATCAAGAATATCTCCCTAAAAACCTTAAGGGAAAAAAATACTATAAACCAGATTGGAAGTAAACTATAACTCCAGTTCTTTTACTTTATCCCAACTGTTTTCATCAAGTACTACTATCTTATTCTCACCAATGACATATAAATAATCATTGATATAAACAGCTCTCTTGACCTGAGTATCTGCAACAGCTTTCTTCATGGAAAGTTTATTGTCTGAATAACTTATCACATATCCTCCTTTTGATCCGGGGATAAAAATTACACTATGTTTTTCATCGCTCAAAAAGGCATGATGATTATTAAGAGCCTCTGACCAATACTCATTCATCATATAGGTATCAAGTTCTGTTGGATTGGATGAATCAGATACATCAAATAAAGATAACTTGACATTAGAACCTTCTTTTCCAACACCAAGCAGAAGAGTTTCTGTGAGGGGGTGAAGATATGCTGAATATCCAGGGATCTTCAACTGCCCAGCCACATAGGGGTTTGATGCCCTTGACAAATCAATCACATAGAGAGGATCTGTCTGGCGAAATGTCACCACATATCCTTTGTCAGCGATGAAGCGAACTGAGTAGATCCTTTCTGTTTTTCCAAGATCTTTAACTACTCCTTGTTCTTTTAGTGAGTTGTTTAATACATATACATCACTGAATGATTGGGTTAGCTGACCAAATTGTCCAAACCAGCTGTTTTGACCAATGGTTGTTGCAACTCGAAGATTGTTTTTATATTCGTCAAAGGCAAACTGATTTAAGACCTTTCCCGGTATATCTCCAGTTGCGTCAATTCTAAATGAATCAAGATCAATTTTGACAATACCTGTTCTTTCAAGCTCTCGACTATGAAGCTCCATAAACTTCTTCATTCTGTTTTGTAGATTGTTCTCAAAAGCTAATTTTTTATCTTCATCGTATGATGAGGTAAACTTTGAAAGCAGTTGTGTTAATTCGCTTAGTTTTGAGCTTTGTGAGATGTCATAGTCTTTGATTTTCCCCAATTTTTCAATGAGTGTGTTTGAAAACATGTCTTTATTCTCCAGCATAAAACCATACATTATGGCAACCATGTCTCCAGAATAATAATATCCTATATATAATGCATTGCGTGACATATATACGGTTGCCTCATTGGACGATCCGACAAATGACATGTTTTTTTCTACTTCTCCATCAACGGGATTGATGACAAAAGCAGTATAAACTGAATCGGCATTAACTGTCATTGGAGGACGGTAAATATCAGTGCACGGTATTATGCCCTTGCCGCCTGGAATATCCATAAACAATATAGGACAGGGTCCTGAAGACTGCGCATATGTTTTACTAATGAGATATACTTTGTTTCCGTATAAGCGAGCAGATACCCTTTCCACATTTTTTTTCATAGCAATACTCCATTTCTTTTTTGGATTTGAAGGATCGGTCACATCATAACCTAGGATCACCTTTTTTTCGTAGTTTTGTTCATCAAACACTACTAATATATTTTTTGCTAATAAGAGATCGCCGGATACATTGAGACTCGTCAATTTTTTTAACTCATCAACAGGTAATGTATCTATTACAGCTATACCACCTGTTTGCTCCCTGGGGGGCATAGGCGGCATTATACTTTTTACCTTAGTCTGTTGTTCAACCATTGGTTCTGGTAATGACTGGATCTCATCCTTTTGGGGCAATATTCTGTATGGATATCTATATGGCAAAGAATAATAAAGACTTTCTGCATCGGTCTTCACAATATCTGGTTCGTCTATGCCAAATACTTGAGTATTTGTTTCTGACACTCTTTCAACATCTCCCCCACCTGTCATCGGAGCATTCATCACTCTTGATTCTGACATCTTAAGGGTTGAATAATCCATATTCGAACGTGCTTGGTTTGATGAGACGTACTCGATAAATTCTTCGTCTGAGGCAAACTGTTTAAATGAATCAAATCGAGGAGTAATGGTTGAAACGTCGATAGATGAAGGGGGGTTTATCCTTGGCTGCAAAATAGCTGGATTAAACCTTCTTATTATGGCTATAATGACAAAAAAGGAGGCTACCGCTACAAGTATACCTGAAAGGGTTATAAAGAACGTTCTTTTGGTTGTATCCATACTTTTATGATAGGAGAATCAGTCAAGAAAGTCAATGATTTTTTGATATCCACCTGACCCATGGTATAGCCAATGAGCAACCCGTGTAACAGTAGTTGTTGAGGAACCAATTTCATGCGCGATTTTTTGATAGGAAAATCCTTTTTTGAGCAATCTAAGTATCTCTATTCTATTGGCAAATTCTTCAATTTCAGAATGTGTTAGCAGGTCTCGAAACAAGTTTGCTACATCCTGCTCGTTGTTAAGTAAAGCAAGGATCTTCATTAATCTTTTTTCTTTAGCATTTGCGGGTTTATAGGGAGTAGGTTTTGAAAAATTGTCTTTCATCTTTTTCATACAAACATTGTAACATGATAAGTCTCTCTTGACAATGATGTATTAGTATGGTAATATACTAATATAACTTTATGGACTTTAAACTTTATAATTTTATAACTGATATTCTCCATCATCACCCGCTTGTTGCGGGGTAATTTGTTTGGTCTCACTTCATTAACCCCGCTTAAAGGCGGGGTTTTTTATATCCTGCCTGATTTTAGTATTTAGTAATTCTATGAAAAAAATTATGGAACCACAATTAAAACCAAAAGAATTAGCGAGTTCAAATAACCAATACCGCTTCATTAATATGCGCCCAGGCGGTAATGATACGTCATTAATAATGGGTATCGTAAAAGATCCGTTTGAACGAATAAAAATTAATGATGAAATAATGTCTTTATATCCATCTGGATCTCCAAATCAAATAGAACAGGTGGGATTTGTTGACTTTAAGCCTAACAGCACGGAACTTATGATGGCTGGAGGTGAGTTTTGCGGAAATGCCACAAGAAGCGCCGCATACCTTGCTCTCAAAGGTATGCCAGGACAAATACGCATAAAAGCAGGTGGAGTAGAAGACGCATTAATAGCAGGAGTAACCACTGATGGTGAATCATATGCTCAAATGCCAATCTATTCTGACCCTGACAGAGTACAGATAGACTCTTCAAATCCGGAAAACAACTTCGTATATATGGAAGGCATAACCCAGTATGTTGATTGGAATACAACTCAAATTAAAGGCAAAGATGAAGAGGAAATAAAAAAAATTGGGATGGATATAATCCGTAAAAATGGGCTTGATACCGAACCGGCTGCAGGCGTAATGTTTGCTAAACGAACTCGAAAGGGAATAGAGATTACTCCAGTTGTTTATGTAAAAAATAGTAATACTCTATTTTTAGAAACAGCTTGTGGAAGCGGAACAACTGCCGTCGGCATGGTACTTGCAAAAAATTCAGGAAATTCAATTATTGAGGAACCTATTATTCAACCTTCTGGGCAAACTATTAAGGTATCTATAAACTTTGATGGAACCCGGTTCAATTATGCACAAATACAGGGACTAGTAGAAATATTAAATATGGGGACATTAATTGAAACTGATGATGGCCCTATCGTTATTGAAAGAATATATACCTCTCAACAGTTAGGTCAATATCTGGAAAATGGAGAACTCCTGAGTGCATACAATATTATCTTCGGAGGACCTCCATACGATGAAGTATTTTCCTACGAAGAAGTGGCGACGGATTTTAACGAATACCAAAAGGACGGCACACTGTTTTTTGCCAGAAATAAAAATGGCCTTATCGGATTTGGAGCTGCAGTCCCTCTTTCGAAAAAAAAGGAGATTGCAGAAATTGCAAAACAGTTTGGTATACCCATTGAATCAACACAGTATATGGCCGATCTTGGAGTTCTTAGTGAATGGAGAAGAAAATCAATAGCTGAAGTATTAGTAAAAGAACGCATAAAGTCTTTTGCCAAAGGAACAACTGTACTTATGCGTACTTCAGAAAGTAATACGGCCTCACAAAGACTTTACAAAAAACTTGGGTTTATTCAGGTTACTGATCAAGACCGCGAAATGCAACAGGAAGTAAGACAAAAAAGAACGAGTGGAGAGTTTGAAAGAGATAGGCGGATATTCTTTAAAAAAATAGTGTAAAACTATGAGAAAAATAAAGCGGCTCGAGGACACAATGGTGAAATATACACAGTTAATAAACGTCCCGTCCAAAGAGTGTAACGAGCCGCTTATAAAGATCGTCAATATTCCAAATGGCTATCTGCCTGAAATGCAGGATATGAAACGAGTTACAGGAAACGATATTTTGGTAAGAAAAGACGTTTATAACCGTCTACTAAAAGCGCAGCGAACACTGTTAAAAATTAATCAGAATTATTCTTTGTATGTAGTATACGGTTATCGATCACTCAAGATACAAATCTTAAGATTTCTTAAACGCCTTGCAATAGTTAACCAAAAATATTATGCAAACCCAGTAGATTTGTATGAATCTGTGCACAGATCTGTTGCAGTTCCATCAGTTGCAGGTCATCCAACAGGTGGAGCTGTTGATCTGTATATCATTGATAATAGAACTGGAAAACAGATTGATTTTGGATCGCCTATTTATGATTACTCAACACTGAAATACTACGTTTTTTCAGGTGAAATAACAAATAAGCAAAAAGGAGATCGAATGATATTGCGCAAAGTTATGATGGGTGCAGGTTTTGCCCCATTTGACGGAGAGTGGTGGCATTTTTCTTATGGAGATCGTGAGTGGGCTTTTTATTACAAAAAGCCCTGTGCAATCTACAACCAGATTACTTATCCTTTTTCTATTTCCCAGAAACTAGCGCCCAGTTTATCCCAAGGAAGACGCCGCTCGTCAGGATCGGTGGGGTTGTATTGATTATTGACAAAATAAAATATATTACCAGGGGTTTTAGCAAGGTTGACCACCCCATGTGCTACCCCACGTGGTACGAGCACAACCCTTGATGATCCATTTCCCATCACGATTTTCATAGTAATGTCTTTGGTGATTGATGCTTCGCGCGTATCCCATAATCCCAAGATCATGTGATCTTCGGGTGGAATATACCATATATCTTCTTGTTTGAAATGTAGATGCCATGCTTTTATGGAGCCGGGGAGCAGCTTTGATCTATTTATCTGTCGGATTTTAATCTCGGGAAACAGTTCAAAAAACCCATCTTCCTTTACGTGCAATAAATCTTCAAACGTTCCGTCCTCCCCCACCATACGTTTAACCTCGAGGACCTTCACTCCTTCAATAACTTGCTTTTTTGAGTAATCTTGGACAAAAATATCATTTTTTACCTTTACCATAACGTCATCTATCGTCAGATCTTTCATAGTAATTATTTAATTAGTAACTATCAATCCATTTATCACTGATTGTGTCAATAAACTTCATATCTAAAGCTTCTTTTGCGGAGAAATATTTTCTTGGTTTAGCAATTTTTTCAAATTCCTCAAGGGTAATAGTAGATCTGCTAATCGATTGAGTAACAAACTGCTTATATAATCTATTCCATTCCTTATTCATCACGTTTATCTCATCCATATATGTGTGTTGTTCAGTCCAGTAAGTGCTTTGATGCAGCATAAATATGGTATTGGGTCTTGAGATCCGCTTTGAGGCAGCCTGCAGTATCATCAATGAAGCAGACATACAAGAGCCTGACACAATACAGACGATGGGCTTTTTCGATGCCTTTATCGCATCGTACAATACCTGCGCATAGTATAATAGCCCTCCGCTTGAAGCAAGGGTTAATATAATGAGTTTTTTTTGGTCATTATTGTTTGCTCCATCAATATCTTTGAGAACCTCCTTAACTGATTTTTCATCGATAGGCCCAACTAGCCTTGAATAACAATTAGGAGTTGTTTCCGGACCGTTTGGTTTCATATATTTTCTATTATAATCTATGTTTCTTTTTAATTTCCACATCAATCCATTTTTTTAGAAGACTGTTTTGATCTTCTTGCGATAGATAGAATGTATCTGTTTCTTTTCTTTGACGACTTAATTCGTATAACATAATACCAACTGTAACTGATAAATTAATACTATCTACAAAACCACACATTGGGATATAAACAAGCTCATCGGCCATTATTTTGGCTGTCTCTGAAATTCCAAACCCTTCGTTACCAAAGACAATCGCATTTTTGCTGTCATTAAGATCTATCTTCGAGGGTTGTTTTGCTTTTGGATCAAGTATTGTTGAGATAATATGAAATCCTTGTTTCTTTAGGGCTGTTATGCATTCTGAAGTTTTCTCCCAACAAATAGTGTCAACCCATTTGTTAGCAGAGGATGATGTCACCTTTCCAAGCTCTTTTGGGTTAAAAATCTTCTCTGTCTCAAAGATTATGTGAGCTGTTTGAATACCAAAGGCATCACAGTTACGAACAGCAGCAAGGGCGTTGTGTGGGTCATGGATGTTTTCAAGAACTATGACATCCTGCAGGCGGTGAGAGGTCACTTCTTGAAACCTTTTTTTTCTTTCTTCGGAAATCATATAGTGGCTGGGGCGGGATTCGGACCCACGACCTAACGCTTATGAAACGTGTGCTCTACCTCTGAGCTACCCAGCCATTCTTAAGTTTTGTATAATTATACATTATATGGCCACAAATTCTGTAGATTTATCGATTGTTATTGTATCCTACAACACAAAAAATACCACCATTGATTGTCTCCTCTCAATTACCAAGTCCCTCAATAGATCAGATCTTGCTTATGAGATAATCGTTGTTGACAATGCGTCAACTGATGGATCAATTGAGGAGATTCAGAAATTCAAACTCAAATTTCAAACCAAACCTTATATTCATATCATTCAGAATTCCGAAAACATCGGTTTTGCCAAAGCAAACAATCAAGCAGTTAAGATAGCAGAAGGAGGTTCTATACTCCTGTTGAATTCGGATATCCTTGTCCTTGAAGATGCAATCGAAAACATGTATAACTATTTTTTAAAAAATAATCACATGCATTTTCTTGGTGCAAAACTACTCAATAAAGACATGACACCACAGGCATCTTCTGCTCCTTTTTATACGTTGAATGTAGTATTTGGAGCACTATTCCTAAGGGGTGACTATTGGGGATTAACACGGTCCTCTCCCACAAACACCATAAAAACAGATTGGGTTTCGGGTGCTTGCATGCTTACAAAAAAAGAATATTATGAAAAAATACATGGGTTTGATGAAAATATCTTTATGTACATGGATGAGGTAGATATGCTATATCGGGCAAAAAAAGCAGGATTAAATACCTTTTTTTATCCTCATGCACGCTTTATTCATCTGGGAAGCGCTTCAAGCAGCGGTAAGACATACCCTATCATTCAGGTTTATAAGGGTCTTATCTATTTTTATAAAAAACACCATTCTCATTTCGCGCTCTTTTGCCTCAAAATTATGTTACAATTAAAAGCAGTAGCATCCATTATTATAGGTTATATTATAAATAGTAATTATCTCAAAAAAACATATGCAGAAGCTTTTAAAATGGCTCGACAATAATCTCATCAAACTGATGTGTATCGGATATATTTTTGTCATACCCCTATATCCCAAGCTGCCAGTAAAGATGATTAATTATACTTATATTGCGGTCCGTGTTGAAGATTTTTATGTTGTTGCTCTTGCTTTGGTTTTTTTAGTACAACTTGCAAGGAAAAAAATTCAGTTGCAGAAAAAATTTATTATTCCTTTTGTCATCTTTTGGGTTGCAGTTTTTAGCTCTTTTTTATGGGGCTATCTTGTTCAAAAAACGATTATTTTCAGACATCTAGGCCTTCTCCATTCACTTCGCAGGATTGAGTATATGAGCATGTTTTTTATCTTTATGTCCTCCATCCAGTCGAAAAAAGATTTCTTTTTTTATTTGAGATTCATTATTCTTGCTGCTTTCATAGTTGGCACATATGGAATAGGACAAAAATTCTTGGGTTGGCCAGCAGTGCAAACCATGAATCCCGAATATGCTAAAGGGTATATTCTCATACTGGATGCCAACGCACGTATCTCTTCAACCTTTGGGGGACATTATGACTTAGCTGCATATCTTGTTTTTCTTATACCCATTCTTCTCGCAAGCTTTTTTTATTTTAAAGCAAAGTGGTGGTATTTCCTTGTTTTTGTTATTTCTCTTTTTTCACTTGTCTTGACGGCTTCTCGCGTTTCCTATGGAGCCTATGTCGTATCTACGCTTTTATTCCTTTTAGCCATGCGAAAATTTAAAATGTTTTTAGTGGTTGTTCTTTTGACGATTGGGCTCACTCTAACATCAGGCAATCTAACCAGTCGCCTTACTCGAACATTCCAACAAAAACAAATATTCATTGATAAAAAAACAGGCCAAACTACTGTACCTAGAAGATTAAATCCTGATGAACTTCCTGTTGGTGATTATATTCCAAACAAAACCCTCACCCAAAAAAAAGCCACAGATATATACACTAATGGCACAAAAAACACCAGCATAAATCTTAATACAAAAGATGCTAAAGAAGCACTCGAACAGATTAGAGAAGACATTAAAGCAGAGGCAAGGAGAAGTGGGAAAACTCTTTCTAAGGCGGAAGAAGATGCTCTTGTTGAACAAGCATTCCGAAATCTCAAGGTTATTACAACCATGCTGCCTGATATATCTTTCTCTACTCGGCTCCAGGTTGAGTGGCCAAGAGCCATTAGTGCCTTTTTGAAAAACCCCATCCTTGGTCGCGGTCCCTCTTCCATCACTGAAGCAACTGATAATGATTTCTTAAGGTGGCTTGGCGAGTTTGGTCTTTTTGGTACGCTTAGCTTTCTCGCTATATTATTTCTCATTTCAAAACAAGCATGGATCGCTGCACGAACAAACAAAAATGAGGAAAATATTTTTTTCTATGCAATTCTTTTCTCCCTCTTCGGTTTACTCATCAATGCTACCTATATTGATGTCTTTGAGGCGTCCAAGATAGCATATAATTTTTGGATGATCATAGGTGTCTTTATGGGATATGCATGTCTTAAAAAGAGCTCGAAGGAGAGTAAGACTTGATATGGGAAAAAAAAGTGTCCAAAAAAAAGACCTTCTTATCTTGGGATGTATTATACTTATCGCTCTTGTTTTACGCCTATATAAAATAGGAGCTCCGCTTTCTGACTTTCATTCATGGCGGCAAGCCGATACCGCTGCGGTTGCTCGCAATTTTGTTAGAGAAAAATTTGACATATTTGAACCTCATTATGATGACCTTTCAAGTATTCAGTCGGGATCTGAAAACCCCAAGGGACTGAGATTTGTCGAATTACCCCTTTATAACGCAATGTTTGCAATACTTTACAAAATCGCTCCCCTTACACCGATAGAAGTTTACGGAAGAATTACAACTATCTTTTTTTCCTTGATAATAATCTCAATAATCTATTATTTATTATTACGTGAGCACTCAAGAACAAGTGCTTTTTTTGGATCTTTGATCTATGCTGTTATGCCTGCCTTTATTTTCTTTTCAAGGGTTGTGTTACCCGAAACCACTGCAGTTGCGTTTTCTTTTCTTTCAATATTATTTCTCTATTGGTGGTACTTCCAAAAAAGGCGTTTGTTGTCCCTTGCTTTTTTAATCGTTTCACTTGTTTGTTTTTCTATCAGTATCCTTATAAAACCAACAGTAATTTTTTATGGACTGACACTTTTTTATCTTTTCATTTCACGCTATAGATTCTCATCATTGAAGAGATTTGAAATTTATTTTTATTTTTTTCTTTCTTTACTCCCACTTATTGCATGGAGATTGTATATCCAAAAGTTTCCAGAAGGCATACCATCAAGCGGTTGGCTTATTTCAAGCGTAAATACATTTGAAGGACAAAAAAACATTTTTATGAAACCTGCTTTTTTTCGTTGGATTTTTTACGAACGCTTAAACGTCATGATCTTTGGCGGATTCCTAACAGGCTTCTTTATTTTTGGTATGCTTGCTAAATTAAAAAAATATTTCCTTCATTTTATCCTTTTGTCCAGTCTCATGTATCTTTTCGTATTTCAAGGTGGCAATGTCCAGCATGAATATTATCAAACAGTTCTTCTCCCCCCTCTTGCTATGTTTACGGGTATTGGGATTGCACTGCTTATTCAAGAGGGAAAACGTATATTTACTCCATTTCTAGTCTATCCAACGATTATATGTGCTCTCCTTTTTTCTTTTTCATTTTCCTATTATTATAAAGTAAAGGATTTCTATACCTATCCGCAGGATCTAAACCAAATGGCAAAGATACTTATGACATTTACTTCAGAAGATGACAAAATCATAACAGACAGACTTGGTGATACAACTCTTTTATATCTTGCTTCACGCAAGGGAGCTCCTATGCTTTATAAAACCGTTGAGCAACTACGCGAAGACGGATATTCTTTCTACATGACTGATAAAAAGGAAATAATAGAAGATTTGAAGCAACAAAAACAATATCTCGTCTTGTTTGAAAACAATCAATTTACGCTTTTCAAACTATGAAGATTTTGATGCTGACACCTTATCTTCCCTATCCACCGGCATCAGGCGGGCAAATTAGAACTTTAAACCTTCTTAAATATCTACGTTCAAAAAATGAAATAACACTTATTGCTTTATATAAAAACGATGAGGAAAAAAAATATCTCCCTTATCTAAAACCATATTGTAAAGAAGTGTATCTTTGTAAGCGACCTGAAAAGCCATGGCAACCTGAAAATATATTAAGATCAATTTTTTCTTTAAATCCATTTCTCGTTGTCCGGAATTATTCACTTCAAGCAGCAGAAACATTGAAAGAATTGATCCGAAAAGAGCGTTTCGATGTAATTCATGCGGAAACATTTTATATCATGCCTCATATCTTAGACACTGATATACCCATTCTACTTGTTGAACAAACGATCGAATATAAAGTATATCAACATTACGTAAATTCTCTTCCTTTTTTCATACGTTTTCTGTTTTCTTTTGATATTATCAAGCTTAAATATTGGGAGCGATTTTATTGGAGAAAAGCATTTCTTGTCGGAGCGGTATCTGAGTCTGATCGAAAAACAATTGCAGAGCTTGAACCCAGCATTAAACCCGTTATTATTCCGAATGGAGCTGGCGAGGAAATGATTGTTAAAAAGCTTGATCCTAAACCTATCAAGAACCCTGTATTATTATTTGTAGGTAACTTTTTCTGGTTGCAAAATACTGAGGCGGCTAAATATCTTATCGAAAAAATATATCCTCACCTTATGACGCTTATGCCTGATGTTAAACTTATTGTCGCCGGCCAAAACGCTAGAAAAAAACTTCAAATTAAAGACTCCAAAAGCATTAAAATAATTGACATTGACCCAAACAACTCACAACTCGTTAGAAAAGCATATACCCAAGCGACTCTCTTTGTCGCTCCCATCTTTGGACCAGGCGGAACAAGATTAAAAATCTTAGCTTCTATGTCCAGTGGACTACCAATTATCACAACGCAAACCGGTATAGAAGGGCTTGATGTTAAAGACAATACCCACGTCCTTATTGCTAACAGTGCCAGTGAGTTTATCAAGCAAATACAGTTTATTCTTTCAAACAAACCATTATATGATCGCATACGAAAAAATGCATATGGGTTGGTAAAGAAAAAATATAACTGGAAAAAAATAGCCCAAAATTTGGAAATAGCATATCAACGCATTAAAAAAGCATAATCTATCTATGAAAATTGGCCTTGATATCTCACAAATGGTATATGAAGGAACAGGTGTCTCAAGATTTGTACACGGTTTGATTCAAGGAATCCTCACACATGATAATCAAAATGAGTGGTTCTTCTTTTTTTCTTCTCTTCGACAACGTATTGATCCTAAGATTAAACAGTTGATTGGCCAAAAACATCACCGCTTATTTGAATACAAATTACCACCCACTACCCTCTCCTTTGTTTGGAACACTATGCATCGTATGAAGGTTGAAAAACTTGTCGGTAATTTGGACTGGTTTATAAGCTCTGACTGGACCGAACCTCCTTCAAACATGAAAAAAGCGACCATAATCCACGACCTTGTCTATCTTCGATATCCTGAGACCGTGCATTCAATGATCCGTAAAACTCAGAATCGTAGAATGCATTGGGTAAAAAAAGAATCAACTGTAATCTTCACCGACTCTCAATCAACAAGAAAAGATATTTCCGAACTGCTTTGTATTGACAAACAAAAAATATTTGTTAACTATCCAGGCGTAGATATACAACCCCCAACCGATGATATGGTTAAAAAAACACAAGAAATGTTCCATATCAATAAACCATTTATACTAACTGTTGGCAAAATTGAACCAAGAAAAAATATTGGAGGACTTATTGAGGCATTTAAACAATTAAATGTCAAAAACATGCTTCTTGTTATCGTTGGTTCACAGGGTTGGGATAAAACTACTTCAAAAAAGCAATCTGGGACAGAACGGGTTTTATTTTTAGACTACATTGCTGATGTTAAATTGTCTTGTCTTTATAAATCATGTCTTTTTTTTATATATCCTTCTTTCTATGAAGGGTTTGGATATCCTGTAATTGAAGCAATGAGACTTGGAGCTGCGGTTGCAACTTCAAATACCTCATCATTGAAAGAGATAAGCGATGGTGCATCGTACCTCTTTAATCCTCATAAAACAAGCGATATAAAAAAAGCACTCAGTCTTCTTGTTACAAACTATGATATTCGAAACAAATTAAAAAAACAGGGTATAATAAAGAGTCAAGACTTTTCATGGAAAAAATATATTGATAATATGACCCAGGTCTTAACCGTACATCATTAGTATTTGCCATGTCTATATATGATAATCGGAGTAGATGGAAATGAAGCAAATGTTCGAGAAAAAGTCGGAGTATCCGTATATACGTATAAACATTTATCTTACTTTCAAAAAAAAGCAAACAAAGACCTTAAGTTTATTATTTATTTAAGAAAGCCTCCTCTCAATGATCTTCCTGATGAAACACTATACTTCAAATATAAACTTATTCATGGATCTTTTCTCTGGTCCCAGCTTTTTTTACCTTTTGAATTAATAAAAAACATGTTTTCAAAAGAAAGAATCAGTGTGTTCTTCTCTCCTGCTCACTACATACCGCGCCTCTGTCCATGTCCGACTGTTGTTACGATCCATGATGTAGCTTATCTTCACTATCCAGACGAATTCTTGAAAAAGGATCTATACCAACTTCAAAACTGGACTCACTATTCTCTTAGAAAAGCTAATAAGATTATAGCGGTATCCAAAACCACAAAAAAAGACATTATGAGTCATTATCATATAGCAGACAATAGGATTGAAGTAATTTACAATGGATTTGAGAAAGAGATTGGAGAACCAAGTTCTCCAGTCAAAATACAAAATATGGTTCCCAAAATTGACCCCCCCTATATCCTCTATGTCGGGACTATTCAATCGAGAAAAAATATTGTTACTTTAATAAAGGCATTTGCTGTTTTCAATCAAACTCATCCTCATTACAAACTCGTGATTACGGGAAAAAAAGGTTGGCTGTTTGACCAGATATTTAAGGAGGCAAAGAATCTCTATCTTGAAAACAAGATTATTTTTACAGGATACGTCACTGATGAAGAATTAGTTTCCCTTTATAAAGAAGCTTTTTGCTTTGTTCTACCCTCCTTTTATGAGGGTTTTGGGATTCCTATTTTGGAAGCAATGAGCTTTAATTGCCCCGTGATATCATCATTCTCATCGAGTTTACCTGAAGTTGGTGGAGAAGCATCTTTGTATTTTAACCCCCATGATTTCCATGATCTTGTTGCCAAACTAGAACTACTTAACTCTGATGAAAAACTCCGTGCAAATCTCATAAAAAATGGAATAGGACGTATTAAACAGTTCTCTTGGACCACTTGTGCAAAAGAAACATTAACAGTGCTCAAAGCTCAAATTCATGACCGCTCCTAAAAAACTGAATATTGCACTTTTTTTTTCCTCAAATCCATCTTCAGCTGGAGGGGTACAGGAACACGTATTAAACCTCTCGAAAGAACTACGAAAAAGAGGGCATAAAATAACCATATATGGCCCCTCAGGTAAAACAAAACAGTATAAAAATTATCATGAAATTGGTAATACCATCGAGGTCCCTCTGCCTAATGGTAACTGGGCAAGCGTCCAAATGTTAAAGCCATTTGTTGATTTAAAAAAAATATTCACAAGGGATAAGTTCGATATTCTCCATGTTCAAGAGCCATATATTCCGCTTCTTGCATGGAGTCTGGTTGAACAAATTAAGATTCCAAAAGTAAGTACTTTTCATTCTGCTTGGGATAATAGCTCAGTCATAAACACACTAAATAGTGTCTTACCGCTTTTTAAAATGAAATTTTCGGAGAATATGGACGCTTCAATCTTTGTATCTCAAATTACCCAAAAAAGATGGGAAAGCATCTGCACAAAAAAAGTAAAGAAGTATGTCATATATAATGCAGTAGATCATAATCTATTTTTTCCCATCAAGAAAAAAAAATCACAGACGGTAAAACTACTGTTTCTCGGTCGCATTGTCTCAAGAAAAGGAATACTATATCTACTTAGAGCCTTCAATATGATTGCCAAGGAACTTCCCCATGTCAAGCTTGATATAGTTGGGGCTGGTGCAGAAACGGGGAATATGATCCGTTACATAAATCGAAACAACTTGGAAAAACAAGTTACATATCGTGGAGAAATAACAGGAGCAAAAAGAGTACCTTATTTTCAGCAAGCAGACATTTTTTGTGCTCCTTATTTTGATGAAGCATCCCCTCTTACTATACTTGAAGCAATGAGTTGTGGTTGCACTATAGTTGGATTTCAAAACGAAGCAGCTAAAGAATCACTTAAACTTTATCCTCATTATGCAGACCTCCTTGTCGAACAAAAGAATACTAAAGAACTTGCAATGGCTCTTAAAAAAACAATACTTGATCAATCCTTACGCCAAGAAATTCGGAAATGGTGTATAAATGAAAGCAAAAAATATTCATGGGATAAAGTTGCCAAAGCTACAGAAAAGGTTTATTATGATGTATTGAGATTCAGATATGCGTAAAACCCTCTTTTTTCTTATTTTAAAAGTATTTGGTCTTTCTAAAAGCACTGTCCCAGCTCATAAAAAAGGTTTGATCATTATTCTGATTGATGGACTAAGTCATAACATATTAAGACAGGCCATACGTAAAAAATACTGTTCTTTCATTAAGGGACTTTTGACAAAAAACTATCATCTGCATGATTACTACTGCCCACCTCCTGCCTCAACTGCCGCAACTGAAGCCGAACTTTTTTTTGGTGAAAGCAACAATATTCCTGGGTTTGCCTGGTTTGACCGTACTCTTATGCGTTTTATCAGAGGTAATCGTGGTGAGGTAATTGATTTATTTGAGAATATTATTCCAAAGAAAACCAATCTCCTTGAAGGCGGTACTTGTATTTTCGGAGTTTATAACGCCGGAGCAACACAGTATAGTCTGTCTGGAAAAGAACTAACTATGCGCTCCCCGTTTCATATTTTAAAAAAAATGCAGTATGTCCTTATTATCTTTTTAAATCCTGTCCGTTTTTTTTATATTCTCTATCTCATATTAAAAAGCTTTCTTCAAAGCTTTTTAACTCTCATAAAAATGGGTTCATTGAAACTATCCGTCTCCCTTCTGAAAGATTCTTTTTCACGAATCTTTCTTGGCAATATAGGAAGCTATATTGGTGAAATAGAAATACTGAGAGAGACACCAATACTTTTTATTGATTTTGTATTATATGACGAATTTGCACATGAGTATGGGGTTGACAACAGAACATCCTTCTCTTCCCTGCGGCTTATCGATTGGTATTGCAAATCTCTCTATAAAGCTACCAAAAAAACGAAGCGACATTATGATGTCATCATCATGTCAGACCACGGTCAAACCCCTTCAAAACCAATCAATACCCCTCGTAACATCACATTTGAGCAGATGTTTTCCTTGG
The DNA here is from genome assembly GCA_001790095.1 of Candidatus Roizmanbacteria bacterium RIFOXYA2_FULL_38_14. Taxonomy (GTDB): domain Bacteria; phylum Patescibacteriota; class Microgenomatia; order UBA1406; family GWC2-37-13; genus YC2-FULL-38-9. The sequence goes on along the minus strand of MGBH01000001.1, from coordinate 311,364 downwards.
CGCTTGATGATAAATCAAGAAATATTACTTGTTCATATATGAATGCTTCAATAAAACTAGGGAAAGATGTTTATCTTGTTCCGGCTGGATCATCTATGCAGGTTTATTTTTCTGAACGGTTGCAAAAACCATATATTTTGGATGAAATATCAAAACTCTATCCAGCATTGATCTCAAAACTACTCAATATGAAAGAGGTTGGTTGGGTTCTTGTAAGAGTTGATCATGAAAAAAGAGTGCTTTTTGGGAAACATGGTAATGTTGAGTTTGTAAACGGAAAAATAGTCACAACTACTGGCAAACCCTTTGCACAACTTCATCAATTTCATGTTAATGAACGCATTATTCAATCTCTTGCTCACTATTCAACATTCCAAAATAATGGCGATATAGTGTTGTTTGGAGATGTAGACCATAATGGTACTTTATTTGCTTTTGAAGAACATAAGGGAACCCATGGTGGATTTTATGGAGAAATGACAAAGCCGTTTATCATCACCGATATCAAGCAGGTTGCGGAAAAATTAGAGAAAAATAGTGATATGGCTACAGTATTTGAAATGATTAGATCATCCTACCAATAATAAACTATAATATAGTCTTATGCACAAAGTGAAAATCATCGAGGATAATTTCAATAAAAATCTTTTTGACAGTAGGGCAGTTCATCCGCTTCAATCATGGGCGTGGGGAGAAGCTCGAAAAAAAACAGGAGTCCGCGTGTTGAGATTTGGTGAGTTTGACGGAACAGAACTTTGTCATTCATTTCAAATGACTATCCATTTGCTTCCTTTTGGATTAAGAATTGGATATATTCCAAGATCAGCGAACCTTTCTAAGGATGTTGTCCATTTTTTACTGGATTTTGGGAAAAAAGAAGGTCTTATATTTGTTAAGCTTGAACCCTATGTTTTGAAAAACGATCCACAACATCGGATAGATAAAGAAAGTAAAGTATATCCGTCCCCTCACCCACTTTTTCCTTCTTGGACTCAAGAGCTAGATTTAACCAAGACCGAAGATGATCTTTTAAAGCAAATGAAGCCAAAGACAAGGTATAACATCCGCCTCGCTCAGAAAAAAGGGATTGCGATCAAAGAAATGTCAAATAAAGAAGGCTTTGAAGTTTTCCAAAAACTATACTTTGCCACCTGTAAGCGTCAAAAATATTTTGGTCATAATTATCATTATCATAAGATAGTATGGGATAGCTTAAGTAATGATATTGCCCATATTTTGATTGCGTATTTTAAAGATATACCACTTGCCGCGTATGAGCTTTTTTATTTTAACGGTGTATTTTATTATCCTTATGGTGGAACATCTCCTCTTTACCGCAACTTCATGGCTGCAAATCTCTTAATGTGGCGCACCATATTGCTGGGTAAAAAACTTGGCGCGAAAAAGTTTGATATGTGGGGTTCAATGCCGCCCGTCTATTCTGAAAAACATTCATGGGCTGGTTTTACCCGTTTTAAAGAAGGATATGGTACAAAGTTTGTGGAGATGGTGGGGAGCTTTGACCTTGTCATTTCCCCTTTTCTTTATCATCTGTATAATGCAGCTCATACTATAAGAGAGCTCTATCTGTCGTTCCGGAAATAGTCTTAAAACTACTTATCTTTGTTCTTGGCAACGGGTGGATGTACAAGGGCGACATTTAAAACATCGTCCATGTGTTCTACGAAGACAAATTTCAATCCGTTTAATACATAAGCAGGTATGTCTTCCAAATCTTTCTTGTTATCCTTTGGTATTATTACTGTTTTTATTCCAGCTCGATGCGCGGCAATTACTTTTTCTTTTACTCCCCCTATTTCAAGTGCTCTTCCACGCAGTGTAATCTCCCCCGTCATCGCAACGTCTCTTTTAAACGGTGTTTTTGTCAGTGCAGACAACATTGCCGTTGCGATTGCTAATCCAGCTGATGGACCATCCTTTGGCACAGCTCCTTCGGGCACATGTACGTGGATATCATAGCTATGAAAAAAGTCTTTCTTTAGATTAAATTTTTCCCAACGTGATCTGATATAGGAAAGCGCTGCTTGGCAGGATTCCTTCATTACATCCCCAAGATGACCCGTTAAGGTCAAACTTCCTTTACCTGGCATGATAGCTACCTCAATAAACAAGATGTCTCCTCCTGCTTGTGTCCATGCTAGACCCGTTGAGATACCTATTGTATTTTTCCCTTCAATTATTTGATTTGAATATTTATATGGTCCTAAATATTTTGGTATATCGGTTGTCGTAACTGTTTTCTCTTTTGTTTTTTTCTCTACTATCTCTCTTGCTATTTTTCTAAAAACTCCAGCTACTTGTCGTTCAAGCTCACGCACACCAGCTTCCCTTGTATAGCGCCGTATAATAGTTTTAACCGCTGCATCGTTTATTTTTATTTCTTCTGATGTCAAACTGTGAGCATCGATTTGTTTCTTTATAAGATGGTCTTTTACAATATGAAATTTTTCATCCTCTGTATATCCGGGGAAATTTATTATCTCTAATCTATCAAGAAGCGCCTCGGGTATGGTATCAAGCATATTAGCTGTTGTAATGAAAAATACATCCGACAGGTCAAATGGCACCTCAAGATAGTGATCTGAAAATGCATGATTCTGCTCTGGATCAAGCGCTTCAAGTAAGGCAGCAGAAGCGTCTCCTCGATAATCTCTTCCAATTTTATCTATTTCATCAAGCATAAAGAGGGGATTTCTTGTACCCGCTTGCTTAACACCTTGGATTATTCTACCAGGTAAAGCACCAACATAAGTACGTCTATGACCTCTTATCTCCGCTTCATCTCGTATCCCTCCGAGAGACATTTTTACAAATTTTCGCCCCAAAGCACGCGCAATCGAACGACCTAGGGAAGTCTTTCCCACTCCAGGAGGACCCACAAAACAGATGATGGTTGGTTGGTATTCTTTATTTTTTTTCTCTCCTTTTTTGTCTTTTTCTTTTTCCTCTTTTCGCTTACGCAGTTCAATAACCGCTAAATACTCAAGTATTCGCTCCTTAATTTTTTTTAACCCAAAGTGATCTTCATTAAGAATTTTTTCAGCTTGTTTGATATCAATACTGTTTGTCGATACAGTAGACCAGGGAAGATCTACCAACCAATCAAGATATGTCTTCACGTAGGATGCCTCGGGATTATACTGAGACATTTGACTCAAACGTTTAAGCTCTTTGAGAGCCTTTTCCTCAACTGCTTTTGGCATAGAAGCTGCTACTATTTTATCTCTATATTCTTTTATGTCTCTGTCTTCCCCACCTCCCAACTCTTCCTCTATCGTCTTCATCTTTTCTTTTAAAAAAGTTTCCTTCATTCCTTTTTCAAATTTACGTTGAGTCTTTGCTGAAATGTTTTGTTCGATCTCAAGTATCTTTACTTCTTTATTTATATATTCGACTTCTTTGACAAGACGTTTTTTCAGATCGTTCTCTTCAAGCAAATTCTGTTTTTCTTTTTCTTTTATGTCCAACACCATGGCAATATGATACGAAAAATCCTGCGGGGTACCAACATTTAATATATTCATGAGAAATACAAAATCAACCGCTTTGCCAAGATTTATGGCTTTCTTAACTTGAAGCGAGATGTGTTTCACCATGGCCTGTACTTCATTGTCGCTGACAAGAGTCTCTTCTATTTTTTCTACCTTACCCTCAAAAAATGGGACTTCGTTAACTATTTCAACTATTTTGACTTTTTCTATCCCCTTGACTAAGGCATTGATTTCTCCTTTTTCACCAATAACCGTTTTTTCAATTGAGGCTATCACTCCAACTTCATAGAGATCATCTTTTTTTGGATCCTCAACCGCCGAATTTTTTTGCATAACAAGCACAACCCTTTTATCTTTTTTGAGTGCTTCATTTATGGTAGAAATACTTTTGGATCTTCCGAATGTTAATACGTTTTCTGTCTTTGGGAACACAATCCCATCTCGAACGGCAATAATAGGTAGAACGGATTGATTTGACGGCCCAGATAGAAATATCATATGTATTAGCAGTATAGCAGAATATCTGCTAACTGTCAAATGTTTTTTAAATTATATTGTTATATCAACCCAATATCAAATATATGTTCAACTAACTTGTATTTGTTAAACAAAATCTGTTAACAATTCGGTAAAATTCCTTGGTACTTTTCGCTTAAGAAGTGACGTTTCGGCAATTTGCGAAATTTGCTCATGATATGCTGGTTTATCTTTTTTGTAAATAATACCAAGCGGAAATTTTTCCTCATGGAGTTCAAGGGTTTTCTTCTGCGCTTCTTGAATATTAGTCGCATCGTACTCAGCAGGTAATTTATATGAACGTTGTATGTAATAGGAAAAAGTGTTAATTTTGTTGAATGTCACACACGGTTGCAAAACATTCACAAGTGAAAAGCCCTTATGCTGTAGGGCGTCTTTTAATAGTCCAACAAGATGCATAGTATCGCCAGCAAAAGCTTGAGCGACGAAAGTTGCTCCTTGGGCTACTGCAAGCCCCAAAGGATCAAGAGGAACTTCTATTATTCCCGCTGGTGTTGATTTTGAGCGATAGCCTTTTTGTGCAGTTGGCGCTACCTGTCCAGTGGTCAAACCATATACACGATTGTCGTGAATGATTGCACAGATATCGTGATTGCCTCTTGCGGCGTGAAGGAAATGGTTTCCTCCCTCTCCATAAAAATCCCCATCTCCTGCAACTACTATAGTCTTCATGTGGTGATTTGCAAGTTTAAATCCAATAGCAACAGGTAGGGCACGGCCATGCAATCCATGACTTGCATAGGCATTGACAAAATCATTCATATTACCAGAACACCCTATCCCAAACGACAGAAATACATTGGATGGAGATAGCCCCAACTGAACAAGTGCAGTCTTTATAGCTGCTCCAATTGCCCAGTTACCACACCCGGGACACCAAGTGGGCTGATAACCAGTAAAATCTTGAACAGTTAACATAGGTTTATGTAAAAACTGATTGAACAATTTCTTCACTTGTAATTGGCCTCCCATCATACCTAAGAACTTTTTCCATGATAGACACTCCTATTTCTTGTCTCAAGAGCTTTCCAAACTGACCATGTGAGTTGTTTTCAACCAATATATATCTTTTCTTTTTTGTTAAATAGGGCGCTACAATCTTTTCTGATAAAGGAAACACATGTGTAAAATGAAGCTGGGCTGTGTTTTTCCCTTTTTTATCAAGCTCTTGTTGCGCTCTCAAAGTAGCGCCTTTTGTCGAGCCCCAGGTTACAAATATTACTTCGGCTTTTTCTATATCTCCTATAATGGTTGGTCCAACAAAATGTGACTCAAAATAGGTTTGAATTTTTTGTGATCGCTTGTCAACTTGGTTAATTCGTTCAATACTTTCCTCAGTCGTGTGACCGTCTTCCAAATGTTCGTATGAGTTTGATTGATAATAGGACCCCTCAAATCCTGGAATAAGACGAGCCGATACCCCATCTTCTGTCATCTTGTAACGCAAATAGGGCTCCTTATCAGGCTTTTCTATAAGCTTTCCACGATTTGGCTTGTATTCTTTTATCTGTGTTTCAACCAGGTCTTTTGACAAACTTCTGTGTGATTCTGAAAGTAACATATCAGAAAGAACAATGACCGGAGTCTGGTAAATGTCAGCCAAATCATATGCTTTAAGCGTCAGCTTAAACATCTCATCAATGCTCCCTGGAGCAAGAACTATCTTGGGAAATTCACCATGTCCTGCGTGCACTGCAAAAAGAAGATCTCCTTGCTCTGTCCATGTAGGCATACCTGTGGCAGGACCTGGGCGTTGGGAAAGAAAAATAACAAGTGGAATTTCAGCTATTCCGGCAAAAGATATCGATTCAACCATAAGAGCAAATCCTCCTCCTGAAGTTCCAACCGCACTCCTTACTCCGGCTAATGATCCCCCAATTGCAGTATTGATAACTGCAATCTCATCTTCAGCATGACGAACCACCATACCGGTTTGCATTTGCCAATTTGCAAGCACAGAAAGCACTGAGGAAGCCGGTGTCATAGGGTAAGCTACATATAAACAACAATCTGCAATGGAAGAGGCAAGCGCAAATGTTTCATTTCCCGTTATGACAAGCTGTTTTGGGTTATCTCTTCGTAATAGAATAGATTTAATATGTGCTTTGTGCTGTTTTAGAATATGATCGTATCCTGCTTGAGCAAACTGTTGGTTGAAACGAACCACGTCTTCTCCCTTTTTTTTGAACTGTGACTTAAGTAGGTCATTAAGAATGGCTAGATCAGCGCCAAGAAGAGCAAGAGAGGCTCCCAAGGCAATGGTGTTTTTCATAATTACTTGTCCTTTTAGCTTGGTAAGTATTTCGTTAAATGGAACTTCTATGTTGATATAAGGTCCATCAGGTATAAACTCCTTGCTATCATATATAACAAAGCTGTCGGATCTTAACCTTTCTTTATGATTATCAAATGTTTCCTTATTGAGACAAACCAACATGTCGATATTGGCCTTCAGATCGTGAACGGGTGCATCGGAAAACCCCACATCATATGTGTTATGCCCACCTCTTATGAGGGAGGGATATTGAATATAGTCAAAGATGTAATATCCTAAACGAGATACTATCTTGGAAAACATCGTACCTGTAGTCAGGATACCAAAACCCGCTTCTCCACCAATCTTCCAAAGGAATTGTTCCATATTTTTAGCTCGGGAAAACTTTTTGCCCTTTTTCGTCCTCAATTATAATGGCTGCAACTGGACAGGCTTTTGCTGCATCAATAATAGTTTGTTCCGTTTCTTCTGTGGCTGTTTCCAATATGATCGCTTTTGCGTCCGAATCAAGAAGAAAAGTCTTTGGCGCAACAGCAATACATGTGGCAGCACCAATACATAAGTTGCGATCTACGGTAATCTTAAGCTTTTTTATTTTAACTGGGCCTGACGGATTGTTTGAGTCAATAACCTTTGTTTGATCCATCTATATATTTATTCAATTAATAATTTATGCAATGCCTCAAGCGGCAAAAGTGCGCATTTGATCCTGTTTGGACCAAGATCAATTTTTAATAGATTTATAATATCTGTTTTTGTCATCTTCTTCAACTCCTGTTTTGTTTTCCCCTTAGCATGTTCTGTTAAAAGTGAAGCAGAAGCTTGAGATATTACGCAACCTTTACCAAAAAATTTTATATCTATAATTTTATCTCCTTTTATACATATATCCATTTTGATTTTGTCACCACACAAAGAGTTGTTTACTGTCGTTGTCTTCGTTGGGTTTTTTATATTACCGGCATTTCTTGGTTGTTGAAAATGATCAAGTATGATCTCCTGATATATGCTCATAGAACTTCATCTACTCTTTGTAATCCTTTAACTAATTTATCAATATCATCCATAGTATTATACAAATAAAGACTTGCTCTTATGGTTGATGAAAGATCCAGTCTTTCATGAAGCGGCATGGTACAGTGATGTCCAGACCGTACGCAAATATTTAGTTCATCTAAAATCTGCGCTACGTCATGAGGATGGACTGCGCTTTTCATGGTAAACAATATAACTCCACTTCGTTCTTCTTGGCTGTTTGGACCGTATAAAACAACTGTGTCCAGCTTACGTAGTTTTTCTTGAGCATATGAATAAAGCTTTTTTTCATGTAATCTTATTTGATCCATACCTATTTGCGTAAGGTAGTCAATAGCAGCTCCCAATCCAATAACGCCTGCAATATGAGGAGTACCCGCCTCAAATTTATGAGGTAAATCTGCAAATACCGTTCTGTCCAAATAAACCTCTTTTATCATTTCTCCTCCAAATAAAAAAGGAGACATTTCTTCCAGTAGCTCTTCTCTTCCCCACAATACTCCAGCCCCAGTTGGACCTAGCATCTTTTGGCCAGAGAAGACAAAAAAATCACATCCCAAATCTTGAACGTCTACTTTAATGTGGGGTACTGCTTGAGCTCCATCTACCAATACAATAATGTCTGAGTTTTTTCTTTTTACCTCTTTGATGATTTCACGCAATGGATTGATAGTCCCAAGTGCATTTGAGACATATGTTATTGCTAATAATTTAGTTTTTTTTGTAATAATTTGGCCTACTTGATCAAGTATGAGTTTTCCGGACTCATCAATATTAATGATTTTTAGTACAGCACCGTTTTCTATAATTAACTGCTGCCAAGGAACAAAGTTTGAATGATGTTCTAAAATAGTTGTGACAATCTCGCTTTTCTTATCAATGTGCGTTCTTCCCCATGTATAAGCTACAAGATTGATCGCTTCAGTTGAGTTGCGAAGAAAGATTACTTCCTTTTCACTTTTCGCATTGATAAACACTGCTACTTTTTCCCTTGTTTGCTCATATATTTTTGTGGCTTTTTCTGATATTTTATAGATTCCTCTAAATACGTTTGCACTGTACTGTTCGTAATATGCTTCAACGGCATCTATAACCGATCTGGGTTTAAGAGACATAGCAGCAGAATCCAGATAAACGAAATCTTGCTGGTTCCGAAAAATAGGAAAATCCTTTTTTATGGTGGTTGTATTAAGCATATTGTTTTAATATAGTTTTCTTATTTTTTTCCAACTCATCGAATCTTCCATTTGTCTCTATGTTTCTAAAGATATTTTTGATAAATCCATTTATCATCAGTCGCTCCGAATTGTTTCTATCTACCCCTCTTGATTGTATAGAAAAAAGTTCTTCTTTATTCAGTTTACCGGTGGTTGAAGCATGAGTACAAAACACATCGTTTGCTAGTATCTCCAGGTCTGGTTTGGAACTAATAAATACTTCTTTGGATAAAATAATATTTTGATTTATTTGGTATGCATGAGTTTTCTGTGCATCTCTATCAACTTTGATAAGACCTTCATGGAAAAAAGTCGAAGAATCGCCAAACACCCCTCCAATATACAGGTCAGATTTTGATTCTGGTGCAAGGTGATGTTGGATCGTCTTAAGCCTAAAAGTGTTTTTTTTAGCTCCTGTATATAATCCAAATATGTATAATTCAACACCCCTGCTTTTAATCCTAAACGTAAGTTCCCCTGACAGGTTATAAAAAAAAACTATATACTTTCCGCTTTTTGAAAAGGAAAGATTTTTTTTTGACGTTTTGGTTATATTGGTTATTAACGTAAATATTGTATGCTCCATGGTAACTGTCTATTTATTAACCTATACTGCCTGACATTTCTAAATTGATTAATCTATTTAGTTCAATTGAATACTCCAGTGGTATCTCTTTAGCGATTGGGTCAATAAAACCATTGACAAGTAGACCTTCAGCATCATATTTATTGATCCCTCGTGACTGTAAATAAAATAACTTTTCCTCACCTATCTTTTCAACCGTTGCTTCATGTTGTACCTCTACTTCTTGTTCTTTCGTACGCATCGTTGGATATGTATCTGAACGAGATTTTTCATCAAGCAACAGTGCATCACAAGATACGTAAGAGTGGGTATCATGTGCACCCTTAAGAATCTGTATAAGACCTCTGTATGAAGTCCTTCCCCCTTCTTTTGAGATTGATTTAGAAATTATACGAGAGGAAGTATGGGGCGCAAAATGAATCATCTTCGCACCCGCATCTTGATGCTGATTTTTTCCAGCAAAAGCGATCGATAATACTTCGCCTTTTGAGTGTTCGCCCTTCAAATAAACTGATGGATATTTCATAGTAGCTTGACTTCCTAAATTGCAGTCTACCCATTCCATAATGGCATTCTCATCTGTTTGTGCACGCTTTGTCACGAGATTAAACACGTTTTTACTCCAATTTTGAACTGTTGTATATCGAACACGGGCACCCTTCTTTACAAATACTTCAACAACTGCGCTGTGAAGAGAACTTGTAGTATAAATAGGCGCCGTACAACCTTCAATATAGTGTACATAGGATCCTTCATCAGCGATTATAAGAGTACGTTCAAACTGTCCAAAACGTTCTGCATTCATCCTAAAATAGGCCTGAAGTGGTAATTCTACCCTTACACCTTTGGGGACATACACAAAGGATCCACCTGACCAAACTGCGGTATTCAATGCGGCAAATTTATTATCCGTGTGGGGGATAAGTGTTCCAAAATAATTCCTTACTATGTCTGGATACATCTTTAGCCCTGTGTCCATATCGCAAAATATCACGCCTTTTTTTTTCAATTCTTTTTGAATGCTTTCATAGACTACTTCCGATTCATACTGAGCACTTACCCCGCTTAAAAAATTCTTCTCTGCGTCAGGTACGCCAATTCTGTCGTAAGTCATTTTGATCTCACTAGGCAAATCTTCCCATGAAGAAACTTGCTTATCGGTCGAGCGAATAAAATAAGTAATATCATCAAAGTCAAGTAGAGATAGATCAGCACCCCAGTTTGGCATACTCTTTGAAAGAAAATATTGGTATGCTTTTTGTCTTTTTTCAAGCATCCAAAGTGGTTCACGCTTTAGTTTTGAAATTGACTTTACAACGCTTATATTTAATCCTTTTTTTGCTCTATAAACATGTTTCTCTGGCATGGAAAAACCATACTTTACTTCAGAATCAAATTGATGATTATTATCTTGCATATCTCAATTTTTTATAATTTATCAAATCCCTTTTTTTCAATGAAGGAAAGAAGATCTGCATCACCGTCTTTAATTATCAAACCGTTCTTCAGAATCAAAACTTTGTCCGGTTGAATATAATCCAGAATCCGTGAATTATGAGTAATAAAAATTATTGTTTTATTTTTCTTAAAATGTCGCAAATAAGAAGATATCGTCTTTAAGGCGTCTATGTCAACCCCCGTATCAACCTCATCAAAAATCGCAAGTTTTGGTTTTAATATCCCGGCTTGTAGTACTTCCATCTTTTTCTTTTCTCCTCCTGAAGCTCCTTGATTAAGAGATCTATTCAGTACTTCTTGACTAATATTAAGCCGTTTAGCCAACTTCATGATTTCTCTTTTCAAGGAAAGTGCGTCTTTCTTACCCTTCAAAACAACACGTAGCAATTGAAAAACAGTGATTCCACCAAGACTAAGGGGCGTCTGTAATGAAAGAAAGATTCCGCTTGTTGCTCTTTTCTCTACGGGGTAAGACGTTATATTCTCTTTATTAAAAAAAATTCTACTATAAGTATCTATCTCATATTGAGGGTGTCCCATGATCGTTTGGGCAAAGGTCGATTTTCCAGATCCATTTGGCCCCATTAAAACATACGTTTTATTTTGCTCAAATATGTATGAAAGGTTCTGTAAAATAAGTTTGCGTCCCACAGAAACACTAAGATTTGTTACCTCAAGCATATGTCTAGAATAAATCCATAAGTTTTGTCCGTTTCAGTTGACTCACCACTACATCGTTTAGCTTTACTTTTACTCCGTGACGGTGTAAGCAAACCTTTTCGTATTTACACTTAGTGGATTTGTTACCCAAACAATCGAGAAAGGAAAGGCGCTTCTCAAATATCGCTAAGAAGTCGTAAAGACTAGTTGTGTTGATGTTTGATGCTAGTTTGTACCCTCCTACTCTTCCTTCTCGACTTATAAGAAGTTTTTTATTCACAAGAGTAGCTGCGATGCGAGCAAGGAAGCGTTGAGGCAGGTCTGTATTTTGTACTAGATCTGAAAGGGGAATGAAGGTATCTTTTCCCTTCAGCTGAGATATGATAATAAATGAATAATCTGTTTGTTTACTTAGGGTTAACATATACTTATATTGTAATAGTTACTTTTCTATTTTACAAGTAGTATTTTGGCAAAGGAAAACGAGGGATGCGATCTAGTTGTGTTAAATTTTTAACAAATATATTTTTTTTAGCTTTATAATATGCTGCTACACCTATCATCGCTGCATTGTCTCCTGTCAAATAGGAATATGGAGGAAATAACACTTCACCCTCATATGTGTTTACCAATCCTCTAAACAACCTTCGTAAACGCATATTTGCTATTACTCCTCCTCCAACAATAAGCCGAGATATTCCTGTTTCTTTCATGGCTTTTTCTGTCTTAGTTATCAAAGTGTCAAATATTGCTTCCTGATAGGATGAAGCAATATCCTTAAGCTGCGATAGTTTTTTATTTTCATTCATTTCTTTCAAAAAATAGTAGAGAGATGTCTTTAACCCGGAAAATGAAAAGTTTAATGATTGGTTTTTTATCATGGGCCGTGGAAAATGATATATTTCTCTATTTTTTACCTCACGAGCCAATCGTTCAACTACAGGTCCACCCGGATAACCAAGTCCTAACATCTTAGCTGCTTTATCAATAGCCTCACCCGCAGCGTCATCAATCGTCTCTCCTAATGTCTCATATGAAACATGATCTTTTATTCTCACAATCTCCGTATGACCCCCGGATATGATGATACCAAGATACGGAAACATAAAGCTTTGTTTTGGATTACCTTTACTGTTTTGAACAAATGAAGAATATAGATGCCCCTCAAGATGATTTACTGGAATCAACTGCTTATTATACTGAAGAGATAGTTGTTTAATTTTTTTTATTCCTACCTCAAGAGCTATCGCAAGTCCGGGCCCCTGTGTTACTGCAAAATAATCAATCGTCTCTATGGGGTCGCGATACTTGCGCAAACATTCATTAACAACATAATCTATCTTTTCTTCATGGGCACGCTTTGCTAAAGATGGCACAACTCCTCCCCATTTGCTATGAATTAGTATTTGGGAGTATATAACGTTTGAAACTACTTTTCTTCCATCGGTTATAGCACAGGATGTTTCATCGCATGAAGTATCAATGGCAAGTATTTTCATTTTTATTTTTTGACTTTATAAATTTAAAGATATCTCTCTTATGTTATCTTTTTTGTATTTCATTTTTATATATATTACCTTTGCTCTTTTTTGTAATAGAGCCTTTAGTTTTCCACCTCTTTCTCCCCATTCAATAAAAAAAATTGTTCTTGGTTTTAGATTATGTTCAAAACCTAGATACTCAAACTCTTCTTCATCTTCAATGTTAAAAAAATCACAATGGATCAGTTTATTAACACCTTCTTTATGGACAGTGTATTCGTAAGAGACTACAAAAGTCGGCGATATAATGTTATTAATATCTAATAATGCACCAACCCCTTTAACGAATATTGTTTTCCCAACTCCCATCTCTCCCTCAAGGATATAAATGAGCGGTTTATCCGTACCCTGCACCAATGTTTTGTTAAATATAAATTGCGCTATCTTCTCTGTTTCACGGGTCCCTCTTGAAATAAAAGTTTCATTATTTTTCATCTTCATATCTCCCTGACGGAGTGTCTTAAATGAAGAGGAGGTAAGGTCAATAACCGTTGAGGGTTTGTTTCTTGGTAGATGACCTGCATCAACAATCAGATCTATCATGTCTTTTTTTATCTTTGGCAACTCCTGTAGTAATGTTTTGATAGAATAATGCGGCGACCTACCTGAGAGATTAGCTGAGGTGGCGGTGATTGGTCTATTCATCTTTTCAACAAGCCTTAGGACCGGATCATAATGAGGAATTCTTATCCCAACCGCTCCCTTTTCTGATTCAAGCCCACTTACTACCTTTTTATTCGCTTTTAAAATAACGGTAAAAGGACCTGGTAGGATTGTATGAATGAGAGCATTTTGCTTTGAGTCCATCTTTACATAATCCTTCATCATCTTAAAGTTTGACACAAAAAACGATATTGGTTTACCGGGTGGGCGATTCTTAAATGCGATGAGTTTGTTGACTGCTTGACTACTTGTCGCATCCACAAGAGCTGCATATACAGTATCTGAGGGAAAGATCACAAGTTCCCCATTTTTTAGTACCTTTTTCGCTTCCTCAATCGCTTTGTTATTTAAATGTAGTATTTTCATAATCTTGTATAGGCCTTTCTGATGATGATTCTATACTTACCTCTTTTTTGTTTTATACAATAAGCAATTTTACCAAAAATCTGCTAAAATGTTCCCATGATAAACAAAAAAAACTCAAAAAATACAAAAAAAAACGATTTTAAAAACATTACTCAATTTAATCTCCATTTTGACGTAAAAAATCTTTTCTTTATTTTTTTTATTCTTCTGTTTCTTTTCTTTGCGTATCAATCCATTTCTAAGGAGGTAAAACAAGCTCTTCCTGAAAAATCAATTACAACAGTTGTACAAGATATTAAAGAACAAAAGGTAAAAAAAGTTGAGATTATGGATAATAAAATTATTGCGTTTTACAAAGATAATACCTTAGGCGTCACATATAAAGAAGCAAGCGATAGTTTCTTAAAAACTCTCCGCGACTCTGGAATCAACCCAAACAGTACACAGATTGTCGTCAAGGACACTCAAGCATCTTCAGGACTTATAAGTTTGCTTAGCAACATTATTCCAACCATTCTTATGGTTGGATTTTTCATATTTCTTTTTCGCCAAGCCCGAGGAGCTCAGGACTCTGTTTTCTCATTTGGTCAATCTCGAGCAAAACGTTTTAACAAAGATCTTCCCAAAACCACTTTCAAAGATGTCGCAGGTGTTGATGAGGCAAAAAAGGAGCTTGAAGAGGTTGTGGACTTTTTGAAGAATCCCGAAAAATATAAAAAACTTGGAGCTCGAACTCCCAAGGGGGTTATATTGGTCGGCCCATCGGGGTGCGGTAAGACACTTCTTGCGAAAGCAGTTGCAGGGGAGGCAAACGTACCATTCTTTTCTATTGCGGGTTCAGAATTTATGGAGATGTTAGTGGGTATTGGAGCTGCTCGAACACGCGACTTATTTTTGACTGCGAAAAAAAGCGCCCCATCCATCATTTTTATTGACGAGATAGATGCAATTGGACGTGCGCGTTCTGTAGGAGCGATGCCGTCACATGATGAACGAGAACAAACGCTTAATCAGATACTTGTTGAGATGGATGGATTTGCGCCTACTGAACAGGTCGTTGTGATAGCAGCAACCAATAGAGGAGATCTCCTTGACAGTGCTTTGCTTAGACCTGGTAGATTTGACCGACGGATCGTAGTTGACTATCCTGATGTGGATGGACGTAAGGCAATCATCACAATTCATGCTAAGGGCAAGCCCTTCGCAAGAGAAGTTGACTGGGAAAAAGTCGCCAAACGAACCGTTGGTTTTTCAGGAGCAGACCTTGAGAACATGTTAAATGAGGCTGCCATATTTGCAGCCAGACATGCTAAAACCGAAGTAAATATGAACGATATTGAAGAGGCTGCTACAAAAGTGAAGCTTGGACCAGCAAAAAAACGTATGCAGTCTGAAATGGATAAAAAGTTAACAGCTTATCATGAGGCTGGACATGCAATAGTCAGCCATTTTCTTCCTCACACCGACCCAGTACATCGTATTTCTATTGTTTCAAGAGGAATGGCTCTTGGTTACACTCTGATTCCACCTGCTAAAGACAAACTTCATGAAACAATGACTCATCTACTTGAAGAAATAGCGGTCATGATGGGAGGAAGAGCTGCCGAGCAAGTAGTATTTCAAGAGATAACAACCGGAGCTTCAAACGATTTTGATCAAGCTACACGAATTGCGAAAGCTATGGTGGTTGAATATGGTATGAGCGATCTTGGTCCAATTAACTTTGGTCCAACCATGGACGTAAGTGAATGGGGCAAATCATATTATGAACAAAACACTCTTTCCCAAGAAATGCTTGCTAAAATTGACACACAGGTGAATAAAATCCTGCAAACAGCATATACAAAGGCCAGCAATACTGTGAAAGAAAAGAAAGACATCTTAGACAAGGTAGCAAAAGAACTTCTTATCAAAGAAAGTTTAGATCAAGATGAGTTTGAAAAAATTGCCGGAAAAAAGGAAGCAATAGCGTCTCTTTCTATCCCACAGTGAACAAACAATAAAGTACAATAGTACGTATGGAAAAATTACTTCTTGTCGACGGGAATGCTCTTATGCACAGAGCATATCACGCCCTGCCACCCTTTAAAACTTCAACTGGAGTACCTACTAATATCTTATTTGGTTTTCTTTCTATGCTTCATAAATGTATCGTTGATTTTCAACCAAACCACCTTTTAGTTTGCTTTGATACGCCGGCACGAACGTTCCGAAATGATCTTTTAGAATCTTACCAAGCACAGCGTCCTAAAATTGATGACGACTTCATAGTACAGATCCCTTTTGTAAAGAAAGCCCTTGATGCAGCAAAAATCATTCATATGGAAAAAGATGGATTTGAGGCTGATGATCTTATCGGCACTATTACCCACCACTATAAGAAAAACGGTATACAAGTCTTTATTCTTTCAGGAGATAAAGACATTCTACAGCTTGTTGAACAAAATATTTTTGTCATATCTCCTCAGATTGGCTTTGCAAAAACAAAGGTATATACTCCTCTTGAAGTAAAGGAAAAAATGGGAGTTGATCCTTCACAAATCCCTGATTATAAAGCAATTGCTGGAGATCCATCTGACAATTATATCGGAGCAAAGGGAATTGGTCCCAAAACAACGGTAAAGCTTCTTAATGAATACAAAAGCCTTGACGGTATATTATCTCATATCCAATCAATGGAAAATGAAAAAATAAAAAAAATACTCCAGTCTAATCTCGATAATATACAGGTAGCAAAAAAGTTGGCAACCATCGTGAAAGATGTACCCCTTGAGTTTGACTTGGAAAAAACCCATTTTAGTTGGTTCCATGAAGATCTCAAAGAATATCTTGTACGCTTTGAGATGAACTCAATTATCAAACGCATATTTGAACGAAAACAAATTCAAACACAAATTAAACCTGAACCAAAACCTCAGATGACTTTGTTCTAATCTTATGCTAACACCTGATCTGAAACAAAATATCTTTTATTTGATTTATTTTACCGTAAGCCATAATGCGTTGGCTTTATTGTATTCTTGCGGGATTTTGTTTTCCGTTGGTTATTCTATCTATAAGCCTTCACGTAAATCTGTTCTTCTCTTGCTTGGTTTTTTGATCCTTCTTTTTGGTTTTGAATACGACAAACATATAGTTACAAGTCTGCGAGAACAAACGCTTAATGCGCTTATTACCATTCAAGAACATAATAAAGTAAGAAGAATCGTAAACATCTTTACATTAAAAGCCCTTCCCATCCTTCTCCCGCTTGCTGGATGGACGTTTATTTTCCTTTCCCTGTATTTGCACCTGAAAAACCGGCTGTTTGACAAAAAAAAATGAATAAATTAATATAAACTAATACTATAAATTTCCTAAACTTATGAGTGATTCTCAAAGCACAAAGTACTGTTTTTCTAAATATATACTGAGATTTTTCGTTTTTTTCTTCGTTGTTTTTTTCTCAGGTCTTCTTGCATTTTTCTATTTAAGCAATAACTCGCTAAAATCAAAGGCCGCCAATTCATTATCCTGTGTTTACCGAAACATTAATGAATGTAAAAATGTATGTGGTAGTTATGAAAACTGTGTTAGATGTCAAAATGACGGTTCAACTCAGTTTCAATTTCGGTGTTTATCATCACCGACACCACCATCTAGTCTCCTTCCCACATCCACTCCTCAATTTAATTGCAACTGGAATGAGCGTACTATCACAAACTCGACTGAACCCTACGTTTGGTATAACTGGAAACTTGACCAAATTGTGTACAAATGTATCGCGGAAAAAAAGACTACAGACTATGGAGTAACTCGAACTAATACTGGGTATCGATGTAAGACTGATAATGAAGGACGAATAATTGCCAATGGATCGATCTACGATACCAATCATTGTCCTATAAAGCTACCCGTATGTATGTATGGAGGATATACTGTCACTGAGTTTTCAACTCCTTTTGCTTATTATTACAATAGATCTGATGCGGATGGAGCTCTCTATTTATGTATTGTAGAAAAAAACGCAGAAGAGGATGGATTACGTCTAAAGAATACAGGTGCCCGGTGCAAAACTGACGCAGATGGTAATATTATCGCAGGTGGTAGTATAACAGACTCAGCCCATTGCTCAAGTCAAGTGTTACCCACTCCTACACCAACTGTGCCCAGGGCAACGGCAACAGAAACACCCGAAGATTAATTTGTTTACATTTGTAGTTGAAATTGATATAATAATATCAGCTCTAGTTAGAAGATATTATAAAAAAGAGCGTAAGGACCTCCGAATCGGAGGTTTACGAGGAGAGGGCCCTCCGAATCGGAGGGAATCGGAAACACCAATCTATGGTGTATATCTACGGAAACCCTCAAGTTGAACTGTCAACTTAAATATGTTTTTTAAACTCCTTCGGTAACGAAGGAATCAAAGAAAACATGGTACAGACTTCTTCAAACGAGCTCCATTACCAATTCATTTCATCTGTCATCTATTCTTCTCTATTTGAGATTTGACATTTGAAATTTGAGATTTTTATTATGTGTGGAATTTTTGCTGTTATTGAAGACAAACAAAACCAAGCGGCACAAACGGTGCTTGCGGGTTTAAAAAAACTTGAGTACCGCGGCTATGATTCATGGGGAATTGCAATAAAACCAATGGGCGGATCAACTATCCAAGTGGACAAGCATGTCGGTAAAATAGGGATCGCTACTACCTCATTACCTGATGGGTCTGTTGCAATTGGACATACCCGTTGGGCAACTCATGGAGGGGTCACCGACACTAATGCTCATCCACACCTTGACTGTAAAAAGCAAATAGCGGTAATTCATAACGGAATTGTTGAAAATTACCACGAATTAAAGATTGAATTAATAAAGAAAGGTCACTCCTTTATCTCCGAAACAGATACCGAAGTCATCGCCCACCTTGTTGAAGAAAAACGCAAAACCATGGACCTCGAAGAGGCGGTGTTCTCAACGTTTCGTGAACTAGTCGGGTCAAACGCTATTGTAGTCTTAGACTACCAAACAGGGTCAGTAATCGCATGCAGAAATGGCTCTCCGCTTGTTGTCGGATTCTCTCCCAAAGAAACGTTCCTCGCCTCAGACACTACTGCTTTTCTGAATAAAACCAACTCCGTATATTATCTAAATGACAATGAGGCGGTCGTTGTCTCAAAAAATGAAAGGAGGATCTTTGATCTGATTAAACAGTCTTATATTTCGTTTAAGAAACAAACAGTTGACTGGACTCTTGAAGACACTGAAAAAGGAGGATTCCCACACTTTCTTCTAAAAGAAATAATGGAGGAAAAAAAGACTATTCCCCAAGCTTTTGATTCAAATAAGAAAACTGTTGAGCATGTTATAAAAAAAATGGTTAGTGGATATACGCCCCTATTATTAGGATGTGGCAGTGCCTATTACTGTGCTCTAGCCGCTCATTATTACTTTGCACAACTTGGTATTGATTCTAAAGTGGTAGGCGGCTATGAGTATCTTCCTTTTGAAAAGTCTATTTCAAACAAATCAATTGTATTTGCCATATCTCAAAGTGGAGAAACGGCCGACACTCTTATACCTGCAAAAGAAGCTAAAAAAAGAGGTGCCATAGTTGTGGCTATTGTCAATTCCCGTGGATCATCTCTTGAACGGTTAGCAGATGTTACACTTCCAGTTGGAGCCGGACCTGAAATATCCGTTGTTTCAACAAAAGCCTTTACAGCCCAGCTTGCAACCCTATACGCCGTAGCCAATCAATACTATGAAAGAAAACCTCATACAGGTCTAATACGCAGTTCGACCCAGTTAAAAAGTAAGCTAAAACATTGGCTTAACGCATCCTTAATGAGTACTGTTCTTAATATAGCAAAACGATTACTGAGCGAAGAACATGCTTACGTGATCGGTAAATATAATAACTATCCAGCAGCTTTGGAGTTTGCATTGAAATTAAAAGAAACAAGCTATATGCATGCTGAGGCCTTTGCAGCCGGAGAACTCAAACACGGAGTAATAACGCTTATCCAAAAGGGAACCCCATGCTTCATCATGACAGACAGTGGCCCATCATACGGTGAAATCTGTTCATCTGCTTCACAGATGAAGGCCCGTGGAGGATATATCATTGGAGTTGGCCCAACAAGGTCGCCTCTGTTTGATGAATGGATACAGACACCAGATGTAGATCCACGATACTCAATATTTTTGAATGTTATTGTTGGTCAGCTACTTGGATATTATCTTGGCGTAGGAAGAGGAGCAGATCCTGATAAACCAAGGAATTTAGCAAAAAGCGTAACAGTGAAGTGAGGATTACTCCTCAAGAATATATGTGTTCCCTTTTTTAATGAGAACCATAGGCGTTGCGTTGGGAATATATACTTTCTCTATTTTCTCTTTGGGAATGCCAAATACGATACAGAGTCTCCTGATAAATCCCCCATGTGAAAAAATGGCAATTGTTTTACCTTTATGTGTGACAAGCATTTTTTTAAATTCAGTTATGCGTTCAATCACCTCATCTTCTGTTTCAACTCCAAATTCCTTTTCTCTTCCTCTAAATGAAAAGTTACCTTGTTCGCCAAATTTCGTCAAATAACTTCCAATTTCATCAAACGTCATGCCCTGAAACTTCCCAAAATATTTTTCCCTCAGTAGCGGAGTACGTTTGATATGTTTCACTATCCCCTTGGTAACAATTTGAGCTGTTTGAAATGCTCTTATTAAATCAGAAGAAAAAACAACGTCGATTTTCCTGTTCTTTAAAATCTTTGCAGCCCGATGTGACTGAGCTTTCCCTTCTTCATCAAGGGGCGTATCCAGATGACCCTGAAGAATCCTTTTTTTATTGTTTGCTGTTTGCCCGTGTCGAATTATGATTATTTTTTGAGGCATGTCAGAAATATATTATACTGTATACATGAGAAAAAGACCTAAACTTTTCCAGATAATATATGTATTACTTATAACGATCTTGGTAGCTTTTGGAGTCATAACTTATAAGCAACCCCCCCCTAAGAACGAAAAAGGGATTGTCTCACCAACACAAAAGAAACAACAAGTATCTCTTAAACAAGTAGAAAGAGTAATCGATGGTGATACAATCGTCATTGAAGGCAATCAAACAGTCCGTTACATTGGCATCGATACTCCTGAAACAAAACACCCGACAAAAGGCTTGCAATGTTTCGGCAAAGAGGCATCAAAAAAGAATATCGAACTGGTGGAAAAAAAATATGTTCTTCTTGAAAAAGATGTTTCTGAAGTTGATAGATACAATCGACTCCTTAGATATGTGTGGGTATATGATACTCCAATTGCCACAGGAGAGGGTATCTTTGTAAACGACTATCTTGTCCGTGAAGGATATGCCCTTGCTTCAACCTTTCCCCCCGATGTAGCATATGCGGAACAATTTATGACCGCTCAACAACAGGCGAGAGAATTTAATAAGGGATTATGGAAAGCCTGTCAATAAACCTTTTGCCTTATATCTTGCGTTTTACGAGCTTGAAGACAGGAATGATTTCTCGTATCACTCCGTTTTCTGTTTCGATAATATTTGTACCGGATGTTTTTTGGTACTGTTCCAAATAGCCGGAAAGCATGTCTTGCATATCTTTTAGTTCAAGTTTCAAGTCGTTTATTTGAGCAGTAAGAGCTTCCATAGCTGGTTGTTTTAGGATTCGTTGCTTGGCCGCATTTTTTAGTTTGCTAAGGTCTTTTACTTTTATATTTTGCTCATGATACTCTGCGTCGTTTTCAAAAGCATCTTTGAACATCAAACTTTTTTCTTTCATAGTGCCTTTTACCTTATCAATATCCAAAACATACCTGTTGATTATCGCTGTCAAATCAATGATTGACATAGAACTTGTTGCGCCTACTGGTTCGTTTTTTTCCTGTTTTAAATCATTTTTGTTTGAAGAACCGGTGTTTAATGTGTCCATAGATTTATTACTATACATGAATAGATATTACCAAATCAAGCGAATTTTATATTTCTCATTATTAAAATCCTGTTATGATATATAAGACACTCATGAAACTCAATCTAATTAAAAAAACTCCAACGATTGGCCTTGCTCTTGGAGGTGGTGGACCAAAGGGCTTAGCTCATATTGGAGTAATAAAAAAGCTTTTGGAACAAAATATCCCCATTGATTATATATCTGGAACTAGCGCAGGATCAATTGTGGGTGCTTTCTACGCCGCTACCAAAGATATACAGAAGGTTGAGGATTATATCGTTAAAAAAAATTGGTGGGACATGATCTCGCTCATCACAGACCCTTCCTTGGGAGGCGGCATATTACAAGGAAAACGAATTCAGTCCTTTATAGAAGGATTTCTGGGTAAGAATCTTAACTTTAAAAATTTACTTATTCCATTTGAATCAGTAGCGGTAGATCTTGCAACAGGAAGGGCTGTTTCTCTTCAGAACGGTTCAGTTACACAAGCGGTACTTGCAAGTTGCGCTGTCCCTATGCTGCTTAATCCAGTATTCATCGATGGTAAAACTTTAGTGGATGGAGGAGTAACAAATCCCGTTCCTGTTGAAACGGCTCGAAAAATGGGTTCTGACATAGTAATTGGAGTTAATCTAAACAATCATTATTCTTTTGAGCTTTTAGATAGGTTAAATTTTCTTTCTGTAGCAAGACATTCTTTTAGTATTATGATGCACAACATTGCAGATTATGAAATACAAAAGGCAGATATTGCAGTGATTCCAAAAGTTGATGATATCCATTGGAAAACCCTTCTTCAAACTAAAAATAAGCTTGAAGGAATACATGCAGGAGAACAGGCTATGGAGGAAGAAATAACATCACTGAAAATCATCATTAAAAGCAAGCTCCCCTTTATCCCCGTCTTACTTGAAAAACTCAAAAAAATATTCAAGTAATCTATCTGATTATTCTTTTTTTAACCAATTAAAAAGTGAGCTTATAAAGGATAAAATTATGCTAAAAAGTATTCCCCATCCAACTGAGTCAACGGTAAATCCAGGAACCACTCTACTTACCAAAATAACCATGAATCCATTGATCACAAGAGTAAATAACCCAAGCGTCAAAATGTTTAGTGGAAGGGTTAAAAAAACGATCATAGGTTTTAAAATTATGTTTACAATACTTAAAATAACTGCCACTACAATAGCTACAAAAAAATCCTTCACGTGTACTCCTCTTAATAAGTAAGAAGAAATATATACAGCAAGTCCGTTGGTTAATAAATACATAAACTCATTCATGCGTATATTTTAATACATTTAATACCAACTTTTGTATACCTGTTGAATACTGAAATGCTTTTTTCGGTCTGTTAACTATTTTGCTTGGAAGTCCTTTTTTTCTTGAAAATTCTCTTAATATATACTTCTCAATACCTTTTTGCAATTTAAATTTCTGAGGAATGGTGAGGCAAAAATCAACAAACTCTTTTTCAAGGTAGGGATTGTAAAGTGTTATGCCAAAATTTTTTGCTACAATTCCATCTCTTTTTTTATCTATCTCAAGAAGTGGTAAATCCTTTTTTATTTCCACATTTATGTTGGTAACTGACTTGTATTTATGATATCCCCCTAAGAGGATATCTGGTCCCTGCCCTGTGACAATGTGGGTTATGCCTAATTGCTTGGCTTTTTTGAAAAGAAGAAAGTAGCCCATGGCAAGGGACATATGCATCAAGCTTGTAGGAACAAGGGCTTGTTCTAGTAGTTTTTTAACTTCTTTATAATTTTCCACCACTTCGTCCTTGTTCATTTCAACCCATATGTATTCGTGCTTTAGATATAAAGATACTATGTCGATATAGCTTCTGTCCTTCGTCTTATCTGTACCCATCGATAAAATAGTAAAGTCTTTAAAGTATTTTGAGACAAAATATGTAATGGTCGTAGAGTCTATTCCGCCAGATAACAACACGCCAGGTTTTATATCAAAGGAGGCATATTTTTTAAACAGATCTGATAAAATGAAGTCCATCTGATCAAAATATCTTTGCATAGCCACATTATAGCAATTTAACATGTTTTACCCCGCTAATTTTCCAACACAACTTGAGGATTCACTTATCAAGCTGCTTCAACTACTTGAACAAGGGTTTGAAAAAAAAGCGCCCCTTGATCAAAAAAGTATGAACCGGCTGCTTATGGATTCGCTCAAACTACAAAAGGACTTTAAAGCTATAAAACCCTCTGCTTGGTGGCTAAACTTCATACTTATTCGTCATCAAAGTAGATTCTCTTCCTCATTTATCAAACAGATAAAACAGTTTTTGGTAAAAACGAAAACCAGATCTCTATCTGGAATCGTTCCCCTTACTTTATTTACAAAGGGTACTGGTTGTCCATTTTCATGTGTTTACTGTCCAAATGAACCAGGTATGCCAAAAAGTTATTTTTCCGATGAACCCGCTGTCATGCGAGCTATAAGACATCATTTTGATCCATTCAAACAAACACTACAAAGACTTGTCATGTTCTATCTTTCTGGTCACTCAATCGACAAAGTTGAAATTATCATAAAAGGAGGAACGTTTTCTTTCTATAAAAAACAATACCGGAGATGGTTTGTGAGGCGCGTGTTTGATGCGTGCAACGTAGACATTGAAAAATATTTAAAAAGTGGTCAGATTGATTACGTTAAAACAGTAAAGACTTTATTTGACTCTCAGAAAGAAAACGAAACGGCAAAATCTCGTATCATAGGTATTAATATTGAGACTCGACCCGACTACATCAACGATAAAGAGCTTGTGTACCTGCGCACTCTTGGCGTTACACATGTTGAAATAGGAGTACAGATGCCAAGCAATAAGATATACTTTCTTATTAAACGCAACCATACAGTCAAGCAAGTAATGAAAGCAACCTCTCTCTTGAGAAGCTATGGCCTTAAAATAGGATATCACCTTATGCCCAATCTTCCCGGGACAACCCCCTCACTTGACCTTCAATTGATGAAAGAGATTTTTAGTAATCCTTGGTTTAAACCTGACCATCTCAAACTTTATCCGACCACAATTACGACACATACAAAACTTTTTGAATGGTTTAAAAATGAAACCTACAAACCCTACTCCCTGGATGAATTGATTGAGATAATCATAAAATTCAAATCCGAGGTAGTTCCTCCCTGGGTGCGGATTGGAAGGTTGACACGAGACATTACAACCGATGCAATGCAAATTAAGCAATTTGCTCCTAATCTTCGGGAGATTATTCAAAAAAAAATGCATGACAATAATAAAATATGCAGCTGCATCAGGTGTCGTGAAATCAAAGATCTGAAAATTGTTGGAAAACCATACCTGCACACTATCTCATATAATGTGTCTAATGGTAAGGAATTTTTTTTAGAATTTACAGACGATAACAAACATTCGCTAGGATTCATCCGACTGTTTATCCCCCATACACAGTTTGCTTTAGCTAAGAGTTTAGCTGGAGCAGCTCTGATACGAGAGCTACATGTATACGGACAAGTCGTTCCCATTGGAAAAAAAGAAAAGAATACGATTCAACATCACCATTTTGGCATTCGTTTATTAAAAGAGGCTGAAAAATTATCTACAAAACAAGGTTCAAACAAAATTGCCATAATTGCGGGAGTTGGAACAAGAAAGTATTACGAGAAATTTGGATATAATCTCATAGATACTTACATGGTCAAAAACATATGAAGGATATTTGTATCAATTAGGCCAGTGGCATTTTTTGAAATGCTAGCATATAGGGTACCGCATATGCCTATCTAGTATGACACTAGATTATTAACCCTCTACCCTGCATTTTCAATTTCACTACTCCGCCCCCTCGATTTTACTTATTTTAGCTCAATCTAAATTGAACGGAATCTTCCAATAGTATAGCTGATCCCGATTAATATCCCTAGTTATAGCAAATAAATATGTGTTGGGATGTTAAACGTCTACTATATATAGTCTATGTAGTCTTTCCAATCAAGGCTAAATGTGCAGTTATGAGTCTACACATTCACACATTGGAGAAGAATTGATAGTAAGGATTATTTATCATAATGCTCATTCTTGATAGTGTCGATTACCGATCCACATTCCGATTCCGACAAATACGATTAAACCAACTATCCAATGGGTAAACAGTCCAACGCAAACGGCAATAAATAGATCAACTACTCCCAAGACACCCATTACAAACTTGCTATATTCGGCGTCTTTGATACCTTTGCTTACCGATCTTGCATCAACTGAACTAGTTGAAGGACTGAAAATGTTATTGCCATTGGGAATATTTAACCACTCCCCACAGTGTTTGCACTTCTTGGCGTCTACTTGGATCTCTTCTGCGCAATATGGACATTTAATAGTTGTCATTTGTTCACCTCCTTAAAGATGCCGTGTGAACCAAAAAGCCCCTCACGGCTGGTAGCTTGCGCCACCCGTATACCTTTCGGCACACGACGGTTCAACGTAACACCATGAAGGGCTTACTGCGTTGAACCGATTTTTTGCCATGCCTTATGGGGAAACCACAAAGTTTAGGCAATTTAACTATTAATATTCTACATTATTGTATCGCAAATTCTCAAGCAATTTAGTACAATTAAAGACAATTACTATGAACCCACAAATTGAAGAGCTGTTAACAATTGAGCAAACAGCGAAAATCTTAAATGTAAACGCTCAAACATTGCGGAGATGGGATCGACAAGGAATCTTAAAAGCCGTACGTGTAGGCACTCGGCGAGGTGTCGGAGATAGGCGTTATCGTAAACAAGATATCCAGGCATATATCTCTCGTAGTAAGAGTGGGACAAAAAAATAATATGGAACATAAAACAACCGATATTAACGATCTAGTTGAATACCTAGCAAGTACAGCAATGAGGCCATTGTTGGATGATGAGGTTTGGCGTGCTTATGGATATAAGAAGCGTCCAAAAAGCGGAAATATTTTGCATAAATTGTTTCCTGATAAGTTTGAATTAGAGGATTTTATTACAAAAGAAGTTCTTACAATGGGGCTTATAGATGTTTTGAATGGTGTTAAAAAATCAAAAATATCCTCTGATGAAAAGTTATTGATAGCACTTGGGGTACTTGATCAATTTATTTCAACAACTAAGCACATGTTCGATCCAAATTCTTTTGTAGACAATCTCCTAACTGCTTATGACTCATATACAAAATCTGATAAGGCTAAAATCCATGAGCCAGTAATAGTGAAGTCAAAAGATGTATTAAACAAGAAGAATTTTGCAAAGTTTATGGTTGGCACTATCAGTCTACTTGGTACTTCTTCGCATGAGGGAGACTATTTTTTAAAAAGTTCAGTATTAAAAGATACTATCGACAACACGTCTATAGAGAACAAGCTAAAACTCTCAATGCCCGAGGAAATGTATCGGAAATATGGTGACATGTTGTCAAAGAAAGTATTAAATATCTAAAGAGAATTATGAAAAAAAGTTATATTATTCTTGGTTTAGTTTTTGTTTTACTAGTTTGGGTTGCTTCAATCTTTTATAAAGAGACGTCTCCTGTTGTTTCAGATACTTCAAATTTAACACAGACACCAGAAATTGTAGATTGTACGAGAACAACACGCCAAAAAAATGAACCACAATATGATCGAGCCTTGAGTCTAATAGCACAAAAATACAGTTTATGGGAAGATAGTGGTGAAGGTGAAGATTCTTGGTATTTTTTCCCTTCTCGATTAGTTAACTGTATCAGAATTATAGAAGATGATACCCGAGGTTCTTCTGGTGTAGAAGGCTATTTTGTATTTAATAGTCCTGAAATAAAAAGCGATTATTTTCCGATAACTGTTAATTCTGATTATAGTTCAACGGACGACTTGACTACAGCATTACTTCTTGTCCACGAAATTACTCACGTACAACAATATCTAGAATCTCTCAATGGAAGTGATGAGCTTTCTTGTATTGATAAAGAGACAGAAGCTTTTTACGCACAGTGGAAGTTTTTTGGAATAATGAACTCTGAAGAATGGAAGTCTATCGAATACAGGATAGAAAATGATAGTGTGTTACACCCTCAATTAACGATACTAGAATCTATTAGAAGTAGCCTGAATTTAGATGGGGTTAGAAATGAATGCTTGTATGGCTCAGGGAAAAATAACAAGAATTGCATTGACAACTACAGAAAAAATGAAATTAGAAAGATGATAGAACAAGATGAATTTTATCAGCGACAGTGCAGTATTCAATAATAACTAAAGCTAAAAACAATTATGAAATTTGGAATAAGAACACCATCATTAAAACGTAGAATTGCAGCTAGAACCTCTTGGAAACGAGTTGTAAGACATAGCTTGGGTTTGAAAGCTCCCAGAGGAATGGGAATACTAACGAATCCAAAGAAAGCACTCTACAATAAGGTATATAACAAAACATCGGTTAGTGTAGACGATCTATTAAAAATTCCTAATAATAAAAATAACAGTTCTAATACTGTTAAACATCCACCTATGAATAACGAACACCCAACTGGTATAGAAATATCAAATACAGGAAATATTATCAGAAGCTCAAGCAAAGCCTTAACAGTTACTAGTAAAAACTTTCAAGTGCTACGTCAACAAATTACAGATATATACAATCAACGTATTGAGTTACTGAAAAAACTCAATTCAGCTAAAACAAAGTTGTTTTTACTCTCCACAATCCATTTTGGAAGTTATCTCGTTATAGTAGGATTCTTCTATAAAGGGATTGCCAATTCAAGAAAAATTCAACAGAGTGTTGTTAAAGAACTAGAGAAGCAAGTATTAGAAACTTTTGTTAAATTGACTTTTGCTGATAAATCTCAACTTGAGAAAAGTTGGCTCAACTGTATTGACACATTCAATGAGTTAATGAGCAGCGAAAAAATTTGGGATATTACCTATGCAGAAAATGTAGACAGAGCCAAAGCACGCACTGTAGCCCAAACCGCCACTAAAAGGACTCCAATATCTAAAACTGAACGAGAAATTGAATTTGTAAAAAGCGATTTACCTCATTTATTTCTACCCAATGCGAATGGCCCTGATGTGTTTTTATTTCCTACATTCTTGCTTCTGTTCAAAGACAATCAAGAGTTTGGAATCTTCGATCTTAAAGATGTAAAGACAACAATGAAACTTTCTGGTTATGTTGAAGAAGAAAGTGTACCAAAGGATACGGAGATTATTCAACATACTTGGAAGAAGGCTAATAAAGATGGTTCTATGGATAAAAGATTCAAAGGCAATTATCAAATTCCCATTGTTAAGTATGGTGATATGACTTACGAATCAGAGGGTGGCCTTGAGGAGTCTTTTATGTTCAGCAACTTTGATGCCTTCACGGAGTTTGCAAAAACATACGAGTTCCACGCCTCGTTGTTAAGCAAACTCTAATATGTTCAATTTCTTCAGTAGATCAAATTATTCAAATGATAACGAGGCTATAACCGCACTTATGCGTATTACAAGCATGGGCTTTGGGGATGAACAAGATTTCAATAAAGAAAATATGTTAAAGGTTATTGGCGATATTGAAAATGAGTTTCAGAACACTAAGAACCCAAAAATAGCATATTGGATGGGCATAGCCTGGAGAAACTTTACTGCCTGGCATATTCGTGGAGATGAAAGGAAAGAATATCTGGATAAAGCGGTATTTTGCTTCGATAAAGCTTTTTCATTATCCACAAACACTCTTCCTGTACAACTACCCTTAGAAAAACGGCACAATGCTGAGTATCTGGATCAAATAGATATAGCTGGCGAACTTGGACATATGTTAGTTGATGATGCTCCAATCAGGGATTTAGTTCGTGCAGAGAAAGTTTTAAAGTTTGTTTTTGAGAGTACTGACGAATACGAACCATGTTTGTGTTCTTACGCTGAACTCTTCTACAAACGTGGTAACTATTTGAAAAGTGCAGAGATCGGCTTAAACATAAGCGATAGGTGTGCAATTTCACCAGAATGGAAAGATAGTCCTCCACCTGCGCCATTGGGAATTGTGGGCAGTGCATATCGGGCATTAGCAAAGCAAGCCAAGAAGGAGGGTAACCACAAAGAAGCTGTTGCATTATTAGAGAAGATGAGAAAGCTGAAGGTTGCAACAGAAAATGACATAAAAATCTTAGAAAAACTTAAAAAACAACTTGTTAAATGAATTATTGATGATCGAAACTCAGATATATGTACATGCTTGAAAAAGACTATGCGATTAAAATCTCTGCTATTCTAGCCAGCTCCTACTACAAAGAGTGGGTTGGCTACTTTGAAAAGGTGCTAAGAGCAACAAGGAGCAAGCGACATAAGCACAAGAAAGACGTAATGCTTGCAATGCAATACAAATTGGCGCAGGCAGAAACGTTGTTTTGGGAAAAGCTTAGGGAAGGACGAGAGAAGGCCAAAAAACTACACGACAAAAGCCAGTTAACTCCTAAAGAAGAAAAAGAGCTCAGAGGACTAGAAGATCACATTCTCATCCATGAGCAATTAATACGAATCTCCAGAACGATATGTGATGGTATTGCATGGAGAAACTTGAACTATAACCGCACATTCCTAAACTCCTCTTCCAGAGGATTTGGTGCTGGTAGTGTGGATGTGAATAGTAAAGAATTCAGAAGCGAGTTTATGTGGGCGCATAGGATTTCTAAATCACTTGATAGTTTGGTGATACTTAATGACTTAACTCATTTTCTTAGGGTAGGCGATTTAACCGAGATCAAAGATGGTGTTGCTTTTATTCATGAAATCAAAAAATATGGTAAAGATATTAAAAATATGTTCACCCTTAAACGGGTTCAAGGTAAGGCAAAGATAAGCAATCAGGCAAAAAGGCTATTGGAACTTCAAAGAATTGCGATAGCAAACAAAGCTAGAATAGGTGGAATTGATATTGACACGAGAGTAATGGAACTGGAGCCACGTACCTACATTAGCAGAATCAAGCGGCTATTTCGTAAATCAGAGAAGAAAATGGTGGTATCGGAAAATTTTGACAACTGCATACAAATAGAAGTAACTAATTTTAGAGCAATTAATGAAAACAAGAAACCTGTTGATGTTGAGGAACTAAAGAAACTCTCACCTAAAGAAAAAACAAAAGATTTGGTACTGATTCATAGCAATTGGGACACTTTTTATAGTGACGAAAAAGGCAATTTTGTTAGATCAGCTCCTCCGTATTCAATCTTTCCATTCTCAGCTAAAGATTGCATGTATTTGATGTCTGGTTATTACTTGGTTAAATGCACGTTAAACGTAACCATACTCAAGGAGATTCTAAAACAGCACAATTGGGAAATTGAAGATCGTACCGAAACTGATCTAGATAAACAAATTGCTGATTTTGAAAAAGATAAAGATAGGATGTTTTCAGTGAAAGATGGCCTCTATGCACATTCACCAGATGATCATGGACTATTTATTATTAGGCGTGGCCCATTTAGCGTTGCTCTTGATACGATGCTTTATGCCCGACTGACGATGGAATATCTCACTTTTTCTAGCTTCCTCGATATTCTTGAGTATATGTATCGTGTGGCTTCACAAAGACAAAGTAGTGATGCTTATTTCCCAAGGTTCAGAAATGAGAATGAATTATGGAATTAGTCCTATTTAACCTATGAAAATTCAGATTGTAGAAAAGTTAAAAACGTTTCTTAATAAACATAACATGGACGAGGAACATGAAGTGGTTTATTTGATGGTTGAGCTGAGAAAACTACTAGATAGGGAGAGAGAAGAAAGCAAACCAGAAAGGCATTCTTTAGTACGCTTTCATGCAGATTGGGTTGTTCATACTAAAAAGGATCATATCACCAAAACAATGAAGGAAATTATGATGAGGATAGATCAATCCATTGATACCTATCCCAAGGATGGCAACATTGATTTTCTCCTTTTACCAGAGTTTAAAAATGAACTCATCAACTTACTCGATGTATACGGACTACCATCAGTTTTTTGTAAAAACGATGACAAGTGGCTAGGCTTTATTGTAAATCTTGCTGCCGTTCTTGCCGATCAGCCTATCGTTAACCCAACACCTAATATAGCTGAATTTCGATATGTGGATATTAAAAGAGAAGGAATTATGGCAAATATTGACTTTACGGGTGATAGGGCAGGGTTTAGTATCACTTTGGGATTTGGGGTGTAGCCTGAAGCCTACTGTTTTTTGGCATGAATGATTTTAATAACTACAGTCTTTAACCATTGCCCAGTCCACTACAATTCCTGAATTTGTTCTGTTGATCATGCATTGCATTGTTTCTCTGAACCACCAATATTCAAAGGCTAATAATACTATCAATAGCAACAATCCTACGATGACTTTCATTAAGTTAGATTTATCTAAAATTAAACGTTTGGATTATTTTGTCTGTTAACTCTTTATTTTCAGGTTGGGGTGGATAGGTAGAAACAGAGAAGAGTCTTCCGTCTTTCAGGACTACAGTTAAGTAGTGTTTCTTGGGATCGTTAGTATTGGCAGTTCCTTCTATTCCGCTGTATCCGTCAATTGATGCCTCTTTTATAGAAGACATGCCTGTTTTTGCTTTTTCTAAATCTTGAGTTGATCCCTCTTTATCAGCTAAGTACAAAGCGTAGAGTTGGTATTCGGGATTGTTTTCATCGCCTTTTTCAATGTAAAAAGCGACAGTACGAATGTTGCCATCATTATCACCAATCTCTTTTCTAAAAGTAGTGTCAGGTGGCATTTTGAGAGTTAACCCTATTTCTTCGATGGTTTGTTGTTCCCAACTGTCTATAGGGTTTGAATTTTCCTCAGTAGACAACTGTTTTCCATTGTTTGGCTTATTTAATGTTACAAAGGCTATTCCTATAACACCCAAAATCACTAAAGTAGCAACCACTAAGACTTTTTTATTCATCATCTTTATTATACATCTCTTATACCACTTGACTGCTTATATTAATGTTACGATCACGAACAAGGAGATATTAGCTTTGTATAACCCTAAAAGCTCTTTATATAACAGACGAAATAACTACACAAGGCTGACTCTCTAGAAAGCCAGCCTTTTGAATTAGGCCATAACACCCTGCTTACTGCTGTGTACTGGTTTTTTACTAAGGACGAATAGTAATGCTATGCCTGTAAATAACGCAGGAAAAGATCCAACCAGCATCATGTCGATTGTGCTACTAATTGATTCTCCAATACTTGTAAAAATTAATGCTACACCGATTATGTTTGCAGGAATCAAAAGCCATGCGTTTGCATAACCATGCAGTGCCTTTTTTTGAAACCATCCTAATATTCCCCCATACACTATTGCTTGGATAGCTTGAATAAACATTAATGACTGTGGTTCTGTGATAGTAAGATTTCTGAATAGTAACCCAATAATCACGAAAGTTGAGGCAATCATTACAACCCAAGCGGAAGCCGTATTTATCAGCCAATCTTTTGCTCTGTCTGTGTATTTACGTAAAACTAGCCATTGAGAGCCAATTAGCGATATTAGTAACAAGGGAATAAAAATCAACCACAACAATACACTTTCATCCTCGGTGCTTCCTAATCCTAAAATACCAACCAGATTCACGCTAATAAACAACACAACAGGAAATACGGCAATTCCTGCTACTACCCAGAAAAATAAACCTAACATGTCAAATTTTTTGTGCATATAATAATCACCCCCTCTCAAGTGTGATAAATGTTCTTTGGTAAGACTAATAAAGTAGTCGGGGATTATACGCATCCACAAGTTAATCACTTCCATGTCGTTATCAGTGTTTTTTGCGTCGTGATACATATCCTGAAATAACTGGATCATTTCTTGGCCAAATTCATCTTTATACCTGAATGGGTATAGTTCTAACATTGTCTTGTAGATTTTTTCTGACAAAGAAAGAGTGGTTTTCATACGCCAAAATCTAAATTGCCAACTCCTAATAGTTTTCTGTTTTTTGCTAGATTTACAACTTCGGAGTAGCGTTTTATTTCGGCAGACAAGTATTTCTGTCCTTTTTTTGTGAGGCTGTAGAATTTCCGTCTACTATCCTTTATATTGTCAACCTCAACAATCAGTCCTACATCCAACATGCGTTTGATAGAACCGTATAGCGTTCCTGGGCCCATTTTTACTTGTCCGTGTGAATCTGCCTCCACTTGTTTCATAATGTCATAGCCGTGTCGCTCTTTAATGCTAAGGGCTAATAAAATATAAAAAACTGCTGGAGTAAGAGGTTCTTGCTTGTAGTCCATGAGATTAGTATATATCCGTAACGGATATATGTCAATACCCTGCTGCACAATCATCAAAACTATTAATGAACTGAATGTTGGATTGTCCTTTGAAACACCAGATCAATACTCTAACCACGATCATTGCAAAGAAGACTGTTATTAGTTGCTTATTTCTTTGCATCATCATATGTCTGTATTTTTATTATTCTGGCCAAGGTTTGTCTTCTTCATCAATAAGGTTTTCTTTCAGAGCATGATATGAGATCGTATCCCCCGAGGCAAAATGAATAATATTGTAGTCACTTTCGACATTTTCATCCCAAAACCAGTTATCAATTATTTTTTTATAATCCTCATAGGAGAGACTATCTGAATGTATCCACGTTGGATTTTCAAATCCGCTTCTCACAATATGATATTGAGATCTGGATATCTTAGGGTGAATTTTCCCAATTTTTTCTTTATATCTGTATAGATAATATCGAATTGCTTCGCTTACCGCTGTAGGTTCATTCTTCAAATAGTTTGTTATTGTGTCTGTATCTTTTTTTAAATCCCTTTTACTTTTGGGAAAGGGATCATTATAAACATTATCTCTAATACTATTCTCTCTACTACTCTCTTCTATTTGGGAATGGGTAGGTATCCACTGTTGCATTGAAAGGGTATATAACTTGCGCTGGATTATGCGCATATTTTTATCACGAATTATTTCTCTTTGAATTAACCCTTTTACAACAAGAGAACTTATGATGTTTGAAATTGTACCTGCAGACAATCCAAATTGTTTAGCGAGCCAACGATTCGAAGCATAGCAATATCCATGCTTTAGACAAAGGCCATGAATCCTACCGACAATTAACTTTTCATTTGAGGTCAGATCGGTTCTGCATACGATATCAGGTGGTATTAGACACCAACCTACCCCGTCATTATTTTTCATTTTCATATTACATATAAGAGGGCGGGAACTTATTTTTTCGTCGGGTATCTATATTTCTTTTTGAATTTCTCGTTATATTCCCTTTCCGATTTGATTGTGAATTCCTTACCTCTCTTGAGACTTAACCTAAATTGAGCATATTTACTCTTCGATCCTAGTGTTGCAGTGATAGACGTACGTGGTGAATTCTTTGCTGGAATAATAAATACTTCTGTTGGTATAAGTGGATCTATTTCATCAATGTAGATACAACAAATGTAATAAACGACATCATGTTTTATTTTCTTTATCCTAAATGTAAATTTCTTTTTACTGTGCGAACTTTTGATATTTACTCTGTCACCAAACCACAATCCGTCATACCTGGATTTATCATCAAATTCCCCCAAATCTTTAAAATGCATTGTGAAATAAGGATGTTCCACTATATACAGTTCACAAAGTCTACCCCTTCCAGAATTGCTATTAGAAAGATATAGTTTGGGTTCTCTAGAAATGTGGAATTTTCGCATCCAACAAATTATCGTTCCATTTGAAACATTGAATAACCGAGCTACCTTCCTAGTCGATCCCAATCTCTGGTATGCTTGTCTCAATTGTTTTTTGTTCTGATATGGTGGTATATTGTTCTTCATATTCCTGAATTAACACGTGCCTTAAGCTCATTTATATTCTCGACAAATTCTTTAGCATCTACCTGTAGTTTTTTAGCCCAAAATTGCGTCAGAATTTCTTCTGCTTTATTTTCAGAATCTTCAAAAATGAAGTCAAAGAAGCGTCCAGAGTTTCGTTCTAATCGAATCAGGGGAAATCCTGCAGTTTTAAGCGCAACCGCTTGATAGAGATCGTTAGATTTGTATTCTTTTTTCATATTGTTTTTTAAATATCTCTTTTTTATTCATCTCGGATATCATCTCTCGCTCTTTTCTTTCTCGGACTGATCGATAAAGTGTTTGAAGCGCATCGACAGTGTTCGTTATTAAACGAATATTTGGATCATTGCCGACGGATTTAGTAGACTGATTTCCCATATCAGCCAAAATGTTACAAATCCGATTGGGGAGCTGAAAATATCAATATTGGGGAGTTATTGGAGCTATTTTGAGGAGTTTTTTACAATTTAGCGTTTTTGTCTACAAACATACCAAATCCATCTCTCTGTAACATGATAATAGATTTACGTAGAATTGGTTCAGATTCAATAATTTCTACTATTTTCCCAAATCCCTTTTCAAGACTATCGTGAAGTTGGGTAACACCCCGTGAATTCTTAATAATTACGTAGTCTTGTTTTCCTGTAGCTTCATAAAATTGCCTTTTTGTTACCATACCACCTAAATTATCAAACAATAACTTAAACCTTCGTACCGATTTTTCTCCTCCGATCGTAACGTTAACACCCCTATAAGAAAAAACGCCTGTTTTTTCATCAAATTGTGGAGAGATACCCTTATACCAACCTACAAACTGCTCTAACTTTTTTCTACTAACCAAAATTGCCCTATGCTCTGATTTATTCGGCCCGATATCGTCATCTTGAACATTGAAATAGTACTCAATAGCCATTTCCTTATCTATAAACCTCATACTTTCTACAACTTCGTCTATGTTCCCATCTAGGTTTATCTCCTGCGGCCTATTCCTAAACGTAAGTGAATTTTTGCTTATAATGCCTACATACCACCAGCCAACTGTCTTTCCCAATACCAACCCATCCTGTTCCAACACTTTGGGAGTATCGCTATATTGATAGCCGTAAGATAGTGGAATTTTTGGATATCCCTCGACAATAAATGTGTTTGGCTTATTGATGGCGATATTTACTATTACTAAATCTTTTTTGGATGACAAAGTTTTAAGAATATTATTTGCCAAATCAATTGCGTCTTCTATTACATTTTTCATTCTGCTTGTTTCTTAAATTTCTTTATGTTAACTTAGTATAAATCATGTTTACTTAGTATGGCAACAGATACATTTTCAAAATCAAATCCCGATACATGGGGACTACTCTTAACTTTAGAGCAAACCTCCGCAATATTAAATGTTAGTCCATGGACGCTTAGAAAATGGGATGACAATGGAAAACTTGTGGCGGTTAGAGTAGGCTCCAGAAAAGATCGACGCTATCGAAAGGAAGATATTTTAAAAGCTATACAGGATGGTGTGTAGACAAATATTGTTCAACTAAATGTAATATGGAAAATAAATTTAAGATCAGGGCAGTGATATATGCCCGTGTAAGCACTAAAGAACAAGCCGATGGCAAGGAATCTGTCTCCGATCAAATAAGAGTCTGCAAGAAAACCATTGCCGATCATGGATGGGATTTGGTGGGAGAACCATATCAGGACGTCGAAAGTGGACATCTAATAGAGGAAAGATTAGGTTTCCAACGAATGATGCAGGATGCATCAGACTATAAATTCGATTTAGTGGTAGTTAAAGACTTCGATCGCTTTGCCAGAAACAAATCATACGCCACAAAGGCGAGGGATGATTTAAAAAAGATGTTCATCCAAACCTATTCCGTAGCTACCCCCGTCGAACCCCGAGATCCGAAACTTTACGATCCTACCGATGACGATCTAGGTATTATGGTAGAGGGTTTTAGTGACACCATGAATGAGATCGAGAGAAATAAGATCAGACGCAGAATGACAATGGGTAAGGTAGCAGTGGCTAAATCAGGCAAAATACCAAATAACGTACCCTACGGCTACAAAATTATTCGATGGATAGACGAAAAGAATAAAGTGCAAAGAAAAGTTGAGGTGGATGAAGAGAAATCAATTATTGTCAGGCAGATATTTGACGAATATACCAAAGGAAAAGGAGCTTTGAGCATTGCGTTTTCATTAACAGAAAAAGGAGTTAAGCCACCTAGGGGTAAATATTGGCGAGCACAGGCGATAAAGTACATATTACAAAACGAAACCTATACGGGAAAAGTTCTTTGGGGATGGAGACATGCCGATTATGCTAAAAACAAACAACGGACACTAAGAGATCATAAGGGTATTATCGAAAAAGGTATCCACACGGCCATAATACCCGAGGAAATATTTAAATTAGCCCAAAAAGAAAAAAAGATACGGGGAAATTCGCAAAAAGGTAGGGCAAAGATGAGTCGAGGCCTACTTACGGGTATAGCCAAATGTATCCGTTGCGGTTCTGGCGTTACATATTTAACTCGTCACCATAACAGAAAAAACAAGAACCCCAAGTGGAACAACACCACAACTTTTGAATATCTGTGCGGTGGCTATAAATACACGGGAATATGCCAGCGCAGGATCATGAGTGCCACAAGACTAGAAGAGTTTGTTTTAAATCAAATTAGGAATCTTGTAAACAATCCTACGGCTAGAGAACGGCTCATCTTTGACAGAAATATCACAATCACAGACAACCTCGAAATTGACTATAAATTAGCTGCTAAACACCTATCAGACATCGATAGACGGCGTGAGAGGGTGAAAGATGCCTATGAGGCTGGAATCGATTCGTTAGAGGTGTATGCAGCCAATATAAAGCGTCTAGACGAGGAAGAAAATAAATACCATGTGGTAACCGATGAATATAAAACTAAGATTCAGATGATAAACGAACGACGCAAAGAACTGGAGAAATTTACCAAATCATTAGAAGACTTCAATATCTTATGGGACAATGCCAACTTAGAAGAGAAGAAGCATTTTCTACGAGCGATCATAAAAGAGATCAGAGCAGGTAACGGCAAGATTGAAATAGATTTTCGGTTTTAACCCCATTTATTCCCCCTCTTCGATTCCACTCGATTAAATTGTTTATAGGTTTCCTATACCTGTGCCGTTTACGGTTCCCTATTTAGGTGACATTTCTTATATTTTTTTCCTGATCCACACCAACATGGTTCGTTTCTACCCGGTTTTTGTTGGGTTGATCCAGGTGGAATTACTTTAAAACCGTTTTCTTCCTGGGGAGGAGATTGCTGAGGCTGAACACTTTGCTCTTTTTGTTTTAAAAAAGGATCGATAGATGCTGCAGATTTATAAGTTAGGGATTGTTCATGCTGTTGGGAAATAGATGGAATAGCCTCTACTTCAACCTTAAATATCCGTCTTGCTACTTCAAAATCGATGTCGTCAATCAACTTCTCAAACATGGAAAATGCTTCATTTTTGTATTCAACTAATGGATCAAGCTGAGCATAGCCACGTAAATTTATCCCTTCACGCAGGTCTTCAATACCGGTCAGATGATCTGTCCAGTATTTGTCAATTGTTGAGAGATAGATACTTTTTACCACTTCACTCCAAATAACTACTCCTAATTTTTTTTCTCGTTCATCGTAGGCAAACTGTAATTCGTTTTCTACCCATTTACTCATACCAACTGTGTCTTTGTTTTTTGCAAAGCTTAGTAGCTTTCCGTGATCAAATGGGAGAACAAAATTTAACTCGTTTCCAATCTTAACTAACATATCTGTATTTAACTCCACATCTTCAAATGTAAACTGAGCAACGATTCTTTGCACCTCTTCATTAAGCATCCCCAATACTTCCCCCTTAAACTCTTGTTTTTTTTCTTCAGAAGAGTAGAGTATCTTTCGGCGCCTAGCGTATATAATATCGCGTTGTTTGTTTAAAACATCATCAAAATCAACGAGATGTTTTCTGATATCAAAATTGAATCCTTCCACTTTCACCTGGGCTTGTTCGATTGCTTTTGACACCATAGGATGACTTAGAGGTTGATCTTCCGGAAAGTTAAAAAAAGTCATGAGACGCGAAATCTGCTCTCCGCCGAAAATCCTCATGAGATCGTCCTCAAGTGCGACAAAAAAACATGTTTCGCCTGGATCCCCCTGTCTTCCTGCACGACCTCTTAATTGATTATCAATCCTGCGAGACTCATGTCGTTCTGTTCCAATGACATAAAGACCCCCAAGTGCAACAACCTCATCATGTTCATTCTGCCATTTTATTTTTTTATTTTTATATTCGACATCTGCATCGTTTGTTTGATTTGGCGGCATTCCTCCCAGTATAATATCTACTCCTCGACCGGCCATATTGGTTGCAACCGTTACACTACCTTTTTTTCCCGCTGAGGCAATGATTGAGGCCTCATGTTCGTGGTTTTTTGCATTAAGTAACTCATGAGGAATACCTTTTACTTTTAAAAGATGAGATAGATGTTCATTTTTTTCGATGGAGGTGGTTCCGACTAAGACA
Source organism: Candidatus Roizmanbacteria bacterium RIFOXYA2_FULL_38_14 (assembly GCA_001790095.1). Taxonomy (GTDB): domain Bacteria; phylum Patescibacteriota; class Microgenomatia; order UBA1406; family GWC2-37-13; genus YC2-FULL-38-9. The sequence goes on along the minus strand of MGBH01000001.1, from coordinate 271,145 downwards.
GGCCGACCTGTTTTGTAATTGGTAGCAATTTCTTCAACCACTGCGTCCCATTTCCCCTTTTCTGTTTTAAAAATCATGTCAGGATGATCTTTTCTGACCATCGGACGATGGGTAGGCGCAGTTAAAACATCAGCTTTATAGATCTTATGGAATTCTTCAGCTTCTGTGGCTGCAGTACCGGTCATTCCTGCAATTTTCTCATACATTCTGAAATAATTTTGTAAGGATACAGTAGCTAGTGTCTTTGATTCACGCTGTATCTTCACTCCCTCTTTTGCTTCTATTGCTTGATGTATGCCCTCAGAAAAACGTCTTCCTTCAAGAAGTCGTCCTGTGAATTCGTCGACAATTACAATCTGCCCGTCTTTAACAATATATTCTTTATTATTTTTAAACAATGCCTCTGCTTTAAGCGATGCTTCTATGTGAAATAATGTGTCGAAGTCTTTCTCATAAATATTCTCCATCCCTAAAATAGTTTCTATATGTTTTACTCCCTCTTCCGTTAAGTTTGCAGTTCTTGATTTTTCATCGATTTTGTAGTCTTTTTGTGGATCAAGTTGTTTGACAATCCCAGCATATTTGTAATATTTTGAAGTATCTTCTTCATATGGAGCGGAAATGATGTGTGGAGTACGTGCTTCATCTATAAGAACTGAGTCTGCTTCATCAATAACGGCAAAATGGAAACCTCTTTGCACTAAGTCATGGGGTGAAGAGGCCATGTTGTCTCTAAGATAGTCAAACCCAAACTCGCTGTTTATACCATAAACTATATCTGCCAAATACGCTTCATTCCGCGATACGGATTTGAGGTGGACAAGGCGCCAATCATGTACCTCTTTATCCTCAAACTCATTGTCGTAGATAAAAGACTGCTCTGCGATCATTGCCGCAGTTTTTAAACCTAAAAAATGAAATACTTTCCCCATCCATCCGGCATCACGACGAGCAAGATAATCATTTACTGTCACTAAATGTGCACCCTTACCAGTCAAGGCATTTAGATAGAGAGCGGTCGTTGCAGATAGTGTTTTTCCTTCACCTGTCTTCTGTTCCACTATTTTCCCTTCATGTAGAGCAATCCCTGCTAAAAGTTGTACGTCATAGTGTCTCTCGCCCAAGACTCTCCTTGCAGCCTCTCTTACCAAAGCATATGTCCAGGGTAGAATCTCACTTTGTGTTTTTTTTCCTGACTGGATCATCTCTTTTAACTTATTGGTCTCACTTACAAAGTCAGCGTCTTGCAGTTTCCTGACCTCATCTTCAAGGGCATTGATCGTATCCACCTTCTTTTGTAATCGACTTATTTCTTTTTGGTTAAAGTCAAACAATTTCTTTACAAAGGTAAACATATTATTTATTCACATAAAATGTGTAAAAGGGACCAAAAACCCTTTTACTTGATGAAATATTCTTGTGGGATAACGAGTATTTTTTGGGCAGCAAATCTATTGTTTGAACTATCCTCAGATCGATCTTTCTTGGCCGCAAAGTGTACCGTATCGCCTTCTTTGATTTTGGAAAACCCAGTTTTTTCAATTTCTAATGTCTTAATATTGAGCATGTTCTGTTTTGTTGTGGACTCAATATCTAATTGATATACTTGCTTGTCTGCCGACATAACTTTGATGTAAAAATCGCTCTTACTGACTTCTGTAATTTTCCCTGACTGTACAATATACGTCTCATCAACAAAAACAAAATTAGCGTTTATCGTTGTGTCAACAATCGGACCGGTAACAATAAGATATGAGTCTGTCTTTATGTCGCTTGATTTTATCTCCTTTTTTGCTGTTCCAGCGATTTGATACAGTTTGGTCAAAGACTCATCAATCTTTACGGTCAGATCTATCCCCTCATCGTTTTTAAGGGAAATTTTATCATCCTTTACTATAGCGAAACCTCCAACAGCCTTTTGGTCTTTTTTTCTTATCTCTGCGACCTTATTGGCAAGCCGTTCTTTTAAGCCCTTTATCTCTTTATCCTCTTTAACCGTACCTGACCCGGACGATATGGTGGGTTCAACTACTTCAGCCAGTACATTACCGGTACAAAAAAGCACAAATGCTGCTATCAGTAATATTGCGTTCTTTTTTTTCATAGGTTTAGTTATTGTTCTTCAAGATAATAAATTCGTAAGTCTTTTTGTTGTATTCGACCCTGGGTGTTTTTTGGATATAAAGTAAGGTTGATAATATTTTCTCCTAGTGCAAGAGGCATCTCTACTACAAATTTTTCTGTGGGCACTTTGTATACGAGGTCCTTAATAGGAGACTGTATGATGAGAAGCGAGTCTTTTTCTGCCTCCCCTTTTATAGAGATTGTATTTGAATTAAAAATTTGTTTATCTTGAGGCTCAAGTATTTTAAATGTTTGTGTTTGAATATCAATTTTTCCAGTTGGAATAATGATTTTCTTTTCGTTGGTAAGGGGTTTTGACTTACCTAGTTGATTATCTTTTGTCTTTGAGATCATAAAAAAAGATACGATTACTCCAAAGGCAATTCCGAGCATAATGGCAAAAATTGTTTCTTTTTTCATACAGATTCCTTAATATTAATACTACTTCATTTTGTCTTATCTGTCAACCTTAGAAAGACATTATATATTTAATTTACATTGTCGTATCAATGTGTTTAAAACCTCAGGAAGACGGGGAATAATATCAGAATTATTATACCAAAAAGCCTTTTTTTCATAAAGTATCTCTGACGTTTTTTTTAAGAGATAGGAGGCTAATAGACAGGAGACTAGGGGGTCATTTTTGGCAAAGAATGAAACAATGATTCCTGACAAAACATCTCCCGTTCCGCCCTTGGTTAATCCTGCATTTCCTCCTTCAACGACAAAAGTTGATTCTCCATCGGAAATAATATCATATCCCGCTTTAAGCAAGATGATGCATTTATACTTAAGCGCATATTTCCTAACTGTCTCTTGTTTCTTGTCTCTGTCGTAATCAACGATATGCTCTCCAAATAAGGATGTAAACTCTTTTTGGTGGGGTGTTAGAATGGGTTTGGTACGTAAATTCATAAGCCAAACCACATCCATCATCTGTAAAGAACCAGCGTCTATAACCCATTTTTTTTCAGGAAATCTTTTTAAAAGGTATTGAGTCAGTTCGAATGTTTTTTTGCCTTCATTTTTATTATCAAGGATTGAGTTTAGATCTTTGGGTTCCGGACCAACCACCTGTTTTTTTTCTTCTCTCATCATTCCTGTACCTAAAAGTATCGCATCATCTTCTCTAATGTATTCATCAATTTGAATTTGCGGTATGACAATACCGTTTCGCCATTTCTTCTTTATAGAATTAATAATTGTATTATTCTCTTTTGTCGATGCCACATGTACCATATCAACAAAGTATGAAGCAACTTCAGCTGGCCATATGATTGCACTGTGAAAAAGATGCGATCCGCCAATTAGCATCACTTTCCCGTTTTGCCCTTTATGGGAGTCTCTGCTTGGAAGATGCAGTTTAGTGAGAAATGGTTTTATTGAGTCAATATCTGATGTTTTTATGAGCATGGATGAATCCAAATCTTGCAAATTTTTTTATTTAAGTTAACTTACGTGTTATAATTTTACATTATGGCAATGACTCATTTCAAACTTAGGGAGCTTTTTATGAAATATTGCCTGTCGCATGATCATAAAGAAATCCCCCCAATCCCTCTTGTACCAAAAGATGACCCAACCACATTATTCACAGGATCTGGCATGCAACAATTAGTTCCCTACCTTCTTGGCGAACCACACCCGTTAGGAAAGAAATTATATAACATCCAACCCTGTTTCCGCTCGCAAGACATCGAAGAAATCGGAGATAACAGACACACTACCTTTTTTGAGATGATGGGTAACTGGTCGCTTGGAACTTACTTCAAAAAAGAGCAGATCACTTGGTTTTGGGAATTTCTCACAGATATTTTGAAACTTCCCAAAGAGAAATTATACGTTGCTGTTTTTGCAGGGATAAAAAACATAGGAGCAGATGAAGAAACTTATGAAACCTGGAAAAAATTGGGATTAAAAGAAAATCATATTTTCCGCTACGGACCTGAAAGCTGGTGGTCACGGGCAGGCGTGCCAGAAAATATGCCGCCCGGTGAACCCGGAGGACCGGATAGCGAAGTGTTTTATGAATTCACTCAGGTGGAGCATAATCCCACATATGGTGAGAAGTGCCATCCTAATTGTGATTGCGGACGCTTCTTGGAAATAGGAAATTCGGTCTTTATGCAGTTTAAGAAAAATACCGACGGGTCCTTTAGTGAACTACCTGAAAAAAATGTGGATTTCGGAGGCGGCCTGGAACGGATACTTGCAGCCGTAAACAACGATCCTGATATCTTTAAAACTGATCTATATGCAACAATCATTACGTCTATCGAACAATCATCGAGCAAAAAATATACCGATCTTGAAAATAAATCCCAGATTCGTGTCATAGCAGATCACATAAAGGCGTCTGTTTTTATTATCAAAAACGGTGTCTATCCTTCCAACAAAGAACAGGGTTATTTTCTTCGAAGACTACTAAGAAGAGCGGCGGTAAAAATGCACAAGCTAACTGGTAAACTCAATGCAAAGGAACTGGGATTGATCGCCGATCAAGGAGTCTTGGTCACCTACGATAAAGTTCACTTTGACCGTGAACAAGATAAAAAACTCATTACGAACGTCATCGTTGAGGAAATAAATCGTTTCAGCAAAAGCATTGATCGGGGACTCAAAGAGATCCAAAAAATTCAGACTATTGACGGAAAACAAGCTTTTGATATTTATCAATCCTACGGATTCCCGTTAGAGATCACCGAGGAACTTTTTAGGGAAAAAGGACAAACCGTTGATAAAAAACAATTTTACGCAGAGTTCCAAAAACATAAAGATTTATCCCGTACCGCCTCATCGGGAAAGTTTAAGGGTGGGCTTGCAGATAATAGTGCTCAAACCCTCAACTACCATACAGCGACCCACTTGCTCCACCAAGCACTTTATGATGTTTTAGGATCCGAGATCAGACAGGAAGGCTCAAATATAACCGGTGAACGTCTCAGGTTTGATTTTTACTCAACCCAAAAGCCGTCACCCGAACAGATTGCAAAGGCTCAGGACACCATCAACTCAAAAATACAAGAAGCTCTCCCTGTGGAGTTTAAAATACTGCCTAAGGCTGAAGCAGAAAAACTCGGCGCCAAATCCTTTTTCCGCGAAAAGTACCCGGATATGGTAAAAGTATATTTTATTGGTAACTATTCTAAGGAGTTTTGCGGTGGCCCCCATGTAAAGAATACAAAGGAAATAGGAAAAATAACTATATTTAAAAATGAAAAAATAGGAAGTAATTTATACAGGATTTACGCAAAGTAAAACCTAAATTCACATGATTTTAAAAGACAGGATATATGGCTCTTTTAACATATCCTCTCCCTTAATTGCTGCATTAATTGAGTCAAAACCGTTCCAAAGATTAAAGAATATTTCTCAGATGGGTCCTCCAACTACTTTTTACCATATAAAAAACTACAGCAGATACGAACATAGTATCGGTGTATTCCTTCTTCTCAAACACTTAGGAGCGTCTGATAATGAACAAATTGCGGGTCTTTTGCATGATGTATCCCATACAACATTTTCGCACGTAATAGACTGGGTTGTTGGAACAGGAAAAAACGAAAACTACCAAGATGATCAGCACTTTAATTTTATAAAAAAAACAGAGATTGTGAGAATTTTAAAAATGAACGGATTGAGTCTGTATACTGTCACAGATTACAAAAAGTATCCGCTTCTTGAGCAAGAAATTCCAAATCTATGTGCAGACCGGATAGACTACGCTTTACGAGAGTTTGACCCTCAAACCGCCCAAAGCTGTTTTCGACGCCTTACAACATTCAATAACAGAATAATTTTCAAAAATAAAAAGAGTACTCATACCTTTGCCCACAACTTTCTTAAAAAACAAGTAAGTCACTGGGGAGGATATGAAGCGGTTACAAGATATCGCCTTTTTGCGGATGCACTTCGAGAAGCGCTAAGAAAAAAATTGATTACCCACAATGATTTTACAGGTGATGAAAAAACAGTTTTAGATAAAATGACTAGCTCTTCAAACCTCAAAATTGCCCGCATCCTTAAAACAATGCGGCAGAAGAATCTTTCCCACCTCATGAAAACAAGAAAAAGACATTTCAAAAAATTCCGGTTTGTCGATCCATACTTTCTTGAAAACGGCAAATTAAGAACTCTCTCAAGTGAAGACGTGTCTTTTAAAAAGGAAGTCGAAAATGCAAGAACCCAGAATAATAAGGGAATACGTATAGGTTACATAAGTAACACGTCTTTGAAAAATGCTTTGACTACAAAATGAAATGCGTCTCCAAATTTTTTTGGATTTCTTTTAAGTTCTTCTTTTAACTCCCTCGTTGTAAACCATCTACAGCTTTCAGACTCACCGTTTAATTTTAAAGGAGAATCCGAGACAATCTCATAAAGAAAAAAATAGTGGTTTTCTTTTCTCCCCAACACTTCTCTGTTAAATATTTTCTTTCCGATGTATCGATATGTTGAAGCAGTTATACCCACTTCTTCAAAGACTTCTCGTTTTAGTGCATCTTCCAAGCTCTCACCGGTTTGCACATGACCTCCAACCGGTGATACATACTGACCCGCATCTTGGCGGTCTGAAGCCTGTTTAACTAACAACCATTCACCTTTTGAGTTGGTGATTTCCGAAATGACTGTCATATGAAGTAGTCCTTTGATATGCGCCTCGTGTTTTGAGACAGAGTATAGGACTTTTCCGTTTTCATCAACAATGTCAACTTGTTCCATTTTTCTTTAACCATAAACTAATAGTTTGTGACAACTCACTTTCCTTGCCATGAAAACCGTGGTCTGTATTTTTGATAATCTTGAATATAAATAAAGGATTTCCCCGCACTTGGTCCTCAAGGATAGCCATGCATTTTGAAGCATTTCCGTAGCAGTATTCATCTTGCTCGCCGTATATGACAAGTGTGGGTTTGTCGATTGTTGTAAACTCCTGAAATAGATTTTTTTTTGAAAGATCAAGCTTATTCATATACTCGTTGAAAGGGAAAATGTTGTAGTCGCCATCCGGATTGATTGTGTCAAATAATGATTGATTGGACATGAGACCACCTTCTAGATACTTTGTAACAAGCTCACCGCCTCTATTTTCTTTTACAGCCTTTTTACTTTTGCTAAGAAGATTTTTAAATTTTTTTCTTCCCAGCATTTCATAGTATAAACCCGTATCATCACCGCCGCTCAAAAGAATATATTTTGATACGGGATTTTTTCTTTTATAAAAATGATATACCACTATCTTATTTGCACCCGTTGAACTACCTATAAGATAAAAAGTGTTAAAACCCTTATCTTTAAGAAAATCTATTGCGCCATCAATATCGTAGACACAATCTTTAATTAATTCGTTTGCGGTGCCCATCTTAACATCTGTCTTATTACTTCCTATTCCTTTAGTAAGTTTATGAATATAGTGAGCACCTCTATTGTTAAAAGGGAAAAATGCAATTCCATTTTGGGATAACGTCTTTGCAAGAGTATTCATTTTTTTTACTGAGTAAAAAACAGATGAACTGCCATTTCCGTGTAAATAGAGTGCGATCTTGCTGGTTTTAATGTTTGGTGTAAATAATAGAGCAGGCAGTACAATATTGTCAGTTGACCTAAATTCTGTAAGTTGAACTGTGTGAGTCATACTGTTTACGAATAACTTTCTCTCTATTATAATTGATCTCATATGAAAAAACCAAACTGTACTTTTGAGGATTTTTTGAAGCTGGATATAAGAGTCGGACAGATTATAGAAGCAACTCATATAACTAACTCATCAAAACTATTACTATTGCGAGTAGATTTGGGTACAGATTACGGCATTGTCGAGATTTTATCGGGCATCGCAAAATATGTTTTGCCAACAGACCTTGTGGATAAAAAAGTTCCAGTCGTTGCCAATCTCGAACCAAAACAAATGGCCGGAAAAATATCCAATGGCTTTATTCTTATGGGAGACCTGCCAGGTCATATCGCCCATCTTTTTTATTTACCCGACAACCTTTTACCAGGTACTGTCATTTGTTGATTAAACTTATACCTAAAAAATATGAGTTGACTTTTGTTTGAAAATACGATTAAATAATATACTATGAAAAAAATTCACACTTCTCATAACCAAAGTCCTGAAGTAGAAAAAAATCTACCAGGAAATGTTCAGTTAAATAATAATTGGAAACCGCTCGCATTTATTGCAGGGCTTATTGCAGTCTTTTTGGTTTTACGTTTTGTCAAAGGATCGGGTCCTGATATCAACAAAATGAAAACGCAAATTATCCCTGAAGCTGTAAAAAAAGTAATCAACAATCCCTCTACCAAAGTCTCTATCTTAAACGTAAAAGAGGCAAGCGGACTAGTTGAATTTCAGTTAGAAGTAGCTGGACAAAAATATACTTCATACATTTCCCGTGATGGAAAAATCCTTTTTACATCGGGTATAAAGGTTGACGAACTGTCAAAAAGTCAGCAACCGGCAAAAGAGACTAAAAAGCTTACATGTGATGATGTTCCAAAAACGGACAAAGCTAGTCTTACCGCGTATGTCGTAGCTGATTGTCCTTTTGGACTTCAAATGCAAAGAGTCTTTAAAAAGGCCCTGAACGAGGCGCCAGATTTATCGTCTTATTTGAATATTAAATATATTGGATCAGTTGAAAACGGAAAGATTACATCTATGCACGGTGATAAAGAAGCACAAGAAAATCTAAAGCAAATATGTATTCGTGAAGAACAGAAAGAGAAATACTGGCCATATGTATCCTGTTACATGATGGAGGGCAAAACAGATGAGTGTCTTATTACAACAGGAGTTGATACATCTGAGTTAACCGCATGTACAGGCGATGCGAATCGAGGTTTAAAATATGCTCAAGCTGATTTTACTTTAGCAAATAAATATGGAGTTAGTGGATCACCAACTCTTATCTCAAATGAAAAACAAACTGTGTCTGAGTTTGACTTTGGCGGACGCACTCCTGATGCCATCAAACAATTGGTATGTTGTGGAAGTAAAGAAAAACCTGGTTTTTGTGCCAGTGAACTATCAAAGGCTGATATAGCTGTGTCTTTATCAAAGACTGATGAAGCCGCAGAAGGTTCAGGTACTACAACGTCTGCTGCAGGATGCGCTCCAGCAAACTAATATAAAAACTAAACAAAATCCCTCTCCGATTCGGAGAGGGATTTTTTATGTGATCCACTCATGATAGCAACTGAAGCAGAGCTGAAGCTAGTTATTCAAGAAGTATTGGACTGGTATTCTAGTTTTGGACAGAACCAACAATTTCCTCAGTTATGCTGTTCCTCCAGGTGGTGGCATTGAAACTGGCTCTTGGAGTGTTTCAATCAATTTTTCTAAGGAAGATACTCTCAGTAAGCCCAAACGCCTATTATCATTATCAACTCCATTACTCATGGTAAGATGAGCTCTCAATACCCCCAAATCCAGATGGGCCGCCATGGTGAATAATATTTTTTTCAATAATATTATGTGATCCCAACCGAATTCGAATCGGTGTTTGCAGGATGAGAACCTGCCGTCCTAGGCCTCTAGACGATGGGACCAAAATAATATATAATTGTAGCATCACTTCCATCTTTACTCAATAGAACTTGTTTGATGGAGATATATTTATCCTATGACAACAGCAAAAATAGAGATTACCCAGATGGGCTTGGAAAAATTAAAAGCAGAGCTTCATAGGCTTGAAACAATCGAGAGACCTTTGATGCTTGAAAAACTTCACCGTGCTCGAAGCATGGGAGACCTATCAGAAAACAGCGCTTACACCAGCGCACGGGAAGAACAGGGTGTAGTTGAGGGTCGTATACTTGAGATTCAATATATATTGAAAAATGCAAAGGTTGTCACAAAAACCATGAAAAATGATGTTATTCAACTTGGGGCAAAGATAAAAGTACACATAAATGGAAAGGAAGAAGATACTATTGAGATCGTTGGAGAGTTTGAATCAGACCCTATGAATAAAAAATTATCCGCAACATCTCCCATCGGTAAAGCTCTTTTGGGCAAAAAGCCCGGGGATACTGTTGAAATTATTATTCCCTCCGGAAAGATAATATATAAAATTCTGGCCATAACGTAATATGATTTGGGTCGACCGCCAAGCAAAAATAATAAAAGATAGGCAAATACCTCTTGAGTGGGTGGATGATATGAAGACACCATCGGGACGTGTCCATGTAGGTGCACTTCGTGGAGTAGTGATACATGACCTCATGTATAAAGGACTTGTTGCTGCCGGAGTCAATGCAACTTTTTCATATGTCATAAACGATCATGACCCTATGGACGGCATGCCTTCGTATCTTGATGCAACAAAATGGAGCAAATATATGGGAATGCCTCTTTATAAAATCCCCCCACCTGAAAAAGGATACGATAGCTTTGCTCAAACCTATGGAAAAGAATTTATACATGTGTTTGAATCGATAAACTGTCATCCCAAAATCATCTGGTCTTCAGAGCTCTATGGTTCAGGAAAAATGGACGATGTAGTACGAACTATTTTGGATAGTGCAGATAAAATAAGGGGGATATATTTTCGTGTATCAAAAGCCATAAAAAAAGCAAACTGGATCCCCTATACGCCTGTTTGCGAAAAATGCGGAAAGCTTAGTACTACCCAAGCACACAAATGGGATGGAGTATATGTGCATTACCGATGTGCTATAGATGCAGTCAAATGGACTACGGGCTGTGGATATGAAGGTAAAATTAAACCTGTCGGCAACAATGGAAAACTACCATGGAGACTGGACTGGCCGGCAACATGGAAAGTAGTGGGTGTAAGCATAGAAGGAGCGGGAAAAGATCACATGTCAAAGGGTGGTTCATATGATTTTGGTTCTGCAATATGTAAAGAGGTGTTACAATATAACCCTCCCTATCCTATTCCCTACGAATGGTTTATAATTGGCGGTAGAAAAATGTCTTCATCCAAGGGGGTTGGTGCAACGGCTATTGGAATGACAAAAATATTACCACCTGAAGTACTACGATTCTTAATCGTAAGAACTCCTATTGGAACGGTGCTTGACTTTGATCCTGCGGGCGATACCATACCTAATCTCTTTGATGATTATGATCGCTGTATGAATGCATATTTTGATAAATATGAAGGCGTAATCCCTCAAAACAAACAAGGTGAAGTACTGTCTGATTTTGCCCGAATTATTGAACTGTCAGAAGTCAAGCCGCTTGTCAAAAAAAGGTATTTTCTTCCCCGTTTTCGGACAATAGCAAACATACTCAAAAGCAAGGGGGATCCCAAATCTATGTTTGAGAAACAACTAGGAAGGTCGCTTTCCCCAACCGAACTCGCTCTTCTCAATGAACGCATTACCTATGCAAATATATTTCTTAAGAAATATGCTGAAGGAACGAGCACCATCAAAGAAACCACACCCCCCCTTGTTAAGTTGAACGATCAGCAAAAAAAATTCATCATTTCTCTCACCCGTCAACTGGAAAATCTTCCATCCTCAGACCGGGAATCTATTCAAAACGTAGTCTTTGCAACCATGAAAACAGCTCTTGTTAAACCAAAAGATGTATTTGGACTTTTATATCAAATTCTAACAGGAAAACAGTTCGGTCCCAAAATAGCAGATCTTATTTTAGAACTAGGAGTAAATACGACTGCTAAGAAACTTACAGATTCAATCAAGCAAAAAGACCAATCCCCCAAAGCCGCATTCAAGTTCCCAACCCTTTATGATGAAAAGATTTTTTCTATTCATCCCTTAGTAAAAAAACAGTTCCCTACAGTTAGTGTTGGAGTTGCGATTATTAAAGGGGTATCAATCCAAAAAGAAAATCCCGATCTTAACACCAAACAACAAGAGTTCCTTAAGACACAAGAAACCCTCACAAATGAGGTCATAAGTTCTTATCCTGAAGTTCTGTCATATCGTACCTTGTATAGACAGATGAAGATTGACTGGCACTCTCGCCGCCCATCACCTGAGGCGCTCCTCCGAAGAGTTGCTATGAAAAAAGGGCTCTATTGTGTCAATACGTGTGTGGATGCATATAACCTTGTGGTGATGAGTCACCGCGTCTCAGTTGGAGCTTTTGATCTTGATGCGGTATCCTTTCCTACCATACTGCGTTTTCCAAACCCAGAAGAGCATATACATCTTTTGGGCGACAAAGAACCAACTCTTTATAAAACAACCGAACTTGCTTATTTTGACAAGGTGGGTGGTTATAATATAGATTTTAATTATCGAGATGCTGTACGAACCAAGGTAACTGAACAAACAAAAAACATCCTCATTAATATCGATGGTATATACGACATCACAAGAGAGATGGTTGAACGATCATTAAAGGAAACAATAGATATAATCACAAAATACTGTGGTGGTGAAGTAACTTTAGCAGCAATCGCTGTATAAGCAATGAGTCAGCTTCTCATAGCAACACACAACAAGGCAAAGCTTAACGAACTTTTGATGGGTCTAAAAGAACTGTCAAAAAATGGAGTTAGAATACTGAATCTAAATGACCTTCACATTACACATGATCCAGATGAAACCGGAAAAACATTTGAAGAAAACGCACAGATAAAGGCAGAGTTTTACGGAAAACTTAGCCGAATACCGACTATTGCCGATGATGGTGGACTACTTATCAACGTTTTAAACGGAGAACCCGGTGTAAAGTCAAAACGATGGATGGAAAAAGATGCTACAGATAATGAGCTCATTAACTACACATTGAAACGTCTTTCAAATATACCATCTCAAAAGCGAATCGCATATCTTCAAACATCGCTTTGTTATTATAACCCAATAAACAGAAAAACTATTCTTGAAGGTGGAAAAATTCGTGGAGTAATTGCTCAAAAACAAAGCAATAAGCCGACCCATGGATATCCGTTTAGAGCCTTATTCGTAGTAAGTAAAATTAATAAATATTATGATGAGCTAACCGAAGAAGAACATCGCCTCATCAGTCACCGTCTTAAAGCATTAAGAAGATTGGTCAATAAAATTAAATCTGATTTGATAAAATAAATTATCATATGCTATCCATAGATTTTATACGACTCAATAAACAAAAAGTAATTGACGCTCTTCGTAATAAAAATAGAGAAAAATACATTGATAATGTGGAAAAGATACTTTCCCTTGATGAAGAAAGAAAAAAACTAGCAGCACAATCACAAAAACTTCGAGAAGAAAGAAATTTGATTTCAAAAAAGACATTTACTGAGGAAACAAAGACAAGAGGTAGGCAAATCAAAGAAGATCTGAAATCAATAGAAGAAACGCTTAATGCAACAGAGAAGCAATTGCAGACGCTTTTAAGTTTCATTCCCAATATTCCCTTTGATGAAGTCCCAATTGGTAAAGATGCAACAGGCAATGTACTCCAACACCAGTGGGGAACGCCGAAGCAGTTTAAATTTCCTATAAAGTCTCATATAGAGTTGGGAAAAGACCTAAACATTATCGACTTTGAAAGAGGGGTAAAAGTTTCAGGTTTCAGAGGATACTTTCTGAAAAATGAAGGAGCGGTCTTACATTTAAGTCTTCTTTTTTATGTTTTACAGAAACTCATTAAAAAAGGCTACACTCCTCTTATTGCACCAGCTATAGTTAAGGGATTTACCCTTTTTGGCGCTGGCCAATTCCCTTGGGGACAGGAAGAGGTATATAAGCTTAACGATGAAGATGCATATCTTTCCGGCACTGCAGAAGTGCCTGTCACATCTTATTATGCAAACGAAATTCTCAAAGAAGAAGATTTGCCTAAAAAATTTGTCGCTTTCTCCCCCTGCTTTAGAAAAGAAGCTGGATCATATGGAAAAGATACCAAAGGCATGTATCGACTACATGAATTTTGGAAAATCGAGCAGGTAATCATAGGAAAAAGTAATATTAATGAGGCGCGCAAAATTCATGATGAACTTCAAAAAAATGCAGAAGAGATCCTGCAGGATCTGAATCTTCCTTATCAAGTACTTCTCATGTGTACCGGAGACATGGGTGAGCCTCAGCACAAAAAATATGACACCGAAACCTGGATGCCATCCCGACAAGGTTATGGTGAAACCATGAGCAATTCGATCATGGGTGATTTCCAAACAAGAAGACTCAATATCAAATACCGGAAAAAGGATGGAACAAAAGAATACTGTTTTTCTTTTAATAATACAGCGGTCGCTTCACCAAGGATCTTAATCGCCCTTCTTGAGAATTATCAACAAGAAGATGGCACTGTAGCTATCCCCGATGTACTTAAATCCTTAACCGGATTTGATGTCATCAAGAAAAAGTAAAAACCCCTTGCATTTTGAGAAAGCATTTGGTATATTAGTAGACTAACATGGTACACAAATCATTATCAGTCCTTTTTATTCAACTTATTACCCCCAAAAGGGCGGAGTAATTGTTGTATAGAAAGATACACAAACCCGCCTCAAAAGGCGGGCTTTTTAGTTATATGACAGAATCTGTATTAAATTTAGTTCTTGTTATTATTATCCTTACCCTCTATATAGCGGGTTAGTATTTATTAATTAATAATTACAACCCCGCCAAATGCGGGGTTTTTTAGTTATTATATGAAAGAAGCAAAAAAGATAAATCATAAAGCTATGACGACGAGCAAAGGGATTCGTGAAGATGCATTTCGTAGATTGTTAGATGACAACGGAGAATATATCAATTTTGATCCTAAGACTGAGGGAGGATTTATTTGGAAAGATGGTCTACCCACAGGGTATATAAGAAGTCCCTTTTGGCGAGCAAGGGAGAATGATACGAAATTACATGGATCAGACATTCGACCTGTTTTTACTGAACCAAAACCATCTGCTTCTCTACAAGGGGTTGAAACGGGTGGAGAATTTGAAATGTATGTGTGGGATCCGGGCAATCAAACAGAAGCACCCGTAATGGCACCTAACAGCTCTGTGCCAAATACATTGGAAGAAGCAAATAATGGAGCACATTTTGAAGCCGAAGATCCAATATTTGAAGAACTTGATCCCGACAAAAAACAAATTGGTTACTCAGCCGAATTAGCGACAAGCTGTATAGAGATGAACTTTCATCATACCCCCCACACCTTCCAGGCTGCATTATCAATGGCAAGGTCACTTAAAACTTTGGCAAAAGCTGCGGAAAAAGAAGGATGGAGATTAACTCCAATTTCCGCTTTTCCTCACAGACCGCTTGAACCAAAAGATACAAGCCAAGACCCATATGTGAAAAGAATTGCAATGGAGTTTATGGGATGGGAAAACGTAAGACATTTTATCGGCTCTTCGTTTCAAGTGCATGTTGAGATGTTAGATCTTGAATCGGGATTAAAAGCTATGAATATGTACCAACAAATAGCCCCGCTATTATATGCTCTATCTTTAGCTGGACCTTTTGCTCATGGATCAACTCAGCCAAATCTTCATGATATGTATATCCAAGATGAGTCAAGTCCAAGAAGAGTGAGTGATACAGAAAGCTATGATATGTTAAATAACGATGATTGGATGTCTATAAGATATCCAGCAAGGTGGCGCGGATCACCCTCAGGAGGGTCATATGTTAAGCCCTTACCCGAAAACGCAGGTGAATTTTTTACTCTTGCTGAGGCTGGGTTAAAAAATAATGATCCTCATTCACCTGAAAACATACCATCTCCCGCAAGGGCCGGCGGTCACCATACTGATCGTATTCGAGTAGATATTGGACCAAATGGTACTCTTGAAATTTCAAATATGGATACTTTTGGAGGAAATGTACTCAAGCTTGCTGCGATACAAGAATTTACAAGAGTTTTAATGTGGAAATTACAACTATATGCTAAAGCTGGGAAAATGGAACAACTGTCCCATGAGTACCCGCAGTTATTTCCTCCTCAAATAACAGAAAATATATTACGATTAGCTCATATAAATAGTATTGAGGTTGCAAAGAGAGGCGTTGACGCAGTGTTGCAGACAGCAGATGATCAACAGGCAACCGCAGGAGAATTATTTAATCAGCTGCTTCTTTTTGTCAATGAACCTATACATGACTTCGGACAGGAAGTCGAATATCAAGGATTACCTCAAGGTATTATGCATGAATTAATGAAAAGCGCTCAGGTACCAAATCAACAATCTTTTCAGAATTATAGAGAACCTGACGGTGTTGTATCAATCGATGGATTCTATAAAAGCGGTATCGGTACTTTATCGCATTGGTTAAAACAAAGAGCAAGGGATTTGATTGAAAAAAGAGGAATGTCTGAAGAAGATGCAATCAAAGACTGTATGGATAATTTAGGCAGTGCATACCATACATTCTTAGCAGGTCTCAATGGAAATATTAAAGCTTTATTTGCCTAAAAATAAGATTATGTTTACTAAAAAAAATAAATAGTGATTGAAAAATGGTATTGATAATGTATAATATCTTCATGTTACCCCAAAGAAATAGTTACTTCTTCTACTTTATGAGCCCGATCTTGGGCGGGGTTTTTGATGCATAAAGATTAATAGTAAATCAAAATATACCCGCCGCAAGGCGGGCTTTTTAGTTATAAACAAAC
The DNA here is from genome assembly GCA_001790095.1 of Candidatus Roizmanbacteria bacterium RIFOXYA2_FULL_38_14. GTDB lineage: Bacteria > Patescibacteriota > Microgenomatia > UBA1406 > GWC2-37-13 > YC2-FULL-38-9. The sequence continues at coordinate 254,464 of MGBH01000001.1, read as the reverse complement.
ATTATTTCTTAACTTATGAGTATCGAGTATAAAATACAAAACGCACAACCCAAAGACGCAACAGGTTTGGCTTCACTCGCCCAAAGAGGTTTTAAAGGATATCCATTCGAGAGTGTTTATGATCCTATATCATTGGCTGGTAATATTGCAAAAGGTGAAATAAGGATTATTGCTTTACTTCAACCTGACCTGCAAAGGATTATCGGAACCGCAGTATTAGGAGTTGATGGATTAATGGCTGAGATAAAACGGGTTATCGTCGATCCTGACTATCGGAAAAATGGACTGGCAAAAGATATGACTATTCATTTAGCACAAGAGGCTGAAAAACGTCACGCACATCCTTATACTGATACACGGGCAGATCAGATTGGTATGCAAAGATCAAGCCTTGGAGCAGGTTTAAAAGCCGTTTCAATTGAAACTGGAAAACACGTAGTATTTGACCATAGAGATGGCGATGATAAACCCGTTGGTCCAGCACGTGAAAGTATGGTACATATGACCAGTCTTGAAATACCCTCTGAGTCTTTATATGAAGGACTAAGAAAATGGCCACCCTTACTAGCCGAAAAATTGATTGAAAATATGGAAAAAGCCCAACATAACCCAGAAGAAAAAAACAGAGAAGTCGCCACCACAAGACTGCCTTCAGCACAAAAGGTAAGAGAAAAAATATATGGTATGTTAAGCGAAGCACAAAACGGATTTCAGGTGTTATATGATGAACAAGATGTTACCATTATTTCGCATGGTAATATAAAGATGACAATCATCAAACCTGATGCATCAGGCTTTTTGGAGACAAATGAACTAACCTCAAAAGAAGATTTGGAATATGTCCTCAGATTATCTGAAGCAATTGGCCTACAGATCGTTACTGGTTATGAAAACGTTCATGATGGTAAACGTGTTCTATTGATGTCAGAAGATAGTCTTATACCTGCAATGGTTCGACCCTGGCAGGTAAGTGAAAAAAAAGCACCTGAATGGCAAGTCGGTTTTCGAAAAACAATGAATGACTATGATCAATGCCTTCATCATATACGACTTGATGAAACTGTGCGTAGACAGCTTGAGGAGTTTGTTACAAATCTAAGAGCAAATGTATTGAATAATTAGTATGGCTACTCATCCAGAAGCAAAAAATAATCTTATCAGGCGGTTAGAATCAATTACTGAAAAAAGTATTCCACAAGATATACTACCCACTGTTGAACAACATATAGGATATCTTGGACTTACTTTGGCTGTAATTCTTTTTCAAAGGCCATTTTTCCCAAGTGCTGAATATGAAATAGAAATACCTCTTATTAATCGAAGGACCCTTGCCATTTCATTAAATGATGCAAGTGAACTTTATTCTCTGGTTCTATCATTAGAAAATGCAATTGGTTTAATTAAACCAAAGTTGCAAGAAGTTATTAGAGTATCATATTCGCTTGATAATCCTGAAACATATGGAAGAACACTTAAACAGGTCGCTTCTTTTCTTTCATTCAAAACAAGTACAGAATATATTAGACAGTTGCGTAATCAAGGAGAGAGAAGTTTAAGACGGTCGCAAATACTGATTTACAAATTCAAAAAATAATATATACATTATAATATCCCTATGTTAACCAAAATTCTTTCTCTAACTAAACAATTTATTTCAATCCCGTCTATCAAGGAAAATAATAAAGCTCTTCATGAGGTTCTGGACATCGCAAAAGGAGAGCTCTCAGGCTTTCATATTGAAGAATTTGAGAAGGATGGAATACCTAGCATCTTGGTTTACAAAGAAAACAAAAAACTTCGTAACTTTAAAATCATCCTTGATGCTCATCTTGATGTTGTACCGGGTAATAAAGAACAATACGCTTCTGTTGAAAAAGATGGGAGGTTGTATGCTAGAGGGGCCTTTGACATGAAGGCTGCAGCTGCAGTTGAACTTCTCGTATTTAAAGAAGTTGCTCAAAAAGTCAATTATCCTCTTGCGCTTCAACTGGTGACAGATGAAGAGATTGGCGGCTTCAATGGTGCAAAATATCAAGCTGATGAGGGAGTCCGTGCAGAGTTTGCAATTGCAGGTGAAGGAACCGACCTCAAGGTGAAAAATGAAGCAAAGGGAGTGCTGTGGGCAAATCTTTCCATCAAAGGAAAGACGGCACACGCTGCCTATCTGTGGCAGGGGTCAAATGCAATCCGTATGATGAATCAAGCGCTTAATCAACTTGCAAAAAAATTTCCAGAACCTCAAAAACCCATTTGGAAAACAACACTAAATTTATCAACGATAAATTCATCCAACCAAACATACAATAAAGTAGCAGATGATTGTACAGTGGGGATTGACATCCGTTATATTCCCAAAGATACGGAAACAATCGTTAGTCTGTTAAAAAAAACTCTCCCTTCTTATGTCCAACTTGACATCAAAGTAAAAGAACCAGCTCAGTTTACAAGTAAAAACAATGTTTATCTAAAAAAATTGCAAAACGCAGTAAAAAAATCAATTAATAAATCAGCATCCATCATCGCTGGCTACGGAGCCTCAGATATAAGGCATTTTAATAGAGTTGGTTGTGATGGAGTAGAGTTTGGTCCAACTGGTTATGGTCTTCACACTGATTGCGAATGGGTAGACATAAACAGCCTGAAAGAGTATTATATATCGCTTAAACGCTTTTTGTTAGACGTATAAACCCGTCTTAAGGCGACTTCTTGGGTGTAGGAGTGATTCCAAAAAGTGAATCACGACAAGAGGTTTTGTTTTCGGTGTCTTTCAAAAAATACTCGGTCTTGCCAAAATAACACATTTTCTCTGTGATGTCTTCTGGTTTTTGAAACCACGTATTGCTCCCGTATTTCGTCAACATATATTTCATTACACGGTTCCAAATAGGAGCAGCTCCTGTTATGCCTGATGTCAAATACGGATTCATGGGGGTGTTGTCGTTGTTACCAACCCATACGACAACTAAAAACTCAGGAGTATACCCGATTGTCCAGTTGTCTTTTTTCTCATCGGTTGTTCCTGTTTTTACCGCCACTTTATATCCTGGTATTTCAAGAGCGCTGTTTGTACCAAAAGCCCATCTGCGTGCAAAATTATCTGACAGTATATCTGACATAATATAGGCCGTTCCCTCGCTTATCACTTTCTTTTTTGTCGGCTGCAATTCATAAAGTAACCTTTCTTTTGTGTCCTGAATCCGCAAAACATCACTTACGTCTACCCTACTTCCTCCATTTGCAAATACACCGAAGGCTGTTGCCATATCGGTCATATGGACCTCTCCTCCCCCTAAAGTCAATGATAAACCAAAACGAGAGGAATCATTCCATGTGCTTATGCCCATTTTTTTGGCGTGGGTGACAAAAGCATCCACTCCAATTGCATTCAATGCTCGAACAGCTGTAATATTGAAGGAGTTTGCCAGTGCATAACGAAGGGGCACTTTACCATGAAATTTTCCGTCATAATTTACAGGTTGATAAGCGCTACTTCCCGGAATACTAAAAGACACTGGCGAGTCATCCAGTATGCTGGCCGCAGTAAATCCCTTTTCAAGAGCAAGAGAATACATAAGGGGCTTTATGGATGATCCGGGTTGTCGCATAGCAGTTGTTACATTAAAAGCACCTGAGGGGGCTGCAAAATAATCTGCTGAGCCAACCATCGCTAAGATCTCTCCTGTTGTGGGTTTGGTGATGAGGATCGCACCGTTAGTTACATTAAGATTTCTTATCTTTTCAAGCTCTTCAACAAGTATGCGCTCAGCTTCTTCCTGGATCTCAAGATCTAGAGAAGTAATGACATTTAGCCCTCCTTCAGACACCATACGCTCTCCGTATTTTTCTTCAAGGTTTGATTTCGTAAAAAAAACAAAATGAGGAGCTTTTATATTCGTTGTTAAAGGAACGATCTGCAACTGTGAATTTTGAGCTTCCTTCCTTGTTTCGTTGTCTATATATCCCTGCTCTTTCATTTTTTTTAATACTTCGTTTCGCCGAGCTATCGCAAGATTTGGATTAACGTAAGGCGAATAGATTGAGGGAGACTGAGGAAGTCCGGCAAGAAGCGCTGCTTCATCGAGAGTAAGTTCTTGCGCTCCTTTTCCAAAATAGGTTCTAGAGGCCTCCTCTATCCCATATGATGAACCACCATAAGGGACTTGATTTAAATACATTTGAAGTATCTGTTCTTTTGTAAATAATTTTTCTGTCCAAAGAGCCAGAATGATTTCCTTTATTTTTCTTTGAATAGTTCGCTCTGGTGTTAAAAGAGCGCTTTTTACCAGCTGCTGTGTGATTGTTGACCCTCCCTGAAGGGATTTTGTCATGACGGTTTCTCTGAGTGCGCGTAGTATACCGCTTGAAAGTGAAACCCCGTTATGTTTAAAATAATCCTTATCCTCTATAGCGATGGTCGCTTGTTTGACATATTCTGGTAGTTCTCCAAGATTAATTGGTGTTCTGTTTTGATCTCGATAGATTTCATATAATGGTTTACCATTACGATCGTAAAGATGTGTCGATTGGGCAAAGTTCACAGTCCCAATAGCTTTTGGAGAAGGCAACGCAACTATAAAATAGTAAGCCTGAAACAGGATAACCACAATAAAGCAGATAAAAAAACCCAAAATAAAAAAACGAAACTCTACTGAAAAAAGTGCTATAAAAATACGATAAGGTAACAATACCAACCATATTATTCCAGACACTATTCGTTGGATAGTGTGATATATAAAAATAAGAAGCGCCTTAACAATAAAAAAAAGTCCTCTAAATATATAAATTATTCCAATGCGCAAAACGTTTAATATTGATCTTAATTTCCTTCTTTTATTTGAAGGATTTTCCACACTTTCTTCAAATGTAGGCTTCCTTTCTACTTTTGGAGATTTAGTAAAAGATATAGCTTGATTAAATGTTAGGAGGATATGATAAGGTAATAAAATAATTTTTTGACAAATTTCTCCAATGGAAATAAAAAACTGCACAAAAAGATAAGTGATGTAAAAGATAAAGTTTAGAAGTCTTTGATAGAATAATCTAAATCCGTTTTTTTCACCTAGGAACATAGGATATATTTTACCACGTATTATAGGATAAATCAAAGGTAAATGGACATTCATTAGGGAAGCTGCACAAGCTTCGACCTAATCACCAATCGCTTCCAGTATGTACCCGGAGGTACGCAGGTTATCAGTGTTACATATGAAGCATCATATCTTTGATCCAAAACCGAAATTTTATCCGGATTGACTACAAACATATCATCTACCACATACTCATATTCGAGGTCTCCAACTTGTATTAAGATTTTATCTCCTTTTTCAAGTGAGGGCAGATAGGTAAAGATTGTTTTATAGTCTTTTTCGTCATAGAGTTGAGGTAGGGTAGAGTGACCAAAGATAGCAACGTTGCCATACTCCCCCGGCATCGTACGAGGCATATAGTGTACAAGTCCTTTAGTAAGATCCTCTCCACCTACTATAACATGAGCCCTTGTTATATTGAGTTTTGGTATCGTTAGATAGTAGTCTTTGACAATAAAATTATTGGTTTGGCTTGACTGCTGCTGCTTTGGGAACCAAAGATGAGCCTGAGTAAAGTCTCTTAAATTATTTGAATATACATCATAGCTTCCTAACACAGAATCAGCTTCTTTCAAGGAAGAAACTGTTTCAGAGGCAGGGAGGGGAGACAACGTATGTTGTTGAATAAATAATCTTGAGTATAGTTCAAATGATATTACAGGGTAAAAAGACCAAAATAAAAGGAGCATGCCGATAATAAGTGATAGATATGAAAAGTGATTAACTACTCTTTTTTTGAAAGAATTATTTTTCTTAAGATATACATGAAGTGGCATATACAAAGGATCAATTTGATTCAATTCGTAAATCGATATTTCTTTCAAAAAGGGGCATAAAATCACCTAAAATAAATAGGGGAGGCGCTATGCTTATTTGATTTGATATTGTACCATAGATGTTCTTAAGTTCATTCTCTGCCTGTGAGACCTGTTTAAAACGAAATCGAGAAATAATCTCTCGAGTGTTAATGTTTTTCGTTGCTTTTGCCTGAATATGGACTTCCAAACTTGTATTTGTTTTACCCTGAGATACATCATCAATTTTATAAGAAATATTCTTTTCTTTAAGAACGTACCCCTCAGGTATGTCTTGTTCCATCTCTTTTTTTAATACGGTACTCATGAGAGCATTATCAAAATAGTAATATTTAGCAACCACCTTAGCGTTAAGGGTAATAGTCTCTCCTTCTTCTCCTAACTCTTTGGAAAATTTAATATTTGACAGTTGGAAATCCATCATTGAATCAATCAATGTCACTCGTTTATCCTTGGCTTTGTAGATCGATTCCTTTTGTTGGTCTTTTGCCTTCTGTAACAAAGAAGCCTGTAGTTCATCTAAGTCTTTTTTTGAGACTGTTTTAATAGATTTTCTTGTTCCACCGGAAAAGGCAGTTTCATTTAAGGCAAAGTATGTTGATGGTGATAGGTCTGTGATTTTAAAACGTTTTCCTTTGTCGAGGTTTGATTCTGTCCCAATCTCAACAGCTGTTACTTTTACTTTAGATTTACCAGGTAGTTTAGCAGAAGCATCGTTTGCAAGAGTTGAAGCGGCTACTTTTGCATCCTCATCTGTTGTAAACTGTAAGGTATCTACTTGGATAGTGGTTCCTTTCTGAAATGTTTTCTCCTTGTCATCAAAATTATAAAGAATTACCTCGCCCTTTGCTTTTTCACCTACGTCTCTTTTTCCCGTAGTTGTCTTTATATCCTTCATCTCAACTGAAGAAGTAGCAATCTGGATGTTTAGATACCCTTCTTTCTGCTCATCAATGGCTCCATTTATTTCTACTTTTTTGTCAATTTTTTTTGAGGGAAATACAGCTTTCACCGTTGCCTTGTGTAAGAAAAATTCAAGGAGAAAGAAGAATGCTCCAACAAACAATATGCAAATAAAAGCTGTCACATACTTTTTTTTTGATGCCCCCATAATCTTTACTTGCGGCATTCCTATTTTTTTAAAAAATACCATCACTGATCCAAATATTCTTTGTATATAGGGCGACTGTTTAAGCAAAGAAGAGCTTTCTTTGTGAACAAAATTTCTTTTTTTCTTAACATCAGCTCCTATAACAAAACCTAACACTTCTTTTTCTTCTTCGTGATCGACACTCCCCTTATCAATATTTTGATCTGAGTAGATTTGTTGTTCAAAAACAGACATCAAACCAGTAAGCATATCTTCTTCTTTTAATATCTCAACACGAGGAAGTTGTACAAACAATTCAGAACTCCACTTATGAGATATAATTTTTGTCGATTCTTCGATCAAGTTGGAAGAATTATAAAGAATTACTCTATTGGGCAATAACGTATTCTTACCTAAGGTATCAAAAACTGAAGATAAATCATCAACAATGCTATTAGTCCGTGCAACGATGAAATTATTGATTTTATGACCTCCTTTATAGATAAAAACGCCTGCGTTTGTACTGTCAAGCTCAATAAGAATAGAGGTTAGCGGTGTCCCTTCTCTTTGCTGCAAAAAGGAAACAACAGCCTCATAACATTCGATATACCCTATAGGTTTGATCTCAAGGTTCTTTGTCAGCTCTTTTATCTTTTGTAAATAAGGTCTTTTTATTTCTTTTGTTGCGTCATCCACTAAGTGAGAGAAAACGAAGAAAATTGTTTTTTCAATCCGAGTTTTTGTTTCATCCTCCAGCTTAAATAAAACATCATCAACATCCTCTGTTAGATTATCCCAACCGTTTGAATATTTGAATTCGTGTTTTGCAACCAAGGATATTTTATCTTTGTTTCCACTAAATATATATCCGACACCTTTTTTTTCCTTTAAAAAAAGACCAAAAAACAATTCTTGAGGAACAGAACGTGATGAAAAAAAGGGGAGTCTCATATTTCATTTTAACACAATTTACTCAATTTTATACCTACCCATAACCTGTTCTATCCCCATTTTTGCTGTTTGAAGAGCATCGTTATATGACGCTCCCTTTATGGTACCGTTGATTGCGTTTTCAATGTATCTGACGATCTCATCATTTAATCCATTATCAAATGTGTTAGAGCTGAGAGGGAGTGAAACATAGACATCATCTTCTGCTTGTTTTATAACTGCACCGACATACTGATCTTGGATAATCAGCTGGGCCAAATCTATTCTCGAATATGGTTCACCAAAGATACGAGTAGCGCTTTGGTTTTCGTAAAGCTTTGTCATCGTATCTTTTTCTGTTAAATATTTCAAGAATTTCCATGCTTCTAGTTGATTTTTACTCATCTTAGACACACCTTCTACCCAATATGTTGCAAGAGAAACCTGCTTTCCCCCAGGAGGTTTGGGTATGGGAACAACCTTTAATTTTAAATCTGGATCTGCCGTCTTAATGGTAATAAGCTCCCATGAGGGTACAATAATCATCGCTACTTTTTGCTGAATAAATGCGGCTATTGAATTTGGCATAGATTCGTCCCATGTGTTATTGGGTAGTTCTGCAAAGCGTCTATACGCTTCAAGCGCCCCACTGGCTTCAGGTTCATCAAGTCTCCTCAAATCCCCACCATTTAGAAGCAACATTAATCCAAAGATATCCGAAAAATGTTCTGTGTTTGATGCGGTTCCCAAAGCTATCCCTGAAGTGATAAGCTTCCCATCTTCACCTTGTACCTGGATTTTACCAGCATATTCAATAAGTTCATCCCAGTTGCTTGGAGCCGTGTTGAGACCGGCTTTTTTAAATAGACTTTCGTTATAGACCAATACAAGCCCATCAATATAAAGAGGTAGACCATAATAATATGTGCCAATTTTGAGATCTTTTTGATGTATGGGATAAAAAGTCTTTTCAAAATCGGCGCCCCCCATCACTTCTTCAGGCAAATGAGCTGTTATGTCTCTTATTTGAGGAAGCCAGGTATTATGAAAACGGAATATGTCCGGTCCCTGACCCTTTTGACTTCTCACAATTAGTTTTTCTCTGTATTCCTGTGGTGCCTTTTTTTCGTAACTGATCTTAACACCGGGATTTTTTTGCTCATATGATTTAATAATTGGATCAAATACTTCTTTCTCTTCCCATAAACCCCAATACACTAATTGAATATCTTTTTTCGGTGGTCCACCTTTTCTTGCATTGACAAATAACGAGAAAAGAAAAACCACGACAATCACAAAGACCACTACTCCCAATCCAATAACGACATATTTTACTTTACTTTCTTCATATACAAGCGGTTGCTCTGATGGTAATATCTCAGGATCTGTCATTCCGCCCGCCCCCATTTCCTCGGTCGCCGATACATTTGGTCCTATTTCTTCTGGCCTCATATCATCGGTCAATGGATTTACATCGGTTCCCTCAACAGGAACTGTTTCAAATATAGGCTTCGGAACCTCTGTATTTGATGGGGATTGATTTCCATCTGAATTTTGTTTATTATCATCCATGTATATTATGATAACAAATATCCTAAAGAATCACACGCGCTTTGTGCGTGTTTTTCTCTTGATTACTCTTTCCATCCTTCTTTTTTTAGCTATGATGGTCGGATATATTACTCAGGAGTTAAAAAAGCTTACAGATAGGATCTATCCACAGGTATATATCGATAATGTGTCTGTCGGAAGAAAAACAAAAGCAGAAGTAATTTCTCTTTTTAAGGAGAGGGAACAGAAACTACTAAATACGAAGATACAGATCTTTTACCATAAAGAAATCATTGGCACTTTCTCCGCTCAGTTATTAGGTCTTCACACTAATACTGATGAGATATTTGAAAAGGCCTATCTTGTCGGTAGAACGCCCCATACATCTTCTCGTATATATCAAAGAATAACAACGCTTTTTGGACTGGACAAATTCCAATTTTCTACACAAGTACAGTATCTAAACAGTGTCATTTCTGAGAATGTTGAACGATATAAGGAATCTTATGACAAACCTGCAAAAAATGCCCTATTTAAATTTGAAAAAGGCCGCGTAGTCAGTTTTCGAAAAGAAGAAAAAGGGAACGCTCTTCTCACAGAAGCTTTACTGCGGGACATCGATCAATCCATTCGCAGCCTCAAATATAAACAAAAAAACTACGTTATCACTCTAAAAGAACAACCAGTTGAACCTGAGGTGTTACTTGCAAAAGCAAATGGTTTTGGGATAGAAGAGCTGATTGGACAAGGCGTCTCTAACTATTCTCATTCTATCCCTGGTAGAATACACAATGTAATTCTTGCTGCTTCTAAGTTTAATGGCGTTCTTATACCCAAAAACAGTGAGCTCTCATTTAATGAAACAATAGGAGATATATCAGCTCAAACAGGATATCAACCCGCCTATATTATTAAAGGTGGAAAAACCGTACTGGGAGATGGGGGAGGGGTTTGCCAAGTCTCAACAACCTTTTTTCGTGCCGCTCTCAATGCTGGCCTCCCTATCCTTGAACAACACCCTCACGCATACCGCGTTTCTTACTATGAGAATGATTCAAAACCAGGACTAGATGCGACTGTTTTCGCCCCAAGCGTTGATTTAAAAATTCAAAATAATACTCCGGCTTCAATTCTTATTCAAACGGAGATAGATGAGGAAAAAATGATACTTACCTTTAAGCTTTATGGAAAAAAAGACGATCGCAATATTGAGCTTTCTGTACCAGTACTTTTTGATGTTGCTCCTCCTCCTGACCCTTTATATCAAGATGATCCAACTCTTAAACGTGGGATAGTAAAACAAGTTGACTTCCCTGCGTGGGGCGGTAAGGCAACGTTTACTTATAAAGTCTCAAGAAAAAATGAAGTTTTGTTTGACAAGAAATTTTTCTCTTCATACAAACCCTGGCAAGCAGTCTTTTTAGTCGGAACCCAAGATTAATAAAGACGAAAGTATTAGCGAAACAATTCAGCCCTTCCCAAACGATAGTGAGGATCTTTGTTTTTCCGCTCTCCAATTAGCCGTGCCGGCACTCCTCCAACAATTGAAAATGGAGGAACATCTTTTGTTACGACAGCCCCAGCTGCAATGATTGCCCCCCTGCCAACTGTAACCCCAGGAAGAATGATGGAACGCGGTCCTATAAATACATAGTCTTCAATAATAACTGGTGCACAAATTGCTTCGAAATGCTCACTGTGTATATCGTGTTCGCTATTATAAAACATAACTTGAGAGGCTATATCTACATGGTTTCCAATCTTTATTTTATCTCGCCCATCAAAAACCATTCCCTCACCAATGATCGTATCCTCACCAATTACAATGCGCTTTGGATCATGAAAATGAGCTCCCATGTGTATGGCTGAACCTTTTCCTATCTGTATTCCTGCAAGAAAATATAAAAAGTTGCGTATAGTATGTGATGGAATATACCCTACGATGTGAAGAATATATATTTCAATTTCAACAATTACTTTATAAAACCTATTTCTCATTTTTTGCACTATCTCCAACGTCGTTAATTGTTTACCTGTTTTATCTCTTATCATAGCTTTCTGTTATATCGTATAAAATGTATTATATATAATAATACCTGCCGGTACAAATCACCAATCAATCCTTGCTTCCTCTCCCCCTAAAAATCTTGACTTCATCCCCTCTCCCCTTCTTCCATACATATATCTGCGTCTTGCGTAGCTAATATAGAGCTTTTCTTGCGCTCTCGTAATCCCCACATAAAATAATCTCCGCTCTTCTTCTAACTGAAAATAATCATCAATTGAACGAGCATGCGGTAATATACCATCTTCTACCCCAACGATAAACACTGCCTTAAACTCTAGTCCCTTAGCTTGATGAAGAGTCATTAACCTGACCCCCTCATTTGCTTTCTTTTTCTTTTCTCCTTCAGAATACTCTGATTCAACCAAGGCAACTTGCTGGAGAAACTCGATAATGTTTGGAAAATGAATCGCAACTGATTTTAACTCTTTGATATTTTCCAGACGACTATAGTCTTCTTCGTCGCTTGGATTGTATAGCTCCAAATATCCGGTTTCCTGAAAAACCCGCTCCATTAATTCTGCCGTTTGTAAATTTTCTGATTTTTTTTGCAGTTCTTCGTATTTTTCTTTAAAAGCGATCCATTTTCGCTTCCCAAGTTTTATTATTCGTTCCCTAGCAACCCCATCAAGTGGGTTAATAAGTAGTCTCATATAAGAAAGTACATCTTTAACCTCTTTGCGTTCATAAAATCGCGTACCGCCAATTAAAACATATGGGATTCCATAATGCAAAAAGGATTCTTCAATCGCCCGAGACTGAGCGTTTGTACGATATAGAACTGCTATTGATTCATATAGATATATGCCTCTTAATCTTTCTATCTCTGTAGATACATAAAAGGCCTCATCACTTTCATCACGAGCTTCATATATGGGAATTTCTTCTCCTATTTTATTTTCAGTATAGAGTTTGAGTATCGGATGCCCTTCGTTTTTTGCAATAATTTCATAGGCAAAGTCGAGTATCTTTTGTGATGAGCGGTAATTACGTTCCAAAAGAAATGTTTTACATTGAGAGAAATCCTCTTTGAATTTTTCAAGGTTGCGCATATCTGCCCCTCTCCAAGAATAAATACTCTGTGAGAAATCTCCAACAACAGTTATATTGTTGTTTCTATTGCCCAAAGACTGAGTTAAGTGATACTGTGCATAATTGGTGTCCTGGAACTCATCAACAAAAATGTATGTATATTTGTCTTGATACTGTTTAAGTATTGAAGGATATTTAGCAAATAATTCCACTGTTAGCATGATGAGATCATCAAAATCCACCGCCTGATGCAATCGTAATCTGCGAACATATTCTGTATATAATTCGTATATTTGCGAAGCTGAGTAATCCGAAAATGTCTGTAAGTATCTTTTAGGAGATATGAGTTGGTTTTTTGCTGCAGATATTCTGTTGAGAATAAACGAAGGGGAAAATCTTTTTACCTCTTTTTCTTTTACGATTGCTTTCATGAGGGCTAACTGATCATCATCATCATATATAACAAATCCTTTGTTTAATCCAATATGTATCCCCTCAGATCTTAATACCTGAGCACAAAAAGAATGAAACGTTCCTACATATCCAAGGCTTTTTTTTTGATGAAAACGCATTCTCTTTTTCAACTCTCCTGCAGCCTTGTTAGTAAAAGTAATCATGAGAATTGAGGAAGAATCAACCTTATGATTATTTATGAGATGTATCACTTTATAAATAAGCACTCGTGTTTTACCCGAACCTGCCCCGGCCAGAATAATTGAGGGTCCTTTTACATAAGAAACTGCTTTTTTTTGTTGTTCGTTTAATCCCTTGAAGACATCGTCTAACATAAACTATAATTATAGTCTATTGATTACAAGTTATATTATTACTTATATGAAGTTTATCCTCGCCAACTGGAAAGCAAATAAAACAATAAAAGAAGTACAAAATTGGTTAGACACATTCCTTCTTGGATATCGTCCCCACAATCTGGTAACAATTAGTATTTGTGCTCCATACCCTTTTCTCTTATACATAAAGGAAAGAATACTTGGACTAAAAAATGTATATGTCGGAGCTCAGACACTATCCGCATTTGAACAAGGAAGCTATACTGGCGAAGTAACCGCACGTTCATTATCAGAAATAGTCAAGTTTAGCCTTATTGGTCATAGTGAAAGAAGGAGTACTTTCCATGAAACAAACGAAGACTTAGCGATCAAAGTAAAATTAGCAGTAAAATACGGCATTGAACCAGTATATTGTGTCCGTGACGAGAAAGACCCCATCCCGCATGATGTAAAATATGTTGCCTATGAGCCTGTATGGGCTATTGGAACAGGAAAAAATGAAAAGCTTGAGGATGTAGTAAACATGAAGAAGAAATTATCCCTCCCTAAAAATTGTGTATTTATATATGGGGGTTCTGTGAATGAGCAGAATGTTGGACAATATCTTACCTCTGATGAGGTTGGCGGTTTTCTCCCTGGGAAAGCCTCATGGGATGCTAAACAATTTCTTTCTTTGATTCAGGCAGCTTCATTAGATGAATCAAAATAAGAAGGATAAGAAGATTGTTGTCACGGCTACTATAAATAGGATCGTGCTTAATTGTACCCATCCTGTCTCCGGAAGTTTGTTTTCAATGGGCGCTCCCCTGGTTGGTTGAAATGTTGGTGATATGCTTTTTTTTTGCTCTTCACCCCCTGTGTTACGAGACGGTATGAGAGTGGGCGTTATCGTCATGGTACGATAAGCAAGAAGCATTGTTGTTGGAGTTGGAGTAAATACCACAAGCGTGGGCGCCGGTCGGGTTGGAGACGGCATAGTAACAGGGGTAGTCGTAGGAACAGTAACTGATGGTTGTAGTGTCGTTTGCACGTATGGGACCTTTGGTGAGGGTGATTGCGGGGTTGGGATAGAAGTTATTCCAGTTGATGTAACAGAGTCTGGAATGACTGTTGGGGCAGAATGATCAGTTAAATCAGGTGGTGTAACGTTGAGAGCAAGCAGTTTGTGATATGTCTGTGCGCTTGCTTTGGTTTTTTTTATCTGAGTCACTGATTTTTCTCCTTTATTGCTCAAAAGCATACTAAGATAGATTATTGCTCCAAAAATACTCATCGTCATGACTAATATTAATATCGTTCCTATCTTCTTTTTTTTCATATCAATCTCCCAACCAACCATCAATTTTTGAATGAAGTTGGGCGTCAATTGTTAATTTAGATTCTCCTGTTGCAATAATATATTCCTTATAATATAGTTTTTTTTCTTTGTTGAGTTTGTCTGTAATGTGCGATATATTCCATGATTTTTCATTTACTCTTATCCTGGCGCGATCTATATCCGCTTCCTCAATCGTACTTATTCCAATGTAAATTCTCTCTCCTGGGTTTAGTTGCTCTTTCGTATCTTTCTCATTGATTTCAACCCAATTGCTATCAAATACTTTTAAACCTGGTGACGAGATTTCCTGTATTATAACCTTCGGCGTGATTTCAGGCGTCCCTTTTACGGTTTTGCCTATAAAAACAGTATATATGGTAAACCCAAGAAAAAATATAATCATACAAATAAGTAAAATGATCAAAAAAATCGGTGATTTGGTATGTTTTTCAATATCTGCTTTTTTTGGTGGACTAAGGGATACAGCCTGTTGTTGAATGACGGTCTTATCAACAACAGTACTAGTATTAAACTGGGGTAGGACTGGTTTTTGCTTTTTTAAATGTTCTCTTCGAAGAAGATATACTTCATAAACCAAAAAACCAAACACGCCCAAAAAGGCAAATAAGCTTATTTTGTTTACTGAAAGAAAAAAATCTATTACTCCCCCCATACATTCATTTAATCAAAAAGCGTGTTAAAAAACAAGCATTAACCCTCCTCCAACAAATAGTAGGATGAGACTGGCAAAAAGAAGGCCAGTTAAGCTTCCTCCAGTACGAGGCGGTGTGTTTGTTGGTGTTGTTATGGGATATTGGGGTTGACTTGTTGGCTGAAAAAGCGTTGGGTGCAATGTTGGAGTCGGGTTAAAAACAATAAGCGTGGGAACGGGAGTAGCTGAGATAGATCGTGTAGGAGTAGTTGTTGGAGGAGGTAGTGTCGGTTCTCCTGTGGCTAACCCCAAAACTTGCTCACCGCTTTTAGCGATAATAAAATTTCGTTTTATGGTTATCTTTGCTCCCGTTTCATCTTTTGACGTAATCGTCAAGACATATGAACCTGGTGAGATGGGATCTGTTGGTAAAATCCTCCATTCTCCCACCTTATCAACTTTTGTTCGGAACGTAAATTGAGGACTTGAGTTAATAAAAGCAGTAACATCACTACCAGGTAATCCTTGACCCTTAATAAGAGGCCTTAGAGCCGGTATTATGGCATTTTCTCGTGGATAAACGATAGCCACTGTTGATTTTGATTCAATTTTTTTTCCTGTTGATACTGACAATACATCTCCTTGACCTTGTTGTTGGGCAAGAAGGCTGTAGTTTCTACCTAAAATGATTGTTTGTGCCATGGGGTTTATATTCGCTAAAAAAGTAACTACATGAGAACTACTTCCCCTCTCTTCTATAAACTCAATATTGGTTCTTGTGTTGCTTGATATGTCATATACTGTTTTACCCGTTGTTTTTTCAATTATGCTATTTAAGGGCAGCAGCCATTCCCCTGTTGATTTTGATAGAGCGAGTAGGGGAATTTTTCCCTCTATTGTAAGTAAAACGAGGATATTCTCCCTAGGCTTGCCGTTGGCCATTAAAACTTTACCATATGCAGGTTTGCCACTATATCTTTGCGTTTCTTTTTTTGGTGTTTTAAAATGAAAGATATTCATATCCTTGTCAACATAAGCTCCCCTTTTGTTCATTATTCTAAAATAATAGTTTTTATCTTCCTTCAAGTTCTTTAATGCTACGTAGTGATGGGTATATTTTTGTAAATTAGGTGATAGATCTCTGTCATCATAAGCATTGGTACTAACATCTTCACCTTTCTCCCCAAATTGGATCCATCCCTCTTCCTTATCCTTTGATTCCCAATATATTCCTGCTTGATTTGAAGACAGATTCACAAGTTCTTTCTTTATTAAGGGCGTCTTTGTGATCGACGTGACATGGGCTGATTTTTTTGTGTAGAAAATAAATAGAGTGGCAATAAACAATACACCCATTACCAAAACGGCGGGTAAAAGACTCGTTTTTCTTTGTAAATATAGTTTGCTGTATATCATAACTTACTCCACTTTTTGCTTCAAAACGTCGATTATTTTCTGATCCATTTGATAATTGGGAATTGTTGCTGGTTTAACATCAATTTGATCGTTAATTTTTTGCTGGATATGATATATGTCAATAATAACCCATGCAATAATGGTAAAGAAAATTGCTACTGAAAGTATAAGCACCTCTATCTTTTTCATAGGTAATATCCTTCTAGTTCAATTTTTATATTTAAAGCTCCGCTACCAGTCCCATATTTATCTTCCTTTTCAAAGACGACACTTTTAAGCATTTTAAGTCTTCGTTGAGATATTAAATCATCCATAAATTTTTTCGTCTCTTCAAACCCCGTACGTGTAGCTATGTTTACCATAAGTGTATTTTTACTATCACGTTTATTCTTTTCTTTTAAATCAATTCTGCTTATGTTTATTTGATTGACGATAAGACCTGATTCTGTTGCTGCAGCTTCAATATCCTCAATCAGCTTATTTATCTGTGGGGTGGATGAAACTGATTGATCTAAAAGATATAAATCACTTCTATTTACCTCAAGAAATGTTTGGATGTTGATGATCTTTTTGATCACATTTTCATATCCTGCATCAAGAATTCGTAGTCTTCCAAGCTCTTCTTGAAGTGAAAAAACGTTTACTAAGTTTGGACGAATTACAAAAAAAATAAAAAACGAAAATGTCAAGAAAAAAATAATCGCATAGCTATAATCTTGCGCTTTCTTTGACGTTAACCTTTTTTTGAGGGATTCTTTATCCATATCCTTACATTATTTTGGTATAAATCCATAAAGTTTAAATGGGCAATGAAAACTGTTGTCTTCTCTACGAATGCTTCCGAGCTCAATGGTCTTAAACGCTTTATCTGCATTAAGTTTGTCAAGAAAAATCTTGATTATTTGAGGCTCAGAAGTAATACCAATAAATTCAAACCCCTTTTCACTCATATCAATCCTGGTTACTCGCATATTATTTGGAAAAACACTGAGAAAATAAGTCAGCATCTGCTGAGATGCCTCCTGCCTAATAAGCACATCTTTTATCTCCCGGGTCTTCAAATCCACTCCCTGCGCTTCCTTAAGAAGCGGATCTGAAACTTGAACTATTTCTTCTTTCTGTTTTAGTTCATCCCGTAGATCAATAACTTCCTGATCAATCTTAAATCGGTAAAAGAAAACTGCAATAACCACAATTTGGGTCAATACAAGAATATACCTCAAATAGTGAAGTGCAAAATAGACCATCTTGCCAGATATGTCTTTTTCTTTCTCTTGGAGTAGGTTGATCTGATATCTCATTTTTTAGCTACAGACAACTTCATAACCCTTGATTTAAGACGAGAAGCCTTGTTCTTATGAATTACTTTTTTCTTTGCTGCTTTATCAATAAGTGAAACTGTTTTTTTGATTTTTTCTCCTGATCCTTCTCCGCCTTTTAATTTTGTTATTATTGTGATTGCTTTTTTTATTGCATCACGATAAAAAACGTTGTGTTTTGTTCGTTTTATGTCTTTTCGAACCTTTTTCTTTGCAGAACGAATATTTGGCATACAATATCACCTCCTTTATAAAAAAAACATTAATAAATATCTCCCGTTAATGTAAGTATATAGCATCATTCATTAGATGTCATATTCTTTTTCATAGATTTTATCTCCGTATGAGCCGACAAATTTGAGGGTAACTTTCACCTTTCCAATTATCTCATGGTATACACATCTTCCCGATGAGCAAGTTCCAAGTGTGATTTTTTTTTCATAGGCTGTTTGGTTGTCTGGCATAATGGTTCCAATTACTCCTTGTAACCCTTTTTGTGCCTCTTGATACGAAAGCTCATAATCGATTGATTCTGTCCCTGAAGGTATTCCGCTTAGTCTTAAAATCGCTTCCTTACCTTCTGACGATGAGGTAAATTCAACCTTGACCGATGAGTCAACGGTTGGGAGAATGTTTTCTTCTTGAATAAGTACTCCTCCTGTTTTTTCCTTTACTTCTTCTTTCTTGTTTTTTGATAATAAAATAAACGAAAGGACAATAATAATAAAGACAACGACTCCAACGATGATGACCGTCTTTTTTTTAGTAGTACTTTGCATATGATAAACTTAGTTAAATAGTAATTTTTTAAGTAAATTTGGTATGCTGTCTAGTGGAACGCGGTTCTGTTTCATAGTATCTCTGTCACGCACCGTCACAGTCTTGTCTTCAATGGTTTGGTAATCAATCGTAATACAATAAGGAGTGCCTATTTCATCCTGTCTTCGATACATTTTTCCTATATTCCCCGCATTGTCATATTCAACCACGGTCATCTTTTTTAATGTGTGGTAGAGTTCTGTCGCAGCGGCGATAAGTTTCTCATCTTTCTGTAGTGGAAAAACCGCTACCTTGATCGGTGCAATTTTAGGGTCAAGTTTCAAATAAACTCTTTGTTCACCCTTTACTTCTTCGATATGGTAAGCATCTTCAAGTACGATACCAACAAGCCTCGACAATCCAAAAGTTGGCTCAATAATATGAGGAATATATTTCTCTCCTCTTTTTTGATCTAAATATTGCAGGTCTTTCCCAGAGTTCTGCATATGATTCTTCAAATCAAAGTCTGTTCGATAAGCAAGTCCAAACATCTCTTTCCAACCAAAAGAAAAGTGATATTCTATATCCATGGTTTTTTTTGAATAATGTGATCTTTCAAAGTCTTCATGTTCTCTCCATCTTAACTTCTCTTTAGGTATGCCAAGTGATAGTGCCCATTGCCACATCTCATTTTGCCAGTACTCATATGTTTTTACATAGTTTGATGGGTGAATAAAATATTCAAACTCCATAAGATCAAACTCCATCGTACGAAAAACTGAGCGTCCCATTGTTATTTCATTGCGGTATGCTTTACCTTGTTGGGCAATGCCAAATGGGATTTTAACCCTAAGCGAATTAAGAACATTTTTAAAATTAAGGAATATCCCTTGTGCTATCTCACCTCTCAGATAGAGTGTCGATTTTGAATCTTCAAGAATGCCCATTTTTGTCTCAAAAAGCAGATTGAATCGTCTTACATCTGTTAGGTCATCTTTTCCGCATTTCGGGCATTTTAGCTTATTTTCACGTATGATCTTTGTAAGCTTGTCAACTGATAGTCCTTCTACTTTTATATTTTTTACCTTATCTTCAATAAGGTGATCTGCACGGGTCCTGAATTTACAATTTTTACAGTCAACAAGCGCATCAGTGAACCCTGATACGTGACCAGATGCCTGCCAAACCTTTGGATTAAGAAAAACGCTCGCATCAAGTCCCACCATATCATCTCTGCCCAAAACAAAAGTGCGCCACCAGGCATCTCGAATGTTATTCTTTAAAAGCGTTCCATAATGTCCAAAATCCCATGAATTAGCCAATCCTCCGTATATCTCAGATGAGGGATAAAGAAAACCACGTCTTTTACATAAAGCGATGATATCATCCATATCCTAATTATATAATAAAGATGAAACTTTTTTCCCCATTATTTGCTCAATTCTTACTATCGTCTCAACAAGAGTATCCGCTTCAACACGATACCCTGAATGTGTAAGCAAATTATCACAATAATGTTTCATTCTAATAGGTTCAAGTTCACCGCGGGAAAGCTCGATAAGGAATCTCTTAAATAGAAAATAAATTGATGTCTCCTTTTGCCGTTCGGGAAGAAGCTGATCAAGTATAAATAAAAAAAAGTATAACTGTTTTAATAATTGTTCATCTTTTTTTATTCGAGAAAATATGGAGATGATCTGGGCGCTTTGAATATAATAGTATTCTTTCCTTTCATAAAGAACCATCTGGATCAGATTGCCCGTCATAAGAGATGAAAGCCTTTTGCTTACTATTTTTCGAACTCCTTTTGCTATAGCCGTAATCTTTCCTTGCTCTAGAGTAAAAAAAGTAATAATCGTGTCCTTTCCCATTAGCTGTCTTTTCTTAATCACAATACCTTCTGTCTTTAGATATCGATGCATAGCTCTATTTTTTTATCTCCAAGTCTTTGGTTTGTTCCCCGTTGAAAATACTCTTACCGTTCAAGTCTATCCTTAGTTTTTGACTAATAACTCCTGGTTGTTTTTGTATGTAAAGACTATAGTCTTTTGATTGTATGGTACTTGGTAAAGTATAAGTGATTATTATTTTTGCCATGCCTTCTGTTGGAACCTCAAGAAATCCTTCAAAAACGGTTTTTCCAAATTCATCGTAGGTCTTAACTGTTTTTGTTGACCCTTTAAATTCGACAAGTTTGGATCCGACTGGCACATATACTCGTACCCAATTGCGTAATATCGCATTCAAACAAAGAATTCGCTCTTGGTGTCTGTTACAATTTGAAGCTGGTTCTGGATTTTTGTATTCAACAGTTAACTCTTTCTGAATAACTCCACCATTATCTGTTGCTTTAGATACAATTGATTCCGTAACAAAAAGGTTTGATTTCGCCCCAGCAAAGTTAACGTTATTAATGTGCAAATAATCACCCTTGTACTGACCAATCCGTCCACCGAAATTAAGTTTCTCAATAGACTGTTGTATTTGCTGGTCATTGAAATAAAGCAGTATGTGCTTTTCTTCGAGGTTCTTGTACATCGTCTGTACCAAAGTACCCCAATATTTTGAGGGTGAAAAACCTATTGCTTTGTAGAATAATTCATACATCAGGCTTCCCAGTATGCCCTTTCTGTTCTCTTTTTGGTATCCTACTTCTTCTCCTACGATGTTAAACAGTTTCCATAAGACCTGTGGACAGTTACAGTTCTTATCAATTGAGGAAGAGAAATTTATACCATTGGCTTGCGTGTCTCCGAAGATTGTTAACATATCAACGAGGATTTTTGAATCAAGGAAAATGATACCATCGTAGTTAACCCTTGCGCCGCTTTTTTTGTATAAGCTATTAAACAACTCAATTGACTTAACCAAATCAGGAGACAGATTGCTGTCCCTAATCCAAAAAGTAGATACTCCTTTATGATAAGTTAATATTTCTTTTGGAACAGCGGGTCGGTCGTTGATAGTCGCATCAAGAGCATAAATATCATCGGACCGCTCAATAGTAATTTTCCCATCTTTGATTTTAAAAACAGCAAATGCTGTCAGGAATCCGCCAGTTGCCCTTCTTTCTTTATCATTCTGAAAAAGAAGTAAATAGGTTTTTTCTTTCTTTGCACCGAAGATTGAGGGAATATTTTTAAGAAGAGGCTTCGCATCAACAAATAAAGAAGCCATACCGGTAAACTGTTCTTTCAGGTTCGTTATCTGACTTCTCACCGCAGTTTTTCCTATCTTCTCAGGATATCTTTTTGGATCAATCTGATCAATCTTATCCCCCGCCTGTCTAACGTTTTCGGAAATAGAATCTATCTTTCCCAATACTTTATCAAGCGTCAATATGGCAGTTTGCAATCTTCCTTCGGTTGATTTTTCAATAAATGAAGACTGTCCCTTTTTGAATCCAATGAGATCTGCATAGGGAGTAATCGCTGTAATTGCATCCTCTCCCGCCCGTATAGTGTATCTGCCAGCCTCAACACCGTTTTTAAAATCTGCTACATACGGAATAAACGTTGCCCAGTAGATCGATTTTGCTTCTTTTTCAAAATCGGCATATTTTTGAGAAAAGTCTTTTGTTTTACTGTTTAGGAGATCTATGTCGTTTTTAGAAAAGACACTTTTCATCTCTTTGGCTGCACTTGCTACCACTTGTCCTTTAGCCTTTATTTTCATAACCGGTGCAAAGACCATAAAGTAACCAAAAACAGTAATAACTACCAAAAAAACAAGTAAAAAAGCTATGCTAATTTTTTTCATGATAAATTAATTAATATTAAATTGCCCCTTTTCCGGTGATCATAACCAGCGGGGTCTTAATGATTATTTTTAAATCCTCTATAAATGATATATTATCTACATATTTTGCGTCTATTGCAATACGTTTGTCAAAATTGATTTCGGATCTGCCTGTAACCTGCCATAATCCTGTTATGCCAGGCTTGACAGAAAGAGCGTTTTGTACATATTTTTTTGTGTTTGGATGCTCTTTTTGTTGATTTTCAAGTTCATCTGGATAATATGCCCGTGGTCCAACTAAACTCATCTCCCCTCTTAAGACATTTAAAAGTTGAGGGATTTCATCAAGAGAATGTTTTCTTATAAATTTACCTGTTTTTGTGATGCGGGGATCGTTTCTCAATTTGTAACTGCCTTTTTTATATTCCTTATATAGCTGGATGAAACGTTTATCAGTCCGAAGTAGTTCATGAGCATTTTGTATCATAGATCTAAACTTATACATCTTAAATTTTTCTCCCCTTTGTCCCACGCGCTCTGGTACATCTGCAAATACTGGACCTTTTGAATCTACCTTAATAGCAATAGCAACTAAAATACATATGGGGAAAAAAAAGACAAGTAAACATAGTGCTGTAACTATATCAAATATTCTTTTAAAATATTTTCGGTACATAATATTATATGAGGTCTTCGTGCTCGGTTCCTTCAAAATTTTCAACAAGTGTCTTGATTTTTGATACAGACGTTTTTTTTGCAATAAGCACAACATCCTGGGTATTTACAATTATATGCTCATCAAGATCTATGCCGACGATTAGTTTTTTATCATCATAGTTATATATAAGAGAATCTCTCACGTGTTCCAAATATACTTTACCTCGTATAATATTTTCATAAGGATACCTTTCTAAAGCTTCTTTTAATGCTTCCCATGCTCCGATATCACTCCAACCAATGTCTTCAACCATAACAAGAGCATCTCTTTTATCTAGATTTTCAAGAATGGCGTTGTCAAAATTTATGCTTTCAACTTTTTTATATTCTTTTTTTAAGACGCTCTCATAATCATTTTTTCCCATGTGGGCTAAAATTCTTTGCGTATTTTCATAAATATTTGGGGCAAATCGCTTAAATGAGTGATAAATAAAAGTAGGGGTGGTAACAAAATAACCAAGATTCCAAGCGTAAGTGTTTGACTTAAAAAATTTCTTTGCGGTTGCTTCATCTGGTCTATATTTGAATCCTTCAAAAGAAAAAAGAGAGATTTTTTTCATGGTATGCATTTTCTTTCCTATATGGATATAGCCTAAATTAGTACTTTCGTAACGCGGTTTATGCGCTATAAAAATAATATTGTCCGGATTCTTTTCTATATAATCACCAGCTACCAATAATATTTTTTTAAATAGTTGAACTTCTTTGACAAGATGGTCACTCCACAAGATTGCAACCGGCTCGTGGGGAAATTTTTGATAAAAAGTACCCATGACCAGTGCGATAGCAGGTCCTACGTCTTTTTTTTCCGGTTCCAAAAAGTAGTTTTCTTTCGGTATTTGTGGCAACTGCTTGCGAATAACGTCTTTATATAAGACGTTTGTTGAGATATAGATGTCTTTATATGAAAATTCTGGTGAAAGACGCTCTACAGCCAATTGAAGAGTAGACTTATCTCCAATAAGTTTTTCAAACTGCTTTGGCGATTTTTTTCTTGAAAGAGGCCAAAGCCTCGTACCAGTGCCTCCTGCAAAAATAACTGCTTTCATGCTTGCTTAGGCTTGTCACAATTGATAATGCGATAAAGACTTTTTTCAAAATGTTCCTTTGAAAAAAAGGTAGCGTTCTCTTCTCCATACTGTCTCGTATGGTGTCTTAAATTGTATGATATTTTATCCCATCTTTCAAGTGCAGCACGTATCTTTGTATGGGTCTGTTCATGAAAAAAAATTCCTGTTTTCCCATCCATTATGGTTTCTTTACTTCCCCCTTTATCATATGCGATGACCGGGCAACCAAAAAATTGAGCCTCAAGCGCAACATAGCCAAAATCTTCATGCTGAGGCATGATAAGGGCTTGTGCATTAGAATAAAGTGATCCCAGATCTTCATCGGAAAGATCTTCCATAAATAGGACATTCTTTCCCGCTCGTCTTTTCATCTTTTGTAGTAAGCTTCCCTTTCCAACAACTACTAAGTGATCTTTTCGACCTTTAAACGCCCTTATAACTACATCTACTTTCTTATACGGTTCAAGTCTTGCTACTACAAGATAAAATTGCTTAAGGTGGGTCACATTTGTGTTTTGGGAGTAATTACTGTCTAAAATACTCTTTTTAACTTTCACCCAATATTGAAGGTCAAACGGGGGGTAAATCACTGGTGGACAAAAACCATAATATTTTAAACATCTTTTACTGACTTCATGTGAGATTGCAATTGTATTATCAGGGCGCCTACTTGCTATTTTATCCCATTTTTTAAAAAAATCTATTATCTTTGCAGAGATACTTACCAGAAAGACTCCAAGGTATTGGGTTGGATATAACCAAAGATAACGAGTGGGGGTTAACAATATACATATATGATGAGTGTTCGGTTTAGTAATAATAGATTTTGCAAATGATGAACTAACCGATATAACTGTATCATACTCAGAAAAATCAAATGATTCAAAAGCAAGGGGATAGAAAAAAAAAGAAAGAAGCCTGCTTTTTTTAATAAACCGAGGAAGATGTTGAATAAATGAGGATTTGATATGTATACCTCTTGCCCATCGAGCCGACTGCAAATCCACATACGAAGTAAAAAAAGGCGCTGAAGGAAACATATGGTGAAGTACTAACAACAACCTCTCAACACCCCCCCATTTATCTATCCAATCATATACAATAGCTACTTTTTTTTCCTTTTGTACCATATTATTCAACACGTAATACTTTTTTGTATAACGAAAGAGTGTCTTTTGTCATACGCGCAAAAGAACACCTTTCAAGTGTCTTTGAATAATCCGGCTTGTGGGAGGATGATATATTTAGTATTTTTTCATGTATGTCTTCGGTATGGTAAGGGTTGAAATAGATACAGTTTTCATCCAAAAGTTCTTTCATCACCGATATGTCAGAGGCAATAATAGGACATTTAAAATATGCAGCCTCAATAAGAGGTAATCCGAAACCCTCCGAGAGTGAGGGATGAATAAGAGCTTTGGCATGTTTGTAAAAGTAAACTAAGTCATTAACGGTTGCTCCATGATACAAGAGGATTTTTCCTTGAGCTCCTAACTTGAGTATGAGTTTATGTATTGCGGTTGAAAAATGGTCTTGAGGACCAACAAGTATTAATTGAGATACTATGTCTTTTTTTGCAAAGGCTGTAATAAATCTCACTAAATTTTTATGGGGATAAAAGTTTCCCACATATAAAAAGAACTGTTTTGAAAAAACTTGCTGTAGAGATGTGTTTTCTTTCGCGTTCCTTAGCTCATAACCTACGCCTTCATAAAACGGAAATATTTTTGATTCAATACCAAAACCATAATGTTCAACTAGTTGTTTTTTTACGGTAAGTGTTGGCGTAATGATAGCTTGCGCTCTTTCTACTTGTGATCTTAGTACCCAACGGAAAAAAAAGTGTTTAATCTCATATAAAAGCGAGTTTTTTGTTGAAGCTTTACCTGTTTTAAATAACAAAGGAGTTAGGTCATGAACCGTTGCGACAAATTTACCTCTATACAAAATAGGGTATCCAAAATAAGTAAAGTGCATAAGGTCGAGTGAGTCTTTAGTAATATGTCTCAAAAACATTGTCTGTTCAGATAGGGTGTGCCATCGAAAGGGGGCTTCTTTTATGATGAACTGTGGTATTTCGGCACGTATTTGTTTTATATCTGAAGAAGAAACGTATATGACAAAAGATAAACCGGTTGTTTTTAGTTTAGAAAGCTCATATAGAAGGTTGCGCAGATATGTCCCAACACCTGTTTGAGAATAAAGCCTTGCATCAATGCCTATTCTTTTCATAATTGATTTGTTTTTAATCTAATCAAAAAATAAATAAATCTATTTACTATTGGCGGATACACTCTTTCATAATGCTTTTTATAAAAGGTTGCCATGGCTTCGTAAAAACTTTTTCTTATTTTTTTTCGCAACTCTTGGTTTTTCTTATTCTGTAAACCGCTTTGGTATTTATAATGCAGGACTTGGAAGGTGGGAAGATATATGATCTTATAACCTTTTTCTTTTATTCTGAAGGATAGGTCTAGGTCTTCTCCATACATGAAAAAGTCCTCATCAAATCCATGCAGCTCTTGAAGTAATGATCGTGACACCATAAAGAAAGCTCCTGTTGGAGAATCAATTTCATGAGTGCTCTTTTTATCAAGAAAAACCAAATGATATCCTCCAAATAAACGATTCACAATTGGTATTTTTGAGAAAAGGCGCTCAAACCCAATAAAATAGCATAGCGAACGCCATGGGGTTGGGAATCCTCTATGTGAGGCCGGATCAATTGAACCGTTTATTAAATTCACCTTTACTGTTAAACCCCCTATCTTTTCATGAGTTTCAAAAAAATGTATAAGTTTTGAAAAGTCCATCTGTTTGTCTACTAACACATCAGAATTGAGAAACAATACATAGTCCATAGACGCTATCTTAAGTCCTTGATTATTCGCCTTTCCATAGCCTTTGTTTTCAGAGTTAAAAACAGTAAACAAGCGGGGATTTTTTACTTCTTGAAGCATTATTTGTGAACCATCAGTTGAAGAATTGTCAACAACAATGATCTGATACGGTATTTTATTGTTGAGTAGTACGCCATTTAAAGCGGTAATACACTGCTTAGTGATTTTTTTGGTATTGAAGGAAGGAATTATGATAGAAAGACCTTTCATATACTCTCTTATTATATAGCATTGATGAAAGCTTATCGTTTTGGTGATTGCTTTACTCTTCTTGCTTTTCCTCCCGTTCCTACTTTTCTACGCTCTCTTGTACGGGGGTCCCTCGTTAGCATTCCCTCTTTTTTTAGAAGCGGCCTCAGAGCATCTTTATCAGTTTTTTCAATGGCACGTGCTAAACCATGTATAATAGCTCCAAGTTGTCCTTTTTTCCCTCCTCCACGAACGTGGATAGACACTGCAAATCGTTCTTCGGTTAAGGTGATTTTAAATGGACGCAGATATTGAGTCTTTTCAAAAAGTGCAGGAAAAACAGATTGAATCGGTTTATCGTTTACCATGATATCTCCCTGTTTAAGTTTGATACCACCAACAGACGCTGTTTTGTCTTTGCCGGTGATATACAACCTCACTCGAGCAACAGCTTCCCTTCGCCTCCCTATTGCTTCATAGTAAAGAATGTTTTTTGTTTTTTTTACCATTATAAACTTTTAGTTCAATTTTTAATATTTGCCTGCAATTTGTGCTGATATGGATGGCTTTCGTTAGGCGATATAAAAAGCCTAGCAAGACGTCTGTCTCGAAGCTTGTTTTTTGGTAACATTCCAGACACAGCTTCTTTGATAATGCGGTTTGGATTCCTTCTTAATACTTCCTCAGCTGTTGCCTTTTTTAATCCATCAGGATAGCCAGAATATCTTGAATATACTTTGTCCTGAAGCTTCTTTCCTGTAAATTTGACCAGTGCTGAGTTTACCACAACAACATAATCTCCTGCATCAAGATAAGGGGCATAGTTTACCTTACCCTTTCCTTGAAGTAAAGACGAAATGTAGGGAGCAATTCTTCCGACTATTTTTCCTTTTACATCAATAAGGTGCCATTTTCTATTGATTGATTTCTCTGAAATTGGTTTTGTGCTTTTTGTCAGGTGTACCATAACATGAATTAACTTTTATTTGCTTCTTTTTCTATAACTTCTTTTTTTGGTGATTGCTTTTTTTCAACTATTTTCTTTTCTGTTTCTAAAACAACTGGGTAAACCCATTCGAGCCGTGCAATCTGTGCACCATCAGTCCCTCGTTGCCCCATCGACACAATTCTTGTGTAACCGCTTGAAACTTTTGTGAGTGAGGGCGCTATTTGAGAAACAAGTATCTTTACCATTGATTGTATAGTAACGTGTTTCAGCATAAAGTTCCGGTCTGCCTCGCTATTAGTTTTGGCCTTGGTGACAAGCTTTTCTACTATCGATTGTGCTGCTTTTGCTTTTTGTTTTGTCGTCTCCATTTTTCCTTTGAGAAGGAAATTTGTTGCAAGTTTACGCATTAACATTTTGTTTGCGTCTTTCCCCCCTCTGAATTTTATTTTATGTCCTCTATTTTTCATATGTCAGCTCCATTGCACACCTAATTTTTTTAATTCATCTTTGATGAGTTCGATTGATTTCTTACCTAAACCCTTAAATACTACAAGTTTGTCTTCCCCAATCTTTATAAGATCAGCAACTGTTTCAATATTTTCACGAAGAAGTGCGTTCACAACCCGTGATGGAAGATTTAATTCGTCGATGATAAGATCATAGAACTTTTTGTCTATCTCTGCTTTTACCTCTGATGTTTTAGCCTCTCCTGGCGTTGCTCCTGATGTGGTGCTTTCAACAGTTAAAATATGGTTAAATTGCGTAGTGAGCGTTTTTGCCGACTGTTTTAGCGCTTCCTCTGGAGTTATACTACCATCTGTCCAAATATCTAAAATCAACCTGTCAAAGTTGGTTTTTCTTCCAACGCGGGCCCCCTCTGTCTTAAAATTAACTTTTTTAACTGGAGAAAATGAAGAATCAATTGCGATGTATCCGAATTCTTTAGTCTGTTGTTCTTCAGCCAATATATAACCATATCCTTCTTCAACGATTGCCTCTATCTCAAGTTTACCTTTAGCATCGGTTATCTCAGCGATATAAAGGTCCTCACTTACTACCTCCGCTTCTCCTTCAATATCCTTCGCATATACTTTTCCTATACCTTTTTTAGAAATTTTGACCTTGAATGATCCTTCACCGGTAAGTTTAAATTTGATCAGTTTTAGATTTAATACAATCTCAAGCGCGGTCTCTTTTACGCCTTTCAAAGAACTAAAAAGATGAGGAACGTCATCGATTTTTACTCCGACTATTGCCGCTCCTTTTAATGAGGAGAGAAGGGTCCTTCTTAACGAATTACCCATAGTTTGACCAAAGCTTGGCGCTAATGGCTCCAATACAAATTGTTCGTAATCTGAGGTTGACTGCATCTTTTTTGTAGAAAAGTTTGGTGTCAGCATATAAAATAATTAACTAATAAATGATAATTAGCGTGAAAAATATTCGATCACTAATCGTAAAATAATTTGTTTTTCAATAAGTTCTGATGTTGGATCTCCTGTAATCTTCCCAATAGTAGCCTTTCGTTCAAGCCATGCAGGCATAATAATATCCTTATTCAACAAGGTTTTTTCTATGGCGGGAATCTTTTGAGATTTTTCGTTTAAAAATGTCACAACATCATTGGTTCTTAGTTGCATTGAAGGAATGCTTGCAGGCTTATCATTGACTTTAATGTGTTTGTGACCAACCAATTGTCGAGCTGCGGCTCTTGTCGGTGCAAATCCTAAACGATATACAATATTGTCTAGTCTCTTCTCGAGCATTTGACACATAAAAAATCCCGTATTGCCGGTCTTTTTTACTGCATGAATGAAGTATCTTTTTAACTGTTTGGTTGAAAGTCCGAATATATATTTTAATTTTTGAGTCTCACGAAGTTGCTTTCCTCTTTCTGACACTTTTTTCATTCTTCCAGCTCCGTGTTGTCCCGGAGGAATATTTATTTTTTTTAACAGATTGGCATGAGATTTTGAACCTGGGGTTTTAAGTCCAAGATCAATCCCTTCCCTTCGTGCAATTCTATTTTTAGGTCCAATATGTCGCATAAAACTTAATAAAATAATAAATTCCTTAAACTCTTCTTACCTTGGGTGGTCTTACTCCATTATGAGGAACTGGAGTAACGTCAATAATAACATCAATTTCAAGATTAGAACCCTTAAGGGCCCGTAATGCAGCTTCTCTACCTGGTCCAATTCCCTTGACAAAAATCACTGCCCTTCTCATACCATGATCAAGCATGGCTTTTTTTAAAACACCTTCTGTAGTAACTGTTGCCGCATAGGGGGTTGATTTTCTTGTTCCTGTAAAACCATGCATGCCGCTTGAACCTATGGCAATAGCCTTTCCTGCGTCGTCCGATACAGTAACTATTGTGTTGTTAAAAGTTGCAGTTATATAAATTTTTCCGCTCTCAATAATTCTTGTGTTTTGTTTCTTTTTTGTGCCCATATTATTATTTAGAACTTTTTGCTGTAACTGCTGTTTGGGTTTTCTGTTGCTCCATCTTTGCCCATACTTCTTTCTTTAATGCTCCAACTGTCTTTCTTTTCCCCTTTTTGGTACGAGAGTTTGACTTTGTTCTTTGACCACGTACTGGAAGTCCTCTTGTATGTCGTACTCCACGATAGGCAACAATCTCTTTTAACCGTTTGATATTTCCTGTTAATTCTTCACGCAGGTCTCCTTCAACTTTATAATTCTTTTCAATTATTGACACTATCTTTCGGACATCCTCTTCCTTTAATTCTGAAAGCTTTTTATGTTTATCCACACCTGCCATTTCACAAATTTTTCCTGCACTTGTCCATCCTAACCCATAAACCAGTGTTAAAGCATACTCAATCCTTTTACCATCTGGTATTACAAGCCCAAATATTCTTACCATATATCTAATTTAAAATATTAAAATTATCCCTGTCTTTGTTTATGTCTCGGATTTGCACAAATAACATATAGCTTTCCTTTACGCTTCACAATTTTGCATTTCGGACAAATCTTTTTTATAGATGACTGTATGTTCATATTGTTTAGATTCTGTAAACTATCCTTCCCCTATTTATATCGTAAGGGGTTATCTCTGCCCTTACCTTATCGCCCGGAAGAATCCTTATATAATTCTTCCTCATTTTCCCTGAAAGATAACAAAGTATCACTTTTTCTGAGTTGAATAGTTTAATCCGAAAAAGTGTGTTTGGAAGATTCTCAATTACTTCTCCCTCTACCACAACAACGTTGTCTTTCATAAAGATATAATTGTACCACAATATTACGTTAAAATAAACGTATTTTTATCTGTAATCGCAACGGTATGTTCAAAACAGGCTGAAAGACTCTTATCAGCTGTTATGATCGACCAGTCAACTCCCTTTTCATATGCGATTTCTTCAGTTCCCATTGAGTAGATAACCTCAATAGCTAGAACTAACCCTGGTTTAATTTTCAAAGTTTTTTCTATTGGTTTATCTAACAAACCAGGCACGAACGGCTCTTCATGCAACTCTTTACCAACCCCATGTCCTGTCAGCTGCCTCATGACAAAATACCCATTTTTGCATATTCCCTCTTCGATTGCATGTGATATGTGTCCTAAATGATTTCCTACTTTTGCTTGTTTTATGGCATTTGTCAAAGTTTCCTTACCTATGTCAAGAAAATGAGAAACCTTGCTATCTTCTTGTTTTCCAACGATAAAGGTCGTCGCATAATCCGTATGAAAACCTCCAAAATATGCTCCAATATCTATCGTTAAAACATCTCCATTCTTTATGACTCTTTTTCCAGGTGGCGTATGCACTACCTGTTCATTTATTGGTACGCACGTTGTCCAAAAGTATCCTTTCACCTTATTAAAAGACGTCTCTGCTCCTTGAGAAACTATAATTTTCTCTGCGGTCTTGTCTATAAGTTCCGTTGTCATTCCCGGCTTTACTAGCGGAAGGAGAAGCTCGACTGATTTCCGCAATTTTAATCCACACTCCTTCATCGCCCCTATCTCCTTACTGGTTTTATAGTTTATCATTGAATCAATTCCACGTTTAAGAAAAATATACCTGCCGATACACTTCTTCTAATTTATCATGCAAATCATCAATAGAAAAGTTGTTCTTTATAAGAAAATCTGCAAACGCAATGGTCGGTCCCATGTTTGTTCCAATAAGTTCGTTTATGTCTCGAACTTCTCCAAACAGCTTTGCCCGGTAATTTCGCTTTGCTGAACGTTCATAGCGCAGATGTTTGCTTGCATGAAGAGCTAAGATGTATACTTGAATTTTTTTTAGGTGCTTTTTTAAATATAAGTATTCTTCCCACGATCGCATCCCGTCTATTATTACAATGTTGTTTTTTTTGAATGATTCTTGAATCTTTTTTTCATTCAATACGGCCAGTGCTTCTTTGCCATGTTTGATTCGTAACTCTTCTCTTACTTTTTTATGTACCTCTTCCGTGTGTCCTAATTTGTGTTCATCGATATAGTCGTTAATAATCTTGCCGAAGCTAATTACAGGAAGCTTCTTTTTAATAAAATAAGAAGCAGCCTCGCTCTTTCCTGCTCCCGGTAGACCAACAAGTGCGATAATAGATTTTTTCTTTTGTTTCCATTCTTTTATTTGATTTTTCACCAACTGTTTACCAAGATTCTCAAGTATCTCCCTTTGTACTTCGTGTATCGATTTAGTTCCATCAAGCTCTATTAACTTTCCTTGTTTCTCATAAAACTCAACAACAGGTTCTGTGAACTTATGGAATAATTCTATGCGTTTTTTCAATGCTGGGAGTGTCTCGTCGGATCGATTTTGATGCCGATTCATAAGTCTCCACAATGCTTCCTTGTCAGGAATTCGAAGATACACGACTTTGTCTACATTGTTGGAAAATTCATGAGCTTGCTTTAAAGTTCGTGGAAAACCATCGAGTATGTATCCTCTCTTATATTCTGGACGTGATAAATAACTATTTACAATTTCAATTGTTTTGTGGTCGGGAACAAGTATTCCTGCATTGATAGTTTCTTTCATATACCGACCAAGGGTTGTTTTTTCTTTTGCTATCTCTCTAAATATATGACCCGTTGAAAGATATGGTATTTTAAATAAATGTGAAAGTATATTTCCCTGTGTCGATTTACCAGAACCTTGGATACCAATGAGGACCAGCTTCATATTGTAAAGTAATTAATAAAATTAATCCAATTTCTTCGTCTCTTTGTGTGATGTGTGCTTGCGACATTTATTGCAGTATTTTTTCAGCTTCATTGCTGTTGGAGTGTTAACTTTGTTCTTCTCCACAACATAATTTTGCTTGTTACAAACTTCACATATAAATCCAATTAAAACTCTCGATCCTTTTTTTGCCATAGTAAAAACTAAAAAATTATAACCTATCGTGCAAACTTATCGTAGCTTTTCATAATAAGCTGTGCTTCCATTGTCTTAAATGTCTCAAGGATAACGGAAACAACGATTAAAATACCGGTTCCGCCGATGACAAGCTCATTCATACCCGTTAATTTGGAGGCTAGTGTGGGCAAAATTGCGATTATCCCAAGAAAGATTGCACCAACACTTGTGATTTTATAAACGATTTTTTCCAAGAATTGTTTTGTGGCAAGACCTGGTCTTATGCCTGGAATAAAACCACCGTGTTTTTGTATCTCATCGGCGATCTTTTGAGGATTAAACACAATAACAGTATAGAAAAATGTAAATGCAATAACTAAGATAAAATAGAAAAAGTTATAAAAGAAACCCTCAGGATTAAAGGCGTTTGCAAGAAATGTTGCAATATTTGAAATAAAGGGGTTTTTTACATACTTTAAAAAATTACCAACCAACTGAGGCATAAGAACAAATGATACGGCAAATATAATAGGTATTACTCCAGCTTGATTGAGTTTTAAGGGTAAAAAATTGGTCGCTCCCTGATATACTCTATTGCCTTTTATTCGCTTTGCATAGTAAACTGGAATCTTACGAACAGCTTCATTCACAAATACAACCGTAGCAATGACAAGCACCGAAAGTATCACAAACACCGCAAAATTAAAAATGAGTTCCTGATTGATGGTCAAAGCAGTTCTTCCAAGTATAATGGGTAGTCTTCCTACTATACCGACAAAAATGAGAAGCGATACTCCATTGCCCAAACCAAACTCTGAGATAAGTTCACCAAACCAAACAAGGATAAAGGTCCCTGCAACCAATGTAAATATGAATGAAAAGAATTCAAAAGGATTCAAATTCCCAATGACCTGCTGATTCTTTAATAAAACATATATGCCTATCGCCTGAACTATAGTAAGAGGAACGGTAAGAAAACGCGTATACTGGTTCATCTTAAATCTTCCATATTCTCCTTCTTTTGCAAGTTGTTCCAGCTGCGGAAAAATAGCCGATAAAAGCTGTAGAATGATTGAGGCGTTAATATAGGGATTTAAACCAAGCGCCATAACCGAAAAATTAATCAATGTTCCACCCGAAAAAATATCAAGAAGAGACAGAAATTGATTCTGCGAAAAAAGAAGTTTCAGTTTTGTTAAATCTATGACTGATACAGGAAGAAACGCAAAGATGCGAAAAAAAAGGAATATCGCGAGTGTAAAAATTGCTTTCTTTTTTAAGAGTGGGTCTCGAAATAAAAGCTGTAGTTTTTCTGTTATCTCCTTCATATGCTCTTAACCGACCCACCGGCTTTCTCAACTGCGGTTTTTGCAGACTGGGAAATTAATAATTTTACTGTCACTTTTTTTTCTAATTTCCCCCCTACAATGACCTTTACTTGTGGATACATTTCTTTCTTATCAATAAAACCCATCTCTTTTAGTTTTTTCACATCAACGATATCGCCATCGTTCATTGCGTTCAGGTCTTTTGTGTATATAACATATCTCTTGTCTTTTCTCGACCTGTTTCTTCCTTTACCACGAAGAAGTGGGAAGCGTTTTGTTAATCTTCCTTGACCACCTTCAAAACCAAGGGGGATGTTTTCTCTTGCTTTTTGATGGCGAGTAGTTCCTCTTCCTGATTTTGCACCTCTTCCACTACCTAAACCTCTTCCAACACGTTTTTTTTTCTTTATGGTAATAGATGAAAGATGCGATAAAAAATTATTCATTACTCTTTTTTCGATCAACTGGTAAATGTCGATGTTTTAGTTTTTTTAATGCTTCAATAACAAGATATGTATTTACGATTTGATTGCGAGAACCAATGATTTTTCCTGACGCATTATGGATCCCAGCTAAATCAAATATTACTCTTGCAACGCTACCAATCTTTAACCCTGTACCCTCTGGTGCTGGTTTTAGAAAAATCATACCTGCTTTGTATTTCAACTTGATTTCATGAGGTATAGTTGACTTATGCAAAGGAACTATAATCATGTTTTTCTTTGCTTTTAACAATGCCTTTTTTATAGCTTGAGGAACCTCTAAGCCGCGTCCCAGCGCTACTCCAACACTACCTTTCCCATTTCCTACCGCAACAAGCGCCGAAAAGGTAACATAATTCCCTCCCGTCGTCTTCTTGGTTACTCTTCGAATAGTTAAAATTCGTTCTTCTAATTTTACTTCCTCTTTTATATCACTCATACAAAACTCAAAAACTTATTAATAATTAGATTTGCAAGCCTGCTTCTCTTAAGCCTTCGGCAACTTTTTTTACTCTTCCTAGATATGAATATGCACCTCTGTCAAATAACGCTTTTGCAATCTTTTTCTCCTTTAGAATGTTTGCCAAACCCACTCCAACCTGTTTTGCCATATCGGATTTTTTCATTTTGCTTGGTGTTTTGACATTTTTAACTGAAAAGGAACATATAGTTACACGTTTGTCATCATCTATCGCCTGTGCATAAATATATTTGCTAGAACGGAAAACTGAAATCCGTGGCACCTGAGATGTTCCATGTATCTTTTTACTTACTCTCAACTTTCTTCTTAATTTTCTATCTGTCGTTATGGTTTTCATAGTTGTTTTAAGCTGTTGTTTTTGCTTTTTTACCCGGCTTAATTCTTAATTTTTCACCTGCATACTTTATCCCTTTTCCTTTGTATGGATCAGGCTTTTTTATCATTTTTACTTTATATGCTATCTCTCCTACCAACTGCTTATCTATGCTTTTAATGCTTACTTTGTTGTTTCCTTCAACCGCATATTTGACTCCAACCACTTTTTTAAATACGACAGGATGGTTATATCCGACTTTAAAAACGAGGTCTTCGCCCTGTAGTTTCACGTTGAATCCAGTACCCATGACTTCCAGTTTTTTTTCAAATAGGGTATCTACCCCTGTCACTGCGTTTGCAACTAGACTTCGAAATAGACCATGAAGAGACTTTTGGTGTTTCGAGTCGTTCTGTCTTTTGAGTACCAATGTCTCTTTATCTTTGCTAATTGTTATACCCTCAGGTAATGTAACGGTCAAAGATCCCTCTTTACCTTTTACGCTTACTTTGCTTCCATCTATGTCCACTGTTACTGTTTGTGGCACTGTTACTGGTTTTTGTCCTATCTTTGACATATTACCAAAGTGAAAATAATAATTCACCGCCAAGTTTGCTTTTTTTTGATTCCGTGTTAGTCATAATGCCCTTTGACGTTGAAACAAATGAATACCCCATTCCTCCAAGCACTGATTTCATCTTTTTATATGACACATACATTCGCTTCCCAGGTGTTGAGTGTAACTTAACACCTGAAAGAGCGGGTTCTCCTTCTTTATATAATAGTTCTATCTCAATTTGTTTTTTGATATCTCCAGAAATTAAGACTTCTTTTACAAATCCCAATTTCTTCAATTTATTTGCAACTACAGCCTTATATGAGGAGTGATTCATGATCACTCTTTCTTTACTTGCCATATACCCGTTTTTTATACTTATTATCAAATCAATTATTGGATCGTTCATATCTTCTTGCGATAATTATTAAGTTTTATCCATTGTTTTCTTTGTAATCTTTCCATGACCCTTAAAAGTACGGGTTAAGGAAAATTCACCAAGTCTATGTCCTACCATTGCTTCAGATATAAGAATTTCTATATGTTTTCTTCCATTATGAATCCCTATCTTGTGTCCAACAAATTCAGGTGCTACCTGCGAATCACGAGCCCATGTCTTTATCGTTTCTCTAGCGCCGCTTTGTTTTTGTTTTAATACTTTTTTTAACAAGCTTTCTTCAATATATGGACCTTTTTTTAATGATCTACTCATAAAATTACCAAGAAATTTTTCTAACTCCAGGAATATCTCCAGCTAATGCCCTTTCTCTAAAACATATTCTACAAAGACCAAACCTTCTTATGTAAGAACGTGCCCTTCCACATAATGCACATCTGTTTCTGTTGCGAATTTTATATTTTTGTTTTTTTTGGAATTTTACTACGTCTGATGTTTTTGCCATATGCTTTTTATTTAAATGGAACTCCCAATAATGTAAAAAGTTTCTTTCCTTTTTCTTTATCTAAGGCATTTGTCACAACAGTGACCTGCAATCCTCTTATCTTATCAATCTTATCAAATTCAATCTCTGGAAAAATAGTTTGCTCGGTAAAACCAAGATTCAAATTGCCATGCTGGTCAACGGTTGACTCGGAAATCCCTCTGAAATCTCGCAAACGTGGGATAACAATCGTTATCAGTTTCTCAATAAAATGATACATTCTTTTCCCTCTCAGTGTAACCTTTACTCCAATTGGTTGACCCATTCGAATTTTAAACGCCGAAACTGATTTCTTTGCTTTTGTCACAACTGCTTTCTGCCCAGCAATAAGTGTTATTTGTTCTTGTATCTTTTCGATTACTCCTTTACTTGTCACCGCTTCACCAGCACCTACATTAAGAACTACTTTTAATATGCGAGGAACCGCCATTGGATTTGTTATCTTTAGTTCCCCCATAAGCTTTTTTCTTAGTTCCTTGTTGAATTGATCTTTGAATGACATATTGATTGCTTAAATTATTAGAGTATGCTTTTGCACTGTTTACAAACTCTTGACTTTTTACTCTTTTCAACAACATATCCGATTCTTGTTGGTTTTTTACACTTTGGACATATGAGCATTACCTTACTTATTGCAAGAGGTCTTGGAATCTCAACAACCCCTCCTTGCGGCATTTTTTCATTTTTCCTAATATGCTTTTTATAGAGATTTATTCCAGGTATAAGAAGTGTGTTTTGTTTGTTATACACTTTTTCAACCACACCTTCTTTGCCATTATTCTTACCTGTTATAATTTTTACCTTGTCTCCTTTTTTTATTTTCATAGTTCTTTTAATAGACTTCTTCAGCTAAACTTGCTATTTTATTAAAACCAGCATCTTTTACTTCTTTTGCGATGGGACCAAAAATTCTTGTACCTTTGGGGTCTTTCACTTCTTTAGATTGCAACAGTACACATGCGTTATCATCAAAACGGATATAGCTTCCATCTTTTCGTCTATGTTCTTTACGCGTTCTAACAACCACAGCTGACACTTTCTCTCCCTTTTTAACCTGCCCAAATGGAATAGCTTCAATAACTGATGCATTTATCACTTCGCCAACGTTTGCTATCTTTTTGTTCCCACGGCCTGGCATACCAATCATACTTACTTTTTTGGCTCCGCTATTGTCTGCAACAGTTAAGATAGATCTCAGTTGTAACATATTTAGTTAGGTTTTTGCTTTAATTTTTCAATAACAATAAATCGTTTTTCCTTTGACATTGGTTTCGTCTCTTGTATCTTAACATAATCAGCTTCTTTTAATCCCTCAATTTCATTATGTGCTTTATATTTTTTGTGCCTGATAATAACTTTGTGATATTTTGGATGACGAAATTTCCGCTCTACTGATACAACCACTGTCTTTTTCATCTTGCTTGAAACTATTTTTCCCGATAATGTTTTAGTCATAAATATAATTAAATTACTTAACTTTCCCCCCTGTTTCCTCTTCCTTCCTTTTTGTAGCCAATATGGTTAAAAGGACAGCCAGTTCGCGCTTCTTCTTACTTAAAGTATTTGTGTCTTTCTGCGGATTTATTCCTGAATCAAGGTTCATCTTAGCTATCTCGCCTCTTAAGTTAATACTTTCTTTTTCAAGAGCTGAAACTGATTTTTCAATAAATTTTTTGGTTATCTTTCTCATATTTCTTTGGTGACAAATTTACCTTTAACCGATAGTTTCGATCCTGCGCTCTTAAGCACCGCACGCGCGTCATCCTGGCTAATCCCATCAATCTCAAACAAGATACGACCTGGTACAACGGAGGCTACAAAATATGCAACATCTCCTTTTCCTGCACCCATAGTAACTTCTGGCGGCTTTTTTGAGTATGGTTTATCTGGAAAGATCCGAATCCAGAACTTTCCTGTTTTCCTTGTAGCTCGAGCAAGTATTACCCGGCAAGCTTCAATTTCTCGATCTTTTATCCAACCCCTTGTCAGCGTTTTTAGACCATAGCTACCAAAAGACAGATTCTGTCCTTTTACCGCTACTTTTCTCCATATTCCTCTAAACTGCTTTCTGTATTTTTGTCTTTTGGGTGCTAACATAGCTTTTTATCTACAAATCCAAACTTTTACTCCAACATAGCCTGACTTTGTCAAAGCGGGATATCTTGAAAAATCCACTAATTCGCGAATTGTTGATGTGGGTATCGTTCCTTGAAAATATTTTTCCCTACGTGATATCTCTGCACCATTGATTCTTCCACCAATTTGTATTTTAACTCCCTTTGCTCCAGCTTCAATTACTCTGTTCATTGCTTGGTGAATGACTGAACGATGAGAAAATCCTTTGATCAATTTTTCAGCAACAAGCTGGGAAACAAAATAAGCACTTAAATACGGTTTTTTGACCGGTTCTATCTTTAACTCAATTTTAAGCTCTTTGTCTTTCTTATTACCAATTTCATTGACTATATATTTTTTTACATCCTCCAGCCCTTTTCCTCCGCGACCAATGATCATCCCAGGCTTTACTGAATAAATAATTGCTGTAATTTTTTTTATGGCTCTTTCTATATCTATCTGAGTAACGGATGCAAAAGCAAATTTATTCAATAATTTTCTTCTAATTTTAATGTCTGAAATAAGGGTGTCTTTGAATAGTTTCTTATTACTAAAATACCATCTGGAATTCCAGTTATACACTATTCCTATTCTTAAACCTTTTGGATCGACTTTTTGTCCCATTACTTTTTAATAGCATCTTGTTTTACTACAGATGCGGTTTTAACTCTTTTTTTATCTGAGTCAATTTTTAATTTTTTGTCTTCTACTTTGCTTTTCACTATTTGAGGATCTGTCTTTTTTGCTACTTCTTTTACTTTGCTTTTTCCTTGAATCGCCTCCAATACTATCTTTATGTGAGAGTATCTTTTTTTATAAGGCTTAGCAGTACCACGTCCACCCGGTCTAAATCTTTTAAGCACATTGCCTTGCTCAACTATGAAAAGCTTAAATTTTAACAGATCTTCACTTACTTTTAAAGTATATTTTGCATTGTCAATTGCTGATTTAATAGCTTTATGAAACACTCTTGCTCCTTTTTTTGGTGAATAAAAAAGATGATGTAATGACTGACTTGGTGTCATTTTTTTTATCTCTGGCAATAGATATCTCAATTTTTTTGGGGTTATATGAACATTTTTTAAATATACGCGTGCTTCCATAGGTTAATTATGCGTGTCTTGAAATAACGACAAACTTATTACTCCATTTATTTTTTGTCCTTGTCCTTTTACCACGAGCTGGTTTTCCCCATGGGGTCTTGGGATGCATACCTTCCCCTACACGACCCTCTCCTCCACCGTGTGGATGACTTCTTGGATTTTGCGCGGTACCACGAACCGTTGGTCTTATACCCATGAGTCGACTTCTACCTGCCTTACCTAAAATTCTATCTTTAAATGGTATGTTACCAAGTACTCCAATCGTTGCAAAACAATCTTCATGAAATCTCTTTACCTCACCTGATGGCAGTTTGATATGTACATATGGACTTTCTTTTGCTACAACCGTTGCGGTCGTACCTGCTCCTCTAATCATCTTGCCGCCTTGTTTTGGATGAATCTCAATATTGTGAATCTCAATACCAATTGGTATATTTTTCAAAGGCAAAGCATTTCCTCGTACGATATCTACGACTTCTCCCGAAATAACTTTATCTCCAATGTTAAGGTCATTAGGTTGTAAAATATATCTTTTTTCTCCATCAGTATATTTAATAAGCGCAATAAATACATTTCTGTTTGGATCGTATTCGATACTTTCAACTTGTCCCTCCACATTATATTTGTTTCTTTTGAAATCGATTTCACGATAATATCTTTTTTGACGAGCACCCTGATGTCTTACCGAAACATGCCCAAATGAATCTCTGCCCGAATGTTTTTTCAAAATACTGGTAAGGCCTTTTTCCGGATTGTGTGTCTTTGGTATATTATATGCTTTCATATATATGTGTGTGTATTAAGCCTGTGGAAAAACATTAATAACACCTTCTGAAACGCTTATCACCGCAATTTTTCTGTCAGGCAATTGTTTTGTCGCCATTTTTCTTCCTACTCTTTTTGTTTTACCTTTTCTTACTATGATCTGTATCCCGCTTACCTTGACCCCATACATCTTTTCTACTGTTTGTTGGATTTGATGTTTATTTGACCTGTTGTTTACTTCAAATGTATATATCTTTTTTTGTGCTGAGCTGGTTGCCTTTTCGGTAAGAATTGGCTTAATAATAACACTATTAATTTTCATTTTTTTGTACAAAATGGGTGATTAACTCATCAAGTGAAGTATTAATAAATATCACTTTTGATGCGTTGAGAATATCATATGCATTGATCATGCGTACAAGAGAATAAGATACATTGGGAATATTTCTTGCAGCTAAAGTAAAGTTGGTCACCTCACCTGTTGGCAATATGAATAGTACTTTTTTATTGGCAAACTGCATTTTTTTGACAAATATGGCAATCTGTTTTGTTTTTAAGGTTATTTTTTTAGTGTCCTCTACTAGTCCTACGATGCTTCCTTCATGAAGTTTCATGGTTAAAGATGTAAAAAGTGCAAGTTTTTTTTGTTTCTTATTCATATTCAACTTGTATGTTTTTGGTTTTGGACCGCCAACCACTCCACCACCTTTAAAGATGGGGGCACGCTGAGATCCGTGCCTTGCTTTACCTGTACCTTTTTGCTTATATATTTTCTTGGTTGTTCCCGCTACTTCGGCTCTTGTTTTTGTCGACGCAGTCCCTTGTCTCTGGTTGGTCTGAAAAACTCTAATGTATTGAGATAATAAAGCGGGTGAAGCCTTTATATCAAAAATTTCTTTAGGTGACACTATTTCGCCCGTTTGTTCTCCACTTAAATTATATTGGACAATCGCACTAGGTGTTTTCTTAATTTTTTTTGTTTTTTCCTGTTTTGTCTCTGACATATCTAAAGCCGTAAACTCATTAATCTTGTTTTCTTATTTCAAGTAAACCACCTGTTGATCCAGGTACTAAACCCTTAACTCTTATTCCGTTTTCTGCTACTTCAACAACCATCAAACCTTTAAAAGTGACTCTTTCGCTACCCATTCTTCCTGCCATTCGTTTTCCTTTGAATACGCGTCCAGGTGTAGTGGTCATACCAATTGAACCTGGAGCCCTTTGCCTGTCTGATTGTCCATGAGTCTTCGGTCCTCCTTTAAACCCATGTCTTTTAACAACTCCTTGAAATCCTTTTCCTTTTGATGTTCCAGAGACCAATACAAGGTCTCCCTTAGCAAACATATCGGAAGGTTTTATCACTTGTCCCACAATGAATTTTTTATCAAGTAACGTAACTGTTTGTTTACCATTTTCTTCAGTAAATTGTGCAGAATCTCTTTTCTCATTAATACGAAATTCCCTTAAAAAACGAAGCGGGGTTGTAACTCCCGCTTTTGTAAGTGTGCCTTTGACTGAAGTATCCATGCGTTTAGTTTGTTTAAAACCAAGTTGGACACTTCCATACCCACGCTTGCTTGGTGAGTTGATTGAAATAATATAGCAGGGTTCTGTCTTAATAAATGTAGTCGGAATCCTTTCGCCGGTTGATAGAAATTGTTGTGATTGTATTGACTTTTCTCCAAGAATAAAACCGTTCATAGCTTTTATACGTAAATTAACCAAAAAAATAAGCCCCAGATTGGGGCTTTTTATCTAAGCCTGTCAATCCGAGATTAATTTTTCTTCTTAGTTATTTCCAATAAAGGAAAAAAACATGCGAAACACATTATATAATACATATACCAAATCTTCAAGAAGAAAACTACATCTTTACCTCTACTTCAACACCAGCAGGTAATTCAAGATGCATA
Organism: Candidatus Roizmanbacteria bacterium RIFOXYA2_FULL_38_14; assembly: GCA_001790095.1. GTDB lineage: Bacteria > Patescibacteriota > Microgenomatia > UBA1406 > GWC2-37-13 > YC2-FULL-38-9. The sequence goes on along the minus strand of MGBH01000001.1, from coordinate 210,737 downwards.
AGAGAATCAATCGTTTGATTAGTCGGGTTCATGATGTCGATAAGTCTTTTGTGGGTCTTTAAACCAAAGTGTTCTCTGGCATCTTTATCTACGAATGATGATTTGTTTACGACAAATACTTCTGTTTTTGTGGGCAGAGGTATCGGACCAATAATTGATGCACCTGTCCGTATGGCCGCATCAACCAGTTTTTGACAAGTATCGTCAATCAACCGATAATCATACGCTTTTAATTTGATCCTAATTCTACCTTTTGGCATACATGTAAAAGTGCTTAAATAAATAGGTTCGCAAAATTATTTTGTTATCTTTGTTATTGCTCCAGCTCCAACGGTATGTCCACCTTCACGGATGGCAAATTTCATACCCTCTTCAAGAGCAACTGGATAGATAAGTTTTCCTGTTATTTTTACATTATCTCCCGGCATAACCATTTCAACCCCCGCTGGAAGATTCAATTCTCCAGTCACATCGGTTGTTCTTATGTAGAACTGTGGTCTGTAGCCTTTAAAAAATGGTGTATGACGTCCGCCTTCTTCTTTTTTTAAGACATAAATCTGCGCTTCAAACTCGGTATGAGGTGTAATTGAACCTGGTTTTGCGATTACTTGACCTCTTTGTACGTCTTCTTTTTCAATACCGCGAAGAAGAAGTCCTACATTGTCTCCGGCGCGAGCCTCATCAAGTGTTTTTCTAAACATTTCAACACCCGTTATTACTGTTTTTTTTGTATCAGTAAGCCCAACGATCTCAACCTCTTCATTGACTTTAAGAACACCTCTCTCTGCTCTTCCTGTAACCACAGTACCTCTTCCTTGTATGGTGAAAACGTCTTCAACCGGCATAAGGAATGGTTTATCTATAGCTCTAACTGGGTCTGGTACGTATTCGTCAACCGCCTTCATAAGTTCCTCTATGGCTTTAACAGATTCTGGGTCATCTTGGAGAGCTTTCATTGAAGAACCTTTGATAACAGGAACTTTATCCCCTGGAAAACCGTATTTGGTAAGAAGATCTCTTACTTCCATTTCAACAAGGTCAAGTATCTCTTTGTCGGCTACCATGTCAACCTTATTCAGGTACACTACAATGGCAGGTACATTTACTTGTTTTGCAAGAAGAATGTGTTCGCGAGTCTGTGGCATTGGACCATCAGGAGCGGAAACAACAAGGATTGCTCCATCCATTTGTGCAGCACCGGTGATCATGTTCTTAATGTAATCTGCATGTCCTGGGGCGTCAATATGAGCATAGTGTCTCTTGTCTGTTTCATATTCTGAGTGATGAAGATTGATAGTGACTCCACGTGCACGCTCTTCAGGCGCCTTATCAATGTCTTCGTATTTTAAAAATTTTGCTTGACCTTTTTTTGAGAGAACATAGTGTATTGCTGAAGTAGTTGTGGTTTTACCATGATCGACATGACCAATCGTACCAATATTTAAATGTGGTTTGTTTCTTTGAAAAACACCGTCTGCCATAATAAAAAAATTAAATTATTAATTAATCGATAGAAAAATTACCAACAGTAAGTTTGACCATTGCAAACGAAGTTGATTTTTTTTTCTGACTTCTCTATCATAATTGGTATTGTGAAAAAAGTCAAGACCTTTTTGCATGATCTCAAAGCCAGTATAGTCCCTCAATCACCTTACTACTCGAAAGTCTTAAAGAGTCGTTTCAATTCTTCTTTTTTATATTTTTTTTCTCTTTTTATTCTTATCGCAGGAGTTGTCATCTGTGCTGCAGTTATAAAAACATATCAGAATAACATAGACAAAGTTGGATCGTGCATGACAAAAGCCCTTGAAACCATCCCGTCCAATTTTACAATCACTATCGATCGAGGAAATATGTCAACCAACATGGGTATGCCTGTTTTTGTCTGGAATGCTTGTCAAAATAAAACAAAACTCTTTCTTGTTATAGATGAAAGAATAAGTAATCAGGACGTTAGTAAACCAAAGGCCGAAGTTCTTATTTCGCGCTCTGATTTGTATATTAGATATAGATCGCATCTTCTGTCTTTACCTTTGCAAAAACTTTTCCCTCAACTTCATCTAAATAAACAAGAACTCATTAAACGGGTCCAAACAGGCATAACTATTTACAAGTTCCTTCTTTTATCATTAGTTGCTTCTTTTTTTTTATTTATACCTCTTTCCATTATGTTAATAAATATTGTTTGCATGTTTATTTCAAGTATGAGCGTTTATGTATTTTTTGTCCTTTTTCATAAACGATATTCCTTTAGGAAGATTGTCCAAATAGGACTCCATTCGTGTAGTTTACCACTTTTTATAACTGCCATTTTTGTTTTTACCCCACTTCACCTCTATAACATCTTAATGTTGTTTTTTGCTCTTTTTTTTATCTTTCAACTCGTTGCAGTATATGAGGCTCATTATGCAAACATATAATTTATCTTATTAGTTTGTTTCTACTTTTCCTCCTTTATATTTAAAGAGCATCAGATCAGCAACAGTTATAAAACTAATAACAAAAAGCAAAAACCAAGAACTAATTTTATTCAAATGAACCAGACTCCAACCGTTGACTTGACTGGGATACTGCCACGCACCAAGGAAAGTTGAGATATTCTCCGCCAACCAAATAAAAAAAGCTATTAAAAAAAATGACAAAAGAAGCGGCATTGCACGCCTTCTTTTACTCACTTGAAAACGTATTGTCGTTCGGGCAAATATAATTATTAATAAACATATCAGCCATACCCGAATATCAGACACAATATGTTTTGTAAAAAAATTACCATAAATTAAAAAACACATCGGAATACTTACCCAATAGGGCGGGTAACGTACTAATTTTAAATTAAATTGACGCCAAGACTGAATAATATAGCTTGCAACTGATGCGTACATAAACCCGCTGTACAATGGAACAGTCCCTATTTTGAAAAAACCTTTTTCCGGATAACTCCATGAATGAATAGCAGGATGTGTTTTGAAAAGCTCCAAACCCAAACCTATAGCATGAAAAACACAGATGACTTTTAATTCATCAACCGTCTCTATCTTCAATAAAATAAGAAGTCCCTGAATAATAATAGCTGAAATGAATAAAAAATCATATCGTGCTAAACCGAACGATGTTATGTATTTAGAAAAAAAGAGTAAGACGAAAAATAAACCGGCAAATATACAAGACCGGAGTTCTTTCCTCACAAAGATAAAAAATTCAGTTATGTAGTCTTTAAAGTAGTTTTTTATATTTTTACTTCTTTTCTCCATTGATGTGGTAGTTATAGTCTTCCTGAGAGGAAAAATCATTCTTTATCTTCCATCCATAAAGGATCTTAATCTACAATAATGACAGTTTGAGTCATCGCACGTTTTATTGATAAAAGACAATGTTTGTATCTCATGAGATATCTTTAAGATAAGTTTCTTTAATTCATCTGACTCTGCTTCTGTGATAGTGAATCGTTCGCTTTGATACAGTCCTTTCTCGTTTTTTTCAACAAACTCAATGACTCCTTCTTTCATCTTTATCCTTAACCTCCCCTCCTTGTATAGATCAAGAAGTATTTTGTAAAAAACAAGTTGACGTTTATAGTCTCCCTTACTCGACTTGATAGTACCTTCGATATATGAACGAGACTTTGGCTTACCCGTTTTAAAGTCATAAACAATGACCTCTCCCTCTTTATTTGTGTGCTCAATCATATCTATTTTCCCATTCAAAAAAATTCCATCATTAAATCGAATTCCCTTTATAGTCAGCTCACTTTCCGTTTCCTTTTTCCAATGATTTGCCTTGGCCTTAATAAAATCTTTCAGTACCACTTTTCCTTTTTCGTTTAAATTTCTTAATTCTTTTTCGCTTAACGGCTGCTTGAAGAGATATTTCTGATATTCTTCTAAAACCCAAGGTACCTCAACCTTACGATCTTTACGTCGGATAAGATATGCATTTATAGCTGCGTGGATGGCAGACCCAAAGATCATGTTTTGATTTTTTACATCAGGCAAAAGGAGCAGATTCCGAAAGAAGTACTTCCAAGGACATTCAAGGTAATTATTTAACCCACTTACAGATAATCCTCTATGGGCAAATAGATCACAAAAAAACTGTTTATGTTCGAGTAGCTCCATTTGGACGTGAGAGATCGATGGATCTTTTGTTATTTGCAGAAAGATTTCCGGATGTAGAAGTATATATTTTTCAAATGAAGAAGTATCAGTTTGTTTTTTAAATAAAGGGTCTATTTCCTCTATAAACTGTGATCCAACTTGTTCTTTTTCATCTTCGCTCAAGGAGGAATAAGATATGGTCACCTGCTTTCTTCCGCGAGTCAACGCTACATAAAAAAGCCTACGTTCATCTTCGTTTATTTCATCTTCAGGAGTCTTATCATATATTACTGACAAATGTTCCCAAGGAATAAGAAATAGACTGCCCTCTTTGCGTTTATTCCCCCAATGCCCATCATATGCATTAATAATGTATATATAGTCAAACTCCAATCCTTTAGCCTTATGCGCAGTCATGAGACGGACGCCTTGCTTGTGAACTGATTTGTTTGAAGAGGGGTAAAGATGATGACTCTTAAGTGAATCAATATATGATATAAAATCATCCAGATTAAAAAGGTGGTTTTTAGATACGAGTCTTTTAACCTCGTTATATAGAATAGACACTTTTTCTATTACATCTACACTCCTTTCTCGACTAAGCATCCTCTTTAAAAATCCCGATTCGTTCAATACGCTGATAAATACGTTGTCAAAACTATCGTTCATACTCTTTTCTTTCCACTCTCTTATTCTTTTGATAAAAGATTCTATTTTTTTTTGTGTTTGAAGAACAACTTTACCTTTATATGTTTGCAATGATAAAACCTCCCATAAAAAAGTATTGGTTTCCCTTGCAAATTGCATCAGCTTATAAATATCAAGGGGATCAATCTCAAAAATATCAATATGCATCGTTTCAATAAGTTCACTGTCTGATCCCAAACGCAAAATAGAATAAAAAATAGAGATAAGCTTTGCAATAGCAAGATCTTGAAATAAGTTTTGTTCTGATGCGATGACGTAGGAGATATGAAGTTGCTCAAAGATACTACTTAATGGGTCAATGTCTTTATTGTTACGGGATAAAACAGCTATCTCTCTTGGATCAACTCCTTTTTTTATCATTGTTTGAATATCTTTTGCAATATAATAATACTCAGACCAGTATGTGTTAAGTTTTGCTACCTTTATATGTGCTTCTTTTTGGTTTCCCTGTGACAATAAAATTCTTTCCGAAAGAAGATCTGTTTTTGAGTTATGAGCAATAAGACTTTTTGCGGCATCCAATATCATTTGGCTTGAACGATAGTTTTGATTAAGGTTGATAAGCACCGCTTCTTTGTAAAGATGCTTGAAATACAAAAAGTTTTCAAGTGACGCCCCTTGAAAACGAAATATGGCTTGTTTTTCATCCCCCACAACAAATAAATTTGGATTAGGATAAAAATCACACAGGTACTGAATAATTTGATTTTGGGCACGGTTTGTATCTTGATGCTCATCAACTAAAAAGTATTGATATAGTTCCTGCATCTGCAGAAGTAAGCTTTTGTCTCTGTTAAATACCTGTATAACACGAAGAAGCATGTCTTGATAGTCATACTTTCGCTCTTTCACCAATGCGTCTTCATATTTTTTATACATAATAAGAAGCTCTTTATTTCTTTGTATCTTCTTCTGAAATACTTGATATTTACCTTTCATTACGCCCTTATATACCCCTTTTTCATTATATAAATCCGCTATCTTTTCAAAATCTTTCTCTTGATCCTGTATCCCCTTTGCAAAAGCTTCCACACTAACCCCTTCTTTTTTTAATTCACCAATTGCCTGCAGTATTGACCTTGCATAATGAAAAGGTGCGCCAAAGGGTTTGATATATTTAAACTCTTCACTCTCAACAATAGACTCAATAAGCGTTATCTGTTCGAGATCGTCGATGCTTTCCGCTTCAACTAAGTCTTCAAATACATGCTCATTGTGTTGAATAATTTTATTGCAAAATCCATGGAAAGTATTGATTTCGACTCGGTATCCTGGAGTACCAATGAGACTGACCAACCTTTTTCTTATCTCATATACCGCAGACTCGGTAAAGGTGAGAGCTAATATGTTTTCCGGCTCTATCTGTGTTTCAAGAAGAATCTTGGCAATTCGAAGAATAAGGACCTGAGTCTTGCCGGTGCCGGGACCCGCTATCACCATCACTGGTCCCTCAATAGTATCAACAGCTTTCTTCTGTTGCGGATTCAATTTGTCATAATGTGTTTTAAACTGGTCGGTGATCATAGAAAATCAACACATTATACCTTTTTTTATGGGGGGGTTTTGAGGATTGCATCTAGTATAATAGACTCATGTCAGAATACATTGCAAGATCACGATTCTTTGGTCGGCTATTTGAAATCTTTATCCCAGTCACCACGTGGCTTATTATTACTTTCCCGCTATGGATGTCTCCTTTCCATCCGGCGTTTGTTGCTTATTTTATCATTGCTTTTGATCTTTATTTTTTTTATAGCTGTTTGCGAACCGTCTATTATTCGACTCTCTCTTATAAACTTATGCAGGACCATGACAAAATAGACTTTGCAAGAATGGTAATGAAAATGAACCTCGCTTCTAAAATCCATCACTTTGTCATCATCCCCAACTACAAAGAACCTCTTCATAAGATGAAGCAAACGATTGAGGCTATGACAAAAAGCGATTATCCTTATAAAAAGATTTGCCTCGTGCTTGCGTTTGAAAAACGCGAAGAAGAAGCACAGGATAAAGCTCGATCGATCATAAATCAGTTTGGTTATTTTTTTGAAGACATCATCTGCTCATACCATGTATTAGCACCTGATGAGGTTGCGGGCAAAGCAAGTAATCAAACCCATGCAGCAAAAGATGTAGCAGTATACTGTGATAAAAAAAATCTTTCAAGTAAAGATATTATTATTACCATCTGTGATGCGGACAGCTTGCTTCCTGTTAATTTCTTTTCTTATCTCGCTCATACTTACATACATGATAAAGACAGATATCATCATTTTTATTGGGCCCCTGTACTACTTTATAATAATTTTTGGAAGCTTTCTTTTTTTGTCAGAATTCAGGCAACTCTTTCATCGATACTTAGGCTTTCTTTTTTGTCACAAAAGGATAAACTTATTCAAATCTCAACCTATGCAACCAACCTCTGGCTTCTTAAAGAAATCAACTACTGGGATGTGGATATAATTCCTGAAGACTGGCATGTTTTCTTTCAGGCCTTTTTTACTTATGGCGAAAAGGTAAAAACCATTCCCCTCTATACCATGGTCAGCGGAGACGCGGTGTATACAAGCAATATGATAAAGACATTCGTCAATCGATACGAGCAGGAAAAAAGATGGGCGTGGGGGGTAAGCGATATAGGCTACGCGCTTAAAAGATTTTTTGCTACACCTCATATAAAAGCGCTCCCAAAATTAAAAAAGATTCTTTACCTTGTCGAAAATCATCTCTTTTGGCCAACGTCTTTTTTTCTTCTTACCTTAAGCGCATCGATTCCTCCCATTGTAAATCCTGTATTTAAAAGGACGGTTCTTGGCTTTTTACTTCCGCAATTATCAGGCCTTATCCTCACCATTTCAACATCAATGATACTCGTATATATCTATTTAGATGTTAAATTACGTCAGAGAATAAACATCGGAACAAAGCTCATAAACTTCCCTCTTCTCTTAATTCAGTGGTATTTTTTGCCTCTTATTTCTTTTTTTCTTTCATCGCTTCCCGCCCTCGAATCGCACACTCGAATGATTATTGGGAAAAAAATAGAGTACAAGGTGACTGAAAAAATGTAAGACTAACTAATATGAGTCAATTCTTTTTCTTTATTTATACGTTTACTCCGTTAAGGTTTTTTATCCAAAGTTTCTGGAGAGATGAGGCATTCTCATATTTGTTAGCAAAACAAAATATACTGTCTATTTTGATTCTTACCGCAAAAGATTATAACCCTCCACTTTATTATCTGCTTTTGCATATGTGGATAGGCGTTTTTGGCCCTTCAGAAATTGCGCTAAGAACGCTTTCTCTTCTTTTTTTCTTTGGAACTCTATATGTGGTAAGTTTGTTTCTTAATAATATTTTTAAGATTTCCGTCAAAAAAACACTATTTTATCTTCTTCTCTTTGTGTTAAATCCATTATTACATTACTATGCTTTTGAAGCACGTATGTATACATTGTTTGCTTTTTTTATCACTTTGTCATTTTATTATCTGTATAAAAGAGAGTACCAAAAATATGTCGTAGTTGCAGTAGCAGGTCTCTATACTCATTACTTTGCCGCATTTGCTCTTTTGGGACAGATACTATTTCTTATTCTCACTGAACGAAACAAACTTAAAAAAATATGTAAAATGTACCTTGCGATTGCAATCTCATATGCCCCATGGATTTGTTTTGTCGTTGCGTCAAGACCTCCATTGAACAACGACTTTTGGATACCCAGGCTTGATATAAAAACAGTACTAAATATACCCGCTCTTCTTTTTACCGGATATGAATACATTCAATCCTTTTATTACGTGCCGCTTCCTATAATCTCAGTTTTACTATATGGTATTTTCTTTGTTTTTATACTTCGTAACTATAAAAAAATACATATAAATCTCCACCCAAATAAACATAAAAAAAATGAGAGACTGGGTATATTGATGTGTTGTTGGGTTATTGCTCCATTACTGTCTGTTATATTGATATCTTTTATAAAACCAGTTTTTTTACCAAGATATACCATCTTTATTACAATCGGTCTACTCCTCACCCTCATCTACATCCTACAGACTCTTCCCTCAAAGCTTCTGTATCCACTAATGGCGCTCCTTCTGCTTTTCTTGGGACACTATTCTTTTGTGCAGGTAATCAAACGGAATAAAGCAAATATTAAACGACCGCTTCTAGAGATAAAAAAACTCATGGGAAAAGATGATGTAATATATGTCACTCACGAATTTAACTTTCATCCAGCGCAGTATTATCTTGATGGAAAACAAGTATATATATATGGAAAAACATATGGAAAGATTCGGTCTTATGTGGGGAAAATATTGATTCCGGAAAACAGTATTAGTAACAGTTTGCCCCCTTATCCACATAGGGCATTTATTCTGAAAGACGATCTTTCCTATATTATTCAAGCTCTCTATTAAGCTTCTTATGGAATAGGGAACTTCACAGCTACTTTTTTGACCTTATCTCGTAAAACCTTTATGGTTTTGTTTTTACGTAGCTTAGATTCAAATTCTACAATCATTTTGCTTCGTTCTTTTTTCTCTACAGGCAATCTTACGTTTTTGATAATGTCAATCACTTCAATAATGGTCTTGCCAATAAACTGCATTTCCGTTTCTTTCATGCCGCGAGTCGTTGAGGCTGCAGTCCCGAGTCTCACTCCTGATGGATAAAATGGAGACGACGGCTCACCTGGTATAGTGTTTTTGTTTAATGTAAGACCAACGAGGTCAAGTGCCTTCTGGACAAATACTCCAGATCCTAGACCCATGACAGAAGTAAGATCTGCTAGGATGAGATGATTCTCGCTTCCTCCTCCAATCAGCTTTAATCCTCCCGAGCTTAATACTTTTGACAGTTCTTTGGAGTTTCTCACTACTTGTTTCGCATACTGCTTGAATGAGGGTTGAGATGCTTCAAATAATGCTGTTGCTATGGCAGCAGTCTGGTTGTCATGAGGACCTCCCTGTAAACCGGGAAAAACCGCCTTATCTATTTTTACAGATAAATCCGGATCCTTCTTCAGTCCTTTATCGGTGACCATAATCATTGCTCCCCTAGGACCTCTTAAGGTCTTGTGAGTTGTCGTGGTTACGATGTGAACATGTTTGACTGGAGATGGATGTACTCCACCCACTATAAGACCAGCAACATGAGCAATATCAGCAGCAAGATATGCTCCAATTTCATCAGCTATGTCGGCAAATTTTTCATAGTGGAAAATGAGTGGATGTGCAGTTCCTCCAACCCAAATAAGATTCGGTCTATGTTCCTTTGCAAGGCGTCTAATTTCACCGTAGTCAAACAAATCTTCACCTTTAGATGGATTTATTTTAACTCCATACTGAACGCTTTTATAAAACATACTTGTTGCTGATACTGAGTGTCCATGCGTCAGATGTCCCCCCGCCACAAGTGCTTGTCCCATGATTGTCTCTCCTGGTTTACAGGACGCAATATAAACAGCAAGATTGGCAGGAGACCCAGAATAAGGCTGAACGTTTACAAAAGGAACTTTAAATAGTTTTTTCGCTCGTTCTTGAGTAAGTATCTCCATTTCATCTACTACTTCATTTCCGCCGTAATAACGTTTTTTTGGAAATCCTTCCGAATATTTGTTCACAAAGTATGAGGACAAAACACTCCTTACCTCTGATGAGGCATAGTTTTCTGAAGGGATAAGTTCAATTCCAGTCTTTTGTCTTTTTTTCTCTCTGTTGATAAGAACCGAAATTTTTTTATCTTTCATAAAAATATGAGTAAATTAATAAGAAGGTTAAATTGGAGAATGTTCTATGTCATTTTGATTTACATCATAATAGACACTTTGATTTTTTTCAACCCGAAAAATAAGATGTATATAGGGTATAATAGCAGGTATGATAATTGCCCTTATCTTAAGCAATATGACCATGTTTCTGGTGTTTGCACTGCGCTATCAATCATTCCCTCCACAAATACCGCTTTTTTATAGTCATGCTGCAGGAGAAGATCAACTAGGTGAGTGGTGGATGATTTTCCTTTTTCCGCTTTTCATGAATCTATTTATTATGTTTAACTCTTTTTTTGCAAGAAAGTTTTTTTTTGAAAACGTGTTTGTTAGTAAAATGCTTCAATATTTTAATGTCTTTTTAATGATTAGTATGACTTTATTATTTATGAAATTAGTATTTCTCGTAAGTTAATATGGATAGTATTCTGGCCTTCTTATTTGCTTTTCTAATCGCATATGCGCTTACCCCTTTTACTATTCAGTTTGCCCGAAAATACTCACTCGTAACTGACAAAACAAAAAGGGTCCACCCTGCCCATACCCATGTAGGCATCATCCCCCGAGGAGGCGGAATTCCCATATTTATAGCTATCTTGCTTGTTGCGCTTATATTTCTTCCCCTTAATAAAATCATGGTTGGAATCCTCATTTCAAGCTTTTTGCTCCTTATCGTCGGTGTTCTTGACGATAAATACGATCTGTCTCCTTATTTGCGATTTGGAGCAAATATCTTTGTTTCAGCCATAGTCATAGGTTTTGGTCTTGGCATACCTTTTATATCTAATCCATTTGGTGGAGTGATTAGGCTTGATGGGTGGAGACTAGTTTTTGACTTTTTTGGAAAACACTCCATACTTATTCTTGCCGATATGTTAGCTATCTTTTGGCTTGTATGGACAACTAATATGATTAACTGGAGTAAAGGAGTAGACGGACAGCTCCCGGGCTTTGTGGGGATTGCCGCAATCTTTTTAGGAATCCTTTCGCAACGATTTGTTGTGCATGATGTATCAGCTCAAGTAGTTATGACCTTGGCGTTTATCGTAGGAGGAGCTTTTTTAGGATTTCTTCCCTACAACTTCTATCCCCAAAGCATCATGCCCGGTTATGGTGGAGGAGCTCTGGCTGGATTTCTTCTTGGTATACTTTCTATCCTTTCGTTTGGCAAAATTGGGACTGCGTTCCTGATCCTCGCGATACCTATGATCGATGCATCCTATACTATCATCCGGCGCATTATATACAAAAAGTCGCCTTTTCGTGCCGACTGGGGACACCTTCATCACCGGCTTCTTGACATTGGCTGGGGAAAAAGAAGAATAGCGGTCTTCTATTGGTCTGTCACATTCATATTAGGTATGGCAAGCCTCTTTTTAGAAGGAATTGAAAAACTCATATCGTTTGTCATGATTGCGCTCATACTTCTCATCTTCATCCTGATCATTCAGCGTATGAAAAAACAACAGATATGAAATATTTCATCAAAACATTTGGTTGTCAACAAAATGTGGCAGACTCCGAACGCATCGCATCTTCTTATGAGACACGGGGTATCAAACAAGCGACAAGCTTTGAAGATACCAATATTGCGATAATAAATACGTGTATGATCCGTCACGCGCCTGAAAACCGTATTCGTGGTTTGACTCAAAAATTAAAAAAAATCAAAGATCAAAAAGTATTACAAAAGGAGCCATATAAAATCATTGTCACCGGCTGTATGACAGGTATGGCTCATCGTGATAAAACAGGAACATATTTACAAAAACTTCATAAGCAAATGCCTGAAGTTGATGAGTTCATGCCGATTGAAGAAGTTGGATTTGACCATCCGCCCTTACGCGGAGACCTCAAACACGCATGGGTCCCCATCTCAAATGGATGTAATAATTTTTGTACATTTTGTGTAGTCCCCTATACCCGAGGCAAGGAGATAAGCCGACCATATGAAGATATTCTGAAAGAATGTATAGCTTTAAGAGAAAAAGGATGTCGCATGGTAACCCTCCTTGGACAAAATGTAAACTCATATGGTTCAGATTTCATACAGAAAATGCAACCATCTACTAAACCTGTCTATGTAAAGCATCTTGGAAGAATGAGAATCCCTACTTTTTTTCCTCACCTACTGGAAAAGATCGCTCGTATGGGTTTTGAGCTTGTTGATTTCATGTCATCAAATCCTTGGGATTTTTCAGATGAGTTAATAGACGTCATTGCTCAGAATAAAAACATTACACGAACCATCCATCTTCCGGTCCAGTCAGGAGACGACGACGTACTTAAACGAATGAACCGCTGGTATACGGCAGATCAATATATTGCTCTAATTTCAAAACTAAAACGTCAAATCTCAAATGTTTCAGTCACAACAGATATAATCGTAGGATTTTGTAAGGAGACTGATGAAGAATTTAACAACACAGTGAAACTAGTAAAAAGTGTTGATTTTAAAAAAGCCTATGTGGCTATTTATTCAAAACGGCCGTTCACAGTTGCAACAAAAACCATGAAGGATGATGTCCCCTATGCGGTCAAGAAAAAACGATGGGAACTTCTTGAAGATTTAATATTTCGATCAAAGCATACCTGATCAGTTAGCCGTCCACAAAACTATGCTTTTTTTGCTACAATAGAATGATATGCGAATACTTGTCACTGGAGGCGCGGGATTTATCGGATCGAACTTCATAATATATTGGCTGAAAAAATATCCACAAGACACCATCGTCAATCTTGATGCATTGACCTATGCCGGCAATCTTGAAAATCTCAAAACCATAGAAAAAAATCCACATTATGAGTTTGTTCACGGCAACATATGTGACACTCAGCTTGTCAACAAACTTGCATCTAATACTGACACCATGGTCCATTTTGCAGCTGAGTCACACGTTGATAGATCAATCATAGATGCAGCCCCATTTATCAAAACAAACGTTGAAGGGACTTACGTCTTGCTTGAGGCTGCACGAAAAAATAAGATCTTACGCTTTCACCATATCTCAACCGATGAGGTATTTGGCGCTCTTAAACTCGACTCAAAAGAAAAATTCGGCGACCATACACCCTATAACCCACGTAGTCCCTATTCAGCTTCAAAGGCGGCTTCTGACCACATTGTAAGAGCGTATCATACAACTTACAATCTTCCAATTACGATTTCAAATTGCTCAAACAATTTCGGACCTTTTCAGTTTCCCGAAAAATTCATTCCGCTTGCTATCAGCAATATCATAGAAGGTAAAAAAGTTCCTGTCTACGGTGATGGCCTCTATGTTAGGGATTGGCTTTATGTTGACGATCATTGCAGAGCAATCGACCTTATACTTCAAAAAGGGGAAGTCGGCAAAACGTATCTTATCGGAGGTCTCACTGAGGATATATCAAATATTAAGATCATAAAGAAAATCTTAAGGATAATGGGAAAAGATGACAACCAGATCGAATATGTAAAAGATCGACCCGGTCATGATAGACGCTATGCCATTGACTGGTCTACGATCCATAAAGAACTTGGATGGTCTCCGAATTATAATTTTGACCAAGCGCTTGAAGAAACTATAGATTGGTATAAGCATAACTCCATCTGGTTGAAACGAATCAAATCGGGAACTTACACTGAGTATTACCAAACACAGTACGGCAAATAAAATATGTTAAAAGTCATTGTCACCGGATCAACCGGACTGGTTGGATCACGAATTATTGAACTTCTTGGAAAAGAATTTATTTTTCTTCCACTTCTCCAAACCCATATTGACATCACAGACAAAGATGATGTATGGAAGACCCTTAAGGAACTTGAGTTTGATTTATTTCTTCATCTTGCCGCATATACCAATGTGGATGGAGCAGAACAAAATAGAAATCTTGCTTTTAAAGTAAATAAGGACGGTACTAAAAACATAATGGATGCGGTCTTATATAAAAGAAAAAGACTTATCTATATCTCAACCGACTTTGTGTTCGATGGAAAAAATCCCCCCTTTTATGAAGACTCTCTTGTCAATCCAATCTCCACCTATGGAGAATCAAAATTAGAAGGTGAAAAAGTGTTAGCAGGTAAGGCAATGATTGTACGGATTTCATATCCGTACCGTAAAACGTTTGAGATAAAAAAAGATTTCGTTCGGGCCGTAAGAACTTTGCTTGAACAAAGGAAAAAGTTGTCAATGGTAAGCGATTCACTTATTACACCAACCTTTATCGACGATATCGCCTATGCTCTCAAACATCTCATGCAAAATTATACCAATGAAGTATTCCACATAAACGGTGGAGGAGCTCTTTCGCCATTTGCTGCCGGCAAGATGGTTGCCCGAATATTTGGTCTAGAAGAAGATCTTATCATGCCAGTAGCATATAAAGAATATTTTAAAAAGAAAGCGCTTCGTCCTCAACTAAGTGATATCCGAAGCAAAAAAAATACTTTTTACCGGATGAAATCATTTGAAGAAGGATTACAATTTATGTTACGTTCATAAAACATATGACAATAACTATAGTTGGACATGGATATGTTGGATTAGTTTCCGCTTGTTGTTTTGCAGATTTTGGCAATGATGTCTGGGTCATCGGACATACAGATGAAAAATTGGAAAGACTGAAAAACGGTGACCCAATTATCTATGAACCAGGACTTGAAGAGTTGTTAAAGAAGAATATAAAAGCAGGACGGCTCCATTTTACAAAAGTTTATGACAAGGCTGTGGCTAAATCTGATATTATATTTATAACTGTTGGCACTCCACCTAAACAGAACGGTGAAGCAGACCTCTCAACCGTATTCATGGTGGTACAAAACATTGCACCGCTTTTAAAAAAAGGATTTACAGTCGTCTCATGTAAAAGTACGGTGCCCGTTGGCACAAATAAAAAAATCCAAGAGACTCTATTGAAACAAAAGCGAAAAGATGCTGAATTTGCGGTTGCATCATGTCCTGAATTCTTAAGAGAAGGATCTGCAATCAACGATACTTTTTTTGCAGATCGCGTAGTCATCGGTTCCTCTTCTCAAAAAGCTATCGACATACTTCTTAAACTTCATGATCCCATACCAGGCAAAAAAGTCGTCACTGACCTGTCATCCGCAGAACTAATCAAATATACTGCAAACTCCATGCTTGCGGTAAAAATATCATTCGCCAACCTCATTTCCTTTTATTGTGAGAAAACCGGAGCTGATGTTGAGATGGTCCTTGATGCTGTCGGGCTTGATAAACGCATTGGTCGAATATTTATGGATCCTGGAGTCGGATATGGAGGATCATGTTTCCCTAAAGATGTAAAAGCCCTTATCAATACAGGAGAAAGTCTACATATCGATGCAAAACTTCTTGAGGCAACTGAGAATGTAAATTATCAAACCAGAGTATATTTTCTTGATAAAGTATTTAAAAACACAAAAGGTAAAACTATTGGCCTGTGGGGTTTAAGTTTCAAACCCAATACCGACGATATACGCTTTGCACCATCACTTGACATCATTGAAGCATTGCTGAAAAAAGGTTTTACTTTACAAGTATATGACCAAGAAGGCATGGAGAATATCAAAAAAAAGTACGGTGATAAATTAGTTTACACTAGCAACCCTTACGAAGCAGCCAGCAATACTGATGCTGTTTTGATTGTAACTGAGTGGAATGAGTTTAAACAGATAGATCTTGAAAAAGTAAAAAAAATCATGAAAACTCCTCTTATCTTTGATGGGCGTAATATCTATGAACCAGCACTCATGAAAAAACTAGGCTTTACTTATTATTCAACAGGAAGACAACCTATTATTATATGAAAATACTTATAGCGGGAGGTGCCGGTTTCATCGGCTCACATCTATCACGAAGAATGGTACGGGAGAATTATGAAGTCATTTGTGTTGACAATCTGTTAACTGGATCAAAAAATAATATCAAGGACCTTATGACAAACCGTCTGTTTTCTTTTCTTGAACAAGATATCACCGAACCCCTGCCTGTTGGTATCGTAGCTGATGCGGTTTTTCACCTTGCATCCCCAGCTTCCCCCAACCATCATTCGCCTCTAAGCTATCATGCGCTTCCTATGGAAACTATGATGGCAAATACGGTCGGGACTCATGAACTTTTGAAGTTTGCGAAAAAAAATAAAGCAAAGTTCCTTTTTGCATCTACCTCAGAAGTATATGGTGATCCGGAAGTCCATCCTCAACCCGAAGAGTATAGGGGTAATGTTTCAACAACAGGTCCCCGTTCAGTATATGATGAGGCAAAAAGGTTTGGTGAGACTTTAACTGCATATTATTTGCGAAATAAAAAAGTTGACACTCGAATTGCACGTATATTTAACACCTACGGACCTTTTATGTTGAAGTCAGATATGCGTATGATCATATCATTTATCGTACAAGCTCTTGAAGGAAAACCGATAACTATATTTGGTGACGGTACGCAAACTAGATCGCTCTGCTATATCGACGATATGGTGGAGGGTTTGATGCATCTTATGTTTTATCCTAACACCAAAGGAACTATTGTAAATCTCGGCAATACTGATGAACTTACGGTTTTGGATTTTGCAAAGCTTGTGAAAAAATTGACTGGCTCGCAAAGCAAAATAGTTATAAGTGAGACTTTACCTGAGGATGACCCAAAAAAAAGAAGAGCTGACACAACGCAAGCTGAAAAACTCCTAAAATGGAGCTGTACAACCTCACTTGAAGTAGGATTGCAAAAAACAATTACTCATTTTAAAGAACAAGGCCTATGAAAAAAGCAGTTATCGTAATTCCGACATATAACGAAAAGGAAAGCGTTGGAGCAGTAATCGAACAGGTATTTGCCCATACCAAGCCTCTATCTAATTGGGAAATACATATACTGGTCGTTGACAGCAATTCTCCTGATGGAACACAGGGAATCGTTGAAGAACTTATGAAGATATATCCCCGTCTTCATCTCCTACGAACCAATAAAGAAGGTCTGGGAAGAGCTTATGTCCAAGGGTTTAAATTCGCCATCGAGAAACTGAGTCCATTTCTTCTTTTTGAAATGGATGCTGACCTTTCACATAACCCTAAAGATGTCCCAAAATTCTTGCAAAAAATCGAGAAAGGTGCTGACTTTGTGATAGGGTCCCGATATATAAAGGGGGGTTCTATCCCTTCAAACTGGGGTCTGCACCGCAAGATTTTTTCCATTGGCGCCAGTCTTTTTGTCCGCTTGGGGTTTATGCGTCTTTCTATCACCGACTGGACTGACGGTTTTCGTGCCATAAAGGTCTGGATAGTAAAAAACTCCATGCATCATATACAAAACTATTCGGGGTACGTGTTTCAAATTGCGCTCCTTGACTTTGCAGTACAACAACATGCGCGTATCGAAGAAATTCCCGTGAACTTTATAGATCGAAAAGAGGGGGTTTCGAAGATAAACTCAGTTCAATACATCGGTCAAACAATCCGGTATGTTTTATCTCATTCTTCATTTATTAAATTCATCCTTGTCGGTCTTTTTGGATTTTTGGTTGATTTCTCGTTCGCTTATTTGTTTATTAATTTTATTCACATTGCTAAAGCTCCTGCAAACATGCTTTCTGCTGAGGTTGCTATTGTGTTTAATTTCATCATCAATAATTTTTGGAGTTTTCGACATAAAAAGATCGTTGGAGGACCTTTTGCTTATGTTGGTAAATTTTTATTATTCAATTTTGTCTCTTTTGGTTCTGTGCTTATTCAAGGTGGAGGACTAGCGCTTGCCTTGAAACTATTTGGTGATAAGCAGATACATATGCTTAGCGTGTTTGATCTGCAGTCCTGGATCCTCTATAAAGTGTTAATCATCGCCTTCATCATAATTCCTTATTCATACGTCTTGTATAACAAGGTTGTATGGAAACATAAATAGAAAAGATAAATTGGTAGGAGATTATTCTTGGTTTCTGGTATATTCAGAAGAGATCCAACCCTGTTTACCGGTTTCATATTCGATCTTATACCAACTGCTTTTTTCTTCAAGTACCTCAAATATATCTCCCTCTTTTACCTCAGCAGCTTTTGATGCTGTAACTGTGGCATCTTCCCGCACGTTCAAAAACCCCTCGGGAGTTCCACGTACCACCACTTTTTGCCCACCAGAGGGAGAAGAAGGTGTGGCCGATGGTGAAGCGTCTTTCTTTATGTCTTCAACCTTGAATGAAGGTGATTGATTTGGATCAATGGCAAGCTTTACATAAGCATTGATTCGATACCCCGGAACTACATTGATCTTTTGAGTCCGGCGAAAAAATCCGGGCATGAAAACTGAGAGCTCATGATCTCCTTTTAATACATCGGTCAAAATAACAGGAGCAACTCCTTTTTCATCATTATCAAGATAGATGATGGCACCTGACGGTTCAGTTTCAACACTCACCTCTCCCTTATCCCCATTTAAAACCTTATCCATCTTGGTAACATCCATAATGTCACCAGCTGTTGTCAAGTCAGTACTTCCCAGTTCAACGTTTACATAAGTAAGCGCATTTTTATAGACTTTTATTTTTCTCTGCCATGATGCAGTCTGAGTAGCGTTTTCCTCTGGTATGAGCTTAAGAAGAAACTCCCCCACCTTATGCTTGTCTTCAAAGGGAACCTTCCCTATTGCCACGTTGTTGATAAATACACTTGAGGCAGGATAAGAAACAATCTTAAGTTTGCCTGTCGTATTTTGGGTATCAAGAAGGATAAACCGTACCATAACAAACAAAACAAAGCCAACAACAAGCAATATGAAAATACCAATCTTCTTTTTCATAAAGTTATTGTATCACAAAAGTATGTTTGCGTTACGTTCTGCACCCACTGATACAATTTTTGCCGGTACTTTGAGAAATTCCTCAATGAAGCTTATATATCTCTGGCAATTTTTCGGTAGTTCGCTCAATTTACGCACATAAGATATATCCTCTTTCCAACCAGTAAAGGTTTTGTAAACGGGTTTAAGTTTGGCAAGCTCTTCATAACCGCAAGCACTATAAGCGATCCTCTTACCTTTAAGCTCATACCCTATACACACCTTAATCTGTGACAAACCAGTTAGTATGTCAAGCTTTGTGAGCGCAAAATAATCAGCTCCTGTCACACCACAGGTAAACTTTACGGCTTCAAGGTCTAACCAACCTATTCGACGCGGTCTCCCCGTTGTGGTACCATATTCAGCCCCCTTTTCACGTATGAGATCTGCCGCCTTACCAAATAATTCTGTTGGCACCGGACCCCCACCTACTCTTGAAGTATATGCTTTTACGATAACCCATATCTTGTCTATTTTTTTTGCTGGTATCCCTGATCCTATGTTAACTGCTCCAGTGACTACGTTACTCCCTGTTGAAAACGGGTAGGGAGAAAAATCTACGTCAAGCATCACTCCATGAGCACCCTCAAGAAGGATGTTTTTTCCGGTTATAACAGCTTCATGTAATACTGCATATGTATCTTTGACAAAAGGAGCAAGTCTCTCCCGAATCGTTTTAAAATGTAATAGTGACTTTTTAATATTGATAGGAGCTACTCCAAACAGTTTTAATATTTTGTTTTTTATCTTTGCCTGAAAAATGAACTTTTCCTCAAAAATCTTTGGTTTCATGAGTTCATATATTCGTATTCCGTTGTAACTCACTTTGTCGGCGAATGTTGGACCAATCCCTCGTCGAGTCGTCCCAAGCTTATTTTTTCCTCTTGCATTTTCATATGCTTCATCCAACGCTTTGTGATATGGCATGATGAGATGACAACGTGGGGAAATATACAATTTGTTGGTAAGAGACATACCGCCTTTTTCAAGCTTATCTATCTCTCCAATGAGTACATCAGGGTCAATAATGACACCATTTGCGATCACGCCCTTGATCCGTTTATTCAAAATACCAGACGGTATAAGATGAAAGGGATATTTCTTATCTCCAACTACAACCGTATGACCAGCGTTATTTCCTCCATGGAATCGTACAGCATAATCGCTATCGCGACTCAACAAATCCACAACCTTACCCTTTCCCTCATCCCCCCATTGGCTCCCGATGACTAGATTGATCATATGAATAAAAAATTAAATAGTATTGGCTAGGGTAACTGCATACCCTAGATATGTTGCCGGTGTTAAGCTCTTAAGTTTTTTTTCTTTATCAAGTTCGAGCTCTTTGAGAACCTTATGATATTTTTGCTTGTTTATGTTCTTTCCTTGGGTCATTGTTTTAAGTTTTTCATAGGCTTTATCATCCCCTTTATACCGAAGAAAAGTTTGAATAGCCTCAGACAGTATCTCCCAGTGGTCTTCAAGTTCATCCTTAAGATAAGTCTCATTTGGAGAAACTTTTTTAAGTCCTGCCATGACACTCTTCCATCCCAGTATCGTATATCCAAACGCCTCACCAAAACTACGTCTCACACTTGAGTCAGACAGATCCCGTTGCAGGCGGGAAAAAATAAGTTTGCGCTCAAAGTACTCAAAAAAACTGTTGGCAAGTTGTAATACTCCCTCTGCTTGTTCAAAACGTATGGGATTTATCTTTTGGGGCATAGTCGATGACCCCACTTCCCACTTGTCTTTTTTTTGGATAAATATACAGAGCATAATGTAGTGCCACATATTGACTGAAAAATCGGCAACTACACCGTTTAACAGTTTTATTATTTGGAAAAACTCAAGCCAATTGTCATAGGGAAGAATCTGAGTAGTATAGATATTGGGAGTGAAGTCAAAGCCGAGGACAAACTGTTTTCCCATATCCATCCAATCATATTGGGGCAACACAGTTTTTAATGCATTATTATTACCCACAGCCCCATTGCATTTGGCTTCAAACTTAAACGCTTTCATTTTTTTTTGAAGTTTTGTTAATCTCCAATAATAATTGGCAAATTCTTTGCCTACAGTCGTTGTGACAGCCGGTTGTCCGTGGGTCCGACCAAGCATCGGTTGATCATTGTATTTTTTTGCAAGTTTACGTAGATTCTCTGTTAGTTCCTTAAGCTGTATCTCTAATACATTCTCCTTGAATTCTTTGAGGGTTAGTCCATATGAAAGGTTGTTCAGATCTTCAGACGTCAACCCTAAATGAACAAAAGAGACAAGATGAGAAAAATTATTTTCAGTCAACTTTTTCCGCAAGTAATACTCAACCGCCTTAACATCGTGACTGATCTTTTCTTCGATCACTTTCATTTTTTGATATTCGTTGGTGTCAAATCGGGTAAGTATAGATTTTATCTTTGCTTTTTCTTTTTCACTCAAAGGAAAAATTTTATGCTCACCAAGATGTATAAGATAATAGATCTCTACCTTAAGCCTGTATTTATTGAGGGTAAATTCGCTGAAGTACTGAGCTAAGTCTTTTATGCTATGAGAATATCTCCCATCAAGTGGTGTTAGGGCGTTCTCGCTCTGATATGGTGGAGGAGGCTTATTCACCAGAACCAATTTATAACAAAAAAAATACGCGTTGTCAAAAGGAAAAATGTGATATAATACATTTTATGTTAAAGATATTACTTTCAGCCAATTTGAGGAGGATCAATGGGGAAGGTAATATTTTTATGAGCTAAACTCATAAGGTTTTGTTACTAACCCCCCGCAAATACCGGGGGGATTTTTTTTGGTTAAAAATATGACAGTCGAAGCAATACAATTAAGAAAACCGTTTGATATTCTGAGAAATGGTTCTCTATCAACCCAACCGTATGAAGCTTTACTTCAACACGGTATTGCAGTTGCCGGATTGCTTCAGGCTTTAGGTGGAAAGCATACTTTTCATCCGACTCCAGAAGCACTTGCATTTGCAATGCAAAAGAATCATGCAATACTGGCAACAGATACAGATGGCCTGGTTGCAGGATTTGTAAAAGCAGTTCCTTGGTTAACAACCCCTAAGGGTCCTAAGATGTTTGAGTCACCTGAAGATGTTGTGCTTGTTGAAAGCGGAGGAGCAAAACCCATATGTGTTGAGGTTGGTAGCCTGGTGGTAGAAAAAGACAATCAAGGCAATAATCTTGGATCACATCTTGGAAATTTAAGTGCGCAACACGCAAAAGAGGTTTATCCTGGATTGCCAGTTATTGCTGTTGTAACCAATGACAACACTGCTTCATTACATGTTTTTGGAAAAAAACTTAATTGGCCTGAAATTCAACGGGATTATGCGCAAGAACTACTGGGAATAGATGTTCTTGATGGATGGGAACCACCCTCAACAATTTTCCTTTGTCCAAATTAATTTAAGATAATTATATGAATAAAACAACTGATCTTTTTTTACAATTAGTCCAAATCGATAGTCCGTCCGGCCATGAGGAAAAGATGAGCCTGTGGTTACAACAATGGCTAAAGAAACATAACTTTACGTTTAAAATAGATAAAGTAGGTAATATATATGCCACTAATAACAAACCTGGTAAACCATTGCTTCTTTGTTCTCATATGGATACTGTGCAGCCGGGTATTGGAATAAAACCTGTTATTAAAGGTGGGATAATAAAAAGTTCAGGCAACACTATCCTTGGGGCTGATAATAAAGCCTCCCTCGCCGCCATATTAACAGCGGTTGAAACAATACAGTCAGATAAAAACCTAGAGCTTCTTTTTACAGTAAAAGAGGAGACTGGAGGAGGCGTTGAATTCTTTCCGTTTGCCTGGATCAAGGCAAAACACGCCCTTATCTTTGATAGTTCAAAACCCCTTGGTGGAATAGTTCTTCAATCTCCCTATATTTACAATTTTCATGCTAAGCTTTTCGGTCAAGCCGCTCATTCTTCTCAGCCGAAGAAAGGAATAAATACCTTCATCCCCGCACTAAATGCACTACACCAAATCAAGATTGGCATATTGGATAATGATGAAACTACGATAAATGTTGGAATAATAAATGGAGGAACCGGCATAAACATTATTCCTGATGAGATCATCATCTCAGGAGAGGTTAGAAGTTATAACAATAAACAATTTAAGAAACACTTGAACCATATCGAGGAAGTGTTTAAAAAAGAGACTAAGAAATCAGGAGCAAAACTCAAGTTTATGCTTGATGGATACTGTTCCGGTTACATCCATGCAAAAGATAATGATTTCATTAAAAAAATAGATGTTATCAATAAAAGTTTGAGTCTAAAAACAATCTTTTTTGAGCACTCGGGTATAAGTGATGCAAATGTCTTGATGACGCATGGTGTGCAAACGGTGAATTTGACTGATGGAGCAAAATATACACATACTACTAAAGAAGAAGTGTCTATCCATGATCTAACTCTACTAACATCAATCGTTAGTAAATGTATCCAAACCCTATGAAAATATCAAAACTGAAAAACTATATATCAAAAAACATGATCAGGAGGAAATCAAAGGATAGATATTATGTACCCTAAAACAAAGAAACATATATATATCCCCGAGTGTAAACTCGGGTTTTTTTTACTAATTAATTAATTTGTATGACAGAATCAAAACTATGCTTTAACGACTATTATGCAGTTAAAGCGCTTAATACATGCAGTGAATTTACAACCATTGTACCTGGAGGAGATTTTCCAAGTTCTTGCCTTCATATGGATAAATTAGCTAACCAAGCATCTGAGTTGATAAAACAATTAGGAAGGCGATCACATGTATCAGTTAGAACCAAACATACTCAAAGCCTATCTTGATCACGGACTTGCTTGTGTGGTGATTGGAGGGATAGATGAACATCTGGTTGGTTTTGTAAAGGCCGACCCAATTGTGAAACAAAATGACTTATTTTTATCCGCAGCAGATAATCCCAAGCTTATCTTTCACCAGATAGCAAATGGAGAAGCGGCTTTAGTTGCATTTGAAGTTGGCAGCCGAGTTGTGGCTCCACCGTATCAAGGAAAAGGATTGGGAACGCAGCTTAAACAGCTGATAGCTGAATCAATTGCATCACAATTTCCAGGGATACCAATCTTTAGTGTAGTAGCTTCAGATAATAAACCATCCATAAAAAGCAATATGAATGCTGGATGGATGTATATGACCGAAGAAGAATTAAAAAACCAAACCGATGGTTTAGGTATTTTTGATGATTGGACTCAACAATCCGTTATTTTTCAATATATTCCATAAATTACAAATTAAAAAATATCAATATATGAAAGAAATACATATCATGAATGAAAAACTAGGAAATTGCACCATAAAGTCATGGACACCTGAATCCGCCTCAATTATTCATCAAAATCTTGAAGTGCATAACTGGGCACCATGGCTTTCTGCATCGGAATCAAGTCTTATTGGCCGCTCAAAAGTTTTCCCTGAAGGACAGCTTCAAATTGAGCTACCTGAAGGACAAATCGTAGCAACAGTTTCGACAAACAGAATATATTGGGATGGCCATGTTGATTCTTTACCGAACTGGGACACTGTTGCCGGAGACCCAACCACATATGAAAAAACATATCAACCTGAAGGAAACGCTCTTGTTCTTATGTCAATGAATGTCCACTCTTCTTACCAGAAATTTGGACTTGCAACCGCTCTCGTACATCAAGTACAAAAACTGGGAAAGGAATTAGGAATTGAAAACATTATCGGCTCGTTCAGACCAAATGAGTTCGGCTTATTCAAAATAAAACATGGACCTACTGATTTTGATGCATACATCCATATGGTTCAAAAAGATGGCTCACCTATTGATGCCTGGATCAGAAGTTTAACCCGCAACGGAATGAAACCACTCAAAACCGATGTACAGGCCATGACTGTCTTCGGAATAACGCCTGAGGAGTTTGAGGAATTACAAACAAATTATCATGCCGATATGTGGAAGCAATTCGGTGAAAAATGGGAGTGCGGTGAGGTTGGACAATGGACTGTTGATCCTGAAACAGGACTTGCCACATACCAGGAAAGCAACCTGTGGGGGATTATTCCAAATCTACCTGATTATGTTACATTAGAATAATAAATATGAAAATAAAAAAAGAAGGTGAAACAAACAGTGGTTGGTTTATGATAAAAAGGGTTTTAAAAAATATCTGGGGGATAGCGGAATTTGGTCATAATGAAAAGGTTATATCATATCTGGTGATAGGAAAAAAACAAGTCCTCTTGTTTGATACTGGTATGGGGATAGACAACATAAGACAGGCTATCAAAAAAATCACTCACCTACCAATACTTGTAGTGAATTCGCACACTCATTTTGACCATATAGGTGGTAACTATCAGTTTGATGAAATTTTCCTTTTTGATCATGAGTTCAGTTCTCAAAACGCAGGTAACGGATTCTCTCAAGAATCTATGTTTGGTGCATTTAAAAAAAATAGTTTTGTTAAAAGACCTCCTCGCTCGTTTTCTTGTGCCAAATATAGAATAAAACCATTTATGTGGACTAAAAAAATAGTAGATAACTATAAATTATATATTGACCCTTTTGTATTTACAGTTTTGCATACTCCTGGGCATTCTCCTGACTCAATCTGTTTATATGAGTCAAATAAGAAAATTTTATTTTCGGGAGACACTCTTTATCCTGGAAATATATATTTGCACCTTGCGGAATCAAACCTCACTGACTATTTAAACAGTATAAAAAAATTAATGAAACTATCTATATCAATTATCTTTCCCGCGCATAACCAATTCAACTTCGAGATTTCACATATAAATAAGATTTATAAGGTGTTGATAAATACAAAGTATAAAGATATAAACAAAGTATTCATTGCTGATAAAACGTCGTTACTTATTAAGAAGTAGTTTGTGATATTATATAGCCATGGTTATAGATGAAATCCAGTCCCTCCTGCAAAAGGCAGCTGAAAAAATGGGTATTACCGAAATCGTCACGATAGATATCCCCTCCCAAAAGGGGTACGGGGATTTTGCAACAAGCATTGCGCTCAAATCCGCAAAACAACTTAAAAAAGCACCATTTTCAATAGCGCAAGAGTATGTAAAACATATTCCGAAAAACAACCTCATTTTTAAAACTCAGGTCATAAAGCCAGGCTTTATTAATATATGGCTTCAACCAAAAATATTTTTTGAGGTGGTAAATCAACTTTCCAACAATGTCTTTATGATCCCTCCCTTTTATTATGGCTCAGAGAAAAAAGTCATGGTAGAGTTTGCCCATCCAAACACGCTTAAACTTCTTCATATCGGACATATGCGCAATCTTTCAACCGGTGAATCGGTTGTACGACTCCTTGAAGCATGTGGTAATAAGGTTATAAGATCAAATTACCAGGGTGACGTTGGACTTCATATCGCAAAAACCATATGGAAAGTACAGCATTTTATCAAGGAGATGGGACATGAAAAGATCGAAAGTATGACGCTGCGAGATAAGATCGCGCTCCTTGGCAAAGCATATGCACAGGCAGAAAGTCTGTACACAACTGATGAAAACGCAAAGAAAGAAATACTGGAGATAAACCGTTTAGTATATGAAGAGAATCCTGCTGTCATGCCACTTTGGGAAGATACAAGAAAATGGAGTCTCGCTTATTTTGATGAGATCTATAAGCGAGTGTATTCTCATCATGACCGACTTTATTTTGAAAGTGAGTGTCATAAACGCGGCACCGCTTTGGCGGATCAACTTTTGAAAAGGGGAATTCTTGAAAAAAGCCAAGGGGCAATCGTCTTCAAAGGAGAAAAATATGGAATCGACACACGAGTGTTTATTAACTCCCAGGGATTTCCAACCTATGAAGGAAAAGAACTAGCATTGGCAGAGCTTGA
The DNA here is from genome assembly GCA_001790095.1 of Candidatus Roizmanbacteria bacterium RIFOXYA2_FULL_38_14. Taxonomy (GTDB): domain Bacteria; phylum Patescibacteriota; class Microgenomatia; order UBA1406; family GWC2-37-13; genus YC2-FULL-38-9. The sequence continues at coordinate 183,442 of MGBH01000001.1, read as the reverse complement.
ATTCGGCGAGTTTGGTGTTTTAGATAAAAATGTTCATGTCGTCACTCCGGAACAAACTAGTTTTTTTCAGGTTACTTTCAAGGTAGAAGAACTAATTGACCCCATAAAATACAAAGATAAGCAATACCATCTCGCCTACAACTGGGTTAAGCTGAAAAAGGGGAAAATGTCTTCTCGTCTTGGCAATGTTATTGAGGGAGCATGGCTTATTGATGAAGCGAAAAAAGCGCTTCTTTCGAAGTTTAAACTCGATCCTGAAACAGCCGAAACGCTTGCTGTTGCATCGATTAAATATTCTTTCCTCAAAGTCTCAACCCAAATGGAAATATTTTTTGATTTTGACGAATCTATATCACTAAACGGAAACTCCGCTCCTTACTTAATCTATACCTATGTACGGACTCAGGGCATTCTAAATAAAATAGAAAGTGGGGGGATTACAGTTTCCCCATCTCAAGTAAATGAAGATGAAAATACACTACTTCGAAAACTGTATCAATATGTATCGGTAGTCCATGAATCGGCAAAAAAATTGTCCCCTAATATACTTGCCACTTACCTTTTTGAACTTGCTCAAGACTTCAATCTTTTTTATCAAAAAAATCCAATCCTTAAAGCTAAAAAAGAGAGTCAAACCATTCGTATTCTTCTTACAAAAGCAGTAGGAAATACGTTGCGTCATGGACTTAATCTATTAGGTATTAAGACTGTTAAAAAAATGTAGTATGGCTTTTTATATTTGTTCAAACTGCGAGTATGGTGCAGCATCATGGATCGGAAAGTGTCCCAACTGCGGTGAATGGAATACCATGACTCAAAAACAAGAACAACCTTCTTCAAAAAATGAGGATATAGAAACTATTACTCTTACATCCTTAAGCAAAATTAAAACAAGTAAGAAAGAAAGAAAGAAAACCGGTATGTTTGAATTCGACCGAGTTTTGGGTAGTGGATTTGTACCGGGAGAAGTAGTTCTTTTGACAGGTGAGCCGGGTGTAGGTAAGTCGACACTACTTCTCCAATCACTTAGTAAATTACAAACAATCTATATATCAGGTGAAGAATCAGCAGAACAGATAAGGGACAGAGCTGAAAGACTTGACTCACGTCTTGATGCTTTTGATTTTTCAAATGATTTACAGGTTGAAGGGATCGTCAACTATATTGAAAACGCAAGAGAAAAACCTGAGATTCTGGTCATTGATTCAATCCAAACCGTTTATTCCAAAGATATCGAGAGTGCACCTGGTAGTATAAATCAATTAAAAGAATCCGCAAGTAAACTCATCTCTATGGCAAAGAAAAACAAAATAGCAGTAATCCTTATTGGTCATATCACCAAAGAAGGCGATGTGGCGGGCCCAAAAACTCTTGAGCATTTAGTAGATTGTGTTCTTAATTTTGAAGGAGAACAGGTTTCAAGCTTTAGAATCCTTCGGGCATCAAAAAACCGATTTGGTTCAACTGATGAAATTGGTATCTTTGAGATGAAAGAAGGAGGACTCTATGAGGTAACCAATCCGCTTGTTTTTTTAGATGATGTAAATGAGCTTGTTCCTGGGAAATCAATTGTTGGGGTAAACGAAGGAAAGCGCCAGCTTTTTTATGAAATTCAGACTCTCGCCGTACCTACAGTTTTATCCATCCCCCGCCGAGTAGTAAAAGGAGTCGACTACAATAAAGTTCAGCTTCTTCTTGCGGTCATCAAAAAACACCTAAATTTGCAGCTTGACCGTTTTGATATATATGTCAATGTAATAGGCGGTGTTAAAATCACCTCAACATTAGCTGATCTTGGCATCATCTCATCACTTTATTCGTCACTTAAAAACATCTCTATCTCTAAGAAAACGGTATTTATTGGTGAGGTTGGACTTCTTGGTGAAGTGAGAAGGGGGTTTGCTGAAGATAAAATTATCAGTGAGTCAAGAAGGCTTGGGTTTAAAAACATCTACTCCTCAAAAAATATCCAGTCAATCAAAAAGATAAAAGACATCATTGCTCTTTAATGTATTCCCTTACAAGAACCGTTTTCTTTCCATTTGCTCCAATTACTTCAATGGTAAGTTTGTTATTTTTCTTTTTGAGGGGAAATTCGTACTCAAAAATACCGTCTTTATTTTGGTATACACGCTCGCCAAATATCGTCACAGCTGCTTCTTTTTCAGTTTTCCCAACGATCTTGATTTTATCTATTCGTTTAAAATGTGTTTGCGTAGGTTCAATAATCGAAACTTTTGGTGGAGTTAAGTACACTACCATCTGATATCCAAAATATGTAATAAAAAAAAATGATACTATGACAAGTATTGCTGTTGCAATTTTTTTAGTATCAGATATAAGATATGAGCTTGAGACTTTTTTTTTGAAGCGCATATCTTCTTTCCTACCATATTCTCTTCTGAAAAAAGCAAGAATTTTCCGATAATCTAATCCCAAAAAAATAGCATAGTTTTTAATCACTCCTGTTATGTAGATTTTTGAAGAAAAAAAATTCCAATTGTTTTCTTCTATTGCACGTAAAAATTTTTCTCTTACCTTAATCTGTTTCTCGACCAACAAGAGGGGATATCCCTTTTTTATTCGTTCCTTTTGCAGTATCTCTCCAACTGAAAGCATGAATTTAGTTATAACGTTTGTAAACTGAAGTTACTCTTTTACTCTTTCACCATACTCACCTGTCTCCGGATTTACGGTGATAAGGTCGCCTACTTTTACAAATAAGGGGACCATAACAGTAACGCCTGTTTCTACCTTTGCCGGTTTCTTTGCTCCCGATACGGTATCTCCCTTTACTGCGGCGTCCGTCTCAATGATCTTTAGTTTGACACTCAATGCTGGTCGCATGGTAAGAGCTTTTTCCTCATGTACATATACAAAATATGATTTGCCTTCTTTCAAAAATTTGACTGGTTCTCCGATGACGTCAAGCGGAAGACTGAACTGATTGTATGTACGTTGATCCATAAAATATACGTTTTCTGTATCTTTATATAAATACTGCATCTCAACACATTCTACCTCCAAAGTTTCTATCTCTTCGTTTGATTTAAATGCATACTCAATGTTTTTTGCGGAAATAATGTTTTTGATCCGAGCTTTCATGAGAGCTGATCCCTTACCAGGAGAATAAAAATCTGCTTTTTGAACCTGCCATATATCGCCCTGATAACGAATAAACTCACCTTTCTTAAGACTTCCTGCGTTTGTTTTCATATGATATATTTATTAATATAATAACTACGTCTTATACTGATTATATCAGCATAATTGCAAGTTCATATTGTATGCTCGTATTAGCCTTTTGTCAATTGGGTAGACATTATATTTCTTTTTCCAACTCCTCTAGGAGTTTTCTTCCTTTATGAGACATGTGCTCAGGTACTTTGATCCGATAGGTTACATATTCATCTCCCTTTCGTGAAGATTGAGGATATGCCACTCCTTGTCCACGTAATCGAATGGTAGTACCTGATTTTGTACCTGGTCTGACCCGTAGTTGAACTGAACCGGAAATAGTTGGAACGTCAACCACTCCTCCCAAAACAGCCAAAGGAAATGATATTTCCTTTTCAAAATATATATCTTGCCCTTCCCTCTTGAATGTAGCATGTTGCTGGACCCGTACTTGCACATCAAAATCCTGAAACCGAATTCGAGTACCATCATCCACTCCGGCCGGAATCTTTATGGTTTTGTTTCTCCCTTTTATGACTGTTTGTTTTTCTACACCGTGCACGGCCTCATCAAAGGTTAACGTAAGTTCATATACGTCTCTCCTTTTTCTGGTATGCTGATTACTCCCAGCAAATCCACCAAAGAACTGTTCAAATATGTCAAACGGGTCGGAGAAACCACCAAAATCAACTCCTTCAAAAGGATTGGCGCCCCCGCCACCCGATGATGAATATGTATAGGTAAACGGTCCGTATCCTCCTCCATGGGGAGTCCTTTGACCTGAGCTACTAGATCCAAATCCTCCTTTTTCAAACGCTTCCTTACCATACTGGTCATATAGTTGCCGCTTCTTTTGATCACTTAATACTTCATAGGCATGATTTATTTCTTTAAATTTATCAGTTGCGCCCTGTGTCTTATTACGATCTGGATGCCATTTCAGCGCCTGCTTACGATAAGCAGTTTTTAATTCAGCGTCCGATGCATTTTTTGAAACTCCCAATACTTCATAATAATCCATATGTTATTTTACTACTTCCCCTTCCTCTACGTCTTTTTTATCTGATGCATTAGTTGGACCCTTTTTTTCTTCTTCAGTCTTGACATGCGGATCTTGAGGTTTGTTTTGGTTTTGGTACATATGTTCTCCAATTTTTTGCAACGAATCAGATAATGCCTTTGTTTTTTCCTCAACCACTTCTTTTGAGCCCTTGTCCTTAGCTTCTTTTAATTCTTTAATTTTTTTCTCAATTTCTTCACGCAATTCTTTTGGAGTTTTATCTCCGGCATCTTTCAGTGATTTTTCGCTGACATAGATAAGGTTTTCTGCTTTATTCTTAACTTCGATTTTTTCTTTTTCTTCCTGATCCTCCCTAGCGTGCTTTTCTGCTTCCTCTTTCATTGTTTCAATCTGTTCTTTGGATAGTCCTGTTGATCCTGTTATTTTGATAGCTTGCGTTTTACCTGTTGCCTTATCTTTTGCTGTTACAGTCAAAATTCCGTTTGCATCTATATCAAAGGATACCTCAACTTGAGGAACGCCGCGGGGGGCAGGTGGAATACCATCAAGTATAAATCTTCCTAAAGATTTATTATCCTTTGCAAGAGGTCTTTCCCCTTGAACGATATGGATCTCAACCTGAGTTTGATTATCGCCTGCAGTTGAAAAAATCTCAGATTTTGTGGTCGGAACCGTGGTGTTTCGTTGTATAAGCGATGTAGCAACCCCTCCCAAGGTTTCAACTCCAAGGGTTAAAGGAGTGACATCAAGAAGCACCACGTCTTTTGTCTCACCTGTCAAAACTCCAGCTTGGATTGCTGCTCCCACTGCAACAACTTCATCTGGATTTACTGATCGATTTGGTTCTTTGCCAAAAAATTCCTTTACTTTGTCAAATACCATTGGCATTCTTGTCATACCTCCAACCAAGACAACCTCATCGATCTTTGATACGTCAACGTGTGCGTCTTTCAAACATGCCTTGACTGGCTCAAAGGTGTTTAGAATAAGATGACCAATTAAGGCTTCAAGCTTGGCTCGTGTCAGTTTGTGTACGAGATGAAGAGGCTGATTATCTTTAACGGTTATGAAAGGCAAATTTATCTCTGCTTCAAGTGATGAGGAAAGTTCTATCTTTGCTTTTTCTGCCGCGTCTCTTAACCGTTGAAGAGCCTGGGAATCCTTTCTTAAGTCGATCCCATTGTCTTTTTTGAATTCATCTGCAAGATAATCTAAAATGATCTTGTCAAAATCATCTCCGCCCAAATGAGTGTCACCGTTTGTAGCCTTAACCTGAAAAACACCTTCTCCAAGCTCTAAGACGGTTATATCAAACGTTCCTCCACCAAGATCATACACCGCAATGGTATGGGCATGTTTTTTGTCCAAACCGTATGATAGAGCCGCTGCAGTTGGTTCGTTAATAATACGAACTACCTCAAGTCCAGCGATCTCTCCTGCCTGTTTTGTAGCCTGACGTTGGGAATCATCAAAATATGCCGGCACGGTAATTACTGCTTTTTCAACTTTTTCTCCTAAATAAGCTTCCGCATCTGATTTGATTTTTTGCAATATCATCGCAGAGACCTCTTGAGGAGTATATACTTTCCCATTTACTTCAACTGAGGCGGCACCATCTTTTCCTTCAACTATTTTATATGGTAACCATTTTGCATCTTGCTGTACTGAAGGGTCTGATTTTCTGCGACCCATCAAGCGTTTGATCGAGAAAATGGTATTTTTTGGGTTGATCGCCATCTGGCGTTTTGCCACATCTCCAACTACCCGCTTAACCGGATCAACGACCGAAGGAATAACGTTTCTCCCCTCTTGGGAATGTATAACCTTAGGTTTTCCACCTTCCATAACTGCAATACATGAATTGGTTGTTCCGAGATCGATTCCTATTACTTTAGCCATTTTTTTATATTAAATTTATAATGAAATGAGACAATTACGTTAATTTTTGTTTTGTTACTTTCACCTGAGCAACTCTCAAAATACAACCGTTTAGCTCATAGCCTTTCCTTAACACCTCTTTGACCACTCCTTCTTTCTCCCCTTCAACCACATCAAGAACTTCTGCATTATGTGGATCATACTCTTTTCCCTGTACTATGATTTCTCGCAAACCTGCTTCATGCAAAAGCTTTTGAAATGACTCTTTTATCAATTTTAAGTGCTCATCTTTAACAAAGATCTCAGCTTTCTCTAGATTGTCAAGAAAAGATAGTAGCCTGAGTATGAGGCCTTTGTTTGCTCCTTTGATAATTTCACCTTTCTGCTCAATCACTCGTTTTTCCAAGTTTTGATAATCTGCCAGTGCTCGTAAATATTTCGATTTATTCTCTTCAACTAGTTTTTTTGTAACTTCAAGCTCTTCCTTCATTTTTTTTAATTGGTCCTCAATCGTTTGTTTACCTTGTGTGTCTAGTTTTTTATCTGTCATATTTATGCTTAATTTATAGATTCTGAGTTTTTATGATTTCTTGCAGAAGAGATGAAAAAAACTTGATCTGCGGGGAAACCGTGTCATAGTTCATCCGTTTTGGACCAACTACGCCAATTATTCCCTTTACTTTTTCTCCCTGAAACTCACCAAAAACACTTGCACAAGCTTCATACATAGGATCACCCAAATCATCATCGCCTAACATGTAATATACGTCTCCTTCAAATTTATCAAGCCTCTGCAGAATTCTTTCCCAGTATTGGATTTCTTCCAATCGCTCAAATAAATATTGTTCAAGGTCCCTGTTGATAAATTCGTGGATATTTAAAAGGTTAGTAAGCCCTGAATAATACATATCTCCGCTGTTGGTCGCTGCAACTGACACCAATCCGGTGCGATGCGCCAATACTTTTGTCGCCTGTGAAAGCAATTTATGCCGTTCGTTGCGATCGTCCCAAATACTATTTTTATATGCAACTTCGTCAGCGGTTGAAAGTTCTTTTTCCTTCATGAGTTTGTTGATATAAAAGCGAAATCCTTTTGCCGAGGGTACCCTACCTGAGGAAAAATGCGCTTTTTTGATATATCCATTCTTTGCAAGTGAAACCATTTCATTACGGATGGTGGCTGGAGAAATACCAAGTTTGTATTTCTTTTCCAAGATCTCCGAACCCACAGGCTCACCTGATTCTGAGAATTCCTTTATGATTGCTTTTAATATCTCTGTTTGTCTTTGGGTTATGTCATCCATATTATTTCTTAATTTGCTTCCAACTAGTTGCTTTAGCAATGATAATACATCTCTGCTAATTTTGTCAAGGGGATTTTAATGTTATAATCATTTTATGTACGAAAAATACCCCATTGTACTTGCAGTCACTGCGTTTATTAAAAATAAAAAGGGCAAAATTCTTATAATTAAAAAGTCTCCTCTTGAACAAATTGATCCTGGTTTATGGACTGTTCCGGGAGGAAAAGTAAAACCAGAAGAACCCATTATAGATGCTCTTACCCGAGAGGTTGAAGAAGAGGTTGGCTTGCGCATAAAAAATTATGAATGGATCGGAGAAGATGTCTTTATCGGGAGTGGGAAATATTTTCATGCACAGCATTTTTTGTGTGAGCCTACAATTATGCAAACAATTAAACTTGAAAACAAATTGGAGGCTTTCTCATGGATTTTAAAAAAAGATATAAAACAATATACATTTCCCATTAATATAAAGAAAAGACTACTTTCTCTTTTATGACTATAAAACTAGGAGCACATGTATCCATAGCTGGCGGTTATACCAAAGCTGTAAGGAAAATTCACAACATTGGAGGAAACTGTCTCCAAATGTTTGCATCGTCACCCCGCGGGTGGAACTTTGTTAAACTTGATGAAGTTCAAAACATAGAATTCAAGGAACTAAAAACAAAGCTTTTGATCAGCTCTGTATTTTTTCATGCATCATATTTGATAAACCTGGCAGATGAAGGCAAAATAGGACATCTATCAAAACTTTCCCTGATAAAAGAACTAGAAACCGCATCAAAATTAGACATCATAGGAAGCATTATTCATCTTGGTTCTTTTAAGGGAAATAAGACAAATGAAAAGTATCAAACTTTGATTAACCATATTAAGGAAATACTGGACAAAACACCTACTGACTCTTTGTTTATTATCGAAAATGCGGGCAATAAAAAAATCGGTCAATCTATTGAAGAGATAGCAATGATTGTTGGGGATGTTGATAATGACAGGGTTAAGGTTTGTCTTGATACGTGCCATCTTTTTAGCGCAGGATATGACATACAATCAGATAAAAAATTAGATGTGTTCTTACATGATTTTGATCAACAAATTGGACTTAATAACATTGCCGTATGGCATCTAAATGATAGTAAAGATCCTTATAAATCCTTTCGCGATCGACATGAGAACATTGGTACAGGAACCATCGGGCTCGATACATTTAGACTATTACTTAACCATGAGAAATTGAAGAAAATCCCTTTTATCATCGAAACACCAGGATTTGACGGAAATGGCCCTGATAAGAGAAACTTAGATATTCTTAAAGGTCTTATATGAATCTAAAACAAACACTTCTTAACGAATTCTCTTTACTTGCGCATAAACCTTACGTTAATAAGGATACTTTAAGAAAATTCTTAAGATTCGTAACCGATGAACCATATCTGATACGTGATAATAATCGAAAAGACCATGTCTGTTGTTTTTTTCTTCCCATTAATCTTGCAACAAAATCAATTTATCTTGTCCATCACAAAAAAGCACAAGACTGGATACCGCCAGGAGGACACATTGATACGTCTGAAACACCCCTTCAAACAGTTCGTCGTGAGTTTAATGAAGAACTATCATTTACACTTAGCAATGAAGATGTCTTTCTATTTGACATAACGATCAAAGACGTCAGGTCAAGTAAGAATTACTGCGAAACACATTATGATCTTTGGTATATCATCCTGTGTAGAGAACAAACGCCTTTTGTTTATCTAAAAAAAGAATTTTATAACGCTTCCTGGTTCTGTATTAACAATGCATATAACAAAATCAAACTTAAAGATTATTCTGCCATAATACAAAAAATAAAAAATGCAGTATTTAATCAGAAATAGGTATATCCTTTTTAGGGTATAATAACATCATGATAAAGCTACCTATCCAGATAAAGCGATTTATGGAAACCTTTAAAAAAGGTGGGTTTTTGATTTATCTGGTCGGGGGAGCTGTTCGCAATCTTTTACTTGAAAGAAATACCAATAACTGGGACTTTACCACAAACGCAACCCCCGATCAAATACTAAAAATGTTTAAAGACGCCTATTATAATAACACGTATGGAACGGTAAGTATTCCTTCCTTACACCAAACCATTTTTGAGATAACTCCCTTCAGAAAAGAATCTAATTATAAAGACAATCGTCATCCGGAAAAGATAGAATGGGCAAAGACTATAGAAGAAGATCTATCCAGACGCGATTTTACCATCAACTCCATAGCCTACGACGGAAAAAAGATAGTCGATCCGTTTGATGGTCAAGGACACCTCAAAAAAGAGATTATTGTAGCTGTTGGAGATCCTGACCACCGATTTAAGGAAGATGCTCTGAGACTTATCCGCGCCATACGATTTGCCTCACAGCTTGGTTTTCTTATTGAAGACAAAACCCGTGCATCGTTGACTAAAAACTCTCTCCTTATTACGCATATATCCTGGGAAAGGATCAGGGATGAATTTCTTAAGATTATTGAAAGTGACCATCCGTCTGATGGAATCTTATTTCTTCACAATACCGGACTCTTAAAACATATTCTACCTGAACTTGAGGTCTGCTTTACGATACCACAAAAAAGTCCCAAACGTCACCATATTTATGATGTGGGCACTCACTCCATTATGGCGCTCAAACATTGTCCTTCAAAGGATCCCATTACCCGCCTCGCCACTCTCCTTCATGATATCGGAAAAGCGAAAACATTTTGGAAGGATAAAGAAACCGGCCTTATTACCTTCCACAACCACGAAGTTGCCGGAACTCACCTTGTTGAAGAGATCGCAAAACGATTCAAACTTTCAAAAAATCAGACAACAAAACTTATCATATTAGTTAAGTATCATCAGTTTACGGTATCTGAGGTCGTAACTGACAAAGCTGTCCGAAGATTTATTCGGGACGTAGGAAAAGAATATCTTAAAGACATGTTTGATCTTCGTACTGGCGACCGAATTGGATCTGGAGCAACACCCACATCATGGAGATATGAATTATTTAAAAAAAGAGTGGTGGAGGTTCAAAAGGAACCATTTAAGGTGACTGATCTGAAAATAGATGGACACGATATTATGAAGGTGCTTGGCATTCCTCCCAGCAAGCAAATTGGCGATATTTTGGACAAATTATTTGAAGATGTGGTTGAGGGAAAGATTAAAAATGATAGAGAGGTTCTTCTTGCCCAATTATCGTCTCTTCCCCATGTCCAGGATAAACAGTAGTTCCAACGGGTAGTACAAAAAGTTTTTTTAACGACACTTCAAGATCTTGCCTGTTACTATATGATAAATCTGTTCTTCCAACTGTCCCTTTAAAAAGGGTGTCCCCGGTAAATAATACCCGCTCTTCCCGAAAATAAAAACAGCAGCCACCTGGTGTGTGTCCAGGAGTTTCAATAATCTTTAGTTTAAAACCATCTAATCGAAAGCTGCCGCTCGGTACAAATTTTATTATTGAGGGAGGTGTGATATGTTGATTTTCTATAAGAAAGTGTGAAGCTGTCTCTTTTAATCTTTTAATAAGAAATAGGTCTTTTGTATGTATGTAAAGGGGCACTTTCAAACTTAACTGGATCTCCCCAACCGCTAACACATGGTCAAAATGTCCATGTGTTGCAAACATGGCAATCAAATTCAGATTTTGCCTGGATAGTTCCTCAAGAAGAAAGCTTGCATCATCGGCCGGATCAACAAGAATGCAGTTTGAACCCTTACAGATGATATAACAATTTGTCTGGAGCTGGCCTAGTGAGAACTGTTTTATTTGCACGAAAAGATTATATCATTTTTTCCTGTTCTGAAGCCAAACGAGGATAGGAGTCGCAATAAATGGCGATGAATAGGTCCCGGTGATCGTCCCGACCAACAAAGTGGCAACAAAAAATTTTATTGTTGCACCTCCCATAAGAACAAGAGCAAGCAACATGAAGATGATTGTCATTGAATTGTTCAAGGATCGCACCATGGTCTCGGTCAATGCACGGTTAGCATAGTATTCTATGTCACCTTTTCCTTCTACCTGTAAGTATTCCCGTATCTTGTCAAAGATGACGATGGTATCATGAACTGAAAAAGACATGGTCGTTAAGACCGCAGTAACAAACATCGTATCTACTTCCGCACCGAAAAAATGAGAGAAAAGGGAGTACATACCAACAACGACAAGAAAATCATGAATCATAGCAAGTATTGCAGCGGTTGCATAATAAAATCCTTTAAAGGCAAAGCTCATGTAGATAAGAATACCCACAATAGCAAGAAGTGATGCGATGAGTGTCTTTTGCATCGTTTCTTTTCCGATGGTCGGGCCTACTGTCTCCAAACGAAGAGGAGTAACCTTTAAATTGAGTTTTGATTGTATGCTTTTTCGTAATGCTATTTCCTTCTTTTCATCAATGGGTTTAAGTTTTGCAATTATTTTATTTGACTCTATTTTCAGACTTGAATACTCTATTTTGTGTTCCTTAAATATAGGTTTCAAATCCTTTACTGTTACTTTTTTATCTATTTGATAATCAACGTCGGTCCCACCTATGAAATCTATGGAATAATGAAATCCATAACGAATCATTGAGTACATACCGCATCCAATCACAATAGATGAAATAAACACATATAAAGTTGTGTATTTAAGGAACTTTATCATAATGATTTATTTAAATTCGTCATTTTTTGTTTCTCTTTATAAAAAGCATTTATTAAACGCCTGGTGATAAATATACCGGTAAATAAACTTGTTCCGACACCAATTGCTAAAGTTAGGGCAAATCCTCGAACCATGCCAAACTGGGGCAAGAACTCCCAGTTCATTGGATTAAATAGGATAAAAGCGACTGTCAACGTTGTGATATTGGCATCTTTTATTGCATCGATCGCTTTTCCAAAGCCAAGCCTTACCGCAATGTCAAAATTTTTTCCCTTTCTCATTTCTTCTTTAATGCGCTCAAAAATAAGGATATTTGAATCGACAGCCATACCGATTGATAAAATAAATCCCGCCAAACCCGGCAAAGTCAAAACAACAGGAATGGTGCGAAAAATAGCAAAAGATATAAGACCATAGATAATAAGTGCTCCTGAGGCAATAACTCCTAATTTTCCGTAATACCCTATCATAAAGAGCAAAACCATCGAAAGGCCAAAAAAGCCCGCAATCAAACTCTTCTTTACCTCACTCGCCCCTAAAGATGGTCCAATATTACGCTGTTCAACCAGTTTGATCGGAAGTGGAAGAGCTCCTGAGTTAATGGAAATAGAAAGGCTTTTTGCCTGTTCAAGAGTAAAACTACCTGTGATAACTGCACTACCTTCGGTGATTTTTTGTTGTACGGTCGGAGCAGAAAGAGGAAAATAATCAAGGAAAATACCCACGGGCTTACTAATATTACGACCCGTTACTTCACCAAATAATTTCGCTCCTTCTTTGCTAAATTGAAGTGCAACCTGTGGTTGACCATTTTGCTGATCAAATGTCACGCTTGCTTTTTTTATATGCTTTCCACCAAGACCTGTATCTTTGGTCAACAGATTGATAAGCGGAGTTGTTGTTGCGACCTTCGGATCAATGTCGCCCTCCATTTCCATAAATCGAAGTTGAGCTGTCTGCCCCATCAGATTAACCGCCTCAGATACATCCTCAATACCCGGTAAATCCACACTTATCCTATACTTTTTTCCTGACTTTAACGTTGCAACGACGGGTTCGGAAACTCCAAAGAAGTTTACTCTCTTTTCTATTACGTCTCGTGCTGAAGTAAGTGAATCTTGCAGGTCGCCTGAATTGACCTTTGACGTATCAGCTTCAAATACTAAATGACTACCACCTTTTAAATCTAATCCTAGTTTTGTTTTAAATTCTTTTTTAATAGGAATCCCAAAAATGCTTGTATTTACGGAAAGGGGATTGATGACAAAATTAATCTTTGATTTCTGAACACGGAAATGAACTGGGAGATTTTCTGGCAGACAGATCCAAACTAAAACCACTAAAATCACCACATATATGATTGTCTTAATTCTCATTTAAGTAGCTCCTCCTCAACACCTACCAACATAACTTTTGGTTGTTTTAAGAATCTCCAGATAAAAGGATCGTTGTTCTTTTTTCTAAATGCGAATTCGTCATCGGTCATCACCGTATAGTTTATCTCTCTTCCAAATTCCTTTTCTATCTCACTTACAATGGGAGTCAACTCCGGTACGACAACTAAACCAACTAAGAGTAAGTATATTTCATCTTCTTTTATGGTTATTTTTTTTGAATACTTTGTTGAAAGTGTAATAAACTTGATTTTACCAAGCTTGGAGAAATTTTTGTGGATGAGTTTAGCTAACGAATTAGTTTTAGTGAAGATTCGCAAGAACTCATCATACAGAAGAAAACCCTTGTTTAAGGAATAAAAAACCTTGTTGAGTCTTTTTTCTTTATGTAATACTTTTGCTTTTTCAAGAATGTCTAGCTCTCTTTTAACTGCATTTACTTCCTCTGCAATCTCTCGCACTATCCTCCTCAAATAAAATACCTCACCATACTTGTGGTAAAAAAGTTCTAAAATTTTTCTTCTTGTTTTTGAGGGAATGAGATACTGCAGCATAAATAGCTTAATATGTAACTTTGTTACCTATCGGTAATATCTCAACAAATACTTGACCCCTTACTACAGATACTTCTTTATCTTTTTCATCAAAAAATTTCATGCGTGTTTCTTCATCTTCTTTGCTCCATGTTCCTTTTATTGCTCCACCGTTTTGGAAGATAAGAGCATCACCTGTGCCTGTTAGCTGATACAAAATATGACCTCCATCATATCCATCATTGGCTGGAGATTCTTTTGCAAAAACGACGATAACATTTTTTGCAATGACTGGTTTATTATTATTCTTATCTACATGCACCGCACCACCATTTGATCGCTTATATGCATTTGACTGCATATCATAGTTCCACGTCACTGACATAGCGTTTGCAAAGGCGTTCCAAAAACCTAGTTCAATTTTCTTGGTAGTTCCCCTATCTTGTGTTTTTGCATCGTCCTGAAATTTCCAAGAAGTGAAATTTTTGTCCCAACTTACCCCATCCTCATCCACGTTAGTAAGCTCTCTTTTTGTCTTGGCAAAATCCCACAACTTCGCCGTTGAAGAATAAACAGTATGCTCCGTTGCGACATTTGGTAGTCTCTCATAATCTCTCCAGAAATAAGGAAATGGAACACCAAATTGATTCAAATCATTATAGCTATCCCATTTAAGAGTCCTAATCAAGCCAAGTGCGTCGGCTTTTGCGCCATTTGCACAGCCCGATCCTGTCTCTTCATCACAATTTGCTCCTCCTACATGTGCAAATAAAGGATACTCACCATATTCACGAAGTACTTTCATAAAATGTACTCTTGCTGAACGTACCGGTCCAACAAAAGGAACATCTTGACAATAATAAATTGCTAGAAAACGAGTGATACCCCCCTCAGCTACTGCCTCATATATCACGTCGGCACCTGTCAAACCTGATTGAGGCCGTGCATCAGTGCTATTTTCAATTGATACTCCCAATGGTCTCCTTACCACCCATTTATCATGCTGTTTTTTTGTCAACATTTTTCCATTTATCGGGCACTCTTCCGTCTTTGGCTCTGTTGATTCTGGATCTAGAACACCTGTGGGGCTTTTGTAGTTGGACTTCAAAGAAGTGCTTCCCTTTACTTGGGAGAAGAATGAATATGAAATAAAACCAGACGCGCAAAAAAGAACAACACCAATAATAATCGCTACCTTTTTGTTAATCATATCACCTTATTTTTCAAAATTAATAATAAGTGTTTTCAACCTGCTTTTCCAACCGCTTGTTTTTCCTCCTCAGACAACTCATGTTTCTCTCCTTTTCCTCCCTTTATTTGTTTAGCATAGATACGAACTCCATCATGTATGTAGATAAAGTTCAGAATTACTCCATCGTTGTTTTCATTAAGCAAAGCTAAAACAAAGCTTTGCTCGCCTTCTGATTTACCAAACGCATCAAACCTCACTAAACCCATTTTCTGATAACTGTGTTTAAGATGTGATTGTACCTTATCCAGCTCTTTTTTCAACTCCTGTTGATTTGTCTCGTTTGACTTCCCCTGCTTAAGTACTGCATCAAGTATCTCGTCAATACTTCTTCTTCTTGTACGGCTAGTTAATTGATTATAGTGGTTTCGCAGTTTATAAACGATAAAGGTAATAACCATTATCCATCCAAAAAAAAACGCCAACACAAAATTGGTAATCATGTTAATTTATTTTAATCTCTTTACAAATTGGTGTCAATATGGTTACAATATCTCATTGTGCCTAAGAAATCAAAAAAACAAAAAATACTCTCATCTCTTCGAAACCAAGCTAGGGTATTTCATGTAGAAAATACAGGTGAGTTGAATAAAGAAAAAAACGTAGAATCACGTACTGGACCATCTCGATTAGTCTTCCTCCAAGAAGATGCATCAACCTCAACCTATTTTAAAAAGGATTTGACAAAAAGTCTTCTCCTTATTCTAGCCACAATTGCGCTTGAAATATTTATTTATTTTGTTAGTATGAGTACAGATTTGAGTAAGATACTCAAATTTTAAGATATAGGAAGGGAGGTGAAAAACGTATGACAACAATGTATTGTGTAAAATGCAGAGCAAAAAAAGAAGTCTCCAATCCTGAAAAAGTTACCATGAAAAATGGTAAACCAGCTATGAAATCAAAATGCCCAGATTGTGGAACTGGTATGTATAAGATCGGAGCAGCATAATTTTTTTATAAATAAAAAAACCCTTCCTGTTTGGAGGGGTTTTTTTATATCCTATCTAATAGGGGAAATGTTTTAATCTTTCGATAGTGAGATTTTTTTCCATTTTGAATACTTTCAAATAATGAAAGTTCTGTTACTTGAAATTCAAGCTCAATATTCCTCATCCTTATTTTTTTTTGAAGGTGGAAATACTGTTGTTTTGATGGTATTGAGCTACGGGAAACCGTTATATGAGGAGTAAATTTTTTAGTCTCATAAAACTCCTCCTCAAAGGTACTTCTTACGTTTTTAATAAGCTGTTCTAAAGATTTTTCTCTATTAAAATCCACATATATAATGATTCGCTTGTCCATAAACAAATCTAAGTGTGTTGCATATAGATAAAATTGTTCTTGTTCAAATAAGGCAATTTTTATCTTGTCTATTATTTCCTTAATTTTCTGGGTCTCACCAAAAAATTGCAAGGTCATATGATAATTTTGCTCTTGTACCCAGTTAAAAACTGCATGCTTTTTTTGAAGATCATTTAGCTGTTGGGAAAGAGAGGTTTTAATTGTTTGAGGTATGTCAATCGCCAAAAACAGTCGCATAGCGTACTATGTTTGAACTTGAAAATTCATGTAACAAATCAATTTCAACAACCTTTGCTTTGATTAAGGCAGCTTGCTTTTTCCGACGCTCAAGATGAGGATGTGTCTTTGTAATCAAAATAACATCTGGACTAACGGTTTTGGTTAGCTGATAATATTGGGCATCTGTCTTAAAAAAAGGAAGAAGCAAAACTACATCAACCAAGTCAATGTGAGATAGTATTTCTGCACGCTGCTTCTGAGTATGCACCGGTTTCCTATTTTTTCTTTTTTCTATAAATTCGTCAGACTCGAGTGCAACTATGAGTAGGTCACCCTCTTCTTTCGCTTGTTGTAAAAAATAAAGATGTCCATAATGCAAGAGATCGAAACACCCCCCAACCAAAACGGTTTTCTTCTTCCCAACAAGTTGTCTATATGATGCATAATCTTTATACGGAATAATTTTTCCTTGATCCGTGGAGATCAGATGAGTATTCATTGTAGTATTATAGTATAACAATCTTTAACTATGATTCATAAATCAAGCCCCATTTCATCTCGTCAAAAAATTCTTATTGTGAGCGAAGGAAACAATGCGCTTGTCTCACTACTCAAAACATATTTCAAAAAGTTTGATAATGATGTTTATATTTCCCCAAAGATTCCAAAATCGATTGCAATGTTTGATTATTGTTTTTTTATAAACGAAAGAACTTTCATACAAAAAACAAAGCGTTTTGGTGACTGGAAAAATATCATATTCATTGTAGCGAATCGAAAGAAAGCTGATGAGATTATGCGGAATATGCAGCAAAAGAAGTTGGAACGAATAAAAATAATCGTCTGTCCATACTCTCAAATATATGATCCTCATCATGTTGAAGACATAGTATGGTTTAGTATCTCTAAATCAAAAGAAACCTTTTTGTCAATAAACATTATCCCTTCAAAGCCTAAAGCTCTCCCTCTTTCACCTACTACAAAAATGAGATCTCCAGCTTATTACCGTTTTTATCTATTTATTGAAAAACTTATCAGCAAAAAAAACATTACCCTTATCGCAGTAGCTCTTGTTTTTGTCTATCACTCCGCCTTTATCCCGCCTCTTCTATACGGGGGGTATTTTGTATATCAAGCAATGCATAAAATACAATCAAATGATTACCGTGGAGCGGCAAATCTCATCAAGCAAAGTGAAAGCCCTATCCTCATATCCAAAAAAATGTATGCCTTCGCACGACCCACATTTCTCCTTTTTTCAATTGCTCAAACACCGGATGACCTTTTTGCCGTACATGAAAAAATACTCAGCATCGTACATACTGCAAAGAATCTGGAAGAAGATTATCATGAAACCTTTATCCTCTTCCTCAATAAAAATAAATCAGATGCACAGAAAAAACAGTTGACATATCTCCTTGAATCTTCCAGAGACTCACTTTCGATCCTTGAAAGCAATCTTGTTTTCCTTAATCAAAAAATCCCTTCTCAGATCTCAATATTCAAAAAATATAAAGAAAAACTGACGACAACCTCGGGTATGATTGCAAAGTTAAAAAAGATAGCTTTCTATCTTCCAAGTCTGATGGCACAAAAAGGAGAAAAAAAGTACTTACTCCTTTTTGCCAACAATATGGAACTGCGTCCTGGGGGTGGATTTATCGGCTCCTATGGAATCCTTACCCTGAAAGACCTTACGTTTGAAGGAATTGAGGTATATGACGTATATGATGCAGATGGTCAACTTACTGCTCATATAAAACCACCTGATGCAATCAGAGACTATCTTGCTCAACCTCATTGGTTTTTGCGAGATTCCGCATTTTCACCTGATTTCTACGAAAATTACTTTCAGGCTAAATTTTTTCTTGACAAAGAAAAGCAGTTAACCGATTTTTCCGGCGGTATCCTAATCACAACCACTGCAATTAAAAATATGCTCGCTGCATTTGGAGACTTATACTTACCTGACTTCAATGAAAAAATAAATTCAGGCAATTTCTACCTCAAAACTCAGCTATATGCAGAAAAGGATTTTTTTCCGGGCTCAACACAAAAAAAAAGTTTTCTTTCTGCTCTCACCAGGCAGCTGTTAGTGAATTTAGAGACTGTCTCGGAGAGTGAACTTATGAGTCAAATATTTAAATCAGCTGAGGAAAAACAGCTCGCTTTTTATATTGAAGAAGAAGAGCTCCAAAAAATGATTGACTCATTTTATTGGTCTGGCCGCATCATTGAACCTCACTGTCCTCCAAACATTGATAATTGTTATACCGATTTTCAATTTCCCTATGATGCAAATCTTGGTGTTAACAAGGCAAATTTTTTTGTAAACCGTATAACTGAGGTCAAGATAAACATTGATTCAGACGGTATTATCAACAGTAAACTGCATATAAAGTTCAAGAACGAATCGCTTCAAGACATATTTCCTGGTGGGGCATACCGTAATTACTTTCAAATTCTTATTCCTCGTGACTCTGTAGTCACAAGGATTGCAATCGGCGAGGAGCCTCTTTCAAGTTATGATCAGGAGATTGGTCAGTTTAAAAAAGTCGGCTTTTTTTTTGAGATTCCCATACAATCAGCAAGAGAGATCGTGATTGAATACCACTCTCTCAAAGGATTTAAAAAAGGCAAATCAATATATCAGCTTCTTTTTCAAAAGCAGATTGGATCCATCAATAACGATATGAGTCTTGAAATCACACTTCCTCCGAATATGTTTTTAGCTAATCAGAATTTTTCTGCTCTTGTTAAAAATAATCGCATCCTCTATAATACTGAGTTATCAGCAGATAAAATTTTTTTTGTCGAACTGCTGAAAGAATAAATATGAAAAAAGGCGAAAAACAAACCACAAACCAAGTCACACTTAATACTGTTACACGAACAGTGCTGGGTAAAAAAGTTAAAAAATTGAGAAAAGAAGGTAATCTACCTGGCAATATTTTTGGAAATGATTTCAAATCAACAGCAGTCAGTGTCAAGTACGCAGACTTCACCCATGTATATAAGATCGTCCATGAAACGGGAATCGTATACCTTAAACTTGATAAAGATGAGATCCCTGTGATGATAAAGCATATCCAGAGACATCCGATCAACTCAAGCGTTGTCCATGTTGATTTCAGAAAGGTCGATCTATCCAAGAAAATCATCGCTGAGGTCCCTGTAAAAGTAATTGGGACATCAGAAGCTGTTACTCAAAAAGGTGGAGTACTTCTCACTCAATCTTCTCACCTTTCTGTGGAAGCTCTCCCTCAAGATATTCCAACTACAATTGAAGTTGACATTTCTTCCTTGAAAGAACTAGGAACAGACATAAAAGTTGGCGATTTATCGAAAACAAACACGTACGTCATTACAACTGATCCTGGAAAGGTAATTGTATCAGTCACCGCACACAAAGAAGAAAGCATCGTTGCCGAAACAGCAGCAGTAGCAGCTCCAGAAGTTATTACGGCCAAGGCTGAAGAAACAGAAGTAACTGATGAAACAAAAAAACCAGGAGCAGTAGAAAAAGCACCACAAGCTGAGAAAGAAAAGAAAGAACCGGCAAAGAAATAATCGTTTATTATCGCTGGAATTAACATATCTATGACAATAATAAAAACAGAGTTTTCATTAGCTCTAAACCAAGTAGCTGGAGAACGTGGAATCTCACCCGATGAGGTTATTGCTAGTATTGAATTAGCCCTTGTTGCCGCATATAAAAAGGAGTATCCAGGAAAAGAGGAAGAAGAACTTATAGCTAAGCTTAATCGCGAGACTGGTGAGTCAAAGATTTATAAAGATAAAAAAGATATTACTCCTCCCGGTTTTGGAAGAATTGCCGCTCAAACAGCTAAGCAAGTCATTCTTCAAAAAATACGCGAAGCTGAAAAACGCACTGTCATCAGTCATTACAAGGGACAAGTTGGTTCAGCCATTCGTGGACGTATTATTCGCTTTGATGGATATAACGCACACATGGATATAGGAAAAACTGAGGCAGTTTTGCCTCGTGAAGAACAGATCAAAGGAGAAGATTATTCGGTAAATAACTCACTTGTTGTATATCTAAAAGAAATAGCCGATGATAAGTTTGGTAATCCTCGTATCCTCATATCCCGCACAGATCCGCGTTTGATCGAAGAACTGTTCAAAAGAGAAGTTCCGGAGATTAGCAACAATACTGTTGTGATAAAGAAAACAGTTCGTGAACCTGGTGAGCGGGCAAAGATTGCGGTTGCAAGCATACATGGAGCCGTTGATCCTGTTGGCGCATGTGTCGGTCAAAAAGGAGTGAGAGTTCAAACTGTTACCGATGAGTTTGAGGGAAAAGAAAAAATTGATATCATCCAATGGAATAAAGATGACAAGCTTTTTATTATAGCTGCTCTTTCGCCAGCCAAAGTACTTGACGTTGAGGTTGATAGAGAAGCAAAACGAGCTAAGATCACCGTAGATGAAGCACAGGCTCCCCTTGCAATTGGAAAAGGAGGCGTGAATGTCAATTTAGCTTCACGACTTACCGGCTACGCTCTGGATATTGTCCAAACCAAACCTGCGGCAGTTGAAAAAAAACCAAAAGCATAATAAAGCGTGTGTTTTCATTTAATTATTTTATTGAGAAACTATGCCATCAAGATCGCCTGTTGTTGCAATTCTAGGACACGTAGATCACGGTAAAACTACGCTCCTTGACTATATTCGTAAATCCCATATCGCAAGTGGTGAACACGGAGGTATAACTCAGAAAATTGGAGCCTACGAGGTTGAAACACACATAAAAGGATATTCCATAAACAAGATCACTTTTATTGATACGCCCGGTCATGAAGCTTTTTCACTTCTTCGAGCAAGAGGGGCAAATGTCGCAGATATCGCAATATTGATCGTTGATGCTCGTGATTCCCTTATGCCTCAAACTATTGAATCTATCTCCCATATAAAATCGGCTAATATTCCATTCATTGTTGCGATAAACAAAATTGATCTTGAAGATGCTAACCCAGAAAAAATAAAGAATGATCTGTTGAAATATGAAGTCTTGGTTGAGGGAAAAGGTGGAGATGTTCCAGTTACTCCCCTATCTGCAAAGACGGGTAAAGGAGTTGATGACCTTTTAGAAACTATCCTTTTTATCGCATCAGACAAAAAACTCCAATATGATAAAGATGCATCACCCAAAGCCTACATCATTGAGACAAAAAAGGATAGAAGAGGAATTGTCTTAAGCGCCATTATAAAAGATGGTATATTAACTGTTGGAGATATAGTATATGCACAAGAGAAAAAAGCGCGTATCAGATCTCTTATAAATGATAAGGGTCAACAAGTTAGTTCTGTTTCTCCATCAACACCTTTTGAGCTGCTTGGGTTTGAAAAAACCCCCGAGGTAGGTTCAACCATATCAACAACCCCTGAACAAAAAGAGGCCGAAACTACAACACCTATATCTTCGAATGTCGACGCAAAATTTGACCTTGCACAAATCATGGCAACTCCAAAAGAAGAAAAAAAACTGAGCCTTGTTATCAAGTCAGATTCCCAAGGGTCACTTGAAGCTATAAACGCGGCTTTGTCAAAAAATGAGCACGTAGATATCCTTTTAAGTGCTGTTGGAGATATTCATAAATCCGATGTTTTTCTTGCCAAAACTACAAGGGCGATTGTGATAGGTTTCAATGTCAAGCCCGATCCTGAGACAAAAGATCTAAGTAAACAAGAAAAGGTTATTATCAAGACCTATTCCGTGATTTATGAGCTGCTTGATGAACTCAATGAAGTAGCCGATCTTCTACAGGAAAAAGAAGAGCAAGAAAAAAGCCTCAAAGGAGAGGCTAAAGTCCTTGCTTTATTCACAATAGAGGGGGAAAAAGTGTTTGGAGTAAAGATGGTTAAAGGAAAAATTACGGCAGGAGACGAGCTCCAATTACATCGTAATGACAATCTTATAGGAAAAACTCGTCTTGTATCCCTTCAAGTACGTGCAAAGAAGGTTCAGGAGGTCAAAAAGGACCAAGAGTCAGGTATGGTATTCTCTCCTCCACTTGACATTAGAGTAGGTGATATGGTAAAATGTATCCTATAATATGTTTCCTAATACCAACCCACAAACCACAACTAAAGTAGTTGATGTCCTCAGTAAAGGATCAACGGGTATTATTGTTCTTCCCCAAAACCCTACGGTCGATGCAATTGCAGCCGCAACTTCGCTATATCTTGGCCTTATTAAGGCAGGTAAAACCGTCAATCTTGTTTGTTCTTCACCAATTCAAAACGACCTTTTAGCGTCAGATAAAATTAAATCAAATCTCTCTGTAGGAGGTGACAACTTAGTGGTCTCATTTCCTTATGCGGATGGTTCAATCGATAAAATCGACTACAATATCCAGGGACAATTTTTTAATCTGACTATATCTCCACGTCCTGGATTCCCCAAGCTTAACCCAAATCAAGTAACATATTCATACACGGGAGGCACTTTTGACTTTATTGTCACAGTCGATGTCCCCAATTTAAATAGTATCGGATCACTTTATCTTGAAAATCAAACAATGTTTCAGAGTAAAAACATCGTAAATATTGATCGTCATCTCACTAATGGTTTTTTTGGAACAGTTAATTTTGTAAATAAAACAAGCTCTTCAACGAGCGAGCTTATACTCAAAACACTTCAATCAATGCAGATTGAGCTTGATAAAGATATTGCAACCAACCTCTACGCAGGTATTGCCTCTGCTACCAACAACTTTACCGCTTATTCAGTAAACGCAGAGACATTTGAAACAGTTGCTTTGCTTTTAAAAAACGGCGCTATTAAAAAAACATACAAGCCTGCTGGAGGAGCTTTTCAAAATACATTCCAACAGTCGCACGTGAATCCTACAAAGTCTTTTAATCCTGCTCCATCTGTGCAGCCTGCATTTGAACAAAGAACTGGTGGAACTATTGACGTAGTTGAAAAAGGAAGCGCTGCTCAAACAAAAGAAGGATCTCCAGCTCCTCAAGATTGGCTTAAGCCAAAGATCTTTAAAGGCGGAGGATTAGTCTAAGAGGGGTTGTTCTATTGTTTTGTCACCTTCTTCCAATTTTACTTTTTCTGCCGTTTTCATTAACTGGTTGCTTCGTGTCGTTTTTACTACATTGTATTGTTTGGTAAGAGAGTCTATGCGTTCTCCGATCTTATCAAACTCTTCATTATATTTATCAAATTCTTGGACAAACATCTTAATATGTCCGATGATTTTTTGTACGTTTTTTTGATACTTAAAATTCTGATACGCTTGACTTACCATGCGTAAAATTGCCGTGAAGGTAAAAGGTCCAGCCAAAATCACTTTTTGTCTCATAGCCTCAACCCAGACATCACTCATACTTTCATAAATAAATGAAAATACCATTTCATTTGGAATAAATAAAATAACAAAATCAACCGTATTATCCTCTGGATTAATATAATCCCGCGTGGTCACTTGTTTTATCTTTTCTCTTACGTCCCGCTCAAACATTTTTTTTAGATCAGCTTTTACTGAAACATCGGTTGTTTCCGTCATTTTTTTTAGATTCTGGTAGGGAAATTTTGCATCTACATTTATTTTTGCTTTATTAGGCAAAAAGATAGTAAAATCAGGCCTTCTCCCTGTATCTTGTTCTTTATTGAACTCATAGTTCTGGCCCCTTACAAATCCATTCATTTCTAAAAGGTCCCCAGCCACTTTTTCACCCCATTGTCCCCTCATTTGATTACTGGACAAAACTTTGCTCAAACTTTCAGTGGTAAT
Organism: Candidatus Roizmanbacteria bacterium RIFOXYA2_FULL_38_14; assembly: GCA_001790095.1. Lineage (GTDB taxonomy): Bacteria > Patescibacteriota > Microgenomatia > UBA1406 > GWC2-37-13 > YC2-FULL-38-9. Next base: position 158,908 of record MGBH01000001.1, on the reverse strand, counting down.
CCTTAGCTGATCGGTTAATTTGCTTTGACCTTTTATGGCTTCTTTTAATTCGCCAAATGACCCAATGCGTTTTTCCTCGGCATTTCTCAATCTCTCATCACTTTCCTTGAGCTCTTCATGAATACGTTTTACCAATTCTTCGATAATCTCTTTCTTATTGTCAAGATCTGTTTTAATATCTTGTTTCTCTGATTTTAGCTGTTCTTTAGCCATCATGATTACCTGTTCGTTTGAAGACTTGGTAAAATCAGGAAGCGCTGACTTTAAAATAAAGTTGGTTACTATTATTCCCACAATTACAGCAACTATAGTCCCTATGATGATTGCGGCGATAATAATAAGCATACATATATGATATCAAAATGAATTTTTTATTTTGTTACAATAAACCGTATGAAAATTACGTGGAAAAAAGAGATAAAACAGACAGACAAAGCAACAAATCAGGAGATAATAGACATCATCTTAAAAAACAGAAATATTAAAGACCGCACCGAATTCCTTTTCCCCCTTTCACCTCTTGATATTTCTTTAACTAAATTTGGTTTTAAAAAAGAACTGCAAAAAACTCTCAAGCTTCTTGAAGTGATAAAACAAGAAGGGGCTAGAATCGTTGTCTATACAGACTATGATGCCGACGGGATCACGGGAGGTACCATCCTTTGGGAGACTCTGCACCTACTCGGATTTAATGTAATGCCCTATGTCCCCCATCGCAAAACAGAAGGATATGGTTTTTCAAAAAAAGGGATTGATCGGGTTAAAAAGGAATTCAATCCAAAGCTCATAATCAGTGTGGATCATGGTATAAGTGGAGCAAAAGAGATCACATACGCAACCTCTCTCGGCATTAAGATCATCGTAACTGATCATCATCTGAAACCAAGTAACCCTCCAACCGAAGCTGAAGCAATATTTCACATCCCAGATCTTTCGGGTTCGGGAGTCTCTTATTTCTTTTCAAAGGAGATCTACTATCATTTTAAGAAAACAGCAGAAAAACAACGTCTTGCTACTTATTTTCAAAGCGACTATCTTACTCTTGCCACAATAGGAACGATTGCAGATATGGTTCCTTTGGTCGGACCCTCTCGAAGTGTCGTGTATCATGGCTTGCGTGCGTTTAAGGATACGAGAAGAAGTGGAATACGCCACATCATAAAAGAGGCGGGTATTGTGCCGGACAAAGAGATTACTCCTTATGAGGTCGGATTCATTATTGCCCCTCGGATCAATGCCGTTGGAAGACTTGAGCATGCCCTTGATGCTTTGCGCCTACTATGTACTCATAATGACAAACAGGCTGCAGATATCGCAACAAAAATAGGTAAAACCAATAAAGAAAGACAGGACCTTGTCATAGCTTCTGTCAAAGATGCAATTGTTATGGTCCAACGCATGGAAAAAAAGAAAGCCAAGCTACCGCTTTTTATCATATTAGAAAAGCCCGATTGGAATGAAGGCATTATAGGACTCATCGCCTCTAAAATAGCTGATACTTATAGTCGTCCGACTATCGCTATGACAAAATCTGACGGGTTCTGGAAGGGATCTGCAAGATCGATAAACGATTTCCATATAACTAATTTTTTAAGATCAATGGATAAGTATCTTATAAGTGTAGGAGGCCACCGCGGAGCAGCTGGTTTTTCCATCGATGAAAAACAAAAAGAAGCCTTTGTAAAAAATGTTGATAAAGAAATAAAGAAGCAGACCGTGGAGGAGGATTTTGAAAAAAGGTTCGTAGCAGATCTTAAGATCCCCTTGTCTAAAATCAATCTCACGCTGGCAAAGCAGATAGAAAAACTTGCTCCGTTCGGAATAGGAAATTCAAATCCGACTTTTTTGAGCGATGTTTTAATCCTTGAAAAAAAACTGTTTGGAAAAAAGAGTGAACATGTAAAACTGCTTGTCAAAGACGCACATACAAACTCCTTCCCAATGGAACTTATAACTTTTTATAAAGCTGAGGAATTTAAAGATGTCTCAAAAGCACAGACCGTTTCAGTCATATATAGCCTGGATATAAATAAATGGAATGGAAGGGAGACGATAAGGGGAAGAATAGCTTATCTCTCTTTATTGTAAACCAACTCTTTTCTTAAATGATCGCCAATATCTCTCTTTATCTTCTGGGATAACAATATAAGGTGAAAGTGTTGGATCTCTGCGAAGATCTTCAACTGAAGAAACGCTAAATAGCTGAGCAAAAACTCCAAGCAATTTTGCAACATTCACTATCTCAACATGCTCTTTGAGATCTTCAAAATAATCTGAGGCATAGGGCAGTGAATCTGTCATCATAACTTTATTGACTATTCCTGTAGCTATTGCATCTAAAATATTGTCACGTGCAGGATATGACAACACACCATGTGTTGCAATTATGGTAATCGTTCTACAACCTAAGTCTTTTAACGCCTCACAAGTGCTTTTCATTGATCCAAAAGTATCAATTAAATCATCATAAATGATGACATCTTTTCCTTTAAACATCTCAGGATTTCCATAAATCATTGATAGATCTTTTACTTGATTGTGTCCTTTTCTCTTTTTATCGAATGCTACAAGATTGGTCTTAACATCTAAACCGAGAAGGTCGACAAAATGAACGCACTGCTGAAGACTCCCTTTATCAAGTGATACAATCACTGTATTTTCACTAACTAGATTTGCGTCTTTTACTTTCTGAGCAAATAAAGGAGCAGATGAAATTGGTAAAACCTCAACGCTCATTTTATATGGTTTTTTTTCTGGAATAGGTATGACAGGCCGAGAAATCATTTTATAAGCTTCATAACTATGTGGACTTAACCAAACTAGCTTTTGACCGTTTAAACCTTGAACTGCAAGTTCACGTCCTATTATTTCAGCATCAATAGCTTCTCCAGCATCACGATCGCCATCTACCCCAGAACCGTCTTTATCTTCACGAACCTCAATATAGGGAGCTATTCCAATGATTCGTTTCACAAGTTGTGCCCGATCATCTTCACTATGTAATAACGAATTAAATAACATTGCCGTACCATACATTGCCTCTTCCATTTTTACATTAAACTGATTTGGATCGATCCAAAAAGGAACATAAGCTACGTCATCATTTTGTACAACCTCACTTCGTAAACCTCTTACTCCCTTAAAAGTTTTCAACCATGAAGCTTGATTTTTGAATGTAGTTTTTTGAACAAATAAACGAGGAACATCTAAAAATGAACTCTTTAAATCACGAAGAAAATCAATATAAGACCGATACATCGGATGGTTGACTCTATATTCTTTTGGCCTAGCTTCAATAGACATATTTATAATATCTATTTAGATTATTATTATGCTCTCTATTATAAGTCTTTTTATTTTAAAATCAACTATAGGGTAATAGTTTACTCTTTTAAAGAAAAACCTGCTCCTTAAAGCCTTGTAAAGAAGACCAAGAATTTGTATCATTGGAGGTATGAAAACTTTATATATTGTGGACACCTTAAACCAAATCGGTCAAGAAGTTGAGCTTAAGGGCTGGATCAATACAAAACGGGACCACAAAAAGATTGTTTTCTTGGATCTGCGAGATAAAACCGGTATAGTACAAGTTGTCGGAGGAGAGGAGTTTAAGACGCTTTCGCCTGAGGCTGTCGTCAGCATCAGGGGAATTGTGAAGAAGCGACCAGATAAACTCATCAACCCAAAGATACTAACAGGAAAAATCGAAATTGAGGCGAGGGAGTTTAAACTTCTTTCCAAGGCCGAAGAACTTCCCTTTGATATCGCCAAAGAAAACCTTGATGTTACATTACCAATACTACTTGATTACCGACCGCTTACCCTTAGACACCCAAAGATCCAAGCTATATTTAGAGTACAAGAGACTATCGTCCAGACATTCCGCTCTACCATGAAGAATCTTGGCTTCACGGAATTTCAAGCTCCAACCATGGTCGCAACAGCTACTGAAGGAGGAGCCGAAGTCTTTCCTATCCAATACTTTGAACATAAAGCATACCTTGCTCAAAGTCCACAGTTTTATAAGCAAATCATGGTCTCGATCTTTGAAAAAGTGTTCACGGTCGCCCATGCATATCGTGCCGAACCTTCAGTCACTACACGTCATCTCACCGAATATGTAGGACTTGATGCTGAGATGGGTTTTATCGACAGTTGGACTGAGATTATGGATACAGCCGAACTTTTAGTCAAGGAGATATTTAAAGCGGTCAAAGAAAAACATCAGGATATACTGTCTTTATATGACATCGATACTCCCCAAGTAAGCGATCATATACCCAGAGTAAAACTAAAAGAAGCTCAACAGATCATATTTGACAGAACTAAACGAGACATAAGACAAGAACCCGACCTTGATCCAGAAGGTGAAAGGGAGATGTGGCGATGGGCAAAAGAGAATCATCAAAGCGAGCTTGTTTTTATCACTCACTATCCGACAAAAAAACGCCCTATGTATACTCACCCAGATCCAGAGAGTCCAGAGGAGACACTGAGTTTTGACATGATAGGCCGCGGACAAGAATGGATCACCGGAGGACAACGAATCCATGATTACAAAAAACTTGTTGAAAATATCAAAAAGTGGAAGTGTGATCCAAAAGCATTTGAAACACCATATCTTCAAGCCTTTAAATTCGGCATGCCGCCTGAGGGAGGATTTTGCCTTGGACTTGAGAGAATAACGATGAATATCTTGGGATTAAGCAATATTCGGGAAGCAACCTTGTTTCCAAGAGACATGGAACGGATCGATATACGTTTATCAAAAGAAGAACAAAATACACCGCCAGTTTCGCAAACAAACATCTCCGTGTTTGAGCGGATTCAAGCGATGCTTAAACAAAATGGGGTTGAGTTTAAACACTTGATGCATAAACCGGTCTACACCTCCCTTGAGGCATCAAAAGTAAGAGGAACTACCCTGCAACAAGGCGCAAAAGCGCTTCTTATGTATGCCGATGGCAAACCCCTGATGTTGGTATTACCCGCACATCGCAAGGTAGATACAAAAAGATTCAAAACCACACAACATATTAAAGATTTGCGAATGGCTACACCACAAGAAGTAAAAAAGCTAATAGGAGTAGAGATCGGTGCCGTACCCCCATTTGGCAATCTGTTCACGTTACCTTTGTTTGTCGATAAAGGTTTGGGCGTGAATAAAAGAATCGTATTTAATGCAGGAGATCACGCCCAATCGATTGAGATGGAATATCAGGACTACGTCCGCATCTCAGCTCCTACGCTTGATGATTTCTCTGTATAGTATAAAAAGACTAGAAAACACCTATGAAGTATCGATTTTACGTTTATTTCATTTTTTTTACATTATTGTTTCTCTTTTATCCGGGAGATTCTTATTATTATCATATTTTTGCCTATAACAGAGATCTGTTTAACGCAAAGAAGGCTGATAAAAAAATAGAGATCGGTCCTATACCCATACGCAGGTATCCATACGACCCCGAAATCACGGCCGAGGGAGCTTACATCGCAGATCTCCCTTCTTTTACACCTCTATTTGAACGTAATAGCCACCATTTATTTTTTCCCGCGTCAACCACTAAAATTGTAACTGCTCTTGTAGTAAATGACATGTTTCAACCTGAAGACATTTTGACAGTAAAAAATGCCACTTATGAAGGACAGATTATGAATCTTGTACAAGGAGAAAAAATTACGGCTGAAAACTTACTATATGGTATTCTTGTCCATTCAGCCAATGACGCCGCCTTTACCTTTGCTGAAAATGCCGGGTACTCCAAATTCATAAAACTTATGAACGAAAAGGCAAAAAACCTGCATATGGAGGCAAGCAGGTTTGAGAACCCAGCTGGACTTGATAATTCAGATCAATATACAACACCTTTTGATCTTGCCCTTGCAGCAAGAGAACTTTTAAAAAATAAATATTTGGCCCGTTTTGTCGCAACGAAGGAAATAGTGATATCAGATGTTGATTATATCTATTTTCATAGATTAACCAATGTAAACAAGCTCTTAGGCGAAATCCATGGGATTGGTGGCCTTAAGACAGGTTACACTGAAAATGCGGGAGAAAATCTGGTCAGTTTCTATAAAAAAAATGGTCATCAGTTTGTCATTGTTATTATGAAGAGTCAAGATCGATTCAACGACACAAGAAATGTAGTGCGATGGATTGATGAAAATGTAACCTACTATAATTTTGAATAGTCGATAAGGTATTGATCTGTCACTGCCGGTACGTAGCTTACAAAATTATCGTCTCCTAAAAATACATAGACCGGTTGTAAATATTCTTGATAGATGTCTGGGTCATAGTACCCCATGAACATTCGCTTAATCGCAACCTCATCCTTTGATGTTTCAGATCCCGCGATAATATATCCTTTTCCTGATGAAAGTTTATCAAAAGCTGTCTTTCCGTCTATGACGGGATACAGTCCAATTTGCCCTTCAGATGTCTCATAAAAATGTATCCGCGCACTTACTACCTTATAGTCCCCATTAGTTACAACCATCGTTACGTAATTTTGGCTGTTGAAATATTTTGGAGAGACGATAGGAAACTGGTCAATATCTGCTCGGTAAAAATCAACCTCAATCATATTAGCTCCCACATTATCTTCTAAAACCGCTGTTTTACTGCTTTCTTTATCATAGCGTAAAAAAATGGTGTTCATGCGCCCTCGACTTAGGCCTTCAGGATATCGATCAAACGATTTCAAAAAATCAACAGCTCTATTTTGAGCAGTTTCCTTCTCCGGAACACCGTTTACCTCAAAAAGCTCAGGGCTTCTGGTAATATCTTGATCATACTTAAAATTAAACGTGGTTATGTCTATACGAAACTTTCTTTTTTCATCTGCAAAGACTGCTTCAGTTTTCCCAACGAGGTCATGCGTTATCCCTGATTCAAATCCCAAACTTTTTGCCATCAGATACATTTTTTCTTTATACCCAAATCTAAACTGGCTCTTGGGGAAAAAGAATATTTTAGCGGTTTCGGTCGCAGTCACCGGCTCACCCTCGATAGTATCAAACACGTAAGTGTGACCTGCGCTATTTGTCGCTTCAGAGATCTCAAGCGGTTTTAATTCTTTGAAGATGGGATTTAACTCAACGATTTTTGATTTGTTAAGTTCTGAATAAAGAAAAAAAAATTTAACCGAGTAAAACATGATAAGAAATACCACAAAGATAAGAATGATAAAAGGGGCAAATTTACGACTGAAATAAGATACCTCGGTAAGAGTCATATAGTAATAATATCAAAAAAATTGAAAGGAAAAATTACAAATAACAAATCTCAAACAAGCTCCAAATCCAATGTTCCAAACGATTGTTTTTTTAGTATTGTAATTTGTTTGGAATTTATGATTTATAATTTAGGATTTCAGCTTTTATCGTATGTTACAATGATATTATGCCTAAAATTCGTATTGGCTGGTTTACATTTACTTGTTGTGAGGATTCAACCATAATTTTTACCGAGCTTTTGAATAAACACTACAAAGAATGGTTTGAACGCCTTGAGTTTGTACATGCAAGAGTCCTTCGTAAAGATGATACCAAAGAGATACAACACATGGATATCGCATTTGTTGAGGGCGCAATAAGTTCAGACACGCAAGAAAAGAAACTCAAAAAGATCCGCCAGCAGGCAACTACCCTTGTTGCAATAGGTTCGTGCGCGGTGACCGGCGCCCCTTCAAATCAAAGGAATTTTTTTAAAGAAAACCAAACCGTAGAAATAAAAGAGATATTGGCTAAATTTAAGTACAAAGAAAAAGTTTTAAAACTATCTGATGTAGTGAAGGTAGACGTTGTGATCCCCGGATGCCCTATGAATGAACAGATATTCTTAGATCTTATGAATAAAGTACTCAAGCAACAATAAAATTATAAACTTTATAACTGATAAATGCACGATCCCAATTTTGATCTTTCCGACATAGAAAAGGGTAGCTATTCTATAACACTTGATGAGATCTCAAAGATAGAGGGAGCAGCCTCTTTAGATATCCAGATCAAAGAAAATAAGGTGGTTGATTTGAAGTTTAGCATCTCTGAGTGGAAGCGTTTTTATACTCAAGCTATACAGGGAAAACCCGCACTTGCCATACCTGCTTTGGTAAGCCGTATATGTGGAACCTGTTCCAATGCACATCTTTTGGCATCAATTAAAGCTGTTGAAAATGCTCTTTCCATTACACCCACTGAGCAGACTATGCTATTTCGCAAGCTGCTCTATCATGGACTGATCATTCGCGACCATGCCCTTCATCTTTACATCTTTGCACTTCCTGATGTTTTTAAGAAAAATTCTATTCTTGATTTTGATATGCATGATCCGATTGAACATGATTTCTTAGATGATGCTTTTGCAGTAAAAGAGGCGGGGAACCAACTCTCTATAGTAGTTGGAGGGAGATCTGTACATGCTCCAACTCCCATGGTAGGAGGATTTATTAAACTGCCAAACCTTAACGATTTAAAAAAACTTGTACCTGCGCTTCTTGCAATACGTCCTAAAATAGTAAAACTCATCAATCTGTTTGCACAAACAACTTTTTTTCATGAAGTACAGGCTCCTTTTGTATTTACCTCGCTTGTCTCTCATGATTTTTCTTATCTTGATGGTCAAATTCAAACATCAGAAGGAATAAGCATTGAAGAAAAAGATTTTGATAATCACCTAAACGCAGTTATCATACCCTACTCACATGCGAGGGGTTTTTCCTTTGATGGAGAATTATTAATGGTAGGTGCTATCGCTCGATTGACGCTTAGTTCAACGTATCTTCATCCCAAAACCAAAGAAACAGTCTCTCCGCATCTTGCATTATTTCCCACAAAAAATCTTTTTTATAACAACCTCGCCCAAGCTATAGAAATACTTCATTCGATCGATCAATCCATCGAACTTATCGAAAACCTAAAAGATATTCTACCTGAGACACCTATCAAACCTACGACTTATGAGGAAAAAACCGGAATTGGGCTTATTGAGGCACCCCGTGGTTCCCTTTATTACAAACTTGAACTTTCATCCCAGGGCACAATCAAAAAGGGCGAAATCGTAGTCCCAACAGGCCAAAACCAAGTCATTATGGAGAGGGCGATACGGGAGATAGTTGAGGAGTTACTGATCAAACGTGCAACAAAAGAAAAAATCATATATGAAGTTGAGAAATTCATCCGCGCTTTTGACCCTTGCATGTCTTGCGCATCACACTTCTTGAAAGTTAAATGGTCATGATAAGCCATCAATGAACGCTAAAACACGATCAATAACTTCAGCTTTTTTATCTATACTGTCTTGAGGGATCCCAATGATGGTAACTTTATTTACTTTTCCCATTTTTTTGAGAAGCAACAAATGCAGTAAAAGGTCATAATCGTGCGGTGATACAGGACTTTTTTCAACTTGGGCAAGGTCTGAAAAATCCAGAAGTGCCGTGGAAGAGATTCCCTTTACAGCATCAAGAATGATTAAATCTTTTTCATTCTCTGGAGGAAAATTTTCATTGGGGTCAACAACAATAAAGTTAATCTGAGGACGACAAACACGTAAAGTAGGTAAAATGACAAGAGGCAACGAATCTTCTTTGACCAGAGGGTTACCAAAAACGTATATTTTCATGGAGAATTATAAAATTCTATAGCTTTTTGTGTATAAAAATTCAGTTGTTTTACTTGTTCTGTCTGTATCACGTCACATATCTGTCCCCAGTGAAAGCTCACCCAGTCTTCCGCTTTGATGTGTTTAAGAAATTTCTTGCCCTTATATTCCAGACGGATTTTTTTCCTCAGCTCTTTTCCAAACTGGAGTTTTCTGTTTTGAAGCTGTAGCGGTTTTGTGAAAACTAATACCGTTGAGTCATTGATCGTAATCACTTTTCCCCATCCAATCCTGCATTCATCCATCGTTTTTATGGTATGAGAACTAATATCATGACCCGTTCTCTTAAAAATATTAAACACATGAAATGAATGATGTGGATAAAGCCTATAGGTAAGTATCTTATGCTTCATTTTCAAAAAGGTCTTGTCTCCTATTTTTTTTGGTAAACTAAATTTTTCTGCTAAGAGATAGGCGTAATCTTTATTGGATATGCATTCAAGTAATCTATTCCCTATCCAATATGCTTCAACTACCTGTTTATCAAAAACGTCCTGAATTTTGTTTTCCCTTGCAATAAACGTAAGATTAAGGAATAGTGTCTCAAACTCAGAAAGTATAGAATGTACCTCTTTATCAATGACATTTTCTCTAAGGTGGTCAATGAGAGACATATTTTCATCCGGTCCGCAGTAGCCAAAGTAGTTTGGAGCAACAGAATATTTTGTGCAAAGAAGCAAACCTTGTCTGTTCATTTTGCTTGTTTTGGTTTGACAACCGCCAATAGTTTTGTCAAAAGAAGGATTGCAACGCCATTGCCTACTAGGATAATTGATCCTACTTCTTTCATCGAAAGCTTCGTTTGCGCAAAAACACCGCTTAGTATATTACCGACAACAAGTGAAAATGTAAGAATCAAGACAACAAGACTTGCTGGCGCATATTTAAGAGATTTGTACCATGTAAATACATAAAAGAAAAGAATACTTCCTCCGATAAATATTGTGAAAAGTTCAGAAGAGTTAAGTCTAAAAAGTAACGCTGCTTTTCCTGTGACAAAGGTAATAAAAAGAAGTACTAATCCCCCTATACTCATTCTGAAGATGCCAACCAATTCTGATGAAGTTTTTGACAATACTCTTTTTGCTAATATATTTTCAACAGACCAAAGCAATGTAGCAAGCAGTACTAGTTGTTCTCCTCTTCCGAAAACCATCTGAACTGGTACAAAGAAGAAGTTGCCAATAAATACTAATAATCCGGCAGCGATAAAACCTAGATTCAATTTCTCTCCAAGAAATAAGCCCGCCAGTAAAGTCACCCAGATAAAAAGCGATTTATGTATGATGTTGGCAGATTGCATACCAATCATTTTGATTCCGCTAAAAAAGAGATAAAACGGTACGCTGCCACCAATAATACCTATAAGTACAAGTAAGATTAACTCTCTTTTTGTTAGAGTCTTGAGCTGACTTAGTTTGCGATTAAATAGTAAAAAACAAAAAAATATAAGACCAACAAATAGATTCCTTAAGGTAGTAAGCACAAGAGGATCTATCTTGGCAACTGAGATCTTTGAATAGAATATAGCGACTCCAGAGATTATGGAGGTAATGAATGCCAATAAAATCCCTTTCATCAGATCATTTTGCTTTATCATTGATTTTTTGAATAATTAAATTACCATAGACCATTACCTTGTCTCCAATCCGTATCGTGTCAACTTTCGGATCAATATATGCCTTTATGCCATTTTCAAGAAGCGCTTTTTTCCCTAGAATCTTTTCAACCCTTAAAGGTATCAAAAAACACATAAATATCTCCTTATTCTCTACAACAATCAAGAACTTTTCCGATCATCGAGCTTATTTTTCCCATAAAACTATTGCCTTGCTTGTCTTTATACTCGATAGGTTCTTCTTTCTTGTCGGATTTATGGGGTGCTGTCTGTTGGGAAAGTGTAGTAGGCTTTACTATCCCAAGATTCAAGCCCCAGAATAGATTGTATAGATCATATGATTTTTTAAAAAGATCATATGCTTTTTCAGTTTCACCTTTTGTTTGTGCTTTTGTACCAACCTCCATCACTCTCATGGAAGCAGCAAGAAGATGTTTGCTTATACACCAAACTTCCCCTCCATATTCTTTAATGATATCTCTCAATAATTGTACGCGCATTTTTCTCACTTCATTTATAAGCTCATAAAATTTGACGTCTCCTGTCTTACCTCCTGAAAAAAACAAATGTTCTTCAATTGCGATAAGATTCATTATTCCAATTGACAAATCTTCTCCTGAAGACAGATCGAGTTTCTCTCCTTTTTCCATCTTTTTTATCTTGTCCATGAATTGTTTAACGTCTAGATCAGCTGTCATAGTTATCTACTATATATTTTAATTAGTAACGCAAAAATGCCTGTTGTGATTATAAACGTGATGATTGGAATGATAACTTTTTGATAATAAAAAAGTACTTTTCCGTTGTTTTTTTTGCGGATGAGTTTGTCTACAAAGATGGCAAAAAGCGATATGATGAATCCGACCGTCATACCAACTACGATCTTATCTATACCCAAAAAAGTATTACCTTGATGACCTAGTTGCTTGGAATAGACCAGATAGCCTATCGTCAGGATAAAGAAACCAATCGCCCATCCAAGCCCGCTTTTTAGTAATTTATGTTTCATTGATGAGGCAAACCAAAAAGCTAGAGCGGTGTTGAGACCTGAAAGCCAGATAGAGACAAGAAGATCGTCTATCCCCAACTTTTTTGCGATAAGTAATCCTCCTCCAACCGTAACTACACAGACCGGACATTGTGCATAAACAGGTGGTACAAACATAAAGTTAAGTGTACCATATCGAAGATTATTTTTGATATAATAATTTTCTAAAACCAGAGGTACCCAAGACCCAATGGGTAGCCTTCGGCTTGGCCAACGGCGTATTACTTATATGTATTATGTCTATATTTTAAAAAGTGGGGTTGTAAATCGATTTTATATAGGGGTTACATCGAATCTAGAAAAAAGAATTAAAGATCATAACGCCGGATGGACAAAATCAACGAAGCCTTTTAGACCGTGGAAAATAATTTATAAAGAGAAATTTGAAGAAAAAAAGAAAGCTTATAAGAGAGAATTTTATCTCAAGAGTCCGAAGGGATATTTGGAAAAAAAGAGCATTCAATCAAAAAATTTAATATAATTAGTAGATCAACCAGAGGTACCCAAGTGGCCAACGGGGGCAGACTGTAAATCTGCTGGGTTTTCCCTACGGAGGTTCGAATCCTCCCCTCTGGACTCAGGATAAAAGAATACTCCTTTCAGTTATTTCATATATTCATTATGTGAATAGCGAATCGTTAGGCAATGACAGTCTAGTTTATCTATATAATTCACCTCAATCTATTAATGTGACAGCTCATTTTCTAATGCCTGGAGATTCTCAAGTACCATAGTATGGTCAATGTATTTTAATAGTTTTTTCTTCTCCAATTTTGAGATTTCATTACTTGCGGTTTCTCTTGCGACGCCAACTAAGTTTGATATATCTTGTTGAGTAAAACGATAAGTAATCACGATTCCATTGTTTCTCTTTTCCCCAAAATGTTTTGCTATATACAACAATATAGAAATAACCTTACGATATGCATCACTGAATACTAAGTTTTCAATTCGAGCCAAGGTTTCTGAGTAATCTACTAATAAACGGTTTATTAGTTCGGTAAGAAGGAGAGGTTTATCTTTAATAAAGCCAATTAATTGCTCTTTGGGTGCGCGTATTACCTCAACTTCTGTAAGTGCTTCAAAAATATAAATATTGGGGACTTTACTTAACGCCCAAATTTTGGGAAAATACTGAATTGGTTTTAGGATGTGGAGTGTTAATTCCAATCCCGCTTTAGAAATGGAGTATTGTCTCACATATCCTTTTGTCAAACAAAAAATACCTAGAGGATTGTCGTCCGCTCGAATGAGCACTTCATTCTTTTTATACGTTCGAGTGGGGAATTGCTTATAGAAACGTTCAAATTCCTTAGTTGTATCTATTTCATTCATAGTATTACATTAAAGTAATGTATCCTAATTATATAAACACAAAATAGTATTTCAACATAATTTTAATTACATAATGGATTTGTGCTCCGATTAGCTAGGCATGTAATTTACCATACTAAATTTGTACATAAAAGGTTCTAACGCCCTTAATTGCTCTGGACTTTGACAAGACGAATGAACGACGTTCGAACCTTCTTGATATAATTTATTTAATGATTACGACTTTTTTATTCGACCTTGGTGGAGTTTTATTTACTAATGGAACAAAGAAATTTATAAGAGAGTTAAGTCTTTCGTATAGAATCCCTGAAAATGAAGTAAAAGAGGTTATTGATGGAGAAATAGGGTCTTTTTATCGCGAATCAAAAATTACTCGGGATGAGTTTTGGAGACTTGTAATTGAAAGACTTCATTTAAAAGAATCTGCAAACATCCTTGAGAAACAGTGGATTGATGGATATGAGATAATCCCAGATACTAAGCTGATTATTACGAAGCTTTCCAAAAAGTATAACCTCTACTATCTATCGGATAATGTAAAAGAACGTGTTGATACGCTTGATAAAAAGTTTAATTTTCTCAAACTATTCAAAGGAGGGATTTTTTCACATGAAGTGGGTGTCAGAAAACCCAATCCAAAGATATACGAATTTGCTCTCAATAAAAGCAACGCAAAACCAGAACAGACTGTGTTTATTGACGATAAACAGATAATGCTGGAGCCAGCAAAATTATCAGGAATCAATACTATTCTATTTACTACTCCCAAGGAACTTGAAAAATATCTCCTTGAACAAAACCTTATTTAATTGAACTAAATTTGAGCATAAAAGGTTCTGATACTCTCCATTGTTCTGGACTCATAAAAAAAGACAGCCGAAGTGCTGTCTTTTTTTATGCATTTTAAGGATGAGAACCGTAGAGGTTCGCTCAACTGCCAGTTTCCGATACGAAGTGAGGATTACTGGCAGTTAGTACTGAGGAACGAGGTGACGAACGTGAATCCTCCCCTCTTGACTTAGGATAGAAGAAAAATTAAAGCACTACTTTAACCTTTTAGAACAATCTAAAAAAAGTTCTAACTTCGGGAAAACTTTGAACAAGAAGACTAGACTAAAACAAAAAATAGAGTTGTTTTACTTGTCCAAACGATTTAAACGGAGGGTTCGAACCAAATTGATATAATGTATCAAATATGACTCGTATTAAATATGAACTTAATAAATCAAATTCAATTCAATGAAAAAACTATACGAAAAAATATTTACAAGAGAATTTACTATGCCTTGGCTGGAAATATGGTATAAAGGTGAAGCAAAAACTCCCAAACCTTGGAATAACCAATTAAATAAATCTTTTCCATACGTTGTATTTATTCGTCACGATGATACTGTTACAAGTTATTACGACATAGATGGATTAAATTGGTCTCGCAATTCAACATTAAATCAAGTAAAAAAAGACAAAAACTTTATTCAAGAAATTAAATCACACGTTATTTCTGATTTAGAATATATAAATAACTATTTAAGCAAAAAGGTAATATTAGATAAAGAAGAACTACTGCTTTTTTTAGATTTGTTCCAAAGCGCATACCGATGGTTATTACCTATGTGGGAAATTGGAGAATCAGACCTTGAAAAGCTGGTAGGACTTAACGTATCTCAAATACTGGAATTAAAAAAATCAACCGTCACACTCACGGATGATTTGGATAATTTAATCCGGGAGTCTCTAAGACAAATTTACTCTAATGTCGCCGAATACTCTCAAGTTTTAACAATTGAAGAAATTCGATCAGATAAAATACCCTCTTTAGAAGAACTCCGTCGCCGAGCAAAAGGATTTATATTCACAAATGAAATACTATTTCGACCAGAGCAGTTAGAGCTTGTTGAATCAAAATATAACATAAAACTAAATTTATCTCACTCTTCTAAAAAAATTACACATATTAAAGGAAACGCTGCCTCTCTTGGATGTGCTAAAGGACTAGTACGTAAAGTTATGGCATTGAAGCATATGAATGATTTCAAAAAAGGTGAAATTCTTGTCTCGCCCATGACAATGCCTGATTTTGTCCCTGTGATGAAGAAATCAGCTGCAATTATTACTGATGAGGGTGGAATTACCTGTCATGCGGCAATCATTGCAAGAGAGTTTAAAAAGCCCTGTATTGTAGGAACAAAAAATGCGTCAGAAGTATTACAAAATGGAGATTTAGTTGAAGTAAACGCAGATAAAGGAATCGTCACAATCTTAAAAAGAAATTTACCATACTAAACTT
This sequence comes from Candidatus Roizmanbacteria bacterium RIFOXYA2_FULL_38_14, assembly GCA_001790095.1. GTDB lineage: Bacteria > Patescibacteriota > Microgenomatia > UBA1406 > GWC2-37-13 > YC2-FULL-38-9. Next base: position 142,950 of record MGBH01000001.1, on the reverse strand, counting down.
GAACGTAAAAGGTTCTAACTTGGGAAGATTTAATAAAATAAGAATGAACTCAAATAAGTAAATTGAATAAGTTTCCTTGTTATATAAATTCAAACCAAGGGTTCGAACCTAATAGATAGTTAACTTCTTATTTTATATAATGAAAATTATCAGTTCTTTTTAAACGTATGACGAACATTCTTCTTGATAAAAAAACTGCTATTGAATTATCATCATTAGATAGACTAAGAAACACCTTTATTACTGGACTTCCAGGAAACGGTATTACTCATTATTTTTCTGATTTAATAATGCAGGATATTATAGCAAGGCAGCCATCAGTCGTCATCGATCCTTATGGAAACTTATCCAATAGAATCATTAGTAATGCGTCTGAAGCAGCGCTTAAAAATATTGTCTACATAAATGTGTGGAATGAAAAACTTCCTGTTGGCTTAAATATATTTCAAGCACAAAACGAATTTGATAAAAAAGAGGTCGCAAATGTAGTACTCAAATTAATGTATGATCTCTACGATCCTCAAAGAACGGGTGTTATTGGTCCTCGATTTGATCATGCAGTAAGAAATGCAATAATGACCATTTTTTATGATAAAAAGCCAACGTTTCTTGAATTATTGAGATGTCTTACTGACAGTATTTATGTAAATAAACTAGTTGAAAAAATTACTGATCCGATAGTCAAAAACTATTGGACTAAACAAATTACCCAAACCTCTGATTTTCATAAGTCTGAAGTGCTTGATTACATCGTGTCAAAATTTAGTAGATTTGTGTCTGACAAAAGATTAAGAAATATAGTATGTCAATCTGATGATACAGTTAACTTTCAACAACTAATCCAGGATAAAAAAACAATTTTACTCGATTTTAGCGAATATTATTACGATAAAGAAGCTAATAGAATTATAAGTTCATTACTGTTCTCAAAATTATTAACTTTATTCAGAAATATTCGAATAACATCAAAAGTTCAAATATCTTTATATATAGACGAAGTTGGGTTATGGAATCCTCAAGTAATTATAGACTTAATGCGATATAGCGGTCTATACAATCTTGCAATTACAATATTATCGTCTCGAGCGAAACAAATAAATTCCTTATTAAAATATGAGGTTTTAAGATCTGGCACAATTGTGATGTTTAGATCAATAAAAGATGATATTGAAGATATTTCTCAGGTAATAGGTATTGATATAAAAACTATATCAGAACTCAAGAAATTTCATGCAATTTTGAAAACCTTAGAAAACGGAAGTATTACTGAAATAAAAAAAATTAATACAACCAAAGAGAACAATCAAGAAAATACTGTTAATCTCACTAAGTTTAAAAATGATTCTCAAATGAGATATGGTAAACCTATCGATCAAGTGGAAGAAGAAATAAAAAACAGAATGAGTTAATAATCAAATTTACTATACTAAATTTATACGTAGAAGGTTAGAGCGTTTTCCATCGCTCTGAATATTTATTGTTTAGGATATTGGCGAAAGGAATTATCTGTATACTTTTTTTATTGGTGTTTTTTGACTCTCTAACAAAATTTCAACCGGCGCAAATCCACATTGAAAAAGTCTTTCTCTTCCTTGCTCGGATAATCCAAGAGCAGTGCCTGCATGAAACAAACCGAATGAATAGGGATACGCTTCAATTGGATCTAAATAACGACTAAAAACTGAGTTGGGTTTGCCTATTGCATATAGATTTTTGTACCCCATTTTTTGCAACATTTGGATCGCCAAAATTAACGTAAATTCTTCAAATGGAAATCCGTTTAAAGCTTGTTCAATACGTTTAACAATATACGTTCCCGGAATTCCACTTAGAATGTACAAATACGGCACAACCTTTGGATCTATTGATTCATCTAAATTAGCTACAGATAAAATAGCCCTATCTAAACCTTTTTTTGAGGAACCAAATGCTAGAAGTAATTTTCTTACATTTTCTATCATTGAAGTATTGTCTCCTGGTATTACCAGGTCCTTATCCTTGTCTCTTGGAAATGCAGCTAAAATGTGAGCTGCTCGTATTGGTATAGTGCCGGTTTCTTCCACTATCCTTTGACTTGCATGTATCCCAATCCTCACATTCCCATCGCCACCTTCCTCTGGTACCAACCTTACAGCCCATAGGGGCAGTCTCTTTGGGATTAAGTTGCGCACCTTATGCCTTTCAGGTATAAAAGAGAGGTGTTCTTTTTTAGGTTTTTTTATCTTTATTTCAACATCAGCAGCTGCTTCTACTTCAGGAGGAGTGTCAGCGCTAAATATTATATCTACAGTTCCCTCTTGAAAACCATATCTCGTTTCACATGAAAGACTAATTCCACCAATAGGGGGTAATTCACATCCCTTGCCTATTAACGCCTTAGATAATCTGGCTGTATCCAATAATCGTGCTTCCATTTCGTGTTTAAATTCGGCTGGTGCGTGATATAACAACTTATACATGTCAAATATGTTTAATCTTACAAAACCACCACCCTCGGTAAAGACGGGCCGTGCAAGTCGGGAAAGATAGTATGAAAGCTCACGGGGTAGTCCTAACTCCTCCCTCAAAGCGTTAAAATCCCTGATTTGCCCATCATACCATTCTCTATAGCCTTCACCAGTTCCTCCCAAGGCTATTGTCATACACGCAAAGTGCGCACGTGGATTACCATGAGCAAATCTAAACTCTCCACCTTTAAAATGCGTAACTGCATTTGGATACTTAGTGGTTAAATCCAACCCTGATATTGAAGCTGAATCATAACTACTTGGTGTCTTTCGTTCTTGACTATCCATCCTGTAATTATATACTATAAGTATATTACTTTCAAATTAATTTGCTGAGCATGAAGCTTTACCTTTGCTTGTTTTATTGTTATTTTTTGTTCTTAATCATGTAAAATACCGTTGAAATACCTATATGAAAATGTTTATTTTCATGTAAATAAAGGGGCTCTAAAAGCGATAATTTCTCCAGAAACAAATAAAGTGGAGAAACTGAATACAAAATCCTGGTCCATTTACTCTACTATTTTGTAAATGCTATTTATCAAAAACTGACGCAACCAGAAGGGAAAGATATTTCAAAATCACCATGGGAGGAAAAACTATTCGGTCTATTCTTTCTTACTTAATTTGTGTGAGTTGGATTACGTAATAAAAGAAAGCGGAATGACTGTTTAATACCTGCTTTATTCGTACAATACCTTTAGAAATAGAGAAATAACGAAGACTTATAAATTGAATTTTATGAAAGGTTGGTGAAAATAATATGGGACTTCTAGATATTGTAATCTTAATATTGGTTATTTCATGGTTGGGAGGATTCTCGCTCAAGGTCGGAGGTGGACTTATTCATATACTACTTGTCATCGCACTAATTGTATTGGTGACTCGTTTATTAGGTTTTCGAATATAATTTTAACAAATTTGATTTAAATATATGGGTTTCAAAACAAAGTTAGATATAACTGGACAAAAGGTGAAAGGAATGACTCAGCAAATTAAAGGAGATGTTGAGATTAAGTCTGGTCAAAAAATTAAGGGAACGATAGATAAAGTTCGTGGAAAAGCAAATGAAATTGAAGCAGATTTGAGAAATAAAGTTGATAATAATACATAACTATAGAAACATGGAAGAACCAGATTTTCCATATCTAATTCAATAAAATAATTGCTATACCTGCATAATTAACCCATAGAAAAAAAATCATGCATTAAATGAGCACCTTCGGGCTTTTCAATGCGTTAGTGAAGTGGAATTGTATCAACCATTATGAAGACATAATATGAAAATAAAAATAAATAATCAACCAACGAAGGTTGCGGTATTACCGAACAATCCACCATTGCAGCATGAAATGGATGTATTGACGAAAAAAGTGGAGATATTAACAAGGAAAGAAAACATGAATGCAGTAAAGATAAGTGAGGTAAACATGGAAACGAGTAAGAGTATAGTTGCTGAATTAGTTAAAAAATCTAATAGGATACTCGCTTCAATATCGACGCATAGATTCCCTTTCGATTTTTTTCCCAACACTATCAATATAGAAGAAGGAAGGGTTACTGTTATAATCAGATCTTTTTTTCTATCATCTCAAGTACATAGTGTTGATATCAAGGATATATCTAATATCTTTATCAATATGGCACCTTTCTTTGCACAGTTAGTTATTTATTCAAAAACATTTGAAGCGAATGAGGTAAGGATACGCTATTTGTGGAAGAAGCAAGCTATTTATGCACGAAGGATTATAGAGGGACTGAGAATTTTTCAAGAGAAACAGATTGATACATCCATGTATAGCAAGAAGGAACTCATCTCAAAACTTGAGGATTTAAGTACAACAGAAATTGTTACATAAAAATTGGAAATTTACCATGCTAAATTAGTACGTAGAAGGTTCGAGTAATCTCCATTGCTCTGGACTTTCAGGTTTTAGATCTTAAAAACATTCAAATAAACTTCGTCGTTTATACCTTTTTTTAACCCAACCTATTTTTTGTTATAATTTATTTTATATGGATATTAAAATCATTTTTCCAAGAAGATTTTTTACTAATGAGCAATTGAAGAAATTTAAGAGTCATAAAATTGAATTTATTGAAGGAAATAATATTGATTTAGAAAAAATTGATGGTTTATTTTCTCCAGAAAAGTATATTCTCATTGTTAATCCAACCTACTTAAAAGACAATTGGAATGCTTTTCCTGTTGAAAGAGTCAAAAGAATGAAAGGTTTAAAAGCTTTATGCCTGACAACTTCCTCATTTAGTTGGATTAATACCAACAAACTGGCGGAAATGGGAATAATTGTCACAAATATACCTGGAACACCTACTCAAGCAGTCGCTGAGTTCAATATCTTTATGATGCTTTCTTTATTAAGGAAACTCCCATTAATAGTCAAAAATGAATGGAGGATGGATTACGACCGTTTCTTAAACGAAGAATTTAAAGGATTACGCGTAGGTATTTTAGGTCTTGGAAGAATTGGTACCAAAGTTGCTGAATTTTGCAAAGGTTTAGGATTAAAGGTGAGTTATTGGAATAGAAGTAAAAAAGAAACTTCCTTTAAATCCGTATCCCTAGATAATTTATTTGAAAAGTCAGACATTATCTTTCATACCTTGGCAACCCCACCTGAGTTAAAAGGATTTATAAATAAAAAATTATTATCTAAATTAAAAGAAACCGCCATTATTATAAGCACTTCAGACGTCCATGTATTTGACGAAGAGTGCGTCTTAAGTATGGTGTTTCAAAAGAAACTTGGTGGATATGCTTTTGAAAGTAATGATAAAAAAATTACAGATTTTAAAGGTAATATTATGGTTTTTCCCGAACAGGCATACTACACATTAGGCACTCAGCTAAATCGTGGTCAAATCGCAACTGAAACAGTTTTATCTATTCTTAAAGGAAAACCAATAAATAAAATAAATTAATTTAACTTAGGTTAAATTATTACTACATTTATCAAACCATTTTAAACCTTCTCTTATTACTCTTACTTCATGATTCGTATATGCATGATCTGCGCCTTTTATATAAATTAATTTTTTTGATTTATTGACGATATCGTATATTTCTTTAGCCCAAGTTTGATCATAAACAGTTTTATCTTTTGTTCCCTGTACTATAAGTATGTTTCTCGCTTTTGAAAGGTGTTTTTCTTGTAATCTATCAATATATTCGGTCTCATCATAGAATCTTTTATCAAGAATTGGTTCTCCTTTAACTACCGCTGTACCTTTTATCGGTAAAGATACTAATTTTTCTTTTGAAAAAAAACGACTAAAACTTAAATTTGTATGTATGGTCATAGACAAAAATACAGAAGCAATAATTGAAGGATCGTCAGATATCGTCGCTCCTAGTATTGCACCTAAGCTTCTACCCCAAATTCCAATCTTTGAGTAGTTTAACTTGGTTTTGGCATATTTCAACACATCCTTTGTATTTTTAACCATAACCTTCCATGTTTTATCTTTAAATTCACCGTCACTTTTCCCACTACCATAATAATCAAATCGAAATGTTGGAAATCCTTTTGAATGAAATAACTCTGCTGATTCACTTATAAGAGGACAATCAATATGCGAATTAGTTAATCCATGTAGAAGCATTATTAATATGTTTTTTGGATTGTCTGGTCGTTCAAATAGACAATATAGATTATTATCGTTTGATCTTATCCAAAATTCTTTTCTATTAATTCTCATATAATTTTTGCTGTAGCAAATTCGGTATTAACTTCAATAAAATCTCCATCTTTAAATACTTTGGTCGCGTTACCTGTTCCCACAATGCATGGAATGTTAAATTCTCTGGATACTATAGCCGCATGACAAGTGACACCTCCCTCATCAGTCACAATCCCAGCAGCTTTATGCATAGCTGGAACTAATTCTGGAGAAGTCATAGTAGTAACCAAGATTTCTCCTTTTTTAAATTCGCTCATATTATGTTTGTTTACTAGTCTTACGTTCCCAGTAATTATCTTTCCAAGTGAGGCGGTTGTCCCTTTTACAAATAAAGCTTGGTTGCCTTTTTTCACGTCAACGATCTGTTTTGAAATAACCTTTTTTGCTTTAGAACCAAAAGCATAATGATATTTTGCATTATGTAACCAAAACACTGCATATTTCTCCCTATCTTTGAAGTTTACGGAATTTGGAACTTTTCCTTCTAATAGCATTGTTTTAATTTCATCAGACAGCATCATAGCAAGTTGCCTGACCGATATATTTCCCCGTTCTGAAATTTCTCTTAAAAGGGGCTTGAGATAGAAATTGGACTGGGAATTCATCTCAATCCTATAGGTTCTTAGAAAAACAAACTCTCTCAACAACTTTATCTTATTTATTAGTCCGTTTGACAAACCAAGCTTATTTATAACTCTCTGAAACTCATTTTTGTCCGAATTTAGCTTTTCAATCATACAATTAACCTTGTTACTAAGTTCTGAAAAAGAAAGTTCCTGTAGAATCTCTAACCTTTTCTTGAAGTCTTCTAATGAAAATTCTACCTCATCAAAGTTGTAACAGGATAACCATTGGTATTTGCGCTTATGAACTATCAATGCTTTATTGATATCAGTTTTAAGTTTTATTCTTAATGCAATATTTGCTAAATCTATCTGTTCTAGCATTTGAAAGGGGTATTCTTTGAGACTCATTAGTTTTTGGAGATATTCTTCAGACTTACTGTCTCCCACTTTTTCAACCAGGCTCTGATTTATCTCATCAATAATATACATTTCGTAATTAGGAGGAAGTGCTAAAAATGGTGTGAAGTTTAAAGCTGTATCTACATAAATATCAAAAATTTTTACAAGAGTCTGTGAAGAAAGGGATTTAAAGTTCCCTTGAGATACATCTTTGGAAACTTGTACAAGATATTCGCAAGATTTAATGCAGTCTTTATAAATACGTAAGCCAAAATCTTTATCATTCTTTAATTTATTCAATAGTGCCAACGAGATTTCATTCATGCTATCCAAACTATTGTAAAGAGAACTTGTTTCCAATTCTTTAGTTACTAACAATTCTCTATTGGGAATACCAATATAATTTTTTAGTGGCTCTACGTAACCCTTGGTAAATAGTTCAGTACGAAGGATTGTCCACCTTCTGCTCATTAGATGTTTCCATATGATTTTTCTCTTCATAGAGATATGTTAACATCTGTTTGACTTCTTAACATTAATTTGTTAAAATATCGTGATGAAGTATCAAATGAAAACCCGTTTTAAGCACAAAATTGACCTATCCCTTTTACCAAAATTGGTTAAACTTGGTCTCTCAAAACAGGAAGCAGAGATTTATTTAACCCTTACTAAAGAAGGGGTCTTGCCTGCTAAAGAGATAGCCTCACGTATGAATATTCTTCCTCATGCAGTTTATCGTATAATTAAAAAGCTTGAAGAAAAAAAACTCGTCGCCATCATAACCAGCTCTCCTTTAACTTTTTATGTTTTACCCTCAGAGCTAGCACTATCAGCTTATGTGAAAGAAAAGTCTTTACAATTAGAAAAGGAGGCTAAAGAAATTAATACATTTCTTGCAAACAAACAATCACAATCTTCTTCAACTAAAATTGATGTTATTGCTGGTAAACAGGATTTCTTTAGTGCTTCTGAAACTTTAATAAAAGATTCCCAAAAAGAAGTATTAATTGTATCTATTGGTGAACCATCTACTTCTGACTTAATATTAGCCAACAAAAGAGCAATAGAAAGAGGTGTTATTGTCCGAATGATTGCTCATAAATACGATAAAGAAAATCAAGAATTTTTAAAAAATCTGGAAAAAAATGGATTGGAAATACGCCATTTCCCAGATTGGGGTTTTCATCTACAAATAGTTGATGGTGAAAAATCACTTTTAGCAGTAAATAACCCTAAGAATCCAAGAGAAAGAATTACAGTAAAAATAAACAGTTCCGGTCTTTCAAAGGCCTTAAGAGATTATTTTTACTCTGTTTGGGAAAAATCATTGAAAATTTAATTGATCGAATACCTGCCGGAAGGCAGGTTTTTCATCATTTCGGACCAATATTTATTACTCCGGTTGGACTTCCATCATATATGCAATCTAAGTCATTAAAGTTAGACAAGCCAGATCGCTACATTATTAAGATCTTCATTACTGAACGTAATAAAACCACAGATTATACTCCAGTTATATGAACACCACACAATCTGAATCAATAAACTCAATCTCGCTTACAAAATTGACGGCAAAGTCAATTGCAGTTACGGAAAATTATAAATGGGATAGTTCATTTATCAAAAAGTTTGTTTCCAAAAAATGGCCATATGAACTATATAAGGGCAGCCTATTGAATGATTTATTCAATGTACTATTTTCACCAGTAGGCTGATTTAGATTATCAAAACATTAAAGTACTGAATGGGGGGTGAAAAAAACATGATGGAATATAAAGATAAAAAGGAAGAAATAAAGCCTGCAACAGCTAAAATCGGTGAGGAAGTAAAAAAGACAGAAATCGCCGCAAAAGATGTTGCTTCAAAACCGGAAGTAAAGAATGCAAAGTAGTGTTGCATTTTCCATGCTAGGCCAGCAGTACTAACATTAGCACTGCTGGCTTATCGGCATTGGGATTGCATATCGTAGATTTATTTAATATAATGTTTGTGTAAAATATAATCCCACTCCTATGAATACTCTCAATACAAAAGAGTTCGAAACGTTCTACAAACAATTCAGTATTCGAAACTATAAAAAAAATGAGATGCTTATCCGGGCTGATGATGATCCACAAGGGATTTTTTGCCTCTTAAAAGGGTATGTTAGACAATATACAATTTCTAAAACAGGCTACGAATTATCGCTTCATATTCTCAAGCCAATTTCCTATTTTCCTATGGTATGGGCAATCAACGGTACTCCGAATGTCTACTTTTTTGAAGCATTGACTCCAGTTGAAGTCGGGCGCGCACCCCGTGACAAAGTAGTCAATTTTATAAAGGATAAACCAACTGTCATTTTCGAGCTTATGAGCGAACTACTAGAAGATTACGCTGAAACACTAAAACGTGTAGAGCATCTGGTATTTAGTGACGCTTACCGAAGAGTTATTTCGATATTACTTTATATAACAAAACATTTTGGTGAACCAACAGATAAAGGAATACTTGTCGGACACCGTTTTACCCAACAAGATATTGCTACGTTGGTGGGAGTCACTAGGGAAACAGCGAGTCTTGAAATGATAAAACTAGAGAAGAAAAAATTGATTAAATATGTTGATCATTCTATACTTTTTGAAAATATAAAAAATCTTGAGCTCGAACTTAGCTGACGTATACTACGTTTAGCATCACAGATTACAGGAAAATTGTCGTCAACCTCACATTAAAACACCTTCACAGATTACAGTATTTTTTGTCATTACGTCATAAACTTAAATTACTATGATACAGAATGACAACATACAAGAAGAGGTTATCGTGACTGACAATCAAACTCCTCAAACAGTTGTTACAAAAACAACCAAGCAGGTTGAACCCCAGGCAAAAGGAGAAGCACCTCAAAAAGTGTATGAAAAGAAAAAAACAATATTCAGGTTCAGTCAAATTATCTGGTATGTATTCGGTTTCATTGAGGTACTTCTTGGATTTAGGGTAATTTTAAAAGCATTAGGTGCAAACGCATACACCGGATTTACCGGACTTATCTATTTACTAACTGATCCTTTGGCTGCTCCATTTCAGGGAATTTTTAATATATCTACCAGAGGGTCTTCTATCATTGAATGGTCCACGATAATTGCGGCCGTTGTATATCTTTGCATCGTATGGGGATTGGTCTATCTTCTAGATATTATTTACCCAATTACACCAAAAGATGTTGAAACAATTTAATCTATGATAATCGCAATAATTATTATTCTTTTGATTCTCTGGTTCCTCGGATATGCTCCTATAACGGGTTTATCGATTCCGAATATCTCTCTTTTTTCGATCAACGGTCACATGGTTACTTTATGGGAAGTACTTATATTACTTGTAGTCGGTTGGGCCATAGGTTTGTTGCCTCCGCCCTTTCAGGCTATAGCTTCTGTATTACTCCTACTCTGGATACTCTCGGTTCTAGGAATTTTTGCGTTTTTTGCCGGACTCCCAAACATTATCGTGATCATAATCATTATAGCTCTCATAATCTCAGTTTTTCGATGAGCTGACTTAAATACCTATGTAAGTGTCATTGAAATCAATTTAATATCGAAATGAACTGTTTATACTTTATTCATGAATAATTTAAATAATGGATTCAAAATGCAAGTTATACCGTCTCGTCTCATTTGTCATATTGACAATAAAATATCAGCGATAGTTAATCGCTTCCAAAATACCCATACTCCACTTCTGGTATATGGAGATGATAAAAAATTTATGGGCTTAGTGACAGTTCAAAATACCCTTTTTAATAGAAAGCATAATTCTTCAACGCTTATTCGTTCTTGCCTCATAACCCCTCCAAGAATTCTCATCGATACTCCAATTGGAGAGATTCTGAGAGTAATGAGCGAATTAAAACTTTATACCCTCCCTGTTTTTGATGAAAGTGAAAAAGTGATTGGCCTTGTGAAGGTAAAATCCCTTCTCAAAAACCTTATGTCAAATAGTGTTTTTTATGAGGAAATATTAGAAAATATGCCAAAGAGAAATATCTTAACAATTCCAGAGAAAAGCAATATTGGAAATGTATATCAGGCGTTTCAAAAATATTCAGTTTCGCGGTTAATTGTTGTGGATAGTAATAAAAAAATAAAAGGAATGGTAACAAAAAGAGATATTTTTGCTCCTTATTATTCTTCCTCGAACAAACAGCGTTTTTCAACACGCTCTAAGGTAAAGAATTATTCATTTGATGTAGAAAAAATAAAACAAGATAGCCAACTATTGATGAAGTTTGTTTCACCGATTTTTAATGAACTCTATGAGCCGATAGATACATATAAAGTTATTCAAACTCTAATCACAAGTAGATACAATTCCATTGTCATTGTTGATAAAGATCGTCAGCCTTTATTTATTTATACAACAAATGATCTTCTTAAGACTGCTGTTTGGATTACTCAAAAAACTCCTGCACTTCTTACAATAATAAGTAAACTTCCCCAAGAATTAAGCGAAGAAGAAAAAAAGAAAATAAACCGTGAAATAAGATCAGCTGCTGTATGGATAAACAAGCAATATAAAATACAATTAGTGCGCTTTTCATCCAAAACAGTATATAACCCTGATAGAAAACCTATTTTATTTGAAGTTAAACTCAAAATTACTACAGACTCTGCTACTTTTTTTGCAAGTAGTAAGGATAGGGATTTCATGCAAAATACTAAGGAAGCGATCAATCAAGTAAAAAAACAAGCAAGAAGAGATAGTTAATCAAAAGTTACTATTCTAAATTTATATGTAAAGGGTTCGGGCTTTTACCCACCACAACATTCTATATAAGAGCGGGGCAAATAGATTCAAACCCAATTAAAACTGCTTAGAGAACACGAACTAAATAGTTGATCAAATACTGCAAATAGAAAAGACCTACGCCGATAAAAATAATTGAAACAATGTATCGAGTTACTTTTTCTATTTTGGAGACAACAGCAAATGCTTTGCTCATCCTCTTCATGCTAAATGCTATTAGAAATGAAAAAAGAATAACCGGGAGACCTGTGCCAAGCGCAAACAAAGGAGGAAGTAGCAATGCCTCTTTTGATTTGAGAATGAGTGGAATAAGAACCCCAAAAAAGAGTACTCCACTATAGGGGCAGAACGCGAAAGCAAACAACATCCCCAAAAGAAGAGCGCCTAAAAATCCTTTTGTCGCAATCCATACTTTAAACTTCTCAATCTGAGGATTACTTGTTTTTATGTTGAGCTTTATTACATCAAGCATGATCAAACCAAGAATGATTAAGATCGGTCCAAGGACCTTATCTCCCCATCCTTGAAACAAACGGGATACCTTAAATGTTGATAAACCAAAATAAATAAGTATTGCAAGAAGAGAGTAGCTTATTACTCTCCCGAATGTATAAAAAAGACCGTTTAATACAGTATTTTTAGGCTTCTTTATATCTTTGGAAATATAAGCAATAGCAGTGATATTTGTTGCGAGCGGACAAGGGCTTATTGAGGTAAGCAATCCAATAAGAAACGCCGATAGCAAAGGAATATTGTGTGAATCAATAAATCCATAAATAAGACGAGTTAGATCCATAGTTATAATAATGCCTTGAGTTGTGCTTCTAAATAATTCACAAATGCCTGATCATCTGACAAGTACTGCCATACTTTCATGTTTTGAACAATATTGTTCTTACCATCTTTTATGGCATTTATATAAAGAGATGATCCTGTTGCTTGATAGAGTTTTGCTATTTCTTCATTTTCTGGAAGATCAACGTTTATGGATTTAAATTCGATTTTTCCGTTCGCTATTTCATTGGTAAATTGCTCTATCACAGTCTTTTCAGATAGTCTACCAAGTGCGGTACAAGAAGCACATCTTGCTGTTGCATGGAAATTTGCAACGATAATCTTATCTGCTTTTTTTACTTGTGGGGTCTCATCAGCTCCTCCTGGTGTAACTACTTGTGCTTGTGTATCTTCCTTAACCACTATGTCTTTTTTTGACATAAGTTCATTTACGATGAGACCAACAAGAATAAGTATTACAATCCCAAAGAAAACATTTTGTTTGCTGAATTTCATATTCAATAATTGAATTTATAAAATAGCGTTAAAGATCCATCCCATTATCATGATTCCGACTATTGTTATCCCAAAAAATGCAGCCAACAGTTGCCATTTCATGACTTTCTTTAATATCATCGATTCAGGAATTGAGATAGTAACGATTGCAGTCATGAATGAAAGTGCGGTCCCCAAGGGAACCCCCTTTTTGACCAATGCTTCCATAACAGGTATAACACTCACTGAATTCGCATAAAGAGGGGCTCCTAAAAGTGCAGCAAGTGGAATCGTCCACCATTGCTTAATGGCAAGATATTTCTCAACAAGTGTGGCTGGAACAAATCCGTGGATAAGAGCTCCAATACTCACCCCAAGTACCACATAGGGGAATACATTTTTTGTGATATTCATTCCATCACTCCAAAAGTACTTCAATAGTTCGACAAGTGGAAGTGGTGCTCCCCCATTTTCCTTCTCAACTTGGACTCGAGACTTAAATTTTAAGAGCTCTGGCTTTACATATTTCTCGATGCCCAACTTTTGAATAAGAAAACCTCCAACCATCGCAATTAATATACCAAACACGTTGTAAATGACTGTCACCTTCATCCCAAACATGGCGGGGAAAAGATAAAGAGATGATTCATTCACCAGCGGTGAGCTAATAAGAAAAGCAAAAGTTACGCCAAGTGGAATACCAGCTCCTACAAATCCGATAAACAGAGGGATGGATGAACATGAGCAAAAAGGAGTAACGACTCCAAGTATGGCAGCAAAGAAATAATCTAATCCAAACCATCTTCGTTTTAGAAGCAGATCCCGTGCTTTTCCCATTGGAAAGTAATAGCGCGTAAATGCCATAAAATAATTTATGACAATAAGAAGTAAGCCTATTTTTATGGTATCGTAAATAAAAAAATTAATAGTTTCTCCCCAATAAGAATGAGGGACAATGCGGAGCCACTGATATGTGGCAAGATTGGCAAACAGTTGAATGGGCTTAAATATATCCATATGATATTAGCAACATCCTCCCCCACAACCGCACTTGGAAGTTTCATTTTTTACCTTCATTCCTTTATTAATTACCTTCTTTATTTTATCCATATCTTGAGTGAATCCTGTCATTACGACGGTTCCATTGACCGCTAAAACAGGACTTGTCATAGAACCAATCTCAATTAATGCCTGCATGCCTTCCGCACCACTGAGATATTCTACTTTTTCCTTTAACCCCATCTCCCCTACTGCTTTCTGGGTGATCTCATATAACTTCTTGCAGGTCGGGCATCCGCTTCCTAAGACTTGAATTTTCATATTTTGAATAATAAATTTATAATATGTTCACCTTTTTTTGTTAATGAATAATAAACACGAAGTCCTTTCTTTTTATCTTCAACTATTCCTGCATCTTTTAGATCTTTTAAATGATGGGAAATAAGACTTTGAGAAAAACCAACATGCTCCATCATCTCACGGACACAGTGTTCGCCTTTCTGCAAAACACAAAGCAATCTTAGTCTACTTTCTTCAGAAACAAGCTTTAGTAGAGAAGATAAAGATGCAACTTGTTTTGATTCTTTAGTAAATGTCGAGCAACAGCCATATGAACTCATATTCATATAGTTTAACAGTCAATTCAGTAGGTGTCAATGAAAGATGACCAATTTTCTACTTGACAAAACCACACTTTAAATATTATAATGAATACGTATTCATTACTATATTATTAGTTATACTAGATTCGGGGGTGAATAAACTATGCCAGCATTTGATGGAACAGGACCAACAGGAACCGGATCAATGACAGGACGAGGTATGGGTCGATGCGGAGGAAAAAGTAGAGGTTTAGGACAGGGTTTTGGAAGAGGTATGCGAAGAGGCCTTAATCGATTCTATTGTGGAGCTCAAGCTTGGTCTAAAGAAGATATTAAAGACTATAAAAAAGCTCTTCAGGAAGAATTAGAAGATATAGATAAAGAATTAAATGAAGCCGATAAAAACTAATGCTCTATTAAGAGTCCCTGCTTAGTCATGAATTAAGACGCTTTAGACTAGGCAGGGACTTTACTAATTTTACCAAAATATATATGAGACCGAAAATCAGACGATGTTTACGTTTTCATCCAAATGTTTCTTATTTCAAACCTCAAGGAATACCTTTAAAACATCTTGAGGAGGTTGTTTTATTGCCTGACGAATTAGAAGCGCTGAAACTATATGAGGTCGATGGATTGGATCAAAAAAGAGCAGCGGAAAAGATGAAGATTTCTCAACCGACATTTGCAAGAGTTCTGGACAGTGCTATAAAAAAGACCGCCTTAGCAATTATCAAAGGTAAGGCAATTAGGCTTGAAAAAAAATGAAACATATCTCCATTAAATTTTCTATTTTCCTTCTATTTTATATAGTTTTTATTTTTTTTATTAAAAACAGTGTCTTTTCTGCTCAAACAATCCAAATTAATTTTTTTTATAGCTTAACCTGTCCTCACTGTGCAAAAGCAAAAGAATTTTTGGCGAATTTAAAAAGAGATTATCCTCAGTTGACTTTAGACCAATATGAGGTTTCTCAAAATAGTCATCAATTGCTTAAATTTTATGAAAGATACAAAGTACCTGCCCAATCTCAAGGATTAGTACCGGTGATATTTATTGATAAACAATATTTTGTTGGTTTTAACGAAGAAATAGAAAAGAAAATAAATCAATGTATTGTTGACACAGAATTAAAAACAGAAACCACCGATCAAAAAGATTGTTCTACAAACAATAATATTTATATACCCGTAATCGGCAAAGTTGACCCAAGTAAGTTCGCTTTACCTGTTATCGCTATTCTGCTTGGGATCATGGATGGATTTAATGTCTGCTCATTGGGTGCATTGTTTATCATACTTGCTCTGGTATTGGCTCTAAAATCACGATTCAAAACGCTTGTGTTCGGCGGTACTTTTATTTTTACTACTGCTTTTATTTATGGATTACTGATTTTTTTCTGGTACCAACTTTTTAATCTCATTACTCCTTATCTTCGGCAAATGGAGTTACTAATTGGTATTTTAACTGTTGGAGGAGGAATCTATTTTTTAAGAGAGTTTATTAAATTTAAAAAACAAGGACCAACATGTAGTATTGGCCCTGCTCAAAAAATTGAAAATGGGTTTGCCAAAAAATTCCAATCTCTTTTGGATAATAAAGCAAAGACTATAACTATTCTCATTTCAATATTACTATTTGCCTTAGTTATTACTGTTGTTGAGTTCCCTTGTTCAGCTGCGGTTCCTGTTACCTTTGCAGGTATATTAACTAAAGCTCAGCTCCCAGGATGGCTATACATTTTTTATATTATTCTCTATGTCCTTTTCTACATGTTTGATGAACTACTGATTTTTCTTATTGCTTTTTTTACTATGAAATTATGGTTAGCTTCTCCCAAATTTATTACTTGGATCACGTTGGCAGAAAGCATAATTATGTTTTCTTTAGGGTTTTATTATCTTTTTGGGATTTTATAATGAAAAAAATATTTTTGATATTACTGTTTTTCATTGTCTTTTTCTGTAGTTCAACAGTTTTTGCGCAAACCGAGGTTGTTAATACTCCACCCAAACAAGAGATACTTGAGGCAGTTGTCAGTAAGGTAATTGAAGAAAAACAGATTGAGGTGATGCAAAAGAAACAACTATTCCAGAAACTAGAGCTTGAGATTACCAAGGGAACACTTATGGGGCAAAAAATCATTATTAAAAACGGCAATATACCTCTTGCAAGTCAGCAGAAATATCAGCTTGATGATAAAGTAATGATCTCAATAAGTGAAGGTCTTGATGGAAAAAAAAGCTACTATATCTCCGATTATATAAGAAGGGACTCTTTACTTGTATTGTTTTTAATATTTGTTGTTCTGACCGTCGCCGTTGCCAAAACACGGGGGCTCACGTCTCTGATTGGTATGGGTATATCGTTTCTTGTCATTTTTTTTATTATCCTCCCTCAAATCTCATCGGGAGCTGATCCTGTTAGCGCTGCAATCCTAGGGTCGCTTATCATAATTCCCGTGTCATTTTTTCTTTCCCATGGATTGAATAAAAAAACATTTGTGGCAATTGGAGGAACACTTATAGCTCTACTTATAACAGGAATACTTTCCAATATTTTCGTTGAGGCAGCTCACTTGACTGGTTTTGCTTCTGAGGAAGCGGGTTTCTTGCAGATAGCCAAACAAGGAGCCATTGACATGAAAGGACTTCTTCTTGCAGGTATTATAATTGGTGTATTGGGCGTACTTGATGATATCACAATTTCCCAGTCAGCCATTGTTTTTCAACTCAAAGAAGCAAATAACAGACTAAATGCTGACGATCTTTATAAACGGGCAATGAGTGTTGGACAGGACCATATTTCCTCAATGGTCAATACACTGATTTTAGTTTATACAGGCGCAGGATTACCCCTTCTTCTTCTGTTTATTAACAATCCACGCCCTTTTTTAGAAATAATAAATTATGAAATAATTGCTGATGAGATTATAAGAACTCTTGTGGGAAGCATCGGCCTTGTACTTTCGGTTCCTATTACAACATTTATTGCAACTTTTGTAGCCAGTAATAAAAAATGGTTGCGTGTGTAATGGTCTGAAAAAAACAACCAGAGTTAAAAAAGCAATAATATACTATACTATTAGTATATTAGACATTAAATTTTTAAAATTAATTATTAGTTAGTTTATTTAAAATATGAAAAAAATGATGATCGTCTTAACGTTTGCTACTCTTTCCGCAGTGTCAGTCCATGCTGCACAAAACAGCTATGGAAGACCGGCTGAAACAAACACAGGCCAGCAAAATCAACAACAACTCATGATTTCTTCCACACCAACAGGCTTGCAGGTTCAAAACCAGAATCAAGTGCAAACACAAAACCAAGGGGAAGATCAACAACTGCAGATACAGACTCAAGAGCAGGAACAAACAGGAACAGATGAAGGAAAAGGAATCAATTCTCAAAACCGAAATCAAAATGCAGTTGAACATATGAGCGAAGTTGCAAAAAAAGTCCAAGAACTCCAGCAGATTCGTGAAGAAGGAGGTCTAGGCGAGCAAGTGAGACAAATTGCACAAGAACAATCAATTGCACAAAGTGTAATTAAACAAAATGTTGATAAACTAAATTCAAGAGGAGCACTAAAAAAATTATTATTAGGAACAGATTACTCTGCAATCAAGACCCTAAAAGCTCAACTTGCTATGAACCAGCTTAGGATCACTCAACTTGAACAAATACAAACACAGCTTATTAATCAAGAAGATGTAGTAATGGTTCAAGCAACAATACAAAGTCTAATTGAACAAAATACAGCTCTACAAAACCAAATAAATACAGAGGAAAAAACAAAAAGCATGTTCGGATGGATGTTTAAGTTCTTCGCAAGATAAAAAGGTAACTGTTTAATTGGGTTGTTTGTAATAATTTAAGATTCTACTTGTATTAATACGTATTATAAATACGTAAATTCATTTGATGAAAAATATTATTTTAGGATTAATAATCGCTGCAGTGGTTGGAGGAGTGATCTTTTTTTATAAAAATTCGACGAAAAAAGACTCTGAAATAGTAGCACCACCTATATCAAGCCAATCCCTTGTTTCCCCAGTAAGGCTTGCTGAGATAAACGGTTATGTCACGAGTATCCAAGGCAATGAAGTCACTATTGCGAATGAAATTGGGGTTAAAGAAATAACGGAAGAAGAACGCGCTCGAAGACAGAAGTTGACTCAAGAGGAAAGACAAGCTCTTAAAGCCCAAGAATCAGCGAATCTTACAAAAAAAGCAGTGAATATAACTATTCCTGTAGGTATTGGAATAGTAAAGGGATCAGGAGCAGCTGATGGAACTAATATAAAGGCTGAAATGTCAGAAATTACGAAGGGTGTTTATGTTTCTATATGGAAAGCGGGTGATAAGATTGAATTTGTAAAGTTAAAAGGTGTTTCTACCCAATAATCTGTGAATAAAAAAACATTATTTATACTAGGAGCTCTTCTTGTTCTCTTTGGAATAAGTTTTTACATATTCGGAAAACAAAATGTGACAAGTAAAAAAGAGATAAAAACTACAACCGTCAGAAGAGGTGGGCTAAAAATTGCGTTCTCTATCGATGGGAAAACTGCAGTTGAAAGACGAGATCTTAAGTTTACTGTAAGTGGAAAAGTAGCGGATATCGGAGTTAAAGAAGGACAAGAGATTAAGAAATGGCAATATTTAATGGCACTTGATACGCAAGATGTTCAAAAGAACTTAGAAAAAACTTTAAAAGATTATTTAATTACACGTAATACCTTTGATCAGACTGGACAGGTAACATATCCTGCAGGAGCTTTGAATGACACGATGAAACGCGCTCTTGAGAATACTCAGTACACTCTTGATAAATCCGTTCTTGATGTAGAAATAAAAAACATAGCGCTTAAAGAGTCATATTTATATTCACCTATTGACGGAATAGTGTCAGCTATAAATATAAAAGAAGGAGAAGCAACAAATACACAAAACGGTGGAGTTGTAATAACCATAACCAAACCAGGCTCCATTGCATTTGAGTCTTATGCAGAAGACACAGATATTTTAAAAATTGATAAAGATCAAAAAACAGTTGTGAAAGTGGATGCGATTCAAAATATTACTTTTCCTTCACAAGTAGAGTTTATTTCCAATCTTGCAACCGTAGATCAAAACGGTCTTTCCAGTTATAAAGTTCGAGCTTTGATTTCTGATCAAAAAGAATACTCGCTTCTAGACGGAATGGCAGGACAAATACAATTTATTACAAAAGAAAAATCAGGAATTCTTATTATTCCAAATAGTGCCGTATATCGGAAAAATAATATAAATTATGCCGCAAAGCTTGAAGATAATAAGGTAAAAGAGGTTGTAATCGAAACGGGATTTACGGATGGAAAAGAGGTTGAGGTATCTTCTGGATTAAATCTAGGCGACACTGTCATTATCCCATGACTAATACTCTCCTTTCACTCAAAAAGATTGTGAAGTCATATCAAATAAAGTCAGAGACCTATCATATCCTAAAAAGTCTTGATATCGAAATAAAAAGAGGAGATTTTGTTGCTATCATGGGCCCATCAGGAAGTGGCAAATCAACACTTCTTAATATTATTGGATGCCTTGATTCCCCTTCCTCAGGGTCATATATCCTTGAAGACAAAAATGTCTCAAGACTTTCAGAACGAGAACTTGCTGTAATACGCAATATTCATATTGGATTTATATTTCAAAACTTTAACCTTATTTCCTCACTCTCAGTAATAGATAATGTCCTTCTTCCTTCGTTTTATTTAGGAAAAGAGAATTATAAAAGAGCAAAAGAATTGCTAGAATCGATGGGACTTTCAGATCGATCAGCGTTCAAACCAAATGAACTCTCCGGTGGTCAAAAACAGCGAGTTGCAATAGCGCGCGCACTAATGAATAATCCATCATTTCTTTTAGCCGATGAGCCAACAGGCGCATTGGACAGTAAAACAGGAAAAGAAATAATGGATCTTATCGTTGATCTCAATACGAAGCAGGGTAAAACAATCCTCATGGTTACCCATGACCCTTTAATAGCTAAACGAGCACATAGTATTATCCATTTGCAGGATGGAAAAATAGTACATGAATAATATAACTGTTGTTAGAAAATTATTCCGACTCTCTTGGAATGCATTAATGGCAAATCCTATGCGTTCGTTCCTTACCACTCTTGGTATTATTATTGGCTCACTTACTATCATTATAGTCGTAGCTCTTGGTGAAGGAGCAAAAAAGAATATTGAACAACAATACTCAAGTATGAGCGTTACGACCATTCTTATAAACGCGCCTTCGACTGTGGATGGAGCAGCTTCAAAATTAAGTTATACTGATGTTGAACCAATTAAACAACTTCCCTCTATTGAAACAGCAATTCCTCAATTGTCGGGAAGAGTCCAAATTCAATATGATGGACAATCAAGTAACTTGTCGGTTCTTGGAACAACTCCAAATATTCAACAACTTGCAAGTCTCAAGCTTACTAAGGGAAGGTTTTTCACTGAAGAAGAGAATGACACCCACGAAAAAGTGGCGGTAATTGGAGCCATTGTTGCAGAAGAATTATTTGGCAACAGAAATGCTGATGTAATTGGTAAAACTATCACGGTGGGGAAAAAAGAATTTGAGGTAATAGGACTTCTTGAATATAAAGGTGGATCTGTAGGACCAACAACGATTGATGATAGTATCTTTACTCCCTATTCCTCGACATATCGATATGTTCTAGGTATCAATGGACGATTTAACATGAATGCACAAGCTAAAGATGTAAAACTTATCAGCCAGGCAGTTGATGAAATATCAAAGTCACTCCGTGAAACGCATAAACTTAAACCTGGAATGAATGATGACTTTCGAGTTCGAGATATGGGAACAACAGTATCTGCAGCCGTAAATTCATCACGTACTATGTCGGTTCTACTTGCATCGGTTGGAATTGTTGTTTTACTTGTTGGTGGAATCGGAATAATGAATATTATGTATGTTACTGTTACCGAAAGAACTAAGGAGATTGGTATCCGAAAAGCAATTGGAGCACAATCTGAATATATATTATTTCAATTCTTATTTGAAGCATTTATATTAAGTCTTGTTGGATTTCTCATTGGATGCATTCTCTCTTTTGGAGTATATTTCTTGCTAAATAATTTAGAAGTATCAGTAGTACTTGTCTGGTGGAGCTATGTTCTCTCATTCTTTACTACAGTAAGCATCGGTATTTTCTTCGGTTGGTATCCTGCTCACAAAGCGGCGAGCTTAAATCCAATCGATGCTTTGAGATATGAATAATATAGAGACAAATTGATTGTTAATTAATTAAATACTTTTCTTTATGAGAATTTGGGACATATCGCCCTCGCTTTTGTGTCATCAACATTTACTTGGCGAACACCGTGAATTACACGCTGTTTGGACGGTTATAACAAAAAAGAAGAAAGGATACTCAAAGCATCCTGAGACCATGCGCTGGGTTGGAAAATTAAAAGCTCTCTATATTCGTCACGAACTACTTGTAAAAGAGATTATCGGAAGGGGATATAATCACAAAAGTGATTTGTCGGTGCACCAAGCAACAGGTAATAAAAAACAAGACGTTTTAATAAATACTCCAAATGAACAGGTTGATATTTTAAAACAAAAGAATTGTCTTTGTTTTAACTCTTTAGACAAGAAGGATTAAAGTTTTATCGAAAGACTCAAGTAATAGCTCATAAACCAATTTTAGTAGCAATGAGGTAGCTAATAACTGAAACGCTTGCCGATAAAAACATCCCCCACAGCAAGTCAATAACTGTTACCAAAACCGGCCAGTCCTTTATCGTTGCTAAATTAGTGAGATCGTATGTCGCGTAGGTAACAAGACCAAAAAAAGCACCATTAAGTAAGGCTGATAACCACATCTTTTTTTCCAAAGCCGGAGATATGACAAAAATGACAAGTCCAGCAATAAAAATAAGGTAAAAAATGAAAGCGGCAAAGAGATTTGGATTTTTGGCCATCAAATATCCAATTTTTTTAGTATAAAAATTCTTGGCAACCAAAGTCAGCCAAACCATATCGATTCCAAAAAATACAGGTAGAGCAATAAGATAAAGTTTTATAAACATATTATCTATTTAAATAGGTAATTGTTAATTGTAAAACAGTTGCAAATGAAACCCAGAGTAAATAAGGAATTTGAATATATGCTATCCACTTAGCATGAGGATAAATAGCAACCATCAACCAAATAAGAGTTCCTAAGACCAGAAGGATATCAATTGCTGCTAATAAATTATTCTTTAACCCAAACTGCAAAGGAGTAAAAGCAAAATTAAAAATAAGATTAAGAATAAAAGGTAAAACGACAAGAAAAGCAATCTCTTTTTTCCAACCCATAATAAATACTTTTACAAAAGAAATGACGATTAAAATATAAAGGAAAGTCCATACGGGACCAAAAAGCCAACTTGGAGGAGACCATAATGGTTTAATGAGCGTTGAATACCAATTATAAGAATTATTCATAAATCCGTTCTTCCCTTAGTATATAATAACTGCCGCCTAAGATATAGACATTGGAGTAAAATTAATTATCATACTAAATTTGAACATAAAAATTTAAACATCATCACGATAGAATGATAACATTTATTCTAATTGAGAATATTTTATGAAAAAAAGTAAAGTTGTTGGGGCATCCTTTAGTCATCCTCATTTGTTACATCTTGACTTTGCGTTTAATAATGCCTTAGAGCAATATTCACAGCTTGGTTTAAAACATATTCGATTGGGTTGTTATTGGGCAAATATGGAAAAAACTCCTGGCATATATGATTTCTCTGAAATAGATTCGTTAGTTGATGCTTGTGGAAAGTTAGGAATCACAATCACGATGACGGTCGGAATAAAAGCACCCCGATATCCAGAATATTATATACCTTCCTGGATTGTCAGTTCAATAAAACTCAAAAATAATTCCTTTGTTTTTGAAAATGATATGTTCAATACCGCTCTTTTTTCTTTTATAAAGGCTACCATAATTCATTTCAAAAACTATCCCCAAATCAAATATTGGCAAATTGAAAATGAACCACTGGACCCAAGCGGTCCCCATTGGTGGAGAATCGATTCAGAGTTATTAGAAAAAGAAGTAGTATTAGTGAAAGATATTGATTCAGATCGACCAATCATGATTAATCTTTGGGGAAATGAACTAAGTAAGAGAAACTACTATGATAAAGTTACTAACTTAGCAGATATAGTAGGACTTGATTTGTATCCCAAAGTACCTAATAAAAACATACTGGGAAAATTGATTATGCAGGGACCACGTGACTCCGATATACACATACAAGAAGTAATTAAAGCAATCACAAAAAAAGGAAAAAAGGTCTGGATCAGTGAACTACAAGCTGAACCATGGACCATACCTGACAGTTGTTCTCCTCAACAAGTGATGATTAATGCGGAATGGATATCAGACTGGGAAATTGACGGGGTATTCTTTTGGGGGTTTGAATACTGGTATCAACAAAAAATGCTCGGCAACATCAAATATTGGACTGCAGCAGAAAAAGCAATTGCCCTACTTACTAAGTGATAAAAAACGACAGTTATAAATGAATTTAGTAATGTATCATAGTGAATTTACATTCGTTGCAATAAATATCACTATCCATTACTATTAAAGTTGGCTTTAATAATTTAATTTAACTATGGAAATTTTATCAAATAATAAATTACTTGATTTAACAGGAAAAACTGCAGTTGTTACGGGGGGATCTGTCGGAATTGGATTTGGAATAAGTAACCGGCTTGCAGAGGCTGGAGCGAATGTAGTTATTGCCAGCCGAAACATTGACGAAGCACAAAAAGCTGCTGATGAGCTCACACAAAAAGGATATAAAGTGTTGGCTGTTAAAACAGATGTAGCTAATGAAGAAGATGTAAGGAATCTATTACAGGAAACAATTAAGCGATTTGAATCTATTGATGTTTTAGTAAATAATGCTGGAATCTTCCCTTTTACATTACTTAAAGATATGAAAATCGATGATTTTGATAAAGTCATTGCAACTAATTTGAGGGGAGTATTTTTTACCGTAAAATTTGTCTCAGAGCAAATGATCAAACAGGGTAAAGGAGGTAAGATTATTAATGTGACCTCAATTGATGCTATTCATCCTTCTATGGCTGGTCTGGCACATTATGATGCTTCCAAACACGGTGTCTGGGGATTTTCAAAGAACGTCGCACTTGAACTTGCAAAACATAATATATGGGTTAATGCAGTTGCCCCGGGTGGAGTGATGACACATGGTGTTGCTGTCATGCAATCAGGAGGAAAGGAAGTAGTGGTAGAAAGAAACCCCGAACCACCAAAGATGGATGTTGCCATGGGAAGGATGGGAACACCTGATGACATTGGAAAAGTAGTGTTATTTCTTGCCTCTGATATGTCATCATATATGACTGGGAGTCAGATAGTTGTCGATGGAGGATATTTATTAAAATAACATAAAATAGAGTTAGAAAAGAATTTCTTCAAGTTTTGTTACGTCTGGAAGAACGTACTTTACTCCTAGCTTGTCTGCTTGCTCTTTAGAAAGATGACCAGTTAGAACAACGACTGGTTCAATACCCGCATTTTTTGCCATCAACACATCATTCTCCGCATCACCCACAAACAAAGCTTCACTACTTTTTATTTTTTGTTTATTTAAAATTAACTCTAGCATATGAGGGTGTGGTTTGGTCTTTTCTGGAGGAACATCTTCATCATACGCCGTAACTATTTGGCAAAACACTTTTGGAATAGAAAATTTCTCATATATTTTTTGTAGAATTTTTGGTTGATTGGCCGTTGCCACAGCTAGCAAATATTCTTTACTTAACTTTTTTAAGAGAGAGTCTATTCCAGGTACTTCTTTTACTTTGTCAAGATACGTCGGTCCAAATTTGTGCTGTTGATAAAGTGCACAAGCTTTATTCACTAATTCGGGGCGTTCCTTTAATATCTCCTTTATCTCTTCCCTGTATGGTTGACCCCATCTTTTTTTTATTCTTTTATCTAATTCTTTTTCATCCAGATATACACCAAGTTCATTGATCGTTTTTCTATAACAGTTATAATAGCCCTCTTTTGCATTAAGAGTCAAAACATCATCCCAATCAAAGATAATAAGCTTAATCATAATTAAATTATATCAATAGGTTTTTACTTACTATTTATTCTTTTATTGGCTATTTGTATCCGCTGTGAAAAAGTTATGTTCCAATGAAAGAGCATCCTAAATATGCTTTTTTCGCTATTCAAAAAATTATCTTTATAATTTATACGAAATTTATCCTGAGCAGTTATTACTCCCTTTGGATTTGTCATTTTTTCAATTGCGTATTTATCAGCTATATATTCTGTAGTCCATCTGATTATTTGAATACAAATAACGCCTAAAATAATTGCTAAAAAGATGATTGAAAGCAAACCAATATGCTCTGTTTTTACGAAATAAATTCCTAGAAACAGGATAACCATTTCAATAATAAATGACTGTAGATTATGCCATAAAACACAGTGAAAAGCTTCATGAAGTACAACCCACTCAAGCTCATCTTTATTAAAAGATTCATATAATCCCGTTGATAAAATCATTTTTGGCCAGAAAGGTAATCCCGCCATCATTCCATACATCTTCTTATCATGGAATAAGGTTATGTCAATAAGTGTTAATCCTGTTTTTTTCTTTACCTTGTTATGTATCCACTCATCCTTTATAGAGCTTGTTTTAATCTTTTTACCCACAACTAAGTTGGAAAAGCTCATCAACTGAAACCAGTTCACGATTATAAGAAAAAGTAGTATGAACACTATTACATCTAACATACGATTATTATAACAATGAGTCCTCCATTACTCTTGACTTGCTAGTTTATTATATAATCAAGTATGCCTTATAAAGGAAACTTTGTGATCATTTTCTGCCTTTTTTTGTTTTCTTTTATTTTTTTTCCTTTTTTCATATACGCCAGTAATGTACCTGATCGCAGTCACTCAAGTTTGAGTGTAAGCTCCTTTGTACCTGCCGATGGACAAACAACAGCTATCATCACCGTAACCCTTCAAGACAGCTCTGGTAATCCAATCGTCGGCAACTTAGTCGCGCTTGAGGATTCAAGCAACAGTGGAGCCACAATTACCACAATATCAGGTACTACCGACGGAAGTGGTCATGCGCTTTTTTCAATAAAATCAACAAAAAGTCAAACAGACAACTTAAATGTTACTGATAAGACTTCAAATGTAACGTTTTATAATTTGGGACAAATTACTTTTACATCCTCGGGTTGTTACGACTCAGCTCCAGGAAGCACTCCGCGCCTCACATCGGCGACTTCAAATGGCCAAACTCAAATAACGTTGACATGGACGCCTGCAGCAAATCCTGTAACCCGCTATCTCCTATCATATGGTCTAACTTCTGGACAATATATATATGGAAATCCAAATGTGGGTGAACAAGGTGCTTCTTCATATACTGTTGGTTCGTTGTCGCCGGGAAAAAGATATTATTTTGCGATCCAAGCGGTCAATGGTTGTACTTCCGGAAGTTTTTCAAATGAAATCTCTGCAACAGCTGGTGAGACTTTTACTTATACTCCAACACTAACGCAAACACCCACAATAGAAATAACTTCACCCACCAAAAGCCAAGATAACGTTACGCCTACAAGCACTTTGAAAGACATCTCAATCCAATTACAAGATATTCAACCAACTTCACCCCCTATCTCAACGCAAGCTTCCGCAGCAGATAATTCAACATCAAAGATATTGCTATTTATCTCTATTGGTGTTGTGATAATTGGTAGTATCGGGAATTTTCTCTATTGGAGACATATGAAAAATAGTTTACTGTAGATACATTTAAAGAAGAGATCGTTTGGACAAATGATCTTTCAACTTAGATACTGATAAAAAAAGGTAGGTTGATATCCCATATTTTTTTGCAGCTTCAAGTTGTTCGCTTCTATCGTCAATATAAAGTGCGCTTTCTTTGTTTGTTCCTATATGTTTTAAAAGCAGTTCGTATATGTTTTTGTCAGGTTTGTGCATTCTGACTTCATTAGAAAAAATGATGTGTTTGAAATATTGTTCAAGAAGCGGGCGAAGATAAATAGTGTTTATCTCTGTCTGATTTGAGAAGAGATAAAGAGGTACCTTCTTAGAAAGCGCTTGAAGTATGGTTATCATCTCCGGACGGACTGCACAATCTGCAATATAATCATGGACAAATTCTTCATAACTTATCTTCACTCCTAATGTATTAACGCTTTTTTTGTAATACTCTTTAGCATCTAGTATACCGTCACGCGCAAGATTGTAATTGTCCTTATAGACAGTTTGCCAAATGTCATTGTATGGAATATTATATTTTTCACTCCACATTCTGGCAGTTTTTCGGGGTTGCTCATCAGTAATAACTCCGCTTCCATCAAAAATAATAGAAGTAATGTTCATATTACTATTATATATCTTGTTTTCGCCAAATCATTGCAGGTCCTTTTTAAAGTAGCTTAAAGAACAACCCTTTGGAAAATCATCCAGTTTAGCATAAAGGCTGTATCCTAATTTCTCATAAAACTCAGGGGCTTGCCATGAATAAGTATCCGTGTAGGCAAGATTGCAGTTTCTTTTTTTTGCTTCTTCTTCAACTATGCTCATAAGCTTCCTTCCCCAACCCTTACCCCTGATTGATTCATCGATCCATAAAGTGTGGATATGCATACCATTCCAAAGAAATGAAACTGCCACAACTCCCTTAGTATTTGCTTCTTTGTCTTTAATCAACACAGAGAAAAATTCTTGATTCCTCACATGACCCTGACTTGTATGGTAAGCAAGCATCCCTTCTCTCATAATTTTTTTATCTTCTATTGAGGGTTCATCATCTATTGAAACCAGTTTAAAATCATCCATAAGCTCATTATATCAGTAATATTTTCTATAAAGGAAATTCTGCTTTGATATAATTTTATTATGAAAGTTTTTAAAAATGGCTTAACTACGGGATTATTTCTTCAACTTGCCATAGGGCCAGTTTTCTTTTTTATTGTTAATTTGTCGCTCCAAAGAACTATACTCGATGGCTTTGCTGGAGTCCTCGGAGTCACCCTGGCTGACTATGTCTACATCACACTTGCGATCTTCGGTGTCGGTAAATTGCTAGAACATAAAAAAGTGAAAAAAGTGTTTGGTCTCATCAGTTCAATCGTACTTATCATCTTTGGACTACTCATAATTAAAGGAGCAGCGGATGTTAATATGTCTACTAAAACGGTTATACATTCTACCGATATCTTCTCAAGCTTTATTACAGTCTTTTTTCTTACTCTTTCAAGTCCCCTTACTATCATGATGTGGACTAGTTTATTTGCCACAAAAACTATTGAATATAACTACACAAAAAAAGAATTACTAATCTTTGGTTTTTCGACAGGTCTTGCAACGTTTATATTTATGGGAACAACTGTTGTTTTATTTTCTTTAATAAAAGGAACTATTCCAGTAGTCTTAATTCAGACATTAAACATCATAGTCGGATGTCTACTCATTGGATATGGAGGAATTTCTGCCGCGACCTTGGCCACCGCCTCTCATCATACCAGGCCCAAGAGTTGAAGGATCTGTGTCATCAAACGTGCGGATACCAATCGCATGAAAAACAGTTCCGTTCCAATAGCCAACTGAACGTATAAGATCATTTACCATCGGTTTACCGAACGGAAAATGTGTTGTAGAACCTGTTTGAATAATAATTTGTTTGTTATTTTCATCTCTGATTGTAACAATACTTTGATTTATTAAGGTCACAATACCTGATACTGTATTTGTATTATTCATCTCCCCCATATGAAGCATTCTTCCTTTTTGTTGATAAAATCTTTGTCCAATTGATTGTTTGGTAGATACCCACCCCATAACTAGTGCTCCAACCAGAATAAAGATAAGAATCATCAAAAAAGGCTTTTTATAAGAAAAATCAAACTTTCTGAATATAGTGATTAAAAATAGAAATAAAGCGATAAATATGATGGAAAGAGTATAAGGAAACGATTGGACAAAAGAAAATAATCCATATCGTCCATACCCACTAAATAGTAAGTCATTATTGCTTTTTATCCAATAAAAAATAAAGCCTGCAATAATAATAAGAAATCCTATGAGCATCATCATAACTCCATTTAATCCGAGCTTTTCAGCCCATATTGAAAACTTCGATCTCATGGTTATATCTCCTTTTTTTATCTTGTCTGTGATTATGTCAGCGATTGTTTTTTTCATAACATATTTTTTTAACTTGTGACCGTCCTCTGTGGATTAACACACCTACATTCGATAGAGGAATGCGTAAGATATCACTTATTTCCTCATAGGTCTTCTCTTCATAATAAAAAAGAACAAGAGGTTCTTTATATTTCATACTTAATTGCTCAATACACCCTTTCAGCTTCTTCTTCATCTGCTCATCATCTATTTTTTCCTCAACATTATCTCTGCTGCCTATATCAAACCATTCTGGTAACGAAATAAACTTCTGAATAAAACTGCTACCAATAAGATTTACACTTTCATTATGTGTAATCCGATATATCCAACTTGAAAACTTCAATCTTTTGTTAAAGGTCGGCAAATTTTTATATGTTTTAAGAAACACTGTTTGTAAAATGTCATCGACTTCATCTTTCCGATTAGTTACTGTCAAAATATATCGCCTTAACTTTACTTCATACCGAGTAACTAAATGATGAAATAGTTCTTTTTTACCAGATAAAATTTCCTTTACCAGGACTTCATCAGTTAATTTGTCAGTCTGCCTCATATTATTAATACAGATAGCTTTCCAATTTATTACAACAATACCTCCTCTATTGTATCAATTACATATGAGGAGGTATTATGTATTATTATCTGCACAATCCCATTCCTTGTCTCTGACCTGAACCATTGCGCAGTCCTAAACCTAATTCAGTTCTAATCTTGTTTGCTTCATTGGTTTTACCTTCTAAACCTAATTTATGAGCTTGAGCAAACTTAGCAAAGTTGTCTTTGGTGACAACCTGAGTTACTCTTCCTTTTCCCTGCATGAGATTCTTCCAAGCATTATAGTCATTTTTTTCAAATGCTTTTTCCATAGCCTCATGACGTTCTTGAGAATAGTTAGGACCTTTTTTGGTATAGTCACCTTGATATGCGTAAGCAGATCCAGCAACTATTGTTCCAACAATTGCCGTTAATGCGAGTGCTGAAAAACCTAATATTATTTTTTTTGTGTTCATATATTTTCACCTCCTTTCATACTAATTAATACAGAGAAGAAAGTAGAATATTACAAAAAAATTATGATATAACAAAAATTATGAAGTATGAGCGGAAAACGAAGGTAATCCACTTAATACTGAAAGATCTTTCATAAGTTTATCCGTAAGGTCGCGAATAATCATCCGGTTTTTTTGCGTGTATGAGTGTAGATCCATTTGATAGTACTTTTCCAAATTGATTTCTTTCCCGATACAAACATGAATCGATGGGATTTTTTTCGTAACGAATGGATTATATGTGGTGAGTAAAAAGGGATAGGCCTTATTACTCCCCCTAATTCCGATTGGAATCATGGTTTTTTTTGCTTGTATTGCCATACGCACCGCACCCGTTTTCCCCCTTAAAATAACTCCCTCTTTTCCTCCATAGATGTTTCCTTCAGGATAAATAAGAACATTATTTCCTTCACGTAGTCTCTTCACTCCTTTTAATAGTTGTCTATTATTATAGGCTTGTTCTTTTGCCCCTCCGTAATCCATGTGGATACGTATTGCGCCAAGTGGCAAAGTTAACCACCAAAAAAAATCATAGAATCGATGACTCATACATAGATGCAGAGGACGATTGATGAGAGGTAGAAGCAATGAAAAGGCAATGGGAATATCCATAATACTCTGATGATTCATAACAAAGATATAATTCTGGTTCTTGTTTATATGATGTAATCCCATACATGAAATGGTAAACCTTTTTTGAATAAACGAATAGATCGATGACAAATTGTTCTGAAACATCCTCTAAGTATAGCTTACCTTCATGAGATATCGCTCCATCAACACCCACTCCTGGTACAGGAGATGAGAAAGCGAAGATATGAACACGTAAGAAAGCTCTCAAAAGAATATCTTTCTGGGAAAGATTCTAAAAATGTTCTTGTTGATAGCATCCATCGCCAATTAAAATCTTAAAGAAAAAAGATTGCGTTTGTTTCACTCCCCATATTCTCGTGTATAAGAGTATACTAAATACTCTCATGAAGAAACGTTTACCGAAAATACAACCACAATACAATTGTCCATTTTGCAAACGGGATATTATCTCTTCAAAGAAAACAGAAATACTCTACAGAAGCCATTGGATAAACGGCTGTAATGATTGTTTTGCTCTATCTATCGACGAATTAACCATGAGAGGTTTTCAATCCATAAATTATTGATCAAAATCAGTAGCGACATTTATAGTCCCAGCAGTTGATCAATGACTGGTTTGTTAAAACCGATCACCACTTCATCGTTTATCCAAAGTTGCGGAACTCCCATCTCGCCTGATTTTTGGACCATCTGCATGGCCTGAGAGCGGTCTTGTGAAACGTCAATATCTTCAAACTCTATCCTTTTCTCTTTTAAATAGTCTTTTGCCATGTGGCAATAAGGACATGTGGGGGTAGAAAATACTTTTACTTTTTTCATATGTTTTTTTGGTAATTTTTAATAAGTAAACTGATAATCTTGTTTTGCATTTTTAATGCCTCAATCCATTCGGCAAGATATGCTTTTCCTTGATCTGTAATGGTGTAGCTATACCTTTTAGGACCTATCTCGCTTTTTGCCCCTTCTCGTGTTATATATCCTTGATGCTGCATACGGGACAAGGAACGGTACAGATTGCCGATATTAACCTCACAATTGCAATGCTTCTTTATTTGTTTTTGTATATCGTATCCATAGCCTGTTTTCTTCATTAATAGGTACAAAACACATGGTTCAAAAAAGTTTTCCAATACGGCCATTGAGCAGTTTTTTCTCATAATATAAAGTAATTCTTACTATATGTAAGTCTAATATAGACTATGTAAAATGTCAAGAGGAATAAAACCATATCCAACCTGTTTGATATACTAATAGGTATGAAAAAAGATAAAAGAGATATGTTTAAGATCAAACTTATCTCGCTAAATGTAGCACTTTTTGAAACTAATAATGACAAGATAAAGAATTTCCTTAAAAAGGAAAAACCCGATATAGTCTGTCTGCAAGAAGTGACCAAAAAAGTTCAATACAGCTCTCTCAAAGATTACATCTCAATAGATACTATAAATAAAGCAACAAGCAAACTACCTTTTTCTTTTTATGCACCAAATACAACGATACAGGACTTCAAAAAAAAGGATTTTCATGGCAGGCAAAATTTTGATATCCGCTTTAACGGATTTATCGAGTTTGGTAATTATATAAAGAGTAAATACAAGATCATTAAGGGACAAAATGTGTTTGTCCAAGGTAATTTTTCCTATATCACTGACTGGGCTTCGTGGCCAAAGGAAGATCCAAAGGCTGTCCAGGTGGTAGATCTTGAAATCTCATCATCAAAGAAAATACGAATCCTCAACTATCACGGCATTTGGTCACGGGATAAGCAAGGGACTCCCATCACTCAAAATGCTTGTCAAAAGATAAAAAAACTTGCGAGAGATGTTTCTTATCCATCTATCATATGTGGAGATTTTAATCTATTTCCCCACACTGATTCCATGAAAATTCTGAATGATAACTTTGTAAGTCTGGTTGACCACTATAAAATAAAAACAACCAGGCCATCATCTAATGAACACCATCATCTGGATCGCAATGTGGTTGATTATATATATGTAAGTCCGAGTATAAATATACTCAACTTTCATGTAATTGATTCAAACGTCTCAGATCACCTACCTTTAATGTTTTCTTTCAGTATTTAAGAAAATTTATCCTAAGATTGGAATGTTTATCTTCTGTTTAAGATATTGCAGATAGTAATTAATTGCATCTCCATGGTCAAAAGCGATCATATCTCCGATCGGAAGTTTGTCTAAATCAAACCATTGAAGTTCTTTCACCTCTTCGTCAGAAGTACTTATCTGCCTAACAGCATTTGCAATAAAAATAATATCTACATTTTGACGATCTTCTTTTGGCCTATTAGGGCAGTCATTTATTCTCAATAGAATCATATTTTCTATCTCCCAACCGCTTTCTTCCATCACTTCTCTCTTTACAGCATCGATCAAACTCTCATCTCTTCCTAAAAATCCTCCCAAAAGCCCCCATTTACCTGACTCCAATATGGGCTTGCCTTTTAGTGTTCCTCTTTTGCCAAGAAGGATCTGTGTGTCCTTGACTACGATCGCATTTACTGTCACGTGTCTTAAAAAAGCTTTGTTGTTGTTTTCAAAAAAACAGGTAATCATACAAATAATTGTAACATCTTAAAAAGATATGTTCTGGTAAAATATGATCACTTTACCTATGAAAGTCGTCATTACACGACCCCGCTATAAAACTCATCTCATCACTCCTCCTCTAGGTATGGGATACTTATCTTCATACCTGAAAAATAAGGGAGTTGAGTGTGAGATCATCGATGGACTAAATCTGGATCTAAGCAACAAAGAGATTGTAAAAAGATCAAGACATGTAGACGTCATTGGGATCTCTGTACTTTCTTATTATTTTTTAGAGGCAGTTGATTTGGCAAAAAGATTAAAAAAAGCAGGAAAAATTGTGGTCATTGGCGGCCCACACGCCTCAACTCTCCCAATCTTGACACTAAAAGAAAGCAAAGCTGATTATGTGGTGATTGGAGAAGGTGAAGAAACACTTTTTAAGTTGATAAAGAATATAAAAGAAGGAAAAAAGAAAAAAGATATACGATTTGATGGGTTAATAAGCGCTTTTAATAAAAAACCTGTCTTTGCCCCGTTTATCAAAGATTTATCTTCTCTTCCCATACCGGACTGGACTCAGATTGATCCCCGCACTTACAAAAAAGCGCCCCATGGAGGTATTGTCAGCAACTTTCCCGTTGCCCCTATCATGACAACGCGTGGCTGTCCATATGAGTGTAAATTCTGTGCTTCACCTCATCTATGGAAAAGGCGGCTGCGGTTTAGAGACCCTCAAGAAGTGATCCAAGAAATTACATATTTAGTCAATACGCTCGGAGTAAAGGAAATACATTTTGAGGATGATAATTTTACTCTCAAGCGTGATCATGCTGAAGCTGTATGTAAAGGAATTATAAAAAATAAAATACGAGTTGCCTGGTGTACGCCAAACGGTATACGAGCTGACAAGGTAGACATGAAACTGTTAAAACTCATGAAGAAAGCAGGTTGTTATTCTGTTGCATTCGGTATTGAATCTGGCAATGATGTAATTTTAAAAAATATATTAAAACATGAAAATCTCGACACTATAAGAAAAGCTATTATGATGGCGCATAAAGTCGGTCTGATTACTCAGGGATTCTTTATTTTTGGGCTTCCCGGTGAAACTAAAGATACCATCCGTGAAACCATTAATTTTGCAAAAAGTGTTCCGCTTGATAAAGCTCAATTTCTCCTTCTTGATATTATCCCCGGTTCAGCGCTTTGGTCAGAATTGAGATTTGATAAAAAAGTAAACTGGCATATCGATTCATTTCACGAAGTTTCCTGGCTTCCCCCAACTATCGATAAAAAAACATTAAGTAATGCTCAATCATTGGCATTTCGTGAATTTTTCTTCCGTCCAAAACAAATTTTTATGCTTATGCGATATTTTAAAATTTCGCAGATTTCGTTTGCTTTGAAAAGAATCCGTGATTTTAAGATATTTAAATTTTCCTAATGATTGAATTACCTATGAAAGCAGGATATGACTATGTTGGAATAACTACAGCTTTTTATTGTCATGATGGGGAGGGAAATTTTGTACTCCATAAACGAAGTAACAAATGCAGAGATGAAATCGGAGTGTGGGATAATGGAGGGGGCAAGCTCGAATACGGACTTACTTTAGAGAAAAATGTATTGAAAGAGTTGAGGGAAGAATTAGGCTGTACTGGCATCATCCAAGAACAGCTTCCCTCCTATACTCTTCTTCGAAAACACAATGATAAAAACACTCATTGGATTGCAACTCCATTTATTATCCTTGTCAAACCGGAAGAGGTAAAAAACAACGATCCCGAAAAGATAGCAGAAATTAGATGGTTTAAGCTTTCTTCTCTTCCTCAACCATTACATAGCGGACTTACATATGTCTTAAAAAAATACAAAAAATATTTTGACAAATATACATAATGATTTTCTTTTGATATCATGTAATTGAATTAATAATTATTAGTACTATAAACTATGAAGATTAAATCAGTACGTGCAAGTGAGATATTAGATAGCAGAAGTAACCCAACTATTGAATGTGTCACTATACTTGAAGATGGATCAACAGGCTGGGCCGCAGTACCATCTGGCGCTTCAACGGGTAAATATGAGGCAGTTGAGCTTCGAGACGGTGATAAAGCCCGTTATGGCGGAGGGGGAGTACTTAAAGCTGTTTCAAATGTAAATGAACAGATAAACAAAGCGGTTGTCGGACTTGATGCTTTTGACCAAAGAAAGCTAGACAACACCATGATAGAGCTTGACGGAACTGAGAATAAAGCAAGTCTTGGAGCAAACGCGATTTTATCTGTCTCTCTTAGCGCTGCAAAAGCACAGGCTCAATCTGAAAAAAAACCCCTTTATCAATACCTGTCAAAATTTAATCCTGATCATAAAGGAATATTTACTATGCCAATCCCCGAAATGAACGTTATGAATGGAGGCAAGCATGGCAATTGGTCAACTGATATACAAGAATATATGTTGTTTCCGATAGGCGCCCCATCTGTAGTTGAGGCTGTACGAATGAATGCAGAGGTATATACACAGCTTAAAAAACTTCTCAAATCAAAAGGATATTCAATCGCGGTCGGAGATGAGGGTGGTTTTGCACCAAACTTTGGAAGCAACGAAGAACCGTTCCAACTCATGGGTGATGCAGTAGTAAAAGCCGGCTATATATTGGGGAAGGATATTTGTTTTGGGATTGATCCGGCTGCAACTGAGTTTTATAAAGAGGGCAAATATGTACTGAATAAAGAAGCAAAGACCGTAACAAGCGATGAGCTTGCAGACTTTTTCCGCAATCTTGCTTCAAAATACCCGATCATCTCCATGGAAGATATTTTTGCTGAAGATGATTGGGATGGATTTAAAAAATATACAGAGATTTCTCAACATAAAACCCAGATTGTGGGAGACGATCTGTATGTAACCAACGTAAAACGACTTGAGAGAGGGATAAAGGAAAAAACAACCAACTCAATCTTGATTAAACTAAACCAAATTGGCACCATCAGTGAGACAGTAGATGCAATCCTTATGGCCCGTCAAAATGGGATGACTTCGGTCGTCTCACATAGAAGTGGAGAGACTGAAGATGCATTTATCGCCGATTTTGTGGTTGCTCTTGGCACAGGACAGATCAAAACAGGTGCACCAGCCAGGTCTGAACGCAATGCCAAATATAATCAGCTCATGAGGATTGAGCGTGAACTAGGAGAAAAAGCAGTTTATGCAAAGTTTCCCTTTGTTTGATAAAATATACTCATACCTATGGAAAAAGAAGCTGAAGACATGGGTACTTTTATAACCGAGATTATCTCTTCTTTTTTGGACTTGTTTCTTCTTCCTATGCTCGGACTTGGCCTTCTTGATGAAAGTAAGAAATAAAAAACCCCTCCGGATTCGGAGGGGCTTTTATTTTTAAAGGAAAATGATCTTTTAATATCCTCCCATACCGCCCATACCTCCTGGCATACCACCTGGTGCAGCTGGCGGGTTCTTTTCTGGAAGATCAGTCACAAGAGCCTCGGTCGTCAAGATCATTGCAGCTACTGAAATAGCATTTTGTACTGCTGTACGAACTACTTTCAGCGGATCAATAATACCTGCCTTGATCATGTCGATTGGTTTGGCTTCATCTGCTACTTCAACCTGTAAGACATCAAACCCGAATCCTTTTCCGCTTGATTCACGTGCCTTTGCAATGAGTTGACCTGGATCAACACCAGCATTTCTCATAAGCTGTTTAAATGGCTCCTCTATTGCGGTCTTAACGATTTCAAAGCCGATGATTTCATCTTCGCTTGCTTTTGCTTTTTCAAGATTTTTGATATTCATTCGTTGCGCGATATCAAGAAGAGCAACAGCTCCTCCTGGTACAATACCTTCCTCAAGTGCGGCTTTTGTGGCAGCAACTGCATCTATCACTCTTTCTTTTTTATCTTTAAGCTCTACTTCGGTAGCGGCACCAACGTTGATAACTGCAACACCACCTGAGAGTTTAGCCAATCTTTCCTGTAATTTTTCTCTGTCAAATTCGCTTGTTGATCCTGTAATCTCTCTTTTGATCTGTGCAACTCGAGCTTCTATAGCTTTTTTGTCGCCCTTCCCCCCGATGATTGAGGTGTTTTCTTTATCTGATTTTACTTTATCTGCTCTACCACAGTCTTCTATCTCAACATTCTCAAATTTCTTACCTAAATCTTCTGAGATAACAGTACCACCAGTCAGAATAGCTATATCATTCAGCATCTCTTTGCGTCGATCTCCAAAACCTGGAGCTTTTACGACAAGCGCATTAAATGTACCTCTTAGTTTGTTGACAACTAGTGTTGCAAGTGCTTCACCCTCTACATCATCAGCCATGATGACTAGATTCTTGGATACTTTTACAAACTTTTCCAAGAAGGGAAGAAGATCCGCAATGGCTGTAATCTTTTTATCGGTGATAAGAATGTATGGATCTTCGACCTCGGCTATCATTTTGTCCGTGTCTGTCGCAAAATAAGGAGAAGCAAATCCCTTATCAAACTGCATACCTTCTTTGTGATCAACAGAGGTAACAAGACCCTTGCCTTCTTCAACCGTAACAACTCCATCTTTTCCGCCTACCCGTTTTAAAGCATCAGCGATAAGATTACCAAGCTCTGTATCTCCAGCTGAGATGGTGGCTACATTGGCCGCATCAGAAAGGGTGATTTTTTTTGATAGTTTTCTTAACTCTTCAACTACATAATTACTTGCCTTAAGCAAACCTCTTCTCATGATCATGGGGTTTGCATTTGCCGTAATCATCTTTATACCCTCAGATACGATAGCTCGAGCCAATACCGTTGCAGTTGTAGTACCGTCTCCTGCCACATCTGCCGTCTTTGACGATGCCTCTTTAACCAGTTGGGCACCCATATTTTCAAATGCATCTTCAAGTTCTATCTCTTTTGCGACAGTGACACCGTCGTGAACGACGTTTGGAGCGCCCCATTTTTTATCAAGAGCGACATTGCGTCCTTTTGGACCAAGTGTGGTTGCTACAGCGTCGGTCAACTGATTAACTCCGCTTAACAGTTTTGTTCGTGCGTCTGCACCGTACTTAACTTGTTTTGCCATAAGTATAATTTTGAATTTTTAATTTTCTACAACTGCCATGACGTCTTTTTGTTCAACCAAAAGCCACTCTTCATGACCAACTTTTATTTCGTTTCCTCCCCATTTTTTATACATAACCTTTTGTCCAACCTTCACAAACATAGGCATAAGTTTGCCATCAGTATTATGCGCGCCTGGACCAATTGCCATTACCTGCCCCATCTGAGGTTTTTCTTTAACAGAATCTGGGAGCACGATGCCGGATGGAGTAACTTCCTCGGCAAGAAGAGGTTTGATTAAAACATAATCAAAAAGGGGTTTGATTGTATTACCTTTTTGCTTTGACATAGATTTATTGTTAAAAAACTTGTAAAATAAATGAATAATGTAATGGATCTAAATTTATAAAAAAAATTTCATTTTGTCAAGTGGATAATTTGTCTGCTAACCAAACAAGCCCTCAAAACAGCCTGTCAGAAATTGAAAAGCTGAAGGTACAGTTGCAGTCAGCCGTGTTGCCTGCTAATCTTCATGATAAAGCATTACAACAAATTGAGCGTATTAATTTGACCTTAAAATACGGGGGAAGTCTCACTCAACTTGACATTACGGCAAAATACATCGATTGGATCACCAACCTTCCCTGGGAAAAAAAGACAGAAGATATACTTGATATAAATAAAGCAAAAGTGTTTTTAGACCAAAACCACTACGGGCTTGAACCCATTAAAAGAAGAGTCCTCGAATACCTATCAGTACTAGCTCTCCAAAAACAAAGAGCCCCAACCGGCACTCTCCACGCCCCAAATCTGTTTTTTGTCGGTCTAGCAGGCACTGGTAAAACAACGTTTGCCAAGTCGATTGCAGAATCCATGGGAAGAAAACTCGTCAGAATACCTTTTGGAGGACTTTCTTCTGCGGTTGATCTACGCGGACAATCAAAAACATCGCCAGAGTCCGAACCAGGTATGGTCATGAAAGCATTACGACGTGCAGGGACAAAAAATCCCGTCATCCTTCTTGATGAACTTGACCGATGCACACCGGAATCTCGTTCCTCAATTATGGGCGTCCTCATCGAACTTCTTGATCCAGGACAAAACGCAGCTTACACTGATTATTTTATCGATTATCCCTTTGATCTTTCACAATGTCTTTTCGTTGCAACAGCCAACAACACAAATAGTATCGCTACAGCAGTCATGGACCGTCTTGAGCTCATCCAGATGCCATCATACAACGATCAGGACAAGATTGAGATCGGAAAACGTTTTGTACTACCCCGTTTTATGAAAGAATCAGGTTTGACAAATGAACAGCTTAAGATCGAAGATACGGTCTGGGCAAAGATGGTACGACCTCTTGGGTTTGAACCTGGCATTCGCAGTCTAGAGAGGGAAATCGAAACTATTGTACGCAAAATCGCCTATAAAATAGTCTCTGGCCAAGGTACTTCATTTGTTTTAAATGATGAAAATATGAGAGAGTTTGTAGGTTAAGGTCTTTCTATCTCAAAAAAACTCATCTGTGTCCCTTTTTCATATGCCGCTTGATAAGAGATAATATCTTTACTGTCAGACAAGACATGTGGCAATATTTCTTTCAATTCAGGAAGAAGTTTGTTAAGCTTCATGATTTGCTCCCCAGTAAGCCACTCAAATGTTCCATCTTCATCATGTGTCTTCAAAACTCCCCCCTCGTAGTCAGCTACCAACATATGAAAATAGAATTCCTGGTCAATATCTTTGACATATGCATTCCCGACCGCTTTGATCCGGAGATTTTTTATTTTTAATCCTGTCTCTTCTTCAACCTCACGCCTAGCACAAGCAAAAAGCCCTTCATTGAACTCACGATGTCCGCCTGGCGCCATCCATATATCAGGCATAATTCGTTTAGTTTTGTTACGGTGAAGGAGTAGATATTTATTACCTTTTTTTACAAAGCATTCAAGAGTAACAACAATGTTACGTATCATACTGATTTATTATAGCAAGATTATCTCTTCATTGCCCCTGAACTAAATTTTGCAAACTCAAAGAAAATAAATGAGAACAGTAAGATCATGATAATCGGCGCTATGGTGGAAAGAATATTCCTTTTACCGGGCTTGTATCCTCTTAGTAAAAGCGAGTTGCTAACCACAGATATTGAGCTTAGGGCCATGGCAAGTCCGGCAAGCTCTGGCTTCAAGACCAATCCTATACCTGCAAACATACGTGCTGCAACAGGTATACCCATGACGTTATAAAACAAAGCAAAAAACATGTTTTGCTTAATCTTATTCATCGTGGTTTTAGAAAGATCGATGGCATTAGCTACATCGCGAAGATCGTTTTTAATGATGACAATACCTCCCGCCTCCATAGCCACGTCAGTACCTGACCCCATAGCGATTCCAAGATCTGCCTGTGCTAATGCTGGCGCATCATTAATACCGTCCCCAACCATAGCAACCTTTTTACCCTTATCTTGTAGTCTCTTGACATTTTGTGCCTTATCTTCAGGAAGAACTTCGGCCAGCACATTGGTAATACCAACCTGTGAAGCGATTGCTCTTGCAGTTTTTACGTTATCTCCCGTTATCATATATACTTCAATGCCTAGTTTTTTGAGCTTCTCAACTGCCTCTTTTGAAGTTTCCTTGACGGTGTCGGCAACTCCGATAATCCCTAATATTTCAGTTTTATTTGAGAGAATCATAACTGTTTTTCCTTGCTCCTCCAATCGACTCATCTTACGGTTTATTTTTTCAACAGACAGTCCAGCTTCCCGTTCCATTAATTTTCTATTCCCAAAATAATACTCCGCACCATCTGTCTTTCCCTGTACTCCATGTCCCGGAACAGCCTTAAATGCTTCAACTGTACTTAAGCCAAGCCCTTCCTCCTGTGCATAGGTATAAATTGCCTCGGCTAATGGATGCTCAGATTGTTTTTCAAGTGATGCAGCAATTGTCAGAACTTCATCTTCATCCATTTCTTTAAAGGAAATAATATCGGTAACTGTCGGCTTTCCTTTTGTGAGTGTTCCTGTTTTATCAAAGACAATCGTATTGATTTTGCATGCTCCCTCGAGAGGTTCCCCTCCTTTAATGAGCATTCCGTACTCTGCGCCTTTACCCGTACCCACCATAATGGCGGTTGGTGTCGCAAGTCCCAAAGCACACGGACATGCAATAACGATAACTGCAGTAAAGGCCATCAATGAAAAAGAAAGCGAGGCTCCAAGCACTAAATACCAAATCACAAATGTTAATACAGCAATTCCAATGACAGCCGGAACAAAATATGCAGATATCTTATCCGCAAAATCCTGGATAGGAGCTTTGGATCCTTGAGCCTCTTCAACCAAACGAATAATCTGTGAAAGCGTAGTCTCCGACCCTATCCTCGTTGTTTTGAACTCAAAGCTTCCGACCTTATTCATAGTCCCACCAACCACCATATCATTAATCTGTTTTTCAACAGGTAAACTTTCACCTGTTATCATAGATTCATCAACCGCAGAGGAACCTTTAATAATTACTCCATCAACCGGCACTTTTTCACCCGGGCGCACTAATATAACATCATTGTGGACGACTTCTTCGATTGGAATATCCAACGTTTCACCATTTCGAAGAACGCGTGCTGTTTTTGCCTGAAGGCCCATCAACTTTTTGATCGCATCAGATGTCCTTCCCTTTGCCTGCGCTTCAAGCCATTTCCCCAATATAACAAAGGTTATAAGAAACGCTGCAGTTTCAAAATAAAGCTCAGGTATTTTTTCGCCACTCATACCTATCAACGATTTTGTATTTACGTAATATAAAATAAAATTAACCAGACTGTAAAAATATGCAACCGTCGTCCCAATTGCAATAAGAGAATCCATGTTAAAGGTTTTCATTCGCAGTGCAGCCCATGCACCCTTATAAAATCCTTTACCAATTATGAATTGGACCGGAGTACTTAATATAAGTGAAATAATGCCTACAAGCGGAAGTAATAATTTTGCCCCAGGAAACCAAGGAAAAAAGTCAAAAAGCATAAAATACAACATTGGAAAACTCAAGAAAAGACTTACTGCAAATTTGTTAAACAAATTTTTCATCTCCTTGTTTCTTTTTTTGGATTCAAACTCGGTATCTTTTTCATCAAGAATTGTTGCAGAGTACCCCGTTTTTTTAACAGTATCAACCAAAACGTCTGTTTTTACGGATGATTCGTCGTAAATAATTGACGCTTTTTCAGCCGCAAAATTTACATGAGCCTCCTTTACACCTTGTACCTTACTCAAAGACTTTTCAATAATCAATGCGCAAGATGTACAATGCATACCGGAAAGAGAAAGAAAGATACGCTTTTGAGTGTTTGGTTCTTTGCGTAAAGATTGATTATTGACCACCTCTTTATGTTCTATCTCATCTTTTTCGCTTATGAGTCTCATAAAATTCTGAGATTTCATGATTCCATGTATATACTTGTCGGTTTCTTGCTCATGACCTTTTGGAATGACAAACTCAGCTTTTTTCTTGTTTTCTACTTTTCCTTCAAACTGCATCTTTCCATCTTCTTTTTCAACCATCTGGCCATCGGCAGTAATACGTGATTCAAACATAACCCGTAATGGTTCCTTTGCTTTTGCAGTTTTTTTTATTATTTCAATATCGTCATTCTTTTTGAATATCATATTCTCACTTCTTTCAATAGTTGCCGTATATCCTGCTTTTATGATGGCTTTAATGACGTCGTTTTCTGAATTTTTTTCCTCATCAAGTATAAGCACTCCTTTACCGGATTTATGATCAATACCCACTTCGCTCACACCGGGTAACGTGGAGAGTTCATCTTTTGTTAATAGTTCACATGATGAACAATGCATTCCGGAAACGGTAAAAAA
Source organism: Candidatus Roizmanbacteria bacterium RIFOXYA2_FULL_38_14 (assembly GCA_001790095.1). Taxonomy (GTDB): domain Bacteria; phylum Patescibacteriota; class Microgenomatia; order UBA1406; family GWC2-37-13; genus YC2-FULL-38-9. Next base: position 98,662 of record MGBH01000001.1, on the reverse strand, counting down.
TACGTGCTTTTTCATGATTTTTTGTTTATAAATTCTTAATTAACTTTATAATGAGTTCCTTGTAATACTTTAGTCACTTCATCTTTTGTAATGGGTCTTGAGGCAGTGATTAAAGTTAAGCCGTTTAACACCGACACATGTACTTCCTGTACTCCGTCAATCGTTTGCAGTTTTTTTGCAATCACCTTCTCGCACGATGTGCATGTTAAACCCGATAATTGTATCCTGATTGTTTGTACCATATCATTTTAAATAATTTATAAAACTACTCGTCGTCCCCTTAAATTTATAACAATTAGTTTACGGCTATTAATCCTCTTGGCACCCCCATCGCACAAGTTATAGTATAAGTACCTGCCTTGGTTGGAGTAAATGATAATATGGTTATTTTCCCTTTTTCAAATCCCTGTGGATTATTGTCAAGTCCAGGAATCATGATGCTTCCCATACACCCCTGTCCATCTTCTTTTGCATCAATTTCAAACCGTACCGGGACTCCTGATTTCACGGTGAATTTATTTGGCCTAACATCCTCTGTCACCGAATAAGTTGCTTTGAGAACTTGGACTGAATCCTTTTGTTCTGCTGCAACAGGTGGTGTTTCATCTGCATCCAATGCTGCCTGTCTTTGCGGTTTTTGCCCGCATCCGCACCCACCCCCACTTGCACTACAAGCACTGATTGGCTTGGTAAAGTCAATATCTGCTGCTTGCGTCTGTGAATCTATCTGGGTTTTACTGCTTTGCTTATCTGTTTCATCTATGACATTGAATGATCCGCTATACATCCCCATACTGCATGTAAAACGAATGCTACCTGTTTCAGTAGGTATAAATTCTATGATGTTTTCTCCTGCTTCAAGATTTTTGCGGATATTGAGTTTAGATGATACGATACTCGCTGCACAACTAAATGCATCCTCTGATGTAACAATCCATTTAACTGGAATCCCTTTTTTTATAATAAATGAATTGGGTAAATAACCGTTTGATTTTTGAGTCATACGTACGATCTGAACCCCGTTTTCCATAGTCACATTGGGATCGGTTTGAGTAAGGGCAACTGAGTTTTGATCTAAAAATGCGCTAACATTAACCCCCGCAAGATTTAACCCGTTTGAAATATTAAAGAGTGCCATGAATATAACCACAAGCCCTGCAAATTTAAAAAAAGGTTTTGCAAAAGCTCCCTTGATGATAGATGTCAGTCCTCCAATCCCCAAAAGCCCCGGAGCAGTCCCAAGGGCAAATACACCCATGGTTAAAGCTCCCACCATAGGATTACCGCTACTTATGGCAAAAAGTTGCATCGCCTGGGTAAACCCACATGGTAAGAAAAATGTCATCGTTCCCATCATGAAGGAATTTGCATGACTATATTCTTTTTGTGTCTGTTCCCGTATTCCAAAAGCTCGTGATATCCCTTTGGGTAACGTGAAATTTAATCCATTGAGACGTGGGAATATTTCGGTCAGCTGCAAACCCAGCAAGACCATGATCCCACCCACTGCAATTGTCAATAACCCTAATGTCGTTGATGACAGTTGAAATAATGATCCAGCATATCCAATGATCCAACCAAAAACAAAAAAAGATATAATCCGACCTAAATTAAAAAACAAATGTGGTTTAAATTTTTGGAGAGTTGAAGACTGCGGATGTTTCTCTACAAAACGAGCTGAAGCAGCAAGCACCAACCCCCCAACTAAAGCCATACAGGTTGAAACTCCTGCAGTAAGACCAACTAAAAATACAACTGGCAAACTGCTATAGTTACTGCCTGATTTAATGGCAAGATTAAATATACCGAGTTCTTTTCCAATGAGATAAAGAATTATTATCACAAGAAACGCAAATCCTAGTTCTTTGTAATCTTGCATTCGTTTTGAAAAAAGAGGGGCTTTTTCTTTTATTCCTATTTCATATCCCGCATCACACACCGCTTGTTTAACTTTTCCATGATCAATATTGCCTTCATAGTATACGTATGCCATCCCTTCTTTTTCATTTACAACTGCCTTTTTTACTCCTTCAACTTTCAGAAGCTCATCTTCAACTAAGATTTCGCACGATCGGCAGTGCATACCTTTAATATTTACAGTGGTTTTGTTCATCTTTGTTTTATCAAATTGATAATCAGTACCATCATAACAGACAGAGTATGAAGATATTATGAAGGTCTCAAGAGAGCGGGATAGCTATTGAAAAAGTTGTACCAATCTTGGGCCTGCTTTGTACTTGTATTACTCCTTTATGCATCTTTATTGTGGCTTTTGCAATAGCCAGACCTAATCCAGCACCAAATGTCTTTTCAGCTTTGGAGCCTCGATAAAACCGGTCAAAAATATGGTCTAATTCTTTGCTTTCAATCCCTTGACCATTATCTTCTATGGTGATAAGTGCATTATTCTGTTCTTTAATCAATGCAATGTATATTCTCCCATTGGAAGGGGTATATTTTATTGCGTTATCAATTATATTAAGCAAGGCTCTTCCTAAACGTTCGCGGAACCCCTTTATCGTTATCTGAGATTTGACATTCGATGATACTGTTATGTTTTTTTTCATCGCTAATTTTTGCGCTATCTCTGATAGTTCGCTCATAAGTTGGGACAGGTTAAAATACTCCCTTAGTTTTTCGTTAGGCACTTCACTCCATGCCAAATCTAAAATATCTTTAAGAGTTGTGGTTAATCTGTCAGTCTCAATAATCGAATCTTTGATCATCTTTTTGTATTCTTCATTTGTTCTTTCTTTTCGCAGGGTAACTTCAAAGCTGCTTCGAAGAGTAGCAATAGGAGTCTTCATCTCATGTGCGACATCAGCAATAAACTGACGCTCTCTTTTAAATGCTTTATCTAATCGATCAAGCAATCCATTAAAAGAGTTTGCCAGTTGTCCTATTTCATCGTTTCCTTTAATAGAAGTTATTTTTTTATCCAAGTTTTTACTTGAGATCTGTCTCATTTGAAAAGAAAGAAATGTTATGGTCTGAGTTATTTTATATACGACTACAAAACCGATTATGGCAAGTAAGATGAATAAACCAATTATAAGCTGAACACTATATTTATATTGCAGGATATGAATGGTCAAAATAATAAATACACCCAGAATCACAAGACTCAACAAGTACCAAAAGAGAAGCTTAAATCGAAGCGTTTGAAAGACATGTCTCATACTTTTGGCGTTTTGTCAGAAATCATATAACCGACACCATGTAGTGTATGGATAAGTTTTGTCTTATGTCCCCTATCGATTTTTTTTCTTAGTGTCCCTATGAATACATCAACAACGTTTGAAAGACTGTCAAAATTATAGTCCCAGACATGTTCAATTACCTGTGTTCGAGTTACTACTTCATATTTTCTTCGCATAAGAAGTTCCAGGATCGCAAATTCCTTTGGGGTTAATTTAATATCTTTTTTGTCTCTTTTTACCGAATGTTTTGTTGGATCTATCTCCAGATCTCTTATCGTTAGTATGTTTGAAACTTGGCGATAGCTTCTGCGAAGCAGTGCATTGATACGTGCTTTAAGCTCAGCAAATACGAAGGGTTTTGTCAGATAGTCATCTGCTCCTGACTCAAGTCCCAATATTTTGTCTTCAGTTTCGCTTCGGGCGGTAAGCATAAGGATAGGAGTTGTCTTTTTGAAGCCTCGAAAACGCTTGCAGACCTCAACCCCACTTAGTTTTGGAAGCATGACGTCAAGTATGATGATGTCATATGTTTCTTCTTTGGCAAAATATAGACCCTCTTCTCCATCGTAAGCTTGATCTACTGCAAAACCTTCTTCAACAAGTCCTTTTTTTATATAGTGCGAAAGCCTCTTTTCATCCTCAACTAATAGGATCCTCATGCCTCCTATTATACTAATAATCCATGAAGATCTCATGAAGGAGCCTACTTGACCACGATCTCAACCGTCTTGATCACAACCTGCGATACAGGCTTGGATTGTTCACCCATCCCGTTATCCACAACCGGAGTCTCAGCGATCTTGTCTACCACATCAAGCCCTTCAACTACTCGACCAAATATGACGTAATTTTTGGGAAGCGGGTAGTCTTTATGCATGATGAAAAACTGACTCCCATTGGTATTGGGTCCGGCATTGGCCATAGCGATAGTACCTCTTGTATACTCGCCTTCAAATTTCTCATCATCAAATCTATATCCTGGTCCCCCCGTACCATCTCCCTTTGGATCACCCCCCTGGATCATAAATCCCTTGATCGCTCGGTGGAAAACCGTATTGTTGTAAAACTTTTTTTTCGCTAAGGTAACAAAATTATTGACTGTTATCGGGGTTTGTTTTGCATTAAACTCAATCTTGATCACGCCTTCTGTAGTCTTCATGACCGCAGTATATGTTTTATTGGTATCGATACTCAACTGAGATTTCTCTTTTGTTTCGGTCTTTTTTCCATTGTCTTGTTTTTTTGTAACCATAAATGCTATAAATAATACAAATAATAAGATGGCAATTAGTGCCATAATTTGTTCGCTTTTCATATTAAAAAAATTATATCACAACCTTTCTATAAGAGAAACAGCGCTCTTCCATCTTTCTTCTCCAAAATCAGGAAATACGTTTGGAGTATAAGCTCTTAACTCCTCACCCGTTGCTTTACCTGTTGCAACCATGATCATATGAGCCCCATGCTTCTTAGCCATCTTTGCACCGATGAGAGAATCATCCACTATGACAAAAGTATCGTTCGGTTGAGCTTTTTGCTTAATCAAATCAAATAATTCATCTCTCTTAGCTGTCATATCTCCAAAGACACCACTTAGTACTTTTGTATCCGGATCTTTGAAATAGCTGTCAAAATGGGCTGATTGGAGTTTAGCCTCAGCTCTCCATGGAGAATTACCGGTCAAAAGAGTCAGACAGATCTCTTTATTATTTTTTAATGCATCTAAAAACTCAAGCATACCGGGCAATATACGAACAGGGTTCGTTTTTAGCATCTGATCCGTCACTTCACCCCATACCTTATAAGCTTTCTGAGGAATAGTTATTATCTCAACACCAACTTTATGTAAAACTTCTTTAATAATTCCTTGTTCTGTTTTGCCTACATTGTCTATTAGTTCCTCATGGGCAGAAACTCCAAAAACCCTTTCAAACATAACTGCTGAAGATGCTGCATTTATGCCTTTTGGGACGGAAATCATGGTCTCATCTATATCAACAAGTACAAATTTCATAGATAAAGTGTATCAAAAAAATGAAAGTTTATTGCCGTTGCTATTGAGAGTATGACCTGTTAGTGTTAGGTATTACTTATTAGTATATCATCATGAAAAAAGTGAAAGTCCGCTATGGGAAGAAAATGCATGGGGCTATAAGAAAGTTAAAGAGAAAGACAAAGCTTACTAGAACAAGAAAATAGTAAGTTTCATTCTATCCACTGATTTTTTATCAATAAATCTGGTATAATATCCTTAATATCCTACATATAAACTCACCATTAAGCTGCTTATATCAAAATTCAGTTTATATCAAACCCGACATATATTCAAAATATTTATTCCTACATGGAAAGGGGGTGTAAAAATATGGAAAAAAACAAACTATTTATTGGAAGTCTACCTTGGTCAATAACAAATGACTCTCTTAAGGAATTATTTGCTCAATACGGAGAGATATCTGAAGCGATCGTCATCAACGACCGTGATACAGGAAGATCAAAAGGCTTTGGATTTGTAACTTTTGTGAAAGAAGAAGATGCACAAAAAGCGCTTGAAATGCATGGAAAAGAAATTGAAGGAAGAACAATCGTGGTCAATATGGCCAAACCAAGAGAAGAAAGAACCGGCGGCTACAGAAAAGATAACAACAGAAGAAGCTATTAAGCTTAGCACTTATAAAGACCGTGCCTGGGCACATACCAGGCACGGATAAGTGAATTATTTATATATATGAAAAAAAAATACAGTAATCCATGTACCCGTTGCGGCACAGAACGAATCGTATCTAGGATATGGAAAGAAAAATTGGACAACTCAACCATCATCAATACAGATATGATTTGCCCAAATCCAGCATGCCAAAAACAGGTAGTGGAAGATAACAAAAGACGAACAGATAAATATGCTGCCTTGAAAAGAAAAAGCGAGCAGCGAGCGGTTGACAGAAAAGCTACTTTACGGGCTCGGAAGATGAAAAAATAAAAGAGATATCTACTCTACAAGAGTAACAGCTGTCCCAATAGTATTTGCTCTTCCTGTACGACCAATGCGATGAATATAGTCTTCATACGTCTCAGGTACGTCAAAGTTCACAACGTGCGAAATATTTGCGATATCTATACCACGAGCAGCTACATCAGTAGCTATCATGATGCTAACGTGATTCTCTTTAAACATCCGTATTGCTTGTTGGCGTTGATATTGAGTTCTATCTCCATGGATGGCAGTAACTTTAAAACCTAGACTATATAGTTCTTTTGAAATCCTATCAACTCCTCGCTTGGTTCTACCAAACACAAGAACTTTTTTATACTCTTCCTTTTTGAGCAATGTTGACAAAGTACCAAGCTTTGAAGATCCTCTTTCCACACGAACGACGTTTTGTCTTATGTCTACTGTCTCTTGTTTTTTTACCGAAATGGTCACAGGATTTTTGACAAACGACTTTATAAGCATGTTGACGTCTGTCGATATGGTAGCTGAAAAAAACAGCGATTGACGAGTTGGAGGAAGAAAAGAAATAATATATTTGATGTCATGTATAAATCCCATATCAAGCATCTGATCTGCTTCATCCAATACAATCATATTAAACTGATTAAGTTGAAGTACCTTACGATTGATAAGGTCTTTAAGTCTTCCGGGAGTACCCACTACTACGTGCGGTCTACGTTGCAACTGCCTAATCTGATTGTATATAGGCATCTGTCCAATGCACAAAGTGTTATAAATAGGTAAACTCTGAGAAAATTTCCTTAATTCTTCAAGTATCTGAAGAGCAAGCTCACGCGTTGGAGTAATTATAAGAGCTCTGTATGAGGGATTTTTCATTATTTTCTCAACAAGAGGTATCAAAAAAGCAGCGGTTTTACCTGTTCCGGTATTTGCGATGCCTATTATATCTTTTCCTTCCCGTATGGCAGGTATTCCTACAGCCTGAATTGGGGTTAAAACCTTATAATCATGATTTGTAATCGCTCTTTGAAGTGAGGGGGGTAGATTTAAAGTATCAAATCGTACTTCCTGAGCTACTACTTCTTTTACGCTACTTGTTTTTACTGAGGAACGAGCTATGTAGTCCTGGACTGAAGGAGCAGATTTTCTAAATCGGAATCCTGACCTTTGACGAGAAGGTCTATTATTAAAACGTGAATGAGATCTGTGATTGGTATACATACAAAATACATGAAATAAATGATAAAAGAAGTAAGAGCGCAAAGCTCTTCAAAAAATATGAGATTAAGAAGAACTTAAAAGTACTATTGGAAAGTACAAAATAAGCAGAACTTACTTGACTTATATTATACCACTCCCCTATGAGTTTTACAACAGAAGAAAACGTTTCTTTGCTAGCATCCATCCAGCTATCGTTTGCGAGGTCCAAATTTTACCATTATAGATATACTCATCCATCTCCTCAAAGTTTAATAGAACAATTTCTATTTCTTCGTTTGAGTCCAAATTTTGCTTTGAATTAAATTCCAAATCCTTTGCGAAATAAAACCATACTCTTTCTGAACCTTTAGTAGTAAAACCACTCAGTGTTGCAAAATGTTTTAATTGATTCGTCTTTACTTTTATACCTATCTCTTCCTCCAACTCGTGCTTTGCCAACTCAAGAAAATCTTTATGGTGAGGCTCCATCCGTCCGGCAGGAAATTCTAGAACAACCTCGTCAACACCAGGCTTATACTGATTTACTAAAACAACTTTCTTTTCTTTTGTGACAGGCACTATCATTGATACATCAGCCAATGTCGTTACACTAAAGTCATCCAATATATTTCCATTCGGCAAGCTATACGTTCTCATCTCTATTGGAAACCATTTATGAGGTGAGATGTCTTTTTTTGAAAGCAATTTCCATTTGTGAGGAGTCATAGTTTAATACATTAATTGTACTAAAGAATAAAAAAGTATTATAAATTAGCTGAGGATGTAGCAGGACTTGGCTCAAAAGTAGGCTCGTTGTTTCCCTGATAAATAAATGATCGTTGAAGAGTAACTTCATCGTTTGACAAAGCACTTTTGATCTTTAACTGGATCGTTTTATTGCCGTTTGACAGATTATGTAGGCAAATATTCTTGTCCGTAAAATCAGACCAATCACCGTCATCCAGACGATAAGACCATATGACAGAACAATAGCTTGATTGTGTTGATATGGTTATACATACCGGATCCCGAACTACTACTTCATTTTCACGTGGAGAAAGTATAGAGACTGGTCCCACCTCCCTTGTACACGGAACTGATGTAGTGGTTGGTACATCTATTGGAACTTCTTTTCTTTCTCCCTGCTTTCCTTCAGTGATAATCACTTGAATCGGTGTAGTTTTGTCATTGGCCGCTTTGTTGGTCGCACTTTTCTGTTGATTAAGATTGGAAAGATTGATGATAATAACCGTAAGCATCACGGGTACTGAAAGCACTGCAGTGATAAACTCTACGTATTTTTTCTTCTCGGGAAGATCTCTATACCATTTACTTATTCTGTTAACTATATTTTCCATGAAATGCAATTATTGATAATAACTTTTAAGTTGCTATTGTGCAGTATTACTTAACTTTAATCGGCATGAGGACATGGGAACTTTCTTAAGTAGATTATATCAAACTTTATGCTTTCTTTTTTTATGTTTATGATGTTTGATTATCCAAAAGATATTGCCTCCAATAAGAAGCGCAATAAATACAACACCTCCCACTATATACCAAAAGTAAACTTGTTTATAAACTATAGACAGATCATCTGCTTTTGTAAATTGTGAGCTATCGTTATTCTTTTTATATCGAAGCTCAATGTAATTATTGCCTTCCGTAAGTTTTGGGATATTGATATCAAATGAACCATCCTTTTTAAGAACTGCTGAAATACTTGATTCTTTGCCATTGACCAAGAGATGGTATATTAAATTTTTGTGCGATGTTAGGGCGGTAAGCTGTATCAAATCTTTATCTGTCGGACTTGCGGGTTTATCTTTAAAAAATACGTTTGGTTCTACTTCAAATTTCCCACCCGAGGTCACAGAGAGAACAATCCCATCTGGAGATGTCTTTTTGACAGTTGGAGGAGCTGGTTTAGCAGTTGGGGTGAGTTTGCCCACTTCAGACAGCACATTTTCGGTAGTGACTATTTTTGGTTGTACTCCTGTCAAATCTTTGTTTTTTATCGTGACAGTACATGGCGTACTAAATACCTCCCACCATTCAATTTTTATCCAGATAAACCACCATTCGACAACCCAGTATTTGTCCATATTTCTTAGCATGGTAAGTTTGCTTTTGTCAGTCAAATCAAGTTCTCCAGAGAAAGTAGCTATCCAGCCATATTGTGTGTCAATGGTAAAATCTTTGACATGCCTTGGGTCCTTGATAGTATGAAGATTGGTCGTCTGTGATCCTTCAAAAATAAACTCTGAAGGCAACCAAATAGTATAGACAGAAAGTGGAATGGGGGTTGGAGTAGGAGGTATGAGTGTCGGCATCTTTTTCAACTTAAGAAGTAGGTCTGTGCGGCGGCTTGGTAGATTGATTGATGAAGATGAAGGTATGGAGGTAGACGATGATGAGTATGATGAGGATGTCTGGGATGATCCTCCAAGCACAGTAAATGTTCCTGAGGATGAGGTAAGAGATCCTTTGCCTGTCTCATATCCCGTGATCTGCAGGGTAAACTGTGTTTGTGTAGTATTGCCAATATTGACATTCCAATCGTAACTCCCTGTATTAGGAGTGGTAAACACTACCCAATCAAGACAGCTTGGGCATGATTTATAACCGATATTTACTTTGTCAATATTTGAGGATGATTCCCAACGGATGGTGTAAGTATTCCCAACTTGAAGAGTTTCTCCGCCCGATGGACTTGTAATTCTAATAAATCCATCTATTGCGTATGCTTGTTTTGTACAAACAAAGAGGCTGGCTAACGATATAAATGCAAAAGTAACAAAAAAAATATAAAAATTTCTCATATATTAAAAAACTGTGGCGGAGGGGGCGAGATTCGAACTCGCGGTAGGCTTGCGCCCACATTAGTTTTCAAGACTAACGCACTAGTCCACTATGCGACCCCTCCTAGTGAGGCGCGTGCCGGAATCGAACCGGCGCAGTAGAAGTTTTGCAGACTCCCGCGTTTCCACTTCGCCAACGCGCCTAATGAGCTTGTAATCTTGTGTTTATATATGCGTAAACAATCTTACTATTGTACCGCATCCAAGGGGGATAAACAAATAGTCCCTACAGTTTTTCTTCAAGAAATTCGCTGTTTTCATTGATACTCCATACATCGTGTTTACGATCTGTAGAAAAAACACTTCTTGCTGCAAAAAAACCAGTCAATATAGAATGGTCTTGATTGTTATACCTGAAAAGCCCCCCCCTCCCGCATAAAAATAGATTTTTGAAATTTGATGCATACTTTTTTGAGAGTTTAAGAGTACCGTCATAGTCAAAGTTATAAATAGGGTATGCGTTTTTAACTCTGTAGACAAAGCCCTCTCTGATATCTTCTTCTTTTGCTAGCCCTATTCTTGCTAACTCTTCTTTGGCTAAAGATATTAGTGCTGCATCAGTTGTTTTCCACATCTTATCTCCCTCCGAGCAAAAGTATTCCATCCCAACTGGAGTTAATCCTCCTCCTTTTTTTACCATATACGGACTCCAGTTTCTAAAATTCTGAATTCGACCAACTTTTACATCTGGTTCGTGTACGTAGACCCATTGATCTGGAAAAGGGTTTTTTTTGAGCAACAAGTTCACCGTAATAAAATTTCTAAAACGTAAGGACTTCACCTGAGTTGTGAGTTTTTCAGGTGGATGTAAAAGTGAGATCAGCTCATTAAACGGCATGGTTGAGATAATGGCATCTGCTTTAATGTGCGTAACTATGCCTTTCTTAATATCCTTAACTAAAACGTGGGTTACCTTATTTTTAGTACGTTTTAATCCCGTTACCTTATGGTTCATATAGACGTTAACTCCTTTTTTTTCAACGTATCTTTGCAGCTCTTCATACAACATGCCAGGACCATATTTTGGATAAAAGAAAGTTCGGATTATTGTTTTTACATCGCTTGTATCCAAACTCAAAATTGCACCAAGAACTGCCCTAAACAAATTAAAATTTTGTATCCTTTGCGCAGCCCAATCTGAGGATAGTTTAGAAGTAGATATTCCCCACACTTTTTCTGTGTAAGATTTAAAAAAAAGATGAAAGAGCTTATCTCCGAACCTGTTTGAAATCCATTTATCAAATGTCTTTTCCATTTTATATCGATTTAACTGCCTATAGAACCAACTTAAAACGATCTCTACCGACCTTAAGAAACCAAGGTTTGTAAGAGCATTCATAAAAGTAAGTGGATAATCGTAGAATTTTTTTTCGTAATATATACGGGAGAGTCTCTTTCTCTTCAGGAGATTCTTTCCTAAAAATGATTTGTAAAATTGATCTATTTCCTGAATCTTTGTATAGAATCTATGACCTCCTAAGTCAAAACGGTAACCTTTATATTGGAGTGTCTTTGAAATTCCGCCAACTTGATCGTCGGTTTCAAAGAGAGAAATGGATAACTTTGAATCTTTTGTCCTGCATAATTCATATGCTGCAGCGAGACCAGCTGGTCCTGCGCCTATGATGATGATCCTTTTCATAAAAGATGTTGATATTATACTGCAATACCGCAAAAAGATAACTCGGTTATAATCTAAGGTATGGATATCTTTTTCTCTGTCATCATCCCCTCTTTAAATGAAGAATATCGTCTCCCCCTTCTCCTTGAGAGTCTTGCTCTTCAAACAAAGGGAAACTTTGAAGTTATTGTCAATGACAGTGGTTCAAAAGATCGTACAAAAGAATTTGCACAAAATCTTGGTGCTAAACTGCCATCCCTCCGCTTTATAACCAATCCGACAAAAAACGTTAGCGCCGCACGAAATCATGGAGCAAGTATCGCTAAGGGAAAGTGGCTTATCTTTTTTGATGCAGATGTCGAAGTAGAACGTGATTTTATAGAAAAAGTAGAAGTGCACATCAAAACAAATAATCTTGATGCGTTAACCGTTTGGAACAGACCTAAAACAAAAAATGTAAAAGGAGTTATGACCCTGGCTTTGTTAAATATGAGTATGACTTTGTTTCAAAAGATCAAACCGGCAGCCAATGGCCCCTGCATACTTATCAAAAAAGAATTATTTGAGAGGCTAAAAGGATTTGACGACACGATATTCTTTGGAGAAGATTTTGACCTTATACAGCGGGCAAACAAACTTGGAGCAAGATTTGCTGTCTTTCCAAATCCTATTCTCTATGTCTCAACAAGACGTTTTGAAAAAGAAGGCCTTTTTTCTAGTCTGTTTAAATCATTCAAGGCTTTGTTTTACCAGCTCATAAAAGGACCGATCCGAACCCCTATCTTTGAATACGAAATGGGTGGACAATACTACAAAAAAAGTCAGGAGAAATGACTCACCACATACATGTATTTCAGATCCTCATCGGCTTCGTTTTTCACATTATGTTTTTTGTTGGGTGGGATATAGGCGATCGACCCTGCTTCTAAGTATTCTTTTTCTCCCTCCATCTCAATCATGGCCTCGCCTTCAATAATATATATTACTTCTTCTCTATTTTCAGTTGTATGTTCGCCAACCTCTTCCCCTTTGTGTAAAAGGACAAATCCCGATCCTGTTTGAATGGTAAGAGGAGGTGTTAATAGTGATTCGTTTTGAACCTTTTTGTGAATGTTTTTATGTATATGCATACCGAAATCTATGTAAATAATAATGTTCTATAATTGTACTGTATGAAAGAAAAAAATGAGACATCCTCAGGAGGCATCGTATATAGAAAAGTCAAAAGTCAAATGTCAGATGTCAAATGTGAGTGGTTGATATGCCAACATTCACAACATAAAGGCTGGACTTTTCCGAAAGGGTTGATCGGTGATAAAGATAGTGATGAATCAAAAGAATCAGCAGCACTTCGGGAAGTAGAAGAAGAGGGGGGCATAAAGGCCAAGATCATCCACCCCCAACCTGTCATCACAAAATACTCGTATCATTGGCGCGGATCACCTCATGGAAAAACAAGCAAAGAGAATTTTATGGTCCATAAAACAGTGTATTACTATTTGATGGAATATATCTCAGGTGATCCAAAAGATCATGATTGGGAGATGATGGATGCTAAATTTGTGCCAGAGGAAGAAGTAAAAAAGATCCTTACGTTTCCTTCAGACAAAGGAGCGTTTGAAGAAATACTATGTTTAGTGAAAAAATAAGAGGTCTCTTATGCAGTATTTGAAATATATCGGAATTGTCAGTTCGGTCTTCATGGCAACTTCTTTTTATCTTTGTGCAAAAAAACATGGTAAATTTAGCATTCGCAAACAACCATTATCATTCTTTGGCACCATAAAAGAAACTGCTATCTATTTTAATCTCACTGTGATCGTCACATCAATCATGAGAATCATATATTTATTTATCCTTATTTACCATCTTGGACTACAAAGCAATATTGTTGTCATTGCCTTGATGCTTTTAGCATATCTGTCTATGTTTATGGTGGGATTTATACCTGCCCACAAAAATATAAAGGGGCATTTAATTTTTGGTTTTTTACTATTTGCAATTTCTTTGATCTGGTTATTATACCTCCATCTATTAATACTTGAGATAAACAGATCGATCGGTTATGTCGGTCTTTTTATAGCAATAATCTATACCTTAGGGACAGTGTTTTTATATCAAAAAAATAAAAATGGTGGCTTATGGGAAGCTTTCTTTTTGGGAATGATGATTGTGTGGGATCTATATATCTTAAAAGTATTCTTTTATTAATATCAACTGGAGCGGTGGACCGGATTTGAACCGGCAACCTTTTCCTTGGCAAGGAAACATTCTACCGTTGAACTACCACCGCACTTCTTTGCATAAAGCTTCGAAGTGTAAACATGTTATCTGACTTATATGCGTTTGTAGCTTGCCCCTCGAAGTTCCAATATATATTGGAACGAAGTGGGGAACTACCACCGCATGTGAAGAAAGTATATCACAGCTCTGTTTGCCTCTCAAGGTCTTTGCTTCAGGCTAATTCTTAAGAATAGTCATCTCCAACACAAATTTTTTTATGTCTATGACATAGAGAATTGTTGTCCCCGGCTACATAAGTAAACTGTCTCTTTAAGAAGTTAAAAATGAGATCTTCTATTCTTTATCTGAGCCTCGTTTATTTTTCTTCTCATATGACCTGCCATTTCCTCAATGGTTAAAGGTTCTGCTGTTTTTCCGTTATTCATACCTAGCTTTGTAAGAACTGCATTAACCCATGGCATACTTTTCTGGTAAGATGACAAATCATCATGACCTTGTATCCCAATATTGATACCGCTTGCATCATTACAGCACTGATCTCCAATTGGGAGAAAACTCGGATCTGGAACAACAATATTATAACCATCTGTCATCATAAGAAGACGCGTCTCATTTGTTTTAGTATCTTTCCATGTTACTGCTGATGCTCCAAATTTTCCTACTTCCTGCACGGTTAATCCAAGATTGTCGCCGTTTCTACTATAAAAAAGTGGATCCATTGATGTTTTAACGTTTTCGGCTAAACCTAAAGCATCTCCCCACAATGATTGACCTTCCGAGATGGTTACATGAAAATAATGTGGAGTTTGTTTTAATGATTCACCATTAACACCAAATACAGTTTCATATCGCATGTCTTCATGTAATGAGGGCATATTGATTAGTTAAAGTAATAAGATGGTATCTTATCAAACTTGATATAAAAATACAAACAGAGATATGGTAGTGAATAACTTATAGTATAATACAAATATGTTTGAGCTTGCTGTACCAAGAAGAATTGAGCTGCCAAGAAAAATAGCTCTCAGAGTTGAACCAGATATATATTCACGAGGGAGTGTTAACATCTTTGCATTAAATCATACTGCAACCCAGGTTTCACCTGAAATGAGAATGAAAATTTTTCCTGTATTGAGAACTTGTGATAATTTATTATGTGAAGGCACCTCAACATCCCTTAGAAAAATGTATGACTTTGACCAGTTCGCTTATGAAAGATACATTGTATCAACCTTTAAAAAAAAACATAAAACTCCAATTCATCCGCTGGAAGAAGGTTGTAATATCTTTGAGATGACAGACAAATATGGATTAGATAAAAACGAAATGGGTACCTATCTGTTGCTTAGCCAGTATGCAGAACCTATTATCAATGCAAAAAGTACACAAGAAGCGTTTAAGGCGATAGATGACGGCATTCAAAGAGTCTTGTCAATACAAGACAATGTTGAGTCTTTAGACATAGCTAGTATAAAAAATCGGCTACGGAGCATTGTAATAAATAAAGGTCAACTTCCCGAAACGATTACAGATGAGGTGTTGTTAGACATCTTAAGATTAACAGCTGCTATCGCAATATGTTATAGAGGATTTCTGAGTGAATATGAATATTTGGGTCCAAATATTAAACGTTTAATGACTGAACTACCTGGTAGAAAAGGAATTGTTGTTGGAAAAGCGCATCTGGAGGCGGTTGAAAAAGCTCTTGAAAATGAAGAATTTGTTCAACCTGAAAGATGGGAAGATTTTATTGAAAAATTTGACCCTGTGAGAAAAGGAGCTATTCAAATAACTAGACAACTTATGTCTATTAATGCTTGAATGTGAGTCAAACTCAAATAAGTATAATTCGAGTATTACGCAAGATATTGTCCTATTAGCTTTATTGATATAATAATTAGATGTCCGAAACAGTTCCACCTACAAATAGATTAACTCGAGGTTCTCTATTAAGTGATATAGGATCACAAGCAACTATACATGAAGCTACACTAGGAAACACTCCTATCATTATAAAAAGAGCGCGTAGTGGTCAATTGGACTCTATTAAAGCAGAGGCAGATTTTTTAAAAGAACATAGTGGTATGGAAAGAGTTACATTATGTGAGGAGTTAGGAATACATCTTCCTGGTTGGAAAGTGAAAACAAGACTTGTTAAATCTTTGAATATCGAAGGTGATCAGTTAATGTCAAATGAGATTGCATTAGAAAGAGCGCAAGGTGAAACTTTACTGGATGGTTCAGAAAATCATAATAGACATTTACCATATAAATTTCAAATGGCTGGGGTGATGGGTTATCTGGAAATGCTAAAACATTTACAGGAAGTTGAAGGTGTTGCCTTAGATTCTAATATTGACAAAGAACTATTTATAGATTTTGATCTTGCAGAGCAAACCCTAATAGTCACAAAAGTTGATTGTTTTCCCCTCAAATCAGAAGAAAGAGGAAAGGGATCACTCCAAGATGAGCCGCCTGAAAAATGGAAAGGTAATTTAGACGGAAGATATTATAAACAAAAACATGCTGTTGCTTCTCAGATCGCAGATCATCTTGTAATGATGTTTGGGGAAGGAGAGAAAAATTCGCCCTTATATAGAATTATTAACGACCTGGGTATAAATTTTAAACTGGGTGACTTTCTTGACCCACCAACAATGTATTCTTTTATGCAAAAATCGCTTCAAGAAGTGGACTGGCTAGATTTGGGGATGGTTTGTGACGATAATACAAGATATGCTCATATGCTGATGAAAAAAGGAATAAGTCCTGCTGAGTATTATTTGGGACATGTTCAACCTGAAGCGGCTAAATTATTTATTGCTATTAACGGAGGGCATGCTTTTCCAATAGCTGGAGTTGTTCACCGTGAGCTTAAAGACGGTAGGTTTGAGTTTAATTCTTATAATCCTTATTTAGTAAAATCCTTACAAGACAGAACTTGTACATGGGAGGGTTCAAGAATTTTAATAGATCCAAAAGCAGTAAGTCAAACCATGGAAATAGGAGATTTTATAACAACATCAGGCGAAATAACTATTCCAAGTAGAGTAACTCAACATCATATAAATGTCCAATATGATCCCAAAACCATAGTACAAAAACCAGAAATTACCGTTACTCCTCTTAAAATATAGCTAAGGATAATTAAATAGTATTGTCTTCAATTAAAGTAATTAAATTAATAAGTATAGTGGACATATCCTATAGCAATCTGCTATAATAAGCCTTCATATTGAATATTAGTTCAACAATTTATGATGCACGAAACCGTTAACTTAAAAATAACGCCTTCAATTCAAGCGCTTATCCGAGGATCTGAAAAGGCAACATACATGAATTCTGTATGTCCACAAGATGCACATGTTTGGAAACAAAAGACTGCTCAGAAAGTACTATCACCGGGAGATGAATTGCTTCATGGTGGTCATAGGAATCTTGTTGTTAAAAAAGGAGGAAGTAATCAGGTTGATATTTATTGGCGACAAAGTGACATTCGATGGCCACAAATAATTAAAGGTATTCTTATTGAAGATGCTATGTCAAGACACTTTGACATCCCTGGGAGACAACTAATTGATCCTGAAGTACCTGTATCTATGACTGAAGATGGATTGCTAGTCACACATACACAATATACAGAGGGTGAAAATAGATATCCTTACAATTCACTTGAAATTGACTCTGCAATTGGGTTAATGGGAAAAATGCATGGAGCATTACAATGTATTTCTTTTGAAGGTGAAAGTCATGAAGGTAATAATCAATGGATTCATGGCGACTTCGGTAGAGCTAATGTACTATTTAGACCAGGAACTGCAGAGGCAATAGCGGTTATAGATTATGAAAATGCTGTTATTGGACCGATCACGCAGGACCTAGGTAGATTTATCAGTTTGCTCCTTGTTGATACGAAGCTCCCAAATGGATTAAATCCATATGAATTAACTGAAGAATTGCAAAAGTTGTTTCTTGAAAGAATTAATCTACCTCTTGAACTTTACCCATTTGATCGTTCTAAGGGTCAAATATTGCAGCAAAGACATG
This sequence comes from Candidatus Roizmanbacteria bacterium RIFOXYA2_FULL_38_14, assembly GCA_001790095.1. Lineage (GTDB taxonomy): Bacteria > Patescibacteriota > Microgenomatia > UBA1406 > GWC2-37-13 > YC2-FULL-38-9. The sequence continues at coordinate 80,536 of MGBH01000001.1, read as the reverse complement.
ATGCAATAGTCTATGCAGCTGGATATTTACTTAATGAAGATTATGGATCATTAAATGATGTAAAAAACTTAGCTATTGATTGGTTAAAACAACAATTTCAATTAACTATTTAATTTGAAATAACTCTTCAAAATTTTTTTGGTTTTTTTTATTACTACCTATTTCCACAATAAAACTCAGAGCATATGTTTTGAATGTCCTGAGCAAAAAAAGCATACGGCTGGCATAAACAACAAGCATGTATATGTACCAGACTCGTCCCTTATCCTTTTTTTGAAATACGGGCTCATCCGTATTTCATAGTTTAAGAATATCTACTATTTCTGAAAGAAAACTGAATAAACTGAAGAAAAAAGATAGTTTTAATGCTTACCAAGCTCTCGACCAAAAGGTAGCTCGCTTTTGTCAGTGTTTCGTAGTGGCCATGCCATATTTGGTACAAGTCTAAGAAACCCCCTGTTGTTCATACCGCTAATAAGATTTTTTCTTTCCGCATATGGCGAAAATGAATTAACCGGATTGTCAGATGGACTTATGGGTAGAGTTAATACTGTATAGCACTCAACAAATCCATCCCTTTTATACCATTTGGAAACTACGCTTTGCGTCCCTTCTCCTTCAGGAATATTTGTGAATGTTGCATTATCATGCGATTCTACATCTTTAACTAAACTAACAGAAATACTGTCTGTTGAAAATCCTTGAACTATAACGGGTTTACCATCGTTTCTTCTCACTGCAATACAAGAAGCCAACCCATCCGGTCCAATGATGAAATCATAGAGTTCATCTTGAATCATGTGCGGGGTAGTCAACCATACTCCTGTTCTCTTTGTTGCTATATCTATATTGGGGTGTTCGCCTCTTGGATCACTATGAGTATTTAAAAAACTAGCTATAATGATCGTTGGGCCAATATTGTGCTCTATAACTCCTAAGTTTTCTTTTGGTAAACGATGATGCTCTGCTCCCATGAAGATATTATATTACATAGAAAAATGAAATGACGAAGTGTTTACACTGAGTTAACCGAGGTGCTGAGAGCGTGAGTCGAACACGCATCTGAGGTTTTTCAGACCCCCGCCGTGACCACCTTGGCTATCTCAGCTGGATAATCCGCAATGATTATTATAACATCAAATAAGTATTACGGAGTAAAAAAATCATAGGCAACTGTTATGTATAAATCAAAACTCTATATATATGGAGTAAAAGAACAAAAGAATCTAGAGTCTTCTATAAAAAACATATTACTTAAGTCAACCAACGATCTTTCATGGCTTTCAAAGGGCGACGTCGTATTGTTAAAACCAGCTCTCAACTCTCCTGACCCATATCCTGCCACAACTGATCCAGTTACCATAGAAGTAATTGCCCGATTATTAATACAAAGGGGTGCGCGAGTCGTAATCGGTGACCAATCAGGTATCGGACATGTACTTCACAGTCCAAACGGGACTGTTAAAGGATCATCTAAGGGCAACTATGAAAAATCGGGTATGAAAAGGATGAAAGAAATTCCTTTTGCCGCTTTTGAGGAAGAAGGGTGGGATAAGGGATTTTATCGATATAAATCTGATGGATTATCCTGGAAACATGGGTTTTTCATCACTAACTGGGTCAAAAAAGTCGACCATATCATCAATCTGCCCCGATTAAGCACCCATGTACAAGCGGGAGTAACGCTTGGATTTAAGAACTTTGTCGGCCTGTTGCGAGAAGACAGTAGACTAGAATTTCATATGAATGGACCTTTTTCTTTCGTTATGAAAACTCGGGCAATACAAGGAAGTATAAAAACAGTCAATGACAAAAGCGACTCTTTCTTTAAAAAGATCGTTGAGATAAGTCTTGCGGTCAAATCAAAACTTCGTCTTACCCTTCTAACTGCTACAAAAGCCCAGGTCACCCTTGGACCTGATAAATATGCAGCTTTATCCCTTTTTCCCTCACATGTCGTTGACCTTGATCCCGGAATCATCATGGCAAGCGAAGATCAAGTAGCGGTTGAGATATGCGCACTCTCGCTTTTGACATATCTATATAAAAAACAGAGTATGACCACAAAGATGCTCCAAATACTGGTGACCATGCTTAATACGCAAACAAAAGAACTAGGTACATATTCTATTTGGAAGAATCCTTTTATTACCCATGCGTTGCATCTCAATTTGGGTAAAGCAGAGATAGAGTACATATATAACAATATCTCCGATCAAATGAAGACAAGTTTACAAAAAATATTAGTGCGCCCACTTGGATTCGGACCAAGGACATCTACTTTATAAGAGTAGCGCTCTACCGCTGAGCTATAGGCGCTTTTTTACTCTTTCAAGTATATCAAACTTCTACCCCAATATCCTTGAAATCTTTTTTTAACCGTTCAAAATTGATATAAACTAAACCCATAAGTCCTGCTTTTATAGCCCCTTCAACATTTTCCTCTAAATCATCTATAAACAAGCATTCTTCAGGCTTTGCTTGTATCTTGTTTACGACATACTGGTATGATTGTACTTCTGGTTTGATGATGTGATCAGTGTATGATTTGAATACGCGCAAAAAATGCTTATAGATCGGGAGTTTTTGCGCCTCTTCATCATGTACATCAACAGTGTTAGTAAAGATATACAAAGAATATTTTTCTTTGAGCTTGTCAACATAATTAAGAAGTTCCGTGTTTACTCCCTTATAATCAGCCAAATATAAAGCCCTATATTCATCCATCAGTTGATTTATGGATTTGTGGGTTTTGAACTTCGTACTCAATACCTGCAGCATGTCTTGCGAACTGATACGACCTGTGACTAAGTCTCGTTTGTATTGGAAGTAAAATTCTAAGGCTTCTTCTTTAGGAATTGAAAATATTTTAGCAAGATATACATACATCTCAATTCTCTCCTGCAAAAGGAGAACCTGTCCCAAATCAAAAATAAGATTTTTTATCATGTGGACCTACCGAGAATTGAACTCGGATCTTGGCAATGCGAATGCCACATTCTTCCGTTGAACCATAGGCCCTGGTGTCTCCGGGGAGAATTGAACTCCCATCATGGGTTCCGGAAACCCACATTCTATCCGTTGAACTACAGAGACTTAAAAAACTAATCCTAGTTTAACGAATAAACAACAATATTATAGCAAGTACTACCCGGTAAATTCCAAAGGGGACAAGAGAGTTGTTTTTCAAAAAGCCAATAAACCACTTTATAACGACATATGCCACCAAAAAGGACGTAATAAGCCCGACTAATAATAGTGGTAGGTAATGTATGGAATCATTAAAAATATGCCTCATTTTGAACAAATCATATCCTGATGCGGCTATTATGGTCGGAGCTGCCAAAAGAAAGGAGTATAGAGCGGCTTCATCACGCTTATATCCTACCAGCATCATATAAAGCATCACTATCCCCGAACGGGATACTCCAGGCACCACCGCTAAAGACTGTGCCAAACCTATAAAAACAGCCTGCGCAAAGGTAAGACCGTTAAGAGAACGCGTAAGTGAAATTTTTTTACTTGAAATAAAATATTCCAACACAAAAAAAAGTATTCCAACCGAAAACATTGCCATGATGATAAGTATTCCCGACTCAAAAAAAATTGTTTTGATGACTTTATACAGAAGGAACCCAATAATAGCCGTTGGTATAAATGAAAGTCCTATCTTTTTTAAAATCTCTTTGTGTTTCAAAATATATTCAAAATAAATAAGTATGATGGCAAGAATCGCTCCAGACTGTATAAATACTTCAAAGAACTTTTGAAAATCAGAAGAAGGAAGTCGAAGAAGTTTTGACACGATGATAAGGTGTGCAGTTGAAGAAATGGGTAAAAATTCAGTCATTCCTTCAACAATTCCAAGCGTAATTGCATGTAGGTAATTCATGCTATGAATTATATATTTTTTGCTGAGGATTGGGGGGATGAAAAAGCAAGAAGAGATGCAATGATTATAGCACCATATAACTGATGTGAAAGTAATAGATTTGCGGGGAACCAAGAAAAGGGAATAGGATTTTTAAAATTCCAGCTGACTAAAAGATATGTAAATAGTAGTAACAAGAAGTGAATTTTTGATTTTGATTCTAAACATAACTTCATACAAAAAATAAATGGATATATAAGAACTATAAAATGATGTTGCCAGGATAAATTGTTGATGATCACAAGTACCGTCAAAATAAAGCCATATTGAAGAGCTTTGTTTGCCTTGTTTTTTTTCAAAAATATAAGGGCATATGCCAATAAAGTTCCATTACATAGAAAAGAAAGCAGTCTTAGATAAAATTCAGAAGTAGTTAATCTTGCGACAAACGAGGAAAAGCTTTGATTGTAATAAGTCTGTATTCCTTGTGTTTTAAAAAGCTTTGGTAATACCGTCTGAAAAAATGAAATAAATAGTGTACCTCTACCCCACCATAATACAATGCACGCAAACACTCCGATAAAAACTCCAATCATCATCAACTCTTTCCATTTCCTGTTGATGAAAAATACCAATAATATAAGGACTAACATCGGTTTAAACAGGATAGCTAACCCAATCAAGACACTACTACCTACTCTGATATTTTTTTCAAACAGATAAAGTCCTATGAGAAGAAGTGCATATGCGATCAGATTAGACTGACCCATACCAAGCGTAAATTTTGTTGGAAAAGACAGTAAAACCAATGAAACTACTGTGATATACATCTCAAAATTCAATTTCAATTGAGACAACTTCATTGAAAAATAAACGATGATGAAAACCGAAATAAAACTTAGCATGATGAATAGTGCTTGTGATACATGATACGGCAGCAATACCAATGGAAGATACAATGTATTGGTCAGAGGAGGATAGTTATACACCGTGTATAAATGTATATCTGTATAAGGATTAATGCCACGCATGAAATCAACGGTTGAATAATAAAAAATGCTGAAATCAGGAGCTAAGCTCGTAAGTATTTTTTGGAGAGAAAATGCCAAATGAACGAATACAAAAAATGAAAAAATAACCGCTACGATTCTATATCTTTTACTTGGAAGTTTTGTTTTCATCTTATGGGAAGTTGATCATTCAAGTATAATATAAAAATGAAAATTGCGATTGTACACGATCAACTGCGTGAATTTGGTGGCGCAGAGCGGGTACTAGTTGAGTTAAAAAAAATCTTCCCTCAAGCTCATGTATATACATCAACTTTTAGCCCCAACTCACTTGGAGAGCATGAGGGACTCATTAAAACATGGAGTGTCAAAACTTCATGGTTCGGTAAAATTCCCCTTATCAATCGCCTTTATTCACCCCTTCGTTTTCTTACTCCCCTCATCTGGGAATCATTTGATTTCTCATCATATGATCTTGTCATCTCCTCAACAGGTGCTTGGATGTGCAAGGGAATAAAAACAAAACACCCAACCCTTCATATAAGTTATATCCACCACCCCCCTCGCTATTTATATGGTTATGAAACAGCTGTTGAATGGCAGAAAAATCCAATCATTAAGATATACGGAACCATCATTAATTTTTTCCTTCGCATATGGGATTTTGAAGCATCTCAACGACCAGATCATTTAATCGCAAATTCTGTTGAGACACAAAAACGTATTGAAAAATTCTATCGCCGTAAATCAACAGTTATTTATCCACCCGTTTTTATACCCCAAAATCCTCCCCTCTACCAACTCCTCCCTACCAACTATTACCTCACTGTCTCTCGACTTGCTCGGGCAAAACATATAGATCTTCTCATCAAAACTGCAAATAAATATAAGTTCCAATTAAAGATCATCGGAGCGGGTCGTGATATGAATTATCTGAAATCATTTGCGGGAAAAACGGTTGAGTTCATGGGTAACGTGTCTGATGAAAAATTAAAAGAAATATACGCGAGTGCAAAAGCATTTCTCTTTGCATCGGTTGATGAGGAATTTGGTATCGCTCCGATTGAAGCGATGGGCCACGGCATCCCCGTCATAGCATATGCATCAGGAGGCTTGATTGAGACGGTAAAAGAGGGAAATAATGGATATCTTTTTAAAGATCAAAGTGAAGAATCATTGTTTGAGAAAGTAAAGAAACTTGAGTCTCTTTCTGGAACAGAATATATTGACATGAGAAAACACGCTCGCCTTGAAGCTGAGCGATATACAGAAGAGATTTTTAAAAAACAGATAACTGATTTTATGTATCATGTCACTCATACCGTATCGCATCGATCGGAGATAAAGTAGCTGCTTTTTTCGCAGGAAAAACACCAAAGAAAATTCCGATAAACGACGACGTTCCAACGGCAATAAGTATCGAGACAAGATCGATAATTGCTGGGAAAAGCGGCTGAATAAGGATAACTACTCCAAAGGCAAGTCCAAGCCCCGCAAATCCTCCAATAAGTGATAATAAAACCGACTCCACTAAGAATTGATATAAGATGTCTTGCTCTGTTGCCCCAAGAGCCCGCCTAATACCTATCTCTCGGATACGTTCGGTGACTGAGACATACATAATATTCATTATTCCAATCCCTCCAACGATAAGCGATACGGCGCCTATGGCAACAAGAACTGAGTTAAGGATCGTAAAGATAGAAGAGATAGTTGAAATAAATTCTTTTGAGTCAGCGATGGTAAAATCATCCTCTTTATATCTTTTTAAAAGTATCTCGTTTATTTTTTGTTTGATGATTGGCACATCTTCTTCTGAAGACCCCCTTAAAAACAAAGAAACAAATGATTTTGTTGGGTTGTATACATATGCTGTCTTATAGGGAATATATACAAATCTATCAAAGTCTGGTCCGCCAAACCCACCACCACCTTTAGATTTTAAAATACCAATGACTTTATAAGTTTGTGTTGACTCAACTCTAATATTTTTCCCCAAAGCAAGGGGAGCTTTTCCAAAGATCTTCTCTGCGATCTTTGGACCCATCACCACCACTTTGCTTCTTTTGTCCACGTCGGTTTTGTCAAATGTTCGTCCAAATTCAACCTCAAGATTCCGTGCAGGAAATATCTCCTCAGATGCCGCATAAAGTGAACCATACTCTGATTTTCCGCCACTCTGGAACTTCATCGTCTTTGAAAAAACCCCAACGGTGTATCTTGCTTCATCTATCCGTTTCAGATTGAAAAGATCTTTTTCATCAAACTTAATCCCACCCAAAGCTCCTGTGGCTTGAAATCCTCCTCCTTGACCAAATATTCGACCCGGCAAAACAAAAACCAAATTTGTTCCTAAACTGTCAAATTGCTGACGGATAAATTCTTTCAGACCCAGCCCAAATGCTAAAAGGAGCACAACAGATGCTACGCCGATTAGAATACCAAGAGAGGTTAAAAATGTTCTTAATTTGTTACGGAAAAGATCTGAAAGAGCCGAAGCAAGTACAAATGAAATATAATTCATAGAACAATATTATTCGTAACGTATCGCGTCTATTGGCGACAGATCAGCTGCTTTTTTCGCAGGAAAAACACCAAAAACAATACCAATAACTGATGAAACACCAAGTGACAGTATTATTGAAATAAGATCAATATATGCAGGAAACAGACTTTGCAACAAATAGACGATACCATAGGCAAGTCCTAAACCAAATATCCCACCGAAAATAGATAGAAGAACTGACTCAATAAGAAACTGATAAAGAATATCTTTGCTTTGCGCTCCAAGCGCCCGTCTAATCCCTATTTCTCGGATGCGCTCTGATACGGTCACATACATTATATTCATAATTCCAATTCCCCCAACAACAAGTGAGATTGCAGCGATAGCTACCAATACCGTATTTAACACGTTAAATATTTGGTTAATCGTTCCCATTATCTCTGCCTGATCTACTACTGAAAATTGTTTTTCATCGTAACGTTTCAATAGTGAAGTTTTAATATCTTTTTTTACCCGGTCTATCAAATCTTTTGACTCCGCTTTTGCATAAATTGCAAAATATTTTTTTTCTGTGTTAAACACATATGCTGCAGCGTTTGAGACAAAAACATGCGAGTCCATGTCCGACCCTCCCAAACCCCCTCCTCCTTTAGATTTATATATACCGATTACCTTAAAGTTCTGTCCTTCTATCGTTATAGTTTTGCCTAGTGCGTTTCTTTGATTATCAAATAACTTCTCGGCTATTTTTGGGCTAATTACAATGGTCTTTGCACGTTTATCATTGTCTCTGTGCTCAAGCAGTCTACCTTCTTCAAGCTGAAGATTCATAACAATATTTATTTCATCTGTTGAGGCGATAAGTTCTCCTGTCTCTGAGTTACCATTTGCCTCCATTTCAATACCAGGCTTAGCAAACACGGGCGCCACCACCTCACACCCCTCAATCCGCTTTACTCTTAGTACATCTTTATCGTCAAATTTAATACCTCCCATCATCCCGGCCCCGCTTGTCATGGCTTTTTCATTACCTGGCATAACATAGATAAGATTTGCACCAAGACTGTCAAATTGATTTGAAATATATTTCTTTAACCCTAACCCAAGCGCCATAAGAAGTACGACCGATAATACTCCGATCAAAATCCCCAAAGAAGTAAGGATTGTTCTTCCTTTATTGCGGGAAAAATCTAAAAAGGCTGATTTAAATATAAAAGATAGGTATCTCATGCAACTACCTCTCCGTCACGAATTTGTATTATTCGTTTTGTTTCTTTTGCAACTAGTTGATCATGAGTAACAATAATAACGGTCATTTTTTCCTTATGATTCAGTTCTTTAAGAAGTTTCAAAATCTCATTACCGCTTTTGGAGTCAAGATTACCGGTTGGCTCATCAGCAAGAATCAGTTTGGGATTCATGATAAGAGCCCGAGCAATCGCTACTCTTTGTTGTTGACCTCCGGATATTTTGTTGGGATAAGAATTTTCCTTCCCTACTAAACCAAACCTCTTTATCAAATAAAGCGCCTTTTCTTTTGGATCATAGTTTAGTTTTCTACGTGCATAGATGCTTGGAAGCATGATATTCTCCAATATCGTTAACTTGTTGATCAAGTTGAACTGTTGGAATACAAAGCCTACAAACTCATTACGAAGAGTTGATATCTTATTATCTGTGAAAGTAGAAATATCTTTTCCTTGAATAAAAACTTTGCCACGAGTCGGCTTATCAAGAAGTCCAATGATGTGCATAAGTGTTGATTTACCACTCCCTGATGGCCCAACTATAGCCGAAAGCTCTCCTTCTTTAACTAAGATATTTATGTCTTTTAGCGCTTGAAACAACACGTCCCCCATCATATATTCTTTCCATACTTTATCCACTTTGATTATGTCGCTCATGGTTTATTTGGAAGTGGCAATATAAATCTCATCACCTTCTGATAATCCTTTTAACACTTCATACATCGTATCAATCTCTGAACCCACTTTGATATAAGTTTTTATTTTTTTTCCTGCCTCTTTTTTCTCTACATATTTTCCCTTCGTATCTGACAATACATAGCTTGAGGGGACAGAGACTACATTGTGTTTTTCTTCTAAAGTAAAGGTTACATCACCTGTCATACCGTATCTATAATCCATCAAGTCACCGTTTAACAATTTCATTCGTCCTTCATATACGGTACCTGTTTCTCCGCTTTTGGGAGTATATGACAGATAGTATATTTCTCCACTCTGTTCTTTTTCAGGATACGAGTCAAAGGCAAGCACCCCCCGCTGACCTTCCTTAAGCTTAACCACCTCGGTCTGATCGGCTGTAAAGGAATAATAGAGAGTGCTGGGATTTAATATCTCAAACTCAGCACCAGTTGGCGTAATATTTATTCCAGGATATTTACTGTCTATACGGATCACAATTCCTTCGATAGGAGTATAAAGATAGGAATATTCCTTAACAAGCTGCTGCAACTCAACATCTAAAACTGAATTGGTAAGATCGTACTGTGCTTTTTCAAGTAATCGCTTCATAGCATCACCCTCTTCACGAATAGGCTGATCGCCCACACGTTGATTGTCATCTTTTGATTGATCAAAATCGTTGCGTTCTTTTGCGTAGTCGTTAAGGGTTTTCTGCATCCGTTTCTGCAGATCCCGTTGGTCAAGGGCAGCGATTCCTTGGTATTTTTTCACTATATCTCCTTCTTTTACGCCTATCCAAGACAAACGCCCTGAGGTTTGAAACCGTAGTATTACATGCTCATCAGCTGCAATTTCGCCTGATAAAGAAAGCAATTCCCGTAAATCTTGGCGCTTAATTGTATAGAGTGATTCTTGTTCTTTTTTTGCAGCTACAGATTGTCTGTTATATAGATAAAAACCACCAATAAGCAGGATTATTAGAAAAACATACCATCTTTTTTTAAACACATTAAAAACCTTCTTCATAAGCTAAGTATATCTAAAATAATAATCAGGAGTCAGTAAGTTTACCAAGTATTGGTAATACTGTTCTAATCTCTTTGTCCGTTAATTTTTGAGTCACAAAACTACAGTGTTTTTGCATAATCGTTATAAGATTGGCAATCTTATTTTTTCCTTCCTGAGTCAGTTCGACAAATACTTCCCTTCCATCATCAACCTTCATCTTTTTTACGAGTTTTTCTTTTTCAAGCGTCATGATCTTTTCTGATATAGCAGAGACTTTTGTCGATAGTTTATGTGCCAACTTAGTCACTGTCTCACCCTGTTGATATAGCAGGTTGAGGATTGCGGCGGTCAACATCCCATCTTCGTTTTTATTTTTATAATGACTCCTTATCTTTCTACCGATTAAATAGAGAGTAAACAAAAAAATGATCCGTTTGTCCATATTGCAATGTTACGGTAACCGTAACAATTTGTCAAGAGAAGTTTGCTTGTTTACATAAATGGTAGCCACTCATTGATCGGCATTATGTTGTAGGAAAGAAAATTCCACGCATACATATAGATCCCAAAAAGCATGATAATAAAAATTACCTTAAACTGCTTTGAGGTAAAAAAACGCTCAAATGCAATTACTGCCATCGGCCATAAGATTAAGCTGTATCTGCTAATATCCCTGTGTTGGACAAAGAGTGTTGCTACCCAATAAATAAGGGAAAAGTAGAAAAAGCTTCGATGTTTATTATCTTTAAGTTGATAAACCGTCAGCCCATAGAGAAAAAAGTAGAACAATATATCTTCTAACCATGCAGTCCCTACCCAATTCTTTTGAAAGTTAAAAACGGAAAAGGGAGCAACAAGATGAATATTGTCACCTGAATGGAAATAGGCAAAAAAGTCGCCTGTTTGTACAGCGTACAACATACATACGGCTATAAATCCTAAAGGAATAAGTGTAATCCACAACCATGAAAACTTGATTTGTTTGGTCTTCATGTACTGCTCCAGAATAGAAAAAGCATACGCCCCAAAAAGAAGTAAACCCGGAGTTTTGGTCGCTGTTGCCAACCCTCCCAATAGTCCGGCGGCCGCATACTTTCCTTTTTCAAAACAGTACAGGGATAAAAGTACTAAAAAAAGGAAGAGTGTTTCTGGCGCTCCAACTGATCTCACCACTAAAAATCGGGGCAAAAAGAGAAAAATAGATGTTAACAGTAGAGGGTTTTGAGAAATCTTTAATCGTTTGACTAAAAAATAAAACAAAAAGGATAAGAGAATTGAGAAAAATAAAGGAATAGCTATCATTGACTTAAGATACCCTAGTACTGGTGAAACCACTCTTATCAATAAGGGATAAAGGGGTAGATGAGCTGTAAAATATATAGGATTTTGAGCTAGGCTGCTGTCCCTACTTAATAGTGAGATGTCGTTGGGTGCATAAAGTGTTTTGGCAGGAATTATGTAAAGAGGTCCATCAAAATGTTTATATATATACATAAAGTTTGAGTCCTTGATCTGTAAGCCAAACCAATCAGGAGATCGAAAAAGAAACGGAGCCCAAAGAAGAAAAGTGCTGGCTAAAACAACCAAAAGTAAGGTAAAATATGGTATGAAACGTTTGAATAACATAGCAAAATGGATACAAAAAAATAAACTAGCTGTATTTATTATACTATGCGCCATATTCCTTCGCCTGTGGCGTGTCGGTGAATTTGCCATGTTTCTAGCTGATCAAGGAAGAGACGCCATAATCATTAAGCGTATAGTAACACTACAACATCTACCTCTCATCGGACCACCCAGCTCGATAGGTCAAGTATATCTTGGCCCATTTTTTTATTACCTTATGGCGCCTTTTCTTCTTCTTTTTGCCTTTAACCCAGCGGGGCTTGCATATGGAGTATCTTTTATCTCGATAGTTGGACTTGTATTAGGATACTTTATCATAAGAAAAATTTTAGATAAAAAGATTGCTCTTATCTTTCTTATTCTTACCAGTTTTTCTTCTCAACTTCTTTGGCTTGCCCGTTTTTCATGGAATCCAAATCTACTCCCTATATTTTCTTTTTTCACCCTCTATTTTTTCTACAAATCCCTTAAAACAGAAAAATACTATTACTCAATCGCATATGGAGCTTTTTTTGCACTTTCATTTCAATTACATCATTTAGCTGCCTTTCTCGCAGTGCCAATTGGTATCGTGACAGCTATCTTTTTGTTTCGTGAAAATAAAAAAACCAAACAATTGCTCTCTGTCCTTATAGCTTTTATCGCTTTTCTATGTGTCACCTCTCCACTTATCCTATTTGATCTCAAACACGATTTTCTCAATACTAAAAACCTTGTTTCTTTGTTTACCAAACAAGATATGATAGCCGGTGGTTCTCCTGCAGAAAGACTTATTCAAACAAATCATGCATTTTGGATGGTTATCCTACAGATAAAGCTTCCCGCCTTTGCCTCAATTGTCGCAAGTATCCTTTTCGTTGGGGGTTTTCTTTTTCTTTTTATTAAAGGGAAAGTCCACTTACTTGCCCTTATACACATGATCAATCTTGTTTCGTTTATCTATTTTTTCAGCCTACTCAGCAATCCCCGTCACCCACACTATTATGGATCTATCTATTTAAGTTTTTTTGTTGTTTGCGCTTTACTTCTGGGCTTTATCCCAAAAAAAATTTACTCAACGATCGCGCTATCAATACTCCTTGCAGTATATCTTGTGTTCAATATGAAGGATTACTACTTCATAACCGGTCCTGCAAACAATCAAATCCTTCATGCTCAGCGCGTCTCATCAACACTTTTGCCTTACATCGATCGTAAACCCTTTAATTTTGCAACTTATCCTATTGAGTTTACCAGCGAAGAGGCTTACTTATATTTCTTAGAAAAACAAGGTCTTAAAGCAGCGAACCGCGAAGCAAGAGAGGTAACTCAACAGATGTACGTCTTGTGTAATCAAGAACCCTGCAACGTACTTGATTCCCATTCATGGAACATAGATATGTTCGGAGAGGCAAAAATTGATACAATGTGGGAAATTGAGGGAATAAAAGTTTATCGACTTATCCATAAATAATGACTATCTCACTCATCGTGCCTTGTTACAACGAAGAAATTAATATCCAAAAAGGTGTACTTGACCGTATCGGCAATTTTACTCATCATGATAAGCGATTTATCGAAGTTCTGATCGTTGATGATGGGTCATCTGACAATACAAAAAAACTCATTAAAAATGAGTATTTGTCTGAGTTTCCCAAATTTCACCTCATAGAGAATGCTCATCAAGGAAAAGCACAGGCACTAATTACAGGCATAAAAAAAACAAAGGGCGACATCGTCATGTTTACCGATATTGATCTAGCGACTCCGATTGAAGAAAGTAAAAAAATGATTGAGGCACTCCAAAATGGATTTGATATTGCGATTGGGTCCCGCAATACCCATAGGGCCGGAGCACCAATTCTTCGCAAACTTATGGCTGTTGGTTTTATCTTTATACGTAATCTGATGATCGGACTCAAAGATATCAAAGATACCCAATGCGGTTTCAAAACCTTCAATCGCAAAGCTGCACTCCACATATTGAGTAAGCTTAAGGTATTTAATAATCACCAACAAAGTATAAAGGGCTCATCCGTCAAGGCCGGATTTGATTTGGAGTTTCTGTTTCTTGCCAATAAGCTTGGATATAAAATCAAGGAAATACCTGTCACCTGGAAACATGTAGAAACGAAGAATGTTAACTTTCTCAAAGATTTTTTTGAAACCATGAAGGATATTCTGGCTATGAAATATTATGACCTTACCAAAAAATACGATTAAAAAATATCTTCCTCTTATCTTATTATTTGGCGTAAGTTTATTTGTGGTTTTTTATCATTTTTTATCCATACCAAAAAGGACTACATTTGATGAGATTGAGTTTGCAAAACTAGCAATTCAACTAGGGAAACAGTCATACACTCCATACAGCCAGCTAGCGACCGGTCATGCAACGTTATATTTTTATATCATCTTATTATCGTTTAAGTTATTTGGGATCTCTTTATTTGCTCTTCGTTTACCATCTCTTATATTTGGCCTTTTCAATCCGCTTATTTTTTATAATATCTTGAAAAAAGTCTTTAATAAAAAACCTAGTAGTATAGTCTACGCATTAACCCCCCTGTTACTTTCCCTTATCTTTGTCACTATGAGATGGTATTTTAACTTTGCACGGTTTGGATTTGAGGCAACTTTTTTACTTTTTCTCGAGTTCTCATCTCTTTTCTTTATGCTTCACCACATAGAGACAAAAAAATGGTCACCTCTTGTCTTATCGGGAGTATTTGCCGGCCTTGCCTATAATTCATATCAACCAGGAAGAATATTTATTCTTATTCCGCTTACCCTATTGATTCACTCATTTTTTGTAATGAAAGCAAAAAGAATCACCACTTTATCATATTTTCTTGTTCCTTTTTTTCTCCTGATACTTCCCCTTTCCATTTATCTTAATATAAATAAAGACACCCGTTTTTATCAGCAGTTTTATCCTGACAATCATGAGATGGCGCTACAAGAAAAGGGACAATTTTTTGTAAGGAATCTTTCATCAACTGTCGGTATTTTTATGATTAAAGGTGATGTAAACGGCAGACACAACTATCCAAATAAACCAGCTCTTAACCTTATACTTGGATTTTTCTTTTTGTTCGGGCTTATCCTTGCGTTGAAACAAATCAAAAATAAATATAACCAGTTCTTCCTATTGTGGTTTCTTATTTCGCTTGCTCCGACCTTGTTTACATATCCATGGGAAAACCCTAATATGCTACGGACATTTACTGTTTTACCATCGGTTGTGTACTTTATCGGATTATCATTGCAGTTTATAAGTAATATAGGTATGGTAAAAAAATATGTACCTCAAAAAGTCTTGCTTATCGCAATAATACTTCTTTTCTCTGTCTCTACCGTTTATGAACTTAGAACTTATTTTGTACATCAGAAAACTGTTTTTGAAGAAGCGTTTGAAGCGGAAAGGGATTTAAAGAGTTATCTCCCCATGGAGCAAATAAATGAAAAATAAAATAAATCTATCCACCATTACAACCACAGTCTTCTTTTTTGTTGCAATTATCCGAATTACAGTTCCTGTCTATCAAAACTTGTATAGATTCACGGAAAAATTTGACCCTGCTTTGTATGAAAAAAAATATAACGCTTCCCAATACATGATTCCTCAATCAAAACATCCTATATCAGATGAAGAGTTACTAAGTCATGCGGGATATAAATATATTAACGGTCTAAACCCCATTCTGATCAACTCAGATCACCCACCGCTTGGTAAATATATAATCGGTCTTTTTACTATCATTTTTCAGAACAACCGGATAGTCTCCCTTTTTTTTGCTCTTTCGAACTTTATTCTCATCTTTCTTGTTGTTTTTTCGCTTACCCATTCCAAATTACTTGCAAGCTTGTCACTTTTTTTTCTTTCTCTTGATCCAATGCTGATTGATCAAATAATCCATTCACCTATTCTGGACATTATTCAGGTATCTTTTCTTTTGCTTTATATATATCTACTTTCTCTTTGGCTCAAGTCAGAAAGGACGCTACTGCTTTTCTTCATGGGAATTGCTTTGGGTTGTCTATCTTCCATTAAGCTCTATTTTCCTGCCTTTGTTGCGATAGGCGTCACCGGACTTGCGCTCATTTCTTACAAAAAGCATGTACGTATTATGTTCCGCTATGTGTTTGTCATCTTACCAGTTGCATTTATTACTTATGCAGGAACATATCTGCGATATTTTATTGAGATTAAAGCATTTCTTCCCTTTTTTGGAGTACAAAAATGGATTTATTTATTTTGGCAAAATAACTCAATCGATCGCTCAAAAACTTTTGCCAACGTACTACCCCTTATTCTGCAAAATCGCTGGAGAGTTTGGTGGGGTGAAAAACCCTATATTACCTACTCGGGTTGGTCGCTTGTCTGGCCGGTGTTTTTTGTTCTTTCAATCATCTCTACTATCTTTTTTCTGTATCAATTATTCGTAATGAAGCTCGATAAAAAAAATCAAAAAGATGCGTCATTTCAAATAGGAATATTCTTAAGTTATTGGTTTATTGTGTTTTTATTTTATCTGTGCTTTATTCCAATCTCACCTCGCTACCTTATGATGTTATATTTTCCATCTTATATACAGGTCGTCTTATTTATTCATTACTGCTTTACTCATGAAAAAAATAAACATTGAGCTTATTAAAAAACATTACATAGTCATTCTCTTTCTTATTGTGTACTTTTCCATCATCTCATATCGCATCTTACAGAAACCCCCGTTTTATGATTGGGATGAGTCAATTTATGCGCAAGTCGGGAGAGAAATGATACGTGCAAAATCATTCTTCGTACCTTTGTGGCAAGGCAAACCCTGGCTTGATAAACCCCCTATTCCTTCGTTGTTCTATGGACTAGTACAACTTGTACCTATTGCACCTGAGATATCGACACGGCTTGCAACGCTTATATTAAGCTGCTTTGTTTTGCTGTTCCAATACGCACTGGCATATCGAATCACAAAACAAAAAATTCCCGCTCTCCTTACGGTCATTATAACCGCTTTCCTACCTATTTTTTTTCAACGCTCACAAGCTTTGAATGTCGATGTTTTTCTCCTTTTGGGATGGCTGGGATATGTTTTATGGTATGAAAACATGATAATAAGCACTCTTTTTCTTCTTCTTGCAGTACTTAGCAAATCACTTCTTGGATTTTTTCCACCACTTCTTTTCACCTCTTTTTATGTTTATAGTCTTGCTACTAAACAAATTGACAAAAAGCATTTTGTTTCGCTGATAAAAAAAGTGGCGATACAGCTTGGAGTTTCTTCTTTATGGTTTATCGGCATGATGCTTATATATAAATATCCATTTATCCAATACCAATTCATCGATAGCCATTTTAAGAGAGTCACCGCATCTATCGAACAACACTTTGGTCAGCGTACATTCTATGTCACCGTACTTATTGATCAATTTAAGCTACTTCTTATTCCGGCCCTTATCTCACTTCTTTATTTTGCATATTCTTTTTTTACAAAAAAGAGGAGTGTCTATCCAACTTTTCTTGCCGTCTTTTTTGTGCCATGGTTCGTGTTTCTCAATCTCACGAAAACAAAAATCGAATGGTATATATATCCAGTTCTTCCGCAGTTTGCTTTTCTTGCCTCTTATCCTTTGACGTTTCTAAAGAAAAAACCCCTCCTGCTTATCCTATCTTTTGCGACGTTACTCTGGTTATTTTTTTTCACCATTACCCCCATAAAAATGCTTTTAACTCGATCCTTCTCTTCTCTTGAAGATCATCAGCTCATTGCAAGAGATGCAAAAAAGAATCGTTGCGATGGATTATATGTACTCGTTGACAGCTCAACACGCTCATCATATGCAACACTAAAGTCAATGGACCTTGTCATCTCAACCACTACTTGGTGGGGAAACCATCCATCTATCGCTTACTACGCCGATACCACAACTTCCAATATATATGATCTAAATGAGGCAAAACAGAAGTTTGATAACCTTCTCACTAATGCATGTATGATTGTAGTAAAAGATGATGTTCCATTATTGCTACCAAGTAAACAGATAGTCAGACAAATCTCAGATAATAAAACGTACGCTCTTTTTATAGCTAAATAAGGCGTAAAAATGATATAATTTATCCACATATGTTTGACATATACACGATCTTCTCTTCTGTAAAGAAGCATTTTTCAAAAAAAGATTTCTTTATCGTCCTATGTCTCATAATTCTTTACTTTATCACCCGCCTAGTGAACCTTGAACAGTTACCTATTTTTAATGATGAAGGTATCTATATCCACTGGGCAAAGATAGCATGGCACGATGCTTCTTGGAGGTTTATCTCATTGACTGACGGTAAACAGCCTCTCCAGACATGGGGAACCATACCATTCCTCAAACTGTTCCCCAATAATGCTCTCTTTGCAGGTAGACTTTTCTCTGTCTCAACTGGCCTTTTTGCGCTTGCGGGTATGTTTACGCTTCTTTACTATGTATTTGGGAAAAAAGCCGCTCACATAGGAAGTCTTTTATATGTATTTGTACCCTATTTTTTATTTTATGATCGCATTGCACTTGTTGATTCTGGAGTGAATGCCTTTTTTATCTGGTTCCTGTTTTTTTCAATCTTACTTGCAAAAAATCAAAGACTTGATGTATCGCTTCTATTTGGATTATTTGGAGGTATGGGTCTATTAGCCAAGTCATCATCAAGGCTATTTATGGGGCTGTCTACTCTTGGCCCTATTCTTTTTTGGGAAAAAAATACAAAAAGATTTCTTATCAAGCTCGTAAATTTTCTATTTTTATTTGCTCTCTCCGCATGTATTGCATTTGCTATTTACAATATCCAACGACTCTCACCCTTCCTACACTTTGTTGAAGAAAAAAATAAAACATTTGTTATGACTTTTGATGAGTGGATGAAAAACCCTCTAGCCGTCTTCATAAGCAATATAAAGACTATACCCTACTACGTTTTTTCTGAGCTTGGGTGGGTGATCGTACCATTTGGTTTCCTTGGACTCTTTAAGTTGTTTCAAAAAAACAAACGTTATTTCTTTTATATTTGTGCATGGATTTTGATTCCTTATATCGGTATTTCATTCTTGACTCGGGTGTTGTTTCCCAGATATATCATATTTTTCGGTTCTTTGTTTGTAATACTTGCTGCATATTTTCTTTCTCAAATAAAAAACAACAGAGTAGTATTGCTTTCTCTCACTTTCATAATCGCATCAACACTTGTGTTTGATTACTTTATGTGGTTTAACTATAAAGGGATAATATTCCCCCCAATAGATCGTGGACAATATGTGATTGGAGAAACGGTTGGATATGGTGCAAAAGAAATAGTTGCTTTTGCGCGGGAACAAACAAAGGAAAAACCGGTAGTTATACTGGCTGAAGGGAATTTTGGTATGTCAGGAGATATACTCGACACCTTTCTTCGCCCTGATGACACTATCTCAATCGTTGGATATTGGCCGCTTGGAGAAAAGGAGCTTATTAACCATCAAAAGGAAATCGGAGAAAGAAAAGTATATGTAGTACTTGCACATCAACTAACCTACCCAACCAACTGGCCAGTCAAACTGATTAAATCCTACTATAAACCAAATCGCGATTCGGTCATACATTTGCTTGAATTGACTAAATAAAATGGATAAAAGAATCAGAGTCGTAGTCTTTTTTCTTATCTGTGGCATTATTGCCATAACTTTAGGAAAAACTCTGAACCCCTTTGATTCGCGCATGTTTAATTTTCACGATGAGACACAGGCTGCCCGAATCCAACAGATGGCTCTCAATATCAAATCTGGCCATATACCTCCAAGACTTGCTCCTGAGCTTTCCCATAATCTAGGATTCCCTGTCTTCAATTTTTATGCACCGTTTTCATATTGGGTAACAACAGGATTACATCTTATTGGTCTTCCTATTCCTATGGCATTGAAATTCTCCTTTTTTTTGAGTCTGATACTGTCTTTTACCTCGATGTTTTTATTCCTGAGACTATTTTTTGGATTTCTTCCCAGCGTAATGGGAGGGATAACATACGCATCTTCCTTATGGTTTGCGATTGAAATATTTGTACGGGGAAACCTTGCTGAGTGTTGGTTTTTGGTCCTTTTCCCACTTGCTCTGTACTTGATAGTGCTCAATTCAAGAAAGTTGTCTCCATATATATTTGCGATTTCATCCCTTATCATTTCTTTTACTTTTACTGTACACAATGTGTTTTCTCTCCTTTTTGTAGGTATTGCCTCTGTATTTGTACTTCTTCTCAACAATAAAAAAAGAAACTTTATGATGTTGGGTATCGGACTTCTTTTGTCTGCTTATTTTCTAATACCTGCCGTAATAGAGTTACCTCTAACATATGCATCACAAAATGCTCAAATCACTCATTATCAAGATCATTTTCTTTGTGCGTGGCAAATCTGGAGTTCTCCCCTTTGGGAATTTTCGGGATCAGCCAAGGGCTGCCAAGATGACGGTATGCCTTTTACTTTAGGAAAAATACACATACTTCTTGGAACTTTTGGATTATTTGCTTTAATATTTGATTTCATACGGCAAAAAAAGAGATCTTCCCACTATCGTGCCATCACACTATTTATTCTTTTGCTGGGTATTGGATCACTTTTTTTAACGACTTATCAATCAGATATTATCTGGGAATTATTCAAGCCTATACTTGCGATCTTTCAGTTTCCTTGGCGATTTCTTGTATTTGGAATGTTTTCACTTGGCTTTTTTTCTGCATACTTTTCAGAGGTTTTACAGGACACTTTACATAAAATAGCACCCTATCTAATAATACTTATGTTTGCTTTTCTTCTCTTTATGTCTGGGAAGTTTTTTTCAAAACCATGGCTTATGAGCTATGATGAATATGCAAGCGCATACCTTTCAAAAAATTATGTTACACAAACTGTTGCATATAATATCGCTGAATATTTACCCGTTAGTGCTGATTATTCTTATTGGAGAAGCTTTGATCTTCAAACAAATCCACAAAACACAAAAATAGAGATGGTAAATGGACCGGTTGAGATCAAAGATTCCTCAACGTTTAAGATCTTAAAAAACAGTCATTTTTTCAAGGAGGTACAAATCAATAAACCTATGACGATAAAAATAAATATTCATTATTTCCCTTTCTGGGAAATACAAATAAATGACAAGCAGATTAAACCAAATCTATTTGATCAGTTAGGACGCCCCATAATAAAGCTTTCTCAACCATCCACTGTACGTATTTTTTATAATGAAACAGGTATTGAAAAAACAAGTAATTATATATCGTTTACCGTATATATTTTTCTCTGTTTGCTCATTTTCTATAAACCTTTATGGATAAACTTGAAACCTATTCTCAAATAAAAAGAAAGACTCTGATAAGCACTCTCAGCCTCTTTTTTCAAAGCGGATACTCCGCTTTTCTGGGTTTGGCTGCCAATCTTATCGTAACCATCCTTCTTTCTCCCAAGATCTTTGGTATGTATATTACTACTCTTTCTATCATATCTGTTCTGAACTATTTTTCAGATATAGGCCTTGCAGCTTCACTCGTACAAAAAAAAGAAGTACATGAGGATGATATCAAAACGACCTTTACTATCCAACAGCTCATGATTATTACAGGGATATCCATTGGCTTCCTGATCACGGGTTTTGTAGGAGAATTTTATAAACTCCCCCCCTCAGGTATATATCTATACTGGGTGCTTCTTATCTCTTTTTTTATTTCTTCGCTCAAAACCATCCCCTCAATACTTCTTGAAAGAAAAATTAAATTTCAAAGAATCGTTCTTGTTCAAATTGTTGAAAACACCGTTTTTTATCTGTCGGTTATTATTTTTGCCCTTTTAAAATTTGAGCTCCAAAGCTTTACTATCGCCGTTGTATTAAGGGCTATAATTGGCCTTATTCTTATCTATATTTTATCACCATGGCGCCCACAGCTTGGCATCTCAAAAAAAAGTTTAAAAGAACTCCTTTCTTTTGGACTTCCCTTTCAAGCGTCCTCTTTTCTCGCCTTATTTAAAGATGATCTTATCATCCTTTTCTTAGGAAAAATACTCGGATTTGAAGCCTTGGGATATATTGGTTGGGCAAAAAAATGGGCTGAGGCACCGATCAGAATTATCATGGATAATATAAGTCGTGTTCTTTTCCCTGTTATCTCCCGCATACAACACGATAAAGAAAAAGTCGGTACAGTTATCGATCGAATTCTTTATTATCAGACCTTGGTACTTGCTCCAACCTTAATAATGATGGCTGTTTTTATGGAAAAGATGGTCTATATAATACCCAAATACAGTAAGTGGGCTCCTGCTCTTCCGCTTTTTTATATTTTTTGCCTTGCTTCCTTTTTTTCCTCATATTCCTCACCCTTTATGAATCTATACAACGCATTAGGGAAGGTCAAGATTTCATTTACTTTCATGTTTGGATGGACCATAACCACATGGGTTCTTACTCCACTTTTTACTAATCTCTTTGGATACTATGGCTTTCCTTTCGTACTGCTTATCATTGCCCTGTCCTCGGTCATGGTTTCATACAAAGCTCGTGCTTTCGTAAGCTTTCATCTTTTTGACTCAATACATAGATCGGTTATAAGCGCCTTGTTGATGGGAGTCATTATCGTCACATTAATAAGAATAATTCCCCACCCGTACGTTGGCTTTTTTGCATCATTTATAGTTGGTGCGCTTTCCTATTACATTATTTTGTTAACCGTATTCAAAACAAATCTTGTTGGAGAATTACGTGCATTATTTGTAAAATAAAGTATGAACCAGATATCTGCAATACTTGTGATTAAGGGAAATCCGCCTCACGCTATTGAAGCAATTGATTCAGTCAAGGCTTTCGTAAAAGAGATCATAGTTGCAGATATCGGTATCGATCAAGACCTTAAAAAGAAGCTTGCTTCATATAAAACTATTCGTATCGTCCAAATCGATGAAAAAGTACCATATGTTGAAGTCATCCGCGAGAAATTGAAAATGTATGCAAAAGAGGAATATATTCTGTTTCTTGATCCAGATGAGATACTCACGACAGATTTGAAAAATGAACTGCAATCCAAACTTACTCAATATGATTATTTTTCAATACCAAGAAAAAATATTATTTTTGGGAAATGGATTCGCCACAGTCGTTGGTGGCCTGATGAACAGATCAGATTATTTAAGAAAGATTCTGTTGTCTGGCCGCATGAAATCCATAAACAACCTCGCGTATCAGGCAAAGGATTTCAAATCAAAGCAGAAGAATCGTACGCAATCTGTCATTTTAATTATGAATCCATCGATGAATATCTCACCAAAGCGATGAGGTATGCCAAATCAGAAGCTACTCTGTTTCATGAACGAAAACAATTACTACATCTTCCCGATACTATGAAAAAGGGCATTTCTGAGTTCATCAGTCGATTCTTTGCAAATGACGGCTATAAGGATGGAATCCATGGTTTTATACTCGCCTTATTTCAACTGTTTTATCCCTTTCTTGTGTATTTCTACTACCTTGAACTTCTTAAATTTAATTTCAAATCAAGCGAAAAAACGTTACTACAAGAAACGTCAAATTTTCTTGGGAAACTTTATAAGGAGTCACTTTTCTGGAAAGCAAAAAAAGACTCAGTAACCCTTAAGGAAAAAATGGTTGAAAAGATAATAGATTAGATTGGATCTTTTTAATCAAAAATAAAATAAGCATTTCTAAAGGAGTAGTTTGTGTATGGTATTACATCATTTGGTTTTGTTTGTTCCTGAATTTGATCATAACCTTTCTCAGTCAGACATGCGTCCATGATAATCTCCATCTTTTTTGTAAATTGAGGATTATTGGGACAAACCGCAATTTCAAATCCATCTATCGTGTATGGTGCTCCTTTTTTTGTAACTCCTTGAGCTTTTGTCATATCTACTTTATTATTAAAAAATAAATAGCTGAAATAAATACTCCTTGGATTGTTTGTATAGATTTTGTAAGGATTGGGGTGATTGATCATATATTGTGCGATCCTGCGTTCACTTTCAAAAAACATCTCAGACATGGTTATGAAGCGCCTGGCATAATAGTTATATACAAAAAAAGTGATCTCAATAAGTAGTGAAAGGAATATCACCGTCATTATTAATTTTTTTATGACTGGTTTTTGTGTTTTTAAAAAATCAATAAAACCGACCAGTCCATATGCGATAATGAAGGCAAACCCAACTGAGGAAAGTATCGATCGGATCGAATAACTTACATAGCTTATATTCACAATCGATGGAACAAGTCCAACCGCTATAAAACCGACGATATAATAATAACTCCACTTTAATTTTTTTCCAAGTAACAGAATTCCTAGAAAATAAAAGAGCATAGAAGTGATAAAAAACTGTCCGGTAAATGTTGTAGCATATAGAGAAGATTCATCTCCAATCAGAAACAGATATCTTAAATCAATTCCTCTTATAACGACATCTCTCATATACTGCAACATAGCAGTGATTTTGTTATCAAACACCGAAGCTACCAACTGAGGGGCAACTGAAGTATTTCTGTTATAGATAATCTCATTTGACCATTTGCCAAAACCGGAAAATGCAACGTCGCTAATCCGTTCTTTCATCAATCTGCCATCAATGACAATACTTATCAAAACCAACCCCAAAAAAAACAAAATATGTACTATGCTCTTCTTTATAAATATTGACAGTTCTTTTTTTTGCACATAGTCAAATATCTCCAAATAAAGAAGTAGTACAGGAATAAGCGGCCGAAATCCATGATAGGAAAAAAAACTAAGGAAAAAGAATAAATAGGATACGATTCTTTTTTTCTTTAGAAACGCTAGTATCCCTCCTAAAAGAAGCGGAAATGCAACGCCTATTTCAAGAGTAAGCCTTGTTAGGTGAAATACTCCAGGACTAAGGCAAAACACAACCGAGGTCCAAAAAGAAATTCTTTCATTACGGATTATATGTTTGACTATTTCATATATAAGAAATGGCAATGAAAGTGAGAGTAACACAAACAGGAGCCTTGCTAAGAAGACTGTTTTTATTGGGATTATGAGCCACCACAATGCAGCTATGTATATCGGTACAAAAGGAACAAAGGGATCAATGCCAAGAAACTCAAGTGAAAAGAGTTTTCCATACAGATCCTTGCCAGTTTTGGCAAGTGAGAAACCCGACAAAACGATGTCTCGCTCACCACGTAAAAGGGATAACTGATCAAGAAATGGTAATTGAATAAGAAAGAAGATGAACGTGAATAAAAACAATCTTTTATTCCTTTTGAAATATGAAATCATCAGTTTATCTAAATGATATATAACCCTTCTCCTGAAGTTTGTTTAAAATCTGTTCCTTCTGAGAGTTTAGGATATATACATCTGTCCTCATATTAAATGATGAAGGACTTTGTACAACCTCTACACCTTTTATGTTTTCAATAGAGGTATATTTATTTTTCATCCAATCGATAAAGAAGGATCCAAACTCAAGGGCCGGTGTCATAAAGATTGAGGCTTCATGTTTATAGATAATTATTTTAGGCGGATGATCTTCAAATTGTTGTAAAAATCCGTTTTTAAAGTACTCGTCTTCTCGAAACTGAGGAAGAAGGGTTGGATATTTACCGGGAAGCGATGCCTTTTTTACAAAAAATTCCTCATTAGGTTCGTAAGGACCAATCCAAAAATAATCTCCCTTCTCCAGAACGTCATCTATAAATGAAGCAGAATAGGCTACATTATAAATCCCTGGCATCTTCTGCGTGTAACGCTTATAGAATTTATCATATGTATTCTTTACAAGAAATAAAAGTCCAAAAGAAAAATAGAACACCAAAAGGAGGGTGAGGATCTTCTTGAAGAGATGAGTATATTCTTGCGTAAATTGAATGAATTTATATCTCCAGAAAACTATGAAGGTAGATATAAACCCTAAAGCAATAAACATCCCTGATTGATAGTCAGATTCACCAATGCGCATAAGATTGCTCCGAGGTGCAGAGAATGAAAGTATAGTAAAAAATAGAAAAAAGAGTATCTTGTTCTCAACAAATAAGAATAGAAGAAGAATAAAACTTCCCAATGCAATCGTTAGGTCAACCGGAAAAAATAGATTAAACTCTTTAATTCGGACAAGAAGAGGTATGTAGCTTTCATAAAAATTAAATATAAGAGTAAGGGCAAACTTCAGGGGATTGAAAAAGTGGCCTTTGGTGTAGTTTGGAATACTAATATAAAGCTTAGTATTATAAAGAAAGTTTGAAATATAAAACTCCTTCCATGAACCAGAAAGCAAAAGGTATATGCCGTAGATTACAAATGGAGTAACACTCAAACCAACAAGCTTCAAGCTTTTTTTCACATCTATCCTTGATCTATTTACCAGATAAAGCATCCACAGGTAAAAGGGAACTGCGATATATATAAAAGTCAAGGAAGAAAAGATAAACAAAAAGTTTACAAATGATAAAAATAAAATCGTTTTATATTCGCTTACTTTCTTATATGATTCAATTATCAGCACCCAAAATAAAACTGAGAAAAAAAGGAACGCCAGACTGTCTGCAAGAAATAGATGTGTCCAATAATATACTGTCACAAAAGGATATATAAAGAAGTATCCAAGATAATAAGGATAGGCTTCTTTACTATGCTTTTTAATATAGAAAGCCACTCCAAGCAAACAAGAAAAAGCAAACACCGCCCACCATATCCGAAACAAAACATAAGAACCGAAAGAGAACCATTGAAGGAAGGCTGACAAATACCAGGCAAAGGGAAGATGATGATCAAAAAAATCCTTATAGGGAATCTTGCCCATATTAATAAACTTACCGGCCAGCATGTTTACAAACTCATCAGGATACATCACGTAAAGAGTGTTTGTAAGAAAAACAAGGAAAATAATGATGTAGATTATAGTCGTTTTATCAAGTCTGGCTAAAGTTCTCTGAATTTTTTGTCTTACTTGGTTGATATAATGAATAATATTATGTCTCATACTTTGGCAGTTATCACTGTTATATATAAGAATTATACCATCCTTACAGACTATTTTGCTTCATTTGATAGACAAACCGATTCTGGCTTTCGTATTTTTGTCGCCGACCTCAGTGATAACAAACAACACTATGATTACCCAAACTATGTGACGTATATCCCAGGAAAAAATAAGGGATATGCGCATGGAGTAAACATAGCCATAGATCAAGCAGCACATGAAGGTTATCGTATGTTTGCAGTGATGAATAGCGACGTTGTAGTAAGTAAAAACTTTGTAGAAAAGGTAAAATACAGCCTCCTCCATCATCCATCATCTCTTATTGGAGGTAAGATATTTTACGAAGCTGGATATGAGTATCATAAAGCCCGGTATAGAAAAGAGGACCTTGGAAAAGTATTTTGGTATGCAGGAGGTATAAACGATTGGAAAAATTGCACCACCACCCATAGAGGAGTAGATGAGATAGATGAAAGGCAATACAATTCATTTGGCAAGACAGACTTTATCACCGGTTGCCTCATGTGCTATAACAAAGAAGTGGAGGAAAAAATGGGTAAATGGGATGAAGGATATTTTTTGTATTACGAGGATGCAGACTATTGCGAACGCGCAAAAAAAGCAGGATTCCCTCTTTACTATAATCCAGAGATCGTTATTTGGCATAAGAATGCAGCGTCAACTGGCGGTTCCGGATCTATAATACATCAGCAGTACCAAAGACAAAATCAGCTTCGTTTTGGGCTCATGTATGCTCCCTTAAAAACAAGGTTTCATCTTTTGAAGAATTATCTTTCTGATTTCTTAAATTCTATCTGTAAATGCAACGAATAAATAAAGTAATTGTAGTTATTTTGTTATTTTGTTTTTTTGTTTTTTTTTGTTGTGTGTCTTTGTGGCGTTTTAATACTGGACAGATATTTTTTTATGACTTTGGTCATTATGCACGTATAATATGGCTTATATCCCGATCCCTTCCTCCTGTGATCGTCCATAAAGTCCTTGGTGAGATTCATTTTTTTGGTGACCACCTTGCCCCAAGTTTCTTTCTTCTTGCTCCTCTTTTCTTAATCACAAACAAACTTCAAATCCTTCTTATTGAACAAGCGCTTATGACAGTCACCGCAGGCCTTCTTATCTTCACGATTGCAAAAAGAGAAACACTTCGTTTTTTTCCTTCCCTTGCATGTTCTGTTATTTTTTTACTTTTTGCAGGGGTAGAAAGTCCGCTCGTATCCGATTGGCACTCAGAATCAACGGCTATAGTTTTATTGCTTCTGTTTCTATACTCTTTAATTTATCGTAAAAACATCTTCATTGCCTTTTTAAGCGCTATTATCTTTATGGGATTTAAAGACAGCAATCCTCTTTCGCTTTTTTTTATTTTGATCCCATATTTTTACACTCAAAAAAAAGATAGAAGAATTATTGCTTTTTATATGGGATTTGCTCTTTTATGGTTTATAACCGCAGGTTATATACTCACACCTCTTATTGCAAAGCAAGCATACTTATATGCTCCCGTATTACCTGTAAAACCGACAGAATACATTACAAACTTTGTAAATCTGCCGATAAAAAGAAAGCTGTGGTTTGATTCGTTGTCTTCGTTTGGTTTTCTCCCTCTATTTTCTGGTGTATTCTTTATTCCCATTCTTGCCGAATTAAGCATTCGATTATTGCCAACTTATGTACATTCACAAAGCTTCACTCTTGGCATGCATTACAATGTGTTCTTGGGAGCCTTCCTTGCCATAGCTTCAATAAAGTCATTAAGGATAATAAACTCTCTCATCTTGCCAAAAAAAGTACTTATTTCAAATGGCACTGTGTGCATTGCTCTCATCATTGCCCTCTTTACTGCAAAAACAAGCACTCATCCCCCCCTTCTTCTTGCAATTAACCCAGTTTTCTGGAAAGAATGGAATAAAAAGTCTGAACTTTTTAAACAGATTCAGTATATTGAGACAACAGGAAGCGTTATGAGTCAAAACAACATACTTCCCCATCTTATAAGTCGGAAAGATAAAGTATTTCTTTTGTCGCTTTCTTATAAGAAATATGACCCTCAGCATATCGCTTTTGATCTCTCAACTGGCCAAAATATAAATAATTATTATTCAGGCGAGATAAAAGATATTGAACAGGTTATTAAGTTAAAAGAATTCCTGCTTGAGGACCCCCATTATAAAAGAGTATCTACTCCTTATCGCGATTTCTACGTATTTAAGAAGCAATAGACCTGCGTTTCAATAAAGCGGCTATGCCGATAAAAACAATGTTCAGGATGAAAAAAACAGTGATGATTATATGTTTTATATCTACCTTTTCCACAGTATCCCAACCTCCAAGACGAATATAGGGATAATATGACATAAGCAATCCAAAAAAGAATATATCAAGTTTTGTGATTACCCAAGGAATAAACGGCAAAAGGGTAAAAAGTGTCAAAAAATACCACGGTTGAATCTCCATTCGGTAACATAAATAAGCAATAACACCAAACTGAAGGATAGAAATAAACAGATTCCATTTTGTAGTCCGCCTATCCTTATCTTGTTTTAAAAGTAATAAAAGTGGTACTGTAATATACTTTATCGCAAATGAAAACAATAAAAATAATCTCCCCCATATTTGAGTACGTTTCAACAGAAAAAAAATGCCAATAACAGCAAGACAAAGAGCTATCAGATCATTATGAGATGATATAAGACCTTCGATAAGGATAAGCGGGTGAGTGGCAAATATAATCGCCCATTTTTTATCTAGTTTGTTAAGAAAAAAAACAGCAAGCAAATAGAATCCAACAAACATCGCTTTAAACAAAAGAAAAGTCGGAGTGAATTTACCAAAACCCAAAAAGGATGGTATAAAACTTAATAACAGAAAAATCGGTCCATACGGATATGTCCTATGAGTCCAGTGCATGAAACGTGTCCACTGATCGCTGGGATAATCAAGAGCTCTCTGCAGATAAGGATTTTGATGATAAAAGGTAAATATTTTTGCATCAAACATATAATTAAAGAAGTCATGAGATAGAAAAGGATAAGAAAACAGCAAAACCGTTCCAATCAATAATACTAATCGATTAAGATTTATTTTTTTGTAATTTCGTACAAAATAATAATGAAAGATAAAGAATAACACTACTAATACAAGATAGATATACCATGAAACCTCACGTTGATAATAACCCACCTGAACCACTGCATCACGAAACTGCACCCAGTATCTATTTTGAATAAAAGTAATGTTGGGATCGATAAGAAAAAACGAGTAAAGAAAAAAGGCAAAAAGTTGAAAAAAATAAAACAAAAATATCATTCTTTTTGAAATAAACTGATATCCGTATTCTCAAACAGTTTCTTAAAACCTTTTCCCAAAAAAATATCTCCTGAAAAATCGAATTTTGATTTATTAATGTAAATATAACGAATGTCCTTTTTCTCAAAATCAATCTCTGTTGGCTTTTTAACTTCTTCTCCCCGTGGCTTGTAATCAACTCCAAGGATGTTTAATACTCCCTTGTCGCCAAAATATAAAGGCTTGTTTGAAAATGCAGGAATATAGGCATATTCGCTCACAGGCAACTGAAGAACAGTGCCGTATGGTTTTTCCTTTAAAATGGTCAATGCAGCAACCTCGCTGTCAGTAAATGAAACGTATTTTTCCCTAGCAAAGGAAAGCTGTTCAATATTGGTTGGAAGAGTGAGGAAAATGAGTAAGATGCCCAACATCATGGGTGCCATTTTTTTTGATACAAATAAATTAGCAAGTGCTGAACCCGCAAAGACATTGAGCAAAAATAAAGAATAACCAAAAAACTGGATAACATTCCACCAATCCCCCTTTTGCACAAAAAGGAGTGTTGCAAGTGCTGAAAACAATATCCCTCCCAGCAAACTAAGTTCATGTCCTGTCAGTTTTCTTCTTATCAGTTTGATAAAAATATCAACAACTCCAATAACTCTTGTACCCATGTTATACATAAGAAAAATGGCTGTTGTAAACAACTCAATTGAAAGAAGTCTTGGAGAAAAAAGCTTGGGGGAAGATAATAACGTATACCTTGCCAACACAAGATTAGGTATATAAAACATATCTCTTTCCTCTATGAGTGAATGAACTATTGCAAAGGGTGAAAACGCAAAGGGCAACCCCCCCTTGCCTGAGGAAGAAGACGTATAAAAAAGTATGACTGCTCCGAAAAAACCAAAGACGTATATACAACTTTGAAATAGCAGAATTTTTAGTTTTTTTGTTTTTATGAATAAAACAAGTGAATAAATCGCCAGTATCACAACTAAAGTTGCTCCTCCATAGAACTTCAGTCCTGTTGTAATAAAGAGAAATAGTCCTAAAAGTACTGTTTGTGCCGCATTTAGCTTTTTTTCCTGAAGAATGATAAGTGATGCTAGAAAAAACAAAAGTGAAACAGCATATTGCATATTAAGAAGTGCTCTTCCCGATTGCATGGCTTGAGAGTACATAAAGCTTTGCCACTTTCCAAAATGCCAAAGAGAAAGTATATAGGAAAATGAGCTTCCGAAAAACAAAAAGAACAGTGCGCTATTTATGAATGAAGATGACTTATTCATGCGATGCAAATATTTATAGCTCAAACCGGCAAACATAAAACAATATATAACTGGTATCAATTTGAAATATGAAACAAGTGTCGGAATACCAAGCCCTTTTAGAAGAAAGATGAATAAATCAAGAAGATAATTATAGCTGCTTAAGTTGACTCCAGAAAAAATAGGCAGGATAAAAGGGTACTGTTGAAAAGCCACGTTTGAGAGTGCAAGATGCCACAGTGAGTCGTGAAAATGAAGACCTCCGATATAGAGTCCACATCCACTATCCACACAGATGCGTCTACCATTAAAAATGGTCAGACTCAGATTCGTAATGCATGAGATTATGATCAAAGAAACTGTTATTTTATGTTTCTGAAACCATGATAGCAATACTAGTATTTTTCTTGTCACGTCAGTATATAGTATAATATAAAATTGCTTTGTATGGATAAAAAAATCAAGCAGTATATCAAAACAAGAAGGGTTGTTCTTGTTATCGTTTTTCTCTTTTTTCTTATCCGCTTACCACACTTGGATAAGACCTTTCTTTTGTATGATGAAAGAGATACTGTTCTAACTCAGTATTCTTTGGCCAAAACAGGCAAAGATTTATATGGTATAAATACGCCCCTGCAGTTTGAGCATATTTCACCTCACGCTCCTCCCTTTGCCATGTATTACGGCATCCCTTTTTGGCTTGCTGGCATTCCTCAAACAGTTACATCATCCAGGTTAATATACCTTCTTCCATCATCCTTTATTCCTCTTCTTGTGTTTGAATTATTATTTGCTCTCTTAAGACGAAAAGATTTAAGCATTCTTACCAGTATTATTTTTTCGTTTAGTCCCTGGGTTTTTCATATAAGCCGCCTTGCTCTTGAGATAAATATCGCATTCCCTATCTTTTTACTGGCTCTTTTTACTCAAATAAAAAAAAGATATGTATTTGCATTTTTCTTTTATTTTCTTGCTTTTTTTTCTTACCAGGGTATCCGACCACTTCTTCCAAGTGCCTTTATCTATTTTGAATTATGGTCGTATATAAGCAAAAAAAATATAAGAAAAACCGTTCTGCTTTCTTTACTATTTATTTGTTTTTTTGCAGTGCTTCTTTTTATCAGTATGCAAATTGAAGAAAATATGCTGACAAGGAGTTCCACCGAGATAGTTTTTTTTGCACGTGAACGAATACAAAATGAAGTTAACACATCCCGCTCCAACGATCATAACCCTTCTCTTTTTTCATATTTGATAAACAATAAGGTTGTATTTATCACGCGTTATCTTATTGCAAATATCATGCAGGGGCTAAGTACAGCTTATTTATTTAATACAGGAGACTATGTACCTATCTATAGCAATAGTATTACGGGTCAATTCTATCCTTTTTTTGCATTGTTTCTCTTAATGGGACTTTTGCAGCTTGGCAATAAAAATATAAGGGAGTACTACATGATTGCCGGCATCTCTATCCTTGGACTTATACCTTCTGCTATCAATATATATTCGCTTAGTTTTTCAATCAGGTCATTGTTTTCGGGAGTAGGAATCAGTTTTGTTATGGCGATCGGTCTCATATGGTTTTATCAGTATGCGACCAGATTAAAGACTTATATGAAGTATATACTTATTGGCCTGTGTAGTACCGTCATATTGTTTCAGGTAGGAGACTTTATGTATCGATATGCTTTTTATCGTCCCCTCCTGCAGTCTGAGCTGTATCATGAAGATGAGCGAAAACTTGCAGCATTCCTTATTCAAAAAGATAAACCCTTCACCATACACCTTTCAAACCCTTTTAGTTATTTCTTAAGCTATATTTTTCTCTATCCGAAGAAAGATCAAGACATAACAAAGATACAGAAAGAGTTTATTAAAGAACAAAATGTGTTTGCATTTCACAAAAATGTCTTTAAAGGATGTAATTCGGGAGAACTTGAATTCATTACGCAACCTACACTCGCCATAATTGATGAAGTTTGTATATCAGACAAAACGAAATTACTTCTTAATACGTCAAACAAGTTCCGTTACGTAAAGCTCGATCCTCTCTGGAAAGGTGAAAAGAATTTCTATATATTTAATTAACATATGAGTATCTCTGTACTTATTCAAATTCATAATGAAGAAAGGCATATTGAAGATTGTATAGTATCAGCAAAACTGCTGACTAATTCTATCTTCATAACTGATATGGAAAGCACTGATAGATCTGTTGAAATCGCAAAAAAACACAAGGCTCAGATCGTCAGGTTTAGTCCGCACTCTCACTATGTTGAACCGGCTCGGGAATTTGGTATAAAACACACTAATACCAAATGGGTCATGATACTGGACGCAGATGAACGCATGACAGATAAGCTTGCCCGCGAAATAAAAGAGGTCATACAGTCTGATGAATTTACCTATTACAAAGTACCTCGCAAGAATATATTTGGGGGAAAGAAATGGCTACTACACGGCGGTTGGTGGCCGGATGAACAGATGAGACTTATTAATAGGGAGGCTTTTAGATTATGGCCCAAAAATATCCACTCAACCCCTCAGGTCGAAGGCAAGATGGGATATCTCCAAGAACCATTTTTACACTACTTCCATGGCAACCTTGAGACAATGGTAAAAAAAACTGTTTTGTTTGAAAATATTGAATCTGAGCTGTTATTTAAAGCAAACAAACCCGCTTCAACACTTACTTTTTTTAGGAAATATTTTGGTGAGCTATGGCGCCGTCTTATTGCCAAACAGGGCTTATTCGATGGAGAAATTGGTATAATTGAATCAATATATCAAGCGTTTTCCAAAACGATAACATATTTATTTTTATATGAAAAAAAAAGCCGCACTTTATGATCCATATCTTGATGTATTAGGCGGTGGAGAAAAACATATTCTATCCATCCTTCAAGTAATTGAACAAAATGGGTTTGAAGCATCAGTTTTTTGGAACAAGGATCTGGGAGAACTAATTAAAACAAAACTTAACCTTAACTTTACAGATCTCCATTTTCGACCAAATATATTCCAGTCTTCCTCTTTTCTTAAGAAATTATCAGAGCTTAAAACATATGACATTCTTTTATATGTAACAGATGGAAGTTATTTTTTTTCATCAGCTAAAAAAAATGTCATCTTTTGTATGGTACCAAATAAAAAACTCTATTCTTTAAACCCCCTGAATCGAATGAAGATGATAAATGCCAAGTTTATCTCAAATTCATTTTATACTCATAAATGGTTATCTAAATGGAGTATTCAATCTCAGATCATATATCCATATGTCAGTGATGATCTGCTAAGTATTGATTTGGGCCGTAAAAAAGAAAGGATTATTCTTTCTGTGGGGAGATTTTTTGGACACCTTCACTCAAAAAAACACTCCTTTATCGTTGATACATTCAATAAGTTTCAGAAAAAAGAACCTGAGTTCAAACTTATATTGGTTGGTGGTCTCAAAAAAGAAGATGAAACATATTTTAATGATTTAAAAACTATAACCCTTAATAATAAGAACATCGTTTTAGAGCCAAACCTGTCTTATACAAAACTTCTTGAGCATTATAGAAAAGCCATGTTTTTTTGGCATTTTACAGGCTTCGGCACAGATGAAAATAAACAACCTGAAAGAGTTGAACATCTTGGGATGACGCCACTTGAGGCAATGGCTGCCGGATCCATCCCCTTTTGTTTTAATGCAGGCGGACCTAGGGAGCTTATTAAGGAAGGTCATAATGGATATCTTTTTAATACTCAAAATGAGGTCATCCAAAAAACAAACGCACTTATCTTTGATGAGCAAAAGTATAAAACGATGCAAAAAAACGGTAAAAATTTTGTCTCCAAACATTTTAGTTATGAGTTATTTAAAACCCGGGTGGAAAAAATACTATTATGATATCCGTTGTCATACCCACGTTTAAAAATAAAAGTCAGCTCATAGACAATCTTCACCAGAACCTAGCCCTGATGACACAGTGCGAAGTAGTAATAGTAAATGATGATCCATCATCAAGCTTAAAAGAGGATCTACCTAAAGGAGATATTGTTTTGGTTGAAAACAAAACAAATCTCGGTTTTGCTGGTGCTATAGACGTAGGCATAAAACATACTAATAATAGATATGTCATTCTCTTGAATAGCGATGTTTTACTGCATGACACGTCGTATTTATCAGCTCTTTCAAAGATAAGAGATGACGAAACTCTTTTTGCCATAAGCTTTGCCCAACGCGAACAAAACAATATGACTGTTGGAAAAAATACCATTTACTGGCGTGACGGCTTTTTCCACCATAAGAAAGCTGGGGACTTAAACGCTGGCATAAACGGCTGGGCTGAAGGAGGAGCATGCATTATTGACAAGAAAAAATATGAAGAGATAGGAGGATTTGACAAACTTTTTTCGCCTTTTTATTGGGAAGATGTTGATCTATCCTACCGGGCGTGGAAGAAAGGATTCAAAATATTGTTTGATCCGAACATAATAGTAGATCATCATCATGAATCAACAATAAAAAAATTTTTTTCTGTCTCTACGATAAAAAAAATCGCTTATCGCAATCAGTTTATATTCATCTGGAAAAACATAGATGATACAATGTTATTATTGTCACATCTAGCTTATATAGCAAGTAAATTACCTATTATGATATTTAGGGATCACGCATTTATATGGGGTTTGTTGTCTGCAATCTGGCGAATACCTGCCATAGTCAAAAGAAAAACCAAATATCAGTTAAGCGATAAGCAAATATTGACTAAATTTATATGAATAAAAAAGTTCTTCTTATTCTTATTGGTATATCTTTTGTTTCACTTTTTTTTAGCATATTCCAGAAATATCCCACTCCCCCATGCTTTAACGCAGATGAAGCGGCTTTCGGATATAACGCATATTCACTTCTCAATACGGGACGGGACGAATATGGCACACTGCTTCCACTTCGACTAAAATCATTTGGAGATTATAAAATGCCCCTTTACTCATATTTATCTATTCCTTTTATCGCCATTTTCGGATTAAACGAAGGTGGTACCAGAGCTTTGAACATATCGCTTTCATTTCTTTTTCCTTTTGTTGTATATCTTTTAAGCGTTGAGCTGTTTAAGGGAAAAAAAGTGGGGTTGGTCGCTGCTTTATTAAGTAGTGTTTCGCTTGGTTTTCATATTGTCAGCCGTCATGCACATGAGACTTATCTGGCCGCATTTCTTACCACTCTCGCATGTTATCTTCTTATCAAATCGCTTCAAAAACCCTCATTAATGCGTTTCTTTTTCTTTCTTATAACTTCCCTACTTCTTCTTTTCAGTTATCACCCGGGAAGACTTTATGTTCTTTTCTTTTTCGGGTTCATATTCTTGTACATGTTATTGCAGAAACAAAAAAATACACTTCTGCTTGTGCTGCTTTTTGTCGTGATTGGTTTTTTTGGGATAACAGATCTTGTGTATAAACCCGAACGGCTGAAAAACCTCATTTTTTTAAACAATGCAGGTTTCAGTCTGAAGATTGACGAACTTAAGACAGAGGGAGGGATTCGTTATCTGTACAATCCCCTTTTTATAGGAATAAAAGAAATTATTCTTGATCATTTAACCTATTTTTCTCCTCAGTTCCTCGTTGTCAACGGAGATGAAAATGCCCGTTTCGGGTATCCAGGTATGTCTATCATGACACCTCTTGAATACCTGTTTGTTTTTATTGGACTTTACTATTTGTTTAAAAACAAAGAAAAGTGGCGTTGGTTCTTATTGCTGCTTCTTTTTATTTCTCCCCTTTCTTCATCTCTTGCATGGTCAAAAGGATCGCTCACCCGCACAGTTTTCCTCCTTGTGCCTTTATATATATCCAGTTCTTATGGCTTCGTGACTTTTTTAAGCCAAGCAAAAAATAAATATAGATTGCTTGTTATATTTTGTATTGCGGTTTTATTTCTTTTCTTTCAAACGCTTGACTGGGATTTTTATCTATTTCATTACCCAAAACGAAAAACGGTCATACACGCTTGGCAATGCGGATATAAAGAACTTGGTACATATATAAAGGAGAACTATTCAAAATACGACCATTTTTACATTACGAAAGATGTAGGAATGCCATATATTTTTATGCTTTTTTATCTACAGATCCAACCAAAGGAATACCAAAAACAAGCCTCACTCACTCCGGCTGATGAATATGGATTTGGTCAGGTAGAAAAATTTGACAAGTTTATATTTGAGTTTAAATGGCCAAGAGATGTCGAAAAAAATTCAGTAATCGTTGGATCAATCGATGATTTTAAAAATATGCCTTCAGAGTTAAAAATCGAGCCAGATAAACTTAAGTCTGTCCAAGTATTCAGCGAAACGATGTTTCAGATATATGAGGGTACTTAGAGAAAAAATGAAAGACTGACACTATAAAGGGCGTGAACTATGATAGGAAGAAGAAGATTCTTCCGTTGCAGGTAAAGGATAGATACTGCAATACTTAGTATAAGGTCCGTCACCATCACCTTCAGAATAATATCTCCCCCCAGTGAATCACTGGTAAAAAGCATCGGGATATGAAGAAAAAAGAATAGAATGCTTGAAATGGTAATTGAACTAAATATGTTCTTTGACTCTTCATATAAACGTTTGAGAATAAATCCCCGCGATAGTATCTCTTCACTCACGCTGGTCATAAGTGCAACGGCAAACATCGATACAAACTGCAAAGTAAACAGTTGTTGAAATAAAGATCCCTTTGATTGTGAAGAAGCTCCAAGATACCCAATAGATAAAAAGATACTACCTATGATAATACCAAAAATAATATCGGGTAAAATCCTTTTTACATGAAGATCAATACCTTGAAAGAACCGCTTTCCCTCTACCTTGGTAATATACCAGTAAACGGGAAGAATAAAAAAAAGAGGTTTTGTGATAAATTCGTCAAACCAAATGGGCAGGTCGGTTTTAAAATGAGCTCGGTAAATACTCCAAAGAATAAGAATAATTGCCCAGATATTGAGAGCTTTCTGAGTAGGAGATGTTTTCTCTTTCATTGTTATTACTCTACCCGATTTGTAAGCGATATTCAAGCATCATACTCCATTTAAAAGAAAGCTTAAAGTCACCTTTAGAGTTCGAGCGATCTTATGAAGCACGCGAAGCGAGGGATTTACTCTTCCTTGTTCAATACGTGCTAAATATGTCCGGTCCATATGGGCTCCCCCTGATAAATCTTCTTGAGACATCCCCTTTGTTTTTCGAATTAATACAATACGCAATCCAAGTCTTTGATAAAAAAAATCTCCTTGCATGCTGAAAAATACACTACATTAATTACGTTCAGTTGTCTATTGCTTCTATACAACAAAAAGATTACTTCGGTAAGCTGTGACAAGATTTATTTGAAGATATTACTTATATTCCATCTTCACATTATTCAAGAAAATCCTTGAGTTTACGTGCGCGTGTAGGATGTTTAAGTTTGCGGATTGCTTTTGCCTCAATCTGTCTTATTCGCTCTCTGGTGACCTTGAACTCTTTTCCAACTTCTTCCAATGTCTTTGGTTTTCCATCATCCAATCCAAAACGCATAATCAGTACTTTTTTTTCCCTCGGGGAAAGGGTTTCCAATACTTTATTAAGTGCTTCTTTTAAAAGTTCTCTTGAGACCTTATCGTAAAGTGTAGGCTGAGATTGATCGCTAACAAATTGTTCCAGAGTCGCTTCTTTATCGTCTCCAACAGGAGTTGACAATGATTTGGGTTGTTGTGAGATCTTCATAAGATTCTCTATCTCTCCAGGTGTGACCTGCATTTCTTTCGATATTTCTTTTACTGAAGGCTCTCTTCCTAGTTTTTGCGTAAGTTTGCGTTGGGTTTTATAAAAACGGTTTATTTGGTCAACCATATGCACAGGTATTCGAATAGTCCTAGACTGGTCGGCTATAGCGCGAGTGATAGCTTGACGTATCCACCACGTGGCATATGTTGAAAATTTATAACCACGTCTCCAGTTATATTTCTCCACACCGCGGATCAATCCCTTGTTTCCCTCTTGTATAAGATCTAAGAAAGAGAGGCGTCTTCCTAAATATTTTTTTGCTATTGAAACGACAAGACGGAGGTTTGCTTTAATAAGTCTTTCTTTTGCGTCTTCATCTCCCTTTTCATATGCCTTGGCGAATTT
This sequence comes from Candidatus Roizmanbacteria bacterium RIFOXYA2_FULL_38_14, assembly GCA_001790095.1. GTDB lineage: Bacteria > Patescibacteriota > Microgenomatia > UBA1406 > GWC2-37-13 > YC2-FULL-38-9. Next base: position 40,858 of record MGBH01000001.1, on the reverse strand, counting down.
GATCTCATCCTCAAAAACTAATAGGGGTGTTTTTCCAATTTCTTTAAGATATTTTTTTATGGGATCAAGCGATTCACCATGCTTAACTCCGACCAGCTGTTCCAGCTCTTTTTCTACCTCTTCAGCTGACTTATGGACCTCTTCTTCTTCTCTTGTTGAGATAGTCTCATAAATATCAACTCCCTTCTTTAGGGCAAGATTGAAAAATTCATCTATTGCTTCTATATGTTTTTCAGGCTCCGAACATACCAAGAAGATGTCATCCTGTACGACAAAACCGTCTTCTTCACCTTGGGCAAGAAGGTCTTTAAACGATTTGGGGAATTTCTGTTTTGTCATACTGGTATTCTATATGGTGATTGCACTTTTTTCCAGCTCTTTTAGCTCGGAGTTTAGTTTTGAGAGTTCTGTCTCTCCTGTTTGACCTTGTTCTGAGGTTAGAAGTGATTGAATCTTCCTTTTCAAAGCTCTTTCTTTAATCTCATAAGCAAGTCTTCCAATATTCCTTTCACTTATACCAACGTCTGAAGAAGCATAAAGATACAGTTCATCAAATAATGTCTTTAGTTCGTTTGGAAGCGATGAAGCAAATATGTTGATGTTTGACATCGTTTTAAACGATTCCTGATTTTCACATATCTTCATATACAATTTTTGATAGGCTGGAAAAGAAAAATCATCGGGTGCAACCATATGGGTAACTTTTTGAAGGATGGTTCCTTTTTCTTCATGCTGCAAAAGAGAACTTAAAAAGTATTTTTGTACCGTGTCGTTTCTATCAATCTGGGACGATCTCATCTTTTTAAAACCTATTGAGCTACTTATTTTTTTACTGTTTTTCTGTCTAAGAAGAGAACGAACACTTTCTTCGCTTACTTCAAGAATATAGGCAAGTTTTTTAATATAGTGAGACTCAATAATGGGATTACTTATGTGGGTAAAAAAAGGTATTACCGCTTCACCAATGCTTTTTTTACTGAATGCATCATTGTCAGGATATTTTTTTCGGTAATGATCTATCAAATAATCATAAACAGGTATTGGCGACTGAACTGCTTTCTTAAAACGTATTGGATCGGCCCGCACTGCTTCATCTGGGTCTTTCGCAAAATCAAGTTGGATTATACCAAGTTCAAAATCTAATCTCTCCGCCTCTTCAATACCTCTCTTGATTGCTTCTTCACCTGCCTGATCCGCATCAAGGGCAAGATAGATCCTATTGGTATATCTTTTTATCAACATCATCTGTTCTTTGGTAACGGCTGATCCTTTTATGGCAACTATGTGTCCAATTCCTTGCTGATATGGTGAGATTACATCAAACTCGCCCTCAACCAATATGACACTTTTTTCCTTTTTTATCGCCTCTTTTGCCAAATGGATCCCATAGAGAGTCTCTCTTTTGTGATAGATAAAAGTTTCAGGTGTGTTCACATACTTTGCCGTTTTTTTATCCTTATCCATGATGCGTCCAGAAAACCCAAGAATATTTTCTCTCGCATCTTTCAACGGGAACATTAGCCGCCCCCTAAACCTATCATAAAGAGATCCTCTATCGCTGCGCAGTACAAGCCCCACGTCAATGAGTTCTTTTTGAGAAAATCCCCTCTTTTCCATAAATCGTGTAAGGGAATCCCAGGACTTAGGAGCATATCCGAGTTCAAATGTGTCTGCAATTTCTTTACGCACTCCTCTTTTTTCTAAGTACTCCCTAGCCCTTTTCCCAAAAGAACTCTGAAAAAGCATGTATGTATAAAAATTAGCAGCACTTCTGTTTATCGCATACATCCGCTCTCTTAATTTGAAGTTTGTATCCTGTAAATGGTAATCGTCCATGGGGAGCCCCAGTTTTAGTGCAAGTTCTTTGATCGCTTCAATATAAGTAACATTGTCCCACTTCATTAAAAACTTAATGACATCGCCTCCTTCTCCACAACTACCGAAACAATGCCAAATTTGCCTTTCTGGGGAAACCACAAATGAAGGAGTCTTCTCCTGATGAAAGGGACAGTTTCCTTTAAAATTGCGCCCTGCTTTTTTTAAAACGATATATGAACCGATGAATTCAATTATGTCAATCTTCTTTTTGATTTCCTCATTTAGATTATTCATGTGGCTTAATTGTATCAAAAAGCCCTTGTATTTTTTCTATATTGCTTCTATCATTATTGATAGACATGTTATATCTTTATATTGATAAGAACCAAATCAAGCTTCTCACTGCAAAAAAATCTCTTTTTGGCCAATACTCAATAGGTTCTTATGAAAAGAAATTTCAAGTCGACCTTTTGAAAGATGGAAATATTGCAAATATTGACGTTCTTGCTTCAGCGGTCAAGGAGATTCTCCAAAATACGCCCTCGGTCAAAGATAAGCATGTATTTCTCATACTTCCTCAAGACACATTTCACTTTTTACGATTTGAGGTACCAAATGACATAGCACCAGCTGCTATTGATTCATATATCAAAGATAAGATTAAAATGAGCCTACCTCAAGATTCGGGAGATTTGTTTTATGATTATTTCTTCATAGAAAACGGATTACAAAAATGTGTCAGCCTTTTTACAGTTGAGGTAGAGTCTGTATCAAAATACCAAGAGATGTTAAAACTTCTTGATTTGGAGCTTTTCACTCTTCTTCCAGAAACACTTTCCTTTTTCAAGTTGTTTGAAAAGACACTAAGAAAAGGGAAGATTGAAAATATTCTCTACGGCAAATATGACAAAGAGTCTCTATATACCTATTTATATGATTCGTTTGGGCTGCTTGAAGAGGGAAAAGACGCACACAAACTTACAAATGGAAAAAATGTAACACATGTCTTAAAACAACGGGGTCTTGACCTTGAAAAAAAGAAGAAAAAAATTAATAGACTTATTCTTTCAGGAACAAATTCAGATCTCGTCCGTCAAGATACCTTTACCAAAGAGGTTGGAATTTGGACCAATCCATTAAAGCGCATCATTTCCCAGTTTTATCAAGAATACGTAAAAATGCTTGTAAGTCCAACCAATCAACCCTTATCAATCCTTGATTTTGATATGTGTTTTGGAGCATTTGTTTTCTCAATTGAAAATAAAAGCTTTTCACCTCTTAAGCGCAAATTCATTACTAATATTTTTGCCGCCCAGACCGTCAAATCAAAACCAAAATTTGCTTTCTCTCCCTTACCATCGATTGCAATACCGAAAGAGCTTCTTCTCTTTATCGCTTCATTCATTCTTTCTTTTGGCTTATTTTCACTTATGAGTAAATCAAATATTCGTATTGCCTTTCCAAGTCTGCCGAAATCGAAAAAAGTAGTACAGGTCTCACCTTCACCCCTACCTCCCACCCCATCACCAACCCCAACCTTTTCTCGGGAAGAAATTAAGATAAAGGTCCTAAACGGTTCTGGTACAAGAGGCAAGGCATCGGTCGTGAAGGACATCCTGACTGAGAAGAAGTATCTTGAAATCGTAACAGGGAATGCCGATAGTTTTGACTACAAAACCACTGAAATCCAGGTAAAAAAAGACAAAAAAGAAGCATCTCAGTATGTCCAAAACGATCTTAAGGACTATGTCCAAGAACTAAAGATAAGCGATCTTGATGATGATGAAGCGGCAGATGTCATAATCATCATAGGACAGGACTTCAAATGATCGCTCCATAACAATACATTTACTCTCTTCTGATATAATAGCTTATGGAAGAATTAAAGGATGAACTTCAACGGAAATTGACAAATATTCTTGAAAAATCAGATATTCCTGAGAAAAAAAGACTTGTCGTAGAATTAGAAAAAAAGACATATGATACGGCATTTTGGCAAGATGCAAAGACGGCTGGGGACGTATTAAAGAAAGTAACTCTCTTAAAAAAGGAAATAGAAGACCTTGAAATGATGCAATTTCTTATGGAAGAAAAGGAATACAAAGATGCACAAAAACTTATAAAACAATACGAAATGTTACTTTTCCTTTCAGGAACATATGACAAGAGTGATGCGGTTTTTTCGATTCATGCAGGCCAAGGAGGAACAGAGGCGATGGACTGGTCAAGTATGCTCTTACGCATGTATACGCGGTATTTCGAGCTTAAAGGCTGGCGATTTGAAGAAGTTGATCGAATCGATGGAGAAGAAGCAGGAATAAAGAGTATTACCCTCAATGTACACGGTCAGTTTGCCTATGGTTATTTAAAAGTCGAGGCTGGTGTCCACCGACTGGTACGCCAATCACCCTTCAACGCCGACAAGCTTCGTCAAACCTCATTTGCCCTTATTGAAGTCCTTCCTGTGGTAGAAGATAAAGAAGTACATATTAAGGAAGAGGATCTAGAATGGCAGTTCTATCGATCGGGTGGAAAGGGAGGACAAAATGTTAACAAAGTCTCAACAGCAGTCAGACTAACTCATAAACCAACAAATATTACTGTTTCTTGTCAAACTGAAAGATCACAAGGTCAAAACAGAGAAAATGCAATGAAGATTTTGCGCTCAAAATTATGGGCGGTTGAAGAAGCAAAAAGACAAAAAGCAATTGAGGGATTTAAAAAGGAAAAAATGGCCTCATGGGGTATGCAAATTAGATCTTATGTCCTTCATCCTTATAAACTTATTAAGGATTTACGTACTGATTTTGAGGAAAATAATGTAAACAAGATCCTTGATGGAGACCTCGATGAAATAATCGAAGCTTATCTTAAACAATCCGCTCTCTAAACACTTGTTTTTCCTCACTTAAAATGGTATTCTGAATTTATATATGAACACTCAAAAACAAAGCCTTATTCATCAAATTGATGAAGAGGTAAAAGGATTATCTATCCCTTTATTTATCGGTATTATCTTTGGCGTTATTCTTTTGGGAACAGGTATTGGTTTTGCAGCCTCTAGATTGATGATGATCAAAAATACCTCTCTCCCAAACACAGTAAAAAGTAATAAAACAGCTGGTATCGTTGACAAAAAAACATTCAAAGATAAGGTTGAAGGAAAGTTAAAAGAAGGCGGTATTGACGGAGAAGGCAACTTTCATCTTGAAAGACCGGGTGGGATTTCGCAAAATGTATATCTTACTTCTTCAACCGTTGATCTTATGCAGTATATTGGGAAAAAAATTCGCGTTCACGGAGAAACATTCAAAGGTCAAAAGGCCGGTTGGCTAATGGATGTTGGATTGGTTGAAGTTTTATGAAACCATGATAGTATTTGAAAACGTCATTAAAAAATTTCCCCTTGGCAACATTGCGCTACAGGATGTATCTTTTGAGATTGAAGACAATGAATTTGTTTTTTTAGTCGGTTCATCTGGAGCAGGTAAAACCACTATCCTCAAATTGATTCTTCAAGACACTCTACCCACATCAGGAACCGTTATGGTAAATGAGTTTGATGTATCTTCAAAGAAGTTCCATCATACAGAAAAACTAAGAAGAAATATTGGCTTTGTCTTTCAGGATTTCAAAATCCTTCCCGAAAAAAATATCTATGAAAATATAGCAATAAGCCTGCAAATCATGGGTATATCCGCAAAGGAAGTCAAAAATAAAGTCAAAGACGCACTAGATCTCGTAGGATTAAATCACAAAGAAAAGGTATTTCCTGTACAACTATCAGCCGGAGAGCTGCAGCGAGTTGCCATAGCACGAGCGATCTGTGGAGATAGAAAGATCATTCTGGCTGATGAGCCAACAGGAAATCTTGATCCAAAAACCACCTGGGATATCATAAAGATTTTCAAAAAAATTGAAGGGAAAAAAACCATTATCATTGCAACCCACAATACAGATATCGTAAACAGCTTAAAAAAGAGAGTACTTATCTTAAAAGAAGGAAGACTTATTAAAGATATTCGAAAAGGAGGATATGAACTATGAGAGAAATATTTACTGCGATTAAAAGGACACCATATCAATCTTTTGCAACGTTTTTTACTTTGTTTTTAACCCTTTTCCTCTCACTTGCAGTCTTTTTTATCTTAACATTCCTTTATGGAATGCTTGGATATGTAGAATCTAGACCACAGGTGACGGTATACTTCCAAACTCAGACATCAGAAAACAATATTTTCAAACTGAAAGAACAGCTTCTTTCCTCAGAAAAAGTACTTTCAGCTAAATATGTATCAAAAACAGAAGCATATGAGATATATAAGAAACTAAATAAAGATAACCCACTTCTTTTGGAAATGGTCACATCTGACATCCTCCCAGCATCTCTTGAAATATTTGCAAAAAAACCGTCCTTTCTACCTGAGATTGCGGATTTTCTTAAGAAACAATCAGGGATCGATGAGGTTAATTTCCAAAAAAACATCATTGATAAGCTTCTCTCTCTTACTTCAATTGTAAGAAAAACATCCATTGCCTTTTTTGCATATTTCATCATCACAACCATCATCATTCTCATCTCCATCACTCATTTTAAAATTGCCCTAAAAAAAGATGAGATAGAACTACTCCAACTATTAGGAGCAGATAGGTTCTATATTAAAAAACCATTCTTAAAAGAAGCCTTGTTTTTCGGTCTTCTTTCTTCGATGGTGGTATTTCTTATTTTTTCTGCTCTTTTCTTTGTTGTTCGACCATATTTACAATCATATCTAAGTGGTGTCTCAAACCTTTCTATTGATTTTGGATTCTATAATCTTGTCATTTGGCCGTTGACTCTCGAGTTTACCGCGGCTTCATTTCTTATCACTACGCTATTTGGTGTTTTCATATCGATAGCTTCAACCCTCCTTGCAACCCAAAAATACATTAAATAAATTCGGGTATAATCAAGACATGAGGCACGTTTCATCAAACATGAAATACGCAGTAGGTATCGTTTTATTCATTATTATGTGTTTAAGTATCACGATAGGAATACTTCATGCCCAAGAATCCTCATCTTCATCAAGCTCTTCCTCCTCAAACAATGATCTGGAAAACAAGATTAGGGAGTATGAGAAGAAATTGGGTGACCTTCGTCAACAAAAAAACACTCTCGCTTCTCAAATCCAAGAAATGGACACTCAAATCTTCATTAAAACATTAACCATTCAAAAAACAGAGCAAAAAATCACAGAGACGGAAAGAGAGATTAACACGCTTACATCCCGCATTGATAGTCTTGATACCTCACTCACCAATCTTTCAAAACTTCTTATACAACGAGTGGTTAAGGGCTATAAAGAAAGGACATTCTCATTCTTTGATCTTTTATTAAACTCCGAAAATATGAGCAATCTTATAAATAGTGTCAAATATCAAAAGACCACTCAAAACAACAATCAAAGACTTCTTGTCCAAGTGCAAGAAGCCAAAACAAACTATGAAGAACAAAAGATCATCCGAGAAACAAAAAAGAAAGAACTAGATCAGCTTATCTTGACACTTGACAATCAAAAAAACGAGCTGAAAACTCAACAGGCTCAAAAACAAAAACTACTTACTGATACAAGGAATGACGAAGCTACCTATCAACGTCTGCTCAGTCAAGCACAGATGCAGTTGTCTTCATTTAAGACATTTGTGCAAACATCAGGCGGAGATTCTATCATAGGCGCCAATGAATTTGGCAATGGTTCAGATGGAGCATATTATTCTCAAAGAGATGCTCGCTGGGCAAACCAAGCTATTGGTTATTCTTCCGAGTCTATTCTTCGAGTCGGTTGTTTATTGACGTCAATATCTATGTACGCCAAAAAAAATGGGCAAAATATTACTCCATCTGATTTTGCATCTGACCCTTCTCATTTCTGGGCAAATACTGCCTGGATGAACTATCCTTGGCCAAGTGTCGCTGGAAAAACCATGGTGAATATAAATAATATTGACGAAGAACTAAATAATGGCAACTATGTTATCGTCGGCATAGCCTATTCTTCTTGTGCTGGAAAATCTGGAGGAGATCATTATGTACTTCTTACAAAAAAAGATGGAGACACTTATACTATGCATGATCCAATTCACGGCCCAGATATAAAGTTCAGTTCTCATTATTCGATCATCTGTTCTTCTGCGACATACAAATGATTGATTAATATATCCAAATCAATCTAAAATCTCTGTTTTGTTGCCTATAGTCCATTGACAAAAAGCAGTTTTGTAACTAAGGTAAACAATACATGAGAAAGTCCTTTCTTTCCATAATAGTTTTGTTTTGTTGCTACATATTTTTCATATCGTCCCTTTCCCTTGCTGATTACAAACCCAGAATAAATGAATTCTCTATTGAAGAAAGTCCCCAAACCGTTGAAATCATAAATACCTCATCTGCCAGTGCCGATATATCCGGATGGTATATTGACGACAGTTCAGGGTCAACTTATTTCACTATTCCAGAACATACGATTATATATTCAAATTCGTGTCAGCTTTTTTCGTATGATTTTAATTTGAATAAATCAACCTCAGACACAGTCAGATTGTTTGATAATACAGCGCCACCCACGACAAACAGTGCCCTTCTTATTGATTCTTACAACTATAAATCAAACCCCGGACCAAACACGTCTTTCTTTCGTAGTCCTGATGGCTCAGATGATTGGGTCTCTGGCACCTCCACTCTTGGACAATATAACTTAACAGGTGAAAACTGTATTATAACCCCATCATTGATTCCATCTATCGCCCCAACAGAATCTCCAACTACACCACCTCCGTCTATCCAACCCCCAACCATAACAACCCATCCTTTATCTTATGACAATGTCTTTATCTCTGAAGTTATGGTCTATCCTCCCTCTAATGAATATGAATGGATAGAGCTTTATAATAATAACGATTTCACTGTTGACCTATGTAACTGGTACATCGATGATATTGAAAACGCTGGTTCTGCACCAAAACAGTTCTCAGTCGTTATCTTATCAAAACAATATGCTGTGATTAATCTTTCCTCCTCTCTTTTTAACAACGACAAAGATAGTGTTAGGTTGCTTGATTCAAGTAAAACCCAAAAAGATGGGTTTGAATATGAAGACCCCATGCAAGGAAATACTCTTGGCAAAGAATCCCCTGATGTGGATGTTTACTGCAATCAAAAACCAAGCAAACATAGTATGAACAATAGCTGCATCTTATCAATTAACCCATCTCCATATATTCATATTTCAGAAGGTGCACACTCAATAAACCTAATTGTTTCATCAAAACCGTCAAAATCATCTCCTTTATTTTATTCTTCCATCCCCACTACAAATAGAATATATCCGAACACACCAAGTGTTCTTGGGGCTTCAAACAAAAAAATGGTCATAAAACAACCTTCAACTTCATTGTTAAACCATTTATCTATTTTGTCTGTCTCTTATTCATTTTTGACTATCCTTTCAGTTTTAGTTAAAATAAAGAATGGCTGTTAAACACCCTTTGCTCCGTTTTTTATACTACTGGCTTCCTCCTTTTTTATGGATGGCTCTTATTTTTTATCTCTCCTCTCGAAAAAGCATAGGAATCACTCATGCATACTTGTATGACTTTGTAATCTTCAAAAGCTTACATGTGATTGAATATGCGGTCTTATTTTTTTTTATATTCAGAGCTCTTCATACGACTAAATTTTCTCTTTCACACCAATTTATCTTAGCTATTGTATGTTCGGTCTTATTTGCAACCAGCGATGAAATACATCAACTATTCATCTCTTCGCGACAAGGAAAGGTGAGAGACATTCTCATAGATACCGCTGGGATTTTAATTATGTATATAATTACTAAAAAGAATCTTAAGTTTGTCAAACGCCTCATATGATGTTGAAAGAATATTTATATTATCTTTTTACCCCAAAGGAAAACAACAATTATAGGGCCAAAACCCTTCACATTAACTTTCTTTCCTTTTATCTTATCGGTGCTTTGTTGTTTGCGTTTACGGTTAAAAATGTCGGATTTTATTTCAATAATGTTTTAGGTTTTGCAACCGACATAACAGTCAATAGATTGATTGAACTAACCAATAAGGAAAGAGGTGATAGATCACTACCGCCGCTTCAATATAACAAAGCCTTGTCTTATGCGGCTCAAGCAAAAGCAAAAGATATGTTTGAAAAAAATTATTGGTCTCATTTTGCTCCAAACGGAACTACCCCATGGGACTTTATTTTAAATAGCGGTTATCAATATGAGTATGCAGGAGAAAACCTCGCAAAAAATTTTCTTTTTTCCCAAGGTGTCGTTGATGCCTGGATGAACTCCCCCACACATAAAGAAAATGTACTAAAAAAAGAGTATACTGAGGTAGGATTTGCTATTGTAAATGGCATGATGAACGGTGAAGAGACGACGCTTGTTGTCCAGATGTTTGGTACACCTCTCAATATTTCAACTACCGTCAAACAGCCTGAAGTACAACACCCTGTCAACATATCAAAAGAAAATCTATTAGGTAAAGAGACTCAGGCGGTTATTGCTAAAGAAAACGTGAAACCAAAGATAAATTTACTGCACTTCTCCTTTGATACGATATATATATTTATCTTTTTTCTTGTCCTTATACTTATTGCCGATTTTTACATCGCATCAAGACTGCAGATCGTTCGCATTGGAGGTAAACACATCGCGCACATAATTTTCTTGGGATTTATTATGCTTGGGGTTATATTTATTATGAAAAGTGGAGCAATTCTGTAATTAAAATATGAAACATTTCTTTGTCCATTTTACAAAAGAGTTTAATAAACATATATTCGACTACCTACTTCTATCTACAATCGGAGTAATATTCCTTATACTTCTTAAGGTAAACCAAGGCAATAAGACCTATTCTTTTGTCACCGCGCTCGCATTTTGCATATTCTATATTCTATGGGGAATATATCATCACTTTAAGCTTGGAAGTCTCTATTTGATAAATGTTGTAGAATATATTTTAATTGGATTTACTTTTCTGTTCCTTTTAAAAATTATACTAGTGATATAACCATATGAAAGGTGTTATTTTAGCTGGCGGACTTGCAACACGACTAAGACCTTTGACTTTGGTCACCAATAAGCATCTACTACCTATCTATAATAAACCGATGATTTACTACTCTATCGAGTCAATGGCCAGAGCAGGTATAAAAGAAGTTCTCATCACAAGCTCCCCAGATCACTCCGGTGACTTTGCCAATTTACTAAAGGGGGGGGAGGACTTTGGATTGAAGTTGTTTTATGCGGTACAACAAAATCCTAAAGGCGGTATCGCCAATGCAATAGCCCTTGCAAAAGAATTCGCGGTGGATCAAAAAATACTTGTCATCCTTGGTGACAACATATTTAAAACTGATTTAAAATCAACCGTTGAACAGTTTGAAAAAAAAGATAAAGGAGCTTTGATCTACGGAGTAAAAATCTCAACAGATTCACAACAATATGGGGTCGTTGAGATTGATAAACAAGGAAAAGTACTTTCAATTGAGGAAAAACCTGAACATCCAAAATCTAACATTGCACAAACTGGCATATATATGTATGATAATAGAGTCTTTGACTTTATTTCGCGTCTTACACCGTCTGACCGAGGAGAGCTTGAGGTGACTGATTTAAACAATTTTTATTTGAAAGAAGGTACGCTGACCTGTGAACTGCTCCAATGGTGGATTGACGCAGGAACATCGTATGATGAATTACTGCGAGCTAATAATTTAGTTGCGGAAAAAGTAAAGAAAAACGAGTTATAAATTTTAATATACTACATGGACACAACTCAAATCTTACTTATCATAACGCTTGGAACCACGACAGTTTTCTCTGTTATTATCGGAATCCAACTCATCCATGTTCTTTATGAACTGAGGAAAACTCTCTCAACCATAAATAAAATCACTACTGGGTTTGAAGCGGTCGGACTAAATCTTGAACATGGATTTGGAGAAGTAGTTGGTTTCGTAAACGGATTCAAAACCATTTTGAAGGTATTTGAAATATTTGCTCATAAGAAAAATGACAAAACAAAGTGAGCATAGGCTGACAAATTTCTGGATAGGTTTTTCATGTGGGATTGCAGGAGCAGTTGGAATGGCGTATCTGTTTGGTACAAAAAGTGGAAGAGATACAGTCAAAAAAATGCTTCGTTTCTCTGAAAATCTTGAGGAAAATCTAGTCCGTCTTATTGAGCGAGTTGATAAGCAAAAACCAAAAAAAGAAGGGAAAAATAACCCGTTTCACTTGGATGATATTGAAAATATTCTTACAAAGATTAAACAAGTTACAAATCACGCTTGACTTTTAAGTTCACATATTGTATAGTTTAGGAACTTTTTTAATCTCCCTTTTAATTAAGGGAGTGTATTCTTGTTTACTTAATTTTTACCCTCAAATCATCGATGAGTATAAATACAAAGAAATCTAACCCCTCTTCATCACAAATTTTCCTCGGTAAACAAAAAGAAAACCTAAAAGAGATAGACCTCATTAAAGTACAAAAAGAATCATGGAACACCTTTTTAACACATGAATTAAAAGAAATCCTTGAGGAGTTTTTCCCTATTGAAGACTACACGGGGAAAAAATTCACTCTCTATTTTGAAGACATCTATTTTGATAATCCTCGTTATCCACTTGATCTGTGTTTTAAGAAAAAACTTACTTATGATTTTCCGGTCTATGTAAAAGTGAGATTAGTAAATAAGAAAACAGGAGGAGAGAAAAAACAAGATGTATACTTTTTCAATCTTCCCAAAATGACCTCAAGAGGAACTTTCATAATAAACGGTATTGAGAGAGCAATCATAAACCAGATTGTCAGATCACCGGGAGCCTACTTTACCGCAGAGATCGACAAAACAACAGGATTGACACTCTATAATGCAGAAGTTAGACCATATATCGGTTCATGGCTTGATTTCACCATAAATAAAAATGGAATCATTGAAGGAAAAATTAATAAAAAAAGGAAGTTCCTCGCTTCAGTATTTTTGCGAGTTTTTAGTGGAGAAAACAGCAATGAGCTACTTGACCTTTTCTCTGATTTGGATAAAACAGTCCTAGAAAAATATATAAACCCAACCATAAAAAAAGATAAAACAAAAAATAAAGATGAGGCTGTCTTGGAACTGTATCGTAAGATAAAGCCAGGAGAACCTCTTGTTCTTGAAAATGCACACGAAACATTACATAATCTTTTCTTCAATCACAGAAGATACTCTCTTGCAGATGTGGGAAGATATAAAATCAATAAGAAACTGGGTCTTAACTCGCCCATAGATAAAGAACATCATGTGCTAACAAAAGAAGATGTTGTTGCCATTCTCAAATACCTGGTCAATCTGACACTTGGAAAGGGTAGCTTTGACGATATCGACCATCTGGGCAATAGAAGAATTAAAACAGTTGGCGAACTTATCGGATCTTATGGCGTACGGGTCGGTATGGTTAGAACTGAAAAAGAGATTAAAGAAAGAATGAGCTTGGTTCCGTCAGACACATTTCCTTCGCCTTCACAAATCATCAACTCAAAACCAATCATCATGGCTATCAATTCTTTCTATAGAACAAGCCAACTCTCAACAATCGTTGATCAAACAAATCCCTTATCAGAACTTGATAATTTAAGAAGAATCACGGTCGGAGGACCGGGAGGAATTGAAAAAGAAAGAGCTTCTTTCTCTATTCGCGACATCTCTTCTTCTCAATATGGAAGAATATGTCCGATCAGATCTCCTGAGGGACCAAACATTGGTGTTGTAACATACATGGCTATTTATTCGAAAGTGAACAAATACGGACTACTTGAAACACCATATAGGAAAATTGCAGTTGAAACAAAGGGAGGAAAAAAAGTTGCAAAAATCACACCTGACACTCTCTATCTGCAGGCTGATGATGAAGAGCAATATTATATAACTTCCTCAAACGTAACAACTGATGAACAAGGCATTATCCTTGATGAAACCGTTGTTGCACGCCACCAAGGAGATCTTATTGAAATTCCTGTAGAAAAATTAAATTTTATAGATATATCTCCCCGACAAGTCGTTGGCATTTCAGCAACGCTTATTCCCTTTTTACAAAATGACGATGCAAGCCGTGCTCTTATGGGCACTCACATGCAATGTCAAGCTGTCCCACTACTTAAACCAGCTGCGCCTTTGGTTGGAACGGGGTCTGAGGAAACAATCGCACAAGCTTTAGGACGAACAGTATTGGCAGAGGAAGATGGAGTAGTTGAATATGTTGATTCAAAAAGAATAGTTATCAATGGAAAAGGCGGAAAGAAATATGATTATCCTTTGGAACGCTATGTCAAGACAAATAAAGATATTATCTTTGACCAAAAACCAAGAGTTGAGTTGAAACAAAAGGTTAAAAAGGGAGATCTCATCATCGATGGCCCTGCCACCAATAACGGAAAACTTGCTCTTGGTCAAAACCTGGTCGTCGCATATACATCATTTAATGGTCTCGGTTATGAGGATGGATTTGTTATTTCTGAGAGATTAGTAAAAGAAGATATCCTCACTTCTATAACAAGTGAAGAGTTTATCGCAGATCTTGTTGACACTAAACTTGGCCCAGAAGAACTTACTCGAGACATACCGAATGTAAGAGAAGAAGTTCTTCAGAACCTTGATAAAGAAGGACTTGTTTTGATCGGAACTCAAGCGAAAAATGGAGACATCCTTGTAGGTAAGGTCGCTCCAAAAGGAGAAAAAGAATTAACAGCTGAAGAAAGATTATTACGGGCAATATTTGGCGAAAAAGCAAAAGATGTAAAAGACACATCGCTTCGTATGCCATATGGGAAAAAAGGGGTTGTCGTAAATATTGAGACCATTGACAGCAAAAAGGATCCAAACGAACTTGAACCAACCGTAATAAAAAGAATCATTGTTAATACCTCTCAGTTAAGAAAAATATCAATCGGAGATAAACTCGCAGGACGACACGGTAACAAAGGCGTCATATCACGCATTCTTCCAGAATGGGATATGCCATATCTTGCAGATGGAACGCCAGTTGACGTAATCATCTCCCCTCTTTCTATCCTTGCAAGAATGAATTTAGGACAACTTCTTGAAACACTTCTTGGATATATAGCCAAATTTAATAACTGGACAATTGTTACCCCTGTCTTTGAAAAGATTCAGGAAGATTTCATCACAAAAGAACTTAAGAAACAAGGCCTTCCAATTGACGGAAAAACAGTCCTCTACGATGGTCAAAGTGGAAAACCGTTTGAAAAACAAGCCCTTGTAGGTACGGGATATATCATGAAGCTTATCCATATGGTTGAAGACAAGTTCCATGCCCGTTCCGTTGGACCATATTCTCTCGTCTCACAACAACCACTCGGAGGAAAATCACAAATGGGTGGACAAAGATTCGGTGAAATGGAGGTTTGGGCTCTTGAATCACATCGTGTACCTTTTGCGCTACAAGAGATGCTTACTATCAAAAGTGATGATGTTAGAGGTCGTACAAAAGCATTTGAATCGATTATAAAGGGATTAGATATTCCTCAGTCTAACGTACCAGAATCATTCCACGTCTTAGTAAAGGAATTAAACTCCCTCGGTTTATCAATTGATTACATTAAATAATCCATATGGAAGAACCCAACGTCATTGATTTTAGCGGACTGCGCATCCGACTAGCATCCCCCGAAGACATCTTAAAGTGGTCAAAAGGAGAAGTAACCAAACCAGAGACAATTAACTATCGTACATTTCGTGCAGAAAAAGATGGATTATTTGATGAACGCATATTTGGACCGACCAAAGACTACGAATGTTATTGTGGTAAATATAAAAGGATTCGATACAAAGGGATAATTTGTGATCGTTGTGGAGTCGAAATCACAACATCAGCAGTAAGACGTGAGCGCATGGGTCATATCAAACTTGCGACACCCATTTCTCATATATGGTATTTTAAAGGCTCTTCATCACCTATCAGTGTCATACTTGATGTTCCTCCCCAATCTATGGAGAAGATCATCTATTATGCCCTCTATTTAGTGAAGTCTGTCGATAAAGAAAAGCAGAAAAAAACAGTCCATCAGCTTGATGACATGAATAAAAAAGAACTTGCAACTATTGAAGAAGAATACGAAAAAGAAAAACAGAAACTTAAAGAAATATTTATCAAACAGAGAGAAGAAATTGATAAAAAAATCTCGCATAAGGAACAAAAAGAGATCGCTTTTCAAGAACTTGATCTAAAGGAACGTGAAAAATTCCTCATGCTTTCAGACAAATATATAGAAGAAAAAGCGAAAAAAACTGCATATCTGGATCGAGTAATAAAGACAGTCAAAGCACTCAAACCAAACGATGTGCTTGAAGAGGAAGACTATCTTTTTTTAAGAGAAAAAGAGTTGGAAGCGTTTGTGGATGTTGGCATGGGATCTGAGGTTTTGTATGAATTACTATCAACCACTGATTTTAAAAAGATTTATGAAGAGTCATTACACGAACTTCTCAAGGCAAAAGGAGAAAAAAGAAATAAGCTTCTTAAAAAAGCTCGCATCATTGAGTCCTTTCTTAAAGGCAATACGCAGCCTTTATGGATGATATTAACGGTACTTCCCGTTATCCCACCTGATCTACGACCTGTAGTACAATTGCCGGGTGGAAAGTTTGCGACATCTGATTTAAATGACTTTTATCGACGTGTCATAAATCGCAATAATCGTCTTAAACAACTTATTGATCTTGGTGCTCCTGAAATCATTTTAAGAAATGAGAAACGCATGTTACAAGAAGCGGTGGATTCACTTCTTGATCTTCAAAAATCAAGAGGACGTTCGCGTTCTCAAGGAGCAACTGCAAAAGTACAAAAATCATTATCTGATATTTTACGAGGAAAACAGGGACGTTTCCGTCAAAATCTTCTTGGAAAACGCGTTGACTACTCTGGTCGATCAACCATATCGGTTGGACCTGAACTTAAGATTAATCAATGCGGCATTCCAAAAGAAATGGCTCTTGAACTTTTTAAACCCCACCTTTTACATGAAATCATCATTCGAGGACTTGCTCCAAATATCAAAAGCGCAAAGAATTTCCTCGAACAAAAAGAACCAGTCATCTATGACATTCTTGAAGAGATCACAAAAAATCACCCTGTCCTTTTGAACAGAGCTCCAACATTGCATAAACTATCTATTCTAGGATTTTATCCCGTCTTGACTGACTCCTATGTCATCAAGCTTCATCCTGCAGTATGTGCTGGATATAATGCCGATTTTGATGGAGACGCTATGGGTGTATTTGTTCCTTTATCTCAAAATGCTATCAATGAGGTAAAGACCCGAATGATGGCTCATCAAAACCTCCTTAAGCCAGCCGATGGCACACCTATCGTGCTTCCAAATAAAGAAATGGCTTTAGGAATTTACTATCTTACGACCTTTGACAATTCTTATAAAGATACACAAGATGAAAAACTTATGTGTTTTGCAAATGAAGATGAAGCAGTAAATATGTATGAACTCGGGAAAATAATGCTCCGCCGACCAGTATTGGTAAAGATTAATAATGAAATCATCAAAACATCTGTTGGTCGAATCATTGTAAATAGACATCTTCCTGAAGAATTACGGTTTATTAATGCAGAGATCAAAGCATCAGATGTAAAAGAACTCGTTGTTAAAGCGACAAAATTGTATAGTGATTATGAAAAAACAGGCGCTCTTATCGACCAATTAAAGGAAGTCGGATTCTGGGGAGCAACCGTTGCAGGTGGACTCTCCTCATCTATTTTTGACTGTAAAATAATTCCCGAAAAAGCAGAAATCATTAAAAAAACAGAAAAAGAGATAGAAAAAATTGAAAAGAATTATAACCAGGGATTTCTTACTATTGAAGAAAAAAGAAGATACACTAATAAGCTTTGGCTTGAAACAACAGAGAATCTTGCTGACAAAACATGGAATGCCCTTGATGATGAAAATCCTGTTAAGATAATCATTAAGTCAGGAGGAGCTCGCGCTTCAAAAGAACAACTAAAGCAACTTTCAGCTATGAAAGGACTTGTGGTTGATCCTTTAGGCAAAATTATTGAGGTCCCAACCAAATCAAATTATCGTGAAGGATTGTCTATTTTTGAATATGTCATCTCTGCTCGCGGCGCTCGCAAGGGTTTAACTGACTCAGCTCTCAAAACTGCTGACGCAGGATATCTAACCCGTAGACTAGTAGATGTGGCTCATGACATGATCATAAGAGAAGAGGACTGTCATATAGGAGAAGGCCTTATTGTCTCAACAAAGGATGATCGAGGAAATAAATTTAAATTACGCATTAAGGGAAGATATACTGTTCACGATGTGGTTTCAAATGACAAGAAAGTCATCTTAAAGGCAAATGAACTTATTACAGAAGCCGCAATTGAGATGATCGAAAAGAGCGATGTTACTAAGGTTACGGTCAGATCGCCTCTCTATTGTCAATCAAAATTCGGTGTATGCCAAAAGTGTTATGGCATTGATCTCTCAACAAGTAAAGTGGTAGATGTAGGTGTCCCAGTCGGAGTCATTGCGGCTCAATCAATTGGTGAACCAGGCACACAACTTACCATGAGAGTCAGACATTTTGGTGGCATCGTCATATCTGACGTTACACAAGGACTCCCTCGTGTTGAAGAACTCTTTGAAACCCGTACTCCAAAAATTGTTTCTCCAATAAGTGAGATTAATGGAAAAATTTCTATTCAGGAAGATCTTAAAAAAGAGATCTATGTCGTCAAAGTAACCTCAACTGATGAAGAACAGAAAGAACAGGAGTTTACCGTTCCTATGAGTCAAACTCTAAAAATCAAAGATGGAGATCTTGTTGCAAAAGGAGCACCTCTTTCTGAAGGATACTTAAACGTCAATGATATTTTGATTATCAAAGGCCTTCGTTCAGCTCAACTGTACCTTCTTAATGAAGTACAAAGAGTTTATGAGTCCCAAGGTATTCCAATTCATGACAAGCATTTTGAGGTCATCATTAGAAAAATGAGTGATAAAGTAACTATTGAAGATGAAGGAGATACTTCATTTATAAAAGATGAGGTTGTCTCAAAGATTAGATTTGAGGAAGAGAACAAAAAAATCATCACTCAAGGTGGAAAACCAGCAACAGGTAAAATATCTATACTTGGTATAACAAAAGCAGCTATTTATACCGATTCATGGTTGTCTAGTGCTTCATTTGAACAGACGACTTCAGTATTAAGCGCTGCGGCAATAAAAAACCAAGTAGATCACTTGCTGGGCCTCAAAGAAAATGTTATAATAGGCAGATTGATTCCTGTTACAAAAGAACTTATTGAAAAATATTACAGCAAATTTTTAAGTAAATATGCCAACAATCAACCAACTCCTGAAAAGGAAGAGACAAAAAAGGATTAAGAAATCAAGAGCAGCTGCCATGAAAACAAGCTTTAACTCGCTTAAGAGGCGCTATGTCGAAACACAAAATCCTCTTAAACGTGGCGTATGCACTGTTGTTCGCACCATGACACCAAAAAAACCAAATTCAGCACTCCGTAAAGTTGCCAGAGTACGTCTTTCGAATAAGATGGAGGTCACTGCATACATTCAAGGAGTTGGACACAACTTGGCAGAACATTCAATCGTCTTAGTACGCGGCGGAAGAGTAAAAGATCTTCCAGGCGTAAAGTATCATATCGTCCGTGGTAAATTTGACACCTCAGGAGTACAGGGAAGAAAAACGTCACGCTCAAAATATGGAGCAAAGTTTGAAAAATCAAAAGCTGCACCAACAGCATAAATCATATTTAATTACATTATCTATTATGCCACGCCATCAATATAAAAAACTGACTGTACAACCCGACCCAATCTATGGAAGTTTCGAAGTAGCAAAGCTTATTAATTTCATCTTAAGAGATGGAAAAAAAACAACTGCAGAAAAGATCGTCTATGGAGTTCTTGAAAGATTGAAGAAAGAAGGTCAGGATGCAATAAAGATTCTTAATCAAGCTATCTCAAACGTTTCACCAAACCATGAAGTAAAACCAAAGCGTCTAGGAGGAGCATCATATCTTGTTCCCATTGAAGTGAGAAAAGAACGTAAATTGTTTTTGAGTTTAAACTGGATAGTAACTAACGCACGCGCAAAATCAAATAAAGAATTTCATTCCTTTGAAGAAAAGCTATATACTGAAATTAAAGATGCTGCCCAAAATCAAGGACCATCGATTGCAAAGAAAGCACAGACTGAAAAATTGGCAGAAGCCAATAAGGCCTTCGCACATTTGAAGTGGTAAATCGCATAACGCGAAACGTATAGCGTATAACGTCAAATACACATAAGGAACTGTTATGTGTGTGATAAGCGTTATGTGTTACACGTTACACGTTAGACTTCTTTATGGCTCAGCAAAGCATTGTCACAAAAAACAGAAATGTTCCTTTGGATAAGATTAGAAACATTGGTGTTATCGCTCATATTGATTCGGGAAAAACGACCACTACCGAACGTTTTCTTTTTTATACCGGCCGCTCCTACAAAATAGGAGATATTGATGACGGAAATACACAGATGGACTGGATGCCGCAGGAAAGAGAACGCGGGATTACTATCGTCTCAGCTGCAACCACTACTTTTTGGAAAGGGATGCGCATTAATATCATAGACACTCCTGGACACGTGGATTTCACCGCTGAAGTAGAACGATCTCTTCGAGTCCTTGATGGTGGAGTGGTAGTATTTGACGCTGAAGAAGGAGTACAGAGCCAATCAGAAACCGTATGGAGACAAGCAGATAAATATAAAATACCGCGTGTCTGCTTCATCAATAAGATGGATAAGCTTGGAGCTGATTTTGAAGCAACGGTTGAAGAGATCAAAGATCGTCTTGGCGCTCACCCAATCATCATGACCTATCCGATAGGCAAAGAACACGACTTTAAGGGCGTTATTGACCTTATGATCATGAAAGCTTATGTCTGGGATAAGGACGCTCAAGGAACAGAATACTCAACAAGTGAGATACCTGAAGATCTAAAGACAAAATGTCAGACAATGAGAGCAAAGATGGTCGAACAAATCGCTGAAACTGATGACGTCTTGCTTGGTAAATATTTAAATGGAGAAGAAATCTCAAGTGAATCTTTGAAGAGCGCGCTTCGAAAAGCATCTATCGCCTATCGTGTCGTTCCAACCTATTGTGGAAGTTCGCTTCGCAACAAAGGAGTACAACCCGTACTTGATGCTGTCATTGATTATCTTCCGTCCCCTCTTGACTTAAAGGAGATAAAAGGCATCAATCCCAAAACAGGAGGCCCAGAAGTACGCAAACTTACTCCTGAGGAAAGGTTCTCTGCTCTTGCTTTTAAGATTCAACTTGACCCTCATGTAGGGAAACTTACCTATACTCGCATTTATTCAGGTACCCTTGAGTCAGGATCATATATATATAACATAAACCGCGATAAACAAGAACGTGTCAGTCGCATTCTTCTTATGCATGCTAATCAAAGAGAAGAAATAGACAAAGCATATGCAGGTGAAATCGTCGCTCTTGTTGGACCCAAAGACTTAAGGACTGGAGATACTATGGCAGAGCAAGAAAAACCAATTCTTCTTGAACAGATCGTCTTTCCTGAACCAGTTATCTCTCTTGCTATTGAACCAAAAACAAAAGCAGATCAAGAAAAGCTTTCTTATTCGCTGCAACGCCTCGCTGAAGAAGATCCTACCTTTAGAGTAAAAGTAAATCATGAAACAAATCAGACCATCATGTCAGGTATGGGAGAACTCCATCTTGAGATCCTTGTTGACCGCATGAAACGGGAAATGGGAATGGATGTCAACGTTGGAAAACCACAGGTTGCATATAAAGAAACTATTACAAAAAAGGTCGAAGCCGAGGGAAAATATATCAAACAAACAGGTGGACACGGGCAATATGGACACTGTGTCATGTATCTTGAACCTCTTCCTCGCGGATCTGGATTCAAATTCGTCGATAAAGTAAAGGGAGGCGCAATTCCAAAAGAATTCATAACCTCTGTTGAAAAAGGATTGCTTGAAGCGAAAGAAAAAGGCGTTATATTAGGTTTTCCCATGGTTGACTTTCAAGCAACGCTTTTTGATGGAAGCTACCATGATGTAGACTCTTCAGACATTGCCTTTAAAATTGCAGCTTCTATGGCTTTACAGGACGGAGCTAAAAAAGCTTCTCCAACACTTCTTGAACCAATCATGAAGCTTGAAGTGACGGTTCCTGACAATTTTATGGGTGTTGTCATCGGCGATATCTCAAGTAAAAGAGGAAAAATACTGGGAACTGATAAGAGAGGCCGCGCCACTATAATAAAAGCCTATGTTCCTCTTGCAGAGTTATCAGGATATGTAACTGCTCTTCGGTCACTAACTGAAGGACGAGGTATTTCATATATGGAGCCATCACATTATGAAGAAGTACCGGTCAATGTCTTGAAAGGCTTAACTCAAAAATAAAACATCATGAAAACACTTGTCTTTTCAGACACACATTTAGGGCGCGTGTTTGAAGAGGAAAAGTATCTTTTCCTGAAAAAAAGGATTGAAAAAGTCGATCAGGTAGTTATCAACGGTGATTTTTGGGACGGATATCTTACTTCTTTTGATGCATTTCTTAAGTCACCCTGGAACCAGTTATTCCCCCTCTTGAAAAAAAAACGCACAATCTATATATACGGTAATCATGACCGAAAAGCTTTTTCAGATAAAAAAACGTCACTTTTCTCTATCGTACAAACACGTAAATATGTGCTGCAAAACGGTGGTAAAACGTTTGTGTTTGAACATGGAGACCGTCTTCTTCCTTCAATTGATGATCGAATCCCTCTGTCAAAACAAGTGCTTTACTACACAACGTCCTTTTATACAAGTGTTGAGCGCGTTTTAACTCGTTCCATCAGAGGAACAACACGCATCTGGGGTTTTGCACTTAATAATAAGCTTAAAAAGTTTATTGAGGGAAAATCTGAGTTCTTCATATTTGGTCATACCCATTTTGCAGAGTTCGATCTCTCTCATCGTTTCGTCAATTCGGGCTTCATTCAACATGGTCTAGCTCAGTATCTTCTTATTGTGAACGGTAACATATCTCCAAAACAAGAATGGTATAAATAATAAGTTGACTTGGGGCCTATCTCCAATATGATTAATTTGGCCTTGACAAAGTGAACAATTGTTTACTATACTGGTGAACATACGTTCATTCAGAGTCATCCCCGCGCAGGCAGGAATGACAAACAATACAAATTAAATATATTGTTATGGGAGAAATAGATCGCCTCGGATCAATCAAAAAATTTTATCGTCAGCACAAACGGCTACCCTCCTACTCTGAGATGCTCAAGCTCTTTGGCATTGCATCAAAAAATGCCATTTTTAAAATCGTCTCTAAATGGGTTGAAGAAGGACTTATAAAAAAAACAGGTGGTAAGTTTGCTCCTACTTCACGCTTTTTTGCCATTCCTCTTTTGGGCAGTATTCGAGCCGGTTTCCCTATTCTTGCTGAAGAGAACCGCGACTATGTATCGCTTGATGACTATCTCATTGAAGATCCTCAATCCTCTTTTTTATTAAAAGTAAATGGAGACTCTCTTGAAGGTATAGGTATTTTTGAAGGAGATATCGTCATTATTGAACGCAAAAAAGAAGCCCGTATAGGTTCTGTAGTACTTGCCCAGATTGACAAAGAGTGGACGCTTAAAATACTTCGAAAAGACCGTATCCAAAGGCTAAATTACTTATCAGCCGCCAATCCTAAATATCCGTCTTTTTATCCGAAAGAAGAATTACAAATATTCGGAATAGTAAAAGCTGTCGTCAGAAAATTTAACTAGTCAACATGTTTCAAATTAGATCCTGGCCTGAGACTATACTGCATGTTGATGGAGATGCTTTTTTTGCGTCAGTTGCACAAGCAGTAGATCCCCGGCTTAAAGGAAAACCCGTTGTTACCGGCCAAGAAAGAGGTATTGCAACAGCTATCTCCTACGAAGCAAAAAAATATGGCATAAAACGTGGCATGCGTTTTGTTGAGATGAAGAAGATGTGTCCTAATTGTATATTTGTCCGATCAGATTATGAGCTATATAGTCTTTATTCCCATCGTCTGTTTGAAATCTTAAGACAGTTTAGCCCGTCTGTTGAAGAGTACTCAATAGATGAAGGATTCCTCGATCTGAAAGGTCTGCGAAGCCCTCACCACATGGGATATGAAGAGATGGGGAGAAAGATTAAGAACATGATTGAATCAAACCTTGGTATCACCATATCTCTTGGTATATCGGTAACAAAATCTCTTGCAAAAATAGCCTCAGATTTTCATAAGCCATCAGGACTTACTGTGATTGATGGCAAAAATATAGAAACATTCCTCAAAAAAATACCAATACAAAAAGTGTGGGGCATTGGTGAACAAACATCCGCCTATCTTCGTAAATTAAGTATACATACCGCGTTTGATTTTGTTTCTCAGTCTGAAGAGTTTGTACAAAGTCACCTTTCAAAACCTTTTTTTGAGATCTATCAAGAATTACGAGGCAAGAAAATCTATGAACTTAATCTTGAGAAAAAAACGACATACCAATCTATATCCAAAACTCAGACCTTTCATCCGCCGACTATGGACAAAGATATCTTATGGGCACGCCTTCTTGCTCATATTGAAGATGCTTTCATAAAAGCCCGCACATATAATTATCGTGTAGAAAAAGTACACATGTTCCTTAAAACTCAATCTTTTTTATATCATGCGACAGAGATCAAATTAAAGAATCAGACCCAATATCCTTTTCTGATCCGAAACGAACTGGAAAAGGCATTTAACAAGATCTATCATCCCCATGTGCTTTACCGAACAACCGGCTGTACCATCACCAATCTTAAGGAAGACGCCAATACTCAACAAGGTCTCTTTCAGAATCTTCATCTTGAACATAAAGTCAAAAAAATATATCCATTTATAGAGACCAAAAAAATTGATTTTGGCACTTCTTTGTTTGATAAAGAAGAGATACAGGAAAAAAAGGTCAAACCCAAACCATCCATCCCTTTTCTTGATCTTTCTCTCATCTCAACATAGATACAGAACCATGTAACAGCCTTGTCATCGGACACAATTTATGGTCGTGTTTTTTTGCTATACAGTATGCTCTTCCGTATTCGATGGTCCGGTAGGTAAAATCAAACCACTCTTTTTTTGGTAATAATCTCATCAAGTCTTTCTCTATTTTCACTGGATCATCATGTTTTGTCAAACCCCATAATTTTGTTAAACGACGCACGTGGGTATCAACCGCGATCCCCTCAACAATACCGAATGCATTACCTAAAACAACATTTGCAGTCTTTCGTGCAACTCCCTTTAATGTTAAAAGTTCATCCATTGTGTTGGGTACTTTTCCATGAAATCGATCTTTAATTATATTTGCCGATGCGAGAATATGTTTTGCTTTGTTGTGATAAAAACCGGTCGAATGAATGTCTTGCTCAAATTCTTTCAAATCAGCGCTCACATAATCATCCAGGGTTTTATATTTGTGAAATAATTTCTCTGTTACCCTATTCACTATTTTATCGGTACACTGAGCGGACAAAATGACCGCAACAAGAAGTTCCCAATGATTATTGTATGTTAAAACAATTTTCGCATGGGGAAACAACTTTTTAAGTTCTCCAAGAACTATAGTGACTTTCTTAGAAATTGTTAATATAATATTTATTATTTTTAAAATTAATAAATTGTTCTTTAACCAGAACCTGTAAGATTTTTTTTATCTTATGTGGATCTTTATCCACCATTTTAAACAAATCTTCCTCTGAAGTTGAGTTCTTTAATAATAATTTTAATATTTTCCCCCTTATCTGCCTGTCTGATCCTTCAAACTTAGATTGGATTATATAATGCCTACTTCGTTTGTTCGGATTTTCAACAGCTTTCCCCAGATAGGATCCATAATCCATAAGAGCAAAATACCACTCTCGGGGACTTTTTGTGTCAAGTGTTTTTTGGACAAGCTTATATATTTCCCTATCATGGACTTCTGTCTTACCTTTAAAGAAATGATGTAGATATACGCGGCGAATATTGGTTTCGATAAATACGGTTGTTTTATTGAAGGCAAAGGCGGCAATGGATGAAGCGGTTGCCTGACCAATCCCAGGAAATGTCTCAAGGATGTGTGGACTATCTGGTAGATACCCATTATATTCTTTTATAACTATGTCTGCTATTTTTTTTAGATATAAGGCACGCCTGTTATATCCCATCCCCTGCCATATATGAAGAATGTCTTTGATAGATGCTTTTGCAAGTTGCTTAAAGTTTGGAAATTGCAAGATAAAGATGGGATATTTGATCAATACGCGAGCAACCTGTGTTTGCTGAAGCATAATCTCAGAGACCAAGACAAGGTAGGGGTCGTCTGTATTTCTCCATAGAAGGTCGCGACGATTTATCTTGTAGAAATCCCATACTGTTTTTTTAAACAGATCTATGGTTGGCGTATCGATCTTCACCCTATCATTATAACAATCTTACTGGAGCCACTCGATATAGTCACAACCTGTTGCAACTTTATTTACCTTATCCCAACCGGATGTAGAACATTTTTTCATTTTTTTGCCGGAGGGGGTCTCAACTTTTACAAGTTTGCTGCTGCACTTGGGACAGTCCTCATCCAATTCTTCAACTGTAGCTTGTATCCATGCAAAATAGTCACAGCCAGATGCGGTCTTAGTCTTTGGGTCCCAGGAGTTTGTTGAACATTTCTTCATTTTTTTATTAAAACGAGTCATCGTTACGATGAGAGGGGCTCCGCATTTCGGACATTTTTCATCAAGTGTCTGAGGTTCAAAGGGTAACCATTTGACAAAATCACATCCTTCAGTTTTACCTGTTTCCTTACTCCATACACTGGTAGAACAACGCTGTAGGCGTTTGCCTGATTTTGTAGTAATGATTTCTGAGAGTGCCGAACCGCATTTGGGACATGATTTGTCTTCCATATATTAAGAATAAATATAAATAATAAAAGGTGCAATAGCATACAAGCCACAATTTAACATGAATGGCTTGTTATTTTCATCTAACCAGACCGATTGGCATATACCAAGTAAATGGTTTGGTACAAACTGGACATGAAGGTGGGGGAACTTTACCCTTATGGATGTATCCACAGTTTACACACTTCCATTCAAGTTCTGCCTCTGCATCATACAATGTTTTGTCGTCTAACTTGGAAGCAATGATGATGTAACGCTCTTCATGCTTTTCTTCAACCAATTTGAGGGATCCAAACAGACGCGCTGCCTTATCTTCTTTCTCTTCTCTTGCTATTTTTTCAAAATCAGGATACATAGTGGTCCACTCATACTTTTCTCCATCTGCTGCCATTTTGAGGTTGTCAATTGTCTTCTTAAATGGAGTGATTTCAAGATCTCCTACTGTTTTTACGGGTTCTGATATGTGTTCAAATAGCTCCTCTGCGTGGGTGCGTTCATTATCTGCGGTCTCTTCAAAGATGCGAGCAATCCATTCAAGATTTTCTTTTCTTGCCATCTTGGCAAACATGTAGTATTTATTTCTCGCCTGGCTCTCACCAGCAAAAGCCTTGAGAAGATTTTGTTGTGTTTGATTCATATATATGATAGTAACAAAAAAATTAGTTTATATCAATTTAAATATCTAGACTCGGCCACTTTTACTTTTTTCCTGTCTCATTTTGAAAGCCATTTATCCTCAAAATAAGCTCCTTAATACGCTTTCCCTCAACTGATTTCACCTCAAATGATTTGTGCAAAATCCATATTTTGTCTCCAACTCGCGGCTCTCTCCCTATAAGCCCAAATATGAGTCCTCCGAGTGTCGTGTATCCTTGTCCTTTTATAGGCAGTCTAAACCTTTTTTGCATTTTTTCAAGAGAAACGTTTCCGTCAATAAGATATGTGCCATCAGCGTTCCGTTTGATGTTTAATATTGGCTTATCAAATTCATCCTGAATCTCTCCTATAAGACTCTCTATGATGTCTTCAAGTGTCACCAGTCCCACCATAACACCAAATTCATCATAAATGATAGCTAAATGTACATGCTTTTTTTGCATGTCCAAAAGAACTTCATTTGCCTTCTTTGTCTCAGGAACACTGATGATTTTGCGGATTATTGAGGTATCGATAAGTTTTTTTTCATTTTTCTGACTATTCTCAAGATGATAGATATCCTTTACATGGATAAATCCCACAATATTATCGACATTGCCTTTATAGACTGGAAAACGACTAAAGCGTGGATCTAATTTTTCACGTATTTTACCAATCGGTAAAAGAACATTTATCATAAGGATCTCTGATCGTGGCGTCATCATTTGTTTGATTTGCTTGTCTGATAATTTAAAGACATTGTCAACGATTCGAAACTCTTCCTTAGCCATGATCCCACTACTGCTCACTTGGTCAAACAGAAGTTTGAGCTCTTCTTTCGTATAGGAGAGATGATTATGATTATAAGTATCAAACCCGAGAAGAAGTAATAATCTGTGTCCAATCTTATTAAAAAGGAAGATAAAAGGACGAAATATTTTGATAAACAATGTAAGTGGAGCAATAAGTACTAGAGCAACCATCTCAGCCCTCTGTATAGCGATTGTTTTGGGAATGAGCTCCCCTATGATTACCGATAAAAAAGTCAGGATGAGAAAAGCAGAGATAACAGACACAAAATGAGCTGCAGCTATTATGCCTCCTTTGGGCAGAAATGTGAAAAAAGAAAGAAAAAGCCGTTCAAATATCGGTTCTCCAATCCTCCCCAGAATCAAACTTACGATCGTCGTACCTAATTGAACAGCAGATATAAAATCTTCCCTGTTTGCAATGACCTGTTGTATAAGTTTGGCTAACCTGTCTCCTCGCCTAACCAGTTCATCGACACGCGTGGCACGTATAGCTACGATTGAATATTCTGAAGCCGCAAAAAAGGCGTTAAGAAGTATCAGAAGTATAACCAATATGACCTGAGAAACGATTTCCATCGTGGCAATTAAAAATGCATCAATCTATTTAGTTCCTCAACGGATAAGTAAATAAATATATTGTACTAATACATATATGGTAATAGTTGAAACTTAGTTTGTCAAGTTAAACAATCAAACAAAAAATACTTAATATAGGTTGATAATATAGTATCTATAGTATTTAATTAGTATAACTCAAACATGTCTATACATGAAAAAAAACAGACAAATAGTGGTTTGCACATTTTCAATAAGATTGAAAAAAACGGTGTTGGAATAACGATAGGAAATAAAAAATATCGCATTGAGTATGATGAGAAAATCTGGAGCAAGTTTTCAAAACCTCTTCATAAGTTCTTTGCAGATAATGTAACATATGCAGCGACATGGCATCTGTCTATCATCAATAACAGATCTGTTATATATCATTTCGACCACCCTGTCATTGAACCCTTGTTTTTCAAGCTTCTCATCTATAGCGTTCCGATGAATATCTATACCAGTAAAAATAATTCCGTTGTCTCCCTTATACAGTCTTTTTATAATTCCAATTTTATTACCGAATTTAAGAGCCTCAATCACTTCTATTTTAACCATAAAAACCATAACAGACTAAAGGAGTCCGGTCTTGTCCTTTTTTCATTTGGGAAAGATAGTTTACTCACCCTTGGCCTTATGAATGAGGTGGGTATCAAACCTGTTGTCATGTTTATGGAAGAACCGCAAAGCAAATATGAGAACTATCATAAGTCTCACCTTATCAAACGGTTTAAACAAGATTTTCAGCATTTAATAGATCTTTTCCCTGTTTCATTTGGTCATATACGCCAAGACAACGGAAACTACTGGGGTTGGGATATTATTTTGTCTCAGTATATATTAACCCTTATACCCTACTGTTTTTATTATCGAACCAAATATATATTCCTTGGTAATGAACAAAGCTGTAATGATTATGTCATGCATCAAAGTGGATTTATGATTAGTCCAGTATATGAACAAAGTGTCAAAGCAATGCAGCTACTACAAGACATACCTAAATTATTTTCAATCAAAACCCATCTGGGAAGCGTGATTGAACCAATACATGAATTATTTATCACCTATCTTCTTCATTACCGCTACCCCGCCTTGGCAAAATATCAGACATCCTGCGTCCTTGAAAAGCGTCAGGCAAAAAAAAATAGGTGGTGTGGAGCTTGTGAAAAATGCGCTCGCATGTATATCTTTTTTAAGGCTTTACGGATTGAACCCACCTCTGTCGGATTTCCCAACATCAATATGTTTGGATTAAACAAAAAGCATTATTATTCGCTATTTACCAATAGTAAAGAAACGAGCGCCTATGGAGGAAGCGGACTGGGAAAAGATGAACAGCTTCTGGCTTTTTACCTGGCATATCAAAACGGAGTAAAGGGAGAATTGATAAGCGTATACAAGAAGCTGTTTCATAAAGAGGCTTTAAGAAGAAAGAAAGAACTCATATCCACCTACTTTGGTATACATTCATCCATCACTCTCCCACCTCGCATCAGAGGAAAAATACTTGCTATTTTTAGAGCAGAACAAAAACACATTATGAAAGATATGAGTAGAGTCTAGAGTCTAGACTATAGATGTATTCGATAATCAGCGTAGTGATTTTATTAAACCGATGAGTTTGAAGAAAGATCTTCTTAAATGATAAACCAAGAAGTTTAGCTTATTGAAGTCTTTACCATATCCAAAGTTTATGATTGGCCTTAAATACCGATTATGACCTGCGTTATGGACAACTACTATTTGTTCTCCGTTCTGAAGATAAAAAGTACCGTCTTTGATCGTAAAACCTTCATCCACAGTTGTGATCATGAAATTGTATCTTCTATCTAAGAGTTTTACACCTTCCTGATGGATACAGTAGTTTAAAGCGACCTGATCTGGACCATAGGCTTTTTTATTGGTTATTAAGTCGTTCATTGTATTACAAAGACTTATGAATTTATCACGTGGACCTAATATAAAACCAGCATTTAAAACAGGTTTATCTTTTAAGAATCCATATATCTTCTTACCCTTATCTCCCTTAAAATTAAAAGGAATAAAAGCTTCATAAAATAACACTTCTAAATCCAGTTTAGCCGCTCGAAAGATATCTTGATCTTGTTCAAAAAGAAAAGAAATATTATTCTGAAAAATGATGTCGCCGCCATCGACAAACAAAACTTGATCATAATGATTTTTCTCAAGAAGTTGAGCAGTTTTGGTGAATCTTGCATTCACAATATGTCCTGATTGACTGCATGGGACTATGATCACTTTTTCTTCTTTTAGTCGTCTAAGTTGTGACGTGGTAAGACCAAAGTCCAGGATGATAATATCGATATCTCTCAAATCTACATTTTCTTTTAAAGATCTTAGCCAGTGATTCACTAAAAAATCACCATAGTGATCGTCAATACTTGTTATGATAACGTGTTTACTCATGATCCTTATTATACTTGCTCTCTCAAATTTAATACCACCTGGGAGCTATATAACGCAAGTCCTAGATCTTGCCAAATACAAAATATTGTATGATAGCGAGTGGCTCTTTGAGAAAGTACCTTGATCCATATTTCCATCGCAGCCAACATTGGCTTGTAAGTGTAGGTGAGACTGAATAGTCTAACCCGGATTTCTTTGCAACGAGTGCAGCACGAGGAGTGTGAAATGGCTCAGTCACGATGATCGCTGACTTCAACATCTGCTGCTTCATCAAGCTAGCTGAAAAATTAATATTTTCATAGGTAGATGTTGATCTTGTTTCAAGAAGGATATCATGCTGAGGTACTTGAAACTTTTGCGCTATTTGAATCATGGTAAATGCCTCATTTTTACCATCTTCGATGTCATCTCCCCCAGACATAATGATCTTACTTGCGTATCCTTGTTTGTAAAGGTTTGCAGCATGCTCCACACGGGCTACAAGACAAGGATTGTAACTTTTACCTTTATATGATTTGGATCCAAGTACCAGTATCACATCTGATTTTTTCTTGTTATCAACATATACATTTAGCCCCACATACGCCGTGAGCAACAAATAAACAGACGCTACACTAACACACATAATCACAACTACTCTTCTTATATTTTTCATTTTTTATGTGGACCATCTAGGTCTGGAACTTTCTAATCCTCATAACTCCAACATCAATTTTGTCCAATAATCAATTTTTTTATAGTCGATGGTCCACTTTTCCCCTACTTTATTACAACAAGGTGTTTTGATACCGTAATATGGGCCATTTGATTTGCCATCAACATTAAAACGGAAAAATAATCCTTGATAGTTTAGCGATGTTGTTTCGATCTCAGGACGAGAGTGAATCTTTGATTTGATTTCTTCGAATTCATATACGCTCTTCTTATTCCATAACTCAATCGGACCAACGGAAAGCCAGTGATTAAAGACGCTCAGATTAACACTGTCTGCAAGATTGTTTAGTAAATACTCTTTCCCAATGATCTTATCATCAATAATCTGAATAAATGATTCAAAATCCTCATAATCATAAAAGAGATCTAGGGAAATATCTACAAATTCTTTTGAGTCCTTAAGTTTGCATTGCTGATCAAGAAACAGTGTTAAGACAAAACGATTGTCATCATCTGATGAATTCCAGACGTACTCAACGATAATCGTTTGAAATGTATCTTTTTGAAGATATGCGCTGATGTCTTTTCCAGAGGGTCTAGGTTTACTTAATGGGATAATCCAAGACTCCTCAAACTTTCTATCTTTGGCAAACTGCAGGATATCAGGTTTACTTACAATTATTTCACCCAGTACTTTCTTTAATTGGTTCATATACGTTTAAACTAATTAAAATCTTTAACTACTAACTCATCATATCCTGTCTCTTTATCAAATTTTCTAGAGAACTCCCTATGTTCTAGCTCTCCAATCACTATCTCTGCAGTGATTCCAACTATAGAGCCTTCTTTTAAATGACCGCCGATTAGCTTTCCCTTACTGTCTGAAAGTGATATGTGGATATGACTATTACCTGATTCTAAAGTACCCACCAAAGATACAATCTCATAACTTCCCATGTATTTATTAATAACCTTAGCTTCCGCCATCCTGATGACTACCTTTTTCAAATTACCAACACAGGTTAGGATGATACCTGCCCGTATATGTTTCTCTTTAACAAATCTATCTATTTCTTTGCGCAGATCTTGATTTGGTTTTAACCTAAAAGCATAGGTTTTCATAATGTAATTATATGGGAACAAATGGCGTTGAAATTGCTAGAAGGCGAGACGTAAGAAATTTTATTTCATAAAATTTCAACGTCTCAGCCACGTTTAAATTTTGCTTGCAAAATTTATTACGTGGCGGAGGATACAGGAGTCGAACCTGTTAGGGATTGCTCCCACGGGTTTTCGAAACCCGCGCATTACCGTCCTGCCCACCCTCCTGACACAACTCATATTATACCCTGATAATCTTTTTTGGCACATCGATCAGATCTATCACTTCTTCCTCAGTTGTGGTCAAGACTGTCTGGTATTTTTCTATAAGCTCCAAAACCATCTTTTTATTCTGTTTGTCAAATTCGGAAAATACATCGTCCAATAACAAAATCGGTTTCTTTTTGTATATCGATTCATGATAGGTGATCTCATTTATCTTAAGCCAAAATACAGCCAAACGCTGTTCGCTACGTGAGCCATAATGATGGACGTTTTTATCTTTGATATAGATCTGAAAATCATCCTTTTGTGGTCCTATCATGGTGCGATGCCAACGTCTCTCTTCCTCAAGCACCTCCCTAAACCGCTCCAATGTAACTTCATTTTTGAGGTAAACTATCCTAAACTCTTTGTGATCAAGCTTGGGATGATCGTTTAAATACTCTACATATTCGCCTCTTTTTTTTGTGATATAAGTCGCCTGCTGCAGGATATAATCGTTCCAAAAAGACAGCTCTTCTTTTAGTTGGATATCATCCTTGACACGTTCCAATATCTTGTTGCGGCGACGGAGTGCATTTTCAAGATTTACCACTTTTTTTTTGTACTCTCCATCGTAATAAGATATAAATTTATTAAAATAGGCGCGTCTTATGTCGGGTGAACTATTGATGATCTCGATATGCTCAGGCGCAAACAGAATCGCTTTGGTTTGATCCATCATATACTGAGCATGTTTCTTGCGGGTACGTTCTAAGAAGTATATTTTTTCAACGATCCCATCCCGTTTTGTGATATGTATCTTAAAATCTCGCTTTCCGTTCCCCATAATAAATCTTCCTTCCACGTTTGCTTGATTTTTCCCAATACAAAGCAGTTCTTCTTCCCGACTTTCCCTAAATCCGGATCCGTTTATCAAAAAATATATGGCTTCAAGCAGATTGGTCTTGCCGCGTGCATTTTCTCCCAAAAAGATAGTCAGATGCGGACTAAAATCAAACGTATCATCATCTCTATTGCGAAAATTCTGAAGCACTAACTTTTGTAATAACATAATAGTACTTATTATACGAGGGTTAGTTTTTCTTTTTGAGTAGAAATATGGTTTCAAAAAAGGAGGGCAGTTTAAAAAATGAACCCCGCAGTATCGAAACGTCTTTGAAAGAAGAAAAGACCACATGCCAGTATCTTCTGGCAAAGACAGAGATACGTGAGAAATCACGTTTATGGATCATTCTTATCCAGCTGTTTTCCACTGTATAGATCTTATGTAGTACGTATTTGCTTGATACCCGTATACTTTCTTTCACCGCTTGATGTATCTTTGAGCGTTCAACGTGTTCAAGGACATCATATGTCACCACCAAATCAAATTTGTTATCGTCAAAAGGTAGATCTGTCAGACTCCCCTCCTTTACATATGAAGAGACTGAGGGTTGAATAAGCTCAAGGACTGCCTTTGATATCTCAACTCCCCATGCCTCAACACCGAAAAATCTCAATACTCTGATCAGACGTCCTGTTCCACACCCTACATCTAAGCAGTTTTTTGGACGTAAGAATAACATTATGAGAAGTGCTCTATAGATAGCAGTAATATTTTGAAATATTCGCCCCACATAAGATTCCCTGGCATGAAATACATACCCGCTTTTTGCCCCATGATAGTATTCACGATCATAAAACCCAGCATCTATCTCATAAGGCATGATGACCGTTCCTGTAAATTCATTGCCCTCAATAATATTTTTAAGGTTATCGAAATCCTTTCCGTTAGCCACTATAGCAGTCAAACGTAGCTCTTTGGCAAGCTTCGTTGCAACGGGATCAAAGGGTGTATTCATACCCGGAGCCCATTTATCACCAACCAAATCTTCACACTCTTCCCACGTAAGCTTCTTAATGATCTTTGCGTCTTTATACTTATTGGGATCTTTGTCGTAGATCCAGTCAATGTTTGAAAGATTTATCATGATCTGTGCTTGATAAATCTGTGCAATCTTTACCATACAATAATCTGTTGACCAGCCTGGTTTCCAACCTGAAGCGATGACCACAGGCTCTTTCCAGTCTCGGATACGCCTATCGTAGTCTTTAATTATGGCAGGATGAGCAATATCTTGAAATACGGTACGAAGCAGATGTGCATTCAGCCGAGTCACGTGTATACCTAACCAGTCAAGATCTTCATTGGTCATCGTCCCAACAACAGTTTTTCCTGCGTCTCTATAGGTGCGTGAGAACTTTCCGCCTCCTGCGACCAGGAAAAAACGTTTGCCTTTTTCCACCTCTTCACGGATAAAAACGTTTAGTTTTTTAATGAAGTCTGTGTTTATTCTATCTCCTGGAACAATCAAGCTTCCTCCGATGGAGATAACTATAGGCGGTTCTTTATACATATATAAAACAAGGGTAAAAAAATCCCCGCTTATCGCGGGGGGCGCTGTGACTTGTTACTTAATAATTAAATTCTTGGTAAACATACGTAATATGTATTTTCTATTATACATGATATAGGGCTATAATTCAATGGACCAAATATGAATCACTTAAAGGATTCCCTGCCCTATATTAAATATACCACTGATAAGTCTTGTTATTAAATATGATGCAACGAGAAGAAAAAATCCAACGATCCCTGCCGTAATCTTTGCTTTCCCTGATTTCATCTTTTCAGCCGACCCTTGAGACATCATAAAGTCGTATCCGCCCCATATAAGGATAAAAAATAATATGACACCGGCAAACGTCATAATAAAGGGAAGAAGCTTGTTTATAATATCTCCAATGTTGTTTATACCCTGTAAAGGCCCTCTTATACTCGTTCCTCCTACATTTACCGTTTGAGCTAATAACTGCGATTTCATCTTTGAAAAAGTGATCTAAAACTTTTAAATAATATGATTACACCTAAATGTACTGCTAATGCAATAGTAATATAAAAATTGATTGACTTCAATATGACCGTTCCCTTTTGTATAAATTCGGATGGGACAGTGACCATAATCTTTATGTTCAGCAAATAGTAGAGTGTCAGAAAAACGATGATGATTGGAACAAGATAGATAAGATCTACCAGATCTTGTTTGGAAGAAAACATATTTGCCGAGATCATGCATATGAGATATCCCATACAAATATTGAGTACAAAATGGTTCGTTGGAAACAGACCAAAAGCTTCAATCAGTATGAAAAATCCGATTGCTCCGAAAAAAGGAGCTATTCCGATGATAACTGATCGTATTATGTCTGCTTTTTGATATGAGACCATTCCAAGCCTTACATTGTTTTGCCTCCATTCAGGAAAGATTCGTATCTCTCTAACCGGAAGAAAAAGTATGGTCGCCATCAGAAAATGTGACATCTCATGCACTATAGTACCTGGAAGAAGAAGAAAGGCAATGATGGAAAAGGCTGTCTCCTTTTTTTTAAAAATACCATATAAAAGATAATATAATTCATTGATCATTGTGTGGGAAACAAAATAAAGGACAATCATCTGAAAGATAAATACTGCAAGAACCAAAACGAAAGCATTAAGATCCATGTATTTGTTTTTGAATCAAAAGGAAAAAAACAATTGCAGCAGTGAAAACCGTAAGAGTAGCAAGCAGGAGAAGAATAGTGTTAAAGATATCATCAAACCCTTCGTGTTTTGGTTCTTGTTTAATTTTTTTCTCCAGTTTCGTAACGTCAAGGGGAGTAAAGTGAGTATCCATGTCTATTATTATACACCAGCTGCACTATTACCTTGTTCTTTAGTTTGAGGAGGAAGAGACTCCTGTAGAGCTGGCGGCTTTTCCTCAGGTGCAGGATTCTCAAACACTTCCTGCACTTTGGATGAGGCACATTTTGAACAGATAGGAGTTGAGTTGGGGGCACTCTCTGTTTCAAACCGGTTGGCACACATCTCACAAAGATATTTTTTCATCTTACCTTCTTTTAGTTTATCTTTGGATACGAGCTCTGTTCTTTCTACATTAAATACGAAGTTCTGTCCGTCAAAATCAACAAGTACTTGATTACCCGCTACTACTTTTTTTTCAATGATAAGCCCTGATATGGGGTTTTCTACTAATTTTTGAATCGCTCGTCTTAGGGGGCGTGCTCCAAATACCGGATCAAATCCATTGCGGACGATCTCTTTAACAGCTACATCAGTACATGAGAAACCCATATCCTGATCTTCCATCGCCTTTCTTACTCCTTTTAGCTGGATCTCAACGATGCGTTTCATATGTATGAAACGCAGCGGTTCAAATATGATGACCTCATCAAAACGATTGATAAGCTCAGGTCTAAAGAATTTATGAAGCTCTGTCATGACTTTTTCTTTGAGAAGACCAAATTTTTTCTTTTCGATCTCATCGTCAATCTTCAGTTTTTCCTCAACCTGTTTTTGAAGGGGGAAATCTTTCCCAAAGTACTCATCTACCCGTTGCATAGTCCATTTTGTTTCTCCTTGGTTTTTAAACCATACTACCTCTCCTACGACCACGATCTCCTTGCCTGATGGGGAAAAAGTATGGATATCCCAATAGGTCGTTGGGAAATTGCCCTTTTCTATAGTCTGATCGGTAAAATAATCTTTTAAAAATCCTGTCTGCCAATCATTACTATTCATTTTACGTCTCCAAAAACGGTCTTTAAAGGTAACTAATTCTTGTTCATCAGGAGAAAACGCATGGGTTTTCAAACTGGCTGTCGGAAGTTGTTCATCAGGGGCATCAGGAAGAGCATTGATGACAATACCATTTTTGAAATACTCAATAAGTGTTGATTTGTCCCACTTTTTAGCTGTTGTTGAACTTCGATAAAAAACATTGCCTGCTTTGGTGAGCATCTCAACTCCGTTTCCTGCCATCGCCTGTGTGTCAAATCCATGGATAGGAAACTCTGCCTTTTCTTGTTTGCTTTGGTCTTCTCCTTCTTTCGGCTGAGAAGTGACTTCTTGACCGGCAAAGTAATCAAGGAGCATTTTTTCTGCCCATGTACCTGCCTCTCCTTCTTTTTCAAACACTTTGCTTCCTATCGTCAAAATCTCACGACCTCTTGGTGAAAAAGTATAGGTAGAAAGTACATTTGGTTCCTCTACCTGTTCTTTCCCACCTTTCATCAGTTCTTCTTGGATGACTTTTGAACCGATATTTGAAGTGCAGATGACAACGGCATTTTTAAAAGAGACTGTATGGCCTTTGTTGTCAGTAAGACGGCCATCATCAAGTATCTGGAGAAGAATGTTAAATATATCAGGATGCGCTTTTTCAACCTCATCAAAAAGTACTACTGAATAGGGTTTGCGTCGTACTGCCTCAGTAAGCTTCCCTCCCTCTTCATACCCAACATAACCTGGAGGAGCTCCAAGCAGCTTTGCAACCTCATGTTTTTCCATATATTCGGTCATGTCAAAGCGGATCATCGCCTCCTCTTGACCGAAAAGAATATCTGCCAACGTCTTTGCAAGTTCTGTCTTACCAGTACCTGTTGGACCTAAAAATACAAAACTACCGATGGGACGAGCAGCTGACTTAAGACCTGCTCTTCCTCTTCGAACAGCCTGTGCAACTGATGCAACCGCGTCCTCTTGTCCAATAAGGCGTTTGTGCATTATGTCTTCAAGATGCGCAAGTTTTTCCATCTCAGTCCCTGTGATCTTTGACACAGGGATACCGGTCCAACGAGCTACGATATCTTTTATCACTTGCTCAGATATTGCCGTTGTCGTTTGAGCTTTCTTTGTATTAAAATCATCTTTTTTCTCCGTAAGCTCAGATGTGATCTCGTCAATCTTTGATCGAAGAATTCGTGCTTTTACCGGGTCTGCTGATTTCTCTGCCTCCTGAAGGCTTTGTTTTAACTCGGCAATCCGCGTCTCAAGCGAACGAATCTCTTCAGGAAGTGAGATAAGAGGAAGTCTTACGGCAGATCCTGCTTCATCGATAAGATCAACTGCTTTATCTGGAAGGAATCTGTCTCCGACATATCTTTTCGAGAGTTTGACAGCTGCTTCAATTGCACTATCTGGTATTTGTACACGATGAAATGCTTCATATTTACCCTTTGTGGCCTTCAACATCTTGATTGCCTGCTCCTCAGTCGGTTCAGGTACTACGATGGGTTGAAAACGTCTTTCTAGGGCTGGATCCTTCTCAATATATTTGCGATATTCACTTAAGGTAGTTGCACCAATAAGCTGCATCTCTCCTCTTGAAAGGGCTGGCTTTAAAAAGTTGGCAGCATCAGATGAACCTTCTCCTCCTCCAGCACCCATGATATTGTGTATCTCATCGATAAATAAGATTATCTGACCTTTGGTCGCCTTTACCTCATCGATCAAGTCTTTCATGCGTTCTTCAAACTCACCTCTGTGTGATGCTCCGGCAAGTACGGCCATAAGATCTAGGGACAAAATACGTTTGTTGAGAAGTGACTCGGGTACTTGTTTTGCTACTATTTTTTCTGCTAATCCTTCAACGATTGCAGTCTTTCCAACTCCGGCCTCACCAACCAAGGCGGGATTATTTTTTGATCTGCGCGATAAGATATGAATGACACGTTCTATGGTCTCGTATCGTTCAACCACCGGATCAAGCAAGCCTTGAGCCGCCTTTGCGGTTAAGTCAATAGTGTATTGATCGATACTGCTTTTTTTCTTTTGAGCTTCTTTTTGATCTTCCATGAGCCCTTCTTTTTTTCCAACGATTTTCTTGTTTAGATCTTCTTTTTTTAAGCCTAATTTGGAAAGCACTCGGGCGCCAATCCCCTCACCCTCTTCGAAAAGAGCAAGAAGAAGGTGCTCGGGAGATATAAACTCAAATCCAAGTTTGCGCGCAACCACAAGAGAATTGTCAAGAATCCGTTTAAGACGAGGTGAGTTCTGGGGAGGAGTTAATTTGTTGTTTTCACGTTTATAAAGTGGTGCCAGTTCTTGCTCAACAGCCTGAGGCTGTATCTTAAGTTCAGTCAATAGTTTGTATATCTCCCCATCTGCAAGAAGCCCGTGAAGTACGTGTTCACTGTCAATAAATTGGTCCTCAAGCTCTTTTGCTTTTGTCTGGGCTGAGAGAAAGACACGATTTGATCTTTGTGTCAGATGTGTCATAAGATCAAGCTCTGCTCGTTTTTGACCATCTATATTTGAAGTAAGTGGTTTTGCAACAGGTGGAGTGGGTGGTGGTGGCGGCACTTGACCCGCGGGTGAGTTAACAGATGCCATTATATTATGTATATTATCCAACTGTGGAGATGTAGCTTTTGGCGTTGGAGTAGGAGGAGTACCTATCCCACTATAAGGAGTGCCTCCGCCAGGCGGCGCTCCGATACCATTATATGAACGCGGTTGTGGTGGTGGAATATTTTGAGGCATAGATTGGGGCATGGAAGAGCCCTGCATTACAGGAGCACTTGCATTATCTTGTGGTTTTTTTATAAAATCAAAGAAACCCGCCATATTTTTCATTATGGAGTAATAAGCAACGGTTGTCAACTTAATTTC